>JBFMAI010000034.1:0-98439 GCA_040755725.1 Planctomycetota bacterium | reverse complement strand
GCGATGTGCGCGGCACAACAGGAAGTGCTGGAACAAAAGGTCAAGGCAGACCTGGCGGTCGCGCGCGACGTGCTGCGCGACACGGGGGCCGTTTCATTCAGTGACCAGAAGATCGCGTGGCAAGCGACGAACCAGTTCACGAACGGCACCGCGACGGTGGAGTTGCCGCAGATGGTCATTGGGCAGACGCCGCTGGAACCGAATGCGGACCCCAAGATGACGTCGCCGATTGTGGACCGGGTGCGCGAGCTGGTGGGGACGACCTGCACGATCTTCCAACGGATGAACCCCGCCGGCGACATGTTGCGTGTGTGCACGAATGTGGTGGGCGGGGACGGGAAGCGGGCGATCGGCACGTACATCCCGACGAAGAACGCCGACGGGACTCCCAACCCGGTGACGACCGCCGTGCTGAACGGGCAGACGTACGTGGGGCGGGCGTTCGTGGTGGACCGGTGGTACATCGCGGCCTATGAGCCGATCACGAATGACGCGGGCGAGGTGGTGGGCATGTTATATGCGGGGGTGCCGCAAGAGAGCGCCAAGTCGCTGCGGCAGGCGATCATGTCGATCAAGGTCGGCAAGACCGGCTACGTCTACGTGCTGAATGCCAAGGGCAAGACGCGCGGGCACTACGTTATCTCCTACCAGGGCAAGCGGGACGGGGAGGACATCTGGGAGATGAAGGACGCGGACGGCAAACTATTCATCCAGGAGGTTTGCCAGAAGGCGCTGGCGCTGAAGCCGGGCGAGGTCGGCGAGGCGCGCTATCCGTGGAAGAACACCAATGACCCGGTGGCCCGCGAAAAAATCGTCAAGCTCACATACTTCGAACCGTGGGACTGGGTGATCGGCGTCGGCTCCTACCTCGACGAGTTCTACGAGGCCGTCAACCAGATGAACGAGCGCTCCACCGCCGCCTTGGCACAGATCGAGTCCACCGGGCAGCGGTCGCAGGCGGCGGTCGTGGGCTGGTGCTTCGGGATCGGCGTGACGTCGTTGTTCCTGGCGGTGGCGGTGGCCGTCCTGGTCACGCGGACGATTACGCGCCCGATCAACCGGATCGTGAGTGGTCTGAACGAAGGGGCGGACCAGGTCAGCGCCGCTGCCGGCCAGGTGGCCAGCGCCTCGCAGCAGCTCGCCGAGGGCGCCAGTGAGCAGGCGTCGTCGCTGGAGGAAACGTCCAGCGCGCTGGAAGAGATGGCGGCCATGACCAAGACCAACGCGGACAACGCCGGGGAGGCGAACCGGTTGGCCACGGAGGCCCGCGAGACGGCGGCGGCGAGCGACCAGACGACGGCGCAGCTCGACAAGGCGATGACCGCCATCAACCAGTCGTCCGACAAGATCAGCAAGATCATCAAGGTGATCGAGGAGATCGCGTTCCAGACGAACCTGCTGGCGCTGAATGCGGCGGTCGAGGCGGCCCGGGCCGGCGAGCACGGCAAGGGCTTCGCGGTCGTGGCCGAGGAGGTGCGCAACCTCGCGCAGCGGGCGGCCCAGGCGGCCCGCGAGACGACGACGCTGATCGAGGACTCGGTGGCCCGCGCCCGCGAGGGCACGCAGGTGTCGCAGCAGGTCGCCGAAGCGCTCAGCTCGATCACTAAGTCCGTCACGCAGGTGTCGGACCTGATCGACGGCATCGCCAAGGCCAGCCATGAGCAGTCCCAGGGCATCCAGCAGATCAACGGCGCGGTGTCCCAGATGGACAAGCTCACGCAGGCCAACGCGGCCGGCGCCGAGGAGTCGGCCTCCGCCGCCGAGCAGCTCAGCGCCCAGGCCGAAACGGTCAAGAGCGTGGTGCGGGAGCTGGTGAAGTTGGCCGGGGTCGGGGCGAAGAACGGCGGCCGGTCCCCCGCGTCGCCCGCGACGCACGGGGCTTCCCAGCCGGGGCCGGACGCCGGACATCATCCGCACTTCCCGCCGGTGAAGTCGGGCAAGAAGGGCTCGCCGACGGCCAACAAGGCGCCGCACGCGGCGGCCGTGGCGCACCCTGCGCCGGCCAAGCAGGACCTGCAAGAGTTCTAGACCGATGCCGGCGGCGTCGGGTTGCCGGCCATCCGTGAAATGCTAGTCAGCGCTGTGGCCCGGCCGGGGGGGCCGGGCCCGCAGTGTTTCCAGAATGGCCCGGCGCAGCGTGTCGGGCTCGCTCATCCGTCCCGGCCCCTCCACGCCGCAGGCCAAGTGCCCTTCCTCCGGCCCGACAAGCTGAAAGCCGTGCTGCCGCAGGAACGCGACGTTGTGTTGCACAGCCGGGTGCTGCCACATGCGCGTGTTCATGGCCGGGGCCAGCAGGACGGGGCAGGCCGCTCCCAGTAAGAGGGTACTGACGAGGTCGTCCGCGATGCCGCCGGCCAGCTTGCCGATAATGTTCGCCGTGGCCGGGGCGACCACGATCAGGTCCGCCCGCTCGCTGGGGCGAAGGTGTTGGAACGGCTCGTCATCGCCGGCGTGCCAGAGCGTCGTTAGCACGGGGCGCCCGGTGAGGGCCTGAAACGTGGCGGGGCCGACCAGCCGCCGGGCGCAGCGAGTCATCGCCACCGTGACGCCGCAACCGTCCTGCACGAGCGCGGACGCCAGGGCCGCCGCCTTATAGGCGGCGATACCGCCGGTGACGCAGAGTAAGACCTCGTAACCGGCCAGGGGCGGAGGGGTGGCGGGCGGCATGTCGGTAGGCGTGGCCCGACGTCCTCTTATTTGTCCGGCGGGGCGAGGCCGGACGATTCGTAGTCGATGCCGATCTTGTCCTGGAGGATTTCCTCCATGATGATCTCCATCTCGGTCTTGCCGGTGGGGTCGACCAGGGGGCGGGCACCGCGCATTAGCTCCAGCCAGCGTTTTTGCACCAGACTGGTGAGCTTGAACCGGCCGCCGACCTTCTCGATGATGTCGTCGTTCTTGAGCAGTTCGATCATCGTCGTCGCTCGCGCTCGATGATGTCCAGGATCGCCACTACCGAATCTTCCAGTATATCATTCGTGATGAAGTAAGGGTAGTAGCCGCTGGTGCGGGCGAAAGCGATCTCGCCGTCGGCCTCCGCGATCCGCTTGGCTTGGAGCGCTTCCGATTCGGTCCGCCGGCCCGCCAGCCGGGCCTTCAGCGTCTCCATCGTCGGCGGCAGCACGAAGATGCGGACGGACCCGGGCAGTCGCCGGGCAATTTGCGCCCCCCCTTGTACGTCGATCTCCATGATGACGACGCGCCCGGCCGCCAAGGCCGCCTCGACGGGGGCCCGCGGCGTGCCGTAGCGGTTTCCGAGATACTCCGCGTGTTCGAGGAGCTCGTCGCCGTCGACCATGTGTTGGAACTCGGTGGGGCTGATGAAGCGATAGTGGCGACCGTCCACCTCGTCGCCGCGGCGGGGACGTGTCGTGACGGACACGGACCATTGGCTGTCCGGGATTCGTCGCAGCAGCTCGTTGCAGATCGAGGTCTTACCGGCCCCGGATGGTCCGCTGATGACGACGAGTACGCCGCGTGGCTCACGGGCCTCGGTCACGCTAAACGCCTCCCTTGCTGCGGCGACGCACGAGGGTCGCCAGGCGGGCGATGTGGGCCGGGCCGCTGCCGCAGCAGCCGCCGACGATGTTGGCCCCGGCTTCCAGAATCTGACCGAAGTGCCCGGCAAACTCCTCCGGCGTCTGTTTCCACACCGCGCGACCCTCCTCCAGCTCCGGCAGGCCGGCGTTGGGCTTGACCCACAGGGGCAGGCGGGTGGCCGCGCGCAGGGCGACGACGGGCGGCAGCGCGTGTTCCACGCCGCTGCCGCAATTGAACCCGACGGCGTCGGCGCCGGCGTCCTCCAGGGCGGTCGCGCACTCGCCGGCCTCGGCGCCCATCATCGTGCGGGTGCGTTGCGGGCCGGAGTCAAAGGACAGGCTGGCGATTACGGGCAGACCGGTGGTCTGTTTCACGGCGCGCAGGGCCAGCAAGGCCTCAGCCAACTCCGAAAATGTTTCTAGCAGCAGCACGTCCGCCCCGCCGTTGGCGAGCCCCTCCGCCTGCTCCGCGAACAGCCGTTGCAACTCGGCTTCCGTGGCCTCACGGAGCACCAGCAGTTTGCCGCTGGGGCCGATGGAACCGGCGATCAGGGCGGACCGCTCGCCGATGGCCTCCCGGGCGAGCTCGGCCCCCCGGCGATTCACTTCCGCGACGTCGTGCGGCAACCTGCGGCGCTCCAGGTTCCAACGGTTGGCCGCGAAGGTGTTGGTGGTAATGAACTGCGCGCCGGCGTCGAGATACTCGCGGGCCAGACCGGCGACGAGCTCCGGGTGCGTGAGGTTGGCCGTTTCGGGCATGCCCGCGGCGGGGAACCCGCGGGCCACGAGTTGGGTAGACCAGCCCCCGTCCGCCAGCGTGACGGTCCGGGTCAGGGCGGCCCGGTCGAACTTCATGCGCGCACCTCCGGGGCCGAAGCGCCGCGGCCGGACGGCATTATCACCGGCGGTCGGCGCAGGAGACAAGGCCGCCGCCCACGCGGGGCGTCGGCCTGCTCCACGGGTGCTCCGAGCGTACTCCTTTCCCCTCGGATCACACCGACTAGTCCGGCTCCCGGAGGTCCCGCCGGCGAGGTCCTGGCCGGCCGACGGGGCTCCAAAGGTAGTATGAAAAACAAACCCGCCCGGTCCAAACCAGCGGCCGCGGCGCCGGCGGCGGCGAGCTTTTTTCGCACCTTGCGTTGTGGTGCCGCGCGCGAGTGCTATAATCCGGCCCTTTTGCGGGGCCGTCGTCGAGGGCAGACTCGGCTATCGGGGCCGAGGGCGGCGGGCGGCCCGCGTCCCGCGTGTTGTGGCCTCGAGCCGGAAAGGAGGGCGTCGAGTGGAATTGATGGTGCCCAAGCGCATCTTCTTCACGCGGGGGGTCGGGAAACACCGGCACAACCTGGAATCGTTCGAGGCCGCCTTGCGCGACGCCGGCATCGCCCAGTGCAACCTGGTCAAGGTGTCGAGCATTTACCCGCCCGGGTGCAAGATCGTGTCGCCCCGCGTCGGCCTGTCCTGCCTGATTCCCGGGCAGATTACCTACTGCGTGATGGCCGACGCCCGCACCGACGAGCCCAATCGGCTGGTGTCCGCCGGCATCGGTCTGGCCGTGCCCGCCAAGGGCGACCAGTTCGGCTACATCTCGGAACATCACGGGTTCGGCATGACCGAGAAGAAGACCGCCGACTTCGTGGAAGACATGGCGGCCAGCATGTTGGCCACGACGCTGGGGATCGAGTTCGACCCGGACCTCGCCTACGACGCCCGACGTGAGGTCTACAAGATGAGCGGACAGATCGTGCAGACCCGCGCCATCGTCCAAACCGCCGAGGGGGACAAGAACGGCAAGTGGACCACCGTGGTGGCGGCGGCGATCTTCCTGTTTGATTGAAGCCTCCGAAAACACCCACCATGTCCGTGGTGGGCCGTTTGGCCCCGCACTGGCGTGCGGGGTTCGGATAGGCGCTCGGGCCGCGGCCACGAGGGCGAACGTCGAGCGCGGAGCCGCAGCACGTGACAGCCACGCCCGACAACTTCCTCGGTCTCGACGCGAAGACGGCGGCCTACCGCACGGCCCGCTTCGCCGTTCTACCGATTCCATACGAAGCCACGACGAGCTATGGCCTAGGCACCCGCGACGGGCCACGGGCCATTATCACCGCTTCGCAACAGGTTGAGTTGTACGACGAGGAACTCGGCCGCGATGCGAGTCACGCCGGCGTTGCCACGCTGGCCCCCCTCGAAACCGACGCACGCGGCCCGGAGCTCATGGTCCGCCGGATCGAGCGGGCCGCTCGGCCCATCGTCCGCGACGGCAAGTTCCTCATCGCGCTGGGTGGCGAGCACAGCATCACGGCGGGCCTGGTGCGGGCCGTCCGCGCGCGGCACAAGAAGCTGAGTGTTCTCCAGATCGACGCCCATGCCGACCTGCGCGCCAGCTACCAGGGCACGCCGTTCAGTCATGCGTGCGTGATGCGCCGCGTTCACGAGTTGGGTGTGCCCGTGACCGCGGTGGGGGTCCGAAATTACTCTGCGGAAGAGGCCCGCTTCATCAAGCAAACGGGGCGGGTCATCGTCAGCCCCCGGACGGCGCGCGAGTCACCGCAGTGGATCGAGCAAGTCGTCGCGGGGCTCACCGATGAGGTGTACGTCACCATCGACATCGATGGCCTCGATCCGGCGTATGCTCCGGGGACTGGCACGCCGGAGCCGGGCGGCCTGGACTGGTACCAGGTGACCACCTTGTTGGCGGAGGTGGCCCGTCGGCGGCGGATGGTCGCGGCGGATCTCGTCGAGGTGCGGCCGCTGCCGCCGGGGAACGTGACCGAGTTCCTGGCCGCGAAGCTGATCTACCGCCTCGTTGGGCTGGTAACGCGCGGGCGCCATGATGCGCGGTAGTCGGGGCGGCCTTCTTCGTCCGTGGTCCACATCGCGGCGCACGACGGTCGCGCGGGAATACTGCTCCCTGGCCGGCGGCACTCGACGGTTCCGAACCCACCACGCCAGAGGATTCTGCATCAACGCGGCTGTTTCCGTCGGCACTTCGTGGCGTCCTCAAAGAGGCTCAGTTTGGCGGCGACCCACTGGCGTGTGCGGCGCGGTCCATGTGCCCAGGCCGGCCGCGTGCCCGCCCGTAGTAGGCAGAACTGAGCGTTCCGAAGGAGCCTTCGATGTCGCCACGCTGCCGATACGGTGCCAGCCCACACCCGGTGAGCGAGCGTTCCAGCAGGTCGACCGCTCGCAGCCGGGCCGGCTCCTGCCGCTGGTGACCCCGCCCCGTTCCGGGGCGGCGACGCGGCGCGATCAGTTGCAGACCCCGCTGGGCACAACGGGTGTGCGGTTGACTGTCCTCCAGGAAGGCCTCGGCCAACGCATACCCGCTGCGCAACGAGCCCACCAGACATCGCGCCACGCGCCGCTCGTCCACATGCGGCGGATGCAGCTCCCAGGCCTCGATGCGGCGGTTCTTGCCGAGTAAGGGGCGTATTTTGCAGCCCCGCGCCAACCTTCCGCGCCACGCCCTTCTCGACCGTTTGTTCCATTCGCAACCAGCGTTCGCGCTCCATCGCTGATCTCCTAAGGATGACCTGATCAGCATGGGCGCGAACACCACGCGGCGCAAGGGCCATATATCTAGCATTTACAGGCCATTACGATTGGCGCAAGATCCTCTGGCGTGAGGGGTTCTGCTGGGACCACATGGCGCCCGGTACCTCACTGGGCATGGCGTTCTGCCGGCGCGCCAACCGGGTAGGCCGAAGGGCCGTCGAAGCGCGCGGCGCCGGGCGCGAAAGCCGCACTGAATGTGTCCGGGTTTGCGTCTCTCGGCAGTTGAAATGCGCTTGTTTTCGGCTGCCCGCCGTCGTATAGTGACTTGGCGAGCCCGATACGAGCGGGGGGGCACGAGTCAAGTCACGCCGGCCGCCTCGGCCGACCACCGTGCAGGAGCAGGTTATGTCCCCCGCATCAGCAAGGCGCCCCTTGTGTCGGCACATCGTCATCGCGTGCGGTCTGTCGCTGGTCCTTCTCGCCGTCGACTCCGCCCGGGCCCGCAGCAACATCCGCGACGCGTTCTTCGCGGTCTATCCCCAGGCCGTCGGCACGGTGCTCGACACGGTGCCGAGCCGGCCCGGCCACTGCGGCGTGTGTCACTTCGATTTCACCGGCGGTGGGCCACGCAACCCCTACGGGCTTGCCCTGGAGGCCGCGCTGCCCAGCTTCCCCAGCAATCCCAACGGCCGGCGGCAGGCCGTGCAGTCGATCGAGGGCCTCGATTCCGACGCCGACGGATTCACCACGCGGATCGAGGTGACGGACGTCACCAACTTCAGCAACACGCCCACGTTTCCCGGCCTGACGCCGGCTAACGTGGCGGGGGTCTCCAATGTCAATGTCGTCGAAATCCAGGCGCACTTGGTGCCGTCCACGGGTGGGGATCCGTACCCCCCGGACGTGACCGTCATCTACCCCAACGGCGGCGAGACCCTCGTCGGTAACACCGAGACCCAAGTTCAGTGGATTGCGACCGACCCGAGCGGAATTGCGCGCGTCGATCTGTATCTTTCGATCGACAACGGCGCGAACTTCGAGAAGGTGCTCGAGGGCGTCGGCAACGCGGGAAGCTACCAGTGGCTCCCGCCGAACCGGCCCACGCCGCAGGCCGTCTTCCGCGTCGTCGCCATCGACAACGCCTTCAATGTGGGTCACGACGACAGCGACGGTTCGTTCACCATCGAGGCTCCGCCCGGTGGCGTGGTGCCCACGACGCTGCGCGACTTCGACCAGCCGGGCAGCCAGCCCTTCGAGGCGGGCATCCTGAATCACCCGACGGCCTGCGTGGCCTGCCACGGGGGCTACGACCCCGCCGTCGAGCCGTACCGCAACTGGCAGGGCAGCATGATGTCGCAGGCGTCCCGCGATCTGCTCTTCGAAGCGTGCCTGGCGATCGCCAACCAGGACGCGCCGGACTCTGGCGACCTGTGCCTGCGGTGTCACCTCCCGCGCGGGTGGTTGCGCGGGCGCTCCGTCCCCACTAACGGCGCGCTGATGCTGGAGACCGACAAGGCCGGCGTCGCGTGCGACCTGTGCCACCGGCTGGTTGATCCGTTCTACGAGCCCGGCAAGAGCCCGGTCGAGGACCTGGCCATTCTGGCCGCCCTGCGCCTTCCGCCCACGAACTTCGCCAATGGCATGTTCATCATCGATCCGACCGGGGCGCGGCGCGGCCCGTTCCCCGACGCCAACAGCGGCCACCCGATCCTGGTCTCGCCCTTTCACCGTGAGGCAGCGCTGTGCGGCACGTGCCACGATGTGAGCAACCCGGCGTTTGAAACGGATGGGCAGGGGAACTACGTCCCGAACGCCTTCGACGCCCCGGCGACCGACTTTTCATCCCACCACCTCATGCCCATCGAGCGCACCTACAGCGAATGGTTCTACAGCCAGTACAACACGCCGCAGGGGGTCTACGCGCCGCAATTCGGCGGCAACCGCGACTACGTGGCGACGTGCCAGGACTGTCACATGCGGGACGTGACGGGGAAGGGGTGCAACTTCCCCGAGGCGCCGGTCCGCACCGACCTGCCGCTGCACGACATGACCGGCGGCAGCACGTGGCTGGCGGGATTGATGACACTGCTGTACCCGAACATCCCGACCGAGGTGAACGGCCCCGCCTTGCAGGCCGGCATCGAACGGGCGCGGTACCTCCTGCAGCACGCCGCCGACATGGAGGTGGTCCAGGAAGGTGCGAACCTGCGGGTCACGGTCACGAACCAGACGGGCCACAAGCTGCCGACCGGCTATCCCGAAGGCCGGCGGATGTGGCTCAATGTCAGGTTCTATGACGCGGGCCAGGTGCTGATCCACGAGTCCGGTGCCTACGACCCGCAGACCGGCGTCCTGACGCACGACCCCCAGGCCAAGGTCTACGAAGCCAAGCCGGGCCTTGATGAAGTGACGGCTCCGTTGGTCGGCGTGCCCCCCGGGCCGTCGTTCCACTTTGTCCTCAACAACCGGATCTTCAAGGACAACCGCATTCCGCCGCGCGGGTTTGCCAACGCGGCGTATGCGGCCTTCGGCGGTCAGCCGGTCGGCATGACGTACACGGACGGGCAGTACTGGGACGATACGTACTACCTGATTCCGGCGAGCGCCCGCTCGGCGGAAGTCACACTGTACTACCAGAGTACGAGCAAGGAGTATGTCGAGTTTCTGCGGGACCAGAACACGACCAACACGAAAGGGCAGGAGCTGTACGATCTGTGGGCCAATTACGGGAAGTGTCCGCCGGAACTCATGCTGACGACAACGGTGGCGTTGGCGCCGACGATCCTCCGCGGCGACGTGAATTGCGACGGCCGGGTGGACTTCGGCGACATCAACCCGTTCGTGATGTTGCTGACGAATCCGGCCGCCTGGCAGGCTACCTACCCCGGCTGCAACCCGCTCAACGGCGACATCAACGAGGACGGCGTGGTGGACTTCGGTGACATCAACCCGTTCGTGCGGCTGCTGACCAACCCGTAGCATCGCCGACCGAACCCGCCGCGCGCGTGGCGGAACGCCTGGCCCCGCACCGGCGCGTGGGGTTCTGATCGACACACGTGACGCCCGGTGGTCCACGCGGCGCGGCCGTGTGGCGACACGTCATCCCGGTAGGCCGGGCACATCGACGCCCTTCGCCCGCGCCACGTCAATCGCCAACTCATACCCCGCGTCCGCGTGGCGCATGACGCCGGTCGCCGGGTCGGCGGTGAGGACACGCTCCAGGCGCCGCTCGGCTTCGGGGGTGCCGTCCGCGACGATGACCATGCCGGCGTGGAGCGAGTAGCCGATCCCCACGCCGCCGCCGTGGTGAATGCTCACCCAGCTCGCCCCGCAGGCCACGTTGCTCATGGCGTTGAGCATGGGCCAGTCGGCGATGGCGTCGGAGCCGTCCTTCATACCCTCGGTTTCGCGGTTCGGGCTGGCGACGGAGCCGCAGTCCAGGTGGTCGCGGCCGATGACGATCGGGGCCTTGACTTTCCCCGTGCGCACCAGGTCATTGAACACGCGGCCCATCTTCGCCCGCTGGCCGTACTTCAGCCAGCAGATGCGGGCCGGCAGGCCCTGAAACGCGACCTTCTCGCCCGCCAGCCGAATCCACCGGCACAGGTGCTCCTCGTCGGGGAACTTCTGGAGCACGGCCTCGTCGGTCGCGTGAATGTCCGCCGGGTCGCCGGACAGGGCGCACCAGCGGAACGGCCCCGACCCTTCGCAGAACAGCGGACGGATGTACTCGGGAACGAAGCCGGGGACATCGAAGGCGTTGGCGACGCCGGCCTGCTGGGCGTGGCCGCGGAGGTTGTTGCCGTAGTCGAACGTGATCGCGCCACGCCGCTGAAGCTCCAACATCGCCCGCATGTGGTCCGCCATCGTGCGGAACGATGCTTTCACGTACTGGTCCGGGTTGCTCCGCCGCAGCGCTAGCGCCTGCTCGTACGTCATCCCGTTCGGCACGTAGCCGTTGAGCGGATCGTGAGCGGAGGTCTGATCGGTGAGCACGTCCGGCGTGATATCGCGGTCAATGAGAGTCTGGAGTAGGTCGGCGGCGTTGCCGAGCCAGCCGACGGATAGCGGCGTGCCGCTTTTCTTGGCGTCGAGCACCCACCGCAGAGCTTCGTCGATGTCGGCGGTCATCCTGTCGAGGTAGCGCGTCTTGAGTCGCCGCTCAATGCGTACGCAGTCGACCTCGGCGATGAGGCACGCGGACTGGTTGAAGGTTGCCGCCAGCGGTTGGGCACCACCCATGCCGCCCAGTCCGCCGCTCACCACGAGCTTGCCCCGCAGCGAGCCGCCGAAGTGCTTGCGAGCGGCGGCGGCAAACGTCTCGTACGTCCCCTGGAGGATGCCCTGTGTGCCGATGTAGATCCAACTGCCGGCGGTCATCTGCCCGTACATGGTCAGGCCGAGGGCCTCCAGCCGACGGAACTCGTCCCAGGTGGCCCACTTGGGCACGAGCATGCTGTTGCTGATGAGGACGCGCGGGGCGTCGGGGTGCGTCTTGATGACGCCGACTGCCCGCCCGGACTGCACGAGCATCGTTTCGTCGCTTTCGAGCCGCTTGAGGGTGGCGACGATGCGGTCGAAATCGGCCCAACTCCGGGCCGCCCGCCCCGATCCGCCGTAGACGATCAGCTCGTCCGGCCTTTCGGCCACGTCGGGGTCGAGGTTGTTCATGAGCATCCGCAGGGCGGCCTCCTGGGGCCAGCCTTTGCAGGTCAGTTGCGTGCCGCGCAGGGCGCGGACGGTGCGGGGGCCGGCGGTCGCAGTGGAGGCGGCGTGAGGGGTAACCATCGCGGTCTCCTGCTCCTGAATGCGGGGCCATTATAGCACGGCCATTTCTGCCGCGGCTGCCGGCGGGCATAATGCCGTTCCGTGCGAACATGAGGCGTTGCGCGGGGTGCGGATACTACCTGAGTGGGTTGCCAATGCCGCGCCCGTCCGGCCCGATTACTGGTCGTGGCGCTCCGGGCCGGCCGGCCGCGACGGGCCGGTTTCCCGGGTATCGTCCTGGGGCTGGCTCTTGTGTTCATGCTGCCGCTTCCCGTGCTGGCTTGGTTCGCGCCGACGTAACGTATCTGTTCGTGGCGTAGCGACGAGGACCCAATACACTCGCGCTCCCCGAGACCCCTGGGGCTCAAGACCGAACCCAGCTACACTTGATCGCAGCCGATAGGCGGGTCGGCATGGCCTGCCGTGAAGACGACGGCAGCGCTGCCGCCCCGGCGGCTGGAGTTGGGCCGGCACGGCCAACTGGTGGTCCCATGAACCATGACGATGCGCAGCGCGCGGCCGAGTTGCTCCTGGCGGCGGAGTCCGTCGCGGTCCTGACCGGGGCCGGGATGTCCAAGGAGTCCGGTTTCGATACTTTCCGCGACGAGAACGGGCTGTGGACCAAGTTCAACCCGGACGAGCTCGCCACGCCGGAGGCGTTTCGCCGCGACCCCCTCAAGGTCTGGGCGTGGTATCGCGCCCGGCGGGCGCAGCTTGCCACGATGGAGCCGCACGAGGGGCACCGCGTGTTGGCGGAGTGGGAGCGCCGCACGCCCGACTTCACCGTCATTACGCAGAACATCGACGGGCTGCACCACCGGGCCGGTTCACGCCGGGTGATCGAGCTGCACGGGCGGCTGGACGTGGCCCGCTGCACGTACTGCGATTACAGCGTGCAGACACTCGACGATCTCGGGGAGGATCCGGCTTGCCCCATCTGCTCAAAGCGGCTGCGGCCGGCGGTGGTCTGGTTCCGCGAGCTGCTGCCGGCGGGGGCGATGGAGGCAGCCTTCCTGGCGGCGCAGCGGGCGCGGGTGTTCCTGGTTATAGGAACCAGCGGCGTAGTGCAGCCGGCCGCGTCACTGGTTGACACGGCCAAGGTGTGCGGGGCCCGCGTCATCGAAATCAACCCGAATCCGAGTGAGCATACTCGACTGGCGGACGTCTTTGTGCGGGATGGTTGCCGGTCGGCCCTGACGACGATCGACGGGGCGTGGCGCGGAATGGAGTCGTGACATGACAGGTTTCTTTGTCTTCGGGAACGCTCCCGAAACTGAGCTCGACTCGTAATTCCATTTTTCACAAACCATTAGAAAAATCGGGCGAGCGGGGCCAAGGTCTCAAAAAATTGACCGGCGGGCATTCGCGCGTTATACTAACTTAATTCGCTTGAGAAGAGTCCTGAAAGCGGACGACTCACTTGCGGTCTGGCGGTTGGGTAGCAAGACGAGAGTCCGCCCAGTATCCGTACTAGATGGATAAGTCTCTTAAAGACAAAATCTTAGAGCGCGTCGATATCGTCGCGGTCGTCGGCGAGCGAGTGGACCTGACCCGCAAGGGCAAGGACTACGTTGGTCTCTGCCCATTCCATGACGACCACAAGCCGTCCATGTCAGTCAGCCCCAGCAAGCAGATTTTCAAGTGCTGGTCCTGCGGTGCCGGCGGCGACGTGATTCGTTTCGTGCAGCTCCACCAAAGAGTTACGTTCCCGGAGGCGCTGGCGATACTGGCCCGGCGAGCGGGTGTCGAATTGCACTCCGGGCCGCAGGATGCCCAGGCGGCACGCACACGTGAGGGCATCCAGGCGGCGGTGACCTGGGCTTGCGAGCATTTTCGGCGGAACCTGGCGGGCAGCGAGGGGCAGCGGGCTCGTGAATACGCCCGATCGCGCGGACTGACGCAGGAGACGGTTGATCGGTTCGGCCTGGGCTACGCGCCCGATCGGTGGGATGACTTGCTTCAGGCCGCCCGGCGGGCCGGCTTGGCCGACAACGTGCTCCACCAGGCGGGTCTCGCTGTAACGAACGATTCCGGAAGAACTTACGACCGGTTCCGCAACCGGCTGGTTTTCCCGATCCGCGACCGGATGGGCCGGCCTATTGCGTTCGGCGGGCGAACCCTCGGCGACGACCCGGCCAAGTACTTGAACTCGCCCGAAACGGCCCTGTTCAGTAAGTCGCGCGTGCTGTACGGGCTGGACCTGGCTCGGCGGTCGATCGAGAAGGAAGGGGCGGCGATCATCGTCGAAGGCTACATGGACGCCGTGCTGCTCGTTCAGCACGGCTTCGGCAACGTGCTGGCGACGTTGGGCACGGCGCTGACCGACGCCCACGTGGAGCTGCTTCGCCCGCTCGCCAAGGCGCTATACTTGTGCTTTGACGGCGATGAGGCGGGCATCCGGGCGGCGGAAAGGGCCGTCGAGGTGGCGTTGCGGTCGCAGGCGGAAATCCGCGTGGTTCTGTTGGCGGAGGGCGAGGATCCGGCGGACTGCGTGCTGGGCCGCGGTCCGGCGGGCTTCGCCGCCGCGTTGAACGCCGCCCGAGACGCGCTGGAATTCAAGTGGTCACAAACACTTAGGTCGTTTGACCGCGGTGACGCACGCGGCCGCCGCCAGGCGGTCGAGCAGTACCTCCAGTTCGTGGCTGGGGCGGCCGTGGCCGGCGGGGTGGACCCGCTCGGCCAGGACTTGCTGGTCGGTCGGCTGAGCGACCTGTTGGGCGTGCCCAAGAGCGAGGTTTTTGAGCGGCTGGAGCGCGAGAAGCGGACCCGGCGACGTGCGACGCCGAGCGAAACGGCGGTCGCGGGCGAGTCCGGATATGAGGCGAGCATCCGCGGGCTGCCGGCAGGTCTGATCACGGCGGTCGAAACGGTTCTGGGACTGCTGGCGCGGAGCGCGGCCGCGTGGCGCAGCGTAGACGACGCCGTTGGTCAGGGCGTGGAGCATTCTGAGACCTGGACGCGACTTTATCGTGTGTTGGTTGATGTTCATCAGGACCTCGGCGAATACTCGTTGAGAGACGTAGTCGAGCGCTGCGAGGACGGGGCCGTGTGCGAGCTGGTCCACCGGGCCGCCGCCCGCGTCGCGGGGCTCGATTCGTCGGCCGAGGTCTGCGAGGCGGCGCGGGCGCGACTGGCCGCGGAAGTTGGCATGCTGCGGATGGGCGACCTGCGCCGGGAATTGCAGGGCGGCGCGGCGGGCGAGACCGCGGACGCGGTCCGGGTGTTCCGCGCGCTCCACGAATGTGCGCGCGGGAAGGAGTCGGTCCTGGCCCCGGCCCAGCGCTGGAACGCGCCGCGTCGTCCGTGAGTTGCGTGGCGGGTGCGGCCCGGCCCGGTACCGGCGGTAGCGGGCCGGCGACACCCCGAGATGGAGAATGTTCATGGCCGTTGTTCAGCCAGACATTGATCCGATCGAGCAGATCGTCGGCGAGCTCATCGAGCAGGGTAAGCGCAAGAAGTACCTGACGTGGGAGCAGTTGAACGAGACGCTGCCCGACGAGGCCATCTCGCCGGAGAAGCTCGAAAGCGTGCTCAACCGCATCGAGCAGAGCGGCATCCAGATGATCGACGAGATCGAGGCGGACAAGCTGCGCGACGCGGAGCGGAAGCGCGCCGGCCTGCTCGAGGGCGGCGACAGCCTCGACGAGGTGACGGAGGTCGATCTGGCGGACGCGACCGTGCGGCGGGTCGACGACCCCGTGCGTATGTACCTAACGCAGATGGGCGAGATCCCGCTGCTGACGCGCGACCAGGAGATCGCGCTGGCCAAGAAGATCGAGCTGACGCGAATGGCGTTTCGGCGGCGCGTGCTCGAGAACGACTATTGCATGCAGCAGGCCGTGGAGACCATGCAGGCGGTGGCCGACGGGCGGATGCCCTTCGACCGCACGATGAAGATTTCGACCACCGAGAGCATGGCCAAAGGCACGATCATCAAACGCCTGCCGGCCAATCTGGCCACCGTGCAGAAGCTGCTGGAGCTCAACCGGGCCGACTGGAACCTGGTCCGCGATCCCCGCGCGCCGGCCGCCGGCCGCAAGTCCGCGGCCGAGCGCATGAACCAGCGGCGGCGGCGCGCGGTCACGCTGCTGGAGGAGCTGTCGCTGCGCACCAGCCGGATCACCCCGATGATGCGCAAGCTGGCGTCGATTTGTCAGAAGATGGAGGCCCTGCACGAGGAGCTCCGCACCCGCGGCAAGTCGCTGCCGGGGGAGGAAGCGGACGCCATGAAGGAGGAGCTCCAGGGCCTGGTCGACCTGGTCATGGAAGGGGCCGAGGACCTCCGCTGGCGCGTCAACGAAGCGCAGAAGGTGTTCGGGGAGTACGAGGACGCGAAGCGGAAGCTGGCCGGCGGCAACCTGCGGCTGGTCGTGTCCATCGCCAAGAAATACCGCAACCGCGGGCTGTCGTTCCTGGACATCATCCAGGAGGGCAACACCGGCCTGATGCGGGCGGTGGACAAGTACGAGTACCGCCGCGGCTACAAGTTCAGCACGTACGCGACGTGGTGGATCCGGCAGGCGATCACGCGGGCCATCGCCGACCATGCCCGGACGATCCGCATCCCGGTCCACATGATTGAGACGATGAGCAAGCTGCGCAACATCAGCAAGCGGCTGCTCCAGGAGCTGAAGCGCGAGCCGACGATCGAGGAGATCGCCCGCGAGGCGAAGATGCCGGTCTCCGAGGCCCGCCGCGTGATGAAGATCAGCCGCCACCCGATCTCGCTGGATCGGCCGGTCGGCGAGAGTGAGGATTCGTACTTCGGCGATTTCATCGAGGACGAAAAAGCCGAGTCGCCCGTCATCAGCGCCAGCAGCGACATGCTGAAGGACCGCATCGAGGCCGTCCTGAAGACGCTGACTTACCGCGAGCGTGAGATCATTAAGCTCCGCTACGGCATCGGCGACGGCTACACCTACACCCTGGAAGAGGTCGGCCGCATCTTCAAGGTCACGCGCGAACGGGTGCGGCAGGTCGAAGCCAAGGCCATCCGCAAGCTCCAGCACCCTGTCCGCTCGCGGAAGCTCCAGGGCTTCTTAGAGATGACCCACAGCGGGGACAGCCCGGCGGCCGAATAGCCGGCGCTGCCCAGCTCACCGCTCGCCATACCACGCCGCAAGCGGGGGGGCTAGTCTCTCGGCAAGCTACGGCTCGGCCGGAGCCGCGCCCTCCCGCTCGGCGGCTGAACAGGCCGCGCGGACCAGCCGAGGCCGACGCGCGGGCGGGCCAAGCCCTCTATAATCCGCCGTAGCCGAGCGCGGGCGGCACCGGGATCGAGTGCCCCGCGCCGGGAGTCGCCAGTCAGGGTGTTCGCGCATGAGCCAGTCGCCGTCGTTGCCCGACAGCGTCAATCTGCCGTTCGTCGAACAGCTCTATGTGGAGTTCCTCCGCGACCCGCGGTCGTTGCCGCCGGCGTGGCGGGCGTATTTCGAGCCGCTGGCCGGCGGGGACCGGTTCGGCGCCGGCTCGCGGCTAGGACCGTCGTTTCGGCCGCGCAGCCTGTTCAACCCCCCGTCGCCGCGCGACGGCAACGGGGCCGCGCGGGCCGGTGCGCAGGCCGCGGTTCACCAGGATCGCGTCGATCAGCTCGTGCGGGCGTATCGCGTCCGCGGGCACATCGTGGCGGCGGTCAATCCGCTGCACCCGCCGCTGCCGCATCGCCCGGAACTGAAGCCCGGCTACTACGGGTTCACGCGGGACGACTTGAACCGCGTGTTTTCGAGCCGGACGATCCACGGCGCGGCCCAGCGGACGCTGCGCGAGATCATTCTCCTGCTGCGCAACACGTACTGCCGGGCCATCGGCGTGCAGTTCATGCACATCGACTCGCTCGACGCGCGGCACTGGCTTCAGGAGCGGATGGAGGGGACGCAGAACCGGATCGCGCTGACGCGGCCCGAGCAGCTTCGCATCCTCACGCGGCTCACCGACGCCGTGATCTTCGAGCAGTTCATCCAGAAGAAGTACATCGGAGCCAAACGCTTCTCGCTGGAGGGCGGCGAGAGCCTCATTCCGCTGCTCGACCTGGCCATCGAACACGCCGGCGGCCAGGGCATCGACGAGATCGTCATCGGCATGGCCCACCGCGGCCGGCTGAACGTCCTGGCCAACATCCTCGGCGTGAGCCCGCGGCAGATCTTCCGGCTGTTCGAGGACCTGGACGCGGAGCTGTACCTCGGTCGCGGCGACGTGAAGTACCACCTGGGTTCACACGGCGACTGGGTCACGGCCGACGGCCGCGAAATCCACCTGGCGCTGTGCTTCAACCCCAGTCACCTCGAGTTCGTGAACCCGGTGGCCCTGGGCCGCGTGCGTGCGAAGCAGGACCGCCAGGGCGACGCCGCTCACGAAAGAAGCATGGCGATCCTGATCCACGGGGACGCGGCGTTCGCCGGCGAGGGGATCGTCCAGGAGACCCTGAATCTCAGCGAGCTGCCGGGGTATCGCACCGGCGGCACGCTGCACATCATCGTCAACAACCAGATCGGCTTCACGACGTCGCCGCAGGAGGGCCGCTCCACGCGCTACGCGACCGACGTGGCCAAGATGCTGCAAAGCCCGATTTTTCACGTCAACGGCGAGAACCCCGAGGCCGTGGCCCAGGTCGTGCGGTTGGCGCTGGACTTCCGCCAGACGTTCCGGCGTGACGTGGTTATTGACATGTACTGCTATCGGCGGTACGGGCACAACGAGGCCGACGAGCCGTCGTATACGCAACCGTTGCTGCAACGCAAGATCGACGCCCGGCCGTCGGTGCGCGACAGTTACCTGACACATCTGTTGACGATGGGTGGAGTCACGCGGGAAGAGGCGGACCAGATTGCGGAGCGGCGTCGGGCCGCCCTCGATGAGCAACTGGCCGGCGTGCGCGACGAGGGCCCGTCGGTCCGGGCGCGGCCGAGCACGCTAGGTCGAATCTGGAGTGGTTATCGCGGCGGCTTGGACGCTGATGTGCCCGAGGTGGACACGGGCGTGCCGCGGGCACGGCTGGCGGAACTGCTGGCGTCGATCGCGCGGGTTCCGGAGGGATTTCACTTGCACCCGAAGCTGGTGCGGTTTCAAGAGGCCCGCCGGCAAATGGCTGCGGGGCAGCGGCCCGTGGACTGGTCCGCCGCCGAGGCCCTCGCGTTCGCTTCCCTGGTCACGGAGGGGATGCGCGTGCGGATGAGCGGGCAGGACAGCGGGCGGGGGACGTTCAGCCAACGACACGCGGTCCTGCACGACTACGAGACCGGGGAGCCGTACATTCCACTTCAGCACGTCGCCGCGGAACAGGCCCCGTTTCACGTTCTGAACAGCCCGCTCTCGGAGGCGGGCGTGCTGGGCTATGAATACGGCTACAGCATCGCGTATCCCGACGGGCTCGTCATCTGGGAGGCCCAGTTCGGCGATTTCGTGAACACGGCCCAGGTGTACGTGGACCAGTTCCTCGCCAGTGCCGAGGAGAAGTGGCATAGCCTGAGCGGACTCGTGCTGCTGCTGCCGCACGGGCTGGAGGGGCAGGGGCCGGAGCATTCCAGCGCGCGGCTGGAGCGGTTCCTGATGCTCGCGGCCGAAGACAACATGCAGATCGTCAACCCCAGCACGCCGGCGCAGTACTTCCACGTGCTGCGGCGGCAAGTGCGGCGGCCGTGGCGCAAGCCGCTAGTGGTGCTGACGCCGAAGAGCCTGCTGCGACACCCGCAGGCCGTGTCGCCGCTGGATGAGCTGGCCGCGGGGCGATTTCAGCGGGTCGTGCCGGACATGACGGCGGAGCCGGGCGCGGTCCGGCGGGTCCTACTGTGCAGCGGGAAGGTGTACTACGATTTGCAGCCGGCGCGGGCGGCCCGAAAGCGAAACGATGTGGCGATCGTGCGCATCGAGCAGTACTACCCCTTGCCGGAGGAGCTGCTCCGGGCGGCGCTGGCCCCGTACCCCGCCGACGCCGAGCTGGTTTGGGTGCAGGAAGAGCCGCGGAATATGGGCGCGTGGCCGCATTTTCGCATAAGATTCGGGACGGCCCTGGGTGGTCGTCGGCCGCTGCGCGTTGTCAGTCGGCCGGCCGCCGCCAGCCCCGCGACCGGATCGGCCGCCAGTCACAAGCTGGAGCAGCAGCGGTTGATCGAGGCGGCGTTCGCACCCTTGACCGCAGACTGAAATGGAACGGCATGTCGAACCGACGTGCGGGAGAGTGACAACCATGACCGTGGAGCTACGGGTTCCGTCGGCGGGCGAGTCCATCACCGAGGTCCAGGTCGGTCAGTGGTTGAAGGGTGAGGGTGACCGCGTCGAACGCGATGAAGCCGTCGTCGAGATCGAGACCGACAAGGCGTCGATGGAGTTGCCGTCGCCGGTGAGCGGGGTCTTGAGCAAGCAGCTCAAACCCGCCGGCGAGATCGTCCCGGTTGGGGCCGTCATCGCGCTCATTGAGGAGCGGGTCACCGCCGAGGCGGCCGTACCGCCCAAGGTAGCGGCCGGGCACCCACCGGCGGCAGTAGCGGCCGGGCTCCGCACCGGCCGGGCGGGCGAGGCTCCTGCCGAGCCGAGACCGTCGGTTGCCGTCAAGGGCAGGCTCCGTGAACCGCGCGTCATGCCTGCGGCCCGGCGGGCGCTGGCCGAAGCCGGTCTGTCGCCGGCCGACGTGCAGGCCACCGGTCCCGGCAGCCGGCTCCTCAAGGAGGATGTTCAGCGCCATTTGTCCGACCCGGCCCGCGACCGTGAACGGGGGAGTGCGGGCGCCCCGCCCGCTGATCCGAACGGCGACCGTCAGGGAGCGGGTGATGCGGGCGTCGCGCCCTCGGCGCCGGCCGGCGGTGACCGCCTCGAAGAAGTCGTCCCCATGACCATGCTCCGCCGACGAATTGCCCAGCGGCTCGTCGAATCGCAGCAAACGACCGCCTCACTGACGACCTTTAACGAAATCGACTTGTCGGCCGTCATGACTCTGCGGAAAGAGCGCGGCGAGGAGTTCCAGAAGCAGCACGGCGTGAAGCTCGGCTTCATGTCGTTCTTCGTCAAGGCGGCGATTGACGCCCTCAAGCGGTTTCCGGCGGTCAATGCGGAAATCCGCGGCACCGACATCGTGTACAAGAACTACTACGACATCGGCATCGCGGTCAGTACCGAGCACGGCCTGGTCGTGCCGGTCGTCCGCAACGCCGAGCGGCTCAGCTTCGCCGAGGTTGAGCTGGCCATCGCGGACCTGGCCGCGCGGGCCCGCGACCGCAAGATCACGGTCGAAGAGCTCCAGGGCGGGACGTTTACAATCACCAACGGCGGCATTTTCGGCTCGCTGCTGGCCACGCCGATCATCAATCCGCCGCAGAGTGCGATCCTGGGGCTGCACGCCATCCAGGACCGGCCGGTGGCGCGGGAGGGGCAGGTGGTGATCCGGCCGATGATGTACGTGGCGCTCACGTACGACCATCGCATCATCGACGGGCGGGAGTCGGTGTCGTTCCTGAAGCGGATCAAGGAGTGCGTTGAAGACCCGGCGCGGATGTTGATCGAGGTCTGAGGCGACCGCCGGAAAGGCAGTCGCCAGAAAGGCAACTGCCGAGACGCAGAGAACGCTGAGGATCATTGCGTGTGCGGCGCGGCGGCGCGCAATCCGTGACTCTCACTCAATCTCTGCGGCCTCTGCGCTCCCAGTGCCTCTGTGGTTCCTCTGGAGTTTTCCATGCAGCATGACCTGATCGTGATCGGCAGCGGCCCCGGCGGGTACGTCGCCGCCATTCGGGCCGCGCAGCTCGGTCTCAACGTGGCCTGCGTCGAGCGCGAGCCGGTCCTCGGCGGTACGTGCCTGCGGATCGGCTGTATCCCCAGCAAGGCCCTGCTGGAATCCAGCGAGCACTATCACGCCGCCCGGCACGCCCTTGCCGAGCACGGGGTCAAGGTGGGCGATGTCACGCTCGATCTGCCGGCGATGCTGAAACGCAAGGAGCAGATCGTCGGTGGGCTGACCAAGGGCGTCGAGGCGCTGTTCAAGAAGAACAAGATCACGCGGTACGTCGGTTATGCCCGGCTGGCCGGACCGGGGCGCGTGGCGGTCGTCAGCGACAACGCGGCCGGCGGCGTTACAACGGTGGAGGCGAAGCACGTCCTGATCGCCACGGGGTCGAAGTCAGCCCCGCTGAAGGGGGTCGAACTCGATGGCGACCGCATCGGCACGAGCACCGAAGCGCTCTCCTACCCGCAGGTGCCAAAGCACCTGGTGGTCATCGGCGCGGGATACATCGGCCTGGAACTCGGGACCGTCTGGCACCGGCTCGGGGCCAAAGTCACGGTGCTCGAATACCTCGATCGCATTCTCCCCGGCACGGACGGCGAGATCGCCAAGGAAGCGCTCAAGCTCTTCCAGCGGCAGGGTCTGGAGTTTCATCTTGGCGCCCGAGTCACCGGGGTGCGGGCCGAGGAACCGGCCGGCAAGAAAGGCGATGCCGGCAACGGCATCGTCCAGTGCGACGGTATGGAGCCGATCCGCTGCGACCGCGTGCTGTTGGCCGTCGGCCGCGTGCCAAACACCGACGACCTCGGCCTCGACACCCTCGGTATCCGGCTGGACGAGAAGGGCCGCGTCCCGGTCGATGAGCACTTCCGCACCGCGGCCGCCGGCGTGTACGCCATCGGCGACGTCATCCGCGGCCCGATGCTCGCCCACAAGGCGAGCGAAGAGGGCGTCGCCTGTGTGGAACACATCGTCACCGGCTACGGGCATGTCAACTACGACGCCATCCCGGGCGTGTGTTACACCGAACCCGAAATCGCCGGCGTCGGGCGGACGGAGGAGCAGCTCAAGGACGCCGGCGTCGAGTATCGCAAGGGCGTCTTCCAGTTCCGCGGCAACGGGCGGGCCCGCGCGCTGGGGCAAATCGAAGGCAAAGTGAAGATTCTGGCGGATGCCAACACCGATCGCATTCTCGGCGTCCACATCATCGGCCCGCGCGCCGGCGATTTGATTGCCGAGGCGGCCGTGGCCATTGAGTTCGGCGCCAGCAGCGAAGACCTGGCCCGCTGTTGCCACGCCCACCCGACGCTCGCCGAGTGCCTCAAGGAGGCCGCGCTGGCGGTCGAAGATCGGGCGATTCACGCGTAGCGGCCGGTTTCGGCAATGCGTGGCGGCCAGGCTTCGGCGACTTGTAACGGTCAGGCACCGGTGGCTTGTGGCGGCCAGGCCCCGGCGACGGGTAACGGCTCGCCACGGCGCGTCGCCTTTGGCGACCGGGCCTCGCAGCGGCCGTGGGCTGGGAGAGGTCATCCACCGCGGTTCAGGGAGCGCGAAGAACGCCGAGCGTCCCTGCGTCGGGCGGCGGCGGCCCGTGAGCGGCCGGTGCCGCCCCGCGCAAAACGACACTCCGCTGACTGGTCAAACCGGCGCCGCCGTGTTACACTGCCGACCGACTTGGGTCGGGTGCCGTCGGGCCCAACTCGAGGGTAGCCCCCGCCGCCGCCACGCGGCCGGGGCGGCGACCGATGATCTGTTGCGCGGGCCCGCTGCCGGGCCTGTCCGGGTCGCTCCGGCGGCCCGTTTTTGTTGGTTTGTGCGGCCCGATTCGACCGCGGGCGTGTGGCCGCGGACGCCACGAAGGTGCAGACGCCATGAATCCGGACCTCATTCGCATCATCGACAGCATTTGCCGCGACAAGAACATCGACCGCGACGCCCTCATTGCCGACATCGAGGGGGCGATGGCCGGGGCGATCCGCAAGAACTACGGCGAAGAGACCGCCGTCGAGGTCAAGCTCGATCTGTTGACCGGGAAGTTCAAGGCGACGGTCGACGGGCAGCCCGTGGACGTGCAGCTCCTGGGGCGGATCGCGGCCCAGACGGCCAAGCAGATGATCATCCAGAAGACGCGGGAGCGCGAACGCACCAGCATCTTCGAAGACTTCACCGAACGCCGCGGCACCATCCTCACCGGCACCGTCGTCCGCGCCGAGAGCGGCAACCTCCTCGTCAACCTGGGCCGCACCGAGGGCTTCCTGCCGCGCAGCGAGCAGATCCCCGGCGAGACGCACCAGCCCGGCGAACGCATCCGCGTGCTGATCCTCGAAGTCCGCGATCAGCCGAACCAGGTGAAGATCATTCTCTCCCGCTCGCACCCCGAGTTTATCGAGCGGCTGTTCGAACTGGAGGTCCCCGAGGTCGCCGAGCAGATCATCGAGATCAAGGCCCTGGCCCGCGAGGCCGGCTACCGCACCAAGGTCGCCGTCAGCAGCATCGACTCCAAGGTGGATGCCGTCGGGGCCTGCGTCGGCGTCCGCGGCAGCCGCATCAAGAACATCGTCGAGGAGCTCGGCGGCGAGAAGATCGACATCGTGCGCTGGAACGAATCGAGCCAGATTCTCATTCAAAACGCGCTGAAGCCCGCCGAAGTGCAGGAAATCGCCCTGTGCTTCGAGCTCGTCAAGGCGACCGTCGTCGTCGCCGAGGACCAGCTTTCGCTCGCCATCGGCAAGCGCGGGCAGAACGTGCGGCTGGCGAGCCGGCTGACGGGGTGGGACATCGACATCCTGACGCCGGCCGAGTACACCAAGCACCTGGAGAACATGGCCCGCGTCCTGAAGGAGGTCGAGGGCGTGGATGACGTGCTGGTCGATAAGCTCGTCGTGTTCGGCTGCGTCTCGGTCGGCGACATCGACGAGATCGGCCCCGATCCGCTGGTGAGCGAACTCGGCGTCGAAGCCGAGCTGGCCGAGCGGATCGTCGAGGCCGCCGGCGAAGAGGTCATCCGCCAGGAGGAGCAGCGGGAGGCGGAGGCCAAGGCCCGGGCCGAGGCGATCGCCCGTGGCGAGTTGGTCGAGGACAAGAAGCCGGGCGGCGCGGTCGAGTCCGCCGAGCCGGAATCGACGGGCTTCGAAGCGGATACTATTGCCGGCGACGCGGTGGCGGCTCCGGGCTTGGGCGAAGGCGTCTCCGCGTCGAGTTCCAGCGAAGGTGACACGATATCGAGTGCGGGTGAAGGCAGTGCGATGTCGCGGGGCGGAGAAGGCCACGCGGTGTCAGTCGAGGGTGAAGGATCTTCGCTCGCGGGTGCGGACGCGCGCCCGGACGGCGTGGAGGCGTCCGGCTCGCTCGATGCGAGTGATCTCGCCGGCCCGCCTGGTGATGACCGGGCTCCGTCGGCGGCGAAATCCGGCGGCGAGTTCCGCGGCGCGCCGTCGCCCGAGCCGGTCGAGACGCCGCCTAGCGACAGCCCCGCCTGACGTTGCCGGCCCTCGGGGCTGCCTCGACGCTCCTCCTCTCACGGAGGTTGTCCCCGACGACCGCCCTTCCTCGCAGGGACGGGCCCGGCAAGGGGAGCCACGGACGAGCCCCTAGCGCCGGTGCGGCGTCCGCGCAGCGCGTCGTCCGTTGTTCCGGCCGGCAAAATGCGAGCACTTGGGTCCTCCCGCAGCCCCGTCAGCGAGGGATTGGGGGACTGAGCGACTTAGGAGCCGCGGGGCGGCGCGACAAGGGGGCACTCGTCGGCGAGCAAGTAGCTCTCCGCGTCCACTTCGTACAGCCCGGTGTGGGTGTCGTCGATCGGCTCCTCGCCGATGAACTCGCGGATGACCGGCCGCGTCTCGCCCATGCAGTCGGTGGCATGTCCACGGCTTTGGGCGGACATGCTTCGCTCGCGGGTCGCAGCATCGCCGCGAAGACGCGGCCGTGCGACCCGCCTGCTCCCTCACGCTCGTGGCTCGGATCGGCGGGCGAGACGCCCGCACTACCCACGGCCGGTGCGGAGCGCGGTCCTCAGAGGCGACTCGCCGTGGCGAGCCGCTGTGGGGGATGCCAGAGGCGTCCCGGCCGCTGCGAACGGCGGCGGACGCGTCCCGGCCGCTACGGCTTGGCGTAGCCGATACGGCGGAGGGATTCGCCGATCTCGGCGAGGGTCGCGGGGTCGTCGATGGTGGCCGGGACCTTGTACTCGGTGCCGTCGGCGATCTTCTTCATGGTGCCGCGGAGAATCTTGCCGCTGCGCGTCTTGGGCAACCGTTTGACGACGACAGCCTGCTTGAAGGCGGCGACGGGGCCGATCTTGTCGCGGACCATCTGCACGAGCTCCTTGACGATATCGGCCTCCGGGCGGTTTACGCCGGCCTTCAGCACGACGAGGCCGACCGGCACCTCGCCCTTCAGTTCGTCCGCCGCCCCGATGACGGAGCACTCGGCGACGTCGGGATGCGCCGCGAGCACCTCTTCCATGCCGCCGGTGGAGAGCCGGTGCCCCGCGACGTTAATGATGTCGTCGATGCGGCTCATGATGTAGAGGTAGCCGTCCTCGTCGCGGTAGCCGGCGTCGCCGGTGAGGTAGTAGCCGGGGTAACGCGAGAGGTACGACTCGATGTAGCCCTGGTCGTTGTTGTACAGGGTCATCAGGCAGCCCGGCGGCAGCGGGAGCTTGACGCAGATGTTGCCGCTCCGGCCCGGGGGGACCTGGTCGCCGCCCTCGTCCAGGATGCGGACGTCGTAGCCCGGGGCGGCCTTGGTCGGCGAGCCCGGCTTGACCGGGAGGTGCTCGATGCCGAGGCAGTTGCCGGCGATGGCCCAGGCGGTCTCGGTTTGCCACCAGTGGTCGATGACGGGCACGCCGAGGCGGTCCTGCGCCCACTTCAGTGTGTCGGGATCGCAGCGTTCGCCGGCCAGGAACAGGGCCTTGAGGCAGGCGATGTCGTACTTCTTGATGAACTCGCCCTGCGGGTCCTCGCGTTTGATCGCCCGGAAGGCGGTCGGGGCGGTAAACAGCACCTTGACCTTGTGCTGGGAGATGACCCGCCAGAACGCGCCCGCGTCGGGGGTGCCGACGGGCTTGCCTTCATACAGTATCGTCGTGCAGCCGGCCAGTAGGGGGGCATAGATGATGTACGAGTGGCCGACGACCCAGCCGATGTCGGACGCCGCCCAGTACACGTCGCCCGCCTGCACGTTGTAGATGTGCTTCATGGTCCACTGCATGGCGACGGCGTGGCCGCCGTTGTCGCGCAGCACGCCCTTGGGGATGCCCGTGGTGCCGGAGGTGTACAGGATGTACAGCGGGTCGGTCGCCGCCAGGGGCACGCACTCGACGGGCCGGGCGGTCTCGACGACGGCGTGCCAGTCCAGGTCGCGGCCGGGCATCATTCGGGCCGACGCTTGCGGCCGCTGGAAAATGACGCACCGCTCGGGCTTGTGCGCGGCCATGTGGATGGCCTCGTCCAGCAGCGGCTTGTACTCGACGACCTTCTTGCCCTCGATGCCGCACGAGGCGGAGAGGATGACCTTCGGCTTGGCGTCATTGATCCGCGTGGCCAGTTCCTTCGACGCGAAGCCGCCGAACACCACCGAGTGGATCGCGCCGATGCGGGCGCAGGCGTAGGTGGCAACGAGGGCCTCGGGCACCATCGGCATGTAGATGATGACGCGGTCGCCCTTGGTCACGCCCAGGTTCACGAGGGCCCCCGCGAAGCGGGCGACGCGGTCGCGCAGGTCGCGGTAGGTGATGTGCTGCACGGTGTCGGTGACGGGGCTGTCATAAATGATGGCGGGCTGGTCGCCGCGACCGGCCTCGACGTGGCGGTCGATGGCGTTGTAGCA
The DNA here is from genome assembly GCA_040755725.1 of Planctomycetota bacterium. Taxonomy (GTDB): domain Bacteria; phylum Planctomycetota; class Phycisphaerae; order UBA1845; family Fen-1342; genus JBFMAI01. The sequence goes on along the minus strand of JBFMAI010000034.1, from coordinate 71,100 downwards.
GGTGTTGATCTCACCCCCGACGAACCAGCGGTACAGCGGCTTGTCGTCGTCGTCGAGCACCTGGGTCCAGCGGCGGGTCCAGTGCAGGGCCTCGGCGGCCTCGCCCCAGAACCCCTCCGGATCCTCGATCGACCGTCGATAGGCCTTCTCGTACGCACCGCTCATCGCACACTCCTCGAATCGCCCCGGCGTAAGCCGACTGTGCTTGGCGAAGCCGGTTCTGGGCCTCACGGCGGGCGTCGAGCCTGGCCACGCGGACGCGGCCACGGCACCCACCGCCTCCATCATAAGGTCTGATCGCGGACGAGCAAAGAACGGCAAGACAACCGGGGGAGAACGTGCGGCACGGGTGGGCGAGGCTGTCTCCTGCGGCGACCCTGCCGGCCTGCCGAGCCGCGGCCCGCCGGGGGGCTCGCCCTCCCCGCTTGCGACGGCGAGCTGCGCGCGCCCGTTCACTGGTCGTCGAGCAGGGTCGTGCAGACACGGCCATGCCACCCGCCGCGCGGTCCAACGGGGCCGTCCAGTAAGGCGCGCTCAGTTCGGCCACCTGCGGCGGCGTGCTGAAGCCGGCCATGTTCACCAACAGGATGCCGAGGATGGCCAGCCCGCGCAGCGTGTCGAGTGTCGCCAAGCGCTCGCCGGCGCCGAGTGGTCCGACCACCGTCGTGGCGGGGTCGTGAGCGGGAGCGGGGTCTTCCACACTCATGCCGGACTCCGGTCGCGTGAGGACGTTCGGCGGCATCGTATGTCCCGCGCCACAGGTGGGCGCCGGAGTCACGCCCAGACCTGCATTGGGCGCGCGTGGGGCTGGCCGCTATAGTACGTTGCCGGCGCGGCCGGGCCGCGTGGGCGTACCAATTAGACGCGGGAAACGGCAGTGAGTTCGCACGTCGTGACGCCACCGATGGTTGAACCCGCCAGCCCGCTGACGGGGCCCACCGTCCCCGCCGCGGGGCCCCGTCTGGCCCCGGCCACGTTTCGGCACGATCCCGCGGCACGGGAGTATCGCCGCCGGCGGGTGCGCCGCTGGGACGCCCTGGCGCGACTGCTGGACAACTGGCAGACGTGGGGCGGGGCGTACCACGCGCGGGTGCGCGAGGTCTACCGGTTCCTGGTGCCGCCGGGGCAGCGCGTGCTGGAGATCGGCTGCGGGCGGGGCGACCTGCTGGCGGCGGTGCGGCCGGCGTTCGGCGTCGGGGTGGACTTCTCCACGGAGATGGTGTCGCGGGCGGCGCGGCGGCACCCGCACCTGCGTTTTGTTCACGCGGACGCCCACGAGCTGAATCTGGACGAGACGTTCGACGTCGTGATTTTGTCGGACCTGCTCAACGACGTGTGGGACGTCCAAACCGTTTTGACCCAGGCGGCGCGGGTCTGCACGCCGCGCACCCGGGTCATTATCAATTCGTACAGTCGGCTGTGGGAAGCACCGCTGTCGTGGACCGAGCGGCTGGGCCTGGCCAAGCCGACGCTGCGGCAGAACTGGCTGACGTTGCACGATCTGAGGAACCTGCTGCACCTGGCGGACTTCGAGGTGCTGCGGACGTGGCCCGAAGTCCTGCTGCCGCTCCGCATTCCACTGCTGGCCGCGCTGTGCAACCGCGGCCTGGTCCGCTTCTGGCCGTTTCGCTGGCTGGCGCTGACGAACTTCATCGTGGCCCGGCCGCGCCCGCGGTCGACCGATCCCCCCGAGGCGCCGCGCGTCTCGGTCGTTGTGCCGGCGCGCAACGAGGCGGGCAACATCCCCGCCATCATGGCCCGTACGCCGGAGCTGGGCGCGGGCACCGAACTGATCTTCGTCGAGGGCGGTTCGACGGACGACACGTACGCGGCCATTGAGCGCGCCGTGCGGGACAACCCGCAGCGGCGCTGTCGGCTGCTGCGGCAGTCCGGCCGCGGAAAAGGCGACGCGGTCCGCACGGGCTTCGCCGCCGCGAGTGGCGACGTGCTGATGATCCTCGACGCCGACCTGACCGTGGCCCCCGAGGACCTGCCGCTGTTCGTCGCGGCCTTGGTCAGTGGGAAGGGCGAGTTCATCAACGGCGTGCGGCTGGTGTATCCGATGGAAGCCCGGGCGATGCGCTTCTTCAATCTCCTGGGCAACAAGTTCTTCAGTTGGGCATTCACCACGGTGCTGGGGCAGCCCGTGCGCGACACGCTGTGCGGTACCAAGGTGCTGTGGAAACGCGACTACGAGACGATCGCCGCCAATCGCGGCTACTTCGGCGACTTCGACCCCTTCGGCGACTTCGACCTGCTCTTCGGCGCGGCCAAGCTGAACCTGAAGATCGTCGATCTGCCGGTGCGCTACCGCGAGCGGACGTACGGCGAGACGAATATCGATCGGTGGACGCACGGCGGCCTGCTGCTGCGGATGGTCTTGTTCGCCGCCCGGCGACTGAAGTTCGTGTAGGCAACGGCGGAAGATGGGCGCAACGCTCGCGGCGGTAAAGTCCCTCCTGGCGCACCCGCGCACCCGCGGACTGGACCTGGATGATCCGCGCACGACGGAGTTGCGCCGCCGGATCATCCTGGAAAAGCCGTTCCTGCGCCGCATCTACGAGGAGTGGTACGCCGACCTGATCGCGGCGCTGCCCGGCGGCGCGGGAGGCGTACTGGAAATCGGTTCCGGCGGCGGGTTCCTGCGGGAGCGCTTGCCGGAACTCATCACGTCCGACGTGTTTCCCTGCCCGGGCGTCGCGCGCGTCATCGACGCCCACGAGCTGCCGTTTGGCGCCGGCGAGCTGCGCGGCATCGTCATGACCAACGTGCTCCACCATCTGCCGCGCGTGCGACGGTTCCTCGCGCAGGCGGCCCGTTGCGTGCGGCCCGGCGGCGTGCTGGCCATGATCGAACCGTGGATGACGACGTGGTCGCGGTTTGTGTATCGCCGGCTGCACCACGAGCCGTTTGACACCGCCGCGACGACGTGGGAGTTCCCGGCGAGCGGGCCGCTGTCGGGGGCGAACGGGGCGTTGCCGTGGATCCTGTTCGCCCGCGACCGCGCCCGCTTTGAAGCGGAGTTTCCGTGTTGGCGGATTCGCACCGTGCGGCCCATGCTGCCGTTTGGGTACCTCGTGTCGGGCGGAGTCTCGATGCGCGCGCTCATGCCGGGCTGGAGCTTCGGCGCGTGGCACCTCCTGGAGCGCGTCCTGGACCCGTGGAGGAACCACCTGGCGATGTTCGCGCTGGTCGTGCTGGCCCGAACCGATTTGCCAGCCGCGGACCACGCCCAGTAAACTCGCTGTCCGCCAAGCCGGGACGACCGGCACGGGCCACGACGAGCAGAGCCTGGAGGTAAAGCACGCATGACCGCTTCAGCGGCGACCGGCGACGGCGCCCGCGCCCAGCACGAGATCGAGCACGGCCGGCGGCTGGCCGAACGCGAAACGGACGCCGTCTGGGGCTGGGGGACCCCGGCGGGGCAGTTGCGGGCCCGGCGGCGGGCCGCGGGCATCGCCCGGGCCGCCGAGCTGGGGCCGGGACGCAGGGTGCTGGAAATCGGCTGCGGCACGGGCAACTTCACGACGCACTTTGCCGAGAGCGGGGCTGAGATTCTGGCCGTCGATATCTCGCCCGACTTGCTGGAACGCGCCCAGGCCCGCGGGTTGCCGGCCGAACGGGTGCGTTTCGCCTGCCGCCGATTCGAGGACTGCGAGCTCGACGGCCCCTTTGACGCGGTCATCGGTTCGTCCGTCCTGCACCACCTTGATCTGGACGTCGCGCTGCGGCGGATCCACGACTTGCTCCGGCCCGGGGGGTTTCTGAGCTTCGCCGAGCCGAACCTGCTCAACCCGCAAGTGCTCGCGGAACGTAAGCTGCGCGGGCTGCTGCCACGGGTGTTCTGGTACGTGTCGCCGGACGAGACGGCGTTTGTGCGCTGGTCGTTGGCCAAACGGCTGCGGGCCGTGGGTTTCGTGGACATCCGCATCGTGCCGTTTGATTGGCTGCACCCGGGCACGCCCGTACGGCTCATTCCCCTGATCGGCGCCGTGGGGCGGACGCTGGAGGCCCTGCCGCTGCTGCGCGAGTTCGCGGGCTCGCTTCTCATTCACGCCCGGCGGCCGACATGAGGGCACAGGTGGCGTGAGGGGAGGCTGTACCGATGGGCGCGTCGAACTCGCGCGAATCGCGGCCGCCGATGACACGCTCCGGACGTGGATTGATACGGCCGGCGATCGGGGTCTTTGTTCTGTCGCTAACCCTCCGGTTGATCTGGGCCTCCGGCGCGCACGTTACCCCGATCAGTGATTACTACGGCTACGACGCGACGGCGCTGCACTGGGCACAGACGGGGGAGTATCGGCATCTCGGCGCCGAATGGCGTGCGTATCGGCCGCCCGGGTACGCCGCGTTTCTGGCGCTGCTGTATCTGGTGGTCGGGCATAACCACACCGCCGCCAGCGTGGCCCAGGCCGTGCTGGGTGCCCTGACCTCCGGCCTGCTGGTGTTGTTGGCGGGGCTTGTGGTGGGGCGCCGGGCGGCGGTCGTGAGCGGTCTGCTCCATACCTTCTGCCCGACGGCTATCGCCTACGTCCCCGTGCTCGCCAGCGACAACCTGGCTGTGTTTCTGCTCGTCGCTGGGTTGACCTGCCTCTTGTGGAGTCACGAAGGGCGGCCTGGGCCGGGAATCTTGCTGGCCGCAGCCGGTGGAATGGCGTACGCGGGGATGTTTCTGACGCGCCCCGTAGCGGTGTTCTTGCTGCCGGCGTGGCTGTGGCTGGCCTGGCGCGGGCGCGGCGGCGGCCGGCGCCGCGGGCTGAACCTCGGGGTTTGCTCACTTCTGCTGCTCCTGGGGGTCGGGCCGTGGTTTGTTCGCAACCACGCGCTCGGGTTTGGGTGGACGACGATCACGACCCAGGGGGGCTACGCGCTGTGGTGGGGGAACAACGGGCGCTCCCTCGACGGAGGGAACCCGGCCCCACCGCAGTTGGCCGCGGAGCGGCGCATGGGCGAAATCGAGCAGCACCGCTTCTACCAGTGCCAGGCCTTGGAGTGGATACGCACGAACCCGAGCCGCTACATTGCTCTTTCGAGGGTGCGTTTGCTGCGGTACTTTGGAACCCAGCCCGACCCATGGGCCGCCAAGTACTTCTTCCCCAGCGAGGAGAACGATAAGGCCGTTCTGTCGCGGTACTGGAAAGGGAGCCGCTGGCCGGAGCGCGCCGTCTCTGACGAGTACGCCACGCGGGGCGTCATCCTCGAGACGCGCAACCGCAAGCTGCACCAGTGGTTCCGCGTCATCGTGGCGCCGCTGATGCTGCTGTCCCTGCTCCTGGCGCTCCGCCGTCTGCGAACGTTTCTACCCGTCCTACTGCCTTTGGCGTTCTACGTCGGCGGGCTGGCTCTAACGGTCTTCGCTTCCCGCTACCGAACGATGGGCGACCCGCTTGTGCTGGTCACGCTGGGGGCGCTGTTGTCCGACCTGCTCTTCGGCACGCACGAACTCGGCCGCTGGGGTGGCCGATGGGTCAAGCTGGTGCTGGCCGTCCTGGCCGTCGCCGGCAGCGTGGCGGCCCACGCCACCGGTATCGACCGCACCTGGTACCGCCTGCCGCGCGGCTGGGAACCGGATCCGCCGACCGAACACCTCGTGCCGCACCAGGTGTGGCAGGGATCAAGCGCGATCCGCGGGATTCGGCCCATCGCGTCCGGCTCCTGCCAAACGGACCTCAACACCGACGACGCGGGAGTCCATTGCCGACTCACCGGCAGCTCCGACGATTCGACTCGTTCCTACGGCGGACTGCGCCTCCCGGTGCCCGACTTCCGGACATTGGGCCTCGACGTGACGTGGCACGACGCGGAGAACATTGACGCGATCTTCGTGGTGGCCCGCGGCACGCAGCCGGGCGGCGACGGCGACCGCCGCCGGCGCGACGTTCAGCGGTGGGAATGGCACCCCAAGCACCGGGAGATGGTCCCTCCGGAGGGACGACGTCTGACGTACATCTTGACGCCGGAAGGCGGCACCGGCCACTTCGTTCTTCGCCGCGCCGAAGCGAGCGGTGAAACGGAGCCGCGCGCGCCGGCGGTGGACGAATTGCGTGTTGTGGTGCGGGTCAAGCCGGGCATGTTGGCGGGATTCACCTTGCACGGTTTGGTTCTCGGCCGGCCGGCGTCGGGCCCCGCGCTGCGCGAATTCGGCGATCTGGTCGCGTTGTCGCCCGGACAGGTCGAACGGCTCACCGCCGTCTCCAGCCGCGCATGCCAAGTCAACCTGGGCCGCCACGACGACCGCGTCGCGTGCGAATTGCGGGTCGCGCCCGGCGCCCGGGGGAATGTCTACGGCGGTGTGCGTTTCGGCGTGCGGGCGGCGGTGGCGTTCGAGTTGCAGCTCACATTTGAGCAGCCCGACGCGATCGACCGAATCTTCGTGGTTGGCCACGGCCCGGGCAACGCGGAAGCCGCGCGCTGGGAGTGGCCGGTAGCGGCTCGAAGAATGTATCCCGTCACGGGCGAGTGCGGGCGCTTCACGTTTGTCTCCGGTCAATCGGTCGGTCCCTTCGAGGCCGGGCCGGCGACCGGCGGTCCGCTCGTCGAAATTCGCGTGTTGGTGCGGGTACTCCCCGGCACCACGAGCCGCTTTGTTCTGCACCGCGTCACTTTGGCGGTCCCCTCGTGTACACCGACCACCGTCCCCGCCACGCAACCCTCGCCGCCGTCGATTGAGCCCGAGGTTCCCGAGGCGGTCGAGCCGGATGGGGCTGACCGCGCGGGCTTGGACAACCCCGATGAGCCGGAAGCAGCCGGCGACGAAGACCCCCCGGACGCGCCTTTCAAGTCTGGCCAGCGGCAAGGTGGACAGGTGGCACTGGATCGCGCAGGGCCCTGCGCTTGCGGGAGCGTCGGGAAATGACGAGCCCCGGGGTTGATCCCCGACGTGGGGGCGCTACCAATTACACAGAGCGGGCGCGGAGTGTGGGCCGTGCCGGGAGCGCTTCTGAAATTGAGGATGAGCCATGTCCGCGAACGTCGCCGAGGGGCGGGGTGGTCTGATGCTGGGTCTGGCGATCGGCATAGCGGTGGGGAGTTTGGTGCCGGGTGCCGCGGCCGATGAGCGGAAGTTCTCGCTCCTGTTGGCGGTCCCCACCAAGAGCGTGACGGAGCCGTTGCCGCAGTTTCAGGCCCGGTTGCCCAAACGGGAGGACATCTTCGCGCAGTACTTCGATCGGACCAGCCCGGGCATCGACTCGTTCGCCGAGTACTGGTACGAAATCTCGTACGGGCAAGTGAACGTCAGCGGCGACGTGTTCGGGTGGGTGGAGACTCCATGGCCGATTCTGCCGCCCGAAGCCCTCGACAGCACGGGGGCGACGGTGGATCCGCGGAGTGCCACGTCGCTCGACGGGCTGCGCCTGCCGGTTGTTGATTTGAACGATTCGGGGGCCTTTGAACCGTTCGAGGGCGAGACGATCGTCCAGACCCGGCAGGCGATCCTAATCGACTACAACGGCAACCTGGAGGGCACGGGGACGCCGAACGTGGGGCCGGGGCTGCAAGGCCCAACTCCGGATGTGCCCGCGGCCGGCTTCATCGACTTCGATCCGATTCGGGCGCGTGCGGTGTGGACGCCGGGCGAGCGGTTTCGTGACCTGAACGAGAATGGGCGGTATGACGCGCTGTGCGAGGCGGTGCGGGACGGGTGGGGGGCCACCGAGGAGGTTCCCGACCCCAACAACCCGGGGTCGGTGATCCAAGTGTGCCCGCGCTCGTTCAACCCGCGCAACGGGATCATCGAAGAGGCCGAGTACTGCGACGTCGATAACAGCGGTTCCTGGAGCTTCCCGGAGCCGTTCGAGGATTTCCTGCGGGTCTATGTGGGCGACGGCGTGTGGCGCCGGCTCGACCCGAGCTACAAGAACCCCGACCCCGCATCGCGGGCCTGGGCCGAGGCCTACATCCGGGCCAATTATCCTGGCGACGCCGGCGAACCGTACCGCGTCGCCGGTGATCCCAATGCCCGCGGCTTCATGGCCCGTTTCGGCAACGGCCACTACGACGGGCCGGATGCGTGGATCGAGGTGGCCGGCTCCGCCCAGAAGCTCCAGATCGACCCGCGCCGACCGTACATCCCCAATGTGCGTACTCCGCGGCCGAGTGACGGGTGCCCCCCTTATGCGCCGCGCTATGCGTGGAGCTACGAGGAATGGTGGACGGCCTATTGGCACGACAAGCACTTGCTGGCGGGGCTGGATCCCGGCCCCGTGGCCCCACCCCCGCCGGCCTGGGAGGAGCGCGTCCCAAACCTGATCGCGTTTGACCCGGCGTTGCCGAAGGGGTGGAACGATCCGGCGGGCGTGGAGCGGCCGTTCACGCCGAATTGCGGCGGCAACACGGCCCGGGCCCAACAGGACGGTACACCCTACTTTCCGTGGTGCGTACCGCCGACCAGTCCGGGCAGCGGTTGCGGCGACAACGACCTGCGCGATCCGAACAGCCCGAACTTCGACGGCGTGTACAACGGGGGCGACGGTTCCGGGGACGACCCCGAGAAGCCCATCTTGCCGGATGCGCTTGACTTGAACACCGACGGGGTGCGCGACGTGTACGACGGCCCGGCCGAGTTCGACGACCTGGCCTCGTCGATCTACCACATCGCCGTGGCGGAGAACAAGTCGGGGTTGTGGTATGGCGGCGACGGGCGGCCAGGAGAGGTGACCTCGCCGCGAAACACCAGCCCTTACGGGCAGGACTTCGGCACGGGCAACCCGAACTCGGCCGGGGGGCCGGACGGGTATATCCCGGCGGCGGGGCCGCTGGCCTTCAACATCCACGGCGCCAACGGCTACGACGCGGGCAACATGTTGAACCTCGAGCTGCTGACATGGCGGACGAGCCCGGAGGCCGTCGGCTTGGCGGCGATCGCGTACCAGGAGAACAACCAGCGGTATTACGTGGCCGACCCCGTATACAGCCGGCTCATCCGCGCGACCGTCACCGAGACGACGCCGCCCACGGCTACCGGCGAAGTGGTCGGCCACTTCTGGGACCCGACCTCGCCGACGTATGATCCGCGGTTTGACGGCTACACCATGAGTGCGCTGGCGTTCATCCGGCCCTCGGTCGGCCAGCCGACGCTGTGGGGGATTTGCAGCAAGCCATCCGGGAGCACGTGGCGGCATGCCCTGGTGTTCGTCAATTGGAACAACGGGGCCGCGACGTGGCAGACGGAACTCGTGTCCACGACCACCTGGCCGTTCGACATTCCGGTCCGCGACATGGTGTACGACCTGGCGAACAACCGCTTCCTGGTCACGATCGAGGACTCGGGAATCACGGAGCTGTGGTCGATCTCGAACGACGCCCAGAACCCCAATTACCGCAAGGCCGAGTACCTCGCAACGTTGGGGGTCGCGTTCATCGGGGCCGAGGGGCTGGCCTTTGATCGCGTCACCAACACCCTGTACACCAAGGACGAGGCGATCGGGGTGTTGGCCACGGTTAACGTGGCCACGGGCGCGTTGACGCCGGTGGGCACCGGCGCCGCGGCCCTCTCCTACGAGGTGCGGTCCCTCACCTTCAAGCCTGGGGCCGCGCCGAACGTGGTCGGCCTGGATACGACGTCAGGCCTGTTCGCGGTTGACACGGGCGGCACGCCGCCGGGGCAAAGCCGGCCGTTTGGCACGCTGGCGGGCCTGGTGTCGAGCTACTACCAGGCGCTGGGGCGTGATTTCAACCTTGACGGCCTGCTCGACCTGGGCGAAGTCCGCGCCGCTGGCTCCGAAAACTACGTCATGGACGAGTATGCGGATACGAACAACAGCGGCGGGCCGGAAGTCGCGTACCCGTTCAATCGGCGGCGCCTGACTGAGGACATCGTCGCGGCCCTCGACGCCACCGTGGACTGGGACCAGGTGGTGATGGTGGTCGGGGGCAAGGCGTTCGTCCATTCGAGCTTCATGTTGCCGGCCGGGCTCGTGGATCCGGAGTTGAATAGCGGCGACCGCCCGCTGTTCGTCCTGCCGGCCCCCGGCATGGACCTGCCGATCCAAGTACGGGAGGAACCGGGGACGACGTATTCGCCGATCTGGTTCTCGGATTTTGGTACGCCGCTGGACGGCGACGGTGAGACCGGGACGCCGAATGTGGGCTTCCACAAGGGCATGATGGTCCACGAGTGGCTGCACGTATGGGAAGGCTATCCCGACCTGTACGACTACGACGAGTACATCAGCGGTATCATCAACCACCCCGTGGGCGGGTGGTGCATCATGTCGGGCGGGTTCGTCCATCCGTCGGCACCGCTGAAGCAGGCCGGCATCGGCAAGGCCGAGCTGGGCACGCAGCACATTCCGTGGATCAGCGTGACCGACCTGACGCAGGTGCTCAACCCGCGCCAGGAGACCGAGGTCACGCTGCACGACTATGCCTTCTCGCCCGTGAACTCCGTCTATGTCTACAAGAACCCGCGGGTGCCCGGCCTGCCGTCCACCTACGACCCGACGGACACGACGCTGGACGGCGAGCTGTTCTACTTCTGGCGGGTCACCGACCGTCCGTCGCCGCTGGCGGGCCGCGTCAACTTTTCGCGCTACGGGCCGGGCCCGGGCGTGCTCATCATGCACACCGACTTCGGCGACAACTTCGAAGGCGTGCCGCTCCAGCAGCGGGTCGGCAGCCATTTCACCTACAACATCCAGCAGGCGGACGGTCAGTACGAGCTGGAAAACGGGCTCAACCTGGGCGATCCGAACGATCCGTTCCCCGGCCTGCTGGGCGTGCGGGAGTGGAACGAGGCGACGAGCCCCGGGTCGCTCTGGTGGGGCGGGACGCGCAGTGATCTGGAAATCCGCGACATCGTGGAATTGACCGACCGGTCAATCGTCACGTTCTACTGGAACATGCGTTCGGTGCCGGAGCTCACTTTCAATCGCCCGCCGGCCACCTACGTGCAGCAATACCAGGGCCGGCGCTGGCTGATCCTGGGGATGGAGGCGTATGACGCGTTCGCCGGCACCGACATCGAGTTCTACGCCGACGACGACCCCGAGGGTTACGACGAGCTGTACCAGCTCCCGCCCGATCTGCACAAGACCTCCCCCGACATCGTGCGGATCACGCACCCGGTGGACATCACCGGACTGCCCGACGGCGAGTACTTCTTCTTCGCCCGGCTCAAGCCGGGTAAGGGCATCGACAACCAGTGGGAGCTGAAGTACATGACCCCGCGGGCCGACGTGAACAACCGCGGCCGCGGGCGGCTGGCCCACCCGGCCGACCCAAATCAACCCGGGCTGGCGATTGCCGTGGACGCGCAGGGCCGCCTCGAAACGAGGCTTGAGGACTGGACCGTCACGTGCGTCGATCACAGCGTGGCGGACTTCGAGGTATGGCGCGTGGAAGGCACCGCGTCGGGGCTCCAGACCAATCGCGCAACCACTGGAATACCCTACACCACCGACAACGGCGACCTCAGCTTCGTCATTCTGTATGCTCCCGACGCGGTGACGCAAACCGGCGCGGGCGTTAGCCTGGCTTACGACGGGGCCCAATACACCACGCTGACCGACCCCGGCGCGCGCTTCCTGGCCAGCACATTCAAGCCCGGCGACCGCGTGCGCATCGTCGGCGGCCCCGGGGCCAAGCCCGGCTTCTACACGATCTACAACGCACCGGCGACCACCAAGTTGAAGCTCGTCGGCAACGCGGGCACCGCCCCCGCCGGTGTGACCTACCGCGTCCACGCTTTCTCGCAGGGCGGCGGCGGTCCGCAGGCCGACCGCTTCCTGTTCCGCACCACCGGCCGGACGCCGTACAGCACGCCGCTGGAGCTGCGGCACGGGCAAATCTACCCGCGCGTCTACGCGCATATCGAAGTGAGCTACCCCGATGCTCTGACGAACCCGGAACAGCGCGCGCCGCTGCGTGTCCGCTTCGACGCGTCCGACTCGCTGAACGAGCTGGGCGGGACCGAGACGCTCAAGTACGCCTGGGACTTCGGCGACGGCACGGCCCCCAGCACCGAACCCGTCGTGGAACACGTTTATACCGCCGAGCAATTCCCCGGGCCCAACCCCGCCGCGGTCACGGTGTATCTGACCGTGACCAGTACGGCGTCGAATCCGCCGCTGCCACCCGGCGTCGCGACGGTGCTGATCGTGATCAATCCGCCGTTCTTCGATGCCGATGGCGACGGGGTTCCCGATGGAGAGGACAACTGCCCCGCGGTGTACAACCCGCACCAGGAAGACGCGGACGGCGACGGACTGGGCGACGCGTGCGACAACTGCTCCGCCGTGGCCAATCCGGAGCAAGTCGACACGGACGGGGACGGGGTGGGTGACGCGTGTGACAACTGCCCGACGGTCGCCAACGCGCCGCCGCCGGGGCAGCCCCAGGCCGACCAGGACGGCGACGGGGTGGGCGACGTCTGCGACAACTGCAAGCTCGTACCCAACCCCGATCAGGCGGACGCGGACGGGGACAAGTTCGGCGACGCCTGCGACAACTGCCCCGCGGTCGCCAATCCGACCCAGACCGACACGGACCAGGACGGCCGGGGTGACGCGTGCGACAACTGCCCCGCGATCGCCAACCCGGACCAGGCGGATGCCGATGGTGACGGCCGCGGCGACGCGTGCGACAACTGCAAGCACGTCGCCAACCCGAATCAAGGGGACAGCGATGGCGACGGCGTCGGCGACGCCTGCGACAACTGCCCGTTGAAGACCAACCCGAGCCAGACCGACGGCGACAACGACGGGTTCGGCGACGCCTGCGACAACTGCGTCAGCGTGGCCAACCCCGACCAGCGCGACACCGACGGCGACGGTTTCGGCGATGCCTGCGATGATGACGATGACGACGACGGCGTGCCGGACGCCATCGACAACTGCCCCTTGATCTACAACCCCACGCAGGCCGATCGCGACAAGGACGGTATCGGTGATGCCTGCGACAATGACAACGACAACGACGGCATCCCCGACGTGCAGGACAACTGCTGGCTGGTATACAACCCCGACCAGGCCGACCGCGACAAGGACGGCATCGGCGACGCCTGCGACAACGACAACGACAACGACGGCATCGCGGATGCCCAGGACAACTGCCCCGCGGTCGCCAACCCCACGCAGGCCGACCGCGACCAAGACGGCCTCGGCGATGCCTGCGACAACTGCCCCAGCCACGCCAACCCGGATCAACGCGACACCGACGGCGACGGCATCGGGGATGTCTGCGAAGACCGCGACGGCGACGCCGTCCCCGACCTCGTCGACAACTGCCCGGCCGTGCACAACCCCGACCAGGCGGACGTGGACCAGAACGGCATCGGCGACGCCTGCGAGCCCGCCGGCCCGCAGCCGGCCGATGGGGCGGTGAACGTGGCGGTGGACGCCGACTTGGCGTGGAGCAGTGTCGGCGGGGCCACCTCCTACGACGTGTACTTCGGGACCGCCACGCCGCCGGCCAAGGTCGGCAACGTGGCCACCAACAAGTGGCCGCTGGCGACGCTGGCCTATGAGACGACGTACTACTGGAAGGTCGTCATCCGCGGCAGCGGGTGGAGCACCGGCGGACCGATTTGGTCGTTCACCACGCGGACGGGGCCGCCCGCCGAGCCGCGCTCGCCGTTCCCGGCGGACGGGGCGACCGGTGTTGCCCGCAACGTTCAGTTGGCGTGGGCCGAGAGCCCGAACACGACGATCTACCAGGTCTTCCTCGGCATCGGGCCGGCGTTGGCCGACATGGCCTTCCTGGGTAACACGACCGCCGCGGCGTGGGGCCCGCTCGACCTCGACGCCGGGAAGGCGTACTACTGGCGCGTGGTGGCCAAGAATGACTCCGGCTCCACGACCAGCCCGGTCTGGAGCTTCCAGACCAAGACCTCCGGGCCGCCCGCCGTGATCGACCAGTGCCCCGACGATCCGAACAAGACCGAGCCGGGTGTCTGCGGCTGCGGCACGCCGGACGTCGATAGCGACGACGACGGCGTGCTGGACTGCGAAGACAACTGCCCCAACCGCGCGAACCCGGACCAGGCCGACGCGGACGACGACGGCATCGGCGACGTGTGCGAGGAAGACAGCGGCCGGCCGACACCGGGCAGCCCGGCCTTGTGCCCGGCGGCCGGCGCGATGATGACGCTGGCCACGCTGCTTGGGCTGTGGAGCACGCGGTCACGCGCTCGCCGCCCTTTTCGGCCGTCTCGCGGTTGAACCGCCGGCCCCGGCTTGCACGCTGAATGACCGTGCCGAACATGCGGTGCGGGAGGGCGATCCCAACGCGCCGCGAGTGCTGTGCCGCGGCTCGCTGGGAGGCTCGTCCTCCCGGCTGGCGTCTCATGCTCCTGGATGCCGATCCAGGGAACGACGGGGTCAGGCGACGGACATGTCTTCGTCGGTCACTCGATCGGCGTGTTGTTCAGGGGGCCCTGGTCGGCGCGCAGGGCTGACGGTCGGGAGTGGGAGCAGTGGGCCGCGGCGTGGGGCGCGGGACGGCTCGCGGGCCGAGTTGCCCCGGATCAGGCACGAAGTGCGAGTGACCGGGGCCGAAGGGGCTGGCCGGGACGCCGCTGACCGTCGCCCCGGGTGGCACATCGTGGATGACGACGGCGCCCGGTTCGACGCAGGCCCCCCGCCCGACCCGGCGCCCCGGAATCACCGACGCTCCGATGCCCACGACAGCCAGGTCTTCAACCTCCACACCCCCCGCCAGCCGCACCGCCGGGTGCAAGAATACGCCCTGGCCAATCACGTTGTCATGCTCGGCGATGACGCCGGCGGACAGCACGCTGTGCGGGCCGATTCGGGCATGGACGCACACCGTGGCCCGCGGTCCGATGACGACGTGCTCGGCGATCTGGGCGGACAGTGACAGGCTGGCCAGTGGGTGTATCGCGCTGACGAGGCGCATTCCGTGCGCGACCAGCTTCTCGGCCAGCGCAACGCGCGCTGCGTTGTTTCCCACCGCGACGATCACGCGCTCTATTCCCTCCTGCCGCAGTGCGTCCACCTGGTCCAACCCGCCCCGCACAAGCAACCCGTTGGCCACCTGACCGTGTTTGGCCGGGTCGGAGTCGAGGTAGGCGACCGGCCGGTAGCGGCCGGCGGTTAGGAGGATGTCCTGAACCAGGCTGCCCAGGCCCCCGGCACCGTAGATCACCACATCGACCATGTGCTGCCCTGCCGGACAACCCTATCGGCGGATTGGGGCTCGGTACTCGGTCGTCGGACGCCGATCGCGCAGGTAGGATATGTGGTATCCGTCGGCGCCTTTTGACGTGGCGTCCGACGAGCCGCAAGAGGAGTGCAGCGATGGTGCGATGGGCAACAGCCGCGTTCGTGGCGGCCCTAATGTGGGAGCCGCAGGACCAACCCGGAAAGTCGGCGGAGCCGCCGGGCAACGAACCGTCCGCAACGACGCGCCCCGCCGACGCTGGCAGTACGCTGAAGACCCCGGCGCAAGCGGACATTCTGCGCCAGCTTCTGGGCCGCGAAGAGCGTCCAATGCCCATTCGGCCGCTGGACTTCTCGGCGCAGCCCGCCGGGGGCGTGGTGGCGGCGGGAGTCGATGCGGAGGGGCAGCCACTGCTGCTCGAGGGCACGTTCGTAGTGGAGCGCCCCGGCCGGCTGGTGCGCGAGGGCGGGCGGGCCCGGTTTGTCTTTCTCGTGGACGGGGCCGGCAAGTCGCCGCGGACGATCGAGATCCTGGAGAACCAGCTTCTCGAGGCAATGGAGCGCGAAGCGGAAGCCGGCTTCAGCGATTTCATCGTCTCCGGCGAGATCACGCGCTACCGCGATCGTAACTACTTGATAATAAGAAAGATACTGCGTCGTGTCGATCATGGGAATCTGAGTCCGTGAGGGGGAATCGGGACTCGGAATCTGCGGTGGGGTGGGAAAATGGATAATTAAAACTGAGATTGCCGCGCCAACTGAGCCATTTTTGTAGCGGTCTTATGCAGTGCCGAACGCAATATGTGGCTGTTTCGTGAATGCGACGTTGCCTGTAACCGGGCAAGTGACGCCATGCTGATAATATTGGTAAACGCTTCCATCCTCTGTCCAGTAATCTGTGGTATCATCTCTTGCGTGGTTAGATAAGCTGCGCTAGTTCAGGTCGGCTTACCTATATCAGCAATCGGCAGCTATTGAGTCGTGTGGATCCCGGTCGGCACGGCCGCTCACGGACGAGCTGCGAACGACCGCAGCGCATCGGCTCGGCACGGATGCTTGGCCGATGCAACCTGCTGCCCGGCAGGTGCCCCCTAAGCCGCGTGCGATAGGGCGACTGACAGATGCGACGTCCCCAGGCCATCAACATGGATAGCGACAACCCAATCCGCGCTTGATGGCCCCCTCGCTCGAAACCCAACCCCCCCTGTGGACGTCTATCTGGGTCGCCCTTTCTTTTTTGCGCCGGGCGGCGGTCAGGGGGTTCGAGCGCTGCTCAACTGGAGCCACTCATACTCCCTCGTGGCCGGCCCGTCCGTCAGACCCTGCCCCCAGGTCAGCGGCACCGGCGGGAGCCCATCGGCATCGTCATCGACGTAAGCGACCGCGACAAGCAGACGCCGACCGGCCGGCGGCTCGTCGTCGGTCACCGTCCGCAGCGGGATCTTGAAGTGGAACGTGACGGCCCGCCCCGGGCCTTCCGCAACACGCCCGGTCCAGCCACTCAGCCACTCCGGCCGACTGCCGTACAGCGGCTCGGGCTGCCAATCCCGGGCGGCGGCATCGAACCGGGCATGGACGGCGTGCCAGGCCCCTTCCGCAGCCAACCCCAGGACGATGTGGTCGCCGGTGGCCTGCCCTCGCCGATCGAATCCCAGTGGGATCGTGCGGTCGTCGTCGACGACAATCGCGACATGGAGTGAATGGGTATCGTGGGCCAAGTGCAGTTCGGCGGTGGCCGTCGGTCGCGGGTGATGGGTGACCAATTCTCCAACCCGGTGGGGCGCTGCGACCAGGGGTTGGCCGGGAATCAGCGGATTCACGACGATCAGCCGCCGCGCCACCAGCAGGACGTCGAGCTGGCGCCCGTCGCGCCCGACGCGGAGCGTGAGGTCTTCGCGGGCCACCTCGCGGCCGGGCAGCGCAGTCAACTCGACGGGCGACAGCACCGTTTCGCCGGGCGTCGCGGGCAGTGTGACCGCGGACACGGAGGATTGCAGGGCGGAGTCCTTCGGGCGACGCAACTGCAGGTAGCTCCGGGCGGCGGTGGTTGGTAAGTCCACCTCGACGGTGAAGGACTGGCCCACGCCGAAGAAGACGGTTTGCGGGACGCGCAGCCAGGGTTTGGCCAGGGTGAGCTGCGGCTCCGATTGCGGGGCCCGCAGCGTGAGCACCAGGAAGAACGGCCGCGCGACCGGGGCGAACGCCGTCCCGGTGGCGTCGAGGGCAGGCAACGCGCGGCGCTCGAAGTCGAGCGCGGCGAGCTCCCCCGGGGCGCCCGTGCGTGGGAACACGACGGCGGGATGGATGCGATTGGGCTGGGGCAGGAGCGCGGCCACCTGCCGGTTGGCGCCGATGAACAGGGCGCTGTCGAACGACGCCGGCGCACCGCTCAGCGGGCCGGCATACCGGTATCCCGTGAGTGTGCCGGCGGCAGTGGCGTAGCCCAGCAGCGCGAGCTTGGGACTGAAGTCACGGCGCACGAGTCCGCGCAGGGCCTCGGGTCGCGTGGGGTCGTTGTCGTCGTCGCGGAGATCGAACCACACCACGCTGCCCACGCCGGCGGCCGCCCCGGCGACGTAATGTCGCAGCAGTTGTTCCGCATCGGCGTCGTACCCGGCGCCGACGCAGGGCTCGGCCTCGTGGTACCACGCGTGCGCGGGCCGCCACGCGAAGCCGCCGCGCTCCCGGAAACGGTCCAGTTGCCGCAGCACGCCGGCCGACTCGCCGGCGGTCCGAAACGTGAAAGGCACCTCGGGATGCGCGCGGATGTACGCCGCCAGTTCGGCCGGCGGTTCGGCGTCGGTGACGGGGACGGGTGGCGGCAGGATTTCGATGCGCGGGTACTGCTCGCGCAGGGCGGCCCGGAAAGCGGCGAACGCGTCCAGCCGCGCCGGTGTCTCGAGCGCCGGCAGCACGTCGGCTGCTACTTGGTAGCGGCCGACGCGTTCGCCGAAACGGCGGGCGGCGGCGGCAACAAACTGCCCAAACCGTTCCAGGCGCGCTGCCTCGTCCCCGGGCAGCCACTCGGGGGGCTCCGTCAAGACCACGGTCGCCGCCACGTCCTTCTGTGCCAGCGCGTCCACCAGCGGGGCGAGGCGGTCGAGGTCATAGGCGCCGGCCTTGGGTTCGACGAGGCGCCAGGGAACATCCAGGGCCAGGAGGTTCACGCCCAGATCGCGGGCCACGCTGATCTCGAGCATCTGGTCGAGCTCGGGTTCGCGCAGCAGGTTGCTGCGCAAGCCGAAGAGGGTCGAGCGTCCGCGAGAGACCCGGCGGTTGCTGGGGGTGACGGCGATCGTCGTCTCGAGCGTGTGCGGGAAGGTCCAGCCGGTGGAACGGACCTGAGCGACCAGACGGTACAGCCCCGAATCGGAGATGCGCTGCGAGAAGTCGAGGCGCCGGCGGGAGCGGAAATCCGTACCGCTTACCGGAAGGCTGACGGCGGCCTGCTGCCGTTGAAGAACGGACCCGTCGGGGCGCGTCCAGGCCAGGTCGAGCGTCAGGTTGAGCGGACCGCGGCGCGAGCGGTTCTCCAGCAGAATGGCCGCCCCCACTGCGGCGCCGGGCTCGTAGATGCGCGTGGGCTCGTCGAACTCGAACTCGCCGCGAACCAGGTCTTCCGGCCCGACGCGGTGCTCGACCTCCAGGTCGTCGAGGTAGATCGTTTGCTTGCCCAGCCGCTGCGTGACCAGGCGACACCCCTGGATTTCGAGCGGCAAGCCGAGCGGCGCGTCGCCGCGAACGCGGCGCAAGGCTTCCGGCTTTAGGGAGGCGCCGACGTTTACCCACCGCTGCCGCAGGGTCACGGGCTGCGGCGGCGTCTCAAAGAGCTGGTCGCGGGCGTCGCGGAGGCGAAACACCACCTCGATCTCCCCCTCGTTGATCCAACAATAGCACGCCACCCGCTCGGCCTGCCGAAAGCGGGTCGCCTCACGGAACGTGAGGTCGCACGTGACGGACACGCGGGGGGCGGTCGCCCCGATCCGCACGGACAGCGACCCCTGGCCGCGAGCGGGGATCAGCACCCGCTCGACGGCGCAGTCGCCCGCCAGCGCGTTGCGGACCTCCCCGATCCGCGCCGCCACCGACGGCCCCTCGAAGTCGGCCAGGACGGTGACGGCGGGTTCATCGGCGACAGTCGGGGGCGCGACCAACGTGGCAAAAACGAGCGCCCCGGCGGCCACGCTCCCAGGTGTCCCGCCCCGCGTTCGTCGTTTGGCAACCCAACAGCGCATTTGTTGTTCCGCCGCCGTCCGTGTAGCCGCTGCGCTCCGCCCGGCCGGCGAAGTCTCGGCCTATTCGGGGGCCGTGCGGGCGTCCCGCAGGGCCTGTAGGAGAGTCTCCAAGCGACGCGAAAACGAGTGGTTTGCAACCACGTGTTGGCGGGCCCGCGCGGCGCGCGTCTTGGCCGCGGGCGAGGTCCCGCGCAGCAATTTTAGGGCCCGCCGCAACTCCCCTACGTCGGTGAACGGCTCGAAGTGCTCATCCGGTCGCAGGACCCCGCCGAGCGCTTCGGTCAGCGAGGCGCCGCCCGGACGATGGACGGCGAGCGGCCAACCCCGGGCGGCGACTTGGACCAGGACCGGGTGCAGCGGGTCGCGGTGGCCGGCCAAGACGCACAGCCGTGGCCGGGGACGCGCCGCCCCCGCGGGCCAATCGCCCAGGTGACCTCCAACGCAGCGGACGCCCGCGAGGCCCGCCCGGTCCCACCCGCGTCCGAGTACGAGCAGGCAACCCGCGTCCTCCACCAGCGCGCGGGCGACTTGCTCGGCCACCACGGCCCCGCTCAGCACGCGCTCGACCAATTGCAGGACGGTGTCGCGCAGCAGGGCGTCCTCCAACTCCACGCCCGTCTCCCGCTGGGCCTGCGTCAGCAGGAGGTCGGGCCGCAGGATGCGTGGCGTCTGCCACCCCCGGACCAGGAGTTGGCGGATTCGTTCCCAAAGCTGCCGGTGGGTGAGTGCCGCGATTCCGCAGTTCTCCGGTCGCGTGTCCGGCAGGTCGGCCACGAGCAACACATCGTCCCCCGCCGCGGAATCGTCCGCGGCGCTGTCGGCCTCGCAGGCCCAGTACCAAGGCAGAATCGCGGGCGGCGCGACGCCGGCGGACTCCAGCGCCGCGACGACGCGCGGCGTGGCCGCCAGATAGCGGGCGGGGTGGGCCTCGTTGGACGCGGGCAACGCCGTCTCGTCGTGGACCCACACGCACGTCGTGGCGCGCGCCGCCGCCGGCAGCCGCGCCGGCCCGTGATTGACGCATAGCAGCAGGTCGGGCTGGAATTCCGCCAGTCGCCGCACGTGAAGCAGCGGGTGCATGTGGCGCGGCTCGGTGACCGTGAGGGCCGCGGCGGTCCATCCGAGCGCAGCCGCCGCGTGGCGGATCGATTCGGCGGCGGCCGCGGCGGTCGGCGAGCCGGTGAGGGACAGGATGGCTAGCCGCGGCGTGGCCGACGGTGTGGCCGGCAGCGTGGCGAGCACCGCCTGCGAGCGTTTCATGTCGTCGGTGCGCTGCCGCTCACACCGGCGGTGCAGCTCCTCACCGATGCGGCGCAGCTCGTCCTGTCGCGCGGAGGAGACGAGATCGGGCAGGAGGATCTCGGCCGGGGGCAGCAAGCCGGGGTGGGTCGAGAGCGTGTGCCCTACGGCTTCCAGTTCGCGGCCGGGGGCGACGAAAATGCAGCGTCCGCGCGTCACGGCTTGGCTCACGTCGTGCAGCCGCAACACGGCCGCCAGCGTGCGGATGTCAGCTTCAAAGACATAGATGGCCAGGAGGGCGGGCAGGCGTTGCAGCAGGATGTGCAACTCGGCCCCGGCGGCCGCGGTGGGCAGCGCGTAGTTGAGGGGCGCGAACTCGGCGCGGGCGAGGAGGCCGCCGGCGCGCGTCAGGGGGGCCGCAGTGAGACCGAGCCACTGGGGCGGCTGTCCCGGAGGCTCCAGGCGCCAGGTGGCAAAGCCATCCAGCCCCAGCACAGGGCGCCAAGTCTCGGGCAGACTCACGTTTTGAAGCTCGGCCGCGAGGCGAGTGTCCTCCGCGCCGATGGCTGCCAAGTTGCGCGCCCACACGCTGGGGTCGAGCGGGGCGGGTGGGGCGTCGTCGGCGAAGGCCAGCGAGCCGACCTGGGCTGAGGAGTCCATACGTCAGGTCCGAATCGGAACGATCAGCCGTCAGTGGATCGGATACCGGTAGGTCAGCCAGACCAGCGCGGCGAAACCTAGGGCGTACAAGACGATGAGGGCGACCAACGGCCAGGCCGCGCGGCGCGGGTGTGTTCCCAACGGGACGTCCGGCGGAGGTGCGGCCTTGTTATCGTTTTCGGCAGCGTTCATCGGGCTACTTCATCCTTGGCCGCCGGGGGCGTCGCCGCAGGCGTTGGAGCGGACGGTGGGGCCGCCACGTCCGTCGTGCCCGGCGCTGGATAGGCCGTCGTCGTCAGCGGCCGGCCGGCGAGACGGCGGATCTCCGGCAGCACGAGCCGGGTCGCGAGCGTTTTCAGGCTACTGGCGACGGGGATGGCGAGCAACAGCCCGAGCAGCCCGGCGAGTTCCGCCCCGATGAGCAGAGCGACGACGATCAGCAAGGGGTGCAAGCCGGAGGACTTCCCTTCGATCCAGGGGCTGAGCAGGAACGACTCCAGCGCCTGCACCGCCATGTAGACGCCCATGGTCAGTAGCACCGGCGTCAGCCAGGGCACGGCGGCGTCCATGGCGCCGAGGTACGCCGCCAACAAGGCCACCGGCAACACCAGCAAGGACAAGAAGGGGACCAGGTTCAGGGCGCCGGCGACCAAGCCCAGCGGGAGTCCGAACGGCACGCCGACTGCGGTCCACCCCAGGCCGGTCAGAGCGGCGACAGCGAGGCAGACGAGGAGCCGGCCGCGAAAGAAGTTGGCCATCGCCGCGTCGATCGTGCTCACCGCCGACACAATCGCGTCGCGCTGGGCCAGGGGCAGGTGGTCACGGATGGCCCGGACGCCCTCGTTGAATCGCCACAGGAAGTAGAAAGTGAACACGGGCACGAGCACGAAGAGCGACACGAGCGCCAGCGCATTCGACGCCACCCGGCTGAGGTACCCGAGCGCTGCGCGCGCCACGCCGATGCCATGCTGCTCGACCAGCGGGGCCACAGCGGGCCACCAGGGGGCGGCCGGGACCGCCGCGGGCTGAGAAGCCGCAACCGCGGTGGCCTCGGCCGCAGCCGGTTGAGACGTGCCGCGGAGGTGCGGCTGGATGACTTCCGCCCACTGGCCGAGGGCCTGCACATAGCGGGGGAAGCGCTCCTGCATGTCGGACAGTTGCGCGACCGTCCGGCTGCCGATGCACAGCCCCCCGCCCAGGACGACCGCGGCGAAGCCCGCAAAGACCACGATTACGATGCTCAGCCGCTGCGCCCGCCGCGTGCGCTCGATCCATGTCACCACGGGGTTCAGGACGTAGGCGACGGCGGCGGCGGCGAGGAGCGGCGTGAACGCGGCGCGCAGCGCGTACGCCAACCAGCACAGCGCCGCCAGCGCCGCCAGCAATCCGGCCAGCCGCAGCCAACGGCGCGCCGGCTCGGAAAGTGAGGGCAGGTAGTGCTCCATCACTCGGCGTCGCCTTCCAGCGGGACCTGGTCCAGAGGGATCTCATACCCTCCGAACGCGACCGCGAAGTCGTACACGTCGTCGAAATCGCTGATCTCGTCGGAATCCTGCTTGCCCATCAGCCCCACGTCGATCATCAGGTAGACCATCTGGCCGAAGTCCCGCGTGCGGTGAATGTTCCACCGTCGGAGCACCTCCCGCGCCAGCGGCCCCCATTGACGAATCGCGAGCACCCGCAGCGCGTCGCACAACTCCTGCCCGGTGACGTGCCGCTGCAGCGACGCCGTGCTGCCGGCGGGCGGCGCTCCATGCTTCATTCGCGTTGCCAGCTCCAGGCCGCGGTGCAGAAACTCGTAGGCCTCCGGCGGATAACGACCGTCGCGGCGAACCGCGTCCTCGAACTTCTCGGCCAACTCCATGTCCATGGGCATTCGGGTATCCGTCGATCCACTTGCCGGCTACGACGCCGGGTCGCCGCCAGAATCCGGGCCGGCGTCGGGCCCGGGGCGATCATGGGCGCGTCGCGCCCGCCGCCGTCGGCCGCGTCGTCGCCGCCGGCCGGTGGCATCGGGCCGCTCGCGAGCTGTTGCATCCGCGGCCGGCAGCGGCGGGCCGGGCGGAACCTCGGTGCGCGAGGTCGTGTCGGGCGCTTCTACCGCGGGGGGAGGCTCGGCCACGAAGCGCGTGCCGGGCGCATCGCCCACCGGCGTCTCCGGCCCCACTGCGGGCGGCGACGTCTCCGCCCGTTCTTCTCCGGGGCGTGCGAGTTCGGCTGGGCGCCCACGGCCTCGACGGCGCGGCCGTCGTCGCCGCTCGCCGGGTTGCTCGGGCTCGGGGCGTACGGATTCCTGCGGTGTCGGCGTTTCAACTGCGGCCCTGGCCGCCGGCGACCGCGGGGCGGGCGCTGCCGACTGGGCGGGCTGGGGCGGCGCGGGCGGCAGATTGAACTCACGAATCTCGTCCAGCGGCACGGCGACCTGCTGGTGGTCATCCGTGCGCAACAGCACCAATTGCGTGAGCACCTGGCGGTCGAGCACGGTGGCCGGGCCCGCGTCGATGCGGACGCGGCTGCCGACGCGTGGCAGGTGCTTGGCCAGTTCCTCGTAGCCGCAGTGCTCGTAGCGCAGGCAGCAGCGCAGCCGTCCGCAACGCCCCGAGACCTTGCTGGGGTCGAGCGTCGATTTCTGGAGCTTGGCCATCTTCATGTTGACCGGCCGCAGCTTCTTGAGAAAACCGCGGCAGCAACACTCCCGGCCGCACACTTCGTAGTCGGCGACCAGGCGCGCCTCGTCCCGCGCGCCCACCTGCCGCATCTCAATCCGCGTCCGGTAGCGGTGGGCCAGGTTCTTGACGAGTTGGCGAAAATCCACGCGCGACGGCGAGCGGAAATAGAAAATGATCCGCTCACCCCCCAGCAGGTGCTCCGCCGTGATGATCTTCATGTCCAGCCCGAGTTCCTCGATCAGGCCGGAACATTGCTCGATGTCCTCCACCACGTGCGCGTTCAGGTGACGGTGCTCACTGACGTCGGCGTCGGTGGCCACGCGCAGGATCCGTCCCGCCCGCGGCTGGCAGAACTCCGTCCCGCTGTTGGTCACATACGTGTCCAGCGGTCTGCGCGGCACGCGGAGTTCGCACGCCCCATCCGAGCAGGGGATGCCGAGCGGTTCGCCCAGCTCGATGCCCCGTTCGGTTTGCACCACCACCTTGCGCCCGCATCCGATCACCAGCCCCGGCTTGTCCGCGAACTCCCCCACATACCCCATCGCCCCGTAGCGGATCACGCGGGGCCGCGGCCCCGTCGTGCCGGTGCCGGCCGCCTCCGGCTGCCCGGGCCGTTCGTCCGCGGTGTTGGAATCCGGACCCGTCGTCACGACCACGTCCTCACCGCGCGTCGTCACCGCGCGGTCACGGCACGAACCGCGTCCGGGCCCGGCTCCCACCCGGCCCGCGCTCGTGCTCTAACCCATTGTCGTCTCAGGGCGGGACGGCGACAAGCTGGTCCAGCGTGCGCGGGCCGCCGATCTCCTGGATGCCGATCCACAGTTCGCCGCCGGCCAATGCGCGGGCCGCCGGGATGCGGTAGGTTCGGGTGCGGGCGTCTCCGGGGGGGATGTTCAACAGCACGCCCTCGAGCTGGGCGTGCTGGGGGGGCTGGCAAAAGGTGTTGAAGCTCAGCGGACGCGGCGACAGGTTGCGGATCGACTGCTCCACGAGGAGGTCACCGTGCTCCCACCACACGGTGGTGTCCATGGCCACGTCGTTCAAGCCGACCTCCAGCCGGACGTCGAAGTGCAGGTCCACGGGATCGGGGCGCCGCAGGTGTAAATCGACCCCGAGTACCCGGGGCGCGGCGATGGTGCGCGGCGGGATGACGAAGTCAAGGACCTGGGCGAGGGTCTCGCCCGGTTGCAGCAGGACGCGGAGCGGGGTGGGCGAGACGGCCCAGTCGGCCGGGGGGCGCAGTTCGATGACGCCGGCCAACTCCACGGGGTACGTGTTGCGCAGCCGGAGCACCGGGCGCGGCTCCGGGGCGTGCAACTGAATGAACGCGGGCGACACCTCGAACGACTCCTGGAGCAACAGCAGGGCGGCGTCGACGTTCTCGATGATGAGCGGCACGGAGGCCAGCGGCACGCGCACCCGCTGCCCGACCCGCTCCAGCGGGTGGGGTTGCCCGTCGAGCTCCAGGCCGACCGCCGCCGACCCCAGGTAGAGGTCGCGGGCCTTGTTCGCCCGCTGGTCCCAAGTCCATGCCACCAGGCGGTGTCGGTTGTCCCCCTGGAACAGCACGCCGACGGAATCTTCGTCGAGCGTGACGGCGGCCACGGCGCGGGTGCCCGACAACGCGTGCATCAGCGTCCGAACGGGGATGTACTCCTCGGTCGGCTGCCAGCGCCACGATCCGCCCGTCGTGCTCAACTCGAACGGCGCGGGCACGTAGACGCGGTCGGGGTTCACCGCGCGGGCCAGGACCAGCCGGCGCGCCAAGTCCGCCAGCCGATTCTCGTCGTTCATTCCCGGGCGATGGTCCAGCCCCAGACTCAGCCAGCGCGCGGCCGAGGAGCCGGCCGGGTCCGGTTTCCCCTCCGCCCCGCCGGCCCCGGCCTCAGCCAGCCAGAAAGCCAGGTGCCACGGTATTGCTCGCGCGGGCAGGTCGGCGGGAATCCAGTACGAATAGGCGTAGGGCTGCGTGCCTTCGTCACTTGCTCCCTGATCCGCCACCGGGGACTCAACCGGTCCGAACACGTCCCCGCTGCCCGCGTCCAGCAACCAGGGAACCGGGGCCGTATCCAGGACCGAACGCGGGATGACCAGTTGCGGCACCGCGACGAACCGCTTCAATCGATCGCGCACGCGAGCGACCGCGGTCGGCGTCCAGCCGCCCGGGCGCGCGAGTTCGATGGCCTCCTGGCCGAGCTGCCAGGACGTGAGGTGCCCGCCGAAGTGGGCGAACAGCGGCCCGAGGCGCTCGGCCCAGCCGCCCTCGCCGAGCAGGACCTCGAAGGTGGATGATCGAAACGTAGGGCGGCTCAGCGACGGGGGGGCCAACAACACTCCGGTGGCACTGACCTCGCCGACGGCCAACTGCCGGGCCACGGCGCGCGCCTGCCGGAAGTGGTTCTCGCGCTGCGCGTCCTGTGCCACGTCCGCCATCGTCAAACCGATCTTGACGGCTCCGCAACCCAACGCGCGGATCAATTCGACGGCCCCCTCCGCGTCGCCTTCCGTCCAGAGACCCAGGTCCACACCCAGGTCGGCGTATCGTGCCGGCGTGCTGAACAGCGCCGGCAGCACGGCGAAGCGGACGGACCGTCGGACCAGGACACGCTCCGCGCTCGACAACTCCACATCGGCTGCGTACATCCCCGGGGCCAGCGGCGGAACAGCGACGCGGTACTCTTCCGTCGCGTGGGCCGGCAGCTCGAAAGGCTCGCGGTGTTGGATGGCGCCGGCATTGTCGCGGATGCTCAGTACGGCGCGCAAGGGCGCCAGCGTGGCGTTGTGAACTTCCACGCGCAACGACTCGTCGACGCCGGGTCGGACGATCCCGCCGGGGTTCGAGAAGCCCAGCCGCAGGCGGGGCATGCGGATGATGGTGATGTCGTCGAACCAGACTCGGGCGTCGACCTCCTGCCGCACAATGGGGTCGGCGGCGGCCTCTTCCGGCGGTTGATACACGTAGGTTTGCAGCACCCAGAGCTGCAAGCGGAGGGTGTGCGCGGTGGGGAACTCGCCCGGCAACGTGACCTCGATCCGCTGCCAGGTCTGTTCGGAACCGCTCCCGGCCATTGATTTCACGGGCCGGCTCAGCCGCTCGCTCCCTGCGATCGGCTGCCCCGCTTGGTCCACGAGGTAACAAAGCAGCAGGGCGGCGGCGTACTCCAGCCCCTCGGCCCGGACATACGCCTCGATCAGATAGTCCGACTTGGGCGAGATTGCCAGATCCGAGTGGACATACTCGTAGGCCACGCTGCCGCCCTGAACGGAAAACACAAACGACGGGGGGGCGAGGTGCCCGTACGAATCGTCCAAGCGCCCCTGGGAATAGGCCGGCAGCCCCTGGCCCGCCAGACGCCGCCAGTGCATAGGCGTGTCTTCGAAGTTCCCCAACGGCCGTTCGTCGAAATCGAAGACCTTGACCTTGCGGTAAAGTTCGGGCTGGTCGGCATTTACCGCAGTCCCATCCCCCTGGCCCCTTGCGCGCGGTGCTGCGGCCCCGGCCAAGGCGCAAAACAGCACGGCCGCGAGCGCGGGAGTCAAACCGCCGGTCGCGCGAGTCGGGCGAATCATGCGTGTCTCTGCTTCTCTCATCGGCCGAGCGGGTCGTACGGGGTGACCCGCTGGGGCAACGCCGGCAAATGGGAAGCTGGGAAGGGGGAACGGGGAACAGGGAACGGGGAGCAGGGACCGGGGAGAAGGTCGGGGGACAGGGATTGGGGCGCGCCGTCCGCGCCGGAGTCCGGGCCCCGGATCCGAGCTACAAGCCCACTGCGAGGCGTGCGGCCAGTTCGCTGAAGAAACGCCACCCGCAGTGATCGAAGTCACAGAACACGAGGATGGTCGCCGCCTGGTAGTGCAACGTGAGTAGCCAGCACAGGCAGGCCCAGGCGCGTCCACTCGGTCCGGTCCACCCCAAGCTACGTCGCAACCCGTCCCACGCCCGCTGCACGGCCAGCGCGGCCGCCTGAGTGAGGCCCCATGCCAGGAAGGACCAACTCGCTCCGTGCCACAGGCCGATGTACACGAAGACCGCCGCGACATTCAGCGTTACGTGCCGGCGGTTGCCGCCCAGGGGGATGTAGATGTAGTCGCGCAGCCAGCGGCCGACGGTGATGTGCCAGCGGTGCCAGAAGTCGCGCACGCTGGTCGCCAGTGGCAGTCGATTGAAGTTGTCGTCCACAGGCAGTCCAACCCATAACGACAGCGCGACCGCCAGCTCGTTGTACGTCCACAGCAGCAGGTAGACCTGGGTCGGCACGAGATAGAACAGGGCGAGCAGTTGCCCCGTCGCCCAACCCTGCGGTCGAGCGAAGAAGTCAGCGTCCTCGTGACCCACGAGCCGCTGCATGCCCGTCATCGTCAGCCCCAACCCCAGCGCGCCGAGCGCGAACCAGCCGAACCGCTTCAGGCCCGCGCGCCAGGCCGGCCGGCGCGGGTCCCATCCATCGAGCCGCTGCATGAACTCGTGGTGCCGGAGCACGGGGCCCAGGCGCATCGCCGGCGGGTACAGGAGCCAGCATACGGTGTCGAGCAGCCGCAGCGGCGCGGCCGGTTGCCGGGCGCGCTCAACGCCCCAGCCGACCAGGCGCAGCAGAAAGTACGAGAAACCGGCGTTGTGCAGCACGGCCATCCGCGACGGATACCAGTTGTGCTGCGCGTGCCACCATAACGGCAGGGTCAGCGCGTGCAGCCCCAGCCAGACCAGGGCGGTCATCGCTCGCGGCCCGAGCGTGCCACGGCGGCGCAGGGCCGCGAGCCCGCCGATCCACGCTACCGCGACGGCCAGGCCGCCCAGCAGAATCGCGGTGGTCGGCCCGCCCACGGTCGGCAGCAACCAACACAGGCTGCCGGCCATAAGGGCCGCACGACGATGGCGCCGCGCCAGCAGCAGGATCAACGGCACCAGAGGCAGGAACGCCGTCAGTCCGAACGGGCCGGCCAGTATCTCCAGTGGCGACAGGGGCGGCCGATCAAGGAGCGGGTTGAACAGCGGGCCGGGCGTGGGCAGCGCGATCACGGGAGGATGGTCACCGTCGATCGCCCCGGCAGCAGGAGTTGGTACAGAAACGCCACGTCTTCGTTGTGCATGCGGATGCACCCGAGCGAGACGGCCCGTCCGATTGACTCCGGCTCAATCGTTCCGTGGATGCCGTAGCCCTCGCGGCCCTTGGCGTCACCGTCGAGGCCCTCCAGGCCGATCCAGTGCTCGCCGAGGGGATTGGCGGGGTCGTCGGGCGGAATAATGCGCTTATCGGGAGCGGACGCCGGCGGATAATACGTCGGGTTCGGCAGGCGTTCCTTGACGCGCCAGGTGCCCTCGGGGGTGCCGCCGGCGGTGCCGAGACCGACGCGGAAACTGCGGACGTAGAGGTCGCCGAGGTAGACGTCCAAGCGGAATTTGGACTTGATGATCTTGGCATGGAACGGCCCGCGCGGCACCTTCAGCGTTTGTTGGGCGCGGAGCTTGCTTGCGTCGCTGATGCGATTGATGTGCATCAGGATTTCGTACGGCACGTCGAACTTCCGCCCGATGTGCAGCAGCCGGTCGCCGGGCTGTACGACGTAGGTGTCCGTCAGCGGGTCGTCCGGCAGACGGCGCGGCGAGAAGATCGTGTCGTCCGTGATGCGCGTCAACAGGCCGCGCACCTCCGCCTGCTCGCTCTCCGACAACGCGCTGCCGAGCAGCGCATTGAGCTGATGACGGGCCTCGATGATCCGGCCGGAGTCGAGTAGTCGGCGCGCCGCGTCGATGCCCCGGTGCCCGCTGCGCGCGTCGACCACTGCCCTCTGCGTCGTGGGATCGTTCGGGGCGGGGGCGGTGTCCGGCGGCTTGTCTGGCGGGTCGGCATCGGCCGCCGCCGAAAACCGGAACGCCGAGCGAATCGCTTCCTGTGTCGTGGGCGGCGGCGCGGGCTTGGCGGGGAGAATCACCTGTTCGTCGCGGGCCAGGGCCACGTCACGCGGCGGCGTGCTTGCCGTCGGCGCAGGCTTGTCGGCGAGTTTTGGCGCGGGTTCGGCGGCAGCCGGCGGCGACGCTTTCGCCTCCGCCACGTCCTGCGCGGCCGGGGCCGCGCCGCCCCGGCCAAACCACCACCAGCCTCCGAGGGCCAAGCCGACCGCGATGGCCGGCACGGCACTGAGCAGCACCAGTGTACGGGGGGAACGACGACGACGACGCGGGCGAATCATGCGGCCACCTCCTGGGCGGACAACAGCCCGCGACGGCCATCCTGGCCGGGGGGCGCTCCAAGATACTCCGTCGTTCGCGTGACGGCCATAGGCCGAACCCGGGACATCGTCGCTTCCGACGGTTGCCGGCGGGGCTGCGGCCGGCTGCGGGGCGTGGTAGACTGCCGGGCGCGGCGGTGCGGAGCGCCGCGACCACGCATGGAAGCGAGGTGACACGTGGCCCAGCCCTCCCCCCGGCCACCGCGGTCGCGGTTGGTCCCGCCACCCGCCTGTGCCGCACGGTTCCTGCAATCGCTGGATGCTTTTCGCGTCTACCAGACCGTCGAACTCGGCCTGGCGGCCAACACGCTGGCGGCTTACCGGCGGGACCTGCTGCAATTCGGGGATTTCCTGCGGCGGCACGGGGTCGAGGACTGGTCGCGCCTGTCGTGCGGGCTGATTCAGGAGTATCTCGTCGAGCAGAGCGGGCGGGGGCACAAGGAGACGACGCTGGCCCGTCGGGTGGTCGCGCTGCGGATGTGGCTGCGGTGGTTGCACCTGACCGGCCAGATGGCCGAGGACCGCACGGCGCTGATCGAGTTGCCCAAGCAGTGGCAGCGGTTGCCCGCGACGCTGAACCTGGACCGCACGGTGGAGCTGGTGACGTCGCCGGACGTGGCCCAGCCCTTGGGCCTGCGCGATCGGGCGATTCTGGAGTTGTTCTATGCGAGCGGCTTGCGCGTGAGCGAGTTGTGCGGATTGCGGGCGACGGACGTGAACCTGAAGACCGGTTACGTGCGCTGCCTGGGCAAGGGGCGGAAGGAGCGGGTCACGCCGCTGGGTCGCCCGGCCGCCGACGCGGTGGAAGCCTACCTGGAGCACCTGCGGCCCAAGCTCATCGACCAGGGTGTGCGGCACGGGCGTTACGAGTGGCCGCCGCCGCGGGCCGTCATGGCGACGCTGCCGCTGTTTTTGTCGCGCACCGGGGGGCCGCTGGACCGCACGGCGGTGTGGTCGCTCGTGCGGCGTGAGGCCCGACGGCGCGGCATCGCGGGGAAAGTCAGCCCGCACACGCTGCGGCACAGCTTTGCCACACACCTGTTGGAGGGCGGCGCGGACCTGCGCGTGGTGCAGGAACTGCTGGGACATGCGAACATCGCCACGACCGAGATTTACACGCATGTGCAGACCCGGCGGCTTCAGGAGGTCCACGCCCGGTGCCACCCACGCGGGGCGGACGCCTTGCGAAAGGCGCGCGAGCGCACCAGCGACGCGCAGTCTTAGCCACGTGCCCGAGGGCCACCTCGCCGCGACGG
The DNA here is from genome assembly GCA_040755725.1 of Planctomycetota bacterium. GTDB lineage: Bacteria > Planctomycetota > Phycisphaerae > UBA1845 > Fen-1342 > JBFMAI01. The sequence goes on along the minus strand of JBFMAI010000034.1, from coordinate 39,691 downwards.
GCGCATAAAGAAGCCCCGGCGCTGGCAATCGCCGGGGCTGAACGATCTTCAGGACAGAGTCAACTAAGTAACGCGCCGTGCTTAGCGACGGCGGAGCAGCAGGCCGAGGCCCAGCAGCAGCAGGCTGGCGGGCTCAGGCACCACGTCGCCGTAGAGTTTGAACGGCAGGTCGCCCTTGTTCGTCGGAGCGAGCATCATCTGCCACGCGCTGCCCCAGAACTGCTGGGCATTATCCGTGGCGAGCTCGGGCTCGGTGTAGTTGGCCCAAGGGCCCGACGTCAGGCTGCCGGTCGCCGACACCGCGATGTAGTACGTGCCGGGGCCGAGCTGCGGCGAGCCGGACAGCGTGACCATGTTCTTCATGACCGGGCGCTGGGTGTCGCCGATCGAGCCGTTGAACACGCGATACACGCCGGACCACACCGAGCTGGTCAGCCGGTTGGTGGTGGTGTCGCCCCAGAGGACGCTGGCGCCGCCCAACGGCGAGCCGTTGAAGATGCGGACGTACATGCCGGTGAACGTGGAGGTGGTGGAGCTGCCGGTCTGATAGCCGTAGAACTCCAGCTCGGTCAGGTTCCAGAACTGGCCCGCCGGGATGGTGAAGTCATCGGCCACCGCGCCGGGGGACGCGTTGTTGAAGTTGCTGCCCGCGGTGTTACGGGTGGCGGCGCACTGGCTCCAGGCCGGGTTGCCGGGCTGCGTGATGAAGCCGCCATTGTCATAGATCAAGGCGGCGTACGCACTCGAGGCCATCACGACGACGGCCAACAACAGGACGGTTCTTTTCATCCCCTTCTCCTTTGTGAAAAAGAGAACACTCGAGCGGGATGACGTGCAGGAACACCCTTCAACGTCTTCACCCGCCTCCTCCATAACGAAGCGCGCAAGACCATCTTGCGTGCTTCCGATTCACCGCGTCAAAGCCGACGAAGACACCTTGGCCGGCTGGCACTCACGCCGTCACGAGGTCGTTGCAGCCCGCGTTTCTTTCCGGGGGGTACTACGGGCGTGGGTACTGATTACTCCTTTACTCCTTACTCCAATCGTTAATGTAACCGACCACCCCCGGGGCGTCAACGCTTTTTTCGCTGTTCCGCCGCGGCGAGCTCGAATGGCCGCCGCGTCGCCCGATAAATCGTCGCTTTCGCCGGCTTCGACTCCATCAGACCCCCGTCGCGGCGGCGTGCCACTACTCCTGAGCAGTGACACGCCGGTCCTCGGTGAAAGGCGGGAGTCGAACGTAGGTGCGGGGACGGGCGCCCTCCCCCAACCCGTCCCACACCGCGTGGGAACGTCAGAACGTGATACCGAGTGGACGCGGCCACCCACCCCCAACCCCTCCCAGAGAGGGAGGGGGGGCGGCGCGCTGCTTCGCGGCGCCGCGCACGTCGTCAGGGTTTCGCCACCGCCTTGGCCTGGATGCGGTTCGGCTTGAGGTCCACCACCTCCAGCCAAGCGTCGAAGGGCTTCTCGGTGAGCCGTTCGGCCAGCGTTTGCGCTTGCATTTGGGCCCGCAGCCGGAACTTGCCCGTGTTCGACGTGAAATCCCCGTCCACCGACTTCACCCGCTCGATCTCGGCCAGTGCCTTCTTCAGGGCCACAAACGTCTTGAAGTCGATGTTCTCGACCTCGATTTCGATGTCGCCACCGAAACTGATCTGTGTGGACCACTGCTGCATGACCGATTCGACCAGCTTGATCGCCAGCGCCGGCTCGCGGCGGGTCGTGTTCTGCGGGAACGTGGCGGCGACGAGCGCGGCCCGCGCCGCCTGCGGACTGAACTCACTGCGCGAGCGGACGCCGCGGCGGGTCACCGGGATGGTTTCGCTCGCCAGCAGGCGGGCCGTGTCGGTCGCGTACACCTTGGCCTGCACGTCGCAGTTGTAGAACGCCGCCGGGACGCCATAGAGGTTCTCCAGTCCGGCCCGGTCGGCGTTGGCGTGGCCGCGGATGAAGATGTGGGCGCCGGCCTCCTTGGCGAGGCGGGCGAGCTTGGCGGCATCCTGCTCGGACTCGGCGGCGGCGGCCTCGCGGCGACGGATGTCCTCCACGGCCTGCCGCGCGACCAGGTCGAACCCGGCCTTGACGAACAGCTCTTCGATCCCGCTTTCGACGACGGACGAAGGCTCCAGGCGCCCGTCGATCCGCTCGTCGATCCAGACGAGGATGCGCGGGCGGCCGATCTGATCGAGCACGTTCTGGACCTCGCCCCACGCCTGCGCGACGGCATCCGCGCGGACAGTGGCCTCGATGGTGATCTCCCACGCCCCATTGGCGACCTCGGTCGGGCCGCGCAGCACGCGGTAATCCGTGACGATGCCGGCGGCGCGGCTGTAAATCGTGTCGCGGACCAATGCGTAGTTCTCGACCTGCGAGTAGCCCGCCAGTTGCACGCCCGCGCCCTCCTCCAGGGCCTTGCGCAACGCCTGCTGAAGCGCGTCATCGCGGTTGAAGCCCTCGGCGGTCACGGTCACCGTCCTGGTCTGTGGGGCGGGTTGCTCCGGCGGCGGCGACGTCGCTTGCCCCAGCGCCAGCAGCGGGAGAAGCAGGCCCACGAAGCCACAGGCGATCGGTTTCATCGGCAGTTCCTCATCGCGGCCCGGCCGTCGCCGGTCGCGTCGACGGTGACATCGCCGCGGGCTCGACCTCTTCCACGGTCATCGCGCGGCGGAGAATCTCCCACAGACGCCGGAGCGGCAATTCAACTTTCAGCTCGGTCGTGCCGTCGGGCTTGGTGACGGGACGACCAACGGGCCGCGCGCCGCTGAGAAAGAGGGCCACGTCGCTCTTCAAGTGCGAATGATAGCTCAGGAAGGCCCCGACGGGGACATCCTCCCGGATGACGAGCTTCGTCATTTGGGCGTACAAATGGTCGAGAGCATCGAGCCGGGCGGCCTCGCGGCGTGTCGCCTCGTCCGGCGACTCGTTGTCCGTCGGCTCGTAACGGCCGAGCGCGCTCAGCGTGGCGCCGGCCCACGGCGGCACGTCGAGCTCAAGCGGTTCGTAGCGTGTGGTCAGAATGGTCCTGGCCGGCGGTGGGGCGAGGCCGATTGCCGCCACCTCTTCACGGCCGGCCAGCAGGACCATCTGACGGAAATCGGCCGCCTCGAAGTCCGACCCGCGATAGTGCTCCTGATGAACGCGGGTCACGATTCGCAGCAGTTCGCGGAGGCCGATGCGCACCTCCACGACCGCGAGTTGGTCCGCCGCCAACTCGACCCGCGCGTTTGCCGCCCGCTCCAATTCGGCGCGAACGGCGTCGCGCACGGCGGCGTCGGAGTCCAGGAACTCGTGCAGACGGCGGGCGTGCGTGACCTTCAGCCGCCCCACCTCGGTCAGCAGGGCGGCCTGCGCGTCGGCCCGCGCGGCTGCCCGGGCCAGCTCCTGACCCGCGGCGCTCACGTCCTCCCAACCAGGGGGACCGCTCGCCGCGGCAATTTCGTCGAGCGTCGCCCGGCCGGTGACCTGGATGACCGGCCAGCCGGCGGCGGCCCGCGCGAGGCGGTCGGAGTCCCACGGAGGCTGCGGTCGGTCCGCCGCTAGCTGCGCGAGCTGCGCCCGGACTTCGTCGGGCTCGAGGCGAACGTCGCACTCGCACACGCCGTCGGAGTACAGCCGGACGCCGCCGTGTCGTGGTCGCGTGCGGGCCCAGAGGCGCAAGGCGCGGTCGAGATCGACGTCGCCCGCCAGCGCGTCAGCCAGCGCCCGGTCCGGTGCCAGAGGGAGCGTGCCGAGCCGGCGAAAGGCCTCGGTTCGCGCCTTGGCCAGCGCGACGGTTTCGAGTCGCGTCTGCTGCTCGGGCGTTGCCGACGTGGGGCTCTGCGCGCGGGCCGCCGGCGCGCCCCCCAGCACCGCCACGGTCCCCGCCAGCGCGACCAGCCGCGAACAGCACGTCACGCGCGGACTCCTGGTGCCCAACGCGGCGATCCTACTCGACGATCATCTCACCCGGGGCGACCGGCTCGACCTCGCCCTCGTGCTGCTCCTGCTTGACGGTCATCTTGCGGTGCTCGCGCTCCGCACAACCGAAGAGCAGGGTGAAGGTCAACAGGCCACACGTCAGAAGGCCGAATAGACGATAGACAGTGCGCATGACCGGCTCCTTATGGTCGAGGGGATTGGCGCAGCGCGGCCCTACCGCCGCGACTCGCGCTGGTACTGCTGATTGAAGACGGCCCACACCTGCATGCCGGGCAGCGCGACGGTGACGCGGGCCGTGTCGCCGGTGAACTCCGTCTTGGTCACGGTGGCTTGCCGGAGGACCGCATCGACCATCGTGGTGACCTCGTCGCGCTCGGCGGCGAAGTCGCGGACGACCGTCTCGCCGTGCAAACGCAGCCCCGCGACCTGCTCGGCCAGCTTGCGTTTCGCGTCTAGCTCCGCCGCCCGGGCCGCCTTGAGCCGCCCCTGCGGGGTGTCGATGGCGGGGTCCGTGCCCTCGCCGACGGCTTCCAGCGGCGACATGGCCCATTCCGGCACGGGCACGACGGCGTTCTCGTTGTAGCGGCGGAGATATTGAGGCGGGGGGACGCCGTTGCCGGTGGCCTCAAAGTCCCGTTTGACGACGGTCTTGACGATGCTCTCGACGTCGTGGCCCTTGATGTCGTCGCCCTTGTAATGGCGGCTGTGGAGTTCCTTGACCGTGGTGATGACCTGCTCGGTGGGGATGCGGAGCGTCACCTCGGCGATGAGCTCATTGTGGTGCAGATAGGGCGCGCCGACCTCCTCGGCGCCGACCAGGAACGCGTTCATCTCGGTCGTGATGACATCGCTTTCGGCGACGAAATCCCGCACCTGCGTCCGCGACGTGAGCCGCAGACCCTTGATGCGCTCCGCCAGCTTGCGTAGTGCGTCCACGCGCGCCGCCCGAATCGCCATCAGCCGTCCCTGCGGCCCAACCTGGTTCCAGATGTCGGGGATCGGCGGCCGCGGGGCCGAATCCCCCGGCGGCGGGCCGAGCAATTCCGCGGCGCCGACGGGCAGCTCGGGCGGAAGGTCCGGGCGCGGCGCCCCCATGCCCGTGACTTTGATGATCTGCTTCTCGATCCGCTGCGTCATGGACTCGAAGTCGCTGGTCTTGACGTCGTCGCCCTTGTAATACCGACTGTGGGCCGAGCGCAGGGTCTCGACGACTTTGGCCACGGTCACCTCCGCCGGCACCTCGCACGAGCCGTCGTCGTACCACGTCGGCGTGCCCAGGCGGACGCCTTTGACGAAGCTGTCCACGTCCGTGCGGATGTCGTCGGACTCGGTGACGAAGTCCCGGACGTATGTGCGCGCGTTGATTTGCAGGCCGTAGACGGCCTCCGCGAGCTTGCGGTACGCGTCCGCCTCCGCTGCCCGCTTGGCCAGTAGCTTGTTCTGCTCCCGCGAAATGTCCTGGGCGCGGGCGGCCAGACCGCCAGCCACCACGATGGCCAGCACCACGACGAGTCGTGTCTTGAGCATCGCTGCATCCTCTGCCAATGGGTGATCGGGCCCGTCCACACGCGGGGTCGGGCCGGCCTTCTCTTTTGACAACGCCTCGGGAAGACGGTTAGTCGCCCAACCGCCCGCCGCAGGATACCCGAACCGCCCGCACGCGGATATAGTGCGGTCTTCGCCGGCCGATTACGCGCTCCGGTTCAACTGCGGCCCGGACGTGCGACGGAAGCAGGTGATGACGGCACGCAGGCCGATGACCAAATCGGGTTGGCGCGACGCCGTGGACCGGCTCGGGGCCACGCGCCCCGACCTTGTGCTGCTCCTGCCGCTGATGACGTACCTGGCCCTGATGGCGCTGATGCTGGTGGTTCCGCCGGCGTGGCAACCGGGAGCGATTGCGCTGCGGGGCGTGGCGTCACTGGCCGTGGTGGGGCTCTTTCGCCGCCACCTGCCCGATCTCGGGAAGCCGTACTGGCTGATCGCGATCGTCGGCGGGGCCTTGGTGGCGTGGGGGTGGGTGGTTGGGCAGTGGGGGCTCGAACGGGTTGGCCTCGGCGGGTGGCTGCCGCTGCTGCCGGGAGAGAAGACCGTTGTCGATCCCCGTACGGAGCTGGGGGCCCGGCACCTGTTCTGGGCCACCTGGTCGCTGCGGATGCTGGTGGCGGTCATCGCGGTGCCGGTGGTCGAGGAGCTGTTCTGGCGCGGGTTCCTGCTGCGGGCACTGATCGACTGGCACCATTTCGAACGCATCCCGCTCGGCCAGTTCACCTGGGTGTCCTTCCTGGGAACCTCGTTGATATCCACCTTCCAGCACCCCGGAAACTGGGGCGTGAGCATCGCCTGCTGGATGGTGTTCAACGGCGTGTTCTACTGGACGCGCAGCCTGCGGTGCCTGATGCTCCTGCATGGCTTCACGAACCTCGTCCTGTACCTGATCGTTCAACGCGTCGGCGACTGGGGCTTCTGGTGACGACGTCGGTCCGCGAGTCTGTCGCACGCCGCGCGGCCCTCGTCGCGGCGTTGATGTGGGGCGGCTGGGCGTGGGGCGGCGAGCCCCCGGGCACCACGCCGATCACTCCACACGAGCAAACGCTTTGGGACCGTGTGGTCGAAGCGCAACGCCCCGTGCCAGTCACGCAGCCGTTCAAAGACTGGTTCGACTCGGCCCGGCAACAGCGGCGGCTCCTGCTCAGCCGGGTGCGGCTGTACCTGACGCTCTACCCGGGAGGCGTCCATCGTGATGAGGCCATCCGCTGGGAGTTGCGAACGCTGTTTGAGCTGGAGACGCTTCAGGGAACGGGGAGCGGGGAACGGGGAACAGGGGTGCTGGGCGCACGGCGCGGGGGAGAATTGGGCCCGCTCGTCGAGCGGGTGACGGAGCTGCGGCGAGCGCCGCCGAGTGCGGCCGCGCTCCAGGAGGCCGCCTACTGGGCCATCCTATGCGAACGGGCCGGCGGCGGCGAAGCGGCGGCCGTGGAGTCGGCGGCAACGGGGCTCGGACCGGCGTTGCGACAGGCGTATCTGGCGTACATTCGTGCTTACCCCCGCTCCACGCGGGTGCCGTGGCTGGCCGCGCTCGTGTTCGACGACGCCGCGCGCGGGGGTGATCGCCCGCTCATGGCTGAGCTCGTGGCGTTGCTCACGAGCACGTTTCCGGAGCACCCCGTGACGGGCAGCGTCCGGGGCAAATGGCAGCGCACGCGGGCGGTGGGGGAACCGTTCGAGCCCCTTCTGCCGGGGCTCGACGGCAAGCTGTTGGATTGGTCGGCCTACCGCGGGCGGCCCGTCATGCTGGTGGTGTGGGCGGCGTTCGATGACGCCTCACGCCGGGCCGTGCAGCGCATCGGCCACGTTCGGGCCGGTCATCCGCAACTGGCGGTGATCGGCGTCTCACTCGACGAGACGGCCGAAGCGACGCGGACCGCGGCTCGCGAGCTGGAGCTGGACTGGCCGCAGTGCAACGACGGACGCGGTTGGGGCGGGGAGTTCGTGCGGCAATGGGGTATCGATCGCCTGCCCTTGGTGTTCGTGATCGACGCCGCCGGACGGCTCGTGGCATCGGACGCGGGGGACGGCTGGGAGGGGCCGGTGCGGGGGTTGTTGCGCGACGCGGTGGTGCCGGCGGAGCCCGGCGCGGGGGCTCATTGACAGGGGTAATCCCGGCGGTTACACAGCCTTCGTGGACAGCCCACCGTGTCCGCGCGGGTTGGGTGCGCGCCGGCGCCCCGGCCGGCGCGGGGTGGTGTTTGTGCGCGTAAGGAACGGAGGTCCGTTGTGAAACCGCCCGTCCTGATCGGGATCATCTTGGCCTTGGTGTTTGTCTTGGCGTGGGTTTTCGCCCCGGCGCTGCGCGGTTCGCAACGCAAGGCCGCGGAGGCCGCCCAGGCGCAGGCGGCGCTGGCCCAGCGCCAGCTGGCACGGCACAGCCTGACCCTCCAACGTCTGGCGCCGGCCGCCGCCGTCAAGACCGTTGAGGGGGCCAGGCTGGACGCGGCCGCCGCGGGGTCGCAGCCTGAACTCGCCCGGGCGGCGGGCGAGCTCGCGGAGCAGGCGCGCAAGTCGCAGCGAATGGCCGAGCGCTACGGGCTCTCCTTGCCGGGCGTCCCGCGGCTGAGCGCGGACGCCGGCGGCGTGCGGGCCGCGGCCGACGTGCTCGATGGGGCGGTGCGCGCCAACGAAGACCTGCTAAAGAAGGCGATTGCCGATGCCAAGGCCGCGATGGGGATTGACGGCAACGCGCTCGGCGTGGCCTACGCCCTCGGGTCGGCCGAGTACGTGCGGGCCGTCGGGCTGATGGTCGAGGCCCAGAAACTGCGTGAGCAACAGGACTTGGCGCTGGCGCGGCTGCTTGACGCCGGCTCGCGGTGGAAGCGCGTACGCGGGTATCTCGACTACTCCCGTGGTCTGGACGTCAGTGCGATTGTCACCCAACTGCGGGCCGACCTCGACACGCTCGCAACGCTGCGCGCCGAGGCCGGCGCCCGCGTGACCACCTTGGCCAACGAGCTCAAGCAACGGGAGGATGAGCTGGCCCAGGCGGAGACCGCGCTGCGGACCAAGCAGGCCGAGTTACTGGAACTCGAACAACGCGGCTTTGACGCCGGCCACGACGATGGGCCCCAGAGCTTCGCGGCCTTCCGCGAGCGCTACCTGTCGCTGGCGGCCGAAATGCGTGCGCTTCAGCGGCGGGACGACGAACTGCGCTTCGGCGGCCGGCCGGGCGCGGAGCTCGTGGGGGAAGAGCCTCTGGAAGCCGAGATTCGCGGCGGCGAGCCGACCGCCGGGGTGGATGAACTGCGGCGCCGGCTGGAGATGGCCCAGGAGCGGGCGCGGCGGTTGGACCGGGCGAACCTCTCGCTGGAGGAGCACATCCGCTACGTGACCGAGACGGGGCAGCGCGCGACGACGGAAGCGGCGCAATACCAGAACCGGCTCCAGCAGCTCGAGGCCCAGCAGAAGACCATCGTGGAGGAGGTCCAGACGCTGGCCGCCGCGGCGTTCGACAAGGAATCCGAGGCCCTGGCGGCTGCCGATGCCGCCGTCCGCGCGTTTTCGCAGGCCTCCCGGGCGGGGCAGACGTGGATTCAGGCGGCCCGCGAGGTGCAGCGGGAGCGGGACCCGAACCGCAAGAACCCGCGGCTGTTGCTGGTGACGCGCGATCCATATCTGGAGCAAGTGGGGCGGAGCGCGGAGGCGGCGGCGCGACTGCTGCTGGCGCGGGTACATGCCGGGCGTCTCGACGCGACCCAGGGGTTGATCGAAGACATGGGCGTCTTTGCGCAGATGAACCCGGCGATGAAGTTCGACCGGTCCGTATTCGAGACCCAGGTCCAGACGGCCCGGGCCGCGGCTCTCGAGACGCTTGACAAGGCGCGGGAGCTGTACGCGTCAATTTCCGACAAGCTCTCGGGCCAGCCCACGGCGTGGGTGCCGCAGGCGGCCCTCGCCGCCACATACCACCTGCTGGCACGCGTCGACGCGGATCGCTCAGCCGCTTATCGCGAGCAGGCGCTCGACGTGATCCGCAAGGCCCTGGACAAGCGCGAGCAGTTCCCTTACGCCCGTCCGCTGGTTGCGTTCCGCGACCACCTCGGCGGTGCCGCCCCGGCCCTGACGTCGGCCCCGTCCGAAGCCGGGGCGCCCGCGGCCCCGGGCACTCCGGCCAATGCGGAAGACGAGGGCGGGTTCTTCATGGATGAGGAAGACAAGTAGAACCCCCCTCCCTCTCGGGGAGGGGTTGGGTCGGGTTGAAACCCTCGGCAGAAACCGCTGTCTCGATTATCTGGTCTACGTGGGTCTAGGTTTCGGGATAGCTTCTGGCCGCCACGCCGGACCACCCGGCTTGTGCTCCCGCCGGCGCGGCTGTTTGCACCATAGGGGCGCACTGACCCTCAGCCCGCGCTAACGGTCAGTTCGACAAGCAGCACGACCCCGCCCGGGTCGCGCGATTCCGAATGCCCATTTGGACGACCGCGGGCCGGCGAGCGAAGAGCGCTCACACTTGTCCCTCGCCACGCCGCCGGCCTGTCGGCTCGCGTTGCGTCAGAACACCACGACCTCCGTCGAGCCCAGCAGGAACTGGACCAGGCGGCCCATGCCCAGGCCGAAGCCGCTGCGCTTCACCCCGCGTCGCCCCGGGTGCTTCTCCACGTTGAACAGCTCCAGGTAGGGCACGAACGGCTGCCACGCGGCCTCCTCGGTCTCCGGCGTCACCTCGCCGTTGTTCGTCTCGGCGGCGCGAATCTGGACCATCTGCTTGAACATGAGACTCTCGCGGAGCTTGGTGCGGAGGGTGCCGTAGTCCTCCTCGCGGCGGGACGCGCCGAAGGTCTCGCCCGCCCAGGGGAGCAGGAAGTCCACGCAATCGACCGTCCAGCGGTTGGCGTTGTACTCGTCGATCGAAAGGCCCGGCTGGAGCGGCCGGCGGTCGCTGCGGTACATGTTGAAGAACTTGATCGACTCGGGATAGTGGGTGACCTGCACGGGCCCCTCGTGGATCAGGCACACCATCTCTTCGATTTCCGACCTGAAATCGTCGCCCCAATTGATGCTCACGCCGCCGTTGTTCAGCCGCTTGAGGATGTCCGTATACGTAATCACGGGGGCGGGGCGTTTGAGGAACCGCTGCAAGCGTTCCTTGTGCTCATCGGAGACGACGGGCGACGCGAGGGCCACGTCCATGGCCAGGTTGAGGAGGTCCTGCTGGAACTTGACCAGGCCGGCCAGGTCCATGTCGCGGGCCTCGAACTCCAGCAGGGCGAACTCGGCCAAGTGCCGGCCGTCGCCGGCCCGCGGCTCGTTGCGGTAGCTGCGGCCGATGGTCCAGACGGCGGGCAGGTCGTACTCGAGAATCTCGGCCTCCATGAGCAACTGGTCGGTCTGGCTCAGGTACGACACGTCGCGCGTGTTCTTCAGGATGAACGCCGTCGGGACGTTTTCGCACGCCCCCGTCCCGCCGCTGATCTTGGGGTAATACGACTCGACGGCACCGATCTCGCGCATGCGCGTGCGGATGGCGTTGACGACGTTGGCCTTCAGGGCGGTGAGTTCGCGGCTCCACTCTTTCGGCGTCATGACGGTCCTCCTGGGCGGGTAGAGAGAGGTTCCACGAGGCGCAAAAAAACACCCCGCTTCAATGCGGGGTGTAAACGGCAGGAATTGGATTGGCCGCAGTCGGGCGCGCGACACCCGGCCCCTCGCCGGGCCGCGTCACACCTCCGGGGCAGCGCGAAAAAAATCCCCGCCAATGGCGGGGAAAAGACGGAACGTCGGGCCGGTCCCGGCTCGGGTCCGAGCCGGGTATCGCCGGGGGATCGCAGGTTGCCGCCGCCGCGCAATGGCATCCGTGACTCCAAATTGGGCGGGAGTGTACGGTTCCACGCTGGTTTGTAAAGACGGGATCTCGCTCGGAAGCGCTTCCGCGGATGATTTTTCTTCGGGATCCGGCGACAGAACCCACCACGCCAGCGGCGGGCTGTCTGACCCCGCACTGGCGGGCGCGGTTCTACAAGGTGCTCGTGGGCGACCGTGAGGCCCGCCGGCGCCCGGGGTCAGCGAGTTCGCAATACCTGCGGGGGCCCGGGAGGGCCCGCAGTTTGTCGGGCGGCGGAGCGGTCAGCGCGCCAGAGCCATTTGCTCCAGGGCCGCCCGGAGCTTGCTCAGCGCCTTGTTCTGGATCTGCCGCACCCGCTCCTTGGTGACGCCGATCATCTCCCCCACCTGCTCCAAGGTTTTGGCCTTGGTATCGGCGTCGGCCTCCGGGATATCGAGGGCGAAGCGGGCTGCGACGACCTTCTGCTCCACGTCGGTGAGTTGGGCCCGATTATCGGCGAGAATGGTCTTTAGCTCGTGCACGGCATCCCCTTCCGCCACCAGGCGGGTCTGCTCCAGGTGGTTGCTCTTCTCCAACGCCGGATCGAACTCGGTCGGAAAATGTCCCCGGTAACGGGCCATGCGCGTCGCCACCCGGGAGAAGCTCTTCAGGATGGCGCGGCAAGCATAGGTGCTGAACTTGTAGCCGCGGGAGCAGTCGAACTTGTTGACCGCTCGCAGCAGGGCAAGATTACCTTCGCTGATGAGGTCGGTCACGTCCACGCCGGTGATCCGCGTGCGCTTGGCCATTGCCAGCACCAGCGGCATGTTGTCGCGGACGATTTCGCCGCGGGTCACGGCGGCCTCGTGTTCCCATTGGAGGGCGAGTGCGGCGGTGTCGGCGCTCAGGCGCCGACCGGCCTGCTCCTGTATCAGCCGATACACGCGCCGACGCCAGTAGTTCAGGCGGAGAAACAGCGTGTGCTCGCGATCCGGCGTGGGCACCGGCAGGTCGGCGACGAACCCGCAGAAGCCGCTGTCGTCGCTGCCGCGCGGGGCGCCGAGACACGGGTCCTGCGGGCCCCCGAGCAGGGGGGCCAACGCCGGATCGTCCAGCCGCGGGTCGTCCACGTACTCCACGGGGTCGTTCAGAAGCCGCTTGAGCCGGCGCACATCGGTCGGCGTGAACATGTGCAGCACGGCCGACGTGGGCAACTTGGCCAGCGGTTTCAGTTTTCGTAGGCCACTGACAGGGGGTTTCGGCTCTCCAGGAAGCATCGCTTCTCCCATCCTCGCTTTTCCCTTCCGAACACACCGTGCGGACGGACGCGGCCATCGCGCACTACAACCGACCGGCGCGAAGCGGGCGAGTCCAAGGGAACCGGCCACGCGGAAAGAGCGCAGCCTGCGCGATTCACATACACGACCAGGAGCCGTTTGCCCGACTGGGGGAGCCGATGCGTGCGTCGGGCACGGCACTATGGGGAGCCAAGGGAAGTATACTCAGTTTGCCCCCTGGGGGCAAGCAAATCTTGCAGGAAAGTGGCTGAGCGGGGCCCAGGGCGATAAGTTCCGCTCAGATTTTGTGTTACGAGCGAGAACCGCCAAGCCCCACGCACCGCGCACGCCTCCGTCGCGTCCGAAATGAGACGATTCGCGGTGGATCATGACTCCGGCGTCCGGGCCGGCCGGGTCGTCGGCGTGTTCTGGGCAGGGGCGGCGGGGGGCCGCTGTATCGCTCCCGGCGGGTGCGGCTCGCCGGCGGAAGCCCCGGTGATGACCTGGATCGGAACCACCAGCTTCTGGCACTCGGGCTCGGACGAGCTCGTCGTGATCTCGATGGCCAGGTCCGCATCGGCGGGCACGCGGTCGCCCGGGGGGATGGTCACGTTGATCTTGTACGTCGGTGACGCCGCCTTGTCGCCGCCCGGCAGCGCCCGTTCGACTTCGACCTTGATCGCGTCAACGGTGGCGCGGGCCCCGGTTACCTCCACGGGGTGGTCGGGGGCGTGCGAGACGAGGAGGACGCGCTTCATCTCGGTGGGATAGCTGCGCGGCCAGAAGAGCTTCGCGGGCCGAACCGTGACGGGCGGCTGCACGAAGCCGTAAATGATCGACTTGATTTCCGGCAGCACTTCCACCCCGGTTTCCATGGCGACGTAAGCTTGGTGACGGCCGACGGACAGCGGCGGCCGGGTGGTCGCGGACAGCTCGTACCGCTGCCCGAGTTCGAGCACCTTGAGTTCCACGTGGAATGGTCCGAAGTCCTGGTCCGGCTTCAACGCGAGCAACAGGGGGTCCTTATAGCGGTTTGCGATCGTGACGCGACGGGTCTCGCCCGAGTTGCGGTAGAGCTGGCCGAAGACCAGGCCGTCCCGCGGCTCGAGCTCGTACACCGGCTTGATGTCACCGACCAGTTTGATGACGACCGACGGCTGCGTCGGGTCGTTCGTCTTGAGCGTGACTGTCTGGTGGGCCCCGCCGACGCGCTGCCCGGTGTGATACGACAACGTCATGACGTCGGATTCGCCCGGGGCCAGGGGGCTCCTCGGCTTGGTGGGCATCGTGCAGCCGCACGAGGTGATGATGTCCAGGATTTCCAGCGGGGCGTCGCCGACGTTCTTCACCGTGACGTCTTCTTTCAACGACTGACCCTGCCACACCACCCCGAAGTTCCACTCCTGCGTGCTCAGTTGCAGACGCGGCCCGCCCGGCGGCGCTTCGGCCGGTGCCTGCGCGACCGCGGCCACGACCGGCAACCATCCCACGAACAAGCTCAGGCAGGAATTACGGCATCGGCACGTCATGGCAAAACACCTCCAACCGGCCAAACGCGGTCGTTACGGCACGTTCCGCATCGGGCCCGGGTCCGGTCCCTTCAAACCATGCTCCAGCGTCGCCCGGTCCGTCGTGACGGGCAACTCCAACTTCGGGCACTGCGGGTCGTTCGTATGAAACACGATCTTCGTGCCCTCCGGCGGCAAGGCGGAGGCCGGCGGCAGCGACACTTTGATCTGAAACCACGACGTCACCGGCGGGGTCATGCGCTTCATCCCCTCGGACGCCTGCTGCACGGGGCCTGCGGAAGCCGTGACGGCCGGCAGAGGGCATTCCACCCGGTCGATGGCGATTTGCTCGGTGCCATAGTAGAAGACGTTGACCATCCGCTCGCTGGGTCCGGCGGCTTCGGCCGGATCCAGCCAGATCACCGGGGGACTGGGGTCCAGCGCCGCGATGACCTGAATCCGCACGTTGACATCGTAAGTCTTCTCGCGCTCCAACCCCGTCGTGAACCGTAGCGTGCCGCGGAGGGTTCCCGGCGGCAGGTCCTTCTTGGTCCACGCGGTCAGCTCGTAAGCCAAACCGGCGTTGACCTCCTTCAGTTCCGTATCGAGCACGTCGGCCAGCGTCGTGCCGGACAACTTGAGCTTCATCGGTTCGGCCGTCTGGTTCTCCAGTCGGGCCTTCATGGTCAGACCGGCCTTGCCCGCCAGGGTGCGGATCGCCAGGCCACCGTCGGGCTCCACGTTGACGGCGCGCTTCACGAAGCCCTTGATGCGGAAATAGAAGGTCGGTCGCTGGGGGTCGTTGCTGTTAATGATGAGCGTGGCCTCGACGTCCCGCTGTTTGCCCTTGGTGTCGAAGCGCATGTGAAAGTAGGTGCTGTCGCCGGGCGGCAGGACGTCGCGTTGGATGTGCGCCACGGCACAGCCGCAGGTGGATTGGATCGGCTGCACCCGCAGGTCGGCGGTGCCCTCGTTGCGCAACTGGATCGTCAGACGGGGTTTCTCGAGGTGCCACACCTCGCCGAAGTCCCACGATTCCTGGGAGAGCACAAGCTTGGGGGTACCCGGTTGTGTGTCCTGCGCCCACCCGGCGGCCACCCCGACCCAGGCCACTAGTCCCAACCTGACAACAGCCACGACACGCTGCATGATTCAACCTCTGCTCTGCGCGCACCGCTCCAGCGGCCCCGGACGTTGCCCAGCGCGGCTCGACCGGAGGAGGGTACACACCGCCACGGGCAGCGCGCCCGACCCCGCGGGCCGACGGCTCGCCAGCCTGTACGAGACACCCAGTATGTCCCCGCTTAGCCCCGGCCGCAAGCGCGAGGTGGTTTACGGGATGGTCGGCGCCGAGGCCGCCGTGCCCGCCGAGCGCTGCCGGCAACTGCCTGCGAAGTCCCGCACGAGCTCATCGGCGTCGGTTTGAGCGATGCGGGCCGCCCGGTCGGCGAACGCCTCGCCCTGCCGCGCCAGCACCCGGACCGCCATCAGCCGCACGAGCCAGTGCGGGTGCTCGGCACACCATTCGACGGCCGTCGCCATCCCCCGGTCGAGACCGACCGCATCCAGCGCGGCGAGCGCACGCACCCGCAGCTCCCACGACGGGCTGTCGAGCAGGTTCAGCAGGGCCTCGCGCAGCCGGTCCGTCGGCACGGGTTCCGGGCGGTAGTTCAGCGCTCCCCGCTCGGCGCGCTGCCGCTCGCCCCACAGCTCCGCCGCCAGGTTCAACGCCCGCACACGCTCGGCCTCCGAGTCTCCGGTCAATGTGCTGAACAGGGCGCCCACCGCGGCCCGCCCCGCCACCGCCGGGATGCGGTTCAAATACACCGGACGCAGCTCCTGACCTCCGCGGGCCGGTCGCCAAACCCCATCCGGCCCCCGCTCGGCGTCCAGCAGGGCGCGGATGGTTACCCGCTGCAACTGCTGCGGCGTCTGCTGGACGACGCGCCGCGGCGGCCCCACGTCCAGCGTCCGCCGCAGACGGACCGTTTGCCCGGGGTACAACACCCGCACGGCGTCCACGCTGACGGTCATCAGCGTTGGGTACTCACGGCGGCGGTCGCCTTCGAGGCTGAACGACAGCAGGAAGACGGGGTTCACGAGCCCGTCGGGCCCCAAGACGATCGGGAACGGGCCGCGATTGGTCAGCGAGAAGGTGGCCCACCACGGCTCCCCGGGGGCGGGGCCGAGGTCCTCCGGCGTAACCTGGGCGTCGAGGAAGGCGCCGGGCTGTTGGACGAAATTGAAGGCGCGGGCATCAAAGCGTGCCAGGACGCGGCGCAGCTCGCCCGCGCGGTCCGCCGGCTGTGACGCCGGGGCGGTGGTGGCGGCGGGCAGATCGAGCGCGGCGAGCAGGTCCGCCGGCTGCCCTACCGCCGGCCGTGGATCGAGTCGATTGATGGTCCACACTGCCCCCAGTTCGTCCCCCGCGTCGCGGAGCAGCTTGGCCAGCAAGGCGGCCGCGAAGGCATCGCGGCCCGCCACCGTTTCCAGCGTTCGTCGGGCGTCCTCGATCCGCAGGTTGTCGGCCTGCGCCCAACCCAGCACGCGGCGGACGAAGTCGTCGTCGGGGGCGCGGGCGGCGGCCGCCTCGGCCAGCATCAGGGCCCGTTGCGGCTGCGGCTGGACCGAGCAGTAGTACCAAGCCGCCTGGGCCACCTCGTTGACGGGGGCCTGGGCGGGGTCGCGCAGCCCGGCGAAGCGTTGGGCGAGCTGCTCCGCCACCTGCGCGGCCTCCACGGTGCGTCCGGCGCGGGCCAGCAGGTAGTGCAGAAACAGGCCGGCCTCCGCGGCGACCAGCGGGTCCGCCGCGATCGCGGCCCGGGCTTCCTCGACCGCCGCGTTGCTTTGGTCGCGGGCCATCAGGTTGTGCGCCCGGTCAAGCAGGAACGCCCCGGGCAGCTCACCGGGGTCTGTGGTGCGGCCGAAGGTCTGGCGGGCGTAGTCGAAGAACAGGCCGGCCTCGGCGGCCAGACCGTAGTGGTCCAGCAACGAGGCGGCCTGCCACGTCAGGTCGAGCGACAGCGGCTGCACCTGCAAGGCGCGGAGGATCGCCGCCAGTCGTTCGGCGGGCGGCGTGGATTGTTCCAGGGTTTGCAGCCAGAGCACCGCCACCTCGGGGCTGCCGGGCTCCAATGTGAGGGCCTGTTCGAGTTCCCGGCGTGCGGCCGGTGTGTTCATTCGTTCGAGGGCCAGGCGGGCGCGTTCGACGTGAATCATGGCCAGCATTGCCGGCGGGCGGCGGGTGGCGGCCAGGGCGTCGAGCCACTTCGCCCGCTGCTCGGCGGTCTGGTGCGCCCGCAGCCCTGCCTGGAGCCACAATGCGAAAGCCCCCTGGTGCGTCGGGTCGGCGTCCACGAGGGCTGTGAGCATCCGGCCGGCCTCCTCGGCGTCGCCGGCGAGCGTGGCCAGCTCGTACAGCCACAGGTACGCGTCGGTCTGCTTGGGATTGAGGCGCAGCGCGGCCCGCAGCAGCGTGCGGATGTGCTGCACGTCGGCTTCGGTCTGGCGGCCGCGTTGGGCCAGCCCGTGATCGCGCGCCAGGTCCACCAGCAGTTCCGCCGTCGTGAGCGGGGGATTGCGGCCGGCGGTCCACGCCGGCGCCGCGCCCACCCCGAAGCAGCCAATCAACAGCCAGGTTTGCACTCGCGTTCGCATCGTCGCCTCCCGGGGTTGGAATCCGACGCGGCATGATAACACGCCAGCGCGGTTTTGCGGGGACCATCGACGGGGCGTATCAGCCGCCCGTCCGGCGTGCCGAGCGCGTGGCGAAGTAGAATCCGATCATCCCCAGGGTACCTGCCAAGCCGATGGCCCCGAGGTAGACCCACACCATGTACGGGTGGTGCAGGTCCCACAGGGTCTGTGTGGCCGCGCGGACGGCGGCCGAGTCCACCGGCCCAAGGACCGCGGTGTAGATCTCGCGCACTTTCTCCGTTGCCGTGGCCGTCGGCAACGAGCTCCAGTCCACTTGGGTCCAAGCGGCGCGCACGGCGGATTCAAGGCCGGCCGCGTCGCCGCCGCCCTTCAGGTGGGCCATCGTCTCCATGACGTAGGTGTTGGGCAGCATGTCCTGGTTGCGGGCAAACTCGGCCCCGACGCCTAGGCGCTCGACCAGGTACGTGCGGGCCAGCACGAACTTGTTTGCCAAGTGCTCGTACAGATGGCCGCCGAGCTTGTTGCCCGCCGCCCAGCCGATCGCGAAGGGGATGTTGGAGTAGCCCATGTACAGGGCCTTCTTGTCCGCAGGGGCGATGAGCGCGACGTAGGCACTGAAGGTTGGGCTGCACGTCATCTCGCCGATGGAGAACACGAAGATCATGACGGCGCACAGCACGCCGAGCTGCGTGTATCCGGCTCCCACGAAACCGACGAGCGAGATGATCATGCCGAGGATCATCGCGGCGACTTTGTTGATCCGACTGACACACCAGGAGACGAAGATGACCAGCACGATGATCGAAATGGAGTTGATGTTGATGAGCATCTCGGGCTTGGTCTGACCGTTCTCCAGGACCCAGCCCTTGCTGAGGAACCCGAAGACGGGGGCCACGTCGGAGGTGTCCACCCACTCGTCGATGAAGTTCGGCAGCAGGTCCCAGAGCTGCATGAACATCAGCCAGAAGCAGGAGAAGATCAGCAGGAACACGACCAAACGCAGGTCCTTGAAGACCGTGACGATGGACGTCACGAACGTGTCGATCGGTCCCTTCTCCGCCTCCCCCGGTTTCGGTGGGGTCCTGGCCGGCTCGCGGTACAGGATGAACAGCGGCAGGAAATTGAACGCCGTCACGATCGCCGCCCCGTAGAAGACGTAGTGCCAGTTGATTTCGCCGCGGAGTTGGGCGGCACACATCGGCGCCAACGCCCCGCCGATGTTCACTACCCAGTAGAACACCCCCCAGCCCATGGAGGACGTCTTCTCGTCGGTCGTCTTGGCGATTGTCCCGTGGACGGGGGGTTTGAAGATCGCCGTCCCCAGCCCGATCAGGCACGCCGCCGCCAGAAAAACCCAGTATCCCGCGTAGTCCCAGCCGCGCGCCGTCAGCATTTCGGCGATCGGTCGGGACTGCGCCATCCCGAGGTAGCCGATGATGTTGATGGCAAAGGCGACCACCAGGCTCTTGCGATAACCGTACCGGTCGGTGAAACCCCCTGAGATCATGGGCACCAGACACTGAATCAGGGCCCACCACATGTAGATGTCGCCCTTGTCCGTGTAGGTCAGGCCCAGTCCGTTCTCGTCGGCCTTCCTGACCAGGTACAGCGGAGCGATGGCCCGCACGCCGAAGAAGGCCAACCGTTCGAGGATCTCCATGAAATTGGCGTACCAGAAGTTAGCGGGCAGACTGCGAATCTGTTGGCCAAACGAGGGCTTGGCTTCGGTCACGCTTTCCATGTGGGGCTCCTGACGTGGGTTCCAGACCCGGACTCATCAGCGCTGCACAGCGCCCGCCAAGAGGTCATCGCGGCGCTGAACCAGCGCTCAACGGCAACGTCCAAGCACCGCCCTCCTCACTGCTGGGGAGCAGCGCTGTCGGCAGCTCTTATACCGTCGAACGAACGCTCCCGCACGAATGGCGTCCGGCACGGTCGGCCGAACGAGAGGTCAGGGCAGGCCGAGGGTCGGGTCGGGGTGCCGCGCTGCCTTGGGGGGTCCCACCGGCCCGCCACTCGCGTGGCGAGTTCGGTCGGTGGCTTCAACCCCGCTCGGTCGTGGACACCCCCGCGCCGGCCGGGCAAAATGGCCGCATGATCGCCGCCGAAGTACGACGACGACCCCGCGTGCGGTTCATCAATCCGAACTCGCCGCTGTCCAGCATCACCATCCCGGACGTGGTCCAACACATGACCGCCCCCCTGGGGCCGCTCACCCCCCGCGCGTGGCGCCGTGGCCCCGCGCCGCCGCGGAAGGCCCTGTTCGCTCCGACGGGGCTGATGATCTGCGCCGCGGTCATGCCGCGGGCATGGGACGTCGAGCTGATCGACGAGTGTACGCTGGACCGGCCGCACACGCCGCGGGCGGATGTCGATCTCGTCGGCATCGGGGCGATGACCACGCAGGCCAAGCGGGCGTACGCGCTGGCGGACGAATACCGCCGACTGGGCGTCCCGGTCGTCCTCGGCGGCATTCACCCCAGCGCGCTGCCGAATGAGGCCCTGCGTCACGCCGACGCGGTCTGCCTCGGCGACGCGGAATCCACGCTGCCGAAGCTGATCGCGGACTTTGAGACCGCGACGCGCCAGGGCCGCGACGCCCGCACCGGTCTGAAACGCATCTACGACTGGGCCTTGTTCGAAACTGCCCCCATCGCCACGCCGCGCAAGGACGTTATCAACCCAGCCGACTACCTCATCGCCAACCCGATCCAGACGACGCGCGGCTGTCCGCACAACTGCAACTTCTGCACGACGCCGGCGGTCTTCGGCCGCAAGTTCCGCCAACGGTCGATCGCGTCGATCGTGGACGAAATGCGGGCGGTGTGCGCGGTCCGCAAGCCGTGGTGTTTCATCTTCGCGGACGACAATTTCGGCGGCCATCAGGCGTGGGCGTTGGAGTTCTGCGAGGCGATCCGCCCGTTGAACGTGTCGTGGGCGACGCAGTGCGACATTCTCATCAGCAAGAATGACCGGCTGCTGCGGGCGATGCGCGACAGCGGCTGCCAAGGGCTGATCCTCGGACTGGAGAGCCCGCGGCAAGACACGCTGACGGAAGCCGGCAAGAAATTCGTCCGCAGCGACACCTACGAGCAGCGCATCCGCAAGATTCAGAGCTTCGGCATCAGTCTGTGGGGGGCATTCATCTTCGGGTTTGACCACGACACCTGGACCGACTGCATGGCGGCGTGCCGGTTTGCCCAGCGCATGGACTTGGCCATGAGCTGCTTTCCGATCCTCACGCCGTATCCGGGCACCGAGTTTTTCCGCCAGTTCGAGCGTGAGGGGCGCATCCGCACGTACGACTGGGAGCGCTACAACGGGGCCAGCGTGGTGTACGCGCCGCGACAAATGACGGCGAAGCAACTGCGGCACGCGCAGATGGCGGCGTTCGCGGAGTTCTATTCGCCGCGGTCGGCGTTGAAGCGCCTGAAGGCGTGGCCGGTGAAATCGCGGGCGTGGGCGGCGAACCTCGCCTGCTGGCAGGGCATCGCGTACTACTACCGCCGGGCCGGGCGACAGGTGCCGGCGTTCCGCGACTTCCTGGATCCCGCGTCGAGGGCGTGGGACTACCCGGATGAGGCGTGGACAATGGACGTTAGAGCTGAGGCGCGGACGTCTGAGCCGGCCGTCACGGTCGGGGTGCGTACGATGGCCGGTGTGGCACCGGCCCCTGGGAGGTGGTCGCGGCAGGCGGAGCTCACGGCGTGTGCATCGGCGGCCGAGACGCCCGCGCTCCCCGACGCCGGACTCCCGCCACGGCGGGCCGGCTTCGGTCCGGCGCCACAGGGGAACATCGGCGTCCCGCCGGTGTAGTGGCCGGGCTCCGCCCCGGCCGTCGGGGACACAGACGCGGACGCCCGTACCACTCACGGTGTCACGGACACGGGATCGGCTGGCCGCTGGTGGCCAGGAGCTCGACGAAGCAATTGATGTTGCCGAAGCCGTTCCGGCCGCGTTACTGCCGGTCGCCGGGCGTACGGAGTGGTCGCCAGCGGGCGTGAAAGCGGGCGGAAGGGCGCCAGCGGGCGTGCGGGGCCGTCACCGCGTCGAGCGTTCCTAGACATACTAGCATTTCTGTGCTATGGTTCAGGCGGCCGGCGGGCGGCACGGCCGACGGGCCGGGAAGCCAACGCCGGCCGCGCCGGACCCCCGCCACGGCGGGCAGGCTGCAGTCCGGCGCTACGGGACACGCGGCGGCGGGCGTGGCCGAGGCGGTTGGTCCCGCGGGACTGCCGCTCCCTTACGGTCGCGGCCCAGAGGGAGTGACCGTTGTCCCGCGAACTTTGAGGAGCACGACTTTGTTCGAGCATACCCCCCAGCGCGTCGCGACCGTCCTGCGGACCCTCGGGTCGCTGTGGCCCGGACGTCGGCGACGGCGCGACGCGTCCCGCCTGGTGCATCCCTGGCGCATGGATAGTGCGTCCACCTACCCCAGCGTCGGACTCACCCCATCACGGCTGTTGTCCTTCCTCCACAGCGCCGACGCCGGCACGCCGCAAGTGCAATACGAGCTCTTCGCGGAGATGTTGCAGCGCTGGCCGCGGCTGGCGGCGGTCGAAGCGACGCGGCGGCTGGCCCTCACCGGGCTGGACTGGGAGGTGACGGGCGAAGGCGAAAGCAGCGCGGAAGTTGTGGAGTATTGCCGCACGGCGCTGGCCGGGGTCGAACGCTTCGCCGACGCGCTGGACCATCTCGCCGGAGCAATCGGCTGCGGCCTGGCGGTCGCGGAGCTGGTGTGGGAACGCGGGCGCCTCGTGGACATCGTGCCCGTGCCGACGACGCGCCTGGTTACCGACGCGAACGAGCCGTGGCGGCTGCGAATCCTGACGGAGGAGGAGCCGACGCGCGGGGTGCTGCTGGATGCGTATCCGCGGAAGTGGGTGATCCATCGTCCGCGGCCGCGGGCGGGCCGGCCGTTCGAAGGAGGGCTGTTGCGGGCGTCGGCCCTTCTGTACTTGGCGCAGAACCTGAGCTTCAAGGACTGGCTCATCTACTCCCAGATCGCCGGGATGCCGGTGCGCGTCGCCCAGTTCGAGCCGGGGACGTCGGAGGAGGACAAGCGGCAGCTTCTGGCGATGTTGCAGGCCCTGGGGACCGACGCGGTCGCCGTGCTGGGCAAGAACGTCGAGCTGAAGGTGATCGAGGCGGGGCGCGGCGGCGAGCGGCCGTACCAACCGCTGCAAGACTACTGCAACATTGAAGTGACCATCCTGTGGCTCGGGCAGCACCTGACCACGGATGTGCGGGCGAGTGGGTCGCGGGCGGCGGCGGAAGTCCACGACCGCGTGCGCGAGGACCTGCTGGTGGGCGACATTCGCGCGGAGGGGGCGACGATCCGCCGGGATGTGCTGACACCGCTGGCGCAGACGCGGTTTGGCGATGGGGTGGCGGTACCGCGGTTTCGGCGGGCGCTGGTGCAGTCGGTGGATACGAAGGTGCTGGCGGAAACGCTGGCGGTGGCGGTGAATCAACTCGGGTTGGCGGTGCCGCAGGCGTGGGTGCATCAGTCGTTGGGGATTCCGCAGCCGCAGGCGGGCGAGGGGGTGCTCGCCCCGGGGGGCAGGGCATGAGCAAGTCGAACGGCAACGGGAACGGGCACGGGCACCGGCCGCCGGCGACGCTGGAAGTTCGGCCCGCCGAAGCGGGCGATGCGGTGCCGCTGGGTTTCTTCTTCGACAC
Source organism: Planctomycetota bacterium (assembly GCA_040755725.1). Lineage (GTDB taxonomy): Bacteria > Planctomycetota > Phycisphaerae > UBA1845 > Fen-1342 > JBFMAI01. Next base: position 16,331 of record JBFMAI010000034.1, on the reverse strand, counting down.
GGTGTTGCGGAAGGATTACTTCCTGAGGCGGGGGCAGCTCGATGAGATGCTGCGCGGGCCGCACCACCAAGTGTACGTGGCCGAAATCGACGGGGTGCTCGTCGGCGCCGCGGTGACCACGCGCGGGACGCGGCTGGTCAACGCGCTGGTGCATCCGGCGTATCGCGGGCTGGGGATCGGGCGGGCGCTGGTGCAACACAGTGGGGCGACGGAAGTGCGGGCGAAGCTGGACATGAGCAGCGGCGACCCGCGCGGGTTCTACGCCGCGCTGGGGTTCGCACCGACGGGGCAGGCGAGTGGCAAAGGCAACATTGAGGTGCTGCGGCAGACGGCGGCTGCTGAGCGGGCGACGCTGACGCGGGGGCGCACCACGGTGAAGAAAGCGAGGTGAGGACCTTGGAAACGACGGAAGTGAAACCGGGGGTCGAGATGGGGCCGTTTGTGCGAGAGCAGATCTGCACGCGGCTGGAGGAGGCGTTGCGAATCGCGGAAGAAGATGCGCGCGGGCGATTCGATCGACTGCGGGCCCTCGTGCAAGAGGTTGCCGAGCGACTCGACGGTGTGGAATTGACACGGGTCGCGCGCGGTGACGTGGCCCAACCGGCCGCGCGCCTGCGGTGCGCCGTGCCGGCGACGGCGGAGGGCGAGCCGGTGCGTGAGTTCCTGCTCATCCCGTTTGGCGAAGTCGGGGTGGAACGACCGGTGGCGGGGGAGAGCTTTGTGTTCACGCCGCGACACGCCGAGTCGGCCAAGCGGTGGTTCGACCGCATGGGTCGGAAGCTCGCGGTGGATTACGAACACCAGAGTTTCGATCGCTACAACGGTCGCCGGGACGGATTGCGGCCGGCGGCAGGGTGGATCGGCGGTCTGGAGATCCGTGGCGATGGGCTGTGGGCCGTCGAGGTGACATGGACGGAGCGGGCGGCGGAGCTGCTGCGCAGTGGCGAGTACCGCTACTTCTCGCCGGTGATCTTCTGGACGGACGAAGACCACACCGACGTTGCGGCCCTCGGCCCCGTGGCGCTGACGAATGATCCGGCGATGCACGGGGTTCCGCCGTTGGCCGCGCGGCGGGGCGAGGACTCCGACGAGGAGGCGGCGGTTCCCACTGACGTCGGCGCCGAGGCGGCGTCGCAGACGGTCATGGAGCTGCGTACGCGCCTGGAGGTGGCGGAGCGCGAGGCGGAGCTGCTGCGCCGGCAGTTGACGGCACAGCAGGCGGACACCTTCGTCGAGCGCGGGCTGCGGCTGGGCAAGATCGTGGACAGCACCAGCATGGATTGGCGCGCCGACTACCTGCGCGACCCCGAGGCAACGGAGGAGCGGCTCGCGCGGGCGCCCGTGTTGCTGCCGCCGGGGCGGGTGGTGGCACTCGACCGCGGCGGCGAGGTCGCGGCGCGCCCGCGGGTGACGGAGGCGGGCGGCGGCGAGCGCGGCGAGAGGTGGAAGGTCGAGGCGGCGGACCTGACGGCGTACGAGCAGGCCGTGGCGGCGGGCCGCGTCCGGTCAGCCGGGCGCTGAACGCGGCGCCGGTCAACACCCCAGCACTGAATCGCAGGAATTGGTGGCATGGATCAAGGAGAAGGGCCGATGGCATTGACGGCGGACCGTAATGTGGAGTTCTTCGTGTCGGCGGACTTGGTGGACCTGCCGGTCAACGACAACGTGAAGGTGTACAAGGGGTCGTTTGTCGGGCGTGACCGGGCGACGGGCCATGTCCGACCGCTGGTCGCGGGGGACGAGTTTCTGGGCATCGCGTACCGGCAGGCGGACAACACCGTCGCCGGGCACACGGCCGGCGGCATCACGGTGCGGCTGCACCAGGCCGTGGACATCGTTCACGCGCTGGCGGGCGTGACCACCGCGGACATTGGCAAAGACGTCTACGCCAGCGATGAGGAGACGTTGACCCTGACGCCGACGGGCAGGAGCCGTGTGGGGCGGGTCGTCACGGTGGAGGGTGCGGGTGTGGCCCGCGTGCGCTGCGAGCCGGTGATGGGTCTGAGCGGTGTGCTGGAGAACACGCCGGTCATGACGCTGGCGGATGCGAATGCCACCCTCACCCTGGACCACATGAATCGCACGCTGCTGATGGCGAACTCGGCGGCGCGCACGCTGACGCTGCCCCCCGTGGCCGCCGTGCGGGCCGGCGGGTGGTTCCGGCTGGTGAAGACGAGCGCGACGGCGGCGGCCATCACGCTCGACGGTAACGCCGCCGAGACAATCGACGGGGCGGCGACGTACGCGGCCGTCGATGCGGCGTATGACTGCGTTTTGGTGTTCTGCACGGGGACGGAGTGGGTGATTCTGAGTCGGGACATCGCGTAGGGGCTGTCCGGATGCTGGGTTTGGGAAATGGCGGAGAATCGCGCGGTTGCACCGCAGCGGTCATTCCGACCCTCCCCCAACCCCTCCCCCAGAAGGAGGGGCTATAGAACGCAAGTGGCGCGCCAGAGCACGAGAACCACTAACGGAGTCCGCCACGCGAGTGGCGGGTTGCTTGGTCCCGCACTCGCGTGCGGGGTTCTGATGGGCCTTCCAAGGAGTGTGACATGAGTGTTGTCGTGGATACGGGGCTGACGTCGCGGGCGGTGGTGGGGCGGTTCTACCGTCGGCTGGAGGAGTACGCCAAGACCGCGTGGTGGACGCGGCTGGCGATGCACTTCACCAGCACGCAGGAGGCGGAGACGTACCGCTGGCTGGGAATGGTGCCGCAGGTGCGGCAGTGGGTCGGTGGACGGCGGGTCAAGCCCCTGCGCAGCCAGGGGGTGACGATTGTCAATAAGGTATGGGAATCCACGATTCGCGTGGACGCCGACGAGCAGCGCCGTGACAAGACCGGGCAGATCATGGTGCGGATCAACGAGCTGGCCCGGCGGGTCGCCACGCACCCGAACAAGTTGTTGACGACGCTGATTCTCAACGGCGAGTCGGCGACGGGCTACGACGGACAGGCGTTCTTTGACACCGATCACCGCGAGGGGGATTCGGGCGAGCAGAGCAACATCGTCACGCACGACGCCGCCACCCCCACGGCCCCGACCGACGCCGAGATGTACGAGGCGATCGTCAAGGGAATCGGCCGGATTCTCGCGGTGAAGGACGACCAGGGCGAGCCGATGAATGAGACGGCGCGCGAATTCCTCGTGATGGTGCCGATGGCGTTCTTGTCTTCGACGCTCGTCGCGTTGGCGGGCCGAACGGTGGATGCGTCGAGTAACCCGTTGGCGACCGGCGAGCCGTTCCAAGTCAAGTGGGTGGCGAATCCGCGGCTCACCTGGACGGACCAGTTCGCCGTGTTCCGCGTGGATGGCAGCACGCGGCCCTTCATTTTCCAGGAGGAGCTGCCCGTGCAAGTCCAAGTCCTGGCCGAGGGCAGCGAGCTGGAGGTCAACGAGAACCAGCACCAGTACGGCGTGAAGGCCATTCACGAGGCCGGCTACGGGTATTGGCAGGATGCGTGTCTGGTGCGGCTGACGTAGCGTTCGGCGCCGCGGTGACGACAAGGGACAGTGACACCCGCCACGTAACCGCTCTCCCATGAGGGTTTGGGTTGGGGTGAGGGACTGCTCCGATGAGAGCGCCACCCTCCCCCGACCCCTCCCTGGAAGGGAGGGGGGTTCGCGGCCCCGGTAGAGAGGCGGTGCTCTCATGGCGTACATCACCAAGGAGCAACTCAGCGAGCGCTTGGGGGCCACGCTGTATGCACGGCTGACGGATCGCGTGCAGGGGGCCACCGCAAACGACAGCGTTGGTCAAGAGCTGGTCGAGGCCGCCGAGGCTGAGGCGAATAGCTACCTGGCCCGGCGTTACGCGACGCCGGTCGATGTCGGTGCGCACCCGGAAGTACTGACCGTCTTGCGGGCGCGGGTGCTGGATGTGGCGGAGTATCTGGCCTGGAAGGGCTCGCCGTTTGTCAGCGACCCGCCGCAGCGCGTTCACGCGCTCTATGCCGGTGCGTTGCGGTGGCTGGAGCAGGTGGCGGCGGGCCAGGTGGCCCTGCCGGCGGCGGCCCCGCCGGCGGGTTCGACCGGGCAACCGGACGGGCCCCGATACGTGGCGACGCCGCGGCGGTTCACCGCGGAGGAGTTGGAAGGGCTGTAGAGGGCCACGCGGCCCCGGCGGGGCGTGAACAGCAGCGATCGGAGTCAGTGGGATAGGGAGCGCGCCAACCCTCTCCCACCCCCTCCGCGCCACAGCGAGTCGCCCGTAGCGACCTGGAAGGGAGGGCGGTTCGAAGCAGCGCGGCGGGCCGCCGCGGAAACGGTGTTGAGTGGTCGGAGTGTGGAGGCAATACACATGACACTGGCGTTTGGGGCCTATGGAACTTCGCAGACCAACACCATCCTCATACCGGCCCAGGAGGGCCGAATCATCCGGGTGGTCAAGGTTGTGGTGAGCTCGTGGTCGGCGATGAGGATCACGTTCGTTTCGGACCCGGGGCCGGACCCGCTGAATCTGACGCCGCCCTTGTACATCGGAACGGGCAGTCCGTTCGTGCTGTCGTTGGGGCGTGCCTTGGCGGTGACGACGCAGCGCGGCAAGGCCCTGGGGCTCACCACGTCCTACCAGAGCATGCCGGGCGAGTGCAGTGTGGCCGTGTGGTATGAGGTGGTCACGTGATTCCCGGGGAGCTCCTCGCGCAACTGCCGTCGCTGGGCATCTGCGGCCTGCTGTTTGTAATGTGGTGGATCGAGCGGCAGGAGCGGGCGCGTGGGGCGGCGGGCCTGCGTGACGCGTTGCAATATGCGGGCCAGGTTGCGGAAGTCAACAAGAACCTGCTGGACGTCATCCGCGCCAATACGGAGGCACTCACCGCCCTGAGGGAGGAGCTGCGGTCCCACCGCATGACCGAGGCCGAGTGGGTCACGCGACTGACGCGGCAACTGGAGTACCTCGGCTGCGCGTAGCCCCCCTGCGGGACACAGAAGAACAGATATCACCACAGAGACACAGAGGTACAGAGGCACAGAGAAGACAGGACAGTAGGTGATAGGCGTACGCGCAGTCTTTCCGGGCACGCCGAATGTGTCATCACTGACAGAAGTGGACGGGGAACACAATCTACTCGCGTGTTCCTTGTGCCTCTGTGTCTCTGTGGTGAAGTCGGGATTCAACGATGAGGAGCACTCATGGACTTGCGGACGGTGGTTGGTCGTATTGATGCCGAAACGGCGCGGGCGTTTGTGACGGCCGCGTGTCGGGTCATCGATGCCATGCTGATTGAAGCGCAGCGGCGGCAGGTGGCGCGGACACCCGAGCGGTGCGACTACGAGCAGGCGGCGCCCCGGCGGGACACGGCCGCGGGCGGGTGGCTGGCGCACGACGAGTTGCGGGCGACGGCGCAGCAACTGGCGGAGGCGATCGCGGCCGAGAGGTGGACCGAGGGGTTGCTGGCGGCGCTGGCCGCGCTGCGATGCCTGGGAGGAATGCCATGACGCGGGCCGCGGTGCCGCTCGGATTGATGGTGGCGTGCGCCGGCGTCGTCGGGTTGGCCGGCGGCTGCACACGCGAGTCGCTGCGCGTGGCGCTGGAGGCCCAACGCCGGGCCGACCAGGTGCAGCAGGCCGTGTTCGACCGCCAGCACGAGGCGCTATGCATTCTCTTGTACCGGGACTTGCAACGGCGGCTGGTGGAAACGGGGACCACGTTGTCGGCCCCGCAGCGCGCGGCGCTGAACACGGTTTGGAACGACCGTGATCTGGTCGAGTTCTGGGCGTTGCAGCACGAGCGGGCGGCGGCGCTGCGACAGGCCGGCGTGGATGCGAAGCTCTATGCCGACCAATCGGTGGTCGATTTGCTGTGGAAATCGCTGGAGGCGAAGTGGTCGCGGGCGCGGCGCGGGCTGGCGGCGGCGGCCGTGGAGCGCGCTGTGGCCGAGGCGGAGGCGGCGCGCCTGGAGGAACGGCATGAGTGAACAAGTGGTCGGTTGGCGGCGCTGGCTGTGGCCGCTGCGCAGCCGCAAAGTGCAGGTGGCGGTGGCGACAATCCTCATAGCGTATGCCGCCCAGGCGGGGCTGGTGTTGAGCGAAGAGACCGTGCTGGCGGTGTTGAGTGTCGGGGTGGCGTTGATCCTGGGTATTGCCCACGAGGATGCGGGACGCCGTGGGGCGGGCGCCGCACCGTAACGGGCCAGCCCCTGCCCCAACCCCTCCTCGCCACAGCGAGTCGCCCGTGGCGACCTGGAAGCGAGGGGGATTAGCGGACAGCCGCTGGTTGCTGTTCGCCGAAGACCTCGGCCTCGAAGGAGTAGATTTCCGCCTGCGGCAGCTTCCAGGCGTCGGGAGGCAGGCTCGCCTTGTGGCAAGTCTGCGCCAGGAACTCGGCGCGCGTCCAGCCGCGCTCGTAGGCCACCTGCGGCAGCAGCACGCCGCGCTGCCGGCCAAGCCCGATCAACAGCCCGTGGCGGCCCACGACGACCTCGTCGGGCGACTTGACCGGCACGAGCGGGGTGAGATGGCTGATCTCAATGTGGAGTTGGTCGAGTTCGGCGGCCGTGATGGGATTGTCGAGGAAGCGGGGGTCCTGGCACGCCAGGACGGCGTTGCGGACGACGGCCTCGACCAACGGTCCCTCGGCCGACATGTTGCCGATGCAGCCGCGCAATTGCCCGGCATTGGTGAGGGTCACGAAGCACGCGCCGTCGGCCCGGAGGCGCGGCGGCAGTTTGTCCAGCTCGACGCTGGGGTGCGGTCGGTGCTGGACGTGGGCCGTGACCGCCGCGCGGGCCCAGTGCAACAGCTCCGTGCGCTCGGCGGCGTCCAGCACGGCGGGCCGGTGAACGAAGACGAAGGACTGGTAAGTGACGGTGTGGTCCCACTCGCCGGTCATGTGGCCGGACGTGTCAAACGCGGCCCGCACGCCCGTCGCTCCGCCGCGCATGGACAACAGCCGCAGCAGCAGCGCCACCGGCCCACGGCCGCAGATGGTGTCGTCGGTGCGGGCCACGTGGGCAACGAAGCCGTCGTAGTCACAGCGGAGAATCGGAGCGGCGGCCTGCTGGGCCAACTCGGCCAGCCTTTGGGGGACGTCGTCGGTGAACGGCACGTAGCCGAAGCCGGCCCCGTAGTGCGTGAAGTCGGTGCTGGCGACAACCAGCGTGTCCTCGTCCACGTGCGGCCGTAGCGCGTGGGCCGCCGCCGCGTGGTCGCGGTCGTTCATCTGGCCGACGTACAGCGGCACGAGGCGAAACGGGCCGCGCAGGGCGCACTGGAGAAAGGGCAACTGAAGTTCGAGCGAGTGCTCGCCGGCGTCCATCCCGGCATGGGCTGCGAAGAGGGGGTTCTCGCGCAAGCGTTCGCAGACTGCGCGGTCGATCGCGACTTCGGCGAGGGGGGTCGCGTATGCCGCCAAGTTCTGGGGCACGTCGATGCCGCGGTAGCTGTCGGCCCGGCGATGGCTAAAAGCGAGGGCGATGACGCGGCGGTAGGTGTGTCCGCGGAGGGTCGCGTAAGCGGCGGCGGCGACCGGGGCGCTGAAGCGGTAGCCGGCGTGGGGGGCGATGAGCGCCAGCGGCGGGCCGGGCAGCGCGGGGGGCGTGCTGCGCTCCAGCAGCTCGTTCACATGTGCTTCGAGCTTATGGGGCTCGCGAGGGTACCAGTCGCCGGCGCAGCACGGTTGGCGCACGTTATCGCCCGCGGCAGCCCCGACCGTGCGACCGGGTGGGTGAGGCGTCAGCAGCAGGTGCGGGATTGGTCGGGGCGACATGCGCGGGAACTCCGTCCGAGTCGGTTGAGCATTGTACCGCGCCGCCGCCGCAAGCAATGACGCCACAAGGGGCTGCCGCCGATGGCCGGTCGTCGGATCCGGGGCCCTGAATCGGCCAAGCGGTGGGCCTGCTCATCTACCGGACGCTGCGGAGGGACCGGCTTCGCACATGGGCGGGGGGGAGAAACGATTCGTATATTTCCCAATGTGACGGAACTGGGTTTCCCAGTTCTTCGGAGGGCAGGGTCCCGGATGCAGCCCGCGCTGCGGTCTGATAAGTGTGGGATCGAGATGGACGCGACACACATTGACAGCCGAGTGGCAGCCCTCGTGGCCGGGGACGGCCTCATTGAGCAGCGATTGGCCGAGCTGGACGCCAAGCTCTCGGCGTGGCTGGAGCTGATGCGGTCGGGGCAGACGGCCCTGGCGATGACGTTGCGCGGCCGTCGAGCAGCCGGTCGGGCCGTGCCGCCGGCCGATTCGGCCGCGTCGTCGGAGACGTCGGTCGCGCCGGTGGAGCCGGAACTGGACGACGAGCAGTTGCTGGCGTCGCTGGATCCGGAGACGGCGAACGCGGTCCGTGTGCGGCGGCGCTTGTCGCGGGACAAGCGGCCGATACGGGAGTTGGTGGCGGAAATCCAGGCGGCCCGGCGGGCGGAGCCGACCCCGACGTCGGCCCGCAAGCGGTGGTGGAGACGGAGCGATGGCTAGCGAGCCGGCCGAAATGCGGGAGCGGGGCGGCGAGGCCGGCGTGGATATCGCGCGGCTCGAGTCGCTCGGCCAGGACGTGCTGGCCGGCATGCGCCTGCTGCGGGAGCTGCTGGCGTCGCGGACGGCGGCGATGGACGAATGCCGCCGGCTGCTGGTCGAGTACCACGAGCATCTCACCGAGGAGAACCGGCAGCTTGCGGAGCGGGAGCGCGAGCTGTGTGAGCAATATGAGCGGCGCGAGGCGGACATCGTCGCGCGCGAGCAGCAGTGCGCCGGGCGCGAGGCGAGCATCGCCGAGCAGCTAAAGGAACTTGAAACGAAGCCCGCGGAGCTGGAGCGGCGTGAGGCCGAACTCGACGCCCGTGCCGCACAACTCCAGGCCCGGGAGAACGAGCTTAACGAACGGGCGGCCGCGGTGACGACGCGTGAGAGTCGCGCCGCAGCCGCCGTCCAGGACCTCAAGAAGCAGTGCGCCGCCCTGCACGAGGAGCGCGAGCGGATCAGCGCCGCGGAGCAGAAGGTCAACCAGGCCGAGGCCGAGTTCGAGGCCCGCCGCGCCGAGTTGGACGCTCGGGAGGCGGCGCTCACCGAGCGTGAGGCGGTGCTCGGCCGGCAGGCGCAGGAAGTCGAGCGGAAGGTCGCGGAGCAGGCGGCCCGGTCGGCCGAGCTCGAGGCGCAGTCGCGGGCGTTGGCCGAGCGCCAAGGCGAGGCCGAAGGCTTGAAGGCGGAGTTGGAAGCGGCACGCCAACAGGCCGCCGCCCGCGAACGCGAGCTGGTAGCCGCCGAGGAACACCTGGCCGGCCTCAAGCAGCAGCTTGAAGCCGAGTTGGCGGAGATGGCGGCGCAGAAGGCGGGATTGCTGGAGAGCTACGGGCTGACGCGGGGTGATGGGAAGGGCACGGCGGACGCCGGCTTGCCGGCGGCGGGTGTGCGGCCGGCCCGCGACTCGCTGGAACGGTTCCAGAAGTTGTGCCGCGACGCGAAGCGCAAGGCGATCGGAGCGTGAGGCCACCAACGGCGAGGGTGACGTGATGTGGGCTGGACTATTTGGACGGAAGGCGGCGGCCCCGGTCGGCGTGGTGCTGGAGGCGAACGACTTTGTGCCGGCCGAGCGCGCGGAGCTGCCGGCCGATCCGCTGGAACAGGCGTTCCGTCAGGGCCGGCTGGGACTGATCGTGGGGCAGCGCGAACGCTGGGTGAATCACCCGCAGTTCGCGGCACGCTTCGACGAAGCCGTGCGGGCGATCGACGAACAATTCGCGCTGGTGCCGGAGGGGATCGTGTCGCTGGCGCTGTCGATCTTTGACGAACCCGGGCAGCCGGAAGAGGACGTGCTGACGGGGTCGTTTCTGCTGGCGCGGCACGCGGTCACCAACGCCGAGTTCCAGCACTTCGTCGACGCCGGCGGCTATCAGGAGCTGGAGCTGTGGCCGGAGGAGCTCTGGCCGCAGTTGATCGACTTCAAGGACGCCACCGGGCAGCCCGGACCGCGGTATTGGAAGCAGGGGCGGCACGACCGGCGGCTGGCGCGGCACCCGGTCGTGGGAGTGTGTTTCTACGAGGCGGCGGCGTACGCCGCTTGGGCCGGCTATCGTCTGCCCACCGACGCGGAATGGCAGATGGCGGCGGCGTGGCGGCTGCGCAGTGCCGCTCACGCGCAGCGCCGCTACCCGTGGGGGGACGGTTTCGACGTGAACTGCTGTAACCTGTGGGCGTCGGGGCACGGCGGGACGGTGCCGGTGGACGGCTACGCGGCCGGGGCGGCGCCGAACGGCGTGCTCCAGCTCGTGGGCAACACGTGGGAATGGACGGACACGGAGTTTCGTCCGGTGGACCGCGACGGCCGACAGGTGGTCGGCAGCGCGCTGCTCAAGGGTCTGCGCGGGGGAGCGTACGACAGCTTTTTCCCGTGGCAGGCGACGAGCACGTTCCGCACCGGGCTGGAAGGCCTGGCTCGGGTCCATAACGTCGGTTTTCGTTGTGCGATGGACTTGCTCGCCAACTGACGCCGGTGGCGGGCCGCGTCGGGTCGCGAAGGAGGAACCGTGGCCACTGCTGCAACCAACCAGAGCTTCCTGCCGTGCCTGATCTGCGAGACGCGGAACCCCTCGTCGTCCGCGGCCTGCAAGTCGTGCGGGGCGCCCATGGCCCTGGTCCGCGAGGCGGTGGCCCAGCAACGGGACCCGCGGATCGTCAGCGTCGTGGGCGACAGCAACGTGGGCAAGACGGTTTACCTGGGCTTCCTGCTGGACATGCTGGCGCAGCGGGCGCAGGCATTCGAGGCGCTGCCGCGCGGCGCTTATTCGGTGGACCTGCCGCAGACGGTCATCAGCCACATGGCCTACCGCATGTTTCCGCCCAAGACGCCAATGGAGTCCAACGAGTGGAACTGGGCGTACTACCAGGTCTGCAAGCGGGCCAAGACGCCGAAGTGGGTCGATCTCGTCATGCCGGACATGGCGGGGGAGGCGATCGCGGCGGAGGTCGCGGCGCCGTCCACGTTCCGGGTCATCGAGCACCTGCTGGCCAAGTCGAACGGGCTGTTGCTGCTCGTGGACGCGGCCCTGGCAGCCCACGGTTCCGCGCAGCCGGACTTCTTCGGCTTGAAGATGCTCAGCTACATCGACGGGCTGCACGGGGAGGAACGGAAGGGCAAGATCCTCATGCCCGTCGCCATCGTGCTGACCAAGGCCGACTACTACCCGGCCTGCTTCGACGACCCGGTGCGTTTCGCCCAGGCCAACCTCAACCGTCTGTGGAACATGGCCTCCAGCCGCTTTGAACACGTGGCGTACTTCGCCACCAGCGTCGTGGGTTCGCTGGCCTATGCGACCGGCGGCGGCGGCGATGAGCCCGTCGTCCCGGTCCCGCTGCACGTCTCGCTGCGGGGCGTGCTGGAGCCCTTCGAGTGGATCGTCGATCAGCTCTAGACAGGTATTCAGGATCATGGGACGCCAACCGGGAGGGCGAGCCTCCCGGTGAGCCGCGGCGCGGCAGGAGCCCCGCCCTCCCGTGTGGCACGACCGTGAACACCCATTTTGGCGTGGGGACGACCGAGACGGCCGACGTGCGCTGCGAGCACGGCGTGTTCACGTCCGTGCGGTCGCCGACGGGCACCGGATACCGGCTGATTGCCGCCAGCGCGGGGATGACGGCGGACGAGAAGCGCGAGATCGTGGCGTGCGCCCCGTCGAACGGCAGCCTGTGTGATTCATCCGCCGGCGCGACGGCGCTGGTGAGCTTTCGCCTGAGCAGCGGACGGCAGTGTCTGTTGTTCTCGCGGCACGCGGGGCCCGAGCCCACGGGCCGCGGCGGGCTGCGGGTCGAGACGCACGTGCTGGTGCTGGATGCGGCGGTCTACCGGCAGTTCGGCTGCGACCCGCAGCGCGTGCGCGCGGCGCGCGACGCGGCCCCCGTGCCGCCAGCCCCCACGCGACAAAGCACGATCCCTCCGTTGGTGCTGCCGGGCTCCGTCGTTGGGCACAGCACGGTGGGCGCGGAATGCCGCGTTGATCCGGTCGATCACGTGGCCGCGGAGCGTCTGGCGAGCATCCTGGCAGCCGTACTGGGTGGATCGCGGTTGGTCGGCGTGGTGCCCGAGCCTCACGCGGCGTTGGCCGTGCTGCTGAGCGGCGTGCCGGCCATGGCGCGGGCCCGCCTGTCGCTATCGTGCGGCCTCAGTTTCGCGCCGGCCCGGGCGTTCGCGCTGGTCTTGGTGAAGGGGCTGGCGGCGGACAAACGCGGCCTGGCCGAGGAACACGGCTTCTCGGTGGTTACATGGGAAACGTTGGCGCCGCCCACGGCGTCCCCGCTCAGCGGGTGGCTGCACCTGGCGCGGGAGTGCTGGATCACGGGTCGGATGGCGGAACTCGACGCCCTATCCGCCGAACTCACGGACACCGCCGCTCCGGAGGCGCTCGCCCAGGTCGCCACGCTGTGGGCTGACGCCGAGCACTTGGACCGGGCGACGCCGGACGAAGCCGCGGCCATTGAGCGGCGGCACGCGACCGCTGGGCCGCTGAGTGCGGCGTACGCCCGGCGGCGCGAGCAGCTCGTCGCTCAATTGGCGTCCCGTGGGGCGGGGACGGGGATCACGGACCTGACAGCAACTCAATGAACGGATTGATGTCGCCGAAATCCACGAAGCCGTCGGCGTTGACGTCCCCCGTCCGCGGATCGCAATCCGGGTAGCGCGCGGCGTAGGCGGCGGGGTTGGCCAACGCCAGCACAAAGGGGTCCACGTCGTAGTGGTCCACGGCGTAATCGCAGTTCAGGTCGCCGACGGGGTTGTCCGGCGTGACGCCCGCGTGGTCCACGAGCCAGCCGGTCACCCCGCGCGCGAAGCGCACCGCGTAGCCGTAGTTGACGTAGTTCGGCGTGTCGATCGTGTCCTGCGGCGTATGCATGAGCGTGTTGTTGTGGTGCTCGCGCAGCCACGCGGCCTGAAATCCGAGCTGCTCGAACCAGTAGTGGTCGCTGTTGTCCCGCCGGCCGCCGTCGAGGATCATCAGATTGCCGTAATACGAAACGCCCTGGGCGACGCTGTCTTTGAGCGGCTTGGAGGCGGGACGGCCGTAGACGCCGGCCCAGGGCCAGCCGGTGGAGGGGTGGTACGAGATCGCGTCGAGATTGATCATCGCGCGGAGGTTCTCGTGGACGTGGGCTTCGGCGTAGGCCCGGCTGCCGTACAAGCCCCACTCCTCACGATCAAAGGCAACGAACCGGATCGTGGCTTCGGAGGGCCACGGGGCCAGGACGCCGGCGATGGTTAGCACCGCCGCGACCCCGCTGGCGTTGTCGTCCGCGCCCGGGGCCGGAGGGTTGAAGGCGTAGGAGTCGTAATGGGCGCCCACGATGTAGATCTCGTCGGCGCGGGTCGTCCCGGGCAACTCGGCCACGACGTTGTGGCCGGTCCCGTAGGGCCAGGGGAACGGGTCGAGTATCGTGACCAGCCCGTAGCTCTCGAAGGTGGCCACGATGTTGGCCCGGGCCAGATCGTGTTCCGGACCCCACATGCGGTCGTGGCCCGTCCGCGTGTACAGCACGTCCTGCATGAAGTGCTCGTACGTGCTTTGAAGGGCGAGGCTCGCCGCGTAGCGCCCCGCCGGCGTGCCGTTGGCCCGCCCGACCGTGACGCCGGCGCCGACGGCGATCAGTACCGCGCCCCGCCGCCACCAATCCCCCAAGCCCGACCGGGTGCGGCCGTAACGTGATTGTGGCATGGTCCGTCTCCCTGGTGCTACGGGCTCGCCCGTGGCCCCAGCGGCGTGGCTGCTCCAACCGGGGGCCTTGGTCATCGGCGGCGTGATCCGACGATCCCTGCCGCCACAACGCGGCCGGTTACCTTCAGTATAGCACTCCCCATGCAACAGCCAGGTCCGCCATCGCCGGCCGGGCGGCCGCGCCCGTGGTGGTTGCGCCCGGCGCGGGCTTACACCGGGACGGCGCGAGGCTTTACAAGTGCGGGGCGTTGCGGTTTGATGCACGTTGGCCAACACGGAAACCCCTGGAGGCACCCTATGAGGCCCTGGCTGCTGGCAATGTCGCTGATCGCGCTCGTGTCGTTTGGCTGTGCCAAGAAGCAGGCGCAGCCCGTCGCCCACAGCGAACAAACCGAACCCCCGTTGACGCAATTTGACACGAGCCCGCGAGGCACGACCGACCCGTACGCCACCGATCCCTACGCCACCGACCCCTACGCGTCCGACACCGCCGCGCGGTCGTGGGACCGGGGCACGGAACCGAAGAGCGGCGGCGGAACCAAGGAGACCACGCTGATCGACGACGCCGGACGTTCCGGGGCGCGGACACACGTGGTCCAGAAGGGCGACACGCTCTACAAGCTCGCGCGCCAGTACTACAACGATCAGAGCAAGTGGAAGGACATCTGGGAGGCGAACAAGACGCGCGTTCCCGACAAGAACAAGCTCGAGGTCGGCACGAAGCTCATCATCCCGTAGCGCGCATTCCGGTCGGCGCGGACGGGAACAACGCGAGCCGGGCCGCGAGTGCGAGGGCACGGGAAGCGCCGGCGCTCACGCCGCCTCGGCCCCACCCCGCGGCCCTGACGGGGGCTGCCGACCGTGTTGGCATGGCGCCGCTGGCCAGTGACAGCCCGATCCAGTACGTCAAAGGCGTCGGCCCGACGCGGGCCGAGTGGTTCGCCACGCTTGGCATCCGCACGGTGGGGCAACTGCTGGAGTACTACCCGTTTCGACATGAAGAGGACCGCGGCGAGGTCGAGATCGCCGACGTCGTGCCCGGGGCCAACGTCACCGTCCGCGGCGAGGTCGTGCGGCTGCGCCGCCGGCCGCCCGGCTTCTGGTGCGAGATCGACGACGGCACCGGGCGTTGTGTGCTGCGCTGGTTCAACCGGCCGTACGCGGCCAAGGGGCTGTTTCTCGGGGCCACGGTCGTCGCCACGGGGCAGGCCCAGGCGTTCGGCGACCACTTGGAGCTGGTCCAACCGCGGGTGCAGGTGTTCGCGCCCGACGCCGTACTGCTCACGCAGAAGCGCGGCGCCCGGTGGGTCGGGGTTTACCGCGGGAACGCGACCATCAAGTCGCCGCTGATTCGCCGCACCGTGCTGAACGTGCTCGCGGAGGGCCCGCTGCCGATCGAGGAAGTCCTGCCGCCGGCGCTGTTGGCCAAGCACGAGTTTCCGCCGCGGGAGCAGGCCGTGCGCAGCATGCACTGCCCCGCCGGCAAGGCCGACCTGGACCGTGCCCGCCGCCGACTGGCGTACGAAGAGCTGTTGCTGATGGAGCTGGCGATGGCCCTGCGGCGGCGGAAGCGGCTGGCCCTCCAGAGTGGGCGGAAGCTGCCGTGGACGGCGGAGATCGACCAGCGCATCCGCGCCCGCTTCCCGTTCACCCTGACAGCGGCCCAGGACAAGACGATTCGGGAGATCGTGGCCGACCTGCGGAGCGGCCGGCCGATGACCCGGCTGCTCCAGGGCGACGTGGGCAGCGGCAAGACGGTGGTCGCGCTCTATGCGTGCCTCGTGGCGATTGCCGGCGGCAAGCAGGCCGCGATCATGGCGCCGACCGAAATCCTCGCGCACCAGCATTTCACGAAGATCGACCAGTATCTGCGGGGCAGCCGCGTCCGCTACGTCCTGCTCCGCGGCAAGATGAGTGCGAAGGAACGCCGGGACGCGCTGGCGGCCATCGAGCGCGGCGAGATCGACCTCGTCGTCGGCACGCAGGCCCTGATTCAGAAGGACGTCGCGTTCAGCGAGCTCGCGGTGGTCATCGTGGATGAGCAGCACAAGTTCGGCGTCCTTCAGCGGCACACGTTCCGCACCAAGGGGCCGATGCCGCACTACCTCGTCATGACCGCGACGCCGATCCCACGGACGCTGGCAATGACGGTGTTCGGCGACCTCGATGTGTCGGTAATCCGGCAATCGCCGCCGGGCCGCGGGCGGACCATCACCAAGGTCGTCCCGCTGGCGAAGTGGGAGGTGGTGATGACGTACGTGCGCAAGCGGCTGGAAGCGGGCGAGCAGGCGTACGTCGTGTGTCCGCAGATTGGGGGAGAGAGGGAAGAGGGAACAGCGAACGGGGAACAGGGAACGGGGAAGAGGGGACGGGCGAAGACGGGAGGGGGATTGAGGGATTCGGGGATTGAGGGACTGAGGGCGGAGGAGCGGGGAACATGGTATGGGGAACAGGGAACGGGGAACAGAGAAGCCCGCAGCGCGCGTCGTGCGGCCGCCACCACGTTCCCCCATTCCCCCCTCCCCACGTCCCCACCTCCCCACGTGCCCACGTTCCCACGTCCCGACGTCTCCGCCTCCCCACCTCCCCACCTCCTCACCTCCCCACACGGTGACGCGGCCGCGATCGCGTCCGTCAACGACGTACACCGGCGGCTGACTGCTGGTCCGTGGGCCGGATTGAACGTTGGGC
>JBFMAI010000033.1:0-88452 GCA_040755725.1 Planctomycetota bacterium | reverse complement strand
TCCTGGCTCAATCGTTTTCGACGCCTGCTCATCCGCTGGGAGAAGAAAGTCGCTAACTACACCGCTATGCTACACTTGGTCTGCGCCTACATTACCTTCCGCGCCGCCGAGGTTATGGGATAGGCTCATTGTCTCTGGCCACCCATGTGCAAAGGCAGCTGTTCCAATCCGCCATTCTGTCGATTGTGAGCGCCAAACACGTCCCCAGCACCTTTGCTTGTTCCTCATCAAGCGACACGTTCGCCACCTCTCCGATGAGCTCCCGCACGGCCGCGGTGAACGTCAGCAGGCAGAGCATCTGCCGCGGCGTGAAGAGGTGGCCGAACGTCGTCAGGCCGTAGAGGTGCGTCCAGCACGAGTTTTTTGCGTCAGTAGTAATCGGCTCATCGGGCATGGTGAGGCCGGTGCGCCGGCACAGCTCGTCGATGCGGCGCCGGATGGCATCATCGTCGGGCAGGTAGGAGCCCTCACCCCGGCCCTCTCCCGGCGGGAGAGGGGGAAGCGAATCGGCGGCCAGGTATACCTTGCCGCGCGCGCCCGGCCGGGTGCAGACCACGGCCATCGGCTGCGTGCCCATCCGCCCGGCGCGGCCTTCCGATTTGACGTAACTGTTGTCGGCCACCGTGCCGCAGAAGGGGCAGGTGGCGTTGCCCGCCTTGCTGAAGCCGGCCGGGTCGAAGCCCAGGCCCGCTTCCGTGTCGCTCTCGACGACCTCGAACGTCACGCGCCCGGATCCCTTCGTCGCGTGCATCGCCAAGGCGACGTAGCGCTTCGCCTTCTTGCACAGCCAGGTCTGGCGGACCAGCGGCACGGTCGCGCCACAGGCGGGGTTCTTGCACTTGACCGTCCGCGTCCAGAGGTAGGCGACGGGCGTGAGATACCCCGGCGGAGGCTCAAGAGGGATGACAGGCGTCTCGCCTGTCTCGCCTGTCGCATCCCTTGCCTCGGCGTTCACATAGAGGAAGGGATATCGCTCGGCGCTGTCTGCCAACCCTGCTTTGACCGGATTATTGAGAATGTAGTTCCACTTCTCCTCGTAGTCCTTTTCATCGCGGATAATCCTGTCCCAACTCTCCTCTTCCCACAGTGGCCCCGTGCGGTTGAGGACTTTGTTCACCTCGTGGGCAGCGAAACTCTTGATGCTGTGGAGCACCTTCGAAAGGTCGTGGAAGCGTCCTTCGGCTTCCGACAGCGGCTCCATGATGGCATGTACATGGTCGGGCATGACGCAAGCCAGGTGCAAGCGGATCTTCGTGCCGTCCCAATGACGGCAGGCGTCGAGGATGATTTGCCGGCAGGCATCGGGCAATTGGACTTTCCGGGTGGAGAAGGTGACGAAATAAACCGAGCCGCCCGTCTGCCAATGGGGGAGGTGCCGCCGCGTCTGAAACAAGTCACCCTGGGCGACAGGCGAGACGCCTGTCCTCCCACCTCCCGTTTCGACAGGCGGGGCGCCTGTCCTCCCACCTCCCGTTTCGACAGGCGGGACGCCTGTCCTCCCACTTCTCACCACCCATTGGCCGGTCTTGCGGTCAAACTCGATTTCGGAACGCTTCCCCTTGTACTCGGGGTCGGGGATGGGGGGATAGAGGTCGCCGATCTCGCGGCGGACGCGCTCGAGCACCCAGTTGCCCCAGTAGCGGACCTCTTCGGCCAGACCGCCCCAGGTGGATGACAGGCCTCCGGCCTGTCGTGGGCCGGTCATTCCTGGCACGCTCGGATCGGGCTTGCCGTACTTCTGCGGATAGACGAGGGTGCAGAGTTCGATGATGTGGGCCACCGGATTCAGGTCCAGCGCGTAGGCTTCGCAGCCCAGCCGCAGCGCCTCCAGTGGGATCGCCCCGCCGCCAGCGAACATGTCCAGCACACGCGGCCGCGGGGCCCGGCCATTTTCGATGTCGTGCCGCGTGACCTGCTTCTCGGCCTTGGGCCACTTGAACTCCTCGACCCACGCGGGCCACTGCCCCGTCCCGGCCGCCTCCGCCAACTCGGCAGTGAGGCGCTCGGCGTGCGCGTCGAGGATGTGCTTCTGCGCCTCGGCAATGACCCGCGGGCTGCCGGGGTACTTGCACAGCTCGATCACGAACTTCGCCGCGTTCGCCCGGCCGAGGCTCTGCTTCTTGTTGTCGGGGCCGTTCTCGGGCACGAATTGCGACGCCGGCACCAGCGCCCCGTACACCGCCGCCCGACACGCCACCAGCGGCCGCCGCGCCCACCAGAGGTGCAGCGTCGAGATATGCCCCTTGCGGATGGACTTTTCCCGCGAGGCCTCCTTGCTGATGGCCTGGATGGGGAGGTAGTCCTCGATGAGTCGGCGGTCGTCATTCATCGCTGTTTCTTCTTGTCAGGGTCAGTGTTGTGCGGAAGATCAGGATCGCGGCATGCTGCTTGGTCCACCGCCTCAGCCGGAATGTCATAATACCTTGCCGCCACGACCTCGCGCTTGGCGTGGTCGAGGTGCTTGACCGGGTTTCGGATGCGCACGGGCTCCGGGCTCGGATTGTTGAGCGGGTCCCAGACCACGTAGAGCCAGTACGTGTCGCCGAGCTGGGCGGCCTTATACCACTCGTTGGTGGTCAAGCGAATCGGCTGGCCGCGCGTGCGGCCCTTGACCTCGATCCGACGGATGCCTTCGACGGGGTCGCGGTAGCCGGTCTGCGGGTCGGCCGGACCGAGGCTGCGCACGTCGAAACCGATCTTGAGATGCCCGACGCGCTCACAGGTCCACCCGCGGGCCTCCTCGTAAGCGACGACGATGTCCTCGGCGGCCAGCTCGGAACGTCGACGAATCTCGGGGTCGATGTTTTCTGCGAGTTGCGCGGCGATCTCGGCACCCGGCGGCAGCACGATCGCCGTGGCAACGTGCCGAACGGGGCCATGCCGGGCGAGTGTCAGGCGCTCCAGCGCTTCCATGCGCTCCTTGCGGGTGCGCTGGAGGTCCGCAAGGTCATTTTCCGCACGTTGCCGCGCGATACCGACCTCGGGAGCCATCGCTTCGCGAGCGCGGAGATTCATCACACGATCTTGCGCGGCCCGAACGCGAGCATCGAAGGAGCGGTCGAGGTAGTCGCGGCATACGCCGACGAAATGCTGACGCTCCTTCTGGCAGCGGCCGCGCACTTCCATCTGATACGTGCTCTTCAGGAAGTCGGACGCGGGCGTCGGGTCGAGCCGGTCGATCTCGGCAGGCGGTTTCGGATGCGCCGGGAGATCGATGAGCACATCCGCCGGCACGACGCTGAACCGCTCCGCGGGCGGCGCTTGCGGGTCCTCGCGGACGGCGATGAGTTCGGCGAAGAGCGTGTCCGGCTCGCCGGTGGTTTTCTGCCCGCGGATCGCCATCTCGAAGAAGTGCAGGCGGTACGCGGCCTCGGCGGCCACGTCGACAAAGAACGCGACGCCGCCGGCCAGTGGAGCGAGCAACTCGTTCAGCCGCTCGTCGACGGTCGCGTAGAGCGGATGGCCGGGGCCGAGGAGAACGGCGTCGAGGTGTTGGTCGAGGTCGAGGTGCTCCTTGTGGAACGTGAGCTTGCGATAAGCGCTCTCGGGTTTTCCGAGCCTCCGCACCGCGCCCAAGCGCTCAGAACGCAGGTCGGCAAGCACGTGCTCGACGCGCCACAGCCCATCGGCGCGTGGTTCGATCTTCAGACCGACCTCTTTCGCGGCCTCGACGAAGTGCTTCTCGACGTACTTGGGCATCAGCCGGCGCTCTTCCGCCTCGGCGTTCGACCGCTGAAACGACGAGAAATCGACGCTGGCGCGAGCGAGCGCCACGCCGGTCGCCTCTTCGTAGCTCTTTAGCCGGAGCGGGTCGATCTTCTCGATGCGGTCGATGTACTCGTCGAGCCGCCGCGGATCATGGGCGGCGTCACGCAGCATCTCTGGCAGGTTCACGTCGTTCAGCGACAGCACCTCGCCGATTACGTCGAAGATGCGGTCGGCGAGCACCACGCGCATCTGGTCGAGTTTCTCTAGGAGGCGGTGGAGGATGCGGCCCTCGACAATCGGCTGCCCTTCGTCCGAATCGCTCGCCACGAAGTTGAAGACGTGACAATCCCGCTCCTGCCCGATGCGATGGATGCGGCCGAGTCGCTGTTCGAGACGCGTCGGGTTCCAGGGCAGGTCGTAGTTGATCATCAAGTGGCAGAACGGGAGGTTGATGCCCTCGCCGGCCGCTTCGGTCGCGACGCAGACCTGCGCGGCGGTGCGGAACTGCTCCTGCGCTCGCTTGCGGTCGTGCGGGTTCATGCCGCCGTGGATGTCGCAGGTGGAGTACCGCCAGCGCTTCAAGTGCTCGCAGAGATAGGTGAGCGTGTCGCGGTGTTCGGTGAAGATGAGCAGTTTACCGCGCCCGTCCGCCAGCTCGTGAAACGTAGCCTTTTCGAGGCACTGTTTCAGGGCTTCGAGCTTGGAGTCGCGGGCGTGGTCGCGAACGCGCTTCGCCTGGGCATGCAAGTCCTGAAGGGCGGCGATTTCAGCGCGAAGCTGGTCCAGCTCGACCGCGGCAGTGGTCTCGTCGGTCAGCCGGTCGCGCACCTCTTCGTCGAGGTCATCCTCGTCCTGCTCGAAGTCGGTGATCTGTCCCTGGAGCTGGGCCAGACGCTTCGCAAGCTGTTTCGGCGGTAGCTCCTCGAGCTCTTGGAGCAGAACCTGCTGACGCTCCAGTCGGCGCCGGATCGATTCGCAGATCGCGTAGGTCGAACTGGCCAGGCGACGCTGCAACACGGTCCGCGCGAGCGCGACGCTCGCCTTTTTCCGGCCGGCGGCCTGGGGGAGGAATCGATTGATGAACGCGGTCACCGCCTTGTAGAGGTCGTATTCCTCGCGGTTCAGGCGGAACGTGACGGTGTGGGCGTGCCGATCCGGAAACAGCCGCCGGCCGTGGATGTCCTTGAGATCCTCCTTCAGCCTGCGAAGGGCCCATGGGCACTCCGGACCCAGGCGCAGAATGTCGCGACGAATCTCGCCCGCCCGGTCCGCGAGCCGATGTGGCTCGGGGAACAGGTCGGGGTCGATCAGGCGGACGAAGTGCGCGAAGCGATCGTCGTCGCCGTGGTGCGGCGTCGCCGTGAGCAGGAGTACATGGTCGGCCTGCGACGTGAGCCGCTCGGCGAGTTGATACCGCTTCGTCTTATCAGGCTCATCGCCTCGTGATGCCGACCGTTTCGTGTAGGCGCTGCACTTGTGCGCCTCGTCGATAACAACCATATCCCATCGCTGTTGCCAAACGCGCTCCCGTACGTCGTCCTGCTTGGCGTAGTCCAGCGACGCCACAACTTGGTTCGAACGCTGCCACGGATTGACGAACTGCTGCTGGTCGACGGCCGCGAAGATGATGTCGAACGGTTCGCCAAACCAGCGGAGGAGTTCATCTTGCCACTGGATGGTCAGAGGCGCAGGGCAGAGGATAAGAATGCGTTCGATGGCTTGCCGGAGCTTCAACTCCTTGATGAGTAGCCCGGCCATGATCGTCTTGCCTGCGCCGGGGTCGTCGGCGAGCAAGTAGCGCAACCTCGGCTGCGGCAGCATGCGTAGGTAAACGGCCTCGATCTGGTGCGGAAGCGTGCGGATGCCGGAGAGGCTGACGGCGAACTGCTTGTCGTGCGCGTACGCGAGGCGGATTCTTGCAGATTCGACGAGCAGCCGCACTCGCTCAGGATCAGCCGTGGCGAGCCTGACAGCGCCCGCCTCGCGCTTCCCGAAGATCGCCTCCGCCTCCTCCTGCGAGAGGATGGCCTCATCCGGCGTGCCGTCGGGAAGACGTACCCGGCACTCGACCCCCGTGCCCAGGGAGCGAACGGATTCCAGCACGACCGGCTCGGGAAAGTGTCCGGGCAGGCGGATGCGCTGGCCGATCGGATGTTCGCTAATCGTCATGCCGCGTTGCCCCGCATCATCGCTTCGCCGGCCTCTCGGCGAGCCATTTGTCGATCGTCACCCTGTGAAAGCGCCAGTGGCGCCCCACCTTCTGGCCTGGCACCTTTCCCTCCTGGGCGAGCTTGTAGAGCGTCGACTTTGAGACCTTCAGATAGGCCGATAGGTCGTCGATCGTCAGCACATCGGCGCGGGTTTTCGCCATCGCTCGCTCCGGGCCGGAGGCGGCTTCCGTCTGGTTTTCTGCCTGATCGGAGCATTTGACAGTTGCTAGCTATTGCTGTCAACCCGGCTGGGCGGCCGAGTTTGCGCGAACGGAGCCAGCGCTCGATGAGGGCGGCGCATTCGGAAGTTGTGCAGCGAAACAATCGCCGACTGCGATTCGAGTTGGCTAGAATGGGAATCAGGAGCTCACGATGAAGGCGGCGAGCAACGACGGTTTGATGCTGACCTGCCGGGAGAGCCTGGAGCGTTTCTTCGGCGAACACCCTGACGCGGCGACGCAGCAGCGCGCCCTGAAGGCGCTTCGATTGCTGGCAGCTTGCGAGAAACCGCTTCCGGGAAAGCCCGAAGGCTGGGCGGCCGGGATCATCTACGGCTTGGCCAACCGGGACCGGCGAGCCTGTGGCGTACCCGGGCTGCTCAACCGCGAGGTCGAGGCACTCTTCGGCGTTTCGATGGGGACGATCCGCAAGCGTGCCGCGCAGATCGAGCGACTACTGGCCGTGTGAGCCCGGCTGGTTCGCCGGGCCGTGCACGATCCTCGCCCAAGGCAGCCACGTCACTTCCCACAGTCCTTGCAGCCAGCACCGCCGACAGCGCGCTCAGCGCCACGCGGCGGCACGCTCCACTCGGCCCCGCTCGTGCCGTAGCAGTCGGTGTAGTTCAGGGCGTAGTGGTAGCCGCAGTCCTTGCCCATGAACTGGCCGGGCGTGCGCTTGCGCGTGCAGAGGCCGATCGAGGTCCACACGCCGTAGTCGATCAGGTAATCGACCGCGTCGATGATCTCCCGGATGTGGACCGCCTCGATCACGTCGCCCGGGCGCAGGCCCCACGACGGATACTTCGCCCAGACCTTGGCGAAGTCGTCCCAGGCGGGCTCGTACATCAGGACGAACGTGCCGGGCGCCGTGCCCCACGAGTACCCGCCGCCGTAGAACGGGTTGTTGAAGTGCTGGTCGTCGGCGTACAGCATGTTGATGCCGCGCCAGGTCTTTCGCGCGGCAGCGCTGCCCCACGTCTCGCCCTGGCCGGGCACGTGGTTCGGATGATTGTGCAGCGGGCGCGGGTCGGGCGTCGGCCCGCCGATGAGCCCCTTGCCGCCGGTCATGTAGTGCGGGTGGACGTTGGAGCCGCTCCAGCGGAACTTGATCGGCATCGGGACGCAACACAGCCCGTCGTCGCCGCCGCGGAAGCGCGGGTTGTGGTGAAAGGCGTCGCACCGGTCGTCCGTTTCGGCGCAGGTGTCGTACTCGCCGGTGCAGCAATCGCCGCCCAGCCACGACAGCACGAAGCGCACCATGTTGATCAGCGCGGGCTGGATCGTCTCGCCGCCGTCGCACTGGAAGAAGTCCGTCCCGTGCCGGACGTTGACGCCCCCGTAGTCCTCCAGCATCTCGGGCAGGCCGTAGGCGTACGGGTTGAAGTGCGTGAACCACTGGACGTAGTAGGCGTCGTTGTCGGCCGGTGCACTCTCGCCGCCGGGGTCGTACTTCGTAATGTCCGGGTCCTGCGGATCGGGGTCGTTGTAGAAGTAGCGCACATACCAGCGCATCTCGGTCCCGTGCGCGTACGGGCCGCGCTGCGCCGTGTACGTCGGCCCGCCGGACATCGCGACGAACGACCAGCTCGACCAGGCGCCGCCCGGCGCCTTCGTCTGGTAGTACAGCCGCACGTTCGTCGGCGTCGGCACGCCGCCGGGTTTCGTGTAGGTGAAGGTGACGGTCTGGCCGGTCTTCTGGACATAGCCGACGCCGTCCGGGCGGCCGGGCTGCGTGGCGCCGAACCAGCCGGAACCCTCCGGGTCGAACGGGTCGCTGGCCTGGTCGCGCGCGACGCTGCCCAGCGGGAAGTACGTCCGATCGTGCGTGCCGGTCGCGAACTGGCCGGCGGGGTCGCCCGAGCGCGTGCGGATCGGCACGCTGGGCTTGGGCATCGGGCAGCAGGGCGGATTCTCACCCAGGGCGGCGTACTCCTTGCCCGACGGTTGGTAGTCCCAGCAAGTGCCGGTCTCGTTGCAGCCGATCGGCCCGAGAATCAGCCGGCGCTCCCACATCTCCGGCCCCCACAGACAGCGCGGGTGCTGGCGGTCGTACCATTGCCGCTTCGGGTTGCCGTTCGGCCGCGAGCCGAAGACGGCGTAGAGCAGGCCTTCGAGCTTCTCCAGGGCTAGGGCGAACTTGCCGCCGAGCGTGTCCTCCCAGTTGATCTCGCCCGGGCCGGCCGGCGGCGAGCCCTTGGGCAGCACCTTCACGCCGGGCGGATGCAGGTCGGACCACCGGAGCTGGCCCGGAACCGCGCCGCCGCGCGTGGCCAACGTCTCCTCGCCGTGCGAGTGCGTCCCGTACGTGGCGTGCTGCTCGCTGGTAATGTCGACGAACGCCACGGCTACACCCCGTCCAACTGGAACTTCACCTTGGCCGGCACACGTAGCGTGTCGCCATTGGGCACGCTCACCGGCGGATCGATCTTGGTGACCCACATAAGCTCGTTGCTGCCGCCGACCAGGCCGTACACCGCCAGGCCGCTGAACGGGCCGATGGCTGCGCCGCTCGTGTTCTGCCACTGCAGGGTGGTAGCGGAATCCACGCGCGGCGGCGGGCCGGCGACGTACGTCCACGAGCTGAGCGCCACCGCGGCGAGGTGCGTGTGGAAAAACGGCGCGATGTCGACGTACGTCGTTCGCCGTGTGAACAGCGGCGCAGCCGCCAGCAGTGGCCGGCAGTAGATCGTCGTGTACCGGCTGCCGGTCTTCTGGAACGCATACTTCGCGAAGCGCAGCGCGAAGTCCCGCGTGATCCGGCCGAAGATCCGGGCCTGGTAGATGACGTGCAATGAGGTCCCCGGGCGCAGCAGTACCGGCGCCTGGAATGCCGCCACGGCGACGAGCTTGTTCCGCGACGTGTCCGCGACGAACGCCAGCGTGATCGGGAAGCCGCCCATTTTTCGGAAGTCGCACAGCCAGTCGAGTTCGCCCGACGGGTCCCACTGGTACATGTACGGCCGCAGGCACACGTTGGGGTTGTACGGGTCGCAGTCCGTGCCGCAGCGCTTCCGCGGCCGCTGCCAGGGATAGCCGACCTCGGGCTCCCACGACTCCTTCGGCGTCCACTCCGGCGGCGGCTGCTCGACCTCCTCGGGCGTCCAGGGGAAGTCCCAGTCCGCCGCGGCCTGCGGTGACCACGCGTGGTTGTTCGGGAACGTGACCTCCTGCGAGACGAACCCGCCGCCGTCAGCCTCCATCGACGCCGTGAAGTTCAGTGCCTGCCGGGCGTAGCCGAACGAGGTCCGCATCGGACTGGTATAGCAGCCGCCCTCGTTGGCCTGCGCGCCCGTACATTGCGCGAACGTCAGCGTCGGACCGAAGGCCGCACCGCCGCCCGTGTTCGGCCGATCGTTTGGGTAGCTCGGTGTCGGGCCGGCGACGCCCAATTGGAACGTCATCGCCGCCTGATACGCCGGGAAGAGCTGGCGGTAGACGTATTCGATCCCCTCGTACGCCAGCAGATTCGGCAGCGCGAACCGGGCCAATTCCACGCCGCTGTCCTGATCAACATGTCGCACCAGGAACCGGCCCATCAGTAGGTCCCCCGGTAGTGCGACCGCGTGCAGACGAAGGCATCCACGCCCGGATCGGGCGCCGCGAAGATGAGCACCACGTCGCCCACGACCAGCGGATTGACCCACTGCCCACCGGCGCCCTGTTCCTCCAGATTGAACACGCTGTTGTACGCCAGCCCACCACCGACCTGCGTCCACGCCCCGTCCTCATCCATCGTGGCCTGCGCCGCGGCGTAGCGGTACGGCGGGGCCGTGCCGGACTTCGACGTGATCATCGCGAATGCGGCGGCCATCGACGCCGCCCCGGTGGGCAGGCCGATCTTCGCGATAACCCAGGCTACCGTCGGGTCCGGGTCGCGCTCGCTGGGCGGCTGCACCCACAACAGGCAGGCCGATCCCGCCGCGCCGCTGTCCAGCTTGTCCGCCTGGCCGTCCTTTGCCTCGGCGAAGACGTGGCCCTCGTCGTTCATCTTCACGCGGGCGACGCAGACCCCGTCCACGCAACCGCGGCCAAACAAGCCGTTCTTCACGGGCTCGAGCAGGATGACGAACCGGCCCGCATGCGCGGCGGTGGGCGTGACACCCTTCAGGGCAACGCGCTCCTTGAACGCGTCGGCGTTGTCCGTGGGGTTGATCACGGTGCCGGCCACGCCGAGCACGTCAAAGCGATTGCGATCCCCGCCGCTGTCATTGCGAATCAGGACGATGCCGGTCTGGCGCCAATCAGGCAGGCCGTCACGCGTGGCGCTGCGCTGGCGCTCCTGGTAGTCGCGCGCGACGTCCACGAAGGCGTTGAACGTCGCCGCCGGGATGACGAGCGGATCGCCGCTGCGCACCTTTTTCAGCGTCGTGCCCATGGCTTACCCGATCCCCAGCAGGCTCAGATTGCCGTCGTCGTACACCCGTTCGATGTAGACCGCGATGGGCTTCTTCACGAGCGCCTTGGCAGCTGTGTCCTCGCTGTCGGCGTAGCGCACCCACAGGTACTCCCAGCCCTTCTTGTTGATGCCAGTGATATCGCCGATCGTGAGGTTTGTGACGTTCGGGCTGGCGGCGAAGCGGAACGTGATCTCCCAGTCGCCGTACCCGCGCCGCGAGCCGGACGCGCCGAGGAACAGCACTTCGCCGGCAGCAAAGCCCTTGAACGCACCGCTGTTCACGCGGCCGGTGAGTTGAAAGAGCGTCATGCGGTAGGCCGGCGTGACCGTCGTGTCGGGCAGGTAGTGCGTCTCGGCGAACTGGTAGACCGGGACGGTGATATCGACGCCTTCGACGCTGTCATTCGTGACGCCGATGGCGCCCTTGAAGTCCGGCGCCGTGCCGGCCGGGTACTTCGCGATCGTCTGCTTGCTCTGCGTGACGTGCTGTGTGCCGCCGCCGGTGTCGAAGGCGAAGGTCGACTCGTTCGTCGGCGTGAACGGGCCGTACCGAACGATCCCCTCCCAGAGCTCCTCGCCGATCGGCTGAACGCTGACCGTGTCGCGCGGCAGGAAGAACCAGCCGCTGCCCCACGGGTCGTATGTGGCGGGGCTGCCAGCGACCAGCGCATTGCGCGCTGCGACGTCGTCGTTCGTGCCGCGGATGTTGTACCGCAGCTCGACCGAGGGGCTCGTGCCGGTCGTGACCAGCCGGCTCTCGAACTTCTCGACGACCTCGACGGGCAACGCGGGTCTCCTACGCGAACGTCAGGCGTCCGGCGCTTTCGGCCAGACGCTTCGTGTGTTTGGCCGTCTCCTCGGTGGCGCGGGCCGTCCGCTCGGCAGCGCTGCCGCCGCCCAGCCCCGCCGCACCCAGTGGATTGAACGTGCCGATCACGCTGATCTTCTGCGCGAGCAGATTGCCAAGCCCGGCGAGCTGATCGTCCAGGCCGGCCAGGGGATCGCGGGGCGGCCGTTTGGGCGCACTACCCTTTGCGTCGGACGCCTCGCGCTTGCGCCGCGCTTCAGCCACGGCGTCGTCCAGCGCTTTGCGGGCCTCGTCCAGTTGCTGCTGGGTCGCTTTGACGCGGGCGTCGGTTTCCTGGTCGAGCTGCCGCTGCGCGTCCTGGTCCTGACGGCCGATCTCCTCGAGCGCACCCTCGTGGGTGCTCTTGGCGCGCTCGCGCTCGGCCTGGCGCTGCGCTTCGCGGGCTTGCAGCGCCGCGTCACGCTGCCGGTCGATCTCGGCGTTGACGGACGAGAGGTCCTCGTCGGCCATCTTCTTGGCGGCCTCGACGTCGAGCGTCTCGTCAAACAGACCCCAAAGCTCGAGCAGGCGCTTCGTGGTCCAGTTGATCGCCGTGTTCCAGGCCTTCTGGAAGCCCGCCGTGAAGCTGGTCCAGGTCTGCGACAGGAACGATGTGGTCTCGATCCAGGCGACCTCCAGCGCGTGGAATCCGATCTCGGCGGCGGCCAGCGCGCCGTACCACATGCCGTAAGCGGTGCTGAGGAAGAAGCGTTTCGCTTCCAGCCACGCCCGGTTGAGCGCTGCCACACCCTGCTGCCACGCTAACTTCAGGCTGAGCCAGAGGATCTGCGCGGCGAGGTTGATGTCGCCGGCGGCCAGGGCGTCGGCGATCCCGCCCATTACCTTATACACAGTGTCGCGCAGGCGACCGAACTGCTCGCCGAGCCAGGTCAGCGCCTCGCTTCCGGCGCCCGTGACGACCAATAACGTGGTGCCCAGCGCGACGGCCGCGGTGATGACCAAGCCAATCGGCGAAATGATGGCCGCCAGCGCGGTGCCGATCACGCCGAAGGCCGCGCCGATCCCCGTCACGACCGTGGCCAGCCAGCCGAACACGGCGCCGACGCCCGAGATCAGCGTCCCGGTCACGATCAGGCCGACGCCCACGGCGGTGACAGCGGCGGCCACCTGCAGCGCGGTGACGATCAGAGCTTTGTTCTGCTTCAGCCATTCCGTGACGCACACCACCGCGCGCGTGACCGCGTCGCCCAAGTCCTTGATGGTCGGCGCCAGGGCGGCGCCGATCGTGAACGCCGACTGCTTCAGCACCCGCCAGAGCGTGTCGAGCGTGTCGGCGAGTGCGGCGGCGTCTTTAGCGGTTTCGGTGGAAACGGTGAGCCCGAGCTCACGGGCTTTGCGCTGGTACTCCTCGAGCCCCTTCGCGCCATCCGCCAGCAATGGCAGCAGGCGTGTCCCGCTCTTGCCGAAGACCTCCATCGCCAGCGCGGCGCGCTGCGTCGGGTCTTGGATCTTCGACAATCGGTCGGCGATGAGCTTGAACTGCTGCTCGGGATTGAGACTGACGAGGTCGGTGACGCTCAGGCCCAGCCGCCCCAGAGCCTCCGTCGCGGAGGCGGACCCCGTGGCCGCTTCGGTGACGACCTTCTGCATCTTGCGCAGGCCGGTTTCGAGGGTCTCCAGGTCGGCGCCGGCCAAGTCGGCGGCCCAGCCAAGTTCCGAAAGCGTCTCGACGCTCACGCCGGTGCGGGCCGACATCTCGTCGAGCGCATCCCCGGTGTCGACGAAGGCCTTCACCGTGCCGCCCAGAAACGTCAGCGCAGCTGAGCCGAGCGCACCAAGCTTCAGCCCCACCGAGCGCACGCCTTCCCCGAAGGCCTTCAGCCGCTGCTCGGCCTTCTGCAGTCCCTTGGCGATCTTGTCGTCCACGCCGAGCTCGACGAACGCCCGGCCGGCGCGGATGCCTTTTGTGTTCGCCACGGACTACCCTCCACGCACGCTGCCGCCCCAACGCTTCGGCAGCTGCGGCCGCTCCTTCTCGAGCGCCGGGCCCATGAACGGCCGCTGGTCGATGGTCACACGGGTGGGGACGACCTGGCCGCGCCGCCGGCGTCGCACCTCGGTCCTGCCGCCGAACTCGAGCGCGTTGGGGGCGGAGCTGCGCTTGAAACCTACCGGCCCGACCACGACCGAATCACTGGTCGGGTCGTACCCGAAGTAGATCAGCCGGCGCAGCGAGCCCTCGTGCGAGTGCGGCGGCTGGCCCGCCGGAGCGCTGCCCTTCTTCGTGCGGATGCTGTGCTTGGCGGTGGTGCGGACGAACGCACCGGCCTTCGACAGCACGGCGCGTTTCGCCTTATCGACAGCGCGCAGCACCATCTGCTTGTCGAAGAACAGGGACTTGATCTGCATCGTGATCATGTCTGGAGCTTCCCGCACGGATGCGCCGGGCCGTGCTTGCCGTTCTGCTTGATCCGCAGCATCTCGCGCCGGTGACTGAGCACTAGCGCGAGCAGCAGCGCCAGCGCCACGACCAGCGTGGCGCCGACGCCGAATTCGCTGCGGTAGCCCGCGACGTCGCCGCCGACGCCCGTCGCCTGAACTTCGGCGCGGAGCGTGTTTTCGACCGTGGTTTCGATGGTGCTGGTGAGCTTTGCCTGCACGCCCGCGACGATCTGGCCGCTGAGTTGCTGCACGTCGAGTGCGGAGGCCTCGCCCGCGGGCTGCGATGCCGCGAGCGGCGGCGCCACGGCCAGCCGCGGTTGCGACTGGCTCGCGGCGCAGCCGGCCAGCAATGCGGCGAGCGCGACGAGCACGACAATCAGCACTCGCGCGCTCACGTCAGTATCCTTCGGCGAGGCGCGCGGTGACCAGGCGGCCCTCGCGTGCGGTGACCTCCGCGGCGACGGACTGGCCCAGCCTGTCCGCCGCGCCCTGGACCACGACCAGCGTCCCGTCCGGGAGCCGCGCGAAGCCCTTGTCCTCGTTGCGATCCACATCGGTGATGGTCACCTGGATCGTCGCCGGCAAGTCGGCGATTGCCCCGGCTTCCGCCGGGCGCGGCGTCGCCGCCGGCTGCGTGGTGGGCGGCGCCACTTTCTCCTTCTGGTGCGGGCTGCTCTCGGTCTCCTCGTTGCTCGTACTGGAGACTTGGAGCTGACCGGCGATGCCTTCGACACCGACCGACGCGGCGCCCTCCACGCCGGTGACCCACTTGCCCGAGAACTTCACGACGTACGTTGGGTTGATGCCCTGGGCACCGGCCTGGATCACGAGCTGCTCGACGCCCTGCGACAGCCCCTCGCGCACCGCGGGGATGATCGCTTCGTCGGCCAGCTTGTTGGCGAAGTGCTCCACCGGCGGCTGGGGGTTGAGCGTCGCGCAACCGGAAAGCCCCAGCAGCGCCAGGATGGCCAGCAGAAT
Organism: Planctomycetota bacterium; assembly: GCA_040755725.1. Classification (GTDB taxonomy): domain Bacteria; phylum Planctomycetota; class Phycisphaerae; order UBA1845; family Fen-1342; genus JBFMAI01. The sequence continues at coordinate 73,692 of JBFMAI010000033.1, read as the reverse complement.
GCCGGCACACGTCTTCAGATAGCAGAACCACATACACTGTCCTCCGTCCTTGGAGCCACGGTGCGAGGGGACCGTCCCTCGAGGAACACCGCTTTGAGACCGTCCATGTCGATCGGGATGGGCGCCGGCCGCTTGATGAACGGATCGAAGTCGGCCGGTTTGAACGCCCGGGTCTTCTTCGGATCGCGGTGGCAGTTGGCGAGCAGAGCCATCACCGCGCTGCTGCGCGCCCACTCGTCCTTGGCCCGCGCCTCGGCCATCGCCAGTAGTTCGCGGAGCGTCAGCCGGCCGGGCTCGACGCCGACGATGCCGGCGCAGCGCCAGACGAGCTGCCAGACGTCGCGAGCGCCTGGGCGACGAGGGCTTCGGTGTCCACTGTCGCCAGCCTGGCCTCGATCACGTCCCGCGCCTTGTCCATCACGTTCCACGTCGTCGCGAGGATGCGTTGGAGGTTCGCCCGATCCCTCGGGCTCGGGGAAAAACCCACGAGTTCCTCCAGCAGTGCCTTCGTCGCGTGCTCGATGGCGTCGCCCGCCATCGCGCGGCCGAGGTCCTCGTCGGTGACGCTCTTGGCGTCCGCCTCGGGCTTGCACACGGCGTAGATGACGTCACACAGCAGCACCGGGTCGCGGTAGAGCCTCTCGATCAGCTTGCCGTCGAGAATCTCCAGCAAATCCACGCTGAGCAGGCCGCGCACGCGTTTGATCGCGTCCACGTTGATCGCGACCGTCCACGTTCGTCCGGCGTTGTCGGTGAAGGTCTTCATAGAAAAGCCCTCAGTCTTCAGCCATCAACCATCAGCCAGGGCCGTCAGCCCGCCGTCCACTTGAAGGCTGACAGCTACGTCCCTGTAACCCAGTTGCGGAACACGGCGAGCTTCGCGGTCACACTGACGGTGATCGCCTCTTCCAGTTCCTCGCTGCGGCTGAACGACGTGATCGAGAAGTCGCCGTCCGGTCCCTGGCCACCTTCCTTGTCGAGCACCTTCAGGGCAATCAGGCCGGCGGTGAGGTAGGCGTTCTTGATCGCGGTGAACCCGGCATCCGCCGGGTCCCAGATCATCTCGAATTCGACGGAGCACTCCCGCAGCGTGGGTGCCGTCGCGCGCCAGCCTTGATTGGCGCGGGTGGTGACATCCGCTTCGCCCGCCTCCAGATTCAGCGTGACGTTGCGAACGTTGGTCATCTCGGTGGATGCGGGGTTGCCGGCTGCGCCGTGGTACAGCTTGGCGTTCATCCCCAGTACGAAGTTCGCCATATTCAGTCCTCCGTGACTGTCGCGCGTGCGCTGCCCTGCGGTATTCCTGCGGCGCTACGTCAGCCCGAGCTCGATCACCGTGCCGACCGTGGCCCGCAGGTACACCGTCTGGCCGTACGACGGGCCGAGCATGACCATCGAATCGGCCGGGATCGTCAGCTTGGCGGTCCCGCCGGACACGTCGCGGACCTCCACGTTCGCCGCCAGCGGATGCACCACCAGCGTGGCGCCGCGCGGCACCTCGACGGCCTGGTCCGAGCCCGTCGCCGTCAACGACTCGAGCGCCTTGAAGTTCATGGGCCACTCCTTCGGTTTGTGGGGCACAACGGCCGGCGTGTACAGCAGCAAGTGCAACCCGGCCTGCGTGGCCCGCAGGCCATAGCCGGTATTGACGACCGCCCCGACCAGCGCGGCGTTGACCTCCGCGCGCGTCCACGGCTTGGCCGTCGCCGGGGAGTTGCGGGCAAACACGAAAACCGTGTCGTACGCACCGCCGGGCAGGAAGTTCGCGGTGGCCTGTTCGCTGGCGCCGACGCGCAGCGTGACCCGCCCGTTGCCGCTGCTGCTGTTGCGCCAGCACACCGCTGCGGCTGCTGCCACGACCTTCTCGCCGGGCGCGAGCGCCACGTCGGCGGCGCCCACGTTGAACGCCGCACCGGGGTAGCTGCCGTCGAGGTACGTGCTGTCGCCATCCTGTGGTACCTGTGCCACGTATTCCCAGTAGTCCACGGCTCACCTCAGGGCACGACTTCCGGGGGCGGCTCGTCCGGCGGATAGGGATACCAGCCGTACTGCGTCCCATTGGCGTTGACATTCAGCCGGGCGACGCGCGTTGTCGGCCCGTAGAACTGGCCGTCGTCGCACGTGTAGATGTCATCCACATCGAGCGTGTAGCCCTGCGAGGCGAGGTTGAACCGCTTGCCGAGTGCGGCGCTGTTCATCGACCCGCCCGGCGACGCGAGCCCTTGCGCCACCACGCGACCGTCCATCCGCCAGACGTAGCGCTCGAACAGCACCGCAAGCTCGCAGAAATACCAACGACCGAGTTCGACCCGCCCGAAGCTGGCGATGTACGGAGCGCCCGACGCGCCGACGTGCAGCCGGAGCGTGCCGTCCTGTCCCAGACGCAGCGAAGCCCGGTGGGTGCTGGCCGACGCGATGTAGAGCAGGTACTCCCACGTGCCCGGCGACTGCGGCAGCGCCATCAGCCGCATCCCGAAGCCCAACGTGTACGCCGTCCGGCTGATGCTGGCCGGGTTGCCGTTGGCGTCGAAGCCATTGGCCACTGAGAGGAACGCGGTACTGGTGCTCTGCGGGACGACGATCCGACAGCCGTAGTTGCCACTGCGCTTGTAGAGCACGCCCACGCTGACCGAGCCGCCGATTGCGACCAGCTCGTTCGTGTCGGCTGCCTCGAAGCCCGCGAACCACTGCACCGGCATTACCGCCGCCTCCTACTTCGGCTCCCCACCGACCTCGCCGCCGATTTCGCCGACTCCCTGCCGGTGCTCCCAGCGCGGGTTGTCGAACGGGCAATCCTCCTCCCGCGTCAGCACTACGACCCGGATCGTGCCGTCGTCCTCGAAGTCCGCCCATAGCCGCTGCCGGTCGAGCAGCTCCGCATCGACGAACGTCGCCCGCACCGCCGCGAGCACTGCGTCACGTTTCTCGCCGGCTGAGCGGCCCGCGGCGCGGGTGAACTGATCCGCCAGCCACACGCGGGTGATCGTCAGCTCCTGCCCGCTCACGAGCGTGATGACGGCCCGGTCCTCGGCGACGGCGAGCGATTGCACGTTCACGGCGTCATCTCCGCACGCGGTACGTCACGGTCAGGACGCTGGTGAACTGGCGGTGCTGCTCCAGATGCTCCGGTGCGAAGACGGGCTCGTTTTCGAGCGCCAGCCACACGGCGGCCGTGAAGCCGTCGAGCTGCTTGCCGCGCAGGTGATCCCCGATCTCCTCGACCAGCTTCATCAGCGCATCGAGCTCGGCCGGCTCGTCCGGGTTCACCTTGCGCTGCACGCCGATGTCGATCGCGCAGTCGTAGAAGCCGTCGGCACGCGTGGCCGCGCTGATCGCCAGGCTCTTGGGGATGACGGTGACCTTCACCGCCAACAGCGCCGGCAGTTCGATCACCGGCCGGTAGCCGCGCTGCACCTCGAACGGCAGGCTGAACGTGCCGTCCTGGAGCTTGGCGACGATCGCGTCGGCGAGCGTAATGAGTGTGCTGTTTGCCATCGGTCACGACCCCTTCATCAGGCTCTCGATCCACGTCCCGACGAACTTCAGCAGCAGCGTGCCGACGCCGCAGAGCGTCGCCAGCGAGAGGCGCTGGATCACCGCCAGCCGGCTCTCCACTCGCTCCATCCGCACGAGCAGCGACTTCTCGGGATGGCCGTTGCCGAAGACGACGGAGCGAATCTCGCGCACGTCCTTCAGGCACGCCGGTTCGTGCGAGCACCCCACTGGTTGCGTCATTGCTGGAACTCCGTCATTGCTCATGTGCCGCGCTCCATCCCGATGAACTTCGTGTGAACCCGCAGCGTCCGGCGATACGGGTCGCTGTAGCGCCAGGGCGGCTCGCCGCCGGGCGCCATGACTTCGTAGAGGAAAATCTGCTCGCCGACCGTCTCGCGAATCCGGTCGCCGGCCTGCGGGAGTACGACCTTGTCGCCGAGCACCAAGTGAGCAGCCGACACCAGGAAGTCCCGCGATTCGGTGCGGTGGATCGCGCCGTACTCGTCCGCCTGCTCGAACTCTGTCCGGCCGATCGTGGCCGGTAGGTCCGCGCTGTCACCGCCGCGGAGGTACGTGACCGTCCGCGACATGTGCCGTGTGCGCTGGTCCTCCAGCCACGCCGCACCTTGTTCGAGCAGGTCCACCACGGCGAGGCTCCTACTGACTCATCCGGACGCGCACTGTCGCATCGCCGTCCGCCGCCGCCTTGACGCACTTGCCGATGAGCTTGTTGCCGCTGGCGGTGGTCGTGGCGACGTTGTTCGCGTCGTCCCAGTACACGTTGGCGCCGGCACTGATCGCCGTGCCGCCGCCCGTGGCCTTGGCGAAATCGAACACGCCGTCGACCGCCAGCGACCCGAGCGTGCTGGCCGCGATCGGCGTGCGGGCCACGCCGACGAGCTCGCCTTGTACGATCACGTCGCCGGCCGCGACCGCCGAGCCGGGCGTGTAGTCGATCGACGCTCCCTCGTGTACGAATGTTGCCTGTGCCATGTGAACCTCCGAGTGCAGAGTTCTGAGTAGCGGGTAGCGAGTTACGGAATCGGCTCCGATCACCGCGACTCGCTACTCACCATTCGCTACTCCGCTACACTTCGCCCTTGCTCTTGGTCCCGCCGCGCGGTTCCTGCAGATTCACACCGAAGTCGTGGTAGCCGCGCATCTGAACGCCGAGGACGTTGAAGTCGGCGTCGGCGGTCTCGATCGTCGGGGCCTCCTGCCCGTTTAGGAACGCGACCTCGATCACCGGCAGATCGAGCGGGTCGGCCAGGAGATACCAGGCCTTCTCCGAGTAGCCGGTGTACTGCTGGTTGCTTAGGTACCGGCTGACCTCGACGCGGAACTTGCCCGTGTGCGGGTTGGCGACCGGGTAGGTCTGGTCGTCCACCGTGCTGCGAATTTCCAGCGACTTGTACAGCACCGTCGCGATCGCGCTCAGCGCGGTCGGCACGAGCACCACCGCCGGCATGGCGCCCAGCGGCTTGCCGTCTGGATCGACCTGATTGAGGAACGCGACCTCGGCCTTGCTGAGCCCCTCGATCGACAGCGCCGTATCGGCCCCGCTGAGGAAGTTCTTGTTGGTGACGCTGAAGAACGCGGCGTTGTTCATGAAGATCGACCAGAAGACGTCGTTGATCTTCAGGCCGCTGCCGCGCCCCAGCTTGCGCGGGACCGTGGTGATCGCGCCCAGGTCGTCGTTGATGATGTCCCGGCGATCGATGGCCAGCAGCAAGCCGTAGGTGTCGGCCTTGTTCGTGTAAGCCTGCTCACCCAGCGTCCCGTGTTTGAGTTCACCGCCCGGAGCAACCTGCTCGTACTGGTCCTTGCCGATCAGCCGGTAGCTGGTGACGGTCTTGAAGTCGCTGACGTTTCGGACGGCACAGATGTTCCGCCACGTCCGCTCGACGCTGAAGAAGCCCTCGAGCAGGAACTTGTTGGCGACGTTGCTGAGGATGCCGCCGATGTCGATGGTCGAGAAACCGGCCTGGAGGTTCTGGCCGAAGGCGAAACGCAGCACCTCGCGACTGTCGCGGAAGTTGCGGCCGTTGTAGCCGTTCGCCCAGGCGGCCTCGAGCAGCAGTTCCTGGAGCCCGATCCCGCCGCGGAAGCGTCGCGCCGCCGTGTCGAGCGTCTGCTCGGCGTACAGCGCTTCGATCTTCGTGACTTTGCCGGTGAGCATGCAGGCCGCTTCGAGGACCTGGCCGCTCATCGTGTCGCTGGAGACGTGGACTGCCGGCGCCTTCGGGCGCGACGCGCGCAGCTTCTCCAGCTCGGTCTTCTCCTCGGTCCAGCCCTCGGCGATGGCCTGCTCCTCGATCTGGGGGAACTTGCTCCCGCAGATGCGGCGGATGGCGGCGATGCGCTTGCTCTCGGCCAGCGCCTGCGCGCGAATTTCGCTCATCGGGTTGACGGACGGGGCGGCCTCCTTGCCGTTCCCGTCCGTCGGACCCGCGCGCGGGGGCTCCGGCGTCACCGTCGGGTTTCTCTCATCGGTCTGCGTGACCGGCGTATCGGCGTTGTCGTCCATGACATCGTTCTCCTGCTGCTGAGCCGCGATGGTCGCGGTGGTGCCGCCGTCGGCGCCGAGGTCCACAAAACTGATCTCCCCCAGCACCGTCCGCCGGGCGACGTAGAGCGGGCCGTCGAACGTGCGGCCGTTGACGGTGACGCTCTTGCCCGCCCGCACGAAGTCGGCCTGAGCCACCTGCGCCCCAATCGAGGCCTGCCAGGGAAAGCCGCGCTTGCCGCTGGCCACGACCTCCCGTGCCACGGCCGTCTCGCGGCTGACGACTCCCTCGGCGATCAGCCGGCCGCCCTCGATGACAATTCGCTCGGTGTGCCCCACGCCGGCGTACATGCTGTGGCCGAAGCGCACCGGCCGACGCTGCGACGGGATCGAAAGGCCCTCGAGGTCGACCACCACCGGGTAGCGCCAGCCCTCGACGTGCATCGGCTCGCCGGTGTAGGCCAGCATCGTGAAGCGCGGGATGGCCGGCGCGTCGCCCTCCACGGCCGCCGCTTCCAGAGTGATGCGTTCGGCCTTGCACACCAGTGCCAGCCGATCGGGAACCTGGTCCGCATCCTCACGCGGCTGCGCGGGCGTCTTCGTCTTCCGTGACATCGCCCTCATCCTCCGTGTCGTTGTTGTCATTCGCGGCCGGCGCCGCCTGTTTCGTCGTCAGTCCCAGGTCGCGCAGCAGCGCGACTTCACGCCCGCGCTGGCGCAATTCGCTCTCCCAATCGAGTCCCTGCTTGGCGTACTCGGCCGCCAGCGTCGTCGTGCTGCTTGCCAGGCGCGTCGCCTGGGCGCTGGCCTCCTTGGCGGGGTCGACGTGCTCGAAGCCGTCCCAGAACCACTGGTGCGGGAACTCGGCATCGCGCGTCCGCAGCGACTGCGGTAGGTAGCCCTCGATCAACACGGCCTCATTCAGCCAGGCGTTCAGCACGCGGTCGAGGACCGCGTCGGCCAGATAGGCCTGATCGATGCGGATGGCTTTGAAGAAGGCTTGGTGGTCGAGCCGCCCCGAGGCGTAGTTGTAGCCCGAGGAATTCCCGGCCGCGATGTTGAACGGCATGTTCAGACAGCGGGCGATCTCGTTGAGGATCTCCCGCTTGAACATGTCGTAGGTCGTGGCCGGCTGCTCGGCCTTGATCTGCGACGGCTCCCAGCCCTCGGGCGTGAACACGGCCATGTTCGGGGCGAACTCCATCTCCGTCATGGGTTCGACCTCGGCCGCCTCGCCGCCGGGAGGCGCGCTGGTCTTCATCAGCACGGCGATGTTCGCCGCGCTTTCGGCCGCCGCGATAACCGCCAGCGTGTACCGCCGGAGCTGCGCGAATAGCGGCAGCGCCGGCGTGATCTCGGGGATACCGCGGCTTTGGCCGGGTCGCTCTGGACGGAACAGGTGGATGACCGACTCGGCCGGCAGCACGTCAAACTCGGTCCCACTGTTGCGGAACGCCGTGTTGTCGCCCGGATGTCGACGAAGGACCGTGTACGCGACGGGGTTGCCGAATTCATCGAAGGCGATGCCGTCGACGATGTTGGCCAGGGCATCGAGACCGCGAACCCCCGGCTCACGCCACGGTGACGCAACCTGGTCGGCCTCGATCAACCGCAGGTCGAGCGTAACTGGTACGCTGGCGGGCGGGGACGCCCGCCCCACCCCGGGATTGCTGGTCAAGAGCCCGAAACACTCGCCGCTCTCGCACTGCCCGACGCGCATCGCGCGGAGCTTGTGGGCCAGGCCGACCGCTTTCGCCCAGCGCGAGAACTCCTTCTCGACGATGCGGTTCGCGTCGGGATCGTCGGTCAGCATCTGGAGCCGCGGCCCGGTGCCGACGACGTAGTTCGCCAGCGTCAGGACGATGCCTTTGGCGTAGCTGTTGTTGGCAACCTCGTAGCGCGCCCGGCTGCGCAGGATGCGCCGCACGCTGGGGCTGGCGGCGACGTTGGGCGACAGGTGATCGGCGCTGGCCCAGTGCTTGCGGTTGTCGGGCGTGGTCTGCGCCGCGTCGTACTTGCCGCGCACCACGGGGTAGCGTAGGCGTCCCGCCTGCGAATCCCGGCCGCGCGGCGCAGTAGCGCCGCCGGCCGTCCGCAGCCCGAGATGTCGCAGCCACTTGAACAAATTCACACCGCTCCGGGCCGGACCGCCCTCGCTCACCGTTCCATTCGCGTCACAAGGCCGCTGGTCACGCCGTGCAGCCAGCGCGCCCAGCGAACCAGCCACCACGCCCACCACGGCCGGCGGCGCGTGGTGAGCGTGATGATGCTGGAGGGGCCGCTACTCACGGACATGGTCCGCCACGCGCGCCAGGACCGAGTACGGGCGGCCCGGCTCGGCGATCGCGAACTCGCGCGTTACCGGCTCGCCATCGACCAGGTCGAGCTCGAACACCTGCGCGCCGTTGAACTGGAGCGCCGCGTCGAAGTCGTTGCGGTACAGCTCGGCGGTAGCCGCGTCCGCCTGGATCACGACCGCCTGGCCGAACGTCAGGCCGGAAAGCGGCGAGCCGTCGGCGTCCGTGGTGGGCGGCGTGAGCGTGAACTCGCCGGCGTGATTGGAAATCTGCCGCGCCGACAGGCCGGGCGCGCCGGGGGCCTGAATGTCCATCGTGTCGAGCGTCGCGATCGTGACCGGGCCAAACGACATCTGTGTTCTCCTCAGAGAATGCAATCCAACTGGCGCCGCGACCATCGCGGCACCTACTTGCGGGAGCGGGATTCGAACCCGCAGCTCCGGCTCATGAGGCCGGCATGTTGCCGCTACACCATCCCGCCATACCGGCGGCGCAGGGTGGCCGCCCACTGGCTGCTTTGCGCGTTACGTCGTTCCGGGTGGCACGATCTTGACGCGGGCCAGCGCCTTGGCGGGGTTCTTGGCCGCCTCCTTGGACGCCAGGTACTTGTCCGCCTCGATCTGGTCCTTCAGATCGTGCTGCTCGACGCTGCCCGCGTCGCCCTGAGCGCGTTTGGGACCCTCGGCGTTCTGCTTGATCGCGTCGGTCAGGTCTTCCGGCACGGCATCACCTCTCCTTCACTACTTACCGTCGTGCCGGCGGAACTGTCCGCCGCGCGGGCGACCAGTCGGGCAACCCGCCGCGTCGGAGCGCAGCAGTTTCCATATCTGGAATGAATCTCAGCCGACGGCCCGCTCGCAGGTGGTCATCCGTTGCCCGCAGTGCCGGCAGCGGCGGTAGCGAACGATCATGCCGTTGGCCCGGCGGGTGTGATCCACAAAGAAGTGCCGGCAGCCGCACTTGCGGCATTCCAGACCGCGGTCGTCTTTGTCGGGCGGCCAGCTCCCCCGTTCTCTGCGAAGCCCGGTCATGCGCCCTTCCTCCGCAGATCCGCCTGCGTGTAGCGCTTGCGCGGCCGCGTGGGCAGCGCTTCGCCAGGAGCTTTCACGCCCGCCAGCGACGCGGCGGCGGCGCAGCCCACCAAGCAGTCGAACCAGTGGTTGTCGGGCCGCGTCGGGCGCGGCGACCACTCGCGCACCACGCGCCCCAGGCCCTGCACCTCAACCCACGTCTCGGACTGCGCGACATGCTCGGCGAACAACTCGTGCTCGCGACCGTCCTTGCCGAACAGCGCGATGCAGCCGCGGTCGCCGGCGGCCGTGGCCAGGCCGGCATGCACGAACGTCTTCCAGTAGTTGACATCGACCAGCACATGCTGGAACTCGGCGGTCCGGCGGACGTTGGGGATGTACCAGTAGTGGCCGTGAACCTCGCCGGGATGGCGGGTGTAGGTGGACAGCGGCTTGCGGGCGGCGCGGATGCCGACGCCCTTGGCCAGCATCATCGCGGCGCCGCCGACCTTACGCTTGACGTCGGCCGCGATGCCCGGCTTGTAGCCCATGTCGACCAGCAGCCGGTCGATCTTCATCAACCCGTCGCCGCGCTGCCACTCGCGCGCGAGGTACGCCGAGATGAGCTTCTCCAGTCCGGCGTGGATGGCCCCGTCCGTTCCCGTGCCGGGAAACGCCCGCCCCAGCGTGCGCTTGGCGGTCGCCAGCGTGAAGCCGTAGCGCTTCTGCTCGGGGAACGTGCCGTAGTCGATGACGTAGCCGGTGAAGTCCTCCTGCCACGCACACACGCAGTAGTAGAGCAGCCGGTCATGCACGTCGATGAACATCGTCAGCCGCGTGCAGGCCAGCGGCACCTGGCCGCGCAAGTAGCCGCTCGTCTTCTGGCAAACCTGCTCGGGCGTCAGGACCTGGTCGTCGAACTGCGTCAGCACCGGCTCGTTCTGATACTCGCTGGCGAACGCCTCGGGGCCGACCTTGAGCTTCAGATTCATCGCGTGCTGGATGGCGGAGAGCTCGGTCCGGGCGTCGTACCGGGCCGGCCAGGCGACGACCGCGCCCGCGTCCATCGCCGCGCGATGTCGGCCGTAGAACTCGGTCGCGGCCTCGTGGCCTTCGGTGCGGCGGACGTTGGCGTACTCGTCCCACAGTTTCTCGTTCGTGGGAAAGGCGTAGACGAGCTTGGTGCATTCGCTGTCCCACTCCGGGTTCTTCTCCCGGTCCAGCACTTGGTCGGCCAGGTCGCCGTCGTAGATCTTCGTGCAGGTCAACACCGCCGCGATTTGCTCGCCGGGGCCGGCCATGCCGAGCACGTCGCCGTTGAGCAGCTCCATGCGCCGCCGGGTCTGCGTCGGTGACGCCGCCGACTGGCGGGTCTGCGGGTCGTCGAGCAGCACCAGCGACGGGCGGATCACCGAACCGTCCACGCGCGTGTGCTGCTGACCGCGCATGTTCGCGTCCAAGCTGGTGGTCGTGATGATCGACCCGCACGACGGGCTGACCTCGCGGCCTTCCTCGCGCAGCGCGCGCGGCAGGTGGTCGCCCTCGATGGTCGGAAACACCAGCTTCTCCTGGCCCCAGTGAACATGGGTCAAACGCCCTTCGATGTGCTGTTGAAGCTGCCGCTTGGAGCTGTTCTCCAGGCAGCGCAGCGGGTAGACGGCTTCGGGGAAGTCGGCCAGCAGCAACGGATTCTCGACGATGTGCTTCTTGATCGGCAGCAGCAGCTCTTTCGCCCGGTCATCCGCCGCGCCGATCAGGCACACGAACGGTCGGTAGCCGTAGAGCACTGCCCACAGCGCCGAGCAGCGCGCCAGCGTCGTCTTGCCGCTGCCGCGCGGCATCGCGAAGGCGAACAGCCCGCCCGCCCGCACGGCCCGCTCGATGCGTTCGATGACGCGCAGGTGGTCGTCGGACCACGCACGATGGAACGCCGCGGGAAAGTAGGTCTCGCAGAACTGGCGGAATGACTCCGCGCAGCGCTGGCGGCGCTCGAGGTTGACGATCTCGGGTATGGGGTGGATGTCCTGCGAGGTCTTGGTCGCCGCGCGGTTGCGTTCGGCCTGCCGTCGTCGCGCCTCGGCGTAGTCCATCCGGGCCGGACGCGGCCGGTCCAGTTCGTCGACCAGCCAGCGCGCATAACGGACCAGGTGGACGTGGGTGCCGTCGCCGAACTTCAGCGCCCCGGCGTCCATCTGCCGGCGCAGACGAGAGCGCGTCAGCACCGTGCCCAGCGGCGTGGCGTTCACCATCTGGAGCAGCTCGCTCTGCGTCAGCCTGGACGGGTCAATCGCCATCGCGTTCCTTCAGCTGCCGGTTCAGCCACGCCGCGTAGTGCACGAGGTTGATCCGCTCGTCCGGGCCGCCCGGCGCGCCGCGGTCCACATGCTCGCGGACCTTCTGTTCCGCCACGCCCAGCAGCCGGGCGAGCTGGGCAACGGTCAGTGCCGCCGGGTCCAGGCGCGCCGGAGCGCCGGCCACATTGGCCTGCGGCGCGGCGGCCAGATTCGTTCGGCTTGCCGAACGGTCGTCGAGGTTGCCGGTCACGCCGCCGCCCTCCGGTGCGCGCCCCGCGGTCGCCACCGGGCCGCATGTCGCGACCCGTCGCAACGCGGTACGCCTTGGGCCGTCTGGTCGGCCCACGGGCCAACGCTGGCCGCGTGGCGGGCCACGTGGGGGGCGGCCAGACGCCGCGCCCCGGTGGCGTGGCCGCAGACTCGGACCTTGCGCCGAGACATGCAAGGAAGTCTCGGAATTCTCGCCGGGGCGCCTTGCTTTCCGGCCAGACGGCTGGACTCATGTGGCTGTACGCACGGTGCGTACGCGGAGACATGCGGATGACCAAGAAACGGAACACGACGACGTTCGACGCGACGTACGCCCGGGCCAAGCGGATCAAGGACGCCCGGCGCCAGGCCGCCCGGACCGGCGACCACGACGAACTCATCGAAGCGCGGATCGCGGACATCGCCGCGACCCACCTGGTGGGCGTCGAGACGCTCGAGACGCGAAACAGTGACCGGCTCGACTTCCACGAGGTCTCGGTCGCGACGCTGCGGCAGGCCCTGCGGGCGGCGTACCTCGCCGGCCACAGCGACGCTCTGGAGTTCGCGAGCGGCCGGCCCATCCGCTAGCGACCCGCGCGCGAGCGCCTCGCGGGGCGCCAGCGCCCGGGCCGCGATGGGGCGGCCGGTAACAGGAGCATGAGCATGCCGAGCAGATTCGATGGAGCCGTACACGACGAGGCGAACGCCGACATCGGCAGCAACCGCGACGGCACGCGCGTCGTCCGCTTGGACCTGATGTACACGCGCGGAACGGCCCCGAGCGGCACGACGATGATCCTGACGCTCGACGCGTCGATCGCGCTGCGCGACCAGCTCGATGGCCTGTTCGCCGCCGCCGGCGTCGACGACAGCGGCGGCCTGGTCGACGAGGACGACGCCTGCCCGAACTGCGGGGAACGTCACCAGGACCTGCTGGTCTGGATCGAGAACTCGGCTGTCGAGAACGAAGTGCAGTGCGAGGCCTGCGGGATGGTCTACCGCTTGAGCCACGCCCCGCAGCAATAGCGCCGCCGAAACGCGGGCATGGCCAACCGGCAGGTGCCGGCCCGCGTCGCCCGGGCGCGTGAGACCCGGGCCTGACGAGGCAAGCATGAGGAGACCCGTATGAAGAAGAACGACGTCGAGATTGGCGCGACGTTTGTCGCCAAGGTGAGCGGCAAGTTGGCCCGCGTGCGCATCGAGCGCGAGAGCCCGCACGGCGGCTGGGAAGCCAAGAACGTCGACACCGGCCGGCGGGTGAGGATTAAGAGCGCCCATCGCCTGCGGCGCGCCGTGGGCGACCCGAAGCGCTTTAAGGCGATCGCGGCGGCCGACCAGGAGAACGCCCGGCTGCGCGACGAGCGCGAACCGTCGCCAGACGGCATGGCCGCCAGCGAGCGGGCGATGGCGGAAAGCACCGCCGCGACCGCGCCAGCAACTGCGATCGCCGAGAGTGCCGACGGCTCGGCCGATGCCCTGGACCCCGATGTGTGCGCGACGGTGGGCTGCGGCCGGCCGGCGGCGCTGACGTACCTGGGCCGACCGCGGTGCCAGGCGTGCTACGAGGACGACGTCGCCGATGGCGACGAAACGAGTGAGCCCCTCAACCACGAGGAGATCGACATGGCAAAGGCGAAGAAGACGACGAAGAAGAGTGCGGCGAAGACCACGAGGGCCCCGAAAGCGTCCAAGCAGCCCAAGGCCCCAAAGCCGAAGGCTGCCACGCCCGCCGGCGATGCGAAGCCGAAGCGCGTCAGCGCCCTGGACGCCGCCGCCCAGGTCCTGGCCAGGGCCGGCAAGCCTATGCGGGCCCAGGAACTGATCGCCGCGATGGCCGAGCAGGGCCTGTGGACCAGCCCCGGCGGCAAGACGCCGCACGCCACGCTCTACGCGGCGATCCTGCGCGAGATCGGCGCGAAGGGCGACCAGGCCCGCTTCCGCAAGACCGACCGCGGGCAGTTCGAGTACGCCGGCTAGCGCCGACATCACGCACCCTCCCCTGAAGCCTCGGCGACAACCGGGGCTTCCTCTTCGGCGTGAGCGTTTCGGGGTTCGCCGCCGATTCGCTCCGCCTTCCGCCCGGTGAACTTCTCCCACCTCTGGACGATCACATCGCAGTACAACGGGTCGAGCTCCATGAGGAACGCGCGCCGGCCGCTCTGCTCCGCCGCGATCAGCGTCGAGCCGCTGCCGCCGAACAGGTCCAGCACGTTCTCGCCGGCGAGCGACGAGTACTGGATGGCCCGGACGGCGAGTTCGATCGGCTTCTCGGTCAGGTGGATCATCGATTGCGGGTTGACCTTCTTGACGCACCACAGGTCGGTGACGTTGTTGGGGCCGAAGAAGCGGTGAGCAGCGCCCTCCTTCCAGCAGTAGAAACACCACTCGTGCGCGCCCATGAAGTCCTTCCGCGTCAGGACCGGATGCTCCTTGTCCCAGATGATGGCCTGCGAGAAGTAAAGGCCGACTTCCTTCAGCACAGGCGGGTAGTTGCCGCAGTTCGCGTAGCCGCCCCAGATGTAGGCGATGTGACCCGGCAGCAGCACGCGGGCCAACTGGCCGAACCAGGCGCGCAGCAGCCGGTTGAACTCGTCCGGGCTCACGAAGTCGTTGGCCAGCGGGCGGTCCTTGGGGCGCATCTTCGCCGTGGTCGCGCCCTTGGCGCCCTGCCGGGCCACGTCGAAGCCCTGGTGGTGCGTGAGGCCCGGTTCGCCGAACGAAGACAGCCCCGCCGCGATCGCGTTGTTGCTGCGCGGCTCCACGCAGACCCCGTACGGCGGATCGGTGTTGACCAGATGAACCGGCGCGCCGTCGAGCAGCCGATCCACGTCCGCCGCGTTGCCGCTGTCGCCGCAGAGCAGCCGGTGGTTGCCGAGGATGTACAAGTCGCCCGGGCGCGTCGTGGCCTCGTCCGGCGGCGCCGGTACCTCGTCTGGGTCGCACTGCCCGCCTTGCACGCCGGGATCGAGCAACTTGGCCAGGGCCTCGGCGTCGAAGCCGAGCAGGTCGAGGTTGAAGTCCATCGCCTGGAGGTCCTTCAGCTCGATGGGCAGCAGCTCGTAGTTCCACTCGGCCAGCGTCGCCGTCTGGTTATCGGCGATGCGATAGGCCTTCACCCGCTCCGGCGACAGGTCGCGGGCGACGTGCACCGGCACCTGCGTCAGGCCGAGCTTCTTGGCCGCCTTCCAGCGCGTGTGGCCGACGATGATGACGTTCTGCTCGTCCACCACGATCGGCTGGCGGAAGCCGAACTCGCGCAGGCTGGCCGCCACGGCGTCCACGGCCTGGTCGTTGACGCGGGGGTTGGCCTCGTAGGGCCGTACGTCGTCGATGTTCACCAGCTTGACGTCCATGTCACGCTCTCCTGCTAGGGGTCTGCCGGGTGTTCGCCACGCGCAACAAACAAAAAGCCGCCGCCCGACGGTTCCCGCCGCGGTCTTCGTGCCCGCCCCTGTCCAAGTACCTAGCCCCCTATAGTCCCTTACATGGGTATCTTGAGCATCTTGAACGTAAGTCTTGTAGTAGCAGTAGCTTGTTGGAAGGTGCTCAGATGAGCATCTTCGGCGAGAAGCTTGAGCACCTTGGGCGTCGTTGCGCACCTTGGGCTGGGAGCGTGCCACGCGAAGGTGCTCAAGATGCTCAAGATTCTGGGGCAGGGGCGAGCCTGCGCACCTTGGGCGCCATGAACGTTGCGTGCGACTGTCGCTCATTGGCCACCTTGCATCAGCGGTCCGCCGCCCGGCAGTTGCCAGACCCAGCCTCCTCGGTTCCCGGTCTTCACGGAATCGACCTTCAACGTGGTCTTGGCGCGCCTGAGGGTGGCGACCGTGTGGCCGTCCGCGCGCCCGCGCGACAATACCTCGCTCGCCGGTCGTGCCCCCGCCGAGAGAAAGTCCAGCAGCCACTCCTCGGCGTCGCGCAGCGTCATTGGCTCCGGCCCCTGCCGCGCCGTCGGCGCGATCACTTCGTCCGCGGTCAGGCGCACCAGCTCGTCTTCCCACTCGACGCATGGCGGATCGCCGCCGCCCAAGCGATACGCGAACCCTGTCTCATCTAGGCCCAAGTTGTTCTTGACCGGCAGGAACAGTCGGCGCCGCGCGTCGTCCGGGTCGCGGGAGACGACATAGGCGGCCCGCGCCGCGGCGACGAACGCTACCGAGCCGATGATGGCATTGAGCGCGCTCGCCTGCTGACTCTTGTTCAGATGCGTCACGACCGCGAGGGCCGCTTGGTGCTTGGCTGCGAAGGCGGCCAGCGGCACGAGCGCGTCGCGCACCTCGCTGTTGTTGTGCGTGTCGGTCTTGCCGAGGTAGGCACTGATGGGGTCGATGATCACGAGCGCGCAGCCACCGATCTGCTCGATGACCCGGTCGAGAAGCGGCAGGTGTTCCGTGACCCGGAAAGGAGCGAACCGCGGCTTGCCGTCCAGCGTCGCGCCGGCGGGCACGGTGGTCACGGCGTACACGCGTTCGACGGCCGCACCGGCCGCGTCCAGGCGCGGGCGGATCGTGTCGGCGATGTCGTCCTCGGCGCTCAGCAGTACGACGTTTTCGGGCGTGCGGCTCGGTGCGACCTCTCCCAGCGGCCACGCGTCGCCGCGTGATACCCTGGCCGCCATGTCGAGCGTCAGAAAGCTCTTGCCCAGTCCTGGCTGGCCGGCGATGAGGCTGAGCTTGCCGCGCGCAAAGCGGCCTGGCCAAAGCCAACGCACCTCAGTGGGCTCCACCTCTGCCAGGCACGTGGCGATGCAATCGGTGGTCGTTTGCATCTGCGCCCAGTGGTTCTCGACCAAAGCGACCGAGACCGAATCCGGCGCGTAGCGCGCTACGCTCACCGCGGTGCGCTCAACCTCGCGCAGCGGCAGCGGCGGCGTGCAGCGGTCGGCGTTGACCTGCTGGAGCGCGGCGAAGATCTCGGCCTGCGACATCCCGACCCGGCGCATGGCACCCGCTAGGCGTGCGAGCGTTTCGTTGCGCTGCCCTTCGGGGATAGCGTTCGCCGGCGTGCCATTGGTGGTCACGCCGTTCGACGCTGCCAGCGCGTCGAGTAGCTCGATCAGCCACGACGGCGGCTCGGGCAGCCGTTGCGGCGGGAGGTTCAACTCACGCTCGTCCTCCCAGCGATACGGCTTGCCCTCCACGACGGACGGCGCCACAAGCACGTAGCCCCCGTCGGCGCGTGTATCGACGTGCGGGGCGAGCCGGCCGGCTGTGTTTCGCCAGGAACGACCATCCGGCTGCCGGAAGAAGTAATGCCGCCCGCCGCGTGGCGTGAGTGACAATGGGCCGGTGTTCAATTCGGCCAGCTTCGCGGGCTCGTCTGCGAGCCAGGCGTTGCCTTCACCATCGATGTCGATGACGACCAGGCCGTCGGTGCGGAGCGCGATGTTCGCATCCGGGTGCTGTGTCCACCACGCGGTGATCTGGTCGGCGTCGGTCGTCGCCTCAAGCAGACCATGCTCGGTGAGGGGGGCTTTGCGCCCGGGCGCGCAGGGGAACACGGGGTAGCCGAGTTCGGCGTACCACAGCGCTGCATGCAGCATCGGATTGTCCGGACGCATCATGCGAGTGAACTACTTCGATTTCCTGGACTGGTCGTGCTCGAACCACGCCGCCAAAAGCCGTTCTGCCGCCGCGACAAAGTCGTCTTCGGCCGCCCTGATCTCCCGCACCCCACACGCTTCGCGCGGCACTACCACGGCCACAGCGTCGGCGAGGAGCCGTGTGGGCCGAGGAAGTTCATAGGCCGCCGACGCAAGGGCGCCGGTAAGGACGAGCGACGCATGATCGAATGCGTCGAAAGAGCGTTCATCCAGATTGGCTTCCTGCGTTACGCTGAAGCCCGGCCCCGAGATTTGCACGCGATACATGGCATCTGCACTCGCGCTCATTGCGGTTTCCTTTCCCTATTACGCGCCAACGCTCTCCGCGAGCATGCGGTCGCCGAACCACCGTGCCCGGGCGTCGATGCGCACAGGACGGCTCCTAAAACGGGATCGACTCGTCGTCAGCCGCGGGGGCGTACTCAGGCAGGCCCTCCTCGGAATCGGGCCGCGGGGGTTTCTCGCCAAGGCGGTACGCCACGATCCGGTCGTATTTCTCGCCCGGCTTGTGCATGACCGTGATGGCCAGCGTCTTCGCCAGTGCACCCATGTCGGCCAGCTCGACCGCCTGCTCAGCGGTGTCCGGGACGGGCTCATAGCTGTGCTGTCTCCACCACGCCACGGCCTTCTGCCGCGCGTAGCCGTCGTGCTCGAAGCAGACCCACTCCGAGACGTAGTTGCTGAACCCGAGCCGGTAATCGACCCGCATCGTGCGCGGCGCATCGGGCGGTGCGCCGCGCTTCTCATGGACGGCGTAGAAGACCTCCTCTACGTCGTACTCGGTTCGCGTGAGCTGGTCCGACAGGACGCCCGCCTCGCTGGCCGTACCGTCGTGGGTCCGGCGCCCGGGCGGCGGGAACACGTGGCCGCAGGCCGGGCACTGCGCGTAGCCCGCGGCGATGACCTCGTGACACTGCGGACACTCCTTCGCCGGCGCAGCGCCGGTGCCGTCGCCGCCCGCACCCGCCACGCGAAGCTGATCGACCGGCCCGTGGCGCACCACGTTGCCGCCGAAGTCGAGCACGAGGCAGTCGCTCTTGCCGGGATGCAGCCGGAAGCCCCGCCCGACCATCTGGTAGTAGAGCCCCGGCGACAGCGTCGGCCGCACCAGCGCGACGCAATCGATATTTGGCGCGTCGAATCCGGTCGTGAGGACGTTGACGTTGCAGAGGTACTTCAACTCGCCGGCGCGGAAGCGGCGGAGCGTCTCGTCGCGCTCGAACGGCAGCGTCTCGCCGCAGACAAAACCGCATTCGACCTTGTGACGCGCGCGGAGCGTATCGGCGATGTGCATGCCGTGCTTCACCCCCGACGCGAAGATCAGGACGGCTCGGCGGTCCTGCGTGTGCTGCACGATCTCGCGACAGGCGGATAGGACGAGGTTGTCCGTGTCCATCAACTCCTCGACCTCGCCGGCGATGTACTCGCCGCCGCGGACGTGAAGCTGGTTGGTGTCGGGTTTCAGGGAGCCGGCCTTCGCGCGCAGCGGACACAGGTAGCCCTGTACGATCAACTCGCGCACGCCCACCTCGAAGCAGACGGCGTTGAGGATGTTCTCCGGGGCGCAGATGCTGCCCGACTTCATGCGGAACGGCGTCGCGGTCAGCCCGATGACGCGGACCAGCCAGTTGATCTGCTTCATGTCCGCCAGGAAGGTGCGGTACATCCCCTCGCCGTCGGGCGGAATCAGGTGGGCCTCATCGACGATGACGAGATCGACCGCGCCGACGTCGCCGGCCTTCTCGTAGACGCTCTGGATACCCGCAATCGTGACCGCGTAGCCGAGGTCGCGGCGCTTCAGCCCAGCCGAGTAGAGGCCCACGGGCAGGTCCGGCGCCACGAGGTGCAACTTCTCGGATGCCTGCTCGAGCAGCTCGCGGACGTGCGCCAGGATCAGCACGCGCCCGCCCCAGCGCTGGACCGCGTCGCGGCAGATCGTCGCCATCACCGGCGTCTTGCCACTGTTGTGGTGCACCATGAAGTGGCCGTCGAGGTAGAGATGGTCGCCGTCCAGCACGAAGCCATAGAACGCACCGCGGCCGTGGGGCTCAACGCAAAAGCCGGTGCGCAGCACGCACTTCTTCTGGCGGCGCGGAGCGGGCCGCCGTCGCCCAAGACGGCAGGGTACCTCCGCGAAATCGCCCCAGATCGACACGCGGAAGAACCACCCTCCGGCGCCGGTCTGGCAACTGCAGTATTTCTCGGTGCAATGCGCGGCGAAGCCGAGACTTCGTACCAGGAACATCAAGTCGACGGCCAGTTCGCGCGACTGCGTCACATAGTCGCAACCACTCTTTGTGGCGTAGCCGTCGCTGTCCATGAGGCCGGCGAGCAGGGCCAAGCGCTCGATGCGCGAGGCCGTCAGATACAGATGTGGGATGAGCTTCGTCGCCGAGTCACGGCCGGAGAGCCCGAGGGCGGTGAGCGTCTCGGTGACGACGTTGTACCGGCCGTTGCCGCGAACCAGCTGGTACGTGGGACAGCGCCCGCCATGTTCGCGCACCGCCACTGAACAGCTGACGCTGTGGGCGTAATCGATCCACGCCTCTGCGGTCCCCTCGTCCGCGGTCGTCAACTCGACGACGTCGCCCGCAATGCTCCCGTCACCGAGGAGCAACCCCAGGATGTACGGCGGGATCGGCAGGTTCGGCCGGGCCTCGAACTCCACCGGCACGCGATAGAGTTTGCGGAGGTGCTTCCACGATTTGGACTTGCGCAGGTACTCGCGCACCGTGATGGTTTCGAGCTCGCCCCCGTGCCGCTGGCAGGGAACGTCGGCCTTCCCCTCGTTTGTACACGCCAGCGCGAGCACGTGGTCGCCATTGACGACCAAGGGTTCGCCGCGATGGGGCACGATTCGGTATAGGTCGGCTTCTCCTCGGCACAGCGCCACGACGCGTCGCGGCCGGCTGTCGGGCCCGATGAGCAGGTCGCCGACAGCCACGTTTTGAACCGGCTTGATGGTGCCGTCATACATCAAGATAGGATGGTCTGTAGCATGACAGCCCGTCGGCAGCACGACGCACGGATTGTCGTCGCGCGTACGCAGGAATTCGTACACGGCGTCGACCGCGTCGCGCTGGTACGGGCGCAGCTCCATCACGCCGCGACCTCCGTGCCGTCCGGCAGGATGCAGCGGTTGTCCATAATCGGGATGGTGTAGAGCGTGTCGCTGCGCCGGCCGAGGTAGCCGAGGATGAACGCGTTGATCCACTCGACCGGGCGCCCGGTGCCGTAGAGCGGGACCGGCTTGCACAGGCACCCCGCGCTGCGGGCCTGGACGACCTTCCCCGGCGACCAGATGTTCTGGATGATCGAGGCGTCCGCGCGGTGCGTGTGACCATGAATGACGCTGCGCCCCTGACTGATCTGGAGGTGCTGCTTGGTCGCATTGCGGGCATACGACCAGCCGTGGACGGCGATGATGCGGCGGTTGATTGGGAAGTGCGGATACGTCCCGCTGACCGAGCCGTACGGCACGTACGTGCAGCGTGTGCGCCCCTTGGTCAGTTGCACGCGCGGCGCGAGCATCGAGTACGCCCCACGGCCCTCCGCCGTGGCCGCCGCCCAGCGGTCGAGCCGGTACTCGTGGTTCCCCTCGACGACCACGAGGCGATCGCAGACCTTCTGGAGCCGGTCGAGCAGCGCGTTGGCTGCGCGCAGATCGTCGACGTAATCCGTCTCCTTCATGCCATACGTCGGCGGATGCACCGAGAACTGGCCGCAGTCCAGCAGGTCGCCCAGGCAGATGATCAGCTCGGGCCGCAGGCGCTCCGCCGCGCGGCAGAAGACCCGCACCGCCTTTTCGTTCTGGTGCGGGATGTGCACATCGCCGAAGGCCAGCATCGTCGTGCTGTGAGCCTTGGCCATCACTCTTCCCCCACGACCATCGCCGCGGTGCGGGCGTAGCCGGCGATGTCGACCAGGTTGTCGCGCTTGTGGTGATGGCTCTGCCGCGCCAGCTTCACCGCGATCATGCACAATGGGATGTCCATCGCGGTGACGGGCTGCCCGTCGCGCAGCTTGCCGGCCAGGATGCCGGTCCACATGTGCGCGGCCCGGGCGAAGTCGTCGGCAGGGGCGCCGTACTCGGTGCGACGCGTGCCCTCCGTGATGCGTTTGGCCTCGTCCAGGATGGATTCGTCGGCCGGCAACTGCACGAGCCGCAGGCGGTGCAGCGCGACCGTGGGTGTCGGGGCGCTGGCCAGCGGCTCGAGCGTGACCGCGTCGATGATGGTGCAGCCCATCTCGTGTGCGACGAGGTACTCCAGCTTCGCGCCGCGCGAGTCCTCCCAGCCGGGCAGCATCGCGATCGCGTCGCACTGCGCCAGCGCCGCCAGGTCGAGGCGCAGGTATTCCTCACGTGGCAGGTCCTTGCGCCCGCCGAAGTTCTCGGCCGGATTGAACACCGCCCATCCGGCCGCGGCCAGCCGCTCGGCCGCCGCGTGGAAGGCCTGGAAGTTGCACTCCGGATAGCCGGTCATCGGCCCGGCGATGTAGATGCGCTTCGGCTGGGGTTGCGTCATTGGTCAGTTCTCCTGGGGGTCGGGAGCCGATCGGGCCTGGAGGGCGCGTCCTCCGGCGCAACGCGCGGCGAGCACTCGCCCCTCGCGGCGACAGGCTCGACAGACCCGGTCTACGCCGAGCGGCGTTCTGGCTTTTCTGGTGAATGCGTCGAGCGGCTTGACCTGACCGCAGTACGAGCAGACCTGGCAGTCGGTCGCAGAGTCCTGGCCCAATCCGATGAAGAACTGCGGCTGGTTCTTGACGATTTCCCAGTCGAGTTGCCGGATGCAGTACCAACGGTCATCCAGGCCGGTCGCATCCTTAATGGCGTCGCACAGCAGATCGATCACGTTGACCGCGTCGCCGCGGTGGTCGGGCTTCTGGACCAGGACGTCGATCCAGAGCTTGTTGTGCGCGACTCGCCGGCCTGCCAGCGCATCTCGGACTGCCAGGGCGATCTCGCGGCGCTTGGCGACCACCTCGCGCCGCAGCGCAACGTGACCGGAGCGGCGCATCGTGTAGAGGTGGTTCTTCGAGGCGGCGTAACTGAACGGCACACACAAGCGCACCAGCCACAGTAAGTTGGGGGCCCCGGGGTCGCGCCACGTGATGCCGCGTTTGAGCGCATTGTTGTGTTCGGCGCCGGCCTGCCGGCTGAGTTCCATTCTCCTGCACGCCTGCTCGACATCGCGCTGTCGCTGCTGGGACGAGGGCGGGGGCGAACGTACCCAGAGGCGCTTGCGCTGCAGGTCACGCCGCGTTGAGCACGCAGGGCAGTACTTCTGGGTTGGCCCCGTCCTGGGGCATTCCTGACCACAGTCGTGGCACGTCATCCCTGACACTGCGCCCTCGTACTGCCCTGCGTGATGCTGTTGAGTCGAAGCGTCAAACCCCCGCCATTCAGCGCTTCCAGGGCGGCGCGCCGTTGTTGCCCGCCGGGGCTGGCGTCCGCGCCGCGGCCGCGTCCTTCCTGGCGTACCCCTTGATGACGTTGCTCATCTCACCCGTGTCGGCGCGCTTCTTCTGGCCGACCGTGATGACCAGCGGGATGTTGTGCAGCTCGACGCTGTCCTTGGGCGCCGGCACGCCGGCCGCGCGGCAGATCGCCGAAAGCTCGGCCCGCGCGATCTTCACCGTCGTGGCGTTCGCGTTGTCCAGGTTCAGACGCGACCAGATCAGGCGGCCCTTGTACTCGCCCTCGATGACCTGGAAGGTGAACTGCAGGTACTGCCCGCCGCCCGACTTGGTGGGCTTCATCTCGCTCTCGGTGATCACGGCCAGGTATTTGCCCGCCGGAATGGCCTCGAAGGCAAAATTGGGGTCGACGTCGTTGGCATTGAATCCGTTCAGCGTAGGCACGTTTACACTCCTTGTTCGACGGGTTGCTCTGCATTGGCCAGCGGGTCCTCGCCGCGCGCGAACGCGGCGTAGACGCCGTAATCCAGCGGGATTTCGTCGGGGAGATTCAGGCGGTTTTTCGCGACGTGGGCCGGCCGCTCCGTCGTGCGGATGATCCGCTCACCGGTGCCGATGCCCTGCACGCGCTTGCGGTCGAACCCCTCGTTGGTGGTCTTCGTGTGGATGCGGTAGGTCGTGAACAGGACCTCGTCGCACCACTCCTGCACCAGCGCCGAGGCCAGCTTCTGGAGCCGCGGGCTGTAGCGGTCGTAGGTGTCGGTCTCCGGATTGGCGAACTTCTCGATTTGGGCGTGGGCGATCAGGATGACGTGCATGCCGCGCTCGTTGCGTAGCGCGTCGAGGCCGGCCAGGACCTCGCGCCAGTTGGTCAGCGCGAAGACGTAGCCCTTGCCGTAGCCGATGTCCTCGATGCTCTCGACGCCGCGCTTCTGGCACACGTCGGCCCAGATCAGCCGCTCCAGCCAGTCGAGCGAGTCGATGACGACGGTTCGGTACTCGTGCGGCTCGGTGTAGAGCCCACCGAGCGCCGCGATCACGTCGGCGTACTTGCCGGCGACGGGGAAACGCTCGCACTCGATGTTGCCGAGGCCATCTTCGGTCTGAATGAAGACAGGCCGCTCGGCCATCGATCCGAACGTCGATTTGCCCACTCCGTGGACCCCGTACATCAGCGTGCGGCGCGGCGCGGCGACCTTGCCCCGTTGGACTTGTTCAAGCAGCTTCATTCGGTTCTCCTTCGTTTGCCCGCGTCGCGAAGCCGGGGCCGGGGCCGCGTTGTGTTCCCGCCCAGCCCACTGGGCCAGGGTATGACGGCCACGCGGCCCCGGGCCTCGAATCACAGACGTTCGACCAGCCGCAGCGAATCGTAGCGCGTGAACCAGGCGCCGCTTTCACGGCAGCGCCGCAGGTCGGTCATGGCCTGTTCGTTGTCGCGCTGCGCCTCGTCGAGTACGGCAGGCACGATCCGCCATACTCCGCAGCGGAACGGCTCGCGTTTCTCGACCGCGACGATGTGCACCGGCAGGACGCGCCCCGAGACCGCAGCAACCAAGGCGCGGTAGAAGGCCACTTGGTGCAAGTAGCCGAACGCCCGCATGGAGAGCTCGAACGTGTCGATTTCATCGGCGGTCTTGAGGTCGACGATCCCGCCGCCGTCGATGGGGTTGATCCAGTCGATGCGCGCCTGGCAGCGGTGCCCGGCGTATTCGCAGCGCACCACGCCCTCGGCCACACCGTTGGCCAGCAGCTCCCGCGCGAAGACGTGACTCCTGGCCGAGGCCGCCATCTGCTCGACCAGCGCGGCTTGGGCGTCGGAAAGCACCGGCTTGTTCTGCTTCTCGGCCCATTCGGCGAACGCTTTCGTCAGCGACCCGAACGGCTGGCCGGTCTTCGGGTTGATCGGGCCCCCGACGGCGTACTCGCGCTGGTAGCGCTCGCGCCCCTCGAGAATCAGCGTGTGCGCCGCGCGACCGATCAGATACGCGGTCGTGTCGCGCTCGGGTACGAGCCCGAGTTCCTTCTTGCGATACAGCAACGGGCACCGCCGAAACTCGTTCAGCGCGTGGGCCGAGAGGAAGTCCTTGCTCTTGGCGTGGTAGACATCCGCGGGTTCACGAACCAGGAACGAGAGGTCGTGCAGACCTTTCCTGGCGATTGCGTTTTGGCCGCTGGGGGGAGGCATGTGTTGGGCCACGTCCAGGTCTCCATTCGCGTCGCGTTCTCCTTCACTACCTACCGCCGCGCGGACGAAGGTGTCCGCGCGACGGCGGTCCGAGAGGCCGTTTACAGGTAGTGATCGAGCCCGGCCTGGGTGAAGGCCGCCCGGATGGCGGCGATGTGCTTGTAGATCGCCGAGCGCGACATCCCCGTCTCGCGGACGATCTCGCTCGGTGTCTTCGTCCGCAGCATCGTGCACAGCGATTGCTGCTCGGGCGACAGCGAGGCCAGCACGCCGGCGACGTCCAGCTCCAGCTCGCGCTGCTCGTGGTCGCTGCGCTCGCAGATGCCGAGGCGAGCGCCCCGGCGGCATGCATCGACCGTGGTGTCGCGCCGCACCCAGGCGCCGGTCTCGTCGCGCACCCAGTCGTCCAGCGACTCCTTGGTGCAGCCGTTGCCCCGGCAGGGGGCCTCATGGCTCTTGAGCAGGCCGGCGATCTTGTTGTCGATGATGCGGCAGACGAATGTCTTGACGCCGGCCCGATCGCCGTCGAACTTCGGCAGGCGGCGCAGCACGTCCTCGATCAGATCCTGCTGCACGTCCTCGACCTCGCCGAGGGCCGGGACCTTGCCGACGACCTGCCGCGCCTTGAACTCCGCCCGCTTCGTCACGTACTCGATCAGTTCCTGGGAATACATTCGGGATCTCCCTTGGCCGGGGAGGTCGCGCGGGTGTCGGCGGGAGGGCCGCGGGGCACGGGCAAACGAAAAGGCGCTGCGAGTTCGCGGATCACCGCGACACCCGCAACGCCTCCGCTCTGCGGCCGGTTGGTTGCCTGATGTCTGAGGTTTGTGCCCTGTGCCCTTATGCCGCTTGGTGGTCTTCCAGAAGGTCGATGGACGAGCCCGGCAGCCCGTGCGCGATCTTCACCCGCACGCGCGTGCCGTCGGGCAGCTTCTTCAACTGCTCGAGCAGCGCGATGTGCTCGTGCCGCAAATCGAAGTCGTCACTGGCGACTTCGGGCCGGGGATCGTTGGCGCCGCCGGCGATCTTGAGCGTGCGCACCCTGGAGTGGGGTCGCCCCGGATCAGGCTCCCCGCCGCGCACATGGAACGAGATGCTGCCGAAGTTGATGTGCTGGCAACGCTCGACCAGCCACCGATTCGGCGCTGACAACTCTGCTTTGGTCATGCTCGAACCTCCATGACGGTTTGGTGCGGACGCTTCGGCGACCGCGATCATGGGGCCGAGTATCCAGGTGGTTTTCGGGGCGCAACGAAAGCGCAACGAGGTAGAGGCTGGGCTCGTATGGCGTGTGGCGTTCCCGTGCGCTCGGCTTTCGAGCCGAGGCGACGAGAGAAGCGGAGAAAGGCTGGTTGCGCAACCTGATTACGCCGGTTGCGCTATAAGTTGCGCGAGCTGAGCTCGCCGATCACTGCGTTCCTAATCTGGGTCGCTTCGTCAGCGCCGAGCTGATTCTGACGGCTCACCCAGGTGAGGAAGCTCCGCACGCGCACCCGCGCGCCCCGGCCGGCCTTGCCGTTGGTCTCGACCTGGCCGTCGGCGCAGGCACGCGAGAGCACGCCCTTGTTGAGCATGCCTTCTCCGAGCACCTGATTGGTCGCTCGTACCAGGTCGATCTGGCGGGCCCACTCGTAACGGTCGTCCGAAGACAGCGCCGACGTGGCTTGGCCCTGGTCATTCCTCGCGGTGGTGGGGTCCAGCGCTGGCGCAGATCCCTCGTGCTTCTCGGGGACTTTCGTGCCCGTGGGCGGCGCCGCCGTGTGACTGTCGCCCGCACGCTGGCCAGCGCGATCCAGCATCTTCTTGAAGGTCGCGTCAGCGCGCTGGCGAAAACGAGCCGCGACTTCGGACGCCTGCACGCATTTGTCTCGACAGATCGCGACCAAGTTGTTGACAAAGTCCTGGTTCTCGGGAGTAACCGGGCCGCTGTTGAGCATGAAGGCTTGTGCTCGCCCGAGGAAGTCCATTACCGGCGGCCCGATGCAGTCCTCCCATCCGACGTCGAGGTCGGAACACGGAAACAGGTTTGGAGCGACGGGCTCGAAACCACCCGGAAAGTCGGCGAACTCAGGCAGGGCCAGCAGATTCTGAATCACCTTGATGATCTGCAAGTACCAGCCATTCAACTCCGTGTCGACCCACCCGATGGGGCTGTTCGCGACCGCTTCGACGAGATTGTGGTACGCCTGCGCGTACAGGAATAGCTGCAAACGCAGCACATGTGCCTGCTCGGTAGCCGTTAGCCGCTGCAGTTGCCCAAGAAACTCCGCAACTTCAGGCGGCGGCTCCGACAGAGTCTCACCGCTCTGACCCTCGGGGCAGGGCACATCTGACGACTTCGCAGCATCGGTCGAGGTCTCGGGTATTCGCTTCCCATCTGGAATCGGACCAGCCGCAGCGTCCCGTTGCCCCGCTGTGACGTGATCGTCAGCCGCAGTCGGAGCCGTTGCCGGACGCGCCTTCGCCACGCCATACGTGGTCGCCGCCAGCGCCACACGCCACCCGGAACCGCTGGGCATGCCGGGTCGCCACGCGTCGTATCGCGTTTCCTCGAGGAAACCCAACCGAACCGCTTCGGAGATCGCATGCTCCACGCGCAGCGCCACGGTGTCCGGCGCGCAATCCGCCCACAACAGCCCCACGATCTGCTTCCCGGTGCGTTCCAGGATGTCGCAGTCGAGCCAGCCATGCGACTTGATCGTCGGCCCCTGATAGCCGAACGGCAAATGGGTCGGATTGTGCCGCGGGAAGCTCCCCAAGACGGACGCCAGCAGGGACAGCGCCAATTCGAGGCTGGCGCCCGTTCCGACGTACCGCGGACCGATCAGGCAAGCGACCCGGTGCAGTTCTGCGATGTGCTCCGGCGTCAGTTCCGTGTCGTCGTGACCGATACCACAAATCTTCAGCAGATCATCATCGGTCAGCCGGCATTCCGACGACTCCGAAGAGCCGGCGCTCCGCGGTCGCGGGGCGGGTTGGGCTGGGGCGCGCTCCGGCGTCCGCCGATTTCTCAGCATCTCCTCCCACCGCTGGCAGCGCCGGGCGCACTGCGCTCTGAAAAGCGTCTGGCGGGTGGGTGGCGGGTCATAGATGCCAGGGTCGGGGTCATCGTAGATGATGAGCTCGTCGAGCGCCTCGTCCAGGAGCACCTGGTCGTCCGGCGAGAATGACGACGATAGCCGGTGGCTGAACCGTACTTCACCACCGTATTCTCGCTCGCAAAGCCGGCAGATTGAGGCGGCCAGTTCGGCATCGGCCGCCCGATGGAAGACTGTGTTGTGCGACACATCCTCCCGACCGTCGCCGATGACGAAAAGGTACGATTCGGATTCTGGAGTCCTTGCCTGTGACGACATATCCCTTCGAGCGCGAGCCAGTGAGCCGGCCAATCCGGACCCGCATGCGCGATTTGCGGTCATTTTAACGGTCGCGCGGCGTGACCGCGAAGGGCCGCGATCCGCAACGCGGCCAGGTGATGATGCGCAACGGCCGGTGGCCGGTGAGCGAAACTCGGCCGGTTCCATCTGCCCCTGACGGCGGCAACCGTCGCACCCCGCGCTGTCGAACGGACCACACGCACTCATGGCATGCCTCCAGCTTCGGCACACCATCACTGCTCCAGCTTCGGACTGGCTGCCCGTGCCCGCCGGCGCCTCCGAGGCCCGCGTCGTCGTGAGGCCCAGACCGGTAGCAGGCCTGCGCGAACGATACGATCCGATGGATTGCCGGCGTAACCTGACGATTTTGCCGGAAGCACAGCCGTACCTCCGCCGAGCAGGCGGACGGTGTGCGGTCAAACGCGCCGGCGGCCCCCATCCTTGGGTGGCAATTCCGTGGCCTGCCGCCGGCCATTCCTGGCTGGCATCGATCGACGCCCTCGACCGATCTGTTAGGGTACTGTACGGTATTTTGCTGGGGCATGTCAAGCCAAAAACCACCGTGTCGGCGCTCGCCGCGCCCGTTCGTACGGCTTCGTAAGTAGCCTCGCTTGCGCTGCTTAGACACCGTTCTTATCGGCCAATCGGGTCGGGAGACCGCTGCCTCTGCTCGGGTCGCTGACCACGCGCGCTGGTCGGCGAGAACGTGCGTCGGTTGGGCTGCGCGCGGGTCACACGAGAGACCGGCCAGGTCGGCATGGTCGCGGGGCGAGCGTGAATAAGTCCATCGAGCCCGTTCCTGACCCTCTCCGCGCCGTCACCGTAAGATGGGATCACGCTGACGAGTGACGAAGGGCAAGGTGAGACCATGAGTGATGGCCAAGAGGCGTTCGAGAAGGCGGTCGAGCAGTTCTTTCCCGGCGGGTTCACGTTGCGCGACGAGGCCAACGCGATCGTCGCGTGCGCCTTCCGCAACGGTCCCATCGAGGATCTGCACGCAGGCGAGCCGTCGGAACTGCTGGAGAATCCCGACTTGAGTCGCATCACCGACGACGAGATGAAGAAGATCATGGTCAACGCGTGCCAGTGCGTCGAAAGACTTCTGCGGGAGAAGCAGGAAGACTCAGGTGCGTACTACCAGAAGATTATGGAGTACAACCTCAAGTACTGCCGGAAGTGGGAACGGTGACCGACTTGGCCGGCCGGTCGAACGTCAGGCACTTCCACAACCGCCGCTGCTTTCGCCAGTCGGGGATGGCGGCGATGGCGCGGAGCTGGGGCTCGGTGACGGGGTCGCGGCCAAGAAGGGTGCGGGGCAGGAAAAGGAGTTCTTCCTGGATGTCCGGGGCCAGGAGCGTGAGATTCATGATCTGCGTGAGTCGGGCGCGGGTCACGCCGCCGAGCCGGGCCAGGTCGGCGTAGTCGCGGGCAACGCCCTCGGCAAGAAGACGTTCCAGCCGGATCGCCAGGGCCATCAACCGGGCAACGCGCGGCACGCGGCCTGGTTCAACCAGCGTCTCCGGGGCCGGCGGCGCGTCGCCGACCTCGAGCTTCTTGCGCGTCTTGCGGCCAACCTCGAAGTGGACCTTGCACTCGACGGTCAACATGCCGCGACCTCCCGTTCCTCAGCTAGGGCTTTGATGCCCGTCGGGCGGAAGGTGATGGCCAGCGTGCCGTCCGCACCGTCGTAGGTGACGCGCTCGACGAGCAGGTGCAGTACCCGCGCCTGCTCGCCGAGCGACAGCGAATCCCACACCGGCTCGAACAGCGACAGCGCCCGGGCCAGCTCGTCCTCGTCCACCACCTTGGCGCTCAACGCGATGATCTGCTCGCGCACCTCGGTGGCGCGTTGCTCGGCCGCGCGGATGCGCTCCTGGAGGTCCGCCAGCCGCGCGGCGGTGGGCGTCTCACCAGGCGCGCCCCTCTGGTCGATCAACTTGCGGACCTCCGCGCCGTGCCTGGCCAGTTCGCGTGCCAGGCGGCGACGTTCGTCCTGGAGCGCCTCCAGCCCCTCCTGGTTCTGCTTCCGCGCTTGCGCCAAGGTGCGTGCGAAAACCTCGTCATCCTTGCCGATGGCCTTGATGCGTTCGACGACGAACCGCTCGATCTCGCCGGCGGGGACCGACTTGGTCGGGCAGTTCTCCCAGCCGCGCTTCTGGGCGTTGAGGCAGACGTAGTAGCGGTAGCGGCGATTGCCCTTGCTCGTGTACGTGTGCATCATCCCGCACGCGCACGGGCCACAGCACAACAGGCCCTTGAGCAGCGCCCCATGCTTGTTCCGCGTCAGGCCCGAGTTGGCGCCGCCGTTGCGGCCGTTCTGGCGCAGGGCGTCCTGCACGCGGTGCCAGAGCGCTTCGCTCACGATGCCCGGGTGCTCGCCCTCGTAGATTTCGTCGCGGTAGCGTACCTTGCCAATGTAGGTGATGCTCGTCAGCAGCCGGTAGAGCAGTTCCTTGGTGAACCGCTTGCCGCCGCGAACCGCGCCTTTCTTCGTGGTCCACTGCTTGGCCCGCCAGCCGCGCCGGTCCACCTCGCGGAGCGTCGGGATCAGCGACCGCTGCTGCAGGTACAGCTCGAACATCTGCCGGACCTGCGCCGCCTCGTCCTCGTTGACGGTGACGCGCCCGCCGCTGGCGGTGGAGGCGAGGTCGTAGCCCAGGATGGGCCGACCGCCAACCCATTTGCCCTTACGCCGCGCCGCCGCGATCTTGTCGCGCGTCCGCTCGGAGATGATCTCCCGCTCGAATTGTGCGAAGGAGAGCAACACGTTGAGCATCAGCCGGCCCATCGACGTGCTGGTGTTGAACTGCTGGGTGACGGACACGAACGAGACGCTGTGCCGCTCCAGCACGTCCATGATCCTGGCGAAGTCAATGAGGCTGCGCGAGAGCCGGTCCACCTTGTAGACCACGATGCAGTCGACCTTCCCGTCCTCGATGTCGGTCAAGAGGCGCTGGAGCGCCGGGCGGTCCATGTTGCCGCCCGTGAAGCCGCCGTCGTCGTAGCGCGTCGGCAGGCAGGTCCAGCCCTCGTGCCGCTGGCTGGCGATGTAGGCCTCGGCGCTCTCGCGCTGGGCGTCGAGGGAGTTGAACTCCTGTTCCAGGCCCTCCTCGGTGCTCTTGCGCGTGTAGATCGCGCAGCGGAGCATCGGAGCCTTCTTGTTCTCAGCGGTCCGTTTCATCCGGCGCGCCGTCCTTTCACGCCGAAGAAATAGTTGCCGTTCCAGTGCGACCCGGTGACCGCCTTAGCCACGGCTGAGAGGCTGCGGTACACGTCGCCCTCGAACTCGAAGCCGTTGTCGAGCACCGTCACCGTAATCGTCCGGCCCTTGTACGGTCGGGTCAGCACCGTCCCTGGCATCAACTCGCCGGCCCGTCCGCCAAACTCCACCTTGGCCTTCGTGGTGGTGGACGCCGGCGACGGCGTGGGCCTCTCCGGCGGCCGGCGCACCCGCAGGTCGGCGTCGTTGGCCAGGTCCTCGGCCCGGCGGCGGGCCCGCTCAGACAGGCCGCCCTCGGCATTTGCCTGCATCCGCCAGGCGATCCGCTTCCAGAGCCAGTCCTTGTTACCCGTCCGCGTGGCCTCGCCGAACACCTCGACGTATCGGCCACGCAGCTCCTTTACGGTCATCCGCTTCAGGGCGGCGACCTCGCGCGCGATGTTCAACCGGTCCGCCATGTCGGCCTCCGTGCGTTCCCGGGTCTCTCTCCGTTAACGCGGGGCACAGGGGGCCGAGCCTTCCGAAAGATGGCAAGGCGAATCCGCCGGGATTTTCGAACTTGCCGCGCTCGCGGATGTCGTGGAATCGGGCGACGTGAAGCCGCCCGGCGGCAGGCAGCCCGTGCGGCGCTTGAGCCGCAGGAACGCGGCGGCCAGCAGCGATGCGATTTCATCCAGGCGTTCGTCGACAGACGTGGCGGCGGGGTCGTCCCGGTGCATGGGCGCTCCTCGACCTGCCTGCGCCGATGCTCGGGCAGGCAGGGCATTCGCCCACAACGACCTCCGCTCTGCGGCCGGCGAGTTGTCCGGCGGTGGTGAATCGGCGACGCTGCGCGTTAACAGCGTCTTCCTTCACTACCTACCGCCGTCGGGCCAAACATGTCCGTTCGGGCTCGGTCGCCAGCGGCACGCCCGAGCGGTTCCGTGGCGATCGGTGTTGCGGACTGGAGGCCCCTCGGCGAGAATGACCAACGGTGTGGTCACGGTCGTTAACGGCCCCGCCGAAGGACGGTGCGCATGAAGAAGAAGGACATGATCGCGGTTTGGGCGACGCCGCTTGCGGAAGAGGGCAAACCTGCGCTGCCCCGTCTGGCGCGCGGAAGCACGTCGGTTGTAGAAATCGGATCGGAGACGATCGCCAAGAACTTGAAACGCTTTCTGAGTTCCTTTCAGCCCATCCTTGATGCTCAGGATTCGACGTCGACCAACTTCGATATAGAAGAGGTCGAAGTTCATCTGACCGTGAACGCCTCGGGAGGCGTCGAACTGGTCGGCAAACTCGAAACTGGCGCAGAAGCGAGCATAAAGCTCACGCTCCGCAGACGACGACCAACTTGAAGCCCCCCGGGTTCCTTGGACGGACGCGATGGACGCCGTGACGCCTAGCGACTACCTTGCTGCCCAAAAGGCAGGCCATCCAGCCCAACCACTTAGCGGCGTGTTCCTGTCCGACTACCTGAAGAAACGACCCGAATTGGCGAAAAGGGCGCTTGCTAGACAGGCGGAGGACTCTGACTACGTAGAGAGTCTACTCGTTCGCTTTCGGAATCGCCTTCCTGACGTACTGAAACACGCACTTGATCAAGGCTTGCTTGCTGTTGGTGAGGTCAACGACTCCGCTCCGAATGCATACGCAAAGCACCTGGGTGGCCGTCGCTTCGCCGTGGTATTCAATACGGGCTTGAAGAGCTTCATATACCGCGTCACTCGCGCGCTCGCCACACGGATGGCGATTAACGCCGAAGACACCGTGGTTCCCTTTGACGAGACATGCCGAATTATCGCCGACATTTTCTTCTGGTTACGTGAGGCGGGCAGTGCGTGTGGGCCGTCCTATGAGATCACAGATCGCCAAGTCCTCTTCGGGCACGTCCTTGCCGTTCACGCAGAGACGTTTTTCCTGGCACATGAGCTCGGGCATGTGTTCGCATCGCTGACAGCCGGAGGCAAGAGGGGCTCGGAGCCTTCCCGTGCATGGGACGAGGAGTTCAAGGCAGACGAGTTCGCCGTCGCAATGTGCCTCGCAGGAACCAGGGCTGACGATCTCATGGACTCGGCGGAATTGGCCTACGCTGGCGCCGATCTGGCGTTGCACATATTCGCCGGGCTCGAGCGCGTTGGCGTGGAATTCGAGAGAACGCACCCTCCGGCCGCCGCGCGCTTGCAGGCTACCCGCGAGGTAGTACGCGGAATGTGCGACGACGAGGAAGCGCACGCGAAGGTCGTGCATATGGCGTCAACCATAGATGCGGTCTTTGAAAACATCCTCGGCCGGATCGCAAGTCCCGATTATGAGGAGTTTCTCGAAAGGGCGGCACAGCAGGTAATGCAGGATCTCGAATCGCTGCTGGACCAGTGCACGGGCGATCTAGTGCCCGACTACATCACGTTCAAGTCTCAGTGCTTCCCGCTCTTCAACCAATTACACTCTGGCCAATTGTGGCGCAAGATCGCCGCCCAGGCTGCGGATTTCTTTCGACGTGCCGATCGCCGGGCATCTCGCCGCAGCCG
Source organism: Planctomycetota bacterium (assembly GCA_040755725.1). Lineage (GTDB taxonomy): Bacteria > Planctomycetota > Phycisphaerae > UBA1845 > Fen-1342 > JBFMAI01. Next base: position 39,526 of record JBFMAI010000033.1, on the reverse strand, counting down.
GCCGGACGAAGCTGAAGCCAGGGAGAACTGGCGGGCCTTCCAGAAGTACAAGCTCTTCATGAGCGCGGTGATGGAGATGCCTGACGACGTCAGAACGGTCTTTGAAGAGGCGCTCAGGAAGTGAGAGTGGTTCTCGAACTTGAAGCCGCTTTCCAGCACGGTCACCGTGATGGCCCGGTCCTTGTACGGCCAGATAGAGACGTCGCCGGCCAGCAACGCTCCAGTTCGGTCACTGAATTCGACATTGGCCATCCGGATGGTGGACAGTGGCAACGGCACGGGCCTCTCCGCATGAACGCGGCGTCCAGCAGCGACGTGCGTGACCCTCGTGTTACCCGCGTTCGCGCGATGTGCTGTTGTGTCCGTCTCGTGGAATCAACATCTGGAAACCGTGGTCGTCCGCCGATCCGATGAGCAGATCTGGCCGTGAGGAAGCCATCCTCTGGCACACGAAGTTATGATACCGCTCAAGCCATGCGAGTTTCGTCATGATCGAGAAGTCGTCACTGTGTTCAACACGACCTTCGACGATAAGCTTGCGTTCGAGCTCAAGGTTGCGCTCGCGTGTTCGGTTTATCTCAGAATCATTGACGAGAGAATGATAGTTGACAAAAACCTGATTGTCCGAATCCCGCAGAAGCAGGATATTCATCATCACTTCCCTCGCGTTGCCTTCCGGGAGGCACTGCACAAATCGTGAAACCAGGGGAGCATCCAAGATGATACGCGGGTACATGGCGACGTGCGATTCCAATTGGTACGCCCGGACCAGCGCTTCGCTGAATATCACGGCATCCGACTGATAATGCCGGCCCAACGCTATCGCCCCGCGGAGAAGAATGCGGTGCTTGAGCAGGGCCTTCTGAATGTTGGCCAGGTTCAGCACCGTCCACATGTACCCAAAGTAGTTGGGTGGCGCAGCTGTACAGATGCAGTCGGAGAACATCTTGATCGTGAAGTTGGTGATTTCGATCTTGCCCTTTCCTTCTGATTCTGCCAGGGCCTCGGCGTCTGGATGGCCCGCGAGTGGGCCATGCCACTGCGCCGCGACATCTTCGCCAAGCACGCGCTCAAGCTCGTCGATTAGCTCGACCGCAGGGCGATCATTGTCCGCCGCCGCGATAAGGCGCGAGAAGCCAAGGATGTCCACGAACGCGACGACTCTGTCGATGTACTTGTCTGGCACTGGCACAACGTCCTGGCTCGCCGCTCGTTTTCAGCCAGTCGATCGTCATCGAAGACCGCCCCGAGCGGCTTACCGGTGACGGCGGCGTATTGGCCCTGCGGCGATTCGTCAGGAGCTGGGAGCCTGCCGCCCGCTCGCAGCCAAACGAGCACGGATGCCATCGAGATAATGCGACGTCCGAACGTGGTAGCACTCGTTGAACGCCGCCAGCAAGTTATCGAGAGCTTCATCCGTGAAAACTGCCACCCGGTCCAGAGCCGGCGCGATGTAGTCGCGAATCTGCTCCCAGGAGGATGTACGTCGAAGGAGCAACGAGGTCGTGACGCCAACACGAGCGGCTGTTGCCTGGTTCGCTGCGAGAGCGCTGAACACGCGCTCGGCAATACCCACAGGGTTACCGTCTCCCCCGGGTACAGCCTGGAATCGCCCTGCGAAGCCCCGCGGATCCTCCCCCAAGCGGACGGAGAGTGCAAGGGAACCTCGACCTAGCGCCCAACCAACCTCTTGATTGCACCACCAGCTAGCGGCAAATCCGGGTGTGAGATACGCAAGGAGCGCGTCCATCGTCCGGAGTGACGCTTCAATCTCGTTCTGCCAGTCGGCCGACGGCTCGATATCGGCGTGAGCGACGAACCCGTCGATGCCGTAACGATCTCGGAGGAAGGTAGCCAGTTGCGACGTCGCCACATGCGACGCCGAGACGTGGCTGATGAACAGGCGGAAGTGGTCCGCTTCCCAGGCCATAGGTCTGCCCGGCCAGTTCGAAGCGCCCCATTCGGGGTGCCGAACGCTTTTTGTCCGTTAACTAACGGGCGATGTCAACGAGAGAGCGCGAGAGTTCGAGACGCTTTCATGTGGGGTTCGAGCGCAACCTGCCGGGTTTCGATCGGACCCCGAACGTCGCGGCTACGAACTGAGAGCGCCGCCCGTCGCGGCGGAACCGTCATAACCCTTTGCCGACAACGGGTTACCGCGACCACGCGGCACGCCCGCCTTGCTGCGTAGCCGTTAACGGAATTCGGCCCTCTCTTTCGAGAGGACCCCTCAATCTCCCCGACTTGGACTCGAACCAAGAACCTAGCGGTTAACAGCCGCTCGCTCTACCGATTGAGCTATCGGGGACCGTCCGCCGCCGGGCGGCGGAGGCGATTTCGTCTATCAGCTTACGGGCGCGGCCCGCGAAGTCAACCCCGTCGGTTCACGTCGACGGCTGGGCGTCGCCGGTACGGCGGATATGGGGGCTGACTCAAGCCGGCCGTCGCGGGGGGGACGCGGAGAGCGGAGAACAGGGAACGGGGAACAGGGAGCGGGGAACGGCGAACAGGGAACGGGGAACGGAGAAAGGGATTGAGGGATGAAGGGATTGAGGGATCGAGACGAAGGCCGCCGAAACCCGAACCCCGGACCCGGAACTCGTGCCCCGAGCCCCGCGCCCAGGTTCCCTGAGCCTGACCCTCGGCCCCGCAGGGACGAATCCGGAGCATGGTCACAGGCGGCCAGCATCGGGCCCCTGACTGCGGCCCTCGTGATCGCCCATCGAGCAGCAGCACACACGGACGCCCAAGTGGCCGCAGCGCTCGTGCTCGCCGGCGGCCGGGGCCAGGGGCTCACGCCTGCGGTTGGGATGGCCCCCCCGAGGGTGCTTGGCTCCGCCGTTCGCGGTCACGCGAATAGCGCACTTCGTAAATGCCGCTGCGGCGCCAGAGCCCGCGGACTGTGTCCCAGACGATCCGCAGATCGGTCCAGGGCCCGATGGTCTCGACATATCGGACGTCGAGTTCGAGCTTCTCCTCGATGGTGAGGCTGGCCCGCCCGCGCGTCTGGGCCAGGCCGGTCAACCCGGGCTTCACGAGCAACCGGCACCGCTGGCGTTCGTTCCACTCCGCCATCTGCTGGAGATACAGCGGTCGGGGGCCGATCAGCGACATCTCGCCCCGCAGCACGTTGATGAGCTGCGGCAGCTCATCGAGGCTTGTCTCCCGCAGCCAGCGGCCAACCGGCGTAATCCGGGGGTCGTCGGCAGCCTGCGGCGAATCGCCGTAGGGGGCCGCATCCGCCCGCATGGTGCGGAACTTCAGCAGCGTGAACGGGCGACCGCGCAGACCCGCCCGCTGCTGGCGGAACAACGCCGGCCCCGGCGAACTCCGCCTGACGCGGATCGCGATGGCGACGAGCACCGGCCACAGCACCAGCAGAAGGGCCAGCGCGACCAGCCGATCCAGCACGCTCTTGAACCGCACGTAGCCCTGCGGCACGGCGCGCGGGACCCCGGCGATCAGCGGCGAAGCATCGGAATGGGGCCACGTCGCACCGCTCATGGGCGTGGTCTGGCCCCATCTATTGCGCCGCCCGATCCCGCGGCGGCCGGCCGGCAGCACGGCGACCTCCGGCTCCGCGTTCGCTGGACCGCAAGCGTGTCCGGTTGGTCCCGATCCGCCTGGATCGGGTTTGCCTGCACGCGGCGCCGCCGGTCAAGATCCCGGCAGCGGCGCGGGGCCGCCGAGATGGCCGCCGAGTTGAATGTGGTCGCGGGTGACATGACCCCGGCAAGGTAACCCGTCGAGGCGCCGGGCGGCAAGCCGCGCGCCAAGGACCGTTGATTCATCACATTGGCCCCCCGGGGAGCCGCCGCACGACACGTTGCGTTCAGCGGACGCCGGATCAACAGCGGGTGATGGGACTTGAACCCACGACATTCACGTTGGCAACGTGACGCTCTACCACTGAGCTACACCCGCAGGCAGCTCACGAAGCCGTCGCCGGCCCCGCTACTATCGGCATTCTTACCCGCGGCTCGCCAGGTTGGCAAGAGCGCCGGTGCCGGAATGCGGGCCGAGGGGTCACTGGTGGGGGGCAGGGGGCGTTCCGAGGCCGCCTCGGCCCCGCTGACGGAGCCCGCCACGCAAGTGGCCGGACGCCGAGCCCCGCGCGCGTGCGGGGTTCTGATGGGCGCTCTTATCGAACCCAAACGAAAGGGCCGCCCGCGGGGGGCGGCCCTTCCACAAGCTAACTCAGATCCGCGTGCGCGACTAGCGCCGACGCAGAACCAGGCCCGCGACGGCCAGCAGCATCAGGCTGGCCGGCTCGGGGATGTAGTACATTTCAACGCGGCTAACCTGGTAGGCCGCTTCCTGCCAGATGTCGCGCATCGGGCCGGAGTTCAGCGTGAACTGCATCCCGCTCCGCGTCAGCGTCGTCGGCTGACCGAGGATCTCGGTCTGGAACGGGCCGGCCGGCGTGCCGTACGAGCACCGGGTGCCGCACTGCCCGTAAATGCCGATCACCTCGCCAGCGGCAACGGGGATATTGACGGCCAGAATGTTGGCGCTCGGCTGATCCACGAACCGCGCCAGCGACACGAAGTCGTTGGTGACTCCGGGATAGGCGGGCGGCGGGGTGTTGTTGTTGAAGCGCACCACCTCGACGCTCTGGAGCCCGTAGTTCTGCTCGTCCGGGACTCGGAGCCCGACAATCGTGAAGTTCACGGGGGCCGTGAACCAGTACCCGCGCACGTTGCCGCTGTACGTATTGCCGTACGGCGGCAGCGGCATCATGGTCTGCGCGACCGCCGTGGACACGCAGAGCCCAACGATGAGAACCAAGAACCCTGTGCGTAGCTTCATACGGTGACCTCCTCCAAACGTGAGTTGTTGTCGTGACTGCACCAAGGCAGTCCACTCCTCCGAAAACTCGAACGCTCAACTCGTGAACCGAAAACACCGCTTCCTCTGAGCGGCGATACACACCTCCACGTCCGAATCTACCACAACGGTCTGCTCCCCGCCAGATGAAAATGTCTTGCGGGCGTTCTTTCACCAAGATTGCTTGCGGCATCCTAATGCGTGAATCCGGGATTTGTTATTATCGGACTATTGTCCCTCGCGCTCCGCGACGTAGCCCAACCCCCGGCTGTTGTATCGTCGTCAACCCGCAGCCCGGGTCCAACCCACTGCCCCATTCCAGCCCGGAACCTGCGGTGGTCGGTGCATCCTGCGGCGTCGGCCGCGTCTAGCTTGATGCCCCGCCCCACAGCTCCAACGCGTCCGCCGCGATATCGGCGGCAGCCTTCGGACGTCCGGCGGCGCGGGCCGCGGTGCGCAGCGCCGTCAAACGCGATAAGTCGGCCAGCAGCGCACTGACGCGTCGGCCGAGTAGACGCGGGCTGTTCACTTTGACCCCCGCGCCGCGTTCCAGCACGTAGTCGCTGTTGCGCGTTTCCTGGCCCGGAATGGGATTCACGATCACGAGCGGCAGGCCGCACGCCAGCGCCTCGGCCACGGTCAACCCGCCCGGCTTTGTCACCGCCACGTCCGCCGCGCGCATCCAGTCGTGAACGCGGTCGGTGAAGCCGAGAACCCGGACCGAGCGCGCGGCAGGTGACGAGCCCCAAGCGCTAGGGCGGGTCCCGCGCAGCGCGTCGGGGCCTTCGCGCGGATCCGCAAGACCCGTCGCCGGCGCTCCGGGCTCGTCGGAACGCCGGACTCCGGCCACGGCGGGCGGGCTCCGCTCCGGCGCTACGAGAGCGGCGCCGGCCGTCCCGTAGCGGCCGGGGTCCGTACCGGCCGTGGTTGGCGGATTGCTGGCTGCGGCGCCGGCGTGTTTCTCCAACCGTCGCCGGAGTGATTCATTCCGCCCGACGATCACGACGATTTGCGCGGCGGCGGGCATCGCCCACAGCTCGGCGAAGATCTCGACCACCGGCCCGACGCCGAAGCCGCCGCAGAGCAGCAGCACGACGGGGATGTCCGGGTCGAGGCCGCACTCCCGGCGGGCGGCGGCCACGTCCTCCGGCGACGCGAACCCCGCCCGCACGGGGATGCCCGTGACGGCAATGCGCTCCGGCGGGACGCCGAAGGTCGTCAGGTAGAACCTGCCGTCTTCCGTGGCGGTGTAGTAGCGTTCGGCGGGCTGCTGGGCCCATATCCGGTGGGTTTCGTAATCGGTGGTCACGATGACGTGCGGGCAGTCGATCTGCCGCGCGCGGCGCATCTGGGCCACGATTTCGGCCGACAGGTAATGCGTGTGAACGATGAGCCGCGGGCGGCGCTGCCGTATCGCCCGCACGATCGGCCCCTTGTTGGCGTCCTGAATGGCGATCCGCAGGTTGTCGCTCAAGCCGGGATTGGGGCGGTCCATCGTGTCATAAAGCCAGCCCATCGCTGCCGGCACGTGCCGCACGAGGGCCAAGTAGCCGCCCGCGTAGAGCCGGCGAAACAAAGGGTTGGCGAGGGCCAGCACGTCGAGGACGCTGATGCGCAGTTGCGGGGCCCGTTCGTGTAGGGCGGCTTCCATCGCCCGCGCGGCAACGAGGTGTCCGCCGCCGGCCGACGCGGTGAGAATCAGGAGGTCGTCGCGCTCAGTCATCGTGCGTCTCACATGGGCCGAAGCGGGCCGCCAGACGGGCGGCCAGTTGCGTCAGGGATTGCACGCAAGCCGACAATTCGAGGCGCACGCCGACGCGCGGCGTACAGACCAGATCGTAGCCGGCGGGCAGGTCATACTGGCGGAGGCGGAACGCCTCGCGGAGCAGGCGTTTGATTCGGTTGCGCTGCACTGCCCCACCGTGGCGCCGTCCGACGATCAGGCCCAGGCGTGGGTGGGGCAACTTGTTGGGATGGACCCACATCGTCAACCGAGCATCGGTTCCCCGGCGACCGTCGCGCAGCGCCCGTTCGAAATCCACCTTGCGCAGGACGCGGTGCGTCTTGGGGAAGCGGTGCCGGCGCACGGGCGACGCGTCGCGGGCGGCGGTCTCGCGCTGGGGCGGCGGCCGCGACACCGGGCCTACGCCCCGGCCCGCAGCCAGACGCCCAAACCCGGGCGATCCGACAGGCTGATCGTGCCGCCCTCGCGCGTAATGCCTTCAAACGGGTCTTCGGCCAGCAGCAAGGCGCCGTCGAGGTCGGCATAGTCCACGAGCGACGCGATGTTCAACGCCGGCGCGATCGCCAGGCTGCTGCACACGAAACACCCCAGCATGATCCGCATGTTCAGCGTCCGGGCGATCCCGATCATCCGCAACGCCTCGCGGATGCCGCCACACTTGTTGAACTTGATATTGATCCCGTCCACGAAGCCGTGCAGGCGGACGACGTCGGCGGGCCGCTCGCAGCTCTCGTCGGCAAAGATCGGTGCGATGCCCAGCGTCCGCAGCACGCCAAGGTGGCGCCAGTCCTCGCGGCGCAGCGGCTGCTCGACGAGCGTGGGCCGGTAGCGCGACAGGTCGCGGATGCGGGCCGGGGCCTCCGCCGGCGTCCAGGCCTGGTTCGCATCCAGGAACAGCGGCCCGTTGAACTTCTTGCGGATGTAGGACAGCGTTTCGTGGTCGTTCTCCACACCGACCTTGATCTTCAGGGCGTCAAAGCCCGCTTCCAGGGCCTCATCCACCTTGACGCGAATCTGGTCCGGCTCGGCGACGCCGATCGTGAACGTGGTCTGCTTCCGCGGTTGCTCCAGACCAAGCAGACGCCAGACGGGGACGCCCAGCCGCCGGGCCACCCAGTCGTGCAGGGCAGCATCGACGGCATCGACGGCGGCCCGCTGATCGTCGTGCTCGGCGAGCAGCCGGCGGACGATCGGCTCGATCCGCAGCGGGTCGTCGCCGAGCTTCCCGGCGATCGCGGTCAGGGCGGCCTCGGACGATTCCAGCGTCTGGCCGTAGAGCTCCGACGGCACGCACTCGCCCAGGCCCACGAGGCCGTCGTACTCCAGGCGGACGATGATCGTTTCCTTTTCGTCCACGGCCCATTGCGAGGTGGCGAAGCGGTGTCGCGGCCGAATGGTCTGTCGTTGCCAGGTCAGTCTCATGTCATCCACCCGTCCGGGGCCCCGGGGCCGTCGGCCACCACGTCCTCCAGCGCGGAGATGCTGATGATCGCGCTGCGTTCCACGAACACGCGCCGCCGGTTGATCGGCCGCGCGCCAGAGCGCTCCAGGACGCAGGCGTCGTTGACGTAGCGGTCCTTCGTGCTGTGGCCCTCGTTGCGGTCGTAGAGGTCGGCCTCCACCAGCCAGTAACCCCGCTCGTCCAGGACTTCCAGCCGCCCGATGTAGACCAGCGGGCCCGATGTGTCCAGCACGACACAGCGCCCCACAAGCTGCTCCAGCGTCGGCTTGTCCGCACCGCTCGTCACGTCCTTCCGTCCGGTCCGCTATCAACGCCCTCCGGCGGGCGGTTATTGTATGGCCGGCCGGCAAGCGGGCACCATAGCCCGGCGCGGACGGGCAGGGCCGCGACGTGCGACACCCCGCCGCCGCGGCCGACCGGATGGTCTCGATGGCCATGTTCAAGGACCAAGCCGTCGTGCTGCGTCTGACCGACTGGTCGGAGACCTCGCAGATTGTCACCGTTCTCGCACGGGAGCATGGACAGCTTCGGCTGGCGGCCAAAGGAGTGCGGCGCGGCACCCGGCAGCGGTTCGCCGCCGGCCTGGACCTTCTGGAACTCGGCGAACTGGGGTACCTACCCGCGCGCGGCGACGCCCAGCTCGCCACACTCACCGACTGGCGGCAGCGCGAGTCGTTCGTCGGACTGCGCCGCGAGTTGGCGCGGCTATATGGGGGGCTGTACGCGGCGGAACTGGTGGCGGCGATGACGTTGGAAGACGACCCCCACCCCGAGCTGTTCGGCGCGCTCGTGCAAACGTTGCACGCCCTGGCCGGTGAGGCCCCGCCGGCGCCCCAGGTTACGACTTTCCAGCGGGCGTTGTTGGAGGCAATCGGTTACGCGCCCGATTTGTCGCAGTGCGTGGACTGCCGCCGACCGGTCGCCGGGCGCGGCAGCCCGGTCTTCTTCAGTGCCGGGGCGGGCGGCCTGCTGTGCCGGGACTGCGAGGGGCTTCATGTGGAGAAGTGGCGGGTGCGACCGGGCGTCGTGGGGACCACACCCGCCGCGGGCGATGCCCGCGGTTGGTTCGAGCTGATGGATTACCACCTGACGCACCTGGCAGGTCGCCGATTCAAGACGGCGGAACCGTTGGCTGGTGCGCTTATGTGCTCGCGATCCGAGCCACGACCGTGACGGGGTGGTCCGGGGGATATCGTGAATCAACCGTTTCCTGACGGTCGCGGTTCGGCGGGGCTGCTGGAGCCGGCTGGCCGCCGAGAATAGAATAGGGTCGGACGCAGCGCTGGAGTGCAGGCATGGACGGCGAACCCCTGGAAGTGCCGGAACGGGTACCGATCTTTCCGCTGCCGGAGGTCGTGCTCTTTCCGCACGCCATCCTGCCGCTGCATGTGTTCGAGCCGCGGTACCGGGACATGATGGCGGACGCGTTGGCCGGGCCGCGCTTCATCGCCATTGGCCTGCTGAAGCCGGGTTTTGAACCGCTGTACTACACCCGCCGCGCGCCGATCCACGCGACGGTCGGCCTGGGGCACATCTTGGAAGCGGAAGAGCTGACCAACGGCGACTACAACATGCTGTTGCGGGGGATCGCGCGGGCCGTCATCGAGGAGGAGTCGTCGGATCGCCCGTACCGGATCGGCCGCATCCAGCCGGTTGAGACGTTTTGCAGTTGCCCCGACGACCAATCGACATCGCTCCGGGACGAGTTGTTCACCGCCATTCGCGGCAACCCGGCCCTGTCGCCGGACCTGCGGGAGTTCTGGCTGCGGTTGAAGGGGCTCGATCTGGAATTGGACCAGGTGAGCGACCTGATCGCGGCCGGCCTGCCGCTGGAGGCCGAGCTGCGGCAGTGCATGTTGGAGGAGGCGGACGCGTTCGCCCGCGGCACGCTGCTGCTGGAGCAGATTCGCACCCTGGGGGCGGTCGCGCGCAACTACCGGCGCGTGTTGCGGCCCGACGGGCAGAGCATGAACTGACCCGCGCCACGGTTCAGACCTGCGTTCAGGAACATCGGACATTGCACGGGAGGGCGAGCCTCCCGGCGAGCCGCGGCTCGGCAGGCCGGCAGGGTCGCCGCAGGAGACAGCCTCGCCCTCCCGTGGCGCATGATCGTGGCGGCCCGCTTAGCGCGGCAGCCACACGATTAGGGCCTGCCACAGCCGCAAGTCGTAGGCCGCCCACGTCCCGGCCACAACCGTTACCGCCAGAATCAGGCCTTTGACCAACCCCACCCCGCGCTCGAAACGCCGCAGCCGCCACGGGTACAAAGCCAGCTCTTGCAGGAAGCGCGAACGTGAGGCGATGGACGAGTGTCGCCAGCTTCGGGCCTCGGGACGGATGCCGTTCAGCAGGGCCACCTCGTGCAGGGCGTCGCCGAAGATGTGCGCCGCCGTGGTACACACGGCGTCCGACGCCGGTGCGGGCGGGTCGTCGGCCGGCTGGTGGACGGCACACGGCGCGCTGCACGGCAGCCCGGCGACCGCGAGGGTCCGTACGCCGAAGATGTCGGCCTGGCGCTCGAACCGGCGGGAGATCCAGCCGAACAGGAGCCCCCACTTCATGGCCAGGAGGGTGCCCAGGAGCAAGGCCAGGGCCTGGTACAGGTCGGGGTCGCGGTGGGCGAGGGTATGCGTGCGAATCGTGAAGATGGTGACCGCGCAGCCGCTGATGAACGCGAACAGCAGGAAGTAGAAGATGTGATGGCGTTTGACGTGGCCGGCCTCGTGGCCGAAGACCGCCTCGATCTTCGTGTCCTCCATCTGCTCCAACATCCCGTCGGTAATCAACACGTACCGCAGCGGGGCGACCACGCCCATCACGGCGGCGTTAACGACCAGTCCCCCGGTCCGCCACACCAGGATGTCACGGCACCGCAGCCGCAGACGCCGGCCCAGCCGCAGCAGCCGGTCGCGCAGCGGGCCGTCGGGCAACCGCTGCGTGGCCCACACGTGGCGGAGTATCTCGGGCGTGAAGATGGCGACGGCGATCGCCGCCAGTCCGATCAGCACGTCGGGCGCCGCTTCCAAGCGTGTCCACCGGGCGATGGGCACCTGGTAGAGGACGATGATGTCGTGCGCCGTGAGGATCAGCAGCATGGGGATCAGGATGAATAGCACTTGATGCCGCAAGTTGTAGATCAGGTAGGGCAGCAGGGGCCAGACCGGCCGCAGGGGCTTGCCGCGGAACAGGTACACTTCGAGGGCGATCTGCCGCACCGCCCGGTCCGCCGGATACACCGCGATCCACACGAGCAGGATCGACAGGATGAACGGAACCAGCGCCACCAGTCCGGGGACCAGCACCCAGCGGCCGATGACGGGCAGAGCAGCGGTCAGCGGCAGCCAGTCGGACGTCAGAAGCAAGCCGCCGTGGCCCGCCGCCAGGAGCATCTGTACGATCGTCAGGCCGCGGCCGAACGCGGCCTGGCCGCGACTCGGCTGGTGCGGGTGGCGGTCGAGTTGCCGCAAGACGCGGCGTGCCACGATGCCACCCACCAAGGCGGGCAGGAGGGTGACGCCGGCTGCCGCCGCCAACGTGGCTTCGGTCCCCCGAATGAGGGGGTAGATCGGTCGGGAGAGGGTGAGAACGAGCGCCAGGATGCCAACCACGACGAGGTACATATTGCGATAGTACGCCAAACGGGGGCCGGGATCATTCCGCCCCCCCCGTCCATGCCGACGGTTGCGGGGTCGGCGGTCGGCGGAGGTGACCGGCGGCCGCGCGGGGGGACGGTCAAGTGACGCCGCGATCCAACCGATAGGACGCGCCGGACCTGCGCCCTCTGAGCGCGCGCGAGGGTCGAGTGTGACGCTGGATGTCTACGATGATGAGGGGGGGGCCGCGGCAGGCGGGCCGCCTTGCCCCTATGTCGGCATTCTGTTTGAGTGCTGCGGGGTGTATGTGCGTGTCTATCGGCGGCCCGAGCAGAAGTACTACCGGGGCCGCTGCCCGAAGTGCCTGCGGGCGGTGCGTCTGCGCATCGGGCGTGACGGCACCGACGCACGCTTATTCCGCGCCCGTTGAAGGCGGATGAGCCGCGGGGGGTTCGGTCGTCGCCGCGCGCGGGGGCGGCGCGGCACGCAACTCCAGGAGATACAGCCGGACGTCGCGACCGGGGCCCGGCCGCTCGTGCAGGTCGCCCAGGTGGCGCTTCAGCCGCTCGTCGGCGCGGAGCTTGTCCACGAGCTCGCGGTTACCGTGCCGCTCGAACCCCGGCCCAACCTCGATGGCGAAATAACCTGGACCGCCCCGGCGGATCTGTCGCACCAGCGCCTCGTAGGCTTCCGGCTGCTCGGGCCAGTAGTCCCAGCGCAGGTTGGCGTAGAACGCGATGCGGCGCGGGCTGCTGCCGGAGAGCAGTCGTTTCGCGGCAATTTCGGGGTCGTGGGTCCGCAGCCAATTGGCGGCGTCGCGCAGGTACGCGTCGCGGCTGTTGGGGACGCGCGTGGCGTAAGCGGCGGAGGGCAGCAGACACAGCGCCACGAGGACCGCGGCCGGCCCGCGGCGCCGCACGTCGGACAGCAGCGACACGAGGCGGCCCAATAAGAGGGCCGCGAAGGGCGTCAGCAGGGCGACGATGACCAGCATGTGCCGCGGGGCGAGGTAGTCGTACTGATGAGCGAGGGCCAACGTCAGCGCGAAGTGGATGCCGATACAGAGCGTCAAGCCCCCCAGGACCGGGCCCAGCCATTGCCGCCGCAGATTGAGCAGCGGCGGAACGGCTAAAAGCGGGACCACGACGCGGCCGGCGCGCAGGAGTTTGTAAAGCGTTTCCGGCACTAAGGCGTACCAGGGCCAGTCCTGTGTCTCCAGCTTGGCAAGAAAAGGGGTCGGGAGTCTTTTCTCCCGCTCGTCGAGGCATGGGCCGCCCGCGGTGGGCGGCCGCTCGGCCGCCGCGAAAAAGACTCCCGACCCCTTTTTGCCAAACAGCGGGTCTTTCTTCTGGCTCAGGCCGCCGATGCTCAGCCAGTACGGGGCCGCCAGCAGGGCGAATCCCGCGACCAGAGCGGCGGCCCGGCCGACGAGTTGCCGACGGGGCACTGGCGGGGACTGGAATCCCAGCGCGGTCAGCGCGACCAGCCCCGCCAGCGCCGGCACAAAGCCTTCCTGTCGCGTCAGAAACGCGGCGCCGCTGAGCAGGCCGACCAGCAGCGCGGTCCGCGCGCGGTCAAGCCGCAACAGACACACGACGGCCGCCAGGTAGAACGCCAGATGTACCTGCTCGGACATCACGTCGCTGGACAGCCACACACTGAGGTCCAGGACGGCGGCGAACAGCATGGCCAGCAGCACGGTCAGTCGCTCATCGACCGGCAGCGCGAGACGCCGGACCAGTCGCGACGTGAGCACCCCGACGAGGGCGATCACGGCCATGCCGGCGAGCCAACTGACGAGTTGACCGCTGCACTGCCAGGTGAGCGCCGTATCGGGCGCCCCGAGCGTGCGGGCCGCGCGCTGCATACCCAGGATCAGCGCGGGATACAACGGGTGCTGTTGAAAAGCCGGGTCGCGCAAGTAAGCCCAGCCGTGCTCGCCGAGCGCCCGCGCATGCCAGCAGAACGTCACGCCGTCGCGTGAAATCACCGGCGCCGCCGCCGCCATCACCGCGCGCCACACCCCCGCCCCGACGAGGACGGCGAGCAGCGCCCAGCGGTACGTCCGACGGGTTTGGTCGGCGACTCCTGGCATCACAGGGCCTCGAAGACCAGCGCCGGAAGCCATGTTGCCCGCCCCTGTAACGCCCCGCAAGAGGGGACGTTGGGCGAGGCCGACCATGACCAGTTGCGGTCACACCGCCCCGGATTATGACGGCCTTGGGGGGGCCTTACCGCGCGCTTCCCCCTTGGACGGTTTCAGCGGCAATGGCGCGTGAGCTGGGCGACCAGCCGTTGCGGACCGGTCGCCCAGGCGCCAGTGATATGGCGACTACCCGTCTCTACGGGTTAAGGAGGAGTCGAACGAACGGGTTAATGTCGCCGAAGTCCACCAGACCGTCGTTATTGCAGTCGGCGTTAAGGATGTTACAGGTCGCATAGTCGGCGCGATAGCTCGCGGGGTTCGTGAGCGCCTTGACGAAGGGGTTGATGTCGCCGAAGTCCACCAGACCGTCGCAATTGAGGTCGCCGACGACCCACTGGGACGGGAAGGGGGTCATTGCCACGCAGGCGGATCCCGGAAAAGCGGTCACGCACAGGCTCTTGCCATCCGGAGTGTACTTGATCCCCTCGAGCTGGCCTTCAAGGGAAGCCAGCGTCGCGCCGTCCCACACACGAATGTGGTCATAATAGGGGTACTGGTCGGGGGGCCAATAGGTCCAGGTCAAGAAAGAGCCATCAGCCGAGAACCCAAGATAACGCCCGATGTTGTCACGTGTGATCTGCGAGACCAGTTCCCGTCGCTGCACATTCCACAACGTCAGCAGACCATCACCCCACGCGTTGCTGACCGCGAGAAGGTTGCCGACCGGTGAGAACTCCAGGTCCAACGCCAGGCCGCCTGACCCGGTGGTCAGCGTCCCGACCTGCACGCCGTCGGCTACCCGCCACAAGCGGACCGCGCCATCCCACGGCTGGCCCCAGCCGTGGCCCGTGGCCAGATGGGTGCCATCCCGCGAAAACTCAATGGACACCACGTCACTCTCAACCGGGATTTCGCGCAGCACGGCCAGCGTGGGCACCTGATACAGCTTCACCTTCTGTCCCGTGAGCGAGCCGACACCCGCCGCCAGGATCGAGCCATCCGGCGAGAACGCGCCGGCCAACACCGGCCCCTCTTCCAGCGAAGCCGTGATCTCCGCCCCGGTGGCCGCGGAACGCAGCGAGAGCGGGTAGTTGAAAGCATCCATGTAGCGGCCGCCGCCACAGGCGACCACGTCGCCCGTGGAAGCCCAGTCCACCCAGAACGGTTCCCCCACGGTGTCCACTCCCCACACGGGCGTTCCGTCGGTAATGAACCGGGCCGTTAGAAGCCCCCTGCCGGCGTTGTCCTTTCGACCGGAGGCCAGAAGCTGCTGGCTATCCGGGTCGCAAGAGACGGCCCGCGCGTAACCCGCGAAGGACTGGCACCATAGCCAGTCGCGTCCGTCGTGTTCCGCGCCGGCCGCCGGGTCGGACAGAAAACGCGGGTGAGCCCTGGCGGCGGGCAAACCGCCGGCACGCTCTGCGCCGGTTACGTCGGCCCCCACAGAGATCTCGACCGAGCCGCCAGCACCTAGGATGTCAACGGGTGGCATGGTGGCCACACACAGCCCACCACCCCAGGTATCCGTGTCACGGCCCCACGCCTGGCCGTCCGGCGCGAATTCAATGGTGAAGGCCCCAATGCCCAGGTTGTAGCTAGCGCCGATTGAGAAGTTCGGAACCCGGAAGAAGTCGGTGTAGAAATCGTACTCCCAGAGCAACCACTTGCCATCCGGCGAGAAGGCAACGACCTGACCGTGTTTGCCCGATCGGAACTCGGAATGGAGGAGTGCCCCGTCCGACACACGCCAGACCTTCATGTAGCCGTCCGGAGACGTCGTGGCAACCATCGTCCCGTCCGGGGAGAAGGTGCCGCGCGTGTGCGTCAACTGGTGCCCGGAAATTGTGCGGACCAGTGAGCCGTCGCTGACCCGCCAAATGCGCACCTTGGTGTCTTGGGGTTGTCCGAAGGCGTGACCGGTGACGAGGAGTGTCCCGTCAGACGAGAACTCGAGCGACTCCGCATAGCCCATGCTTGTGGTCAACTTTATCTCGCGAACGAACGTCAGCTCCGGGAAGCTGTACAAGCGAATCCGGCGCGGGTGTGCACCGTAAGCCGAGCCCAGGCCGACCGCCAACAACGTGCCATCGGGGGAAAGTGCGCCCGCATAGACGGCACTGTACTCGTGAATGGCATTAACGAGCTTGCCATCACTGACGCGCCAGACGGTGATGGGGTACAGACGGAAATACTGCATCTGACTGCCACCGACCACGATCGTCGTCCCGTCGCGCGAGTAGCGCAGCCAATACGGGTACGCTGGCAGTGGGCCGATCGTCTGCAGCAGCGTACCGTCAAGAGCGTTCCAAATCTTGATCGTGCCGTGATTGCCGAATTCGTCGGCGCCTACCGAAGCAATCGTCTGACCGTCGGGAGCGTACGTCACCGCCACGCATGCGTGATGCGCCGCTTGCTGACACCACAGGTCGTTAGGTGGGCCGGCCGGGGCTTCCGCCGCCAGCATGCCGAAAGCGGCGATCATCACCGCGACCTGAGGGAGGCGGTTGCCAGCCCGGTGAGAAGGTTGACAGGCAGATTTCATGGACGTGTTCCTCCGAAAAGAGAGCGAGTTGTTTCGATCCCGTGCCAGTTGCGCCAGCGCCGTGCTGCCGATTGACGAGTGCCCGCGCGCTGCGCTGGTCTGACGAGCCGCGTGAGCACTGATGCGTCGCTCCGTTGCTTCTCGCCCGCTGCCCTCCTTTCCGTTAGCCCGCAGGACGGTTCTTCGCGGAACGCACCGACAGGGTTCGACATGCCGATCCACATATCGCCTCACGAGCGGCGCGCAATTCCGCGGCGTTTGTGAGCTAGCGTACGGGCTGCTCAAGTCTTTACGAACGCTAGCCTAGCCGTTTTCGGCTGTGTTGTCAACAACTATCGCAGCAACATAATCGCCGCAGCTCTGCGAACACGTCTTATAAACTGGGTTATCACGATAAGCTACTGGCATAGTTGCCATTAGGTGATACAATAATCAGGCATGAGAAACTCGTTAAAAAGCGAAGAAACGGGAGCAGATTTCGAGGCTGATACGAGGCAATCGGTGGGCGTGCTCAAATCCGCGCTGACGGAGCTGCTGTCATCGTTGCCCGGTGGCACTACGCGCGGCAACGAAGTGGCCAAATCGCTCGGTATCGAGCGAACTCTGGCGTGGAAAATCTGCAAGATCGTCCAAGAGACGGACCCACTGGCCGCCATCCCGTTCATTCCGGGCCGCAGCGGCATCGCGATTCTCCTCAAAGCGGCCAAGCGCCGCGGCGTGCCGGAGCGAGCGCTGCGCGCCGTGCGGGACGCGCTCCACGGCATCGACGATCTCATCGCCACACATGCTGGGGACCGAGCCTCTCTTGAAATCATGGCCAGCGCGTGTTCACGCGGTCAGTCGGCGCACATCGAATTGGGTCACCGCCGGGCGGCTTTTCAGGCGAACAGTTTCATCTGGGGTGCCCAAGCTCGAACGCAGTTCAAGGCCGTGTTAGTCCGCCCCGCGGATGATCCGCAACGCTTGGATTTTGCTGCCCTGCGCGGCCTGATCGATCTGCGGCGCCTGCGTTCCGACGTGCCGTGGCCGGTTGCGCGCAGCCGCGTGGCGGACGACGCCGACGGCATCGCACGCCGGCCCTATCCCGGGGAACCCCTGGAAGACGGCCCCACGGAAGGCACGGTGGTTCCCTTTCTGCGGCGTTTCTGTTCCCACCCGTTACCGGAGCTGCGGCGCGTATGTCGCGCCCATGGTTTCGTCGACGACGAGCTTCCCCCGGGGCCCGTGGGCAACACCGGTGCCGTGACCTGCGTCATTGGCGATGTGTGTCGCGCAGCCGCCTCGCGTTACCGCGACAGCCACAACCGGATTGGGGCGTTGATTCAGCCCGTACATACGCCGTGCGAGGTACTGCTCCTGGATCAGATCATCCAGGAGGACACCTTCGGCCGCATCACACCGGAAATGGTGGTTCATAGCCTGCTGACGACGGATGCCCATGCCGTCACGTCGCCTCATGATCTACCGCGCCTCCCCGTCAGCGGGGCGGTGCAGTACCTCGGCAAGGGACTGGCCGCCATGACGACGCGGGATGTGCCCCGCTACGTGGAGATGGCGCAGTACGTTTTCGATCGTCTCGGTTGGGAGACCAGTCGCTTCGACGTCTACCGGCTTCGGATCGAGTACCCGCCCATTCCGACTCTCGTGGTGATGCGACACCCGCTGCCCAATCCGCCCGCGGAGGCGCCGTTATCTGGCTCTGAAGCGTAATGTCGGAGTCGATTGGCGAAATGCCCGGGGGCTGCGAGTTACGCACCGGAAGTGCAGTCCGGGGGCGGGTTGGCGTGGGGAGGCGCGTGGCCGACGACGAGGCGCACGAGGTCCACGGCGCTGTGCACGCCCATTTTCTGCAAGACGCGCCGCCGATGCACCTCCACGGTCTTCTCCGTGATGTTGAGGCGTGTGGCGACCTGCTTGTTGGGCAGGCCGGCCACAATGAGGTCCATGACCTCCCGCTCGCGCGGGGTGAGGTCCGCCAGCCGGGCCGTCAACTCGTGGTCCCGCAGACGGTCGGAGCGCGCGGCGTTCCTGGTCCAGCGCCAGATGGATGCGCTGCAACAGGACCTCGTCATTGACGGGCTTCTCCAGGAAATCCACGGCCCCGGCCTTGGCCGCCCGCACGGCCATCGGAATGTCGCCGTGGCCGGTCAGAATGATGACCGGCAGGCTGATTCCATCGCGGGTCAAGTGGGCCTGAAGCTCCAGGCCGCTCATGCCGCGCAGACGCACGTCGAGTACCGCGCAGCCTGGTTGCCGGGGGTCGTAAGCCGCGAGGAAGGTCTCGGCGGAGTCGTACGTGCGGACGCGCAGCCCGCGCGACTCCAGCAGATTGGCCAGCGACTCACAGATCGCCGGGTCGTCATCCACCACGAAGACGATCGGCTCAGCTTCCATGGCGCACGTCCACGTGGGCGGGCAGAGTGAACCCGAAGATCGCCCCGTGCGGGGTGGCGGGCTCGTGCCACAGCTCCCCGTCGTGGGTGTCCTCGATGATCGTCCGGCTGATGGACAACCCGAGGCCGGTGCCCACGGGCTTGGTGGTGAAGAAGGGCTCGAACAGGTGCCCTGCCGCCGCCGCGTCGACGCCCGGGCCGCAGTCCCGCACGGTGACGCTGACGGTCGCGTCGCGGCCGGCCAGGGTGCGCACCACCAGCCGGCGGTCCCCCGTCGGTGCATGGTCCATCGCCTCGATACCGTTGCGGACCAGATTCAAGATCACCTGCTCAATCTGAATGCGGTCCACGCAGACCGGGGGCAGGTCGGGGGTCAAATCAAGTTGCACCGTCACTTCCTGACTACGGGCCTCGGCCGCCGCGAACCCGACTGCGGCACGCACGATGTCGTTGAGGTCGCAGGGCACGGGCTGGGCGTGGGCACGACGGACGAAAGCCTTGAGTCGGCGGACGAACTCGCCCGCTCGTTCGGCCTGGGCCGCGACCCTCTGGAGTGTCTCGACGGCTTGGCCGGCACTCCACTCCCCGGCCTCCAGCCGCGCCGCGCAGCCCTTGGCGTAGTACAAGATGGCCGACAACGGCTGGGCCAGCTCGTGGGCCAACCCGGAGGCCATCTCTCCCACGGTGCTGACGCGGGCCACGTGGGCCAGTTGCTCGCGGTGTCGCCGCGCAACCTCCTCGGCTTGCTTGCGGGCGTTGATGTCCAGGTGCGTGCCGGTCATGCGCCGCGGTCGCCCGTCGGCATCGCGTTGGACCACCCGTCCGCTGGCCAGCACCCACTTGTACTCGCCGTTCTTGCACCGCAGGCGGTGTTCGGCGGCGTACGAGGGGCAACGACCGTTCAGGTGGTCGTCCAGCTCGGCCAGCACGCGGGCCTTGTCGTCCGGGTGAACCAGCCGTTCCCACGTCAAGTAATGGTGCTCGATTTCGTCCAGCCGGTAGCCCAGCATCTCCGCCCAGCGGTCGTTGAAGATGACCTCCCCCGTGGAAACGTTCCAGTCCCACAGTCCCAGGTCCGCGCCTTTCAGGGCCAGCTCCAACCGCTCCTGGGCCTCGTGCAGGGCGGCTTCGGCCTGCTTGCGCTGGGCGATGTCCCGGATCACCGCCAGCACGAACGGCTCATCGCCCTGGCGCCCCGCGGACAGCGAGAGCTCCACCGGCACGATGGCCCCGTCGCTCCGCAGGGCGGGCAGCTCCAGCGTGCGGCCGATGGCGCCGCGCGACACGCCCCGGGAGAAGTAGGCCTCCAGATGGCCACGGTGCGCCTCCCGATACTCCTCCGGCATAAGAGCATCCAGTGGCTGCCCGAGCATCTCCAGTCGGCTTCTCCCGAACAACTGCTCGGCCGCCGGGTTGAACAGCGTGATCCGTCCGTGGCGGTCGACCGCGACCATCGCGTCCTTGCTCGCCGTGACGACGGCCCGGAAGCGCGCCTCGCTGGCGCGCAGCGCTTCCTGCGCCCGCCAGCGGGCAATCGCCCCCGCCGCTCGGCTGGCGATGCCCTCCAGGGTTCCGCGCACGCTGGCGGGCACGTCCTCCGCGCGATGGGTCCCCAAACCCAACACGGCGACCGGTCGGGCCGTGTGCCACAGCGGCACGATCGCCACCGTGTGGACGCCCTCGGTCCGCAGCAGGTCGGCCAGGGACGGGAACAACGTTGCGGCCGGCCCGTAGACCGGTTCGCGTGCCAGCAGGACGCGCCCGATGTCGGAGTCGGCGTCCGGGCGCTCGACGTGCAGCATGGCCTGCGCGGACAAGCCGACCTGCTTCACCAGCCGCAAGCGTCGCCCGCTTTCGTCCACCACGTAGGCCGCGCCGCAGTCGAACGTTCCGATGCGCAGGCCGGCGTCCAGGAGACGATCCATGGCCTCGAACAAGTCCCCCGCGTCGCTGAGGGCCTCGCCCAGCTCGCGTTGAACGTGCAGCAACTCCTCGGTCCGCTTCCGTTCCGTGATGTCCTCGACGACGCCGGCCACCCGGTACACCCGGCCGCCGGCGTCACGGATTGGAAACGCTCGGCATCGAACCCAGCACCAGCTTCCGTCGGGGCGGCGGAGCCGGTATTCGTGCTCGGTGGCCTGGCCCGCGCGTTGCCTCTGCTCGTCCACCGCCACCCGCGCTGCGTCGTCCGGGTGAACACCCGCCAGCCAGATCCGGGGATTCGCGTACGCTTCTTCCACCGGCCGACCGTAGATGGCTTGGAAGGCCGGGCTGACATACAGGGCTTGTCGTCCCTCCGCGTCCGCCAGGAAGAACATCTCGCGGATGTTCTCCGCCAATTGCCGGAAACGCTCGCCGCTCTCGCGCAGCGCCTCCTCGGCCCGGGCCCGTTCGCCCAGCTCACGTTCCAGCCGCGCCGCGACTTTGCCCAACTCCGCGGTGCGCTCGGCCACGAGCCCCTCGAGCTGCTCATGCCGCAGCCGGCGGTCGCTGATGTCCTGTACCATGCCCAGGCCGTAGCCCGCGTCGCCCTCACCGCCGCGAATCGGGGTGACCGTCAGGTCCACCCACACCGTGGTCCCATCCTTGCGGCGCTGCCGCAGCTCCCGCCGAAACCCGGCCCCCTGCCCGGAGAACATCTGCCTGTCCAAGGCACGGACCGTGGCCCAGTCCTCCGCGGGGATGACATCCGCCAGCGTGCGCGTGGTCAGCTCGGCTGCGCTGTAACCCAACAGACGGCACAAGGCGGTGTTGACCCGCACGAAGCGCCCGTCGGCGCTCACCAGGCCCATCCCCAGGGGACTCTGGTCGAAGATCGTGCGGAAACGCTCCTCACTCGCGCGCAGGTTCTCTTCGACGCGCTTCAACTCCGAAATGTCCACCGCCGTCCCGACCATCCCAATCGGCCGCCCGCGCGCGTCACGGAGTAGGCAGTTGTACATGCGCGTCGGAAAGACCGCTCCGTCCCGCCGCGCATGCCACACCTCCCCGGCGTACTCCCCGCGCTCGCGCAGGGTCCGGTTGGCCGCATCCACCGCCGCCATTTGCTCAGGGGTGTGGAAAATCGAAAGGCTCCGCCCAATCAACTCGTCGGGTTCGTACCCGTGCATCTGAGCGAAGGCCCGGTTAACGAATTGCAGTCGCCCCTCCAGGTCGGTGACGGCCACCCCCTGGGTGCTCTGTTCGACGACCGCTGACAGAAGCTGCGGCCGTCGCTCCGCCGCCCCGTCGGTTGCAAACACCCCACTCATGAGTGCGTTCCTTCCATCGAACGCCGCCCAACGATTCACAGGTTACCGGGACGCGGCGGGGTCGCCAAGAGCATGGCCGGGGCCCGCTCGGCGCGGCCCGGGGCCGCAACCAAACGTAGCGGCTCGCCACGGCGAGTCGCCTTCGGCGACCGGGCTCCGTACCGGCCGTGGGCCGCCGAGGAATCTTGTCGCGCCGAAGAGACTTCGATCGTCAGCAGTACAGGAGTGCATCCGGCGCCGTCGCGCCATGCGTCGGCCGGCGCCGCCAATCCGTTGCCGGCGACGTAGAATCGTGGACTGGCGGCGGCCTCGGTGACCGCCCGCCGGCTGGTCCGAGTGGAGTACCGCATCGTGAGCAAGAAGCTGGTGATCGTGGGGGGGGTGGCGGGCGGCGCGACGGCGGCGGCCCGCGCTCGGCGCCTCGACGAATCCGCCGAAATCGTGCTGATCGAGCGCGGCCGCGAAGTGTCCTTCGCCAACTGCGGGCTGCCGTACCACATCGGCGGCGAGATTCCGCGCCGGTCGGCGCTGTTCGTGCAAACCGCCGACGGCCTGATGGAGCGGTTTGCGCTGGACGTGCGGACGCGCACCGAGGTCACGCGCATCGACCGCGCCGCCCGGCAGGTGCAGGTCCGCGATCTGACGGACGGACGCGAATACACCGAGGCGTACGAGGCCCTGTTGCTGTCCCCGGGGGCGATCCCGGTCATCCCGCCCCTGCCCGGCGTTGACCACCCGCGGGCTTGCACGCTGCGGAACATGCCCGACATGGACCGCATCAAGAAACTGGTGGACGACGGCGCCCGCTCCGCGATCGTCATCGGCGGCGGGTTCATCGGGCTGGAAGTGGTCGAAAGCCTGCGTCGCCGCGATCTCGACGTCACCCTCGTCGAACTGCTGCCCCAGGTCATGCCCAACCTCGACCCGGAGGTCGCCGCCCCGTTGCAGACCGAGCTCCGGCGGCACGGCGTCACACTGCACCTGGCCGACGCGGTGACCGCACTGGCCGATGACAGCGGCCGTGTGCGCGCCCAGCTCAAGAGCGGCACCGCGCTGACCGCCGACCTAGTGGTGCTCGCCGTCGGCGTCCGCCCCGAGTCCGACCTGGCCCGGGCCGCCGGACTCGAGCTGACCGAGCGTGGGGCGATCGTTGTGGACGAGCACATGCGGACGAGCGATCCGCACATCTACGCCGTCGGCGACGCCGTGCAGGTGCGAGACCCGGTGCTGGGCGAGCCGACGCAAGTACCGCTGGCCGGACCGGCGAACCGGCAGGCCCGCATCGCGGTGGACCACATCTTCGGTCGGCCCGCACGGTACCACGGCGCCCTCGGCACCAGCATCGTCCGGGTATTCAACGTCACCGCGGCCGCCACGGGGGCCTCGGAGAAGCGGCTGCGAGCGCGCGGCGTGCCGTTCCGCAAGGTCTACGTCCACCGCGGCCACCACGCCGGCTACTTCCCCGGCGCGCAGGTGTTGATGATCAAGCTGCTCTTCACGCCGGACGACGGGCGGATTCTAGGGGCCCAGGTCGTCGGGCCGGCGGGGGTGGACAAGCGGATCGACGTACTGGCGACGGCGATCCACGCGGGGTTCACGGTGGCCGACTTGGAGGACCTCGAGCTGGCCTACGCCCCGCCGTACGGCGCCGCGAAGGACCCGGTCAACATCGCCGGGTACGTGGCAGGCAACGCGTTGCGCGGCGACGAGGACTTTGTCTACGCGGAGGAGCTGGACGACGCGCGGCGGGGCGACTGGACAATCATCGACGTGCGGGAGCCCGCGGAGTATCAGGCGGGGCACATCCCCGGCGCGATTCTGATGCCGCTGGGGCAGGTGCGCGAGGGCTGGGAGGACATCCCGCGCGACAAGCCCCTGGCGCTCTACTGCACGCTTGGGCAGCGGGCCTACTACGCCACGCGCATTCTGCGAGCCAAGGGACTGCGGCCCAGGAACATCGCCGGCGGCCTGCTCACGTACAACCTGGTCCACGCGAACCACACGCCCCCGACGTCGACCTGTCGGGAGATGTAAGCCCGGCTTGGCCGAACGCTGGGGACCGGGATAGGATGCCAAGTTGGCGCCCCGTTGGCGGGGCTCGTAAGGGAACCACACTCGTTTGCAGGAGTCCGACGATGTTTTCACGGCAGACCGCGTGGCGCGGCTGGACCCCCGGCCTCGCGCTAGCCCTGGTGCTGTCCGCGGGCGCTCTCCTCGCGCGCGGGCAGGAAAAGATCCGAATCAAGACCGCGGACGAACTGCCGCGTCACTCCTACAAGATCCCCGGCACGGTGTCTGAACTGGTGAAGTCGGACGGGGCCCTCATGTCCCTGGCCAAGCAGGTGCGGGCCGATACCGAGGCCGACCTGGCCAAGTACGAGATCGCCGATGCCCCGACCCTGCGGGAACTGACGGGCGTACTCCTCAGCGTCGCCTTGCTCGAAGACCGGCTGGACGATGCGTCGCGGTTGATCGAACGTCTGCGCGAGCTGGAGGACAAGGAGGCCAAGAAGCTGACGACGGGCCTCGTGGCCGGCTCGTACATCGCCGCCCGCCGCGCGGCGCCCGACGACCGCGCCCGCTTCCAGGCGACCTTCGAGCAGACGCTGCTGGAGCGTCTGCGGCCGCTGCCTTGGGACGTCGTGGGCGACATCCTGGAGCAGACCAAGGGCCGTATGGAAATCCTCAGCGAAGACCTGCTGCTGGGCATGGCCAAGGGCAGCCTCGATCCGGTCGCGGCGGCCTCCAACGGCGAGATCGGCGCCGACACCGCCCGTAGCGCCCTCGGCATGGGCACCACGATCCGCGTGCAATTGCCGCTCAAGGAGCGCATTCTCGCCGCCTACGACAAAGTGATTGCCGAGCACCGGGTCACCAAGCCCGATATCTGGGCGGAGCGGGCCGTGGCGCTGTCCCCCGCGGAGAAAAGGACGCCGATCGTCGTCGGCATCTGGGATTCCGGCGTGGACGTGCAGCCGTTCAAGACACAGCTCTTCGTGAACCCCAAGGAACAGCCCAACGGCCAGGACGACGACGGCAACGGTCTCGTCGACGACCTGCACGGAATCGCGTTCGACCTGGAGGCCCACCCGACCCCCGAGCTGCTGCACCCGATCGACGCGTTGAACGCCCCCGTCGCGGACGTGGCCAAGCACATGAAGGGCTTCACCGATCTCCAGGCCGCGCTGGATACCCCGGACGCCGCGGCCGTGCGCAAGGTCCTGTCGGGCCTGAAGGGCGACGAAGTCAAGAACTTCCTGGAGGACCTCGGCCTGTACGGCAACTACGCCCACGGCACGCACGTCGCGGGCATCGCGCTCGACGGCAACCCCTTCGCCCGCCTGCTGGTCGCGCGCATCTCCTTTGATTACCGCATGGTCCCGTTCCTCCCGACGTTGGAGTGGGTCCGCCGCGAGGCCGCGTCGTTCCAGGCCACCGTGGACTACATGAAGCAGCACAACGTCCGCGTCGTGAACATGAGCTGGGGGCACGATCAGGACGAGATCGAATCGCCGCTCGAGAAGCACGGCGTGGGTGAGACGGCGGAGAAGCGGGCGGAGCTGGCGCGCGAGATGTACAAGGTGCAGCGCGACGGGCTCTACGCCGCCATGAAGAGCGCGCCGGAGATCCTGTTCGTCGTCGCCGCCGGCAACGCGGACAGCGACGTCGAGTTTGACGAGGTGATCCCGTCGAGCTTCGACCTGCCCAACGTGCTCGTGGTCGGAGCGGTGGACCAGGCGGGTGACCCGACGAACTTCACCAGCTTTGGCCGGACGGTGCAGGTTTACGCCAATGGGTTTGAGGTAGACAGCTACGTGCCGGGCGGCCAGCGGATGAAGCTGTCGGGCACGTCGATGGCGTCGCCGCAGGTGGCCAACCTCGCCGCCAAGCTGGTAGTCCGCGACCCGTCGCTCAAGCCGCCGCAAGTGATCGAGCTGATCAAGCAGGGTGCAGAGAAGGTGGAGAGGTCCGGCAAGACGCTGTTGTTGATTCACCCGAAGCGAACTCTGGAGCTACTGGACAAGCGCTCCACGGCCGCCGCCGGCCCAACCGGCCGCTGAGCGTCGTCCGATCCGTACCGCGACCGTGAGGGAGCGGCCACTTCGGTCGCGGGTCGCCGCCCCCCCGAGGACCAAAACGCGTGCTGGCCCGCCCGAAAACCCGTGCCGCCCTGGCCCGTTTCATCGACCACACGCTTCTCCAGCCCGAGGCGACGGCGGACCAGATTGACCGCCTGTGCGACGAATGCCGCGAATACGGCTTCTTCGCCGCGTGCGTGAACCCCGTGTGGGTCGGCCGGTGTGCCGGACGGCTGGCGGGCAGCGAGACCGTCGTGGCAAGCGTTGTGGGCTTCCCGCTGGGGGCGACGCCGAGCGAAGTGAAGGCGTACGAGGCCCGGGCCGCGATCGAGGCCGGCGCCCACGAGATCGACATGGTGGTCCATATCGGCGCGCTCATGGTCAGCGACCGCGACGCCGTGATCCGCGACATCCGGGCCGTGGTCGAGGCAGCCCGCCGGGCGTACGGGGCGGCGGTGGTAAAGGTCATCCTGGAAACGCGGGTGCTGAGCGTTAAGCGGATCATCCTGGGGTGCCTGTGCGCCCGGGCGGCCGAGGCCGACTTCGTGAAGACCTCGACCGGGTTTCACCCGGCGGGCGGGGCGTCGGCGGGACACGTCCGCCTGCTAAAGCAGAATGCCGGCCCGTTACGGGTCAAGGCCGCGGGCGGCATCCGCGACCTGCCGACGGCCCTGGCCATGCTCGCGGCCGGCGCCGACCGGCTGGGCCTGTCCGCGAGCGTCCCGATCGTCACCGCGCTGCCCGCCGTGTAAAAAGGGGTCGGGAGTCTTTTTCTTGCGTCGCCCCAGAGCCGGAGTTAGTCTGCCGCCATGCCACGACGACCGCGCGAAGCCACCGGCGGGTTGGCGTACCACGTGCTCAATCGCGCCGCCGGCCGCGCGCGCCTGTTCGAGACCGAAGCGGACTACAAGGCGTTTGAACGGGTGTTGGGAGAGGCTTGGCAGCGCACGCCGACGCGCATTGCCTGCTACTGCATAATGCCGAACCACTGGCACTTGGTGCTGTGGCCGGCGACGGACGGTGAGCTGTCCGAGTTCATGCGTTGGCTGACGGTCACACATACACAGCGATGGCACGCGCACCGGGGCACGTCCGGAATGGGCCCGCTGTACCAGGGTCGTTTCAAGTCGTTTCCGATTCAGCAAGACGACCATTTTCTACGTGTCTGCCGCTACGTGGAACGGAACGCACTGCGGGCGGGGCTGGTCGCGCGGGCTGAAGACTGGCGCTGGAACAGCCTCGGCTCACGCCGGTCGGCCGAAGCGCCGGCGTTCCTGTTGCCCCCGAGTGCCTGGCCGGTCACGCCGCCGCGGAACTGGATCGTCTTGGTCAACCGGCCGGAAACGGATGCGGAGCTGGAGGAACTGCGACAGAGCGTCCGACGGAGCGCGCCTTTTGGCGAAGCCACGTGGCAATGGCACACCGCGCAGACCCTGCGTCTGGAGTCATCGCTACGTCCCCGCGGCCGCCCGCGTCGGCGAAAAAGGGGTCGGGAGTCTTTTTGACCGATCTCTGCTTCAGAGCACGGCCCCCGTGCCACTCCCGGCCCAGTACCGTGGCCGCCCGAGTCCGGGAAAAAGACTCCCGACCCCTTTTTCGCTATACTGAAGGTCCGGAGCCGCGACGATGGCCGCGAACCTGACGCCCCAGTATCTGGCCGCCGAGGCCCGCTACCGTGCCGCCAAGACGCCCGCGGAGGAGCTCGCGGCCCTCGAGGAGATGTGGCGGGAGCTGCCCAAGCACAAATCCTCCGAGAAAATCCAGGCCGAGCTGAAGAAGAAGCTGTCCGCGGCCCGCAAGGCGCTCCAGGAGGGCAGCAAACGCACTGGCACGCGGACCGACCCCTTCTGCATCGCCAAGTGCGGCGCCGGGCAGGTCGCCGTGCTCGGCACGCCCAACGTCGGCAAGTCCTCCATCGTCGGCGGACTGACCCACGCCCAGGTGAAGATCGCCGATTTCCCCTTCTCCACCGCAGTGCCCGTCCCCGGCATGGTCCCGTACGAGGACATTCAGATCCAGCTCATCGACACGCCGCCGGTGACGCCGGAGCACGTCCCGACCGGCTTTCCCGGCCTGTGGCGAACGGCGGACGCGCTGGTCATCGTCGTGGACCCCTCCGGCGAGTCGTTCCTGGACGACCTGGAGACGTGTCTGCGGCACCTGGCGGAGCGTCGCATCGAGCTCGTCGATGGTCCGCGGCAATGGCCCCAGGAGCCCGACGCGCCGCTGCGTGTCCCCGGGCTGGTGCTGGCGAACAAGGTGGACATCGCGGGAGCGGACGCCAACTTGGCGCTGCTGCGCGAGTTCTTCGGATCACGGCTGCGGATCGAGCCGCTCTCTGCCCGCGACCCGGCCTCCCTGGGCCGCGTTCCGGAACTGCTTTACCGTCTGATCCGCGTGGTGCGCGTGTACGCCAAGCCGCCGGGACGCAAACCCGACCTTCAGGAGCCGTTCGTCCTGCCGGCCGGCAGCGACGTTCACGAACTGGCGCGCCACGTCTATCGCGGCTTGGAGCAGAAGGTCCGGGCCGCCCGGTTGTGGGGTCACGGCGTCGCCGACGGTCAGAACGTCCACCTGAACCACGTGCTGCACGATAAGGACATCGTCGAGTTGCACGTGTGAAGGAGGGGTGCCCCGTTGCTTCTCGGGCGTCCGCGACCACCGCGGCGGCTCGGGCCTGGTCGGCCCCGTCGACGCGCACGCGGGTTCGACGGCCGACCTTCGGCCACGCACGCTGGCCGGCCGGCAGAACGAGTCGCGGGCGACCGGCCGAAGTCGATCGCCCGCGGCGGTGCGTTGAAGCGTCGGCGTCGCCTCACACCAGCTCGGCGTTGCGCCTGACAGTCCCTGTCAAAGCCCGCCGCGCGAATGGCGGGCCGTCCGGCCCCGCACTCGCGTGCGGGGTTCCGATCAGCGTGCTTACGAACCCGTCAGCAGACTGACGAACGGGTTGATGTCGCCGAAGTCGACGATCCCGTCCCCGTTGATGTCTCCGGTCTTCGGGTCGCACGTGGGGTACTGGGCCTGCCACGCCGCCGGGTTCGTCAGGATCAGCACGAACGGGTTGATATCGCCGAAATCGACCTCGCCGTCGCAGTTCACGTCGCCGCGGCGGAAGTCGAACGGGCCGCCGAGCCAGGCCGCGTTATAGATGTCGGCCGGAGCGTTGCTCTTGCGCAGTTGGGCAAAGGCGACGAACTTGACATCCGCCGGCTGCGCCATGCTGTTGCTGTCGAGGGTGAAGTTGGCCGGGACCTCGCGGGACTCGCCCGGGTTGAGCGTGATGTAGATCGGCCAGACCGTGCCCTGCATGACGGTGTTGCGCGAGTAGGTCGGCGAGGCGGGCCAG
Organism: Planctomycetota bacterium; assembly: GCA_040755725.1. Classification (GTDB taxonomy): domain Bacteria; phylum Planctomycetota; class Phycisphaerae; order UBA1845; family Fen-1342; genus JBFMAI01. The sequence continues at coordinate 10,140 of JBFMAI010000033.1, read as the reverse complement.
TGGTCCAGGAGCTGGACGATCTGGAGGCGGATGCTCTTGGCGGTGCCGCCGGGCTCGACGCTCACCTTGATCTTCGTGCGGACGACGTTGGCGGCGATCTTGCACGCGGTCATCTCGACCAGCACGTCGGTGGGGACGGCTTTGCGGGCCAGATAGGCCGCCTGGTAGTTCTGAAAGGCGCTCTGCGCGCTGCCCGCCCCGACGACGGAGGTGACCCCGTCGAACCAGACGGTCGGCGTGCCGGTAATCGCATAGAACGTGTTGCGGTTGCTGCCCCAACTCGTCTCGTACGAATCACCGATGTGGACCTCGAGCGGAATGAAGTCATTCGGGTAGTTGCTCATCATCATGATCAACGCCTGACCGGCGTAGGTGCAATACCCTCAGGTCACGCTCGTGAAGTCTTCGGCCACCACGACCCGGTCCGCCGCGAAGGCGGGGAACGCCAGCCACGCCACTGCGGCCAGCCCGACACAGCCAATCCATCTGTTCTGCATGGTCTTACTCCCTCTCGCTGATTCCACCTGTCCACACGTTCCACCCGTCAGTCACAACGTTAGTCAAAACCGCAGCGCCATGACGAACGGGTTGATGTCATTGAAGTCCACTTTTCCGTCCCGGCTCGTGTCGGCGTTGTGCCAGTTGCAGTTCGGATAACGCGCCTCGTATTGTCCACGGTCGATCAGGGCCAGCACGAACGGGTTGATGTCGTCGAAATCGACCTCGCCGTCGCAGTTCATGTCGCCCGGCGTCCCCAGCACCTGCACGTAGAAGTGCTCCTGGGCGTAGAACAGCCCGCCATCGACCACGTACTTGCCGGCCACCGCGAAGAGCAGGTCGTAATAGTCGCGGTCCGCCGATGGCTTCACTTCCAGGTCGAACTGAACCGTCGTCGGCCCGCTGCCCCAGGGGTACGCGATCTCCGGCTCCGTGTAGTACTTCGCCCCGTCGCCCCACTCTGGCCAGTCGCAATCCGGGAAATACTGGAGCCGCCCGTTCAGCTCGACGCCGGCGAACCGCAGCCTCGTCAACTGGACGGCGTAGGTGTCGTCCGCCTCGAGCCCGGCGATCTGGGCCAGCAGCGTCTCGGTCTGCCCGCGATAGACCTGGAAGCACTTCAGCAGACCGCGGTCCGGGGCCCCGGTGGCGGATTCGTCGGGATCGGCCCACGTGTCGTAGCCGATCACGTTCAGGGCACCGATGTGCAACTGACTGTGGCAGCCGAGGCAGTTCGAGCCGAACGCGGGTTCCAGGGCCCACGCCGGCCCACCCGACGCCAGGAACACGGCCACGATGCCAAAACGTGCCAAGTGTTTCATGGTTGGCCTTCGCTGTCCGATTCGCGCGGCGACGCCGCGCTGGTCACTGAAATCTCCAATTCCGTCAAGACGCGCGCCACCAGCTCGGGGACGAGCCGGGCAATCGCCGGTGACAGCTCCAAGCCGTACTCCACGGCTGTGGGCCGGACGCCGATGACCACGAGGTCGTCGGGTTCAATGCCCAGCAGCCGGGCGGCGGCCAGCGTTTCGAGCAGGCCGAACTCGTGGACCGAGAGCACCGCGGCCGGCTCGGCCAGATCGCCGCGGGTGAGCCGCAAGATCGTGCCCGGGGGTCGGTCGCCGGCGAGGGCATCGACGACGATGACCTTGCGGCGGTCGGCGATGACCTCAAGCAGACCGAAGCCGGCGGTCGCCCCATCACACAGCTCGACGTCGGCGGGCAGGGGGTGAGACGCGAGCGCCTCAATCACGCGCACGCCGATGCCCTCATCCCGCAGCAGGATATTGCCCAACCCCAGGACGAGGATGGGGCGGCGCGGCCCGTTCACCGATCGCTCGGGAACGCCGACCGAAGCGGGTTGTAGGGCACACGCGGTCATGCGGTCGTCTTCGATCTCCTCTTCACACGCTCGCGCGGACCGACCGCGCGGCGGGCTCCACCCGCTGGCCGGGGCGCACCATGTGGACGGCGCACGCCAGGCACGGGTCGAAGGTGTGGACGATGCGGAGCACCTCGACCGGTTGGTTCGTGTCGGCCACCGGGGTGCCGATGAGGGCGGCCTCCATCGGCCCGCGCTGGTTCATGTCGTCCTTGGGCGACGCGTTCCAACTGGTCGGCGTCACCACCTGATAACGGCTGAGGACCGAGTTCTGCACGCCGATCCAGTGCCCCAACGCCCCGCGCGGGGCCTCGGTGAGGCCGGCGCTGGTGGCCTGGGCTGGAATCGAGCTGGGCTGGTAGCTCGGCGCTCCGGGCACAAGCTGGTTGAGCCAGCCGTCCATCGCGTCGGCGATCTTCTTGGTCTCCAGGGCCCGCGCCATGATGCGGTCCAGCGCGGAGATGCCGCGCGAGTACTGCCCCGCGACCCACATGCGGGCCAGCGGGCCGGCCTCGTGCGGTTTGCCGGCATACCGCGGCGCCTTCAACCACGTATACGCCCCGGGCTTGTCCGGGTCGGGTTCGGTGACCGCCTGCCCCGGATGGCCGCAACTGCCGGGCGTGAACCAGCCGTAGGCGACGTACTCGGCAATCTGCTGCGGATCCACGGGGCGGAACTGGCCGTCGGTGTAGCGGCCGGCGGGGAAGAAGCGGTTGGAACCGCTGTTGTCCAGGTCGAACACGCCGAACGACAGCAGATTCCCGTACCCGACGCCGAGGTTGAAATAGTCCGCGAACGCGGCGGCGAGCGTGTTGGCGTCGGGGATGTAAACGTTGTCGATGAAGGACCGCAGTTCGGTGAGAAGCTGGCGGAACTGCGCGACCTTCTCGGTCGTGACCGCCTCGGTACACCCGCCGACGACGAACGAGCCGACGCACGGCAGCTTGGACCCGAAGATCGCGCCCATCTGGTGGGCCTTGCGCCGCAGCTCCAACGCCGTAACGTAGTGGCTCACCAGCGTTGCTGCCGTCGGGCCCGAAATCATGTCCGGGGTGACATAGCGCGGCATCCACGGGGCCTTGTCGAGCAGGCCGGTCGTGTTGACGTAGTCCAGCACCGACAGGTGGTAGAAGTGCAGCAGGTGCGAGTCGATGTGGTTCGCCCCCATCACGAGATTGCGCAGAATGCGGCCGTTGTCGGGCGGACCGACACCGAAGGCGGCGTCGAGGCCGAGGCAGGACGCCCCGGCGTGCGACACCGGGCACACGCCGCAGATGCGCTGCGTGTACAGCGGCGCGTCGCGCGGGTCGCGGCCGATGAGGATGATCTCGAACCCGCGGAACATCGTCCCGGAGCACTTGGCGTCGATCACCTGCTGCCGGCCGCCGACGAGGTCGACGGTGACCTCGACGTCCAGGTGGCCCTCGATGCGGGTGACCGGGTCAATCTTGATCGTCGTGGGCATGGGCACTTCTCAACCGGTAAGGGTTAGGAGCTCGGGTTCCGCCGACGCACCGGGGGCACGGGTTCGCCCGCCGGCCGCGCGCCCGGCGCGACGGGCTGTTCCGGCTTCGGCGGCGGCGGCAGGTAGACGTAGAAGGGCGACATGCCGTCCGGGTAGGACGGGTTCACGCACCCCAGACACGGGCTGCGGGCCCCGATGCACCAGTTCACCCCGGACTGCCCGTGCCCGCGGCTGTTCCACTTGCGGATCGGACAGTCGGAGTACGTGTGCTTGCCTTTGCAGCCGAGATACTCCATGCAGCCCACATCGCCGAGTTGCTGGGCGAACACCGGCTCGCCGCAGTAGGTATGCCGCTTGAAGCAGTTGTCGTGGATGCGGCGGCCGAAGAACTCCAGCGGCCGGCGATGCTGATCGAGCGGCGGCACCTGGTTGTGGGTCATGAGGTAGACGAGGGTGCCGACCAGCCAGTCCGGATGGGCCGGGCAGCCGGGGATGTTGATGACCCGCGGGTCGCTGCCCATGAGCTGCTTCAACCCCTTGGCGGATGTCGGGTTCGGAGCGCCGCCCGTGACCCCACCGAAAGACGCGCACGACCCCAGCCCGATGATGTAAGCGGCGTTGGGAGCGAAGGTCGCCAGAGCGTTCTGCATCGTCATGCCCGGCCACAGCGTGCAGTAGCGGCCGGCGGCCCCGGTCGGGATCGCCCCTTCGACGATCAGGATGTAGCCCGGCTCGGCGCCGGCGGCCTGGACGGCCGACACGGCGAGGTCGCCGGCGGCGGCCTGCAAGTTGCTCTGGTATTTCACGTCCAGCGTGTTCACCAGCAGGTCGTCCGCCGTCGCGTAATGCACGCTGTTGAGGAACGAGACGGCGCAGCCGTCACATCCGGCCCCTTGCAGCCAGATCACGCGCGGCGCATTGCGCCCCGAGAGCAGCTTCTGGAGCTGGGCGAAGGCGGACGGCGCGAGATGCCCCGCGGCGACGGCCGCGGCGGCCACCTTCAGGAACTCACGTCGGCTGATTCTCATCGCGACACCTCCCCACCCAGGATTCCACCCGTCTCGCCCGTCACCGGTCCGACCCGACTACCCCCGCCACGGATGGGTCGCCACGGCGGAATCCCGAAGAAGCTCTCGGTTTCCGCCAACAGCGCCCGGGCATAGGCGGAGTTGTGCGACCCGTAGGACAAGTCCGCTTGGACCATCTGGTAGTTGAACTTCGCAATGATGTAGCGAGCGAGCTGGGCCGGCGGCAGCGTGGCCGGGTTGACGTAGAGCGGGTCCTGTGGGTTGAAGTACCGCGCGATCGTCCGCATCCGCGCGTCCATTTCCTCCCACGCCATCTGAACTAGCAGCGTCGCCGTCGCCTCCGAGTGGCACGGCATGCACGCCCGCATGTTCGCCTCGAAGGTGTGCCCGCTGTTGACCGGCTGCTGTGGGCCGCCGTACGGCTCAAAGTGAACGTGGCACTTCACGCACTCCTTGGCGATACCCCACCAGTGCATGGTATAGGGGCCGTCCAGCGGGTTGCCGTTGAGCTTGTAGCCGCCGACACTGTGCAGCATCTCCTTCTGCGTCTGGTCGGGAACCTGCCCCGGTGCCGCGGCCTGCATCGTGTGGCAATCGCCGCACAGGTCGCGGGCCGGCAGCCGGAGCTGGCCGCTGTTGGGGCCGCCGTGCGGGTTGTGGCAGGCGACGCACTCGATGTCGTAGGCCACCTCCCAAATCCCCGGCTTGTTGCCCACCGGCGCCAGCCGCCACTCGGTGGAGTGGCAGGCCAGACACGATTCCTGGTAATTCGGCAGGAACATGATGTCGAACAGCGCCGTCGCGTGCTTGGAGATCGACCATTGCTCGTGCTGCGGGTGGTGGTTCTCGCCGCACAGCCCGTGGCACGACTGGTGGCACGCCCCGCACATGTCCGAGTCCACGTTCTTGGGCATCGACACGGCATACGGGTCGAGCACGTGGTTGCTGCCAGCGCCGTGGCAGTTTTCACACTGGACGTTGGCCAATTCCGGCGTGGTCGCCAGGTTCACGAAACCGCTGGCCTTGCCGTAGCCGACCGAGTGGCACGGGAAGCACAGCACGTTGTTGCCCTGCCCGGCCTGGACCAGCGTGTTGAACGCGGTCGCGTGGATCGTCTGGCTCCAGTCGGTGTGATTGACGGTGTGGCAATCACGGCACAAGGCGGCCCCGACGTAATTCGGCGGGCTGGCCAACGGGCCGGTGAAGTTCACGGCGAAGACCGCCAAGTCCGCGAGGTCCACGTCGCCGTCGCCGTCCGCGTCGGCCTTGGCGAAGTGGCCGGGATCGCACCCGGGCGGGGGCGTCGTCACGCCGGGACCGCCGAGACAGGTCTGGAACAGGACGAAATCGTTGGCGTCCACGTCGCAGTCGAGGTCGATGCAGCCCAGGGACTTACCGAACGGGTTTACCCCGCCCGGGGACGAGACCTCGGGGCAAGAATCGCACGGATCGCCCAGACCGTCGCCGTCGCTGTCCGTCTGGTTGACGTGGTGCAGGATCGGGCAGTTGTCGCAGTCGTCGCCGAAGCTGTCTTCGTCGGTGTCAATCTGCGTCGGGTTCACCGCGTCGTCGCAGTTGTCGCACGCGTCGCCGACCCCGTCGTGGTCCGAATCGGCCTGGTCGGGGTTGTAGCGCTTGGGGCAGTTGTCCGAGACGTCGGGCACGCCGTCGCCGTCCCAGTCGCCGGGATACGACACGAGCGGCCAGGCCCGCGTGGCGGCCTGATACACGACGGCGGGGCCGGCGGCCTTCGGCTCCTGGACCCACGCGACGATCTTGATATCTTCCTTGCGGGACCAGTCCAGGGCGGCAAACGTGAAGTCCTGCTCCACGACCTGCGTCTGCCCGGGGGTGAGCTGGAGGTCCTGCGTCGGCCCGGCCTGGCGGAACGTGTTGCGGTAGTAGTCGTGCTCGAGCGGCCAGTGGTCCAGGACCTGCACGATGAACAGCCGGACCGGCTTGGCCGTCCCGCCCGCCTCCAGACCGACCTCCACCCGGATGCGGTAGGTCTGCCCGCTCACGGGTGTCCCCGAGACCTGCAACGTCACGTCGGTCGGGACGGCCCGCTCCGGCAGGAAATGGTTGGTCCGGTAGATGACATACTGCTGGTCCACATCCGGCAGCGATCCGACGAGCTTGCTCGTGCCGTTGAAGACCGCGTGCGGCGTATAAAGCCCGCTGTAAAACGCGAAACGGGCGTTGCCCCACGGGGTTTCGTAGTCGTCGTAGACGTGGTACTGCACGAACGTGAACGTGTCTTCGTAGACGGTCAATAGCCGATCGAGTGCCGGCCCGGCGTAGCCGCAGCCATAGCACCAGACGTCGGTGAACTCCTCTCCGAGGACGATGCGGTCCGCAGCCGGCGTGATCGCCGGCCCCCAGACGCACGAGAACACGACGACGGCCGCCAGGGCCCATCGGTCTGCCCACGGGTTCGTCTTCATACCCGTCACCTGATTCTCATGTGGTTATCGGTGATTGCCACCCGCTCGGCTTCTCCGGTTCAAGCGGGCGCTCCAGCGCAAACGGCTCGCGGTCTACGCGCTTCTTCATTAGACGGCAATTGGCTAATCGGAGTCAAGTATTTAATACGGCGTTTATCGGTAACAGGACAAGTGTGGGCCGATATGGTCGGGAACGCGACCCCCTGCGGCACCCCCCCGGGCGGTGAGCCACGGTGCAGGTAGCGCAAAACCGACGGTACCTCGATTGGTCGCCCTTCTCGAGAGCACCCGTCAGCCCGCCCGGCGGCTCCCGGAGCAGGGCCGGAGGAGTCGCCCGGGGACGACCGTCAGGATACCGGACCCCGGTGCGGGGCCAAACGGCCTACTGCTTGCGTGGTGGGTTTTGCGAGGAGCTTTGAAACACCTGACAGAACCTCGAGGCACGGGCTCTCAGCCCGTGTTTGACCGGCTGGAGAGCCGGTGCCCGGCGGTGGTGTTAGCGGCCCCTAGAGTGCTTCCTTGCGGAACTCCTCGTAGGCGTCTTTCACCTTCTTGTAGATCGGGTCGTTGCGATCGACCTCGCTGAGGCGTTCCTTGACCTGGCCGTCCACGGGATCCAGGTAGACCAGCGCGACGGTCTTGGCCTCGCGGTAGGCGAACTCGCCCTGTTTGCCCGCGGCGCGGCGCAGGAGCACCGGCTCGTCAAAACGCAGGTCCAGCACCAGCGCGCCCGTGCCGAAATCCACCGTCTCCCGCTTGGGCTTGTCGTCTTTGTCCAGTTCGCCCGTCCGCACTTCCCGCGGTTCGCCCACCGCGTCGCCCACCCGGACTTTGAAGTCCTCCTTCAGCCAATTGCCCTTATGCCACGTGAACACCTCGACGGCGGCGGCCGGCTCGCCGAAGACCGGCCCGCGCACAAAGAAGTGCCGACGCGGCGCCACGGTAATCGGAGCGCTGGGCAGCGACCACTCGCCGACCAGGACGGTCTTGTCGGCCAGGGCGGGGTCGCGCAGGCTGGCCCGGCGGCCCACATACGGGTTCCACAACTTGACGCGCAGGCGGTAACGGTAGGTCTTGCCCGGGGCCACGGAGTCATCATGGAACCACAGGGCCGGCTCGCCTTCCTTCTCCGGATTGGTCACGAGTTGGGTCGGCCCTTGCCAGACCGGCATCGCCACCGTGCGCGGCCCCTTCTCCGGCTGCGGCTCGCGGCCGCGCTGCGCTTCGCGCTTGATGCGCTCCGCCTGGCTCTTGGCGCTGCGCGAGGCGTCGCCGTTGTTCAGGACCGCGTCGGCTTTCTGCTCGGCCGTCAACCAGTCTTTGTCCTTCAGGGCCTTGCGCGCGGCACGGAGATCCCCCGCCGCCCGTTTGGCGCCACTCTCAGGGGGTGGTGGTGCGGCCCCACCGCCTCCGAACGGACCTGCGGTACGTCCCCCGGTGGCGCCCGGAGCCATGCCGCGACCGCCGCCGCCGGCGGGAGGCGCCATGCCGCGTCCGCCGGAGGGAGGCGGGGGAGGCGCGGGGGGTGCGGCGCGGCCGCCGCCGCTGGGCGGTTCGGTTTCCGACTTGCCTTTCTTGGCCTCCGCGGATTTCTCCTCTTCCTGCTCCGTTTCGAGCCCCGGGAGAGGGGGGACGTCCCACTCGTCGCCGGCGTCCAGCGGGTAGAACCAAGGCTGCATGAGGAGTTGTTGCGCCTCGTACACCTTGCTCCGCGCCTCGTCGATCGCCGCCTGGTTAATCAGCTCCCCGGACTTGTCGTCGTACACGGGGTCCGGGATGTCGATCTTCGGGATGGCCTTGGCGGGGGGAACATCCTCCCACGGACCGTACTCCCCCACGGGCGTCAATTCCTGCCGCTGCACATCCACGCCCACGACGTAGACTTTCGCCCGGTAGGGCGCGTAGCCGGCGTTGGTCATCTCGCGCAACTGCGCTTCCTTCGGGTAGTAGGCCGCCACGGTCACCCACGACAGCTCGACGGGTCCCTCGCTCGCCGCAGGCGGGGCCGTTTCCGTTCCGGGGACTAACGCGGCCTGGAGCTTGTGCACCAGACTGATCCCCGTTCGCGCGACGACTTGCCGCGGGCGCAGGGGCGTCACGGAAGCCACGTTCTCCGCTTCCTGCCCCTCCTCCAGCTTGGGCAGCGCCGCGCCGAACTGCCCCACGACGCGCAGCGTGCTCGGCAGCGGCGGCGCATTCGGTGTGGACGCTCCCAACACGCCGGCGTTGAATCCCTGCTCCAGTTCCTGCGAGAAGTTGGGCACGGGCTCCGCCTTCGGCTGCGCGCTGCGCACCGCCCGCTGGAGCTCCTCGGCTCGCCGCTGAATCGCTTCATCCAGCTCGGCCGGCCCCAGGCGCTCGCCGCCGAACTCGATCTTGTTCGGCTCCAGAACGAGGTAGCGCACGCCGACAAAGATGAGCCACAGGACGGTCAGGCCGAGCACGCCTTTCTCCAGGTGCAGCTCGATCAGGCTGATAGCGCCTTTCTTCATCGTTCATCCTCCCGCGGTCGCGCGGGTTCCTTGGCCTACGGCCGCTGTTCTTCGCCGGTTTCGATGCCCAGATCCCGCAGCACCTCCGCGGGCATGAGCGGCTTGTAGATGCGGCGGGCGAAGTATCCCTCGAAGTCCAAGACCGCCCGGACGACCGGGTCGGGACCGTAGAAGTAGCCGGCCGGATCGACCGATTCCACGTCGCTGTATTCCGCCGACACGAGCTGGTAGAAGTTCGTCCGCGACATGGCATCCACGAGGCGCAGCACGTCGCGCTTGCTGACGATAACCGTGACAACGACGCGCACGACGTCAAACTGCTCATTGCCGCGGCGTCCGGTGAACGAGACGATGGATGTGGCCGCTGCCGCGCTCGCCTCCGGCATGCCGGCCCCAGCGGCGAAGGGTACCAGCGTGCCGGCGGAGGTAACGTAGCCCAGGACCTGGACGCTCTCGACGCGCTTGACGGGCAGGCGGGTTACGTTTGCCTCCTTCTCGCCCAGCTCGCGGGCGGCTTCCTCGTTCACGCGGGCGATCGCGTGGACCAGGTCCTCCTGCACCCAGAGGCTGACTTGGGCGTACCACATTTCGCGCGGGGAGGGAGGCTCATCCCGCTGGGCTAGCGGGGCGACGAAGAGCGACGTCATCGGATCCAGGTAGACGCGGATGTTGCGGGCTTTCTTGACGCTGGCCCGGAGGCGTACGGCGTCCGACTCCACCCCGGGAACCCCGGCACCGGAAGCGCCACCCGGCGGCGCGGCGCCCCCGCCGCCGCCGGGGGGAGCCATCATGCCCCGACCGCCCGCGGGCGGCGCGATGCCGCGGCCACCGG
>JBFMAI010000032.1:0-196570 GCA_040755725.1 Planctomycetota bacterium | reverse complement strand
GGCGTTTGCCGGTACTCGCGTCAAAGAGAGTGACGACCGCGATTTCGCGGCCACGGACGACCCGACGGCGGTAGGCCGGGACTCCACGTGTGCGGGGCATGGTGCGGTCCTCCAGGCGTAGCGCGGAGCGCGCTCCGCGCTAAAACCTCTGATTTGCCGCACTGAACCCCGAGGGGCAGGTACGCTAAACTCCGCGTTCGGCGTTGCTTACGTTCACAGCGGGCGATGGGATTCGAACCCACGACGTCCAGCTTGGGAAGCTGGCATTCTACCACTGAATTACGCCCGCAGCCTTCAGGGCCGCCATCAGAACCCGCCACGCGAGCGGCAGACTCACCGGCCCCGCGCGGCGTTCTGACAAGCACTCCGTGGGCCATTATCGAGGGTTGCGACGCGGCGTCAAGTCCGGGCGGAGCGTCCCCGAGCCCCCGCCACCCCAGATTCCGGCCGGGTGTCGTTCGGGTCAGCCGTCAGGGAGAGCGTCCGCAACGTCGTCACGACCGCTCCAGACCGACCAATCCTAGCTGGTTGTTCGGGTCAGCCGCCAGGGAGAGCGTCCGCAACCCCACTCCGCCCCGGCGGACGTCGCCAGTACGCGCAGGTCAACGTCCTGGCGGAGCATCGCCAAGCCGCCTCCGCCCCAGTCCGGCCGGTCCGATCGGCTACAACGCTACCCGCTCCACCGTTGCGGAGGTTCGTCCCTAGCAGTCCGCCGCAAAATGCCCTGTAGCGTCCGCCCCCTGTGGCGGACGTCGGATTCCGAGGCGTTTTCGGCACTCCACGTCGGACACGGGGGGCCGACGCTGATTCTGCGGCGGATCGCCAGGGGCCTGCATTGCGACCGACGGCCGGTCGGAGTCCGAAGGGCCTCAGCGTTCCAGGGATCGCCACGGTCCGGTGGCCGCTGACGGCCGAGGAGCCGGGATCCGCGAACCGGTAAGGTCCGTGATGTTTTCGGCGGTCCGTGTGCGTCGGCGGTGGCTCGCGGCCGGCCACCGCCCCTCCGGGGCCCGGGCCGCTCGCTGGACGTGTCGCGTACCCCACTCGGCAATAGCCGTGGCGGCGGGCTTGCGGGCCCACCCAGGCAGCGCGTATACTTCGCTGGCCGCCGGCGAGGAGCAGTGGCCGGCCCCGGGAGTGTCGCTATGCGGAACGTGCGAAACCGAAAGTTCTGGGCGGCGTTGCTGGTGTGTGGGGCAGGCACAGTGTTCCAATCCCTGCCGGGCGGGTGCTCTCAGTATTACACCCAGTCGCTGCTGTCGTCGTTCGATTTCTGCTCCGTGTTCAATTGTGAGGGCGGGTCGTTCTTCAACATGTGCGAGCCGGTGGCCCTCTTCGTGGACTGCCCGACGACTCCGGCCACCACCCAGTAGTGCTCGAAGGTGCAATCATGCCAAGCCCTCGCGCTCGTTGGTTGCGTCGCGTGTCGTTGATCGTCGTGGTTGGAACGTGCTTCCAATTGCCGAGTTGCGGCCTGGGCGACGCCCTCTCCTACGTCGGCAAGATCAACCCTTGCGGCACGATCCTCAACTGCGACCCGGTCACGTACGAATTCATTCGCTCCGGGTACGACGGGCCGGGCGCGGACCCGCAGGTGGATCCGCACTGCACCTACCCGCCGTATTGCGCGGATGATCCGTTCGTGTCCACGGTGCAGACGGGGCAGCAGTAGCCCGCAGCGCAGCGCGCCGACCGCGGACCCACCGGCCGACTGGGCCACGTGAGAGGCGTGTCTGACGCGCCGGCCGTGGTGGCCGCGCGGCGCGGGACCACGCGATGGATGTCGCCCTCTTCGTCACCTGCCTGACGGACACCTTCTATCCCCGAGTCGGCGAAGCGGTCGTTCGCGTTCTGCGGCATTTTGGCTGCCGCGTCCATTTCCCTAAGCGTCAGACGTGTTGTGGGCAGCCCGCGTACAACAGCGGCTTTCACCCCGAGGCCGCCGCGCTCATTCGGCGGCTGGTCGATGTCTTCCACGATGCCGAGTGCATCGTCACGCCGTCCGCGTCGTGTGCGACGATGGTTCGGCGACACGGGCCGGCGTTGCTGACGGATGAAGCGGCCGCCGAGATGGCCCGACAGGTCGCCGGCCGCGTCCACGAGTTCGCCACCTTCCTGCGAGACCGACTCCACGTGGACATCGGCGCGCTCGTACGCTTCGACAAGCCCGTGACGTTCCACTATCCGTGTCATGCGCGTGAGGTGTACACCGTCGACGACCTGCGCCGGTGGTTGGGAAATAGTGAGATGGTGCGGACGCCCGCGCGGCCGGACCTGTGCTGTGGCTTCGGCGGCCTGTTCGCGGTGGAGTACCCGGAGCTGAGCGGGGCGATGTTGGGCGACAAGCTCGACGAGCTGATGCGGACGGGGGCGCGGCTGGTGGTCTGCAACGAGGCGGCCTGCACGCTCCAGATGGCGGGTGGGGCGCGTCGCCGCGGGCTGCCCCTGCAATTCAAGCACTTGGCGGAAGTGCTGGCCGAATCGCTTGGGCTGATGGAGCCGACGCCGTGAGCCGCACGAACGACACCCGCCGGCGACTGGCCGCCGCCGTGGCCGACCGGCGGGTCGTCGCGGCTGTCCACTTGGCGACGTGGCGGAAGGTGGACGCGCGGGCCGAGTCGTTCGCCCGCCTGCCGCACGCCGAGGAGCTGCGTGAGCGGGCCGCGCAGATCCGCCAGCACACGCTGGACCATTTGCCGGCCTACCTGGAGCAGTTCGTTGGTCAAGTCGAGCGCCGCGGCGGGCATGTCCACTTCGCCGCCGACGCGGCTGCTGCGTGCCGGATCGTCTGCGAGCTGGCCACGCAGCGTGGCCTGACGCTGGCGGTGAAGTCCAAGAGCATGACGACCGAGGAGATTCACCTCAACGCGGCGCTCGAAGCCGCCGGCGTGCGCGTCGTGGAGACCGACCTCGGCGAGTTCATCGTGCAGATCGACCGTGACCGCCCCAGCCACATCATTACCCCGATTATTCACAAAGACCGCCGGCAGGTCGCCGAGGCGATGGCCCGCGAGCTGGGCTGCCCGTACACCGAAGACCCCGCCGAGCTGACCCGCATCGCCCGGGCCCACCTCCGCGACATCTTCCGCCGCTGCGACCTGGGGATCACGGGCGTGAACTTCGGCGTCGCTGAGACGGGGACGCTGTGTCTGGTGACCAACGAGGGCAACGGGCGGATGACGGTGAGCCGGCCGCGCGTCCACGTGGCGCTGCTGGGCATTGAGAAGATCATCCCGCGGCTGGCCGATCTGCCGGTGTTTCTGAAGATGCTGGCCCGCTCGAGCACGGGGCAGCCGATGGGCTCGTACACCACGCTGGTCACGGGGCCGCGGCGGCCGGATGACCGCGACGGTCCGGCGGAACTGCACGTCGTGCTGCTGGACAACGGCCGCAGCGACATCCTCGCGGGGCCAATGCCGGAGGTGTTGCGGTGCGTGCGGTGCGGCGCGTGCCTCAATGCGTGCCCGGCGTATCGCAACGTTGGTGGCCACGCTTACCACAGCGTCTACCCGGGGCCGATCGGCAGCCTGCTGTCGCCGCTGCTGTACGGTGCGGAGCACGACGCCCTGCCGCGTGTATCGAGCCTCTGCGGCGCCTGTGGCCTGGTTTGCCCGGTCAAGATCGACATTCCGGCACTGCTCGTGCGGCTGCGGGCGCTGACGCGCGACCGGCAGCCGGCGCTCAAACGGTGGATGTTGCGGGGCTGGGGCTGGGTGATGCGGCGGCCGTGGGTTTACCGGCTGGGTCAGAAGACGCTGCGTGCTCTGCTGCGCGACGATGGTAGGGGGTGGGCGCGCGGCGGGCCGGGTCCGCTGCGGGAGTGGCTGTGTGAACGCGACTTGCCGCGGCCACCGGCGCGGAGCTTCCGCCGGCTGTGGGAGGAGGGACTCGGCAATGAGCGTTGAGGCCGCGGTGCGGGCGTTTCTCGATCGACTGCGGCGGCGGGTGCGACTGCCGGCGAAGAAGACCGAACTGCCACCGGCCGACGACACGCTCCGGGCCGTCGAGCCCAGTTTGGACCTGGCGGCCCGGTTCGTCGCGTCGGCGGAAGCCGCCGGCTGCCGGGTCCATCGTGTCGGCACGGCCGATTGGACAGCGCAAGTCGCGCGGATCGTCACCGAGCACCGCATTGCGAGCGTATTGGTTCAAGTGGAGCCCGGGACGGCACTCACGCCGGAGCGTGCCGCGGACCTGACGCGTGTGCTGGCGGATCGCGGTGTGTCGATGATGACGGAGACCAGTGACGCGGTGCTGTTCGACGTCGGGGCGGCGGTGACCGGCGTCCTGTCCGCAACGGCGGAGACGGGGACGCTGGTGTGCGCGTCGGGCGCGGCGTCCGCGCGCGGGGCAACCCTGATCCCGCCGGTACACATCGCCGTCGTCGATCAATCGCAGCTTGTGGCCGACCTGTACGACACATTCGCGTGGCTGCGGCGGCGAGACGAGTTGCCGGCGAACGTGAACCTGATCACCGGGCCGAGCAAGACGGCAGACATCGAGGGGGTGCTCGTCACGGGGATGCACGGCCCCGGCGTTGTGCATGTCATCCTGCTGGAGCCCTCGTAGCCGGGCGACGAATCACGGACCGCCTGGGGTGGACCGTAGTACTACAACGCTACAAAATGCTGGGTCGCGACCGAACCGCGGCGCTGCAGTTTGTCAGCAGCGACATGTGGCAACCGTACCTGAAAGTCATCGCCAAGAGGGCCAAGCAGGCCCTGCACATCCTGGACCGCTACCACAGCGTGGCCCGGCTGAACCAGGCCATCGACGACGTGCGGGCCGCCGAGGCCAAGGAGTTGGCCCGCCAGGGCTATGAGCCGCTGCTGACGCACAGCCGCTGGTGCTTTCTGAAGCGCCCCGAGAACCTGACGGAGAAACAGCGGACCCGGCTGGATGACCTGTTGCAGTACGGGCTGAAGACGGTGCGGGCGTACCTGCTCAAGGAGAGCTTCCAGGCCCTGTGGGAGTACACCTCGTACCATTGGGCCAGGGTGTTCCTGGACGGCTGGGTGCGGCGCGCGCTGCGCAGCCGGCTGGAACCGCTCAAGAAGGTGGCCCGCAGCATCCGCACGCATCAGAAGCTGATCCTGAACTGGTTCGCGGCGAAAAAGGAGTTTTCCGCCGGGATCGTCGAGGGCCTGAACTACCGCGTCAAACTGCCCATCAGAAAGGCCTACGGCTTTCGCACGCTCGAAGCCGCCGAAATCGCCCTGTATCACGCGCTGGGACGCTTACCCGAGCCAAAACTCACCCACGAATTCTGCTGAGGAGGCCCAAAATCTGATCCAGACGTTATGAGGGTCTTTGGCCCGGCGGCGGCGCAGCCGCTGCCGGGGCAGGAGGCTCTGGATGAAAAGGACAAAACATAGTCCGGAACAGATCATCGCCAAGCTGCGTGAGGCCGACACTCTGCTGGACGGATGCCCCGAAATCAATTTACACAGCAATTGACACTGCCTCGGCACACCATCCAGCCGGTGCTGCCGGGACAGGCCGTTCGATCTATTGGACGACCTGCGCGGTCGTACCGCGTGCGCGTTGCGAGAGTCGAGTCCACGACGCAAATAGCGCAATGGAGAAGCAAGCTGGGCCTTCCCGGAAGCAAGCGGGTGGGGGTTGCTGACCGCCGTACCACACGCCAGAACGTGACACGTCGTGCCGGGCTGCAACCGAACGCCCCGCCCCCCCAACCCCTCGCTGGGAGGGGGGTTAGGAGACGGCCCCTACGATGGCAGGCTGGCGGGTGCTGCCCGGCCGCGCTCGGCCCGGTCCACGCACGCCGCGATGGCCAGGTCCCCGGTGACGTTGAGTGTCGTGCGGCACATGTCGAGCAGGCGGTCCACGCCGAGGATGATGCCGATGCCGTCGGCCGGGACGCCGACGGTTTGCAGGACGATGACAACCAGGGGGAGCGAGCCGCCGGGGACGCCGGCGGTGCCCACGCCGGCCAGGATCGCCAGGAGGGCGACGGTGATCTGCTGCACGAGGGTCAGATCGACGCCGAAGACCTGGGCCAGAAAGAGGACGGTCACGCCCTCGTACAACGCCGTGCCGTTCTGGTTGGCGGTCGAGCCGACGGTGAGCACGAAGCGGCCGATCTCGGGCCGCAGCCGCAGGCGCTCTTCGCTCACGCGCAGCGTCGTGGGCAGCGTCGCGTTGGACGACGACGTGGCGAACGCCGTCAGCATGGCTTCCGAGATGTCGGCGAAGAACCGCCGCGGACTACGCCGGCCCGCCACGCCGACGAACACGCTGTAGACGCCGAGAAAGTGCAGCAGCAGCCCGCCGAGCACGGTGAGAACGTACCAGCCCAGCACGCGCAGGATGTCGGCCCCCAGGTCGGCGGTGAGGCGGAACACCAGCCCCGCCACGCCGAGCGGCGCCAGGCGCATGGCCCAGCCGATGATGACCATGACGGCGTCGTAGATGCCTTGCAGGACGGTAATGAGCGGGGCGGCCCGCTCGGGCACGAGCGACAGGGCGATGCCGAAGAGCAGGGCGAAGAACATGACGGCGAGCATTCCGCCGCCGGGTGACGTGCCATCGACGGCCCCGACCATTTCGCGCAGGAGGTTGCGGGGAAGGATGTCGAGGAGGGAGTCGAGGGCGGTCTTGCTCTCGCGGGCCTGGGCGACCTTCCGGGCGGCCTCGGTCTCGTAGCGGGCCTTGAGCGTCTCGCGCTGGGCGGCGCCCAGGTGGCCGCCCGGGTTGACGACGTTGGTCAGGCCCACGCCGATGCCCACCGAGATTGCCGACAGAATCACGGTGTAGCCGAGAGTCCGCAGTCCGACGCGGCCGAGCCGTCGCACATCGCCGAGTTCGGCCACGCCGAGCACCAGGGCGGTGAAGACCAACGGCAGCACGACCATGAAGATGAGCCGCAGGAAGATCTCGCCCAGTGGATAGGCGACGTTCCGCACGACCCACGCCAGGCCGGGATCGGGCGTGCCGTCGGCGGCCGGGGGGTAGAGGGTCCGCGCGACGAGACCGGCGAGGCCGCCGATCAGCAGCCCGATAAGAATCTGCCAGTGCAACGCCGGGCCGCGTCGCGATGCAGTCGGCGTGGCCGTCGGGGGGGATGTCGAGTCCGAGCCCATGATGGCGGCATGATGCCGCTGGACCGGCCCGCGGGCAACGCCGCCCGTGCGCGGGCGCCGCGTTTTCCCGGCACCGCCGGTTTGACAATCCATCCGTCACCGCAAGAATCGACAGTAGCACGACGGCCGGGCCAAGACAGACCCGCCGCCGGAGGACCGACGGGCCGATGCGCTTCCTGGTGGCCATCCCGGTGTACAACGAAGAGCGTTACCTGCCGGGTGTGCTGGCGGCCGTCCGGCGCTACGCGAGCGACATCCTGGTGGTGGATGATGGCTCGACGGACGCCACGCCGACGCTGCTGCGGCGGGAGCCGGATGTGGCCGTCATCACGCACCCGGAGAACCGCGGCTACGGACAGAGCCTGATCGACGCGTTCGCGCTGGCCGACGCCCGCGGCTACGACTGGGTCATCACGCTCGATTGCGACGAGCAGCACGAGCCGGCCCGCATTCCCGACTTTGTGCGCTGCGCCGGTTGCGGCGAAGCGGACGTCATCAGCGGGTCGCGCTACCTGCGCTCCTTCCCCGATGACGACCGCCCGCCGGCCGAACGCCGCGCAATCAACCGCGTGCTCACCGAGTTGATCGGGGAAACGCTGGGGCTGCGTCTGACGGATGCGTTCTGCGGCTTCAAGGCCCACCGCGTCGCCGCCGTCCGGCGTCTGACGCTGGACGAACCCGGCTATGCCTTTCCCCTCCAGTTCTGGGTACAGTGTGTGCGCGCCGGACTGACCGTGCGTGAGCTGGCGGTCCGGCGGATTTACCGCGACACCAGCCGCGAGTTCGGCGGGACCCTGGACGATCCGGCCGCCCGTTTGCAGCACTACTTGGCGGTGTTTGTCCGGGAACTGCAACGCGGCCCGCTGGTGCCGCGCGATGAACGCACACTGGCCGTATGCCATTGCCCGCGGAACGACTGATCCGATATGACCGGCTGGTGACGCCGGCAACGCACCGCGCCGTGCTCGTCGAGCCGTCCGCGTCGGTGTTGCTGGACGCGGCGTCGCGGCCGGTCGGCGGATCGTGGCTGGGGCGTTCGCTGGCGGACTGGCGGACCGAGTTACGCCGCGAGTTGCACCTGGACGGCCGGGTCATCGCCACGGGGCATCAAGTAGAGTTCTTTCACGCCGGCGTGCTGGCCAAGGTCATCGCGGCGCACGCTTTGGCCGCGCGGCTCGGTGGCGGATGCGTCTTCTTCTGGGTCGATGGCGACGAGCCGCGACGCGGCGACCTCGCGGTACCGCAGGTCACCAGCCGCGGCGTGCGCCGGGTGACGGTCCCGGTGCCGGGGTTCAACGCCCGGCGACCATTGGAAGACCAGCCCGCCGCCACGCGGGCGGAGTGGCTCCAGTTCTTCGCGTCGGTCACGTCGCTGCACGAGTTCGGCGACCGCTCGGCGTTGCCGGCGTTCGCGCGGGCGTGGCTGACGGCGCCGGGGGCCGCGTCCGGGGAGGACGATCTGGACCCGGGGGGCGTGTGCGCGGATATGCCGCCGCACAGCACGCCAAGGAATGACGCGCGCCGCGGCGCTCCGCGGGTCGGCGCGAGCCTCGCGCTCCCGGCTGGCGCGCCGGCCAACCGCCGGATCGACATGGTTGAGGCGATGGTGCGGGCCCACGGCGCGACGCAGGCGACCCTCGGCCTTGGCCGCGTCCAACCGGTCCGCGTATCGCGGCTGTGCGCCACGGCGGCATTTCGCGCGTTGGCGGCGGGGCTTCTGTTCGACGCTCGCCGCGGCGCGGAGTGCTACAACGCGGCGGTACTCGCATATCGCCGGCGGCACCGGGTCCGGGCCCGCGGGCGCCCTGTGCTGCTACTGGTCATCGACAACAACCGGGTCGAAGTGCCGTTGTGGGTGGTGCGGCGGGGCGCGCCGCGCCGCCGGCTGTACGCCGAGATCGACGGGGAGCGCGTGCGGCTCCTGGCGGACGACGAGCCGATCGGTGAGGTGGCGCGGAGCAAGTTGGCGGACGCAGCCACGCACGGCGCACCGTGGCCGATCGAGCGGGACGGTTGGGGGCTGCGGCCGCGGGCGCTGACGCTCTCGGCCTTCTTGCGGCTCTTCGTGGCGGACCTCTTCATTCACGGCATCGGTGGGGCGAAGTACGACGAGGTGACGGAGGAGTTCGTCGGGGCGCACGCGGGGCTGACGCCGGCTCCGATCGGGTGCGTGTCCGCCACCCTCCACCTGCCGCTGCCGCACAGTGCCCTGGGGCCGGCCGACATCGCCGAGGCGCGGCACGCCAGCCGCGACCTGCGGTACAACCCGCAGCGGCACCTGGCGCGGGTGCCGGACGAGCTGCGCCGCGAGCGGGAAGAACTCGTGCGCCGGTCGAACGAGCTGCGGGCGCAGCGCTCCGCTGATCGTGTGACTCGCGCGCTGGTGTTCCGTGAGCTGCGGCGAGTGAACGAGCGCATGTTGGCGACGGACCCGTGGCGCGCGGCCCAGTACGACGAGCGCGTGGCCGCGCTCGAATCGCAACGGGCGCTCGACCGCATCGCCCTGGACCGCGAGTACTTCTTCGCCTTGCACCCGCTGGATTCGCTGCGGACACTGGTGGACGACGTGCAACAGGCCCTGTGCTTCAAATCCTGAATCGGCGCGGGCGAACATGCGGCGCGGGAGGGCGGCCCCCGCGCGGAGGCCAACCCGCACTACCGGCCGCAACGCGGTCCGCGGCGTTCCTCATACAACGCCAGCAGTTCGCGGGCGTGACGGGCCATCGAGAAGCGCTCGGCAAAACGCGCGGCATCGGCCTGACACGCCGCCTGCAACTCCGGCTGCACACTCCGCTCCAGGGCGGCGGCGAGGGCGGCTGTGTCGGCGGGCCCGTCGATCACCACGCCATGACGCCCGGGCACCATCGCTTCGGCCGCGCCGTTGTAGCGCGTCGTTACCACCGGCAGCCCCAGCGACAATGCCTCCAGCACCACGCGGCTGCACGGGTCGTACCAGGTGGGGTGCGCCAAGACATCGGCGGCGGCGTACCAACTACGGAGCGAGGTCGCCGTGCCCACAAACCGGACGCGGTCCCCCAGGTGGAGCCGGTGGACCAACCGCTGATACCGGGCCGGGTGGTCGCGTCCGGCGACGACCAGCAGCCAGTCGGGTTGCGCGGCCCTGTGGGCCAAGGCCCGGATCAGCTCCGTCAGCCCCTTCAGCCGGAAGTTGTGGGCCGCGAACAGGATCAGCGGTGTCCAATCCGCGATGCCGAGGGCCGCGCGACGCTCCGCCCTCAGCCGGGACTGCTCGTCCGCGGCCCACGCGGCCACCTCCACGCCGTTGAAGATCACCCGCACCGGCGGCGTCGCCCCGCTGCCCGACGCGGCGCGACAGAAGTCCTCCACCTGACGGCGAACATAGTCGGACAGGGCGGCGACGACGACCCGCGCCGCGCGGCGCGTCAGCAACACCCGCTCCAAGCGCATCAGGAACCGCTGGCGGACGTTGAATCGCCGTCCGAGCGCCCGGAGTCGACGCGCCAGCGGCGACGCCGTGAGCGCGAGACCGCGCGTCAGCGTCTCCGCATACGTCCCCCCGCGCGGCTGGTAGATGTTGGCCGCCAGGCAGGGCGTGACCGCGTGAACGATATCGAAGCGTTCTTTGCGGCACAGTCGCTGGACCGCCTGAATGTAGCGGTATGTGCGCAGCGCGCGTGTGGGACCGCCGACAGTCAGCGGGCGCACGCGGACTCCGGGATCGTCGACCGGAGACTCGACCGGTCCCCGGCACAGCACGGTCACGTCGCACCCGTGGCGGGCGAGCTGGCGCGCCATCTCCAGCACGGAAGTCTCCGCGCCGCCGCGGCTCAGATCGACGTGCTCCTGAATGATGGCGACTCGCACGCCGCGATGTTACCCGCCCGGCGGCCGGCGGGGCAGCACGCCGCGGCGGCGGGCGTGCGGTTGGGCCCCGTCACCGCGGGCCGCCCCGCGCCGCGTGGCGGGCCAGCCGCCGCAGGATCGTGTCGCTCTTGCGCACGACCTTCCGGGCGTACCAGCGCAGGCGGGGGGAGCGGGTCTCCAGGCTGAGGTACGTCTTCAGGAAGCGCAGCCGGTCGCCGCGCGACGCCCCGATCTGCCGGGCAGAGCTGTCGAGCTGGGCCAGGTCTTTGATGAGCCAGCGCGTCCGCCGCAGTTTCGGGCGGTGCGTCCGCGCCAGGTCGATAAGGGTGAAACGGGGCGGCCGGGTGCCGTCGCGATCGAGGTCGCTGAATACGTGGCACAAGTACAGGTCGCGGTGGCAATAGCCGGTCTGGTGGAAAGCGGACACGAAGCGCGCCAGTCGGTGGATCACGTCATGCCGGGCCAGTCCCCGCGTGACCGGCGCGCCGGCGGCGACGAGGCGCGGCCAGACGCGATCGAACGCGTCGCCCGCCAGTCCCTCAAACACGACCGCGCCGCGGTGCTCGAAAAGCCCGCGCATGTCTTCCGCGACCGCCAGCGCCCGCACCACCGGCACGAATTGCCGCGTCAGTTCCTCTGATTGCCGAAACTCCCACCACGCCCGTCCGTGCCGGACCGCCTGCCGCCAGGCGCGGTCGAGCTGCTCGCGCAGCGGGGTGCGCCGATAGCGTTTGACGTAGTAGACCACCGGGTCGGACCCCGGCGGCGACCACCGCCAGCGTTCCCGTCCCCCCAACCCGGGCTTGCTCAGGGATTCCCACGATCCCGGAAGGGCGGCGGCCGGGGTGACCGCTTCCAGCAGAAGGCCGGGGTCGGGCAGTCCCGCTTCGCTCAGCCGGGCCACGCCGCCTTGGGACCAGGAGACGTGCCGTCTCACGAGGCGGGCTCCGCCGCCGAGGTCGCCCGACCCGTCTCCCGCGCGAGTTGCCGGTTCCACTCGTCAAACAGGCGGGTCATGTGGATGCGACGGTCTTCGTGGTGGCGCCAAGCCGCAGCCAGCGTTTCGACGGTGCGGACGGTGGCTTTCCAGTCGTCCGCGACGCGCTCGATCCCCGGCGGGTCGAAGCCACTGTCGCGGGAGCACGCGACGTAGCGGCGGATGAAGCGCAAGCGCTCGGCGCGCGTCGTAAACGGCAGGGCCGACACCGTGACCTGGGCCAGCTCGCGCAGCCACCACGGCACTCCCGCGGCCAGGCGTTCCCACGCCCGCAACGGCTGGGGATCGAGGAAGAAGAGCTCCGGACGACCGTCCGGCGTGTCGCGGACGAGAATGTTGCGCCAGAAGAGGTTGCCGTGCGAACAGCCCGTCGCGTGCAGGAGGGCCAGATGCTCCGCCAACGCGAGCAGCAGCCGACTGCGCTGGTCGTTCGACATCCGTCGTCGGCCGCCGACGACCTTCAGCGCGAAGCTGGTCAGGTTCTCCGCGTCGGGCACTTCTTCGGTGATCAGAAAGCACGCGGTCAGGAAGTGGGCGACCCGGCGCTCGCCCCACGCCACCGCGCGCACGGCGGGCACGCCGGCCGACCGGAGGGCGTTCAGCGCCCGGTACTCGGCGCGGCCGCGGTGCTGGCCGAAGAAGGTCCCGCGCAAGGTCCCGCGCAGGCGCTTGGTCCACGTGGGGAAGAGGTAGCGCTTCACATAGAAGCCCGGCCCGTCGTCCGGCCCGGGCACGCGCAGCGTGTCGGTCGTGCGGCTCCAGGCGGCGACGCGGCCGTCCACGAGGGCCAGCACGCCGGCGACGGTGTCCAGCCCGCACGCGCGCAGCCGTTCCCGGTACGCCGGATCGATCCGCATGTGCTCCGTCACAAACATCTGCTGCTTGATTCCTGGGGGCAGGCCACGTTGGCAGCCGCGCCAACGACCGCGTTTTGGGAGGGCGAGGCTCCTGTCGAGCCGCCCGGCCGGAGGCCCTTGCTGTGGCGCTGGAGAATCTCTCGCGCCGCCTCCATCACCTGCTCGATGGTGAGCCCGGTCATGCAGCGCCAGTCCAGTGGACAACTCCGCAGTTGGCACGGCCCGCACTCGACCGGCACCTGGAGTTTGATCTCGCCGGAATACCCCGTGTCCGTCCACGCCGGGTGCGTGGGGCCGAACAGGGTCACGGTCGGCACGTTGAAGGCGTTGCCGTAGTGCCGCGGGCCGGTGTCGTTGCACAGCAGCAAAGCGGCCTCGCGGACGACGACCTTGAGCGACCCCAGCGTCGTGCCGGGCTCGTCGCAACACACTACCGGCCCCGCCGCCCGCTCGGCGATGCCGCGCAGCAGCACCCGCTCGCCCGACGATCCGATCAGCACCGGTCGCAGCCCCAGTTCGTCCCGCAGCCGATCGCACGCTTGGGCGAAGCGCTCCGGCGGCCAGCACTTCGCGTCCCCGTAGGCGGCCCCTGGGTTGACCACCGCGTAAGGCCGGCCGTCGTCGAGACCGTAATGGCGCAACAGGCCCCGACCCGCGGCCTCCTGCCCCGGTGTGACGCCGAGCCGCAGCCGTCGGTCATCGACTTGGCAGCCGATGTGCGCCGCGAGGTCGGCGTAGTAATCCAACACGGGCGACGGGGTGTACTCGCCATTCGCCCGGGCAGGCCGCAGGCGGTCGGTCAACATCCAGCCGCGGGCCTCGCGGCGGTAACCCACCCGTCGCGGCACTCCCGCGCGCCAGACCACAAAAGCCGAGCGAAACGAGTTCGTCAGCAGCAGGCCCAGGTCGAAGCGCTCCGCCCGTAGTCGGGCCGTAAGTCGCAGCGTGCGAAGCTCCCGCCCCAGGCCGCTTCCGGCTGGCCAGGTCACCGCTGCGTCGTGCCAACCCCCGCCGTCCACCACGTCGGCCACGTACGGCCGCAGGAGGTAGGTGATGCGGGCGTTGGCGAAGTGGGCCCGCAGGGCGGCGAGTACGGGCGTGGCCAACACCACGTCGCCGACCCAGTTTGGGATCACGACGAGCAGGCGTTGAGTCGCTTTTTCACCGGGGTCGCGCAGCACGGCGGTAGTCTACCCGATGGGCGCGGGCCTGTGCGACCGTGGCCAGTGCCACTGAACCACTGTAGGCGAACGTGCGGCGCGGGAGGGCGATCCGGGCGCGCCGGGACTGCTAAGCCGCGGCTCGCCGGGAAGCTCGCCCTTCCCACATGGGCCCGCCGAAGCGCCCCCGACCATTCAGGCCCGTGGCGTGAGCAGCCACAAGTACTCGACGTTGCCCCCGTGGCCGGCGAGCGGGCTTTCGATTTCGCCGCGGAGGTGCCAGCCGAGGGACGACACGTCCTCGCGGCAGCGGGCGAGCACGTCCGCCAGGTGCGCCGCCGCCACGACGCCGGCCTCCAGGCACTCCGGCGGGGCCTCATACTGTGGCTTGATGAGCGTGACGACCCGCCCCGTGCCCTCCTTGAGGCAGCGGCGCGCCGCGGGCAACACCAGCCGCTGCGGCGTCCAACCAACATCGATCGTCGCCAGATCGCAGGGCTCGGGCGTGACGTAGTGCAAGGCGTTGGTGCGTTCGCAGACGACCACGCGCGGGTCGCGGCGCAGACGCCAATCCAGCACGCCGTAGCCCGGCTCCACCGCGTAGACCCGGGCGGCGCCGTGCTTCAGCAGGCAATCGACGAACCCGCCTTTGTGGCTGCCGAGGTCCACGCAGACCCACCCCAGCACATCCAGGCCGAAGGCCTGAAGGGCAGCATCGAGCTTGCGTCCCGCCCGCGAGGCAAAGGGTTCAGGGCGGCGGGGTCTGCTCACGGTTTGGTCACGCGCTCGCGGCCGCGCGCGGCCGGACGGACGGGGGCCCAGGCCCCATTCACGGACCGTTCAAACTCGGTGACGTCGGAGTCGGCGAGCCACTCAAACGGCTGCCCATCCAGACGCAGAACGATGACCTGCTCGCTCCGCAGTGGCAGCGCCGCCCGGTCAATCCGCAGGCGGCGCACGTTGCGCGTGTCAATCACCAGCCGGTTGGCCGGTCCGGGACGCGCCTCGACCGCCGTCGGCTGACCCGCGTCAAAGCGTTCCAGCACGGTCAAGTAGGGGGGTGGGGCCGGTTCGGCGGCTGTCGGCGGCTCGCCTCCAGGCGGCGTGCCTCCGGGATGCTCAGCTCCGGTGGGGCCGGCGTCCACGCCGGTCAGGGGTAGGGCCGGTTCGCGCGGGGTCGGCGGCTCACGTGACACCGGCTCATCAGCCCGTGGCTCGGCGGGCGCCGGCTGTACGGAGGGGACCGGCTCGGGCGTGGCGGTCGGCTGAGGTTCGGCCCGCGGCGCCGTAGTCGCGGCCGGCGCGGCGCACCCTGCGGCCAGCGCGGCCCCCAGGAGCGCGACCAGCATGCCGGCATGGGCGTGCGCGATTCGGCGGCGCACGCGGAGAGGACAAGGTTCCCGGCGAGCCGCGGCCCGGCCGTCCCGGCGCGCCCCAGCTCGGCAGGAGCCTCGCCCTCCCGCGCCGGGTGTTCGCGCACAGCAATCCACGCCGACCCACCCGGGCACAGCTCCCCGCAGCGAAACGTCCGTGCGCCCAGCGACACAGCTCATGGTCTGTCGCTCCCGAGCCGGTTCCTTCGTCTAGCGCGCGGCGACGCGCGAAGCCAGCGGTACCCGCAAACGCGCGTGGACCACTTCGGCCAGTTTGCGGCCGTCGATTCGTCCGGCGAATTGCCGCTGGAGCTGACCACACAGGAAGCGGCACTTCTGCGCCGCCGTCCGGAAGCGCGCGTCCTCCAACCCCGCCAGCGCCTTTTCGAGGGCCTGCTCAAGCTGGGCCGGCGACAACGGCGTGAGCTTGTACTCGGCCACGACGTGGGCGACGCGGGCCGTCCCGCCGCGCCCCGTCGGCGGCAAATCCAGCAAGTGCTCGAGCGCCGCCAGCACGCCCTCCCGCGTCAGCTTTCCGGCCGCGTGCAGCCGGAACACCTCGAACAGCTCTTCGTCCGGCAGGCGATCAACCGGTTTGCCAGCCCGTCGCCAAGCCTTGAACTGCTGCACGAGCACGACCGCCGCGAACGTCGCGTCGAGCTTGAGCTCGCCGACCAGGCGGTCGTACAGCGTGTTGCGCGGCGAAATGCACAGCGGCAGGACCACGTCCGGGGGCAGGCGCAGCCTGCGGTAGCGGGCCTCGCGCTCCCAGACGAGTTCCGGCAGCCGCGCCTGGATGCGCTCCAGGCGGTCCTGCGTGATGGCCAGCGGCGGCAGGTCGGTGTCGGGGTACATGCGGTCGGGGCCGGGGAGCACGCGTTCGAAGCCGTTGGTCCCGTCCTTCAGCGCCTGCCGGGTGTCGTTCGGCACGCCGATCGTGGCCTCCTTGGCCCGCAGCGCCACCTCTTCGCACGCGGTGACGGCGTCCCGCTCCGGTCCCCAGACCAGGATCAGCACGTCGCCCGGCTGCGCCCGCATCTTGCGGCGCAGGTCTTTCCACTCACGGCCCGAAAGGGACTCCGAAGCGGCGTCGGAGTGGGCCATGTTGGGCAGCTTGGTGAGGCACGCGACGACCCGCACGCGGTCCGAGAACTCCTTGGCGAACGTCGTGTGCTCCTGGGTCGGTTCGCGCAGTAGGGCCCCGAAGCCCTTCAGCAGCACGCACCGCACCACGTCCCCCGCCGCCAGCGCCGCCCGAATCGGCTCGTACGTGGTCTGCGAAACAATCCGCGTCACGTCGTCGGCCTGCCACTGGAACGTGTCCGGCGTCACGCCCCGCCGCCGCAATTCCTCGCGGATGTACAACAGGCTGCACTGCCGGCGGGCTTCGTTGTAGATCAGGCGCGGATTGCGCCAGATTTGCGGCGTGCCCTTGACCTCGACGCGCGTGCCGCCGGTGACGGAGACATTGACGTCCTGGCGGCCGGCCCCGTAGCCCGTGCGGACGTGGCCCGTACTGCGGCACAGCCAGCGGAGAATCTGGCCGACCTCGGCGGCCTCCTGCGGTGTGCGCATGTCCGGCTCGGTCACGGTTTCGATGAGCGGCATGCCCAAGCGATCGGTCAGGTAGACGCGATCGTGGCCGATGTCGGAGACTTCCCGACAGGCGTCCTCTTCGATGGACAGCTGCCGAATGCGAACCTTGCGGTCCTTGAACGGAATCCAGCCGTCTACGCCGATGATGCCGGTCCGCTGGAAGCCGGTGGGGATCGAGCCGTCGAGGTACTGCTTGCGCGCGATGTGCAGCTCGCCGACGATGTTCAGCCGCAGCAGCAGACTGATCTCGAGCGCGATGTCGAGCGCCTCATCGTCGATGAAGAACGGGGGTGTGTCGTCGAACTCGTACGTGCAGACGCTCTCGCTGCGGATGCGGTAATAAACGTTCTTCCTGGTCTTCTTCTCCATCAGGGCCGTGCCGTCGTACTCCCCCAGCTCGGACAGCGTGGGCCGCATGTGCCGCAGAATCTCCGCGTCGTAGTCGTCGCTGTAGCACCCCGCCGGGCAGCGGCAGAACAGCTTCCGTCGGGTCAGCAGTTGCTGATGCACCTCCAGACCGACCTTCAGGCCGATGTTGGCGTAGTCCTCCGGGGTCATCTCCTCGAACGGCTTGAACGAAAGCGGCATGGGGCCGGACTCCTCAACGTTACGGACCCTCTATCTTACGGAAGCGCAACCCCGCGGCAAAGCGCTACTCGACACCCACGCCCGCATGCGCTTCGCGCCGGGCCGGAGGCGGGAGGGACCGCGCGGAGCGGCGGTCGCCGGCGCCGTTGGCGGCGTGCCCCCGAGGGCCGGCGGGTATTCCGGGACGAGGACCCTGGTGGGGAGGGCGAGCCGCGGCCCGGCAAGAGCCTTGCCCTCCCGTGTGCGCGCTACGGCGAGCCGGCTGCGCGGAGGGATTGGGCGCGCCGCCGAAGTCAACGATCCGGCTTGCTGTGTGGCCCCGGGCTAGTCCGTCTCCCGTTTGGGCGTGGCCCGCGCGCGGGCGGTCGCCTCCGCCTGCTGCTGCTTCTGTTCCGCCTTCCGGGCCTCCTCTTCTTCTTCGAGCAACTTCTTCTGCTTCTCCTGGCGGGCGGCGGCGAGCATCTCCGCGTACTTGCTCAGCATCTCTTCGCTGGAGTGCTTGGTACGGCTGGCTTGGTGCCACAGCAGCAGCGCCCCGCCCCCCGCCGTCGCCGCCACGATGATGAGCCACATCGACATCGCCTGCCGCCGATTCGCGCGCCGTGCGGCGCGGCCCACTCTTGTGCTATCGGCCGATGGCCGGCGGCGCCTCGAATCCGCCCGTCGGCCGTTGCGGGCGTGTGATCCCCCTACTACGATGGGGACCGCGGCGGACCGGCCCGCCGCCCGGCCCGCGTGGGGTGCCGCGCGGGGGACCGGTTTCGGCGACGACGGTTGGCTCGTGTGGTCGAGGTGCGGGTGGCGATGGGCCCAACACAAGCGGAGGCGTGGCGTGCGGTGTCCGACGCCGCCGACCTCAAACGCCTGATCCGCGCCGTCCCCGATTTTCCCAAGCCGGGCGTCCTCTTTCGGGACA
Source organism: Planctomycetota bacterium (assembly GCA_040755725.1). Classification (GTDB taxonomy): domain Bacteria; phylum Planctomycetota; class Phycisphaerae; order UBA1845; family Fen-1342; genus JBFMAI01. The sequence goes on along the minus strand of JBFMAI010000032.1, from coordinate 178,137 downwards.
TCACGCCGCTGCTCGCGGACCCTTCGGGGCTGGCGATGGCCGTTGAACTAATGGCCCAACCGTTCCGCGCCAGCCATATCGACCTCGTCGTCGGGGCCGAGTCCCGCGGCTTCATTTTCGGCACGGCCGTCGCCAAAGTGCTCTCCGCGGGCTTCGTCCCCGTCCGAAAACCCGGCAAGCTCCCTGCGCGGACCCGGCGGCACGAGTACGCGCTGGAATACGGCACCGACGCCCTCGAAATGCACGTGGACGCGATCCGACCCGGGCAGCGCGTGCTGATCGTCGATGACCTTTTGGCCACCGGCGGCACGCTGGCGGCCTGCTGCGCCCTGGTGCGGGAATCCGGGGCCAAGATCGAGGCCGTGGCGGTGCTGATCGAGTTGGCCACCCTCGGCGGGCGCGTCCTCTTGGGTGACTACCCAGTGTTCAGCGTGATTACCTATTGAGGAGCCCGGCGGGTGGTGGCCGCCCCGACAGCGAGACCAGTGATCCCCCTCGGCCGGCCAGAGCACGAGGTGCCGCGGCCCGAGACACCCTGGAACTTGGCGACCGCCCCACAATACTGCTGGTTTGAGTCCGGCGGCCCGGCCCCGGACGACTTGCTCGATTCCCGTTTTCGGGGTACATCCCCGTTGCTGGGAAGCGTCGTGGCGGCCGCGCGGCCGCGTGCTTGACCGGAGACCGTTCATGTTCCGCAAAGCGAAGCGCCTAGCGTGGCCGACGGGCCTCGGCGGGCTGGTTCTGATCGCGGCCGGCGGCTGCGGTCTGTTGGTGGACTTCTTCGACCCCGACCTGGCCGGCCGGCTCGGCCTTGACCCCGCCACCGTCAAGCCCCAGCAGGGCACCGTGATCGTCGCGTTCTCCAATTCGACACGGTACCCGGCTTCGTTCAACGCCTATTGGTCGCGGGACGCCAACAACTTAGCCAGTTACTCGCGCAATTTCAGCGTCGATGTGCCTTCCGGCAACGTGCGCAACGAGGTGCTGGAGTGTCCGGTCGGCGTGATCAGCCCCGGCAGCTTGGATGCCACGTTCACGCCCAGCGCGCTGGCCGTGGTGGTTCAGGCCGGGGAGGAAGCCGCGGAAGTCGAGTACGCCGGCCCGCCCCTGATCTCTGGCGACGGCTTTTTCTGCGGCGATGTCATCGAGATTCGCGTGTCCGCGATCGGCACCGGCGACACGGCCACCTACGCCGTGAGCGTCCGCGTTATTCGTGGTCGCTGATCGGGAAGGAGCAAGCAGGCATGGCAGGACGGTTCCGATTGCGGATGAAGTGGGTGGGCCTGGCCCTGTGCGGGGTGCTGTCCGGTTGCGGGCTGCTCAACGAAGCCTCGTCGCTGCTCAACCCGAACCTGCTCGGAGCGCTCGGACTGGGCACGCGCGTCGCCAGTCTCCCCGGCGATGCCCCCGGCCTGCTGGTCGCGGTCGAGAACCGGACGGACCGCTGGATCTCCGTCGTCATCGCCTATCGCGACGGGGACGACAAGGTGCAGAACTACACCACCGTCGTGGGCCCCGGCGACAAGAGCGGCCAGATGCTGGTCTGCCCGGTCAAGGAAATCACGATCGGCGACGTCTCGAACCTCAGCCAGCCCGGCGCGCTCGTCTACCTGATCGACACCGCCACGGTGGCCGGCGATACGACCTTGCTGGCTAGCGCGCCCTTCATCGAAGTGGACCCCTTCGGCGTCCTGCTGCTGGAGGGCACCAACTACGATTGCGGCGACGGGTTGACGTTCACGGTGCAACCGTCGAGCGTTAGCGCGTCGGGTTATCAGACGTTCGCCTACATTCGCCGAGCAGGCTCGTGAGCGCGACGCCGCTCGGGCGGCGGTCGCGGACGTTGGAGTGCGGCATGAGTAGATTCACGCTAATCGGCGCGGCGGCGGGAGCCGGCCTGGTCCTGGTTCTGACACTGGGCGGGTGTCCGCTCGGGGTGTCTCCGCTGCAATACGTGGCGGGGGGCACGGGCGACACCACCGTCCTGCGCTCCACGCCGCTGGTCGAGGTACTGACGCCCGTGGCGGACCTGTCGATCACCGGGGGGACGCAGGTCGAGGTCAACTGGCGGGCGTTCGCGTCCACGCGGACCGCCGTCCTCAACGTCATCGTGGATGAAGACCAGACCCCGGACAACGACAACGAGATCGAGGCGTTCTCGAATCTCGGCCTCACGCAGTCCACGGCCCTGGTGGACACCACGCGGCTCAAGCGTGGAACGTACTACGTCGGTGTCGTGATGGAGCAGGTCGGCAAGATCGTCGCGTACGATTACGCCCCGGGCCGCGTGACGGTCGACCAAGCCCCGGACCTGTTCTTCACCTCGCCGCGCGGCACCTTCGCCTACGACCGCGCGGCGGCGATCGTCCCCCGTTTCAGCGTCGCGTGGGAGCTGGACGACCCGGATTCGACCAACACCGTCGAGATCTTCCTTGATCCCGACGACACGCCCAACGGCAACGAAGTCTTCTTGTTCCGCAGCCAGTCGCAGACGGGCGACAGCTTCGCGTTCGACCTGCCCACGATCGAGTTCGAGCCGGGGCTGTACCGCCTGCTGGCGGTGGTCTCGGACGGCCGCAACTCGTTCCCGTTCTACGCGCCGGGCAGCGTTCGGCTGCGGGCGCGGCTGGCGGGGGCGATTGACTTGCGGGATCTGGCGCTCGGCCGCGGGGAGGTCGCCGGTGCCGTCTTCGAGGGCTTCAACCCCCGGGACAACGTCGGCAGCTTCGTCAGCCCCGTGGGCGACATCGACCGCGACGGCTTCGGCGACTTTCTGATCGTGTCCCAATTCGGCAAGTCGCGCTACGAGGTCAACCTTCAGCGTACGGGCATCGGTGAGGCTTATCTGATCTACGGCCGCAACAAGCGTTTCAGCGGCCGAATCAACCTAAACTCCACCGGCACGCTATTCCGCGGGGAGATCTACGCCGGCGTCCCGGAGGTCGCCGATCCGATCCGTCCCAGTCGCGGCATCACGAGCTTTGCGCTGCTGTCCGATTGGGACAGCGACGGGGTGCGCGAGATGGCCTTCGGCATCCCGTTCACCGATTCGGAATCGCTGGCGCTGCTCACCGGCATCATCAACTACGCCCCGTTGGATCCGGGCGGCTACTTCCGCAGCGGTGGGGTCGTCATCGCCGCGGGATCATCGCTCCGACCCGACCTGGGTTTTCCGGGGCGCAACGTGTTCAACCTCGCGGAGTTCGGAACGCGGGCCCACTTGCCCATCACCTGTAATAACTGCGACCCTAGGAACGCGTGCGCTTGCGAGGAGGGGTTCGAGGGCCCCAAGGCTCCGCCACCAGTCAACGGCTGCTCAGTCACCTATTTCCATCAACACCTCGTCTCGGTTGGTGGCGTGGCCAACCGCGGCGCCGTCCGCCTCGGATGCCGTTTCGCCAGCGCGCAGACCGGCGACCAATTCGGCGAGACATTGACCGCCTGGGACTTCGACTCGATCGTCATCGCGGCCCCCAACCGTGACCCGCTGGTCAGCATTGTGGGCCTCGATCGCAGCATTCCGGGTGCCGGGGTGCTCACCGCGTTCTATTGCGACGTGAAGTCCGGCTTCTACCCCTGGACCAACGGCAACGCGCCGCCTGCGAACGAGGCCTTCAACTACCCTGGTTCGCAACAAAGCGCCGGAGACCGACTGATTCCGCACGGTGGACCGTACCACTATCTGCTGGACGATCTCGTCTACAGCCCGGGGTACGCGGTGGACGTGGATGACGCCCAACCTTGCGGGTTGTCGATCGCGGAGGCGATCGCCACGCCTGAGAACTCGGTCCGCTTCTGGTCCGACGTGCCCGGCGCCCGCCTGTCAAACGTCAAGGGCCTGGGCGACCTCAACGGCGACGGCCTGGTCGATCTTGTGATTGGCACGCCGCTGGCAAGCGAGGGCTCCGGGGCCTGCTATCTCATTCTGGGTCGCCTCCGCGACCTCGTCCGGGGCGGTCAGCTTCAGGTCGAGGAGCTCGGCCTGCCGATGAACTCCCCCAACCCTCCCAGCCGGCGGATCTTCGATGGCATCCGCGTCGTCGGTGCCCCCGGTGAGCGGCTTGGCCAATCCCAGGACAACGCGGGCGATTTCAACCATGACGGGTACGCCGACGTGGTCATTGGCTCGGCGCTGCTGAACAACAGCCGCGGCGGAGCAGCGGTATTCTTCGGCTCGCGCGACGCGGGCAATCTGACTGAGACCGAGATCCCCTTCATGGAGCTCCCCGAGCGCGGGCTGGGGGTGATCTTCGTGGGCGAGAGCGAGAATGATCTCGCGGGGGCGCGCGTGGCCGGCGTCGGCGATGTCGATGGCGACGGCAACGACGACATCCTCATCGCGGCCCCCGGACGGTCGGTCCGCGTCGATCTGGACCTCGACGGCAAGATCGACGTGGACCGCCGCGATTGCGGCGTGGTGTACCTGGTCTACGGAGCCCGGGACTTGATCTCCAAGCGGACTCCGGGGGGGCAGCCCGGCATACTGGAGCTTAAGTACGTGGGAACGGAAACCCTACCGGGGGCGGTGTTTATCGGACGCAACAGCGGCGATTATCTCGGCGCCGGCCTCGGCGAGCAGGGTGACCGGGCTACCGGCATCGCCGCCGCCGGAGACGTGGACGGCGACGGCGTCATCGACCTCCTGCTCGGGTCCGTCCGGGCGGCCCCCCGGGACCGCGCTCGGGCCGGCGAGGTCTACCTGCTCTACGGTACGCGGGACTAACGCCTGGGGAGCGATAGAATGAAGAGGTCCGTGATGAAGGCGTGTTTGCGGTGGTCTTGTCTGGCCGGCTTCGGGGTCACGCTTGCCGCCTGCTCTCTCGACGCCGTCGAACGCAACCCGTTCCTCGGCTACACGGAGGAGTACGGCGTCGCCGGCCAACAGCAGCGGTCGGACGAGGGCGCGGCCGGGGGCGCCGGGACCCAGGTGCAGTTCCGGCGCGAGATGACTATCACGTTCCGGAACAACGCGCCTGAGGCCGACCTCAACACCACCTTGGTCGCGTGGGTCAACGTAAGCAGTGTCCGTTCCGCCCAGCAGCAGGACGCGCTGCTTCGCGGGGGGTATGTGCAGCTTACCCGCGAGATACAGCTCGGGACGGCCCACACACTGCCCATCGGGACGTTGGTCTACGAGGGCGGCGGCACGGCCGGCGCCAGCGCCGTGTTCCTGCGCCGGGCCAACTCGACCGGCGGGACCGGAGCGGAACCCGGCCAGCAACAGGGCGAAGTAACCCCCACCGTCACGTCGATTACGTTGGTGACCCCGGACGCGATTCTGCTCTTCTCCGAGCCGCCGGTGTCGTGCGAAAGCGTCGCCTTTTACTTCACCGGCGAGGACGGGTTGGTGTTGACGGCGGAACCGGGGGCGGACCCCGAAGCCCCCTTTGCGGGTGCGACCGGCCGTGGCGGGTACAAGACCCTGGCTCAAATTGACGTGTATGAATGTCAACCGTTGCGACCGGGCGTGTTCTTCAACTTCGGCGGGGCGCGGAAGCCGAACGAGTACTATGAAGGCGAGAACGTGACGGTGGACTTCTACCTGGCGCCCCAGACTTCGGGGTATTGCGGGGTGGTGACGATTGGCCAGACGACGACCCCGCCGACCGGCCAGTAGTCGGCAGCAGGCGGACTAGCCGGACGTCGGGACGAGGTGCTCGTAGTGCGAGGTGTAACGATCATGAAGAAGGCTAGCCTATCCGTCGCTGTCTTGTTGACCCTGGCGGTCGGCACCGCGGCTTGGGGGCAAGGCGAAGCGCCGCCGTACGCCTACGCGGTCAGCTACGAGATCGCCCGCTTCACGGGCGCACGCTCCAACGTCTTCCTCGGTTTGCTCAATGAATGGGCGACGCCGGTGCCGTTTGACCCGGACACGGACGTGGCCTACGAACTCGACCGCATCTGGGTCCAGATGGTTGTTGTGGACGCGGACTTGGCCGGTAGCACCAGCGAGCTCAAGTTCTATTATCGTGTTCGCGCTTGGGGGGCGTTTGGCCCCCCGGCGGCACCACCCCTGAACGGAACGACGGACAAGTACGTGCAGGACCTGAATTGGGAGCCGCTTCCCCCGCCGCCCGATAACGCAGTATACATGGATTTCTGGCTTCGATTGCCGGAGATCTCCGGACCTTCGCAGCTCCGGTTGCGCGGGCTGAGGGACTGGGATGTCTACTGGTTGGTAGAGGTGCGACTAAGCAATGAGGAAACCCCTGAGGAGGAGGCGGGGGCGTGGACCGGCTTCAGTTTCTTTCTGTACGGACGGACCAATCCGCTTCTGGCGCCGCCGAACCCGCCGCCGTTTGCCGACGCCGGCCCCGACCAGATCGTCGCCGCAGGCCGCACGGCGATCCTGGATGGCAGCCAGTCGTTCGACAGCTCGAACGTCGGCTTCAACCCGGACTTCCCGGCCGTTTTTGAGAAGGACATCCTGGAGTACGCCTGGGAGTGGATTTCCGGGCCGGAGCGGGTTGACCCCGAAGCTAACGACGACGGCAACGACGCGACCGCCCAGGTCACGCTCTCCCTGACAGGGGACTACGTGTATCGCCTGCTCGTGGAGGATGGCGTCAACCCGCTGCCCTCCACCGACGAGGTGACCATCAGCGTGGTCTCCTCGCTTCCAGCCAACCGCGGCCCGCGCGCCATCATCACGGCGCCGACCACCCCGGTGGCCCTCGGGACGACTGTCCGGCTCAGCGCGGAACGCTCCAGCGATCCCGACGGCGACAAGCTCAGCTACCGCTGGCGACAGACCAACGCCGTCGGCGGGGCCCTGGAAGGCGACGAAGTCATCGACGGCTTCCAACCCCTCGTTGGCGTGACGGAAAAGATCGCGTCGTGGAAGCCCGTGAAAACCGGTACCTACTACTTCTCGCTCCTGGTCACCGATCCAGGTGGTCTCAGCGATACCGCCTTCACGTCGGTCCAGGTCATCGAGCTGGCCACCGCCGGAAAGCTCCTGTACCGCCCCGACAACGGCGGCGATGAGCAAATCTCTCCGGTGCAAGAGCGGACCGCACCGGGCGCCTGTGGCACCGGCAGCCTCTTTGCCCTGACCATCGTGCCGGTGATGCTCTGGTTCGCCCGCGGCCGGCGCCGCTGAGCGCCACACGGTCTTAGCGGCCTTCAATCGCGGGGCCGCGGCTGGTGTTTCCACCGCCGGTGGACCCACAGGTACTGCTCCGGGTGGCGGCGGATCGCCGCTTCCAACGCCGCTGTGTACTCCTGGGTGATCCAGCGGAGGGGGTCGTCGCGGTGCTCCCATTCCTCCGGCTGAATGATGCGTTCCACACCGATGCGATAGTGAAACCCGCGTCGCACCCGGACGGCGTGCCCCACGATGATCGGCACGCGCTTGGCCATCGCCAGCAGCCCGATCGACTTGTACGTGGAGGCCGGCCGCCCGAAGAACTCGACGAACAGCCCCTTGCGCCCGGCGTCCTGGTCGGCGATGAAGCTCAACGCGGCCCCCTGATCGATGAGCTCCCCCGCGATTGCGCTGACCCCTTTCTTGTACAGCAGCGACAGGCCGCCGGCCCGCCGTGAACGCTCCACGTACTCATTGATGAGCGGATTGTCCACCGGCCGCATCACCGCCGTGAGCGGCAGTCCCAGCCGACTGATCGTGTACCCGAGCAGCTCGTAGTTGCCGAAGTGCCCCGTGAGCAGGATGGTCCCGCGCGCGGCCAGCAGCTCACGCAGCGCCGGTCCAAGCTGGTCCAGCTCCACATACCGCGGCCACGACCACGGGTTGATCAGCCGTGGCGTGAGCACCAGCTCCACCAGGTAAAGCTGGGCGAAGTGCTCGAACGACCGCCGCGCGATCCGCCGCAACTCCCGCTCGCCGCAGCGGTCGCCCAGCGCCGGCCGCAGGTGGTCCAGGGCCTTGTGGCGGTGGCGTTTCATGAGAATCCACCACAGGCGCCCCATCAGCCGCGCCGTGCTCAGGTTCATCTCGATCGGGAAGCAGCCGATGATGAGGGCCCACAGCCGCAGGGCGGCGTACTCCCCGACCCGCCGGACCGCCAGGGCGAGCGTCGGCGCTTCGGTGACCGCGCACAGGTATTGTCGGATCCGAACGGCCATCATGGCGAGGTGGCGATCGTCGTCGGAGCGCTGGACGGGGCGGCCGGTCGGATGACGCCGGGCCAACCTTGTGCCCGCAGCCGCTCCCGCAGCTTGTCCGGCACACGCAGCGCGGGTTCGCGAAACGGCGGCGGGCGGTTGCCGAACAGTATGTAGTGCCGATCGTACGTCCCGTAGCGCGTTTGCAGCCACAGGTGCAACGGCGGCAGGGGGCGCCCGGCGCGGGCCAGTTCCGGCGGCGCGTCCAGCAGGAACTTGATGTACCCCTCAAACGGGATGACAAACAGACATAGCTCGTCGCCCGCCATGAGATCGATCATCGTTTCGCCATAGCGGCGCATCTCGTGGTCCAGGTCGCGCCGGTGCGGCTGCTCGCCGCGGCGGAAGCGCTCCTGCTGCTCGGCAAGTAGTTCGAGCTGGTCGATGACGCGCGGGTAGCGGATGTTGCTGTACCAGACAATGCGCGAGTCTTGGCTGCCAGCCATGCGAATGGCGGGGCGCACCTCCGCCGGCACTTTGCGCGCAAGTTGCTCCGCGAAATCCACAAACGGCCGCTGGGACATGACCAGCGGCGTGAGATTCGGCCAGGCATACAGCCACACGGCCCACATGGTCACGACCAGCCCGCCGAACGACGCGTGTTCGTGCCGCCGCCGGTATAGCCAGGCCGCCAGGCCGCAGCCGACCGTGAGGAGGGTCATGGTGATAAGGAACGCGGCGAGGACGTCCTCCCAGGCGTACAAACCCTCCAACTCGAACTGCCCGCGTTTCGTCCACCACCACCGCAGCGCCGGCCAGCCGGCTCCCAACAGTGCGCCGGGCAGCAGCAGCCACACGGCGAGGGTGCCCAGCCAATCCCGGCGCGGCTGCGCGGGTCGCCGCGGGTCGAAGAAGCGCGCCAACTCGATCCCCAATAGGACGAACAGCGGCGGCAGCGCCGGCAGGAAATACCGCCATTCCTTGCCCGTGGACGCCGTGAAGAATGCGAGCAGGCTGGCGAACCACACGATCATGAATTGGGTGCCGGCCCGGTTCACGCCTGGACCCGACTGGGGATCCAGGGTCGTGTAACCGGGGAGGGCGAGGCTCCTGCCGAGCCCCGGCACGCCCTCCCGCCCGACGTCCCGTGCTCCTGAATACTCACTGGGCTTGAATGCGCGCACGACGGCCTGCGGCAGCGACAACGTGAACGGCAGGCAATAGAGCAGGGGGACGGGCAAGTAGAAGGCGAGGTTCCTCCACCCGCCCTGACCCTCCACGTTCGGCAGGGTGCCCGTGAAGCGGTCCAGGAACTCGACTTTCCACTTGACCCACGCGGCGTGCTCAACCAGGCAGACCGCCACCGCCCACGGCAGCCAGGGCAGCAGGAAGAGGGCCAGGCCGACCAAGTGCCAGCGGTTCCACAGCAGTCGCCAGCGGTTCCACAGCAGCACGTACAGGAAAGCGGGCAGGCCGACGATGGCCAGCGGCATCGGCATCTTGTAGAGCATGCCCAGCCCCGCGGTGAAGTAGCCCACCAGCCACAGCGCGTGGCGGCGCGGCCCCGGCGGCTCCGCTTCGCTGCCGATCCATAGCGCGGCCAACGACAGCGTCGTGAGTGTTGTGAGCCCCAGGTCGCTGGCCCCGCGGTGCGACCACCACAGCACCAGGGCGCTGGAGGCCGCCGCGAAGCCGGCGAATACCGCCGCCCGGTCGCCGGCGATGCGCCGCGTGAGCCAGAAGATGGTCACGACCAGGACGACCGCGCCGAGCGCGTTGGGCCAGCGCGCGGCCACCTCGTCGATGTCCGTCTGCCCGCGCAGCCGTGCCGTCAGCATCACCGCCCAGTACGGACCGGGCGATTTCTGCATCCGCGTCTCGCCGGAGAAGCGCGGGACCAACCACTCGCCGCGCTCGCCCATCTCGCGGGCCGTCTGCGCCACCCAGCAGTCGATCGGTTCAAAGCGAGCCCCGCCGTCCAAATGGCAGAAGCAGATCAACGTGGTCCAGCCGACGAGGGCCACGAGCCAGGCGGCCGCCGCCCCGGACCCGCCGTGACGGACCGGGGCCGGGGAGGTTTCGGCGTCGGGCGGACGGCCCGGCGGCTCGGCCGAGCTCACGCCGGCGTCTCCGGGGCGTGCAGCTCGGTCAGCGGGGCGTCAATGGCGTCGTTGACCTGGTTCATCAAGGCCACGTAGTCCGCCTGCGTGCGCATCAGGTTCTTCAGCGACTCGTTGCCGGCCAGCCGTTGCTCCAGTTCGCGCAGCTTGTGTTTGTCGGCGACCTCGATCGGTTGGTGGGACGCCTCGCGCTGCTGGATCTGGTCCATTTGCGCCTGGTAATCCCGCAGGATCTGCTGGGCCGTGGCGTCGGCGCGCACGGCCCGCTGGGCGTCGAGATGAGCCCGCACGCGCGGGTGGGCAGCCAGCGCGGCCCCCAGTTCGCGGGCCTTGGTCAACACATCGGGAACATCGGCCATGAAGCACCTGCCTTCCGCGGTAACGGATTCGCGGCGGGGATTGTAGCCGCGCCGCGGCGGCGATGCACCGGCCTGGCGCGCCGCGGATTCGGGACGGAGCGCGTTGCGGCCCCGAATCGGCTATCATGGTCGGATGCCGACCCGTCACGCCGCGGGGAGGGCCGGCTCTGGCAAGGAGATGCACATGGCCCTCAATCGGCGCGAGTTTTGCGTGTCGGCCGCGGGACTGGCCGCGGCCGGCCTCGGAGGCGGTCGTATGGCCCAAGCCGGTGTTTCCGACCAACCGGCGGTGCTGCGCCCCAGCGGCACGCCGCTGGTCATCGCCAGCGCCAACGGCCTAGGGGCGTGCCGGCGGGCCGTCGAGCTGCTGCGGGAGGGGGCCGATCCCGTGGAAGCGGTCGTGGCCGGCGTCAACCTCGTCGAGGACGATCCGAACGACAACTCGGTCGGCTACGGCGGGTTGCCGAACGAAGAAGGCATCGTCGAGCTGGACGCCTGTGTCATGCACGGACCGACGCACAAGGGTGGTGCCGTCGCCGCGCTGCGCAACATCCGTCATCCATCGAGCGTGGCCAGGATCGTCATGCAGCGCACCGACCACGTCCTCCTCGTGGGTGAGGGGGCGCTGCGCTTTGCCCGCGCCCACGGCTTCAAGGAAGAGGACCTCCTGACCGACGAAGCCCGCCGTATCTGGCTGGAGTGGCGGGAGACGCACTCGGACTGGGACGACTGGTTGCACCCGGAGGCGGACGAAGCGGCGGCCCACGCCCGCGCGCGGCACTTGGCTGACCGACCCACCGGCACCGTCACCTGCTTGGCCCTGACGGCGGCCGGAGACATCGGTGGCTGCACGTCCACGTCCGGGCTGGCCTACAAGATCCCCGGCCGGGTCGGTGATTCCCCCATCCTCGGCGCGGGACTCTACGTCGACAACGCCGTCGGCGCCTGCGGCTCCACCGGCCGTGGCGAGGCCAACCTGCTGAACTGCTCCAGTTTCCTCGTCGTGGAGCTGATGCGCGGCGGCGCGACGCCCGAAGAGGCCTGCCGCCGCGTGCTCCAGCGGGTGGCCGACCACACGGAGAAGCGGCTGCGCGACCGTGACGGGTTACCCGCGTACGGTCTGACCCTGTACGCCTTGCGCAAGGACGGTCTGTTCGGCGGCGCCAACCTGCGCGGGCCCGGCAAGATGGCCGTACACGAGGGCAAAGAAGCCCGCGAGGTGGAGCTGCCCGGGTTGTTTCCGGCGATTCGCGAACGCTAGCCCCGGTTGTTCACCGCAGAGAAACTATGAAAGCCGGGCCTCCCGGCGTTCATAGTTTCTCTGCGGTTCCTCTGAGGGACGATGCGAGCTAAAGGAGCTGCCACGCCAGCAGTCCGGCCGCCGCCAGCAGCGCCGCCGCAATCAACCAGCGCGACGGTCGCGGGCGTCCCCCGCCGGCGACGATCCAATCGCCGCAATGCGGGCAGCGCTCGGCGATCTCCGCGACGGATTGACCGCAGTTCGGACACGGGACGGTCGGGGTCTCATCGCCGTCTTCGTCGTCCAGGTCGCGCTCCTGAGGCGCGTCGGCATCGTCCTCCCATTCACCGCTGTCGCGCTCATCGGGGCTCCAGTTCGGCGGCACGTCATTTCACCAGCGGCAGGACCTTCTTGAAGGCTTCCGTACCGGACTCGTACAGCAGTTGGAAGATCGCCGACTCGACCGTCGTCACGACGGCCCCCGCCGCCCGCAGCCCTTCCATCGCCACCTGGTAGTCCGTGGGACAGCGCGACCCGACGGCGTCTGCCAGCACGACCGGCCGCATTTGCATGCCCAGCAGGTCGAGCGCGGTCTGAAACACGCAGACGTGTGCTTCGATCCCGATCAGGAGCACCTGGGGTCGCAGGGCGGCGGCCAAGTGCTTGCGCCCGGGCTCGTGGGCGACAAAGCTGAAGGTGGTCTTTTCGATGCGGCGGGCGCCGGTGGCGGCCTGGGCGATGCGCGGCACCGTGGGGCCGAGCCCCTTCGGATACTGCTCCGAGAGCGTGATCGGCACCTCCAGCGCGACCGCGGCCCGGATCATGAGTTCCGCCTGGTCCACCAGCCGCTCGTGCTCGGCGATGCGGGGCAGGAGCTTCTCCTGAATGTCGATAATGAGCAACTGGGCGTGCTCACAGTCCAGTCGGGCGGGGATCGTCGAGAGCATGGTTCTCCGTCCAGCGCGGCCACGCGCCGGCCCGGCTCCGCACCGCGCCAACGCCAATCTGCCGCGGTCCATAGTGTGCCGTCGGAGGGGCCGGGGGAAAAGGCGCCGCCGCCGAATCTGCGCCCGCGCTCTCCCCCGGGGGTCTGGACACGGGGCGGGGCGCGACGTAGTATTCTGACGGTTTCGATGCGAGCGACCTTCCGCTGGTCACGGACGATGAGGTACACGCGATGGACCGCGACGAATACCCTGGAATCGTCGAGGCGGGGCCAAGCGACCGAACACGTGAGATTCCCGTCGCGCTGCTGACGGAGCCGGCCGAAGTCCCGGCCGACGGGCCCGCCCCGCCGACTGAGGAACCCGCGCCCGCCTGGCTGGCCGACGCCGCCCCGCGCGACGGGGTGCGCCCGGAACAAGTCATCGAGGCCCTGCTATTCGCCTCGGATGCGCCGCTGAGCCTGACGCGCCTGGCCGAACTCGCGGGGATCACGTCGCTGCGCGACGTGCGCCTGCACATCGCCGAGCTGAACGCCAAGTACATGGCGGCCCGGCTCTCGTTCCGCATCGAGGAGATCGCCCGCGGTTTCCAGATGCTCACGCAACCCGCGTTTCAACCCTGGCTGGCCCGCCTGGCCCAGCAACAGGCGCAGACGCGGCTGAGCCCGGCGGCGCTCGAAACCCTATCGATCGTCGCCTACAAGCAGCCGGTGATTCGGGCGGACATCGAGGCCATTCGCGGCGTGGGCTGCGGCGAGGTGCTAAACCGGCTGCGGGAGCTGGGGCTGGTGAAGATCGTCGGACGAGCGGAGATCGTGGGCCGCCCGCTGCTGTACGGCACCACGCGCAAGTTCCTCGACGTGTTCGGCCTGGCCGACCTGGACGACCTGCCGCCTTTGGAGGCCCTGGCGCTGCGCCGGGGGCGTCCCCGTGAGGACGAGGCGACGCCGTTGCCGGCCGCACCGGCCCTGGCGGCCGTGGGGACGTAACACACACACCGTGCTGACCTCGCGGTAGGAAAGTGGTAGGTCATCGCCGCCCGCGGGCGACGACGGCGTGACTTTCGGTTGGCCCTGTCCCAGACCGATACATCCGGTTGATGAGTCGGTGGTCCGCCGCGACAGGAGCGCTCGTGCCGAGCAGCTTGACGGCACGCGGGGTCGTCCTGGTGCTATTGGTCGGGGCGGCCATCGCCGGGCCAGGATTTATCGGTCTGCGCCTGCACGCGGCCCGCTCGGAGCGCGACCGACACGAATGGGTCGAGGCCCTGCTGGCGACCGCGCTGGCCGCCCATCTCAGCACCGACGCGGCCCCCGAAGAGGAACAGGAACGCTGGCTCTCCCGGCTGGGGGAGCCGGCTAAACGGGTGCGCTGGGCCGGCGTGTTCGACCGCGACGGGCACGGCCTGGAGTTTCGACGCCAGGTGGCCGTCACCCTGTCTCAAATCGCCGCCCAAATCGACCGCACCGCGGCGACGGCGCGCTCGACCGCACTCCGGATCGACGGCCGACCGTCCCCACGTTTTGTCCTGGTGACCATTCCGCGACCGGCCGACGGCCTGATCCTGGCGCTGGTCTACGAAGCGGGGCTGCCGCAGGGGTTGGGCATGGCCGAGGTCGGGCTGGCCGGGCTGGCGTTGGCGGGATTGGTGCTGGCCTGGGCCTGGTTCGAGCTCACGATCGCGCGGCCGATCCGTGGGCTGTCGCAGCGCGTGTCGCAGGTCGGGGCGGGTCTGGCCGCGGTGGCGGTCGAAGGCATCCCGTTGGAGGAAATGCGCGGCGTGGTCCGCGGCGTGGGTGCGATCCAGCGCGAACTGAAGCGCTGGCAGGCCGAGGCCACGCATTGGCGGCACACGGTCGACGCCCGCGTGGACGCTCGCACACGAGGGGCCGCCAGCGCCCAGCGCGCCGCAGAGCACGAGGCCAAGACCGACTCCCTGACGGGGCTGGGGAACCGGCGGGCGTTCGAGCAGGACTTCCCGCAGGTGTTCGAGCGGCTTTTGCGCACCGGGGGCGAGCTGGCCCTGGTCATGTTCGACATCGACCACTTCAAGCGGCTTAACGACACCCTCGGTCACCCCCGGGGCGACGAGTTCCTCGCCTTCGTCGGGGAGTTGCTACGTGCCGTCCGGTTCGCCGGCGACGAGCGGGCCTACCGCTACGGCGGTGACGAGTTTGCCCTGCTGCTTCCACGGGCAACTCCCGACGACGCGGTGGCGATCGCCCGGCGGCTTGCGGCCTTGTTCGCCCAACGGGCCAAGGCCCTGCCGTCGGTTCGCCCGCTGCCCAGCCTGTCGGCCGGCGTCGCCGCGCTGCGCGGGCACAAAGTGGGGACGTGGGAGAGCCTGTTGCGCCGCGCCGACGAGGCCCTGTATTTCGCCAAGCGGAACCAGGGCGGCGTGGCGACCGTCGCTGACGTGCTGTCCGCAGCGAGTTCCGTGCCGCACGATGCCACCGACGGGCCGGCGGACTCCCCTCCCTCCCAGGGAGGGGTTGGGGGAGGGTTACGCCCGGCGTAGTCGGCGCTGACGCGACCACCCAACCCACTTGCGGCTGCCCCCTGAACCCCCGTGGGCGCCACCAATTGCTTGCGTACAATTCCCCCACCAGCACGCCGCACCGGACGCGGCGACGCCCGCACGAGGATGCCGGAGTTCCACGGATGGCCAACGGCGTCACCCCGACAACCCGGTGGACCCCGAGTTCAACAAGGACGCCCCGCCCGCGACGCGCGTGGGCGGAACGCGGCCTGTGGGCGTTGGCGGGTGCCATCGCGGGCGGTCTCGGCGTCGCCTGGTACATGCGTCCGGCACCGCCAGCCGCTGCCCCGCCGGACCCTCTCCGCACGCCGCCGCAGCAGTACGACTGGACGGTCCCACCGGGACCGGAGTTCCCGTTGCCGCCGTACGCCCGGCACCTGGCCGGCGTCGTGATCGTGCTGGATCCGGGGCACGTGGGGCAGCGCGACCCGGGCGGGAACTGGAAGCGCGGCCCGACGGGGCTGCGCGAGGCCGAAGTCAATCTGCGGGTGGCGCAATTCCTGCGCGAGTTCTTGGAGGCTGCCGGCGCGAAGGTGGTCCTCACGCGCGAGCGGGACCGCAGTCTGGACTTGCCGGACAAGGAGGACCTGCGGCAGCGCGTGGAGACGGCGAACCGCGTCCGGGCCGATCTGCTGCTCTCGATTCACCACAACGCCTGCGATGATCCGCAGGTGAACTACACGACGGTCTTCTATCACGGGCACCCACCGGCCAGCCTGGCGAGTGTGGCCGCCGGCCGGCACCTGCTGACGGGGCTACACGACGCGCTGCGGCTGCCGACGCACCTGCCCTGTGCGCTCGTCAGTGATTTCGTGGTCCACGAGAACAACGGCTTCGCCGTGCTTCGCGAGGCCGACGTCCCGGCCGTGCTGTGTGAGGCGTCGTTTCACTCAAACCCGCAGGAGGAAGCGCGGCTGCGCGACCCGGTGTACAACCGGCGTGAGGCGTACGGGCTGTTTCTCGGTCTGGCCCGCTGGGCCGCCGCCGGTCTGCCGCGCGTGCGCCTCATCGAGCCGGCTGACGGGAAGGTGCGCCGCGGCGGCTCGGTCATTGTGGAGCTCGACGACGGGTTGAGCGGGCGCGGGGGCTGGGCGGCCGACCAAAGCAAGATCCTGCCGGACTCGGTGGTCGTGAAGCTCGCGGGGCAGATCGTCCGGCCGCGGTTGGAGCTGGCGAAGCGGCGCTTGCAGGTAACGGTGCCGCGCGCGCAGCGGCGTGGCCCGTGCGAGCTGCACGTGGATTTCGCCAACGTCTTCGGGCAGGCGGTGCTGCAGCCACGGCTGCGGCTGCAAGTGGTGGACTAAATGACCGTGCGCGATTCGGCGGCGCCCCCGGGGAGGGCGAGCCTCCCGGCGCGCCGCGGCTCGGCCGTCCCGGCACGCCGGGATTGCCCTCCCGCGCGGCCCGTTCGCGCTCGGCCGTTTGGTCGCCCGGTCGCACCAGCCGTTGGCAGGGGGCACACGAGCGGGTCCTCAGGCCGGGCCGCACGAGTGCGGGCAGGCCGGGCGAGCGGCAGCGGGGCAGCGCGGGGGAGCGGAAAGAAAGCGGCCCGTCCGTTGCAGGACGGGCCGCGAAGCAACGAATCAGCAGGCTCGTGTCCAGGGCCCGCCGGGGCGGCCGGTCCGTCGGCCGCGCCGTCGACCCCACTTATTTCCAGGGATAGTTGTTGAACGGGCGGGCGGTGGGGGTCCGGCTGGTGGCGATGAGCCAGCAGTTGCCCTTGCCGCGCGTTACGTCCTTGATGGTGGTGCCGTACTTCTGCCGCAGATAACGGAACGCGGTCCGCGGGCTGGAGTTGTTCCAGCGTCGGCCGAAGTACCGGCAGAAGTCCTTGTTGTTGAACTTGTACACCTGCGCGCCGCTGTTGATGTAGCGCATCCACTTGTTCGCGTTCGTCGGGGAGAAGAAGGTCTTCGTCCCCGCCCCCGTGAACTGGGTGTACACGTTACGGTAGGACCCCATCCGCCACTGGCACTCCTCCCGCGCGGTCCGGAACTTCGGCGAGTTGCACGGGTAGGTGGTCGACGTCGTCGGGCGCCGGTGGGTGTAGGTCCTGGTGGTCCAGCGATTGGTCCAGTTGTTCCTGCGTGCAGTCTTTCTCGGTGGCATAAGGCTCTCCACAATGGCCTGCTGTTCGTCTCGGCGACTAAGAAAAGGGTTCACGTGCGTTTTATCGGGAAACTCGGACCGCGAATTGAATATTCGTTTCGCAGGATCAGACGCATCGGACCTTCGCCGCCTCGGCCGCCCGTCGACCCCCGGTCATCGGCCGCGCGCCGGTCCCTTCTCGGACGCCCGCTGCCGGATATGATCCTCATAAAGGCCGGGTCGCCGGCCGCCCCACGGCCTTCCAGCCCCGGAGGACCAGACCATGAGACGGTATGACCCCCAGCTCGCCGGACGTGTCGGCGGCTTGTTGGTGTTGTTCTGGGCGGCGGTCAGCCCGGCGACCGCCGGAGACCCGCCCACGCGCCCCCGCGGCGCCGTGATCCCCATCAACGGCACCATCGACGACATCATGCGGGACAGCATCGAGCGGCGGCTCCGGGAAGCCCAGGATACGGGGGCGACGACCATCGTCTTCGAGATGGACACGCCCGGCGGCCTGGTCAGCAGTGCCCTGGACATCTGCCGGCTCATCAAAAACGTCCCGTCGAATGTCCGCACCGTGGCCTGGGTCAACCCGCAGGCCTACAGCGCCGGGGCCATGATTTCCGTGGCCTGCCGGGAAATCTGGATGAGCCCCTCGTCGTCCATCGGCGACTGCGCCCCCATCATGGTGGTGCCGCTGGGCGGGGTGCAGGAGCTGGGCGGGGCCGAGCGGGCCAAGGCGGAAAGCCCCATCCTTCAGGAGTTCCGCGACTCCGCCGCCCGCAACGGTTATGACCCCCTCCTGTCGCGGGCCATGGTCGTCGTCGGCGAAGAGGTCTGGTGGATTGAGCGCCCCGGGGACACCCCCGAGCGAAGGTTTGTCGTCACGGAGGAGAAAAAGAAGCTCATCGACGAGGTGACGCCGGAGAAACGCGAGTGGCGGCTGGTCGAGAGCTACACCGAACCCACCACGGGCAAGGTCATCCCTCTCGCCCAGCCCGTCGACCGGGCCGACGAACTCCTCACCATGTCGCAGTTCGACGCGGTCGCTTTCGGCTTTGCCCGGGGGATCGCCGCGGACTTGGACGATCTCACCGAGCAACTGGGGCTCGCGGCGGTTCCGGTCCGTTACGAGCGCTCCGGGTGGGAGAAGTTCGCCGCCTGGTTGAACAGCCCGGTGGTGCGCGGCATTCTGCTGGTGATCGTCCTGGTAGGGGGGTACCTGGAGTTCCAGTCGCCCGGCCTGATCCTCCCGGGGGCCACGGCCCTGATCGCCCTGGCCATCTTCCTCGCCGCCCCCTACGCGGCCGGGTTGGCCGGCATCTGGACGCTGGTGATTCTGGGCATCGGCGTGATCCTGCTGGGGATCGAGCTGTTTGTGCTACCGGGGTTTGGCATCGTGGGCCTGGTCGGCGTGCTGCTGATCCTCGTCGGCCTCCTGGCGACGTTCGTGCCGCAGGAGCCGGCGTTGCCGACCTTCTCACCCCCCAACCTGCGCGGAATGTGGGAGGGCCTGCTGACCGGCATGAAAGTCCTGACGGCCAGCGTCCTCGTCTCGATGGCCGGTATCGCGCTGCTGGTGCGCTATCTGCCGCGCACCAAGGTGGCCGCGGGCGTGGTCCTGGCCAACCCGAACGCCCAGGCCCTGGCCCTCAGCGACGCGCACCCCGAGGTGGCCGCCGTCGGCGACGTGGGCGTCGTCACGGGTGATCTGCGGCCCGGCGGGCAAGCCCGTTTCGGGCAGGAGATCGTGGACGTGACCAGTCAGGGCGAGTATGTTGAGGCCGGCCGGCGGGTACAGGTCATCCGGCGTGAGGGCATGCGCATCGAGGTCCGGCCGCTGCCTGACGAGCAGCACAACTAACAGCCACTGCAAGGCGAGGGTTCAGCATGGAATACATCTGGTTCGTCGGCTTCGTCGTTCTCGCCATCCTGTTCCTCATCGTGGTCGTGGTCTTCGCCAACTTCGGCCGGCTGTGGATCACGGCCTGGTCGGCCAAGACGCAGGTGGCCATGAAGGAATTGGTGGGGATGTGGCTGCGGAAGGTGAACGCGAGCGTCATCGTGCACACCAAAATCCAGGCGTGGAAGGCCGGTCTGACGGACATCACGACGGCGGACCTGGAGAACCATTACCTCGCTCGGGGTCGTGTGCCGAACGTCGTGCAAGCGCTGATTTCGGCGCAGCGGGCGAAGATCCCTTTGGACTTTCGCACCGCCTGTGCGATCGATCTGGCGGGCCGCGACATCGTGGACGCGGTTCAGACCAGCGTAAACCCCAAAGTCATCGACTGCCCCAACCCGGCGCAGGGGCGCGCCACGATCGACGCCGTCGCCAAAGACGGCATTCAGCTCAAAGCCCGCGCCCGGGTGACCGTGCGCACGAACATCCAGCGGCTGGTCGGCGGTGCGACCGAGGAGACCATCATCGCCCGTGTCGGCGAGGGCATTGTGTCGGCCATTGGCTCGGCCCAGTCGCACAAAGAAGTGCTTGAGAACCCCGACAAGATCTCCAAGGCGGTGCTCCAGAAGGGACTTGACGCCGGAACCGCTTACGAGATTCTCTCCATCGACATCGCCGACATCGACGTCGGTGCGAACATCGGCGCACGCCTCCAAGCGGACCAGGCCGAAGCCGACAAGAAGCGATTCCAGGCTGAGGCGGAGAAACGCCGCGCGATGGCCATTGCCCAGGAGCAGGAAAACGTCGCCAAGGTCGCCGAGAACCGTGCGCTCGTCGTGTTGGCCGAAGCGGAGATCCCGAAGGCCATGGCCGAGGCCTTCCGCAGCGGCAACCTGGGCGTCATGGACTACTACCGCCTGCGCAACATTCAGGCCGACACCGGAATGCGCGATGCGATTTCCGGTCGGTCGCCCGCCGAGCCGGGCAAGGGCAAGCCTGGTGAGTGATTCATGATGGGTGCGTGGGCGATTCCCGTGGGTCTGCCGGTCGCGGCCGGGCTCGACAGCGACTTGGTCATCTACATTGTGATCCTGCTGGCGAGCGTCATCGGCGGCATCCTCCAGAAGAAGAAGTCGGGCGAGAAGGAAGCGGAGCGACGAGTGGGCGGACGCCGACGGCCGATCGCCGGCCCGCCGCCCATTGAGCCGCCCCCGGCCACCACGCAACCCCCGATCGAGGGGCCGGCACCGACGGCCCGGCCCGCGCGGGTTCCACCCCCGCCACGGCCCGAGCCTGCGCGGGTCGCGGTGCCGCCGCCCGCCAAGCCGGTTGAACCGCCCGTGTTCGCGCGGACGGAAGTGCCGCGTCTCGAACCCCCGGACGTCCGCCCTCTGCGTCGCCCCGCGGAGGAACGACGCAGAGCCGCGGCCGGCCCGCGACGGCCCGTCCCCGCCAAAGCGCAGCCGGCGCCCGCGATCGAATCGGAGGACGTGGATCTGCACACGACGCCGCTGGTGGCGACGCCGGAGACGGCCGGACCGCGACCCCAGCCGCGGGGGCCGGCCGGTGTGTCCGCGAAGCGGCTGCGGGCCATGTTGCACAACCCGGCCGATCTGCGAGCGGCGGTCGCCCTGTCCGAAATCCTGGCCCCGCCACTGGCCCTGCGTGACGAGCAGTAGCGGCTGTCCTATGACCCCCCTCCCTCTCAGGGAGGGGTCCGGGGAGGGTCGAAGCGCTCGATCCGGATTGCATTCCCGAGCGGTCAGCGATGGGGTTCGGCACCGGATTCCATTGGCTGGCGCCTGCGCCACCCGGCTCCCGAAGCCTGCGGCGACCCAATCGGTGCATCCCCCGGGCGTGGCATCAGTGTGCGGGCGTGGACGTGGGCGGATGGCGGTCACTCACGATGGCGCTCTCGGTGGGCACCAGTGCCACCCGCAGGCCCAGAAACTCATACTTGTTCTTGGCGTACACGAAACTGCGGTACGCCGCGCGGCAATGCTCCGGCGTGTTGAACACGCTCCCGCCGCGCACGACGCGTCGTTCGCCCTCACCGGCGAGGCACGGATCATCCGTCGGCGACTCGAGGTAGTAGCCGACGTCGTGCAGGTCGGCGCACATTTCGCTCACATTACCGTGCATGTCGTGCAGGCCGAATGCGTTGGGCTGCTTGCGGCCGACCGGTTGGACCTCGCGGTTGCTGTTGAACAGGAACCAACCGACGGCGTCGAGCGATTCCGTCCCGTCACCGCTGGCGTATGCCGTGGCCGTCCCCGCCCGGCAGGCATATTCCCACTGGGCCTCGGTCGGCAGGTGAAAGACGTATCCGGGCGGCGCGAAACGCTGGAGGGCCGGCAACAGCTCGCCCACGACCTGCTCGTAAGTGATGCCGGTGGCCGGCAGGGTTGCGTCGGCGGCCCGGCCCGCGGCACTGCGCGCGGGCCCGCCGGTCGCCGCTTGCCATTGGGCCTCCGTGAGTTCGAACTTGCCCAGGTAGAACGGCCGGGTGTGGTGGACGCGGTGCAAGTATTCATCCGCGGCGCGTTTTTCCTCCTTTGGCGGACTTCCCATCGCGAATTCGCCGGCCGGGATGAGCACGAGTTCGAGCGGTACGTTGTCCGCCAGCGCGATGCTCAGGGTCACGGGGCGGTCCGCGGCCGCGGCCGCGGCCTGACGTTGACGAGCGGTGTCGGCGTCAAATACCCACCACGAGTTGTCCAGCAACATCCCGGTCTTGGCCAGCTCGTCCCGTGTTTCGATGGCGACGAGTTCCGCGGCGCGGGCCTGCGCGATGGCCCGCTCCTCCTGCGATTGGGCGGCGACCATTGCCTGAACGGCTTTCTCCAGGTCCGCCAGCGCCTGGACCGCGCGGGCCTCCTGGGCGCGGGCCTCGACCGTCGCGGCCTCGGCCACCTGGCGCTGCTGTGCCTCGGCCTCGCGGGCGGCGATGGCGGCTTCCTTCGCGGCACTCTCCCGCCGCTTGGCCGCCGCGATCCACAACGAAGCCGCCGTCAGCACCAGAATGAGGCCGGCCGCCAGACTGACCACGGTCGCGCGAAACAGCCGCAGCCGGCGTTTGGCCGCAGCGCGGCGGCGTTGCGCGTCGGCGACCTCCGCGGCGAGTGTCCGGTGCGCGGGGCAGCCCGGGTCAAGCTGCGACGCGGCGAGATCGAGGTCGCCGCGGGCCAGCGCGCAGCGGGCGTACGCGGCACGGGCCGCGACCAGACCGGCTTGGGCCTCCGTGTTGCCGTCCCACACTTTCAGGGCTTCGCGGTACCCGAACACGGCCTGCGAGTACGCGTCGTAATCGCCACGGTCCTGCGCGGTCCGCAGCACCTCCGCCGACCGCTGGGCGAGATTGATGCTCTCGGCGTGCGCTTGGTACTCCAGCAGCGCGTCTTTGAACGCCGCCACCGAGGGGTAGCGGTCGGCGGGATCGGTCCGCATGGCACGGCGGGCGATGTCCACCAGGACGCCGCCGCGGTCCGTCGGGCGAATCACGTTGTTGCGGGCATTTTCGAGGCACTCGAGGATGCGCTGCCCGTCGTGGGGAGGATATCCGGTGACGATCTCGTACAGGATGGCGCCCAGCAGATACACGTCGCTGTGAATCCCGACCGGGCCGTCCTCGCCGGTGACCATCTCGGGCGCCATGTACGCCGGCGTTCCGCCCGCGGCGCGCGAGGCGGTGAGCGGGGCCAGACGGCCGTCGTCCACAATGGACGCGCCGAGGCCCCAATCCATCAACTGCACTTCGCCGAACTGCCCGAGCATGATGTTCTCGGGCTTCAGGTCGCGGTGAATGACCCCCTTGGAGTGGGCGAAGCTCACCGCGTCGCACACGTCCAGCAGAATGCGGAGATTCTCCGCTAGCGACAGCTCCGGCAGGCGCTGGCTCCACGGCGTGCCCTCCACGAGCTTCATCACGTAGAACGGCTGGCCCGCCGGCGTGGCCCCCAGGTCGTGGATCGGGACGATGTTCGGGTGGTCCAGCGCCCCCGTGACCAGCGCCTCGGTCAGGAACTTGTCGCGCTCGTGCGGGTTGGCGGCGATTTCCGGCTTGATCATCTTCACCGCGATGCGCCGGTCAATGGACTTCTGGATCGCCTCGTACACGACGCCGACGCCGCCCTCGCCCAGCACGCTCCGCACGTCGTAACCCTGGATGGCGATGCGCGGAGGCGGGGCGGGCAGGGCCGCCGGCCCGCCCGGGGGCGTGCCCCGGACCTTATCGGGCCCCTTGAGGGTCATGTGCGGTGTCAGTCCGGGGAAGTCCTGACCCCAGACATCCGCTATGTGAACCGTCGAGCGCGTGACCCGCCCGGGTTCATGTCCGGGTGGCGCCACGTCCCGCGTCTCGGGCGGGTCGAGCGGGATCGTGCGATTGGGGTCCCAGGTGGCGACGTCGTCGCCGGCGGGTAACCGGCGGCGCATGTCCGATAGCCATTGCGAACCGTCCGTCGTCTGGGACGGATTGCCCGCCGGCGGCGTCGGTCGCGCGTCGTCAACCATGCTCAGCGCACCGTGGAATCCTCGACCCGCTTGCGCCGGTGCCCGCTAACTGGAGCGCTCGGCCCCGGCGGCCGATGTAACGGATGAGTCTCTGGGATTATCGTCACGCGCGACCGGCGAGGTGAGTGCCGCCCCGGCAGGCTGTCGCTGGGGCCGGACGAGGAGTGAATCATGACCGACGAGTTCCCCGGCCTGGACGAACTCCCGCCGATCGAGCCGCAGAACCGCGCGGAAGTGGAGGTGGCCCCCGAAGGGCCGCGCCAGCACGCCCATCGGCCGTACCTCCAGGTCTTTGGGCCGGACACCGGGGTCTTCGAGTATTATTTGCCGTACGGCAGTGTGACGATCGGCCGGTCGAGTCACGCCGACATCTACCTGCCGCACCATACCGTGTCGCGCGTCCACGCCACCATCACCCTGGACAACGGCGAGTACGTGCTCGAGGACGCTAACTCGAACTACGGGACGACGCTGAACAACAAGCGCGTCGAATCGGCGGTACTCAAGCACGGCGACAGCATCCAGATTTCCCTGTACGTGCTTCAGTTCCGCACGCACCCGGCACTGCCGGGGGCGACCGAGGCCGCGGCCCGCGCGCGGATGCTCCTGCGCAGCAAGTTCTGTCTGCTGCCGTCGAGCATGCGGCTCAAGTACCGCACCTTCAGCGTTTCGCCGCGCGAGATCTTCCGCCCCGGCGACACGCTGAAGATCGGTCACGGTGGGCTGCTGATCCCGACCAGTACCCCACCGGGCGACGCCGTGTGCCTGGAGCTGCACCTCGTCTGGCCGAACAACCGCTTCAAGCGCTACCTGGGCGAGATCATGGGGGTCATTCCGCAGGCGGCCGCCGACTGGATGTGCGTGAAGCTGCACAGCGTGGCCAAGGAGTTGCACGACGTGATCGTCAACGCGGCCAACCCCGGCGCGTGGGTCGAAGTCCCGCCGACGTAGGGCCCCGTTACAGAATCTGCCCGGCGCGCGGCGGGTCTCTCGGCCCCGCACGTGACAGCCGCGCGCAATTCGGTAACGCTGGCAGGGAGGGCGAGCCTCCCGGCGACCCGCGGCTCGGCAGCCCCGGTACGCCGGGATCGCCCTCTCGGGGCGCACGATTGCGCACGGTGGCTCAGCGGTCGTCCCGTGACTCCCCTCCCTCTCAGGGAGGGGTTGGGGGAGGGTCGGGTGTTCCCGAGCGGTTCTTTTCCCGGTGCTGTCGATCGCGCTCGCGCTCGATTCGGCTCAACTCCGCCGGCGTGTTGACGTTGGTCCAACAGGGCTGCAACTCAGCCGGCACCGTGGGCGAGTAAACCCCCGCGCGGCCCGCCAGCCGGTGGGGCGCCGGGCGGCCCTCGGCAACCAGCTCCTCCACAAGCGGCAGCGCATCGGCTTCGTAGACCGCCAGCAGCGGCTCAACACGGTCCGCCGTCACGCTGGGCAGAATGGCTTGTCGGCCCGGTCCACGTCGCTGCACGAGCCACACGACGGCCGCGGTGCGTAGCAGCGGCAAATCGCACGCGGCAATGATCCAACCCGCCTGCCGGTCCGAGCGCAGGGCCGCGAGTATGCCCGCCAGAGGACCGCGCAGGCCGGCGGCGTCCGGCAGACGGCGCAAGGGGGCCGACGAGTCCGGCAGGAGGCCGTCGCCCAGCAACACCACTTCGTCCACGACGGATCGCAGGGCCGTGACCACCCGTTCCACAAAGCTGACGCCCTGATGAACCAGCAGCGACTTCGGCTGCCCCATGCGCGTGCTTCCGCCGCCGATGAGCACGCCGCCGAGAATCGGGCCTTGGCCGACGCGCGGCCCGTCATGGGGTGGCTCTTTTGGCCGATTCATGCGGTGTCGCTCACGATCCGGGCTGCTCGACCGCGGCCGTCGCCTCCGCGATCACCTCGGGTGGACAGAAGTTCGTCTTGGTCCAAACGTCGTGGAGCCGCCGACTCCACTCGTCGCTGCGGTTTTCCTCGACCAGGAACTTGACGTACTCGGCCGACACCGACTGGTACAGCAGGCGGACCTCAACCCGCACGGCACCCGGGGGCAACTCCAGGTCCACATCGTCCCAGTGCTGCCCATCCGCATACGTCGCCGCGACCGGCTGGCAGTGTCGCTCCGCGAACGCGGCGTTCGCAAAGCCCCTCGGCGGAATGCGGTTGTCCTTGGCGATCACGTCATTGAGCACGAAGAAGAACGACGGCCCAGGCTCCTTGCCGTACTTCTTCGCCTGCGCGTCGCTGATAGCGGGCAGGCACTCGTAGACGCGCGTCCGCTCGGGGTCGAGCAGCGTCGGGTAGCGCGCCGGGCGGCCCGCGACCGTGTCGTCCTTTTCGCCGTAGCGGCCGCGCTCCTCGATCAGCTTGCCCTCGGTGTCGTAGACGCACGTTTGCAGCCACATGCGGCGGCCTTCGGGATAGCCGGTGGGCAGTTTGTGGCCCGCGAGATTGGTGATGCGCACCCGCGCGCGCCCGGCCTGCGGGAAGCTCAGGTCGAGCTTCGCCGCGCTGCGGAGCAGCCGCCGGGCCTTCTCCTGCCCGCGATCCAGCGCCGCGCGGTCCATGTCCCGCCCGTCCCACAGCCGCCAAATCGCCTCCTGGACCCACGTGGACCCACCGGAGGCCCCGTGCTCGGCGAAGGGTTCGCGCTTCGGGTTCTCGCGGAAGCGGCTGGGGTAGCCACCGCCCGCGACAGCGGGGTAGTGACACGCCTGACACGATCCCGCCCGGCCCTGCTGGGCAAAATCGCTGAGCAACCACTCGCTGTAGGTCCGCTCGATGTGCCCGAAAGTGTGCGGCGGCTGCGTCTTGACGTCTTCGGCCAACGTCGGGTTCGACACGTCGTGACAGGTGCCGCAGAGGTGCCCCGACATCACAAAGGGCGACTGGCGGGCCTGGTGCGGTCTCATGCGGAGCTTCGGGTCATCGCCGTAGGGGCCGCGCATGACGTACGCCGGATCGAACACCATCATGCCGTTTCCCAGGCCGGGGGGGACGGTCTTGGTCAGCCAGCCGGCCTCCGGGGTGCGCGGATCAACGAGGCGGTGGCACGTGGCACAGCTTACGCCGTGTAGGTCGTCCGGCTCCAGCGCGGAGCCGTCGGCCGGCTTCGTCCTTCCGGACAGGAAGCCGCGGGGGGCGTGGCAGCGGAGGCAGAAGTCGCCGACGCCGGGGATATCCTGGTTGGCGACGGCCAGCGCGGCGCGGAACACGGGGTCTTTGGAGGCGAGCGACATGAGGCCGGTCTGCCACGAGGCGAGCGGATCGTACCGCTGGCTGGCCGTCTGCCCGTGGCACACGGCGCATTGCTCGACGGTCTCCAACGTCAGCCCGTGCTCGCCCGGCTGCGTCCCGGGCAGCGTGATCTCGCCGCTGGCCGGCGCGAGAAGCACGGCGACAAGCAGGCTGCGGGCTGCGGTGATTACGGACAGGGTGATTCGCATGGCCAGGTTCCGCCAATTTGACCAAAATGCCGCTGAAACGCCTCGGCGGTGCCCGTTTCCACATCCCGTCGGAACGCCTCGTAGGCCGCCAGCAGGGCCTGGCCGGCCGGGGTGAGGTCCGTCCCGCCGCCGCCGGTGCCTCCGCGCTGGGGCGTCACGACGCGCAACCCGGTGCGCTGTTCGATCTGGCGCAGGTGCTCCCAGGCCAGGCGGTAACTCATGCGCAGTCGCCGGGCGGCGGCCGACAGCGAGCGTGTGGCGGCGATGGCGGCGAGCAGGCGCAGCTTGCCGGGGCCCACGCTGCCGTGACCGGGAACCTCGATCCACAACCGCAGACCAGGCTGCCACTCGCCGCGGCCGTTCGAGGCGGCTGGCCGACGGTTGGGCTTCCTCTGGGGCTTCCTACGGGGCACGGAGCACTCCGCGACGGGAGAGATTCCGCCGAACCTCGACCGGTGCAGGATCGCTCGCAACCCGGTCGGCGTCAACTTTTGCGGTGGTCCGGGAAAATCCGCGCGGGTAGCCTTGGCGCGATTCCGGACGTGACGGTAGGATTGTTGAGTAGCCGGTCAAGGGACCCACCGTGCGAGGGGTGGGGCCCGAGCGGCGGGACTCCTCGCCCCGCACTGACGTGCGGGGTTCGGATTAGTGTTCTGGGATGGCCGGGGCTGAGGGACGCGGGCAAGGCGCTGCGGCGCCCTTTTTGAGGCGATGCGTTATGCTTGCCAAAGCACATCGCTCGGATCGGCGAGTCGTCGCGGCCGTGGGGTTCACGCTGATCGAATTGCTGGTCGCCGTCGCGGTGATCGGCGTCTTGGCATCGGTCCTGGCGCCGTCGCTCGGGGCGGCGCGGCGGCGCAGTCAGGAGGTCTGCTGCGCGGCTCGATTGAAGCAGTGGGGGTTGGCGCTGGCGTGCTACGCGGCCGAAAACCGCTCGATCTGGCCGCACTGCGACGGGCTGGACCGTGGCCCGCGCGACCTGAACGACCCACGGGTGTCGCCGGAGGACGTCGCGGACTGGTTCGGCTGGGTGGACATGCTGCCGCCGCTCATGGGCCTGCCGCCGTGGCGATACTACCCCCGCGGCGAGCGACCGAACGAGACGACGTTCTACCAATGTCCGCTGGGGCGGCCGGTGCCCGAGCGTGGCGCGTACAACTACTACCCGGAGCGGGACGGATATTTCAGCTATGCGATGAACTCGTGTCTGATGCTGGACGGCAACGCGTGGCCGCCGCCGGGGGGGGAGGGCTATCCGCTGCCGTCGTTCCTGAACACGGACCGGGTCGTGCGGCCGGCGCAGGTGATCGTGCTGTTTGATCAATTGCTCGACCCAAGCAAGGGCTTCGACGCGCAGCAGGTCTACCGCGGCGCCGGGAAGTACTCCGCGAGCTACCCGAAGGCGTTCGCGGCCCGTCACGCACGCGGCAAGAGTGAGTTGGGCGGCAACGTCTTGCTCGCCGACGGTCACGTGCAATGGCAGGCGCGCGTCTGGAAGCCGTGGTGGCCGCGCGATCTGGAAGTGCCGCCGCGCAACGATCCCGACTGGTTCCCCTATCCGGCCCCCGGCGTGATGGGCCGATGAAGCCGTTGCCGCGGCGACCGGCCGCGCGAGGAGAGGCGAATGGGCGATCGGCATAATCGTTGCGCGCTACGCGGGTCAGTGTGGCCGCTGGTGGTTGTTGGACTGAGCGCCACGGCGGCGGCGCAACCGCTCACCATTTACCAGATTCAGTACACGACCGATCCCGAAGGCCACAGCGCGTACGCGGGTCAAGTTGTGGACTGCGCGGGTGGGGTCGTCGTGGCGAAGTTCGCGGGCACCCGGCCGCGACTGGTCGTGCAGGACCCCGCATATCCCGATGGGTGGGGCGGGATCCAAGTCAAGGACTGGATCTACCCATACCAGATGTACAACGACGCCCAGGTGGGAGACTGGATAACGTTCACGAACCTGCTGGTCGAGGAGTATCGCGGGACCACGACGCTACAACGGCAGGCGGCGTACGACCCCGGCTACCAGATTCTCAGCCACGGCCACCCCTTGCCGCCGGCGCGCCTGATCGACGTGACCGCCATCGCGGCCCCCATGTACGGCGTCCACCCGATCTACGGGGAAGGCTGGTACGTGGTGGACCACCGCGCGGAGTACCTCGAGTCGATGCGCATGATTGTCCGCGGCGTGGAGGTGACCGAGCGCGACCTCGGCAAGGCGGTCGATAACTACAACCTGCGCGCGGCCGGCGGCGACTGCTGGGCATCGGACTACATGAACACGGACGCCAAGCCGGCGGTATATCACCCCTTTGTGGTCGTCGGACAGTATTTCTGTGCCGTCGGAGGCGTTCTGGAACAATACACCTATCTCCAGGATGGTTGGGATTACTACCAACTGCTGACACTGGCAACACCTGACCTGGCGATCTGTGGAGATGGAAACAGCAACGGTATTATTGACTTCGGCGATTTCGGGCGCTTTGAGGAGTGCGCGACGGGCGCGCAATGCGAACTGCTGCCGGCCGGCTGCGATCCGCCGGCCTGGACCGAGCCGCCGTCGGTGCTGCCGGTCGGGCACTGCCTGATGATGGACTTCGATTACGATGGCGACATTGATCTGCGCGATTTCGCCGCGTTTCAGGGCGTACTGGGGCGCGGTTGAGTCGCGCGCGGCCCGGAGAATGGCAGCGTGAGTGCGCGGTCCCCCCGGTGGTCACTCCACGACGTCCTGGTCATGGCGACGCTCGCCGCCCTCGGCGGCATGGGCGGCAGCATCGTTAGCCTGATCGGCAAGGCCGTGCAGGCCACGCTCGGCACGTTCGGCGGCCTGCAGTGGCTGGCTGGCATTCACGTCTTGTGGCTGGTCCTGGCGGTGGGCCTGGTGCGCAAGCCCGGGGCGGCGACGCTGACGGGCCTGCTGAAAGGCGCCGTGGAACTGCTGTCCGGCAATCCGCACGGGCTGCTGGTCCTGCTCTACAGCGGCGTGGCGGGCCTCGCCGTGGATGTCGTGTGGCTCTTGCTCGCCCGCCGGCACCACGTCGTCACGTACGCGCTCGCGGGAGGCACGGCGGCGGCGGCGAACCTGCTGGTGCTGCGACTGGTCGCCGACCTGCCGGCACATGGTCCGGTGCTGTGGGTGCTCGTCGGGCTGGCGCTGCTCGCGTTTGCCAGCGGCGCCGTCCTGGCCGGCGCGTTGGGTTGGTGGCTGATCGGGGCGCTGGGCCGGGCCGGCGTGACGGGCGCGTCGGCGACCACGGGATGATCCGCTGCGAGCAATTCGGTTGGCGATACGCCGGCGCATCAGCACCGGCCGTGCGCGATGTCACCCTGGAAATTGGGCGGGGTGAGTTTGTGGTCGTCGTCGGCCCCAGCGGCTCCGGCAAGACGACGCTCGCACTGGCGATGTGCGGACTGCTCATCGGCCGGCAGGGGGGCCAGCCGTGCGGCACGATCCGGATCGACCGCCGGGACGTCGCCGCGACGCCGCTGCCGGAACTCGCGCAACTTATCGGCCTGGTGCAACAGAACCCGCAGGCCCAGTTCGCCACGCTGAACGTAACGGATGAGTTGGCATTCGGATTGGAAAACCGCTGCCGGCCGCCCGACGAAATCCACCAGAGCAGCGCCGTGGCCGCGGATCAGATGGCCATTGCGGCGCTGCTCGGCCGTTCCCTTGCCACCCTTTCCGGCGGCGAGCAGCAGCGCGTCGCCGTCGCGTCGCTGCTGGCCTGCCGGCCGGCGGCGCTCGTCCTCGACGAGCCGACCGCGAGCCTCGACCCGCAGACGGCGGGCGAGTTGTTCCGTTCGCTGGCCAATCTCGCCCGGGAAACGGGGCTGACGGTTGTCATCATCGAGCACAAGCTCGCTCAGCTCCTGCCGCTACGGCCGCGGTTGATCGGCCTCGACGAGGGCCGCGTGGTGCTCGACCAGCCGGCGGGAGACTCAGCGGCCCCGCTACTCCTCCGCTTGACGGGGCCATCGCCGCGCGAGGTGTCGACGCCCGCATTTGCCGACGCTCCGGGCGAACTCCTCGTGGACGTTGCCCACGCCACGGTGGGAGCCGACGGCCGGCCGATTCTCGACGACGTCTCGCTGCAAGTGCGCGCGGGCGAGGTCATCGCGGTGCTTGGGCCGAACGGCTCCGGCAAGACGACGCTGCTGCACGGCCTGATGGGGTTGGTCGCGCCGCAGGCCGGCTCGATACATGTCGCCGGTTTGAGCGTGTCAGCGCGTGCGGTGTCGCGGCGGGCCCGCGCGGTGGGCCTCGTCTTCCAGAACGCCGACCACCAACTCGTCGCCGAGACGGTGTGGGACGAGGTGCTGTTCGCGTGTCGGACGCAGGGGCGACCGGACGGCGACGCGGAGCGCGAGGCTGCGGCGCTGCTGGACGCGGCCGGGTTGGCGGCACGCCGCGGCGACCACCCGCACCGGCTGAGCTGGGGCCAGAAACGCCGCCTCAATCTGATATCGGTGCTGCTCCACAAGCCGCGGGTGCTGCTGCTCGACGAGCCGTTTGCCGGACAGGACTGGGAAAATGCCCGCTTTCTGCTGCGGGCCATCGGCGACATCGTGAACGGGTCACCCACGCGGCCACGCGGGGCCTGCCTCATCGTGACCCACGACCCTCGTGTGGTCCGACACGGCTGCACGCGGGTCGTCTTCATGACGCAGGGCCGCGTCGAGCTGGACGCCCCCGTCCCGGACGCCTTCGCGCTGTTGCGCTCGCGTGGACACGCGGCGTATGTCGAAACGGGGGCCGCCGGATGACAGACATCGCCGCCACATCCGGCGTACACCGCCTGCACCCGCTGGTGAAGCTCGTTTGGCTCATCGGCCTGACGGTGACGGTCTTTAGGTCGCCGGGCGCCACGGTACCGTGGCTGACGGCAGGCGGGGTGATGGTCCTGCTCTGGTGCGCGAGCGTCCCGCCCTGGAGGCTGCCCGGTCTGCGCATGTGGCTGACACTCGCCGTAATGATCGTGGCGGTCCACGTTGCTTTCATCCGGGAAGGTCGCGTCGTGCTCGGCCCCGTCACGGCGGCGGGGCTGGAGGGCGGCCTGCGGGTCACCGGCCGTCTGCTGGCTGTCGTTCTTGCAAGCCACTTGTTCGTGAAGACCACCGATCCGTCGTCCCTGGCCCAGGCGTTGATGAAAGCGGGTCTGCCTGTTCGGTGGGGCTTCGCCTTGGTGACCGCCCTGCGGCTGGTGCCGGTGCTTCGCGTCGAGGCCCACCACGTCTATCGTGCCCAACTTGTGCGCGGTATGCCGTACGACGCGCGCGGGCCCCGTCGGTGGTGGTTGCTTCTGCGGCGGTGGCTGCTGCCGCTGCTGGTGTCGGCCTTGCGTACCGCACACGCTTTGTCCCTGGCGATGGAGGGGCGCGGGTTCGGGCTGCACCCCCGACGGACATTCCGGCGTGAGGTGCGCCGGACGTTCGGCGATGTCGTCGCCGCCGCGTTGCTGGTCATGTTCATCGCCGCCGCGGAGTGGCTGGCCCGCCACGGCGGGTGAGTTGGGAGAACCACGGCATGAGCCTGTTCCTGCTCATCGGCGACCGACACGCCGGCAAGACCTCGGCCTGCCGGACCCTGGCCGCGGCGGCGCGCGCCCGGGGCTTGACGATCGGTGGCGTCCTGGCGCCGGCGGTCCACGAAGGCGACCAGTGTCTCGGATACGATGTTGTTGATCTGGCCACCGGCGCCACCACCCGCCTCGCCGACCATCGCGGGCCCGGCGTTGAACACGCGGGCCGCTTCCACTTTCTCGCCGGCGGGTTGCGACTCGGGCGGGCGGCGCTGGCCCGGGCGATTGCCGATGCACCGCACCTGGTCATCGTGGACGAAGTGGGGCCGTTGGAGTTGGCCGGCGGCGGGTGGGCCGCCGCTCTCGACGCGCTCGCTGCTCTTCCCGGGGGCACGGTGTTCGCCGTCCGCCCCGACTTGGCCGCCGAGGTCGCCGCCCGCTGGGGCGTGCCGCCCGAGCGGCGGCTCGATCTCCGCGACGGAGTGGACACGGGCGTCGCGAGAATCCTCGCCCCCCTTGGGCCCAGGCAGTTGGAGTCGCCGGAGGCTGGGACCTGTCAACCCAACCCGCCACGCGAGTGACGGGACGCCTCCCCCCGCACTGGTGTGCGGGGTTCTGAGGGGCGCTGGGAGTGCGAAAGTCGAAGCTGGTGACCGCGCGCGGTTGGGCGGTGGTGCTCAGAGTGCGCGGCGCGAGCCGGCACCGTTTTCGGCCGCGCTGACGACTGAGCACGCCGCCGCGGAGCCGGTAGAATCTCCGCGGCATCGCTGGTGGACCCCGCCGGGCCGCGCGGGGGGACACGATGTGGCCGTGGAGGACCGATCATGGCGGCGGGTGAAGTGCCGGTCGAACACCTGGTGGCGGGTTTCTGCGACGAGTTCAAGAAGCTGCGCGACGAAATCGGCAAGATGATCGTCGGGCACCAGGACGTGGTGGAGGGCGTCCTGGTGTGCCTGTTCGCCGGCGGCCACGCTCTGCTCGAGGGCGTCCCCGGACTCGGCAAGACGCTGCTCATCCGTACGCTCGCCCAGGCCCTGCAACTGGACTTCTCACGCATCCAGTTCACGCCCGACCTCATGCCCGCCGACATCATCGGTACCAACATCATCACCGAAGACCCCGCCACCGGCCGGCGGCACTTCGAGTTCCAGCGCGGCCCCCTGTTCGCCCAGATGATCCTCGCCGACGAGATCAACCGCGCCACGCCGAAGACGCAGTCCGCCCTGCTCGAAGCGATGCAGGAGCACACGGTCACGTCCGGCGGCGTCAAGTACACGCTCAAGGAGCCGTTCTTCGTGATGGCGACGCAGAACCCGATCGAGCAGGAGGGAACGTATCCGCTGCCCGAGGCACAGCTCGACCGGTTCTTCTTCAAGCTGGTCGTCGGCTATTCCGACCGCCAGGAGCTCAAGACCATCCTCGACCGCACGACCTCGGGCTTCACGCCTGACATCCGGCCCGTGCTCAGCGGCGAGCGGATCATCGCCGGTCAGCAGCTCGTCAAGCGGATCGTCGTGGCGCCGCACGTACAGGATTACGCGATCCGACTGGTGCTGGCGACGCACCCCAACGGGGCGTTCGCGCCGGAGATCGTCAACAAGTACGTTCGTTGGGGCAGCAGCCCGCGCGGGGCGCAGGCCCTCACGCTGGCGGGCAAGATCTACGCCATGCTCGACGGGCGCTACAACGTGAGCTTCGACGACGTGAAGAAGGCCTCGCTGCCGAGCTTGCGGCACCGTTTGCTGCTCAACTTCGAGGGCGAGGCGGAGGGCCTGAGCACCGACTACGTGCTCAACGAAGTCCTCGGGGTCGTGCCAACGGCGGCGGAAGCGGCGGCGTAGCGGGGCGCGACGAGGGCAAAGTGCGCAGGGCATGGGGCCAACTGCGGAACGCAAAACGAGGAAGGCACAATTCAAACGGAGGTGCCGACGGCTCCCGTTCTTGGGGTGGCACCGGCGTCTCGCCGGCGTCTCGCCGGTGTGTAGCGGCCGGGCTCCGCACCGGCCGTGCATCGCGTAGCGGCTCGCCACAGCGAGTCGCCCCTGGCGACCGGGCTCTGTACCGGCCGTGAGACGTGAACGATGCTACGTCGCGCAGGGACCGCACCCCTGCGCGGCCTGTCGCCCCGCCGACGCTCGCACGCCGTACGCCGGACGCGCTCCGACTTTCGGCGGCGACCCCGGCGACCCCACTGCGTTCGGGGCAGCGCGCCGCCCGGGTGCATCGACGTGACGTGTGGTATGATAGATATGGAGGCCGGTCGTCTGTCGAGACGGGCCCGCAAGGATCGCTGCCCGTCGGGCGGACGGCATGACGCCGGCGACTTGTGCCGAGTTGGCGATGCCCACGGTGACCCACCATGCTTCGGCCGGGGGGTGGCGGGGCGGCCGGGGGTTCACGCTCATCGAACTGCTGGTCGTCATCGCCATCATCGGCACGCTGATGGCCATTCTGCTGCCGGCGCTGTCCCGGGCCCGCGAGCAGGGCAAGAAGGCCAAGTGCCTGTCCAACCTGCGGCAAATCGGCCTGGCCATGCGCTCCTACTTCAACGAGACCACCGACTGGTTCCCGTTCGAGAAGCGCAACCAGGCGGCCATGCACGGCTTCTACTACGGGGGCCACCCGGGCCGGCGCTACCCGGAACTGGCCGGCGAGTGGTGGGGCTATTTTTATGCGATGTACCGCGACACGCCGGCGGGCCGGCCATTCAATGCGTACCTGTACCCCGACCTGCCGGACTACGACGTGCCGCCGGAGGACCCGCTGTTCGAGATCGTCCGCAAGGTGCCGGTGTTCGAATGCCCCTCGGACACGGGCGGGTTCTGGATGCGGCAGGCGGCGGGGTATGAGACCTCGGACTCCAACTACCGCTTCACGGGCAGCAGTTACACGTGCAACTACCACTTCGCGAGGTTTTGGGCCAAGGACTGCTTCACCAACGACTCACCGCCCCGCTGGCTGCAACGGGCCAACGCGTTCCTGCGAATGCAGATGATGCGGTACTCGGCGGAGTTCGTCATCCTCTTCGAGGACCCGTTTGACTCATCGCAGTGGAACCGTGTTCCGCGGCGCGGCTGGCACCGCGAGCCCAATCGGCACAACTTCCTGTTCCTCGACGGACACGCCAGTTACACCTACACGGATACGACCAAAGGCAGCCGCGGGTTGGGGTGGAAGACCGCGTCCGGAAACGCGCCCGGCGATCCCCAGGCGTGGTGGAACGACCCACGCGACCCGGACTATCAGTATCGCAACATCGTGCCGCTGTCCGGTTGGTGACCGGACAACAGGCGTGGCGCTGGGGCCGGGAGGGCCGAGGAGGGTGGGCGGGGTAGGGGAACTGAGGGCGCAAGACCATCAACAGAACCCGCCACGCGAGTGGCGGTCCGTCTGGCGCCGCGCGAGCGTGCGGGGTACTGATGGGCGCTTCGCGCCCGAGTCGGACCGACCGCTACTCCTGCAAGTCGGCCGCGAAGTAGCGGGCGGTCAGCGGCTCGCCGGTGGCCCGGCGGATGAGTTCGTTCCACGGGTACAGGTTGCCCGGGGCGAAGACGCGCTGGCGCAGATAGCGGCCGACGGCGGGCTGCTCAAAGAAACACGGGTGCGCCGGCCCGTCGGTGGCGAGGACTTGCGAAGTCACGTAGGCCCGCACCTGGGCCGCGAACAGCTCGCCCATCAGGTAGTTGTGGTAGTACACCGGCGTGCTGAGGATGTGCGTCTTGGCCGCGAAATCCGGACGATCCAGCGCGTCGGGCGGGTTCTGAAGCTGGTAGCGTTTCTTCAGGTCCCACCACAGGCGGCCGAGGTCCTGGTCCGGGTCGCGGTACAACCCGTGCTCAAAGTGCAGCATCACTTGCGACCAGCGGGCGAAGATCAGCCGCTCGGCCCGCAGCGCGGCCCGCACGGCGCGGCCGATCTCGGCGGCCTTGGCCGGCGCGACGCCCAACACCCGCTGTTGCCAGTCCTCATTCTTGACCATGGCCCCGAAGAGCAGCGCGACGCCCTCGGTCGTGATCGCGTGCGACGCCTCGTGCAGCAGGAACGGCACGTCGTCGGCGATGTACTTGTCATACACCCCGTGACCCAGCTCGTGCAGGATCGTGTCGGCCCAGTAGACGTTCGGAGCGAGGTTGGCTAGGACGCGCACGTCGCCGGCGCGGTCCATGTCGGTGCAATAGGCGTGCGGCGACTTGCCGGGCTTCTCGTGGAGATCGCTGCGGGCGAGGATGTCATCGACCGGCAGGTCCAGGCTGGCGAAGTACTTCTTGGCCAGGGCCACGAGGTCGGCCTTGGCGAACAGCGCGTCGAGGTCCACGTCCTGCCCGCGCGGCGCCTCCTGGAAGAACAGGTCGCCGTAGTGCCACGGGCGCAACTGCGCAACGGGGACGTGGAAGCGCGCCGCCCGGGCCGCGTCGAGGTCCTGCTTCAGCCGGGCGTATGGTTCGCGCGTCAATTGGTCGAGTTCGTCGAACAGCCGGAACAGCTCCGTCTCGTCGATTTCCTGGAGGGCGATTTGCATGTTGAAGAAGTGTTCGTAGCCAAGCTGCCGGGCCATTTCGTTGCGCAGCCGGACCAGTTGCAGCAGCTTGGGCGCGGCCTTGCCGCCGACCTCCATGTAGCCCTTCCACGCGGCCTCGGCGGCGGCGGAATCGGTCGTGTCGGCGAGGACTGCCCGCACCTCGTTCTCCGTCAGCGTCTGGCCGCCGACGGCGCTGCGGTGCGTGTTGAAGATCTGGTCCACGTCGGCTTCCAGATCGACGATCCGCTTGCGGAGTTCGGGGTCGGCCTGCCCGGGCAGGAACGCGCGGAACATCACGTCCAGTTCGCGGTTGAGGACGCGGTCCGCCAGGCCGCCGGCGTCTTTCATCTGCCGTAGCCGCGTGAACGTGGCGCGGTCGCTGTGCAGATCGACGAGCTTCTTGTTGACCGCGCGCACGCGGGCGTAGTCGGCGTCGGTCCCGCTGATGCTCGCGTCCCACTCGGCTTGCCGGGCCTCCAGGAACAGCGGGCGGTACTTGGCCAGGTACGCGTCGCGCAGGGGGACGAAGTCCTCCGGGGCCGGTTTCAATTGGGCTTGGACGCACACGGTGCCCATCCACAACATACCCAGGATCAGGACAGCGCTGGACCTCATTCTAGAAACTCCTTCGGCGTTGGGGGCCGACACTTCGCCCGGGCGGCCGGCACGCCACAGCCTTCGTCGTCGGCGCCCGGTTCCTCGTCGTGGATCTCCAGCAATTCAAACAGATTGTCATCCGGGTCGGCGACCGTCACCGCCCGCAGCTCATTGTACGCCTCAATCTCGTCCACCTGCCGCCCGCCGCACTCCAGCAGCCGGACCAGGGTGGTGTCAAAATCCGAGGTCGTGATGTCGAAACGGACGGTCGGGTACAGGCCGGGCGTCGGGCGGGCGTCGGCGGGCCACGGCGTCACGGGGCCGAGCAGACGGATCGACGGTCCGCCATCCGGGAAATCGAGCCGCGCGTACGCGCTGTGGGGGCTGACCTCTTTCTCGACCACCTCCAGACCGAGCCCGTCGGCCCAGAAGCGCAGGGCGAGGGTGAAGTCGCTCACGTAGATGTGTACGTCGCCCACGAACAGCATGGCGGGTCTCCCAAGGGGCGTCACGCCCCGAGATCGGTGCGGTAGTGCGCTCCCTCGAAGTGGATCCGGCGCACGGCGTCGTACACACGCTGCCGCGCCGCCGCCAACGTCTCGCCCAGGCCCGTCACGCCCAGCACGCGACCGCCGGCCGTGACGATCCGGTCGCCGTCGCGCCGCGTTCCCGCGTGAAAGACGACGAGGTCCTCAGCGTCCTCGGGCAGGCCGGTAATCGGCAGGCCGGTCGGGTATTTCTCCGGGTACCCGCCGGACGCCATCACCACGCACAACGCCGGCCGCGGGTCCCACTGGATCTCCGCACTCTCGAGTCGTCCGGTGACGGCGGCGTGGAGCAGGGACAGGAGGTCCGACCGCAGCCGGAGCAGGATCGCCTGGGCCTCCGGGTCGCCGAAGCGGCAGTTGAACTCGAGCACCTTCGGCCCGGCGGCGGTGAGCATCAGCCCGATGTACAGCACGCCGCGGTAGGGCGTGTCCTGCCGAATCATGGCATCGAGCACGGGCACGAGAATCTGCGACTCCACTTGGGCCGTGACGTGCTCGTCAATCGCCGGCGTGGGCGAGAACGCGCCCATGCCGCCCGTATTCGGCCCCGTGTCGTGGTCGCCCAGCCGCTTGTGGTCCTGCGCGGGCTCGAGCAACACGGCGACATGGCCGTCCACAATCGCCAGCAGCGACGCCTCGCGGCCCAGCAGCCGCTCTTCAACCACGATGCTCGCCCCCGCGTCGCCGAATTGTCGTTTCACGAGGATGTTCTCGGCGGCCAGGATCGCGTCGGCGGGATCGTCGCAGACGATGACGCCCTTGCCCTTCGCCAGGCCCGCCGCCTTGACCACCACCGGCTCGTCGCGCGACGCGATGTACTGCCGGGCCAGGTCGAACTCGGTGAAGATGCGCGCTTCGGCGGTCGGGATCGCGTGGTGCCGCATGAGCAGCTTGGCGTAGGCCTTGTCGCTTTCCAGCCGGGCTGCCGCAGCCCGCGGGCCGAAGATGCGCAATCCGGCTCGTTCAAAGGCATCGACGAGGCCGCCGGCCAGCGGATCCTCCGGCCCGACGATCGTCAGGTCGATGTGCTCGCGCCGGGCCACGGCCAGCGCCAGCTCGATGTCGCACGCGTCGCCCGGGATGTTCGTACCGAGCGTCGCGGTCCCCGCGTTGCCGGGCAGAATGAAGAGCCGGTCCAGCTCCGCCGAGCGTGCCAGCGCGTGGCAAATCGCGTGTTCTCGGCCGCCGGAACCGATG
The DNA here is from genome assembly GCA_040755725.1 of Planctomycetota bacterium. Taxonomy (GTDB): domain Bacteria; phylum Planctomycetota; class Phycisphaerae; order UBA1845; family Fen-1342; genus JBFMAI01. The sequence continues at coordinate 138,551 of JBFMAI010000032.1, read as the reverse complement.
ACGAGCACGTTCATAGATGCTCCTTGCCGTCGTCCGCGGCGTGGCCCGCGGCCGCGCCGACCGGCGGCCCCAGCCGGCAGCGCGCCCAGTTCGCCGGCCACTCGTCGCGGGCCAGGTCGATACAGCGTTGATAGTGTACCGCCGCCTCGGCGGACGCCCCACGTTGCCGGGCCAGCTCGCCGGCGAAGAAGTGCTCGTCATCCTGAAACAGTACACGCCGCTCGCCGACGGCCCCCAGCAAACTGTCCACCAGCGCCGCTGCCGTGCTCTCGCGTTCGATGCCCGTGATGACCCGAGCGATCACGCTGGCGTACGTGCTGGCCACGATGTCTGCGTAGCGGCCGGGCAGGCTCGGCTCGCTGACGCGCGCGGCCGCCTGCCGCGCCTCGGCCGGCCGCCCGGCCAACCACAGGGCCGCCACACGCTGCAACGCCACTTGCGGGCCCTGCGCCGGGTCGAAATCCGGACGCGGCAGCACTTCGGCGAATGCGTCGGCCGCGCGGGCGTAGTCCTCCGCCAGGTAGTCGCACTGCGCCAGCCGCAACAGCGTGTAGGCATCCACACGACCGCCCGCCTGCTCCGTGGCCTCCCGCAGCCATTGCCGCGCCCAGGCGAACCGTTCGCCCTCATACGCGGCGTGGCCCAGTGCCAGTCGCGTGGCCGGCGAGGCCCCCGACAACACGGCGTCCGTCCATTCCGCGGGGCACGCGAGCCGCGGCCGCCGCAGCACCGCCTCCAGCACCGCTTGTTGCAGGCGCCGGCCCCGCGGGCGATCGCTGGACGCGAGGGCCGTGGCGGCTGCCCACGCGTCCGCGTACTCGGCCCCCGCCAGCGCCCGCGCCGCCTGCTGCTCGCGGGCCAAGGCGCGGTTGCGCTCGACGGCGGCGTCCGCCTCCGCGACGCGGTACTCGTACAGGCCGCTGTCTTCGCCCAACAGCAGAGCGTCACGCGGCCCGATCCAGGCGGCGATGGCGGATGCGGACTGGGCCGGCAACGCCCAGGTGGCCACGGTCTCCCCGCTGGTCGGGTCGATTACGCGCACCTGGCCGTCGCGCGTCCGCACGAGCAAGGCGTCATCGCGCGGGTTGAATGAGAGCGTAATGACCTCGCCGCTGACGGGGACGCGGTGTCGGACGTCGCAGCCGGCCACGGTGACGACCCGGAGCAACCCATCTTCACAGGCCACCGCGACGTAGTCGCCGCCCTGGTCACAGGCCAACGCCGTTCCGGGCGCATCGAGTTGCATCCACGGTGACGCCGCGGGCGTCGTGCCGCCCCCCTCCAGCCGCAGCACCTCCCCGTTGGAACGTAGCACCAGCAGGTGCGGCGTGCGCGGCAGGAACGCCATGTCGCGGACCAGGGCACCGACGAAATCGTGCGTCACGGTGGCCGGGGGAGCCGCGCCCGTCCCATTGGCTACCTCCGGGGCCTCCCACCGCCGCAGGACGATCTGCTCACGGTCGCCCGTCGGCGTGCGGGCCAGAACCGCGACGTACTGCCCGTCCCCGCTCAGCGCCACTCGCCCAGGGGCTGTGGCCGGGGAGTCCCACACCACGGAGCGCGCGGTGCCGTCCGGCAGATGCATGAAACGCAGCGTGGTACGGTCGCGGACCACGGCCCGCAGACCGTCCGCACTGATCGCCAGCGACAGGTCTCCGCCGAAGCCCAGCAGTCGGGGTCGCAGTACGGTGCGCCAACCGGCTTCGGCGGCGTCGCGTCGCGCTTCGTCCTGAGGCTGAAAGGCCAAGACCTGGCCGCGCTCCACGGCCAGCAACACGGTCGCCCCATTGGCCGACGCCGCCCAGGTCGTCGGCCGTGCATCATGGATCCGTCGCCGCGGCTGCCGGCTTTCCGGGTCTCCCCACCGCGTGATTAACGCTCGGTCGTCGAGCGTCACCACGGCACCCGCGCCGGCGGCGAGACGAACCTGTTCGAGCCGTCGTCCGGCGGAGCGCCAGGAGCCGCGCAATTGCCCGCCGCGATACAGGGCCAGCCGTCCGCCGCGGTGCCCCAGAGCGATGCTGTCGCCGGCCTGCGAAGCGTCGAGCAGATCAAAGTCGGCCCCGGCATCGAGCAGCTTCCGCCATGTCCAGGGCAGCGGGGCCGCCAGCGAGGCCGCGTACACGCCGTCGGCCAGCACGACGAGACGATCGCCGTCGAAGTGAATGGCCCGCGCACCAGTTGCCTCCGACCACACGAGGTCGCCCGTCAGGCGGTCGTCGTCGCGCAACGAGATCAGCTCGATCCCCGCCGTGGTCACGATGGCCAGTTGCTGCGTCGCGGGGTTGAAGTCGGCGGGCCCGGCCGGCAAACCGCGCAGCAGCATGGTCTGCACAACGCGCCCGTCCAGGCCGCGAAACAGCCGCACGGGCCGCTGGCCGACGAGCAGCAACGACCGGCCCCCGTCCAGTACAAACAAGGCGTGCGGACGACCACCCTCGGGAAGGTGCGCCGCGACATTCGGCTCAAACCGCCCCGGCTCCCAAGCCTGGGCCCAGCCCTCACCGGCCGCCGCCAAGGCCCCGTCTTCGGTCAGCGCCAACCGCGCCACGGGACCGGGGGCCCGCACGCGGTGGTCCGGCGCGGAGCCGTCCAGCCGTTGAACCGCGACAGTGTCCGGCGTCGGGCAGGTGGCCGCGAGCGCCGCGTTGGGCGACAGGATGGCCGGTCCCCTCAGTTCGACCGCCGCCAGCGCTGCCCAGTCGTCCGTCGTTTGCAGGTAGTAACGACGCAACGCCCACATCGCGGCCGGGGTCGGCGCGACTTCCACCGCTTGCCAGTAGCTATCGCGGGCCTCGGAGAGGGCAGACCGCTCGAGGGCCAGATCGCCGCGCTGAATGTGCTGACGCGCCAACGCCCGGCGCAACTCGTGCTGCGCGCGGGTGGCCTCCGCCGTCCGGTGGCGGGCCTCCAGCAGGGCCTGTTCTTGCAGGACCATCGCCTGCCGGGCCTCTGCCCCCCGCTGGTCGGCCAGTCGCCGCGCGTCCCGTTCGCGGGCCAGCAGGACCGCCAGCGTCACGACGAACGCGAACAACATAACCAGGATCAACCCCGCGGTGGCGGCCTGAAGCTGGTAGCGGCGCAGGGTCTTTTTCAACATGTAAAGGCCGCTGGCCCGCTTGGCCTCGATCGGCTCGCCCAAACGCAGGTGCCGCAGATCGCGGGCCAGGTCGCCGGCGGTCTGGTAACGCCGCGACGGGACCTTGTCGAGGGCCTTCAGTAGAATGGTGGCCAGCTCGTCGTTGATGCGGAAACCGCTGCGCGACCGCCGCGCCGCCACCAGCGGATTCAGGGGCTCTTCCTGCGTGATCCGCCGCAGCACCTCGCCCAGGGGCCCGTCCACCGGGTAGGGGGGGTGCCCCAGCAGCGCCTCGTAAAACACGACCCCCAACGAGTACACGTCGCTCCGCACGTCCACGTCCTGGTGCCCCGCGGCCTGCTCCGGCGACATGTACGCCACCGTCCCGAGCAGTTGCCCGCTCATCGACAGCATCTGCACGGTGGATTCGCGCGGCGCCGCCGTGTGCAGCGGCTTGGCCAGGCCGAAGTCTAGAATGTGCGGTTCGCCGCCCGCATCGACCAGGATGTTCGGCGGCTTCAGGTCGCGGTGAATGACGCCGCGCTGGTGCGCGTAGTTGACCGCCTCGCAGACCTGTTCCAGCAGGTGCAGTGTGTCGCCCAGCGGCGGGCGCTTCTGGGCGACGTAGCGATCGAGTCGCAGGCCGTCCACGTACTCCATCGCGAAGTAGTAACGCCCGCGGCTGAGCCCCGAATCGAGGATCGTCACGATGTGCGGATGCCGCAGCGATGCCGCCAGCTCGATCTCGCGTTCGAAGCGTCGGCGGGCCATTTCTCCAGCGAAGGGCCCCTCCAGCAGCACCTTCAGGGCCACCTCGCGCTTGGTCCCCACCTGGATCGCCCGGTACACGATCCCCTGCCCGCCGCGGTGAACCTCCTCCTTCAGGACATACCCCTCGATGCTTGGCCCGAGCGGGACCACGTCGGCCGGCCGTCCCGCGGAGTCCGGCCCGACGCGGGTCGGCTCGCCGTCCGAGCCTCCCGAAGGCGGGCGCGCGCTGTGGTGGTCTTGAGGTGGCGTGCTCATGGCCGACGGCTCGGGTTCCAGTCGTTTCAGTCCGGGCGATTCTACCCGCGGCACGCCGCCGCCACAGCCCCGCCACGCCCGGCGGCGCGCGGGAGAGGACACCTGGTGGGGCCCGCACCGGGGCCCATCGTCGCCCGTTGCCCGGCGGGGTCTTTGCGGGTCGCCGACTTGCCGCGTGGTGCGGGGTGTGCATAATGGCCGGCCTAGGAATTAGCGGAATCCTCGAAAGGAGCACCCATGCCGCAGCGCAAACCGCAGATCAACTTCCAGGTCGACGAAGCCATGAAGCTCCTGTACGAGCAGGCACGCCTGGCCGGGCATTGGGTGACCCGGCTCTGTGCCGCCGGCCTGCTGCTCATGGTCGAGGACGCGCCGGCCCGCGCGCGCGCGCTCAACCGCCTGTGCGAGTGGGAGGCCGACTACGAGGGTGCTTCCGAGGGGGAGATCCGTGCTTTCGTGCAGGGCGCGCAAGCCGCGCTGCGACGCGGTGCTCGAGGAAGTCGGCCAGCCCGGAAAGCTCCCCCACGTCGAAAAAGGGCAACACGCGGGCGATCCGACTGATCTGCCGTTCCAGCGTCGACGGCTCCACGGTTCGTGACGTGTTCACGGTCCACACCTCCTGGGTATCCACGACGCCCGGCGCGGAGCGCGTCTCCGCGTGCCGGGCTCTTGCCGCGCGGGTGGCCTGCCCTCCGTGGCAGCCGATTCCGTGGCCCGTCCATCCCGCAAGGACCGGGGAGGCATTCGCGTCCGCGAATCCGGCGCCCGTACTGTACGGAATCTGTTAGGTATTGTAAAGGGCGCCGCCACGCCCGGGCCAACGACGGGGTCTCCTCCGGTCTCGGGCACCCGGTCGGCCCCTCGGGCGCGGTCCGCCGGCGCGATCGCCCGGAAGGCCCCCGGGCTCACCGCGCGGCGTCGTGCCGAGGGCCGCGGGACCGGGAGTGGTTATCGGCCCGGTCCGAGCGCCTTCCATGCGGGCATCTGCCCGCGTTATCCATATGTGCCCTAGTGCATGTACCGTGACGGCAGATGCCTGGACGTTGCCCGGGCGGCCCGCTTCCCAGCCGTGGGGCCGGTATGATCCCCCTATGCCATTCGCCGCCGCTTGGCACGCGTTGCACCGCCGGCCGCGTCGCACACGCTGGCCGCTCAAGACCGGTGCTTTCGTCATCGTTGTCTTGCTCGTGCTTTTCCCACGCGTGTGGCTCATTCCCGCCTGGCTCATTCGTCTGAGCGACCTGGACGCCGTCATCGATCCGTGCCATCCGACCGTGAACGAGCTCGCCGCGCGCGTGGCCGACGCCGCCGGGCCCAACCCACCGCTGCACGATGCCACCATCGCGGTCGAGACGCTCGTGCGGCAACGCGTGCCCTACGCCTTTGACTGGGAAACGTGGGGCGTCATGGACTACTTGCCCACCGTCGATGAGGTCTTCGCGCAAGGCCGCGAGGACTGTGATGGCCAAGCCGTCGTCGCCGCCTCCGTGCTCCGTCGCCTCGGCTACGACGCATGGCTCGTCTCCGATCTCTTGCACACCTGGGTCGACGCCCAGGATACCACCGCCGAACCGCCCCGCACGGTCCAACTCATGTCCCCCGGCCGCGGCGACCAAACGCTGACCGGCGGTGCGGAGGGGACCCGCGCGCGATTCTCGTTGGCCACGCTGGCGAACGTCGGTCGCGCGCTGAGCTTCGGCGTCGCCGTCTTCCCGGCGGGGCGCGAGTTGATCATCGTAGCGGCGTTGTGGCTGGTGCTTGTGCAGCCGCGCTCGCCGGGGTGGCGTCGACTCGCCGGCGGCGCTGCGCTGCTGGTGGCGGTGCTGTGTCTGCGGTCCGCGGGGGGCCCGGCACTGGGGGACGGGTATCGCCCGGGACTGACCGGGCTGGGGCTGGCGTCGCTGGCGGCCGGCTGCGTCCTGCTGATGTACAGGTCGCCGGAAGCACGCGCCGAAACCGGCGAAGTCACTTCAAGTCCGCCGCCGGGTTCGCTATGCTGAAAGGGCCGGGTGGCCTTGCGGCCGACCTGCCGGCAACCCGACCTCGGGGCCGACCGAGGCCCGGATCACGTCAACGGCCGCGAGGTCGAGAACTGATCCAGGAGGAGGGTTCGAAAATGCGTCACCCGCGACTTGTCCTGCCTTTGCTTTTTGCGTGGGGCCTCGCACCCGGGGCCTGGGGGCAGGCGAACCTGCCCGGTTTCCCCAAGATCACGCTCAACGACCAGACCGGAGCGCCGCTGTTCTTTGACATGGACGGCGACGGTATCGACGAGCTGCTGCACGCCAACGGTGACCACAAGACCGACATCTGGAAGAACGGCGGCATCGCCTTCCCCGGCTTCCCGCAAACCACCGGCTGGCACGTCTGGAACATGACTCCCGCCGTCGGCGACATCGACGGCGACGGCAATTTTGAGATCATCACCGCCTGTGCCGACTATCGCGTGTACGCCTTCCATCACAACGGCGCGACGGTCGCCGGCTTCCCGCGCTACGTCAACGGCGAATTGAGCGGGGCGGCGTGCCTGGCCGATCTCGACCAGGATGGCGATTTGGAAATCCTGGTCCAGCCGCGCGGCAGCATCGGGTTGGTCGCCCTGCAAGGCGACGGCACGATGATGCCGGGCTGGCCCGTCAAGGTGAGCACAAACGAGGGCGGCTCACAAACGATGGCGGCCGCCGACCTCGACGGCGACGGCATTCTCGAAGTAATCGCCACCACGCAGGGCATCGGCAGCATCCTGTCCGTCGTCCACCCCGACGGCACGCCTGTGCCGGGCTTTCCCATCGTCGTGACGTACCTCGTCGGTTCGCCGGTGATCGCCGATCTGGACCGCGACGGCGACCGGGAAATCATCGCCCCCGTCGGCAGCGACCTGTACGCTTGGCACCATGACGGCACCGTGGTCAGCGGTTTCCCGACCAAGTGTGGCACCTACGCCCTCTACACCAGCCCCGCCGTCGGCGACCTCGACCGCGACGGCTACATCGAGATGGCCTTCGGCAGCCAGAACGGCAGCGTCTACGTCGTGGCCGCCAACGGCAAGATCATGCCCGGCTGGCCGATCCCCACGCCCGGCGGTGTCCACGCGACGCCCGTTCTGGTTGACCTCGACTTCGACGGCGACCTCGAAATCCTCGTTACCACCCCGACCAGCGGTTCCGGCGGCGTGTACGCCTGGCACCACAACGGCACCCCCGTCGCCGGCTTCCCGTGGGCGACCGGCTCCAGCTACTACGGCGGCCTGTCGCTGGGCGACCTGAATGGTGACGACCGGCTGGACCTGGCGGCCGCGGCCCGTAGCGGCAAGGGCCTGTACGCCTGGACCAGCCCGTTTGACTACGACGCGACGCGGATCGTCCACGGCCACTATCGTGTCAATCGCCACAACAACGCGGTCCACGACTTGCGGCCGCTGGATGGGATGTTCGGCGTCTGGCTGAAGACGCCGCCGCGGGCGTACCTGTACAGCCTGCTGAAGATCGTGGCGCACGTGGAGAACAACTCGCGGCAGACCCGCAGCGCCGACCTGACCATCTGGCTCGAAGAGCCCAATGGAAGTCGCTGGCTCATGCTGAGCGAACCGGTGGCGTTGAATCCGGGCGAAACAAGCGTGTTCGACGTGCAGGAGCTGATGCCGCCGAACATGCCGCCGGGAGGCTATCGCGTCATCGCCAAGCTGACCGATACCGCGGGGCGCGTCGTGCACTGGGACGGGGAGCTGGTGACTCTTGCCCCGGGGCTCGTCGGCGACTTAAACTGCGATGGGCACGTGGACTTCGGCGACATCAATCCGTTTGTGCTCGCGCTCACGAATCTACCGCTGTATGAGCAGCAGTACCCCGGCTGCCCGTTTGCCAACCGCGACATCAACGGCGACGGCCGCTTCGACTTCGGCGACATCAACCCGTTCGTGAAGCTCCTCACGAACCCGTAGCGGCTCCCCACAGCCAGTCGCCTTTGGCGACCGGGCTCCGCACCGGCCGTGGCCACCCCCGGAACTCCAGGCGGAGCACGTCGGTCCAAGGCCGCGAGCATGCCACACAGGCCGCCGGCCATGTTTGTATTGGCGGGTCATCCCCAATCCGGCGTGGCGAGACGGCCGGGCACCGCGTGCGGTCGAGGAGACAATCACCGCCGCGAGGTTGTTTTGCCCCACTTTCACAACGGTCGACTGCCGTTGTCCGTGAGCGCTTGTTGGATGACCGGCAGCGTGTGCAGCGGGCCGCGGTCGATGCCGGGACAGCCGCGGCCGGTCAGACGCCAAGCCTGGAGCGTGGTCAGGTTCGACCGCCAGAACGGCCACGTCCGGCACTGGGTCGGACGGACGGGGTGAATCCGGCAGCGGGTCTTTCCGTCGGGCAGACGTTCCAGGAACTCGCAGTCGCCGCCGGGGAGCTCGAGCAGGCTGCGGCCGCGACCGACGCGACGAACGTGCCGGCGGTTGAACTGCTCGGGCGTCAGGCCGAGAAAGGCCGCAATCGCGTCAATTTCATCGCCATCGACCCAGACGTGCCCCGGCGCCCCACTGCAGCACGCCCCGCACTGGGTGCAGGCGAACCGGAGGCCGTCAACGTACCACGGAGTGACACGGGCGGGAGCGCTCACGAACCCTTTCCGCAGCACTTCTTGTACTTCTTCCCCGATCCGCACGGGCACGGGTCGTTTCGCTGCGGCGTTCTTTCCGCGTGGGCCTGCTCGACGGGGGCGTCGGGGATCGGCGGGGCGTCCGGGTCCACGATCTCGCGCGCCAGCTTCTTCTGCTCCTGGCGGCGTTCAAAACGCTTCGAAAATCGGTCGAAAATGGCGGACATAGCAACTCCTGCGGGTCGAGCGCTGGTGGTCCATTATACTCCATCGGCCGACCGCGTCTTCGGTGCCGGCCCGCCTGGCCGTCCCCGGTCCCGGAATGCCGAGAATCGGGGTTGACGAACCGGGGTCGGGCAAGTATGTAGCCGCGCCGGGCGAGCTCTCGCCCGGCCCTGAGTGACGTAAGCGGCGGTAAGCCGGCTGCATAAGGAGCTTGACGATGTTCCGGGAATCCGAGTGGAACGAGGTGGAGACGGCGGGCTTGGCGGAGACCGAGTTGATCGAGGAGGACTGGCTGCCGGAGATCGACGAGGAGCCGGACACGGACGACGGGGACGAACTGGACGAGGTGAGCAACGAGACGGATGGGGCGTTGCACCTCGTGGCGGACGGCCGCCGCCGCCAGCCCGATGACGACGACGAAGTCGATGACGACGAGGCGGAAGACGAGGACGAGGAGTTTGAGGAAGAGGAAGATGACCTCGACGAGGACTTCGACGACGACTTCGACGATGACGACGACCTCGATGACGACCTCGATGACGACGTCGACGACGATGAGTAGCCCCCCGCCCTCACGCCGGCCACGGTGACGCGGTCGCCGGTAAACCGGACCGCAACACGCGGGGGGCACGCCCCGCCGGAATCGCCGAACTCGGGGTTCCGGCGGGGTGCAGACGGTCGGCCTCAAGCGACGATAAGACTCGTATGAGCCAGAAGACGACGCAGAAGGTCCCGGCGCGTCGCGCGCCGGCCCGTGGCGCTGCGCCCGCGCCGATGGCCGGGGCCGCAGCCGGCCGCGGCAGGACGCCGAAGCCGGCCCCTGCGGGCGGCCCGAGTTCGACCGACGGTACGCCCGCGGCGGCCACGCCTGAACCGGCAGTGGAACGGCGGGCGGCGGTCGATCGCCGATCCGGGGGTGACCGGCGTTCGCAACTCGATCGTCGCCGCGGTCCCGGCCGTCGGCGGACTGACTATCGTCGGGCCGCCGAAGAAGGCCACATGAATGAGGAGCAGCTCGACTTCCTCAAGGCGGTGGACGAGTACAAGCGCGTGAATGACCGGCCGTTCCCGACGCTCACCGAGATTCTCGACATCGCGCTGTACCTCGGCTACCGACGGGTCGCGCCAGTGGGCGAGTTCAAGCTCGTTAAGGGGCGGCAGCACCCCCCGCGCGGCAGCGCGGTCGACAGCGAAGACACGGCCGCGGAATCTGACGACACCCCGGCGGAACCGGACGGCACGCCACATTAGACGACGCCCGGCCGCGGCCGGTGTGGCACCGGCCAATGGCCGGTCGGCCCGACCCGTCGCCAGCGCTCCGGGCTCATATTCGCGCTGCGGACCAACCCCGAGCGCGAGGCCCGCGCGGCGCGACGGCCATCGCCCTCCGCGACGCCGGACTACCGCCACAGCGGGCCGGCTCCCATGCAGCGCTACCGGCCGGCCGACACGGGGCCGGGCCGCTATGGCGGCGAGCGCGGCGGGGGCAGGCCACCGCCGACTCGTCACCGTCACTACTTTTCTTCGCCGGCGGGTTCATCCGCCTTGCCCAGCACGTATCGGTCGAACCACGCCACGTCCCAGTCCAGCTTGCCCTTGCGGTGGTCGGAAATCGCCAGCCCGTGCCCGGCGCCGGGATACACGAGCAGAATCGCCGGCGTCTTGGTGTACTCCTTCAGCGCCCGGTACAGCGTCCGCGCATTCGCCGCCGGCACGCGCTCGTCATTCTCGCCGACGTGGATAATCGTCGGCGTCGTCACCTTGCCGAGCCGGTAGCCCGGCGACGCCTTGACGTACGCCTCGGTGCGCTCCCAAGGCAGGCCGCGCATGTAGTTGATGACGTGCCCCGGCGTGTCCTCCAGCCCCCACTGCATGAACATGTCGAGTACGCCGGCCCCGCTGCTGGCGGCCTTAAACCGCTGCGTGGTCGTAATGACCGCGTTCGTCACAAAGCCGCCGTTGCTCCAGCCCATCACGCCGAGGCGGTCCGGGTCGGCGATGCCGCGCTCGATCATGGCATCGACGCCGGCGAGCACGTCCTGCACCTCGATGTCGGCCTCGCGGCCGATGAGGTCGGTCATGAACTTGTCGCCGTAGCCCGTCGAGCCGCGGTAGTTGGGGCTCAGCAGGGCCCAGCCGCGAGCGGGGAAGAGCGTCCGCCCGTAAATCCAATATTGCATCCCGATCAGCGTCGCATCGGTCGGCCCGCCGTGCAGCTCGACTGCCAGCGGCAGCGGGCCGTCGCCGTCCTTGTAGCCCGGCGGCAGTTCGAGGATGCCCTCGACCTCGGCACCGTCCGGGGCCTTCCACGCCACGAGTGTGATTTGCGGCAGCTTCCACGTGTCCATCTGCGGATTGATCCGCGTCAGCCGCGTCGGGGCGGCGGCGGGCGTCCGCGCGTCAGCCCAGAACACGTCCGTCATGTGCTGCGTGCCGCTCATGATGTACGCGACGTGCCGGCCGTCCGGAGCGAAGCTGAAGCCGTGGACCACGATGTCACCCGGCGTGAGTACCCGGTGGGCACCTTGCTTCCCGTCGCGCACGTCGGCGAGGCAGTAGATGTGCTCGCGGGCCCGCCGCTGCGCCCGGAAGCACAGGTCCGTCGTCCCCGGCACCCATTGGAGGCTGCCGCTGACCGAGATTTCGTCGGGCCGCGTCAAGCGGCGGACGGCGGGCCGATCGCCGGTCCACTCGGCGACGAGAATCTCCGTCTGATACCCGTCAAAACCGACCGTGAACGCCAGCCGGTCGCCGTCGTCCGACCAGGCCAGGCCTTCCAGCCAGCCGTAGGGCGTCGGGGCGTCGCCCCGCCAAAGCTTGTCGGGCAGGGTCAACGTCTTTTCGGTCTGCACGTCGAAGACATCGACGCGGGTCTGGCCCTCTTTGGTGATCAGCCGGTCGTCGGGCGAGGTAATCATGGCCAGCCGGCGGCCGTCGGGGGCGACCTTGAACTCGGTGATGTACCGTTCGGGGGCGACGAGCTTCTTCTCGCGCCAGGTTTCGAGGTCGAGCTGCCAGATTTCGTTGTAGTGAAACGCCCCGCTGCCGAACTCGATGCCGGGGTACTTCTCCCGCATGGACTTCCATTCGCGCTCGGCCTCCTTGCCCTTCTTCAGGTAGTACAGCAGCCGGCCGTCGTGCGCGAGCTGATAGCCCTGCACGCCGCCCTTGACCCGGGTGACCGGGAACGGCTCGCCGGGGTGTGTGGTGAGGACCCAGACCTGGTCGGTGCCGTCGTACGGCGGGCGGTCGTCGCCGCGCTGGCGCTTGGTGACGAAGTAGAGGTGTTGGCTGTCGGGGGCCCACTGCGGGGAGTGTTCGGAGACGGGGTCGAAGGTGAGCCGCACCGGCCGCCCGGTCTCGGTGTTGACGACCCACAGGTCGGTGGAGCGCGGCTTGTCGTGGTCGCCCCAGCGGAGCTCGGTGAACGCAACCCACCGGCCGTCCGGCGAGGTCTCGCAGGTCGTGATAAGGTGGATGGTCAGATAGTCATCGACCGTAATGTCGTGGGTGCGGGCCGGCGGATCGGCGGCCCACGCCGGCGACAGCAGAACGAAGAGAGCGACGAGAGTGACAGGGGAGCGTCGGCGTCCCGCCGGCCCGGACGTGTGAATCGCGCGCATGAGGCAACCTCCTCACTCAGGGCTTTACAGCCCAATCCTCCGGAATTGTGGACCTGGGCTCAGTTGGCGGCAAGCGGGCCCGCCCGGCGACGGTCGATGGCGGCCGTCACGAACTTGAAGACGAGCAGGGCGAGGAACGCCGTCACGCCGACGCCGACGAACGCGTACCACAAGTAATGGGCCTGGGCATAGGCCGCGGGCAGCGGGCCCTGGCCGGCCAGCGCGGCCTGCCACTGGGCGTGGACCTCCGGCGGCAGCGTTTTCGGGTCCGGGCAGAAGCCCTTGAGGAGATAGCCGGAGAGCACAAAGGCGAAGAGCTGCGCGAAGAACTGGGTCAGGCTCTGATAGCCCATGTACAGCCCCACCTCGCCCGGGGGGGCCTGCTTGGAGGTGAACTCGTAGAACTTCGGCGACAGGAAGCACTCGGCCAGGCCCTGGAGGGCGATGCCGATGATGAACGTCATGATCAGCGGGTGCAGCGCGATCGGCCCGATCCGCACCACGCCGCCGGTCAGGGCGGCCAGGACGGGGTTCAGCGCGATGACCAGGGCGGTGAAGGGGATGATCAGCAACGCGATGCCGATGGAGCTTTCGGGCCGCAGGTGCCGCACGAGGTGCGTGAGCGGCACGACCCCCAGCACGACGACCAGGGGGTTGATGTTGGCGAGCCACTCCGGCCGGTAGCCTTTGCCGAGCATGCGCTCCACGTAGGTCGGCATCGAGGCGTAGAGCTGACCCTGGATCGCCCAGAAGCCGGCCACGATCAGGATCAGGCTGAGAAAACGGAAGTTGGTCAGCACCCGGCCCAGCCCGTGGACCGCCTCGGCCAGGGTCTTGCCCGTCCCGGCGGTGTCCACGTTGCGGTAGAACAGGGACACGAGCACCAGCGCCGTCAGCGCCATCCCCGCGGCGTAGAGGTGAATGAATTGCAAGCCGAACCGGACGTTCAGCTCCGCCGCCAGCCCTTTGCCCGCGAACGAGCCGATGTTGACGATCATGTAGAAGATGGACATGGCCCGGGCGCGGTGGGCGGAGTCGCTGCACTTCGCCGCGGTGCCGGAGATCACGGGCTTCACGATCGCCCCACCGACCATGATCAGGACCAGCGACAGGACCGCGGTGAGCTTGAGTTGGAAGGCGCCGAGCAGGGCGTAGCCGACGGTCAGCAGGGCGAAGGCCAGGATGAGGGCGCGGCGGAAGCCGATCCGATCGGCCAGCAGGCCCATGAAGGTCGGCAGGAAATAGAGGATCGAAGCGAACGCCCCGGTCAACCAGGCGGCCTGCACGTCCGAGAAGCCGACCGACTGGTTCAGGTAGCGGATCAGCGTGATGAACATGCCGTAGTAGGCGGCGCGTTCACACAACTCGGCGGCGTTGGCGAACCAGAAGGTGCGCGGGAACTTCCAGCTCAGGCGAAGGGGGTGTGCGGGGGGCGCTTCCGTCATGACGCGTCCCATAGGGACCCAGGGGACGAGCGGCCAAGGGGGCGCAGAAAACAAACGCCCTGCCGACGAAGACATCGGCCGCGTCCCTGGCCGTCCCGCCGCAGCGGCGACGGCCGCGTGTCGCCGCTACGCCCGCCCGGGTTTAGCCGTGCAGCTCGGCGCCCGCGGCCAGCTCGGCCTTGGCCCGGCGGCAGTCGATGTACACGAACACGCACAGGGCCAGGAACAGCAGCAAGCCGAGCCAGTTCTGTAGGCGGGCCAGGCCCACGGGGTCGGCGCCGCCTTCGACGAGGTGCCCGCCCATGTCGAGGGCCGGCATGACCTTGTTGCCCCACCACAGGTCATCCAGTGAGCCGGCGAAGCTGAGCAGCACTTCCATGATCGCTCCGCCGGCGATCAGGCCGGACGCGATCAGAATGCCCTTGTTGCTGCGCGCCTTGGAGAGCTGCTCGTCCTTCGTGCTCTTCTTGACCAACGACGACACCCAAGCACCGATCAAGATGGGTGTGTTAATGTACATCGGCAGATACATGCCCAGGCCGAATGCCAGCGGCGAGATGCCCAGCAGTTGCATGATCAGCGCGATGACCACGCCCACGCCGTAGAGCAGCCACGGAACCTGACCGGCCGTGCCGAGGAAGCTCTCCAGCGCGGTGGCCATCATGTTCGCTTGCGGGGCCGCCAGGGGCGGCGGCTTATCGGGAATGGGTACATACCCGGGGTTGTTGGCCAGCACCATGATGGTGCCGCAGACACACAGGGCCGAGACCAGTGAGCCGATCAAGGCGTTCCACGTAATGCGCCTGGGACTGGCCCCGAGCCAGTAGCCCATCTTGAAGTTGGTGATCAGCCCGCCGGCCATCGAGAGTCCGGTACAGACCACGCCGCCCACCAGCAGCACGGCGAGCATCGCCCGGTCGCCCTTGGGCAACCCCGCCATCACCATCAGCACGGCCGTGATGATGATCGTGGTCACGGTCATGCCGGAGATCGGCGTGACGGAAATCATGGCAATCGCCCAGGCCGAAACGGTGGTGAACAAGAACGTGATCACCAAGGCCAGGACCACGGAGATGAACGTCAGCCACGCGCCGTTGTCCAGTCCGGCCAGCGCCACGTTGCGGAAGAACACCGCCATCGCGATGACCACCACCAGCCCCAACACGAACAGGACACCGTAGCTCACGTCCTCGTCGGTGCGGTCGCCCAGGCCCGCACTGCGCTGCTGCGCCAGGCTGCCCAGCGCCTGCCGCAAGGCCGTCACGATCACGCCGCTCATCTTCAGAATCGAGATCAGACCGGCGGCGAAAATGGCGCCGATGCCGATGTTGCGGGGAATGGCCATGAAGATCTGATCGACCGACGTGCCCTTGATGGCTGGATTGAGGAGCTGCAATTGGTCCAGGCTGAGCAGCCCCAACAGCGGGATGATGGCGAAACACGACAGAAACGAGCCGGCGCAGATGATCGAGGCGTAGCGGGGACCGATGATGAAGCCCAGTCCCAGGTAGTAGGCCCCGGCGCCCATCTGAAAGACCGCCTTCACCTTCTCGGTCAAGGTCGCGAAGAGCCCGGTGTCCCCGAAGGCCAGCGCGCTGACGGCCTCCTTGCCGGCGGCCTCCAGCTTCACCACGCCCGTGGTGAACTTCTCGCTGAACAGCTTCAGCCCGGTGGCGACGAACGTGTAAACCGCCGACAGGACGAACGAGTAGATCAGGATCCAGGCTTGCGTGGTACTGCCCGACGCCCCGGTGACGAGGATCTCGTTCGTCGCGGTCGCCTCGGGAAACGGCAGCTTGCCGTGCATCTCCTTGACGAAGTAACGCCGGAACGGAATCAGGAACAGGGCCCCGAGGATCGCCCCCAACAACGGCACGAAGGCGATCTGGAGAAACAGCGACACGTCCCCGATGTTCAGATGGTCGGGCTGGTTGAGCTTCAGAATATAAATCGCCGGCATCGTGAAGCACGTCCCGCCCGCCACGTACCCGCTCGTCGTGCTGATCGAGAGGATGTACATGTTCTCGAGGATCGAGCTGGCCCGCCCGCCGGCCTTCAGAAGAAGGCCCGACAGCCCGACCGCCAGGATCGAGATCGGGATCGCCGTCTCGATGCCCTGTCCGGCCTTCAGGGCCAGGAACGTCGCCGCCACGGAGAAGACAACGTTCATGATGAGGCCGAAGATGAACATCCGGCCCGTGAGCTCCGGGACGGTCATCGTCGGCGGGACCATCGGAACGTACTTCTCGCCGGGTTTAAGTTCGCGGTAGGCGTTCTCCGGGAACTTGGTGGGGTGCGGTACGTCGGACATGCGTGTTCCCTCGCGTAATCGGGCCAAGGATGGCCGCCGCCGGGCCGCGCGCCATCGGCTCGGACGGAGGCTCACGATCGCCTAACGGTAACGCCCCCGCTGCCGCGTGGAAAGGGGCCGCCGGACCGGCGCACCGGAATGCGGTTCCTCCCGGCCATCCGCGGCCGGAGCCTCGCCCTCCCCGCCGGCGCTCGGTGCCTGCGGGCCGAAGCCGCGGCACGCGGCGACGCGCCGGGGGTCAAGTGGCCCCGCGCAAGTTCCGATAGTTAAAGCCACCGCCGGTGTCTCGTCGCCGACGGTGCCGTAAAAGGCCCGAGGTTTCGAGACCGGCCGACGTCGAGGCGAGCGGTCCGACCCGTGGGCGAGCTCCAAGGAGCCAGGTCGGATGCGAATCGGTGTTCTCATCGACGCGCGAATGACGGGTCCGCCGCTGCCCCTGAAGGTGCTGACCGACCTCGCCGGCCGGCCGATGCTCTACCGGGTGGTCGAGCGCGCCCGGGCGGCGACGACCGTGGACGAGGTCGCCGTCGTGACCACCCGCGCGCCCGTGGACGACCCGATCGCGCACTTCTGTGACGAGTTCGGCGTGCTGTTCTTCCGAGGCGATGCCGCGGACGAGCTGGGGCGTTTTGCCCAGGCGGCGGCAACCTGGCAGCTTGACGTGGTGGGCCGCATCGCCGCCAACGGCCCGCTGCTGGCCCCCACGGTCATCGACGAGGTCGTCCGCAGCCGGGCCTCCTCCGGCGCTCACTACGCCGGAAACACGCTCCTGCGCAGCTACCCGCGGGGCTTTGACGTGGAGGTCGTCACCCGGGTCGCTCTGGAACGGGCGGACGCCGAGGCCCGGGAGCCCGGCGACCGAAGCATCCCGACCGCGTATATCTTGGCCCACCCCGACCGTTTTCGCCTGCACGCCGTTCGATACACGCAAGACCTGTCGTCCCTGCGCTGGTGCGTGGAGGGGCCTTCCGACCTGGCGTTCATCCGGGAGGCGTACCTGCGGTGCGGCGAGCTCCCGGACGACATGGCGTCGTTGGTGCAGGCGCTCGCCGGCGCCGACGGGGACGCTCCCGCGAGCTTGTCGCTGGGAGTTGAATCGGGAGTGGATGCACCCGGCGTGTGGTGGCTCGAACGCGATATCGCCTGATGCGTGCGGCCGGGGGTCTCAGGGTGGCGCGAGGACCGGGCCGGCGACCCGCTCGATGGCCTGGACGGCCACCTGGGGGTATAGACCGAAAAGCTCACGCTGCACCCGCTCCACGTCGTCGGCCAGCGTCGGGCCGCGCAGCAGGCCCACACGGTGCGAGCGTTCCATCAACACCGGCCCCGGCAGGGGGTCACTGGTCAACAGACGCGCCGTGATCGTCAGCGACTTCTCGCCCGCCTCCAACGCCCGGCGGATGGGGTCCAGGCCCGCGTGGCCGGGCCGGCCGTGGTGCAGCTCGATTGCCGCCAGACGCGGCCAGGTGAGCAGGGGACCCGGCACGGTGTAACGCCAACCCACTGTCAACAGCACGTCAAACGGCCGGCACGCCGACAGGCCGTCCAAACGCTCGGCGGCCCAACGGTCGTCCGCGGTGTGGAGCGGCAGATTCCGCACACGGGCGAGGTCGGCGTATTGCGCGTAGGCGGGCTCCTCCGAGCGGGCAGCGTCCAGGACCTTTGGCCGCCGCCGATGCGTGAAAACCGCGCAAAGCACGAGCGGGCGGCGTGGCGACAAGAGCCCGCGCAGCGTCGCCAGACCCGCCTCGCCGGCGGCCAGCACGACGACATGCCAACGGGAGCCCGCGGCGGCTAACACAGCACCTCCAGACCTTCCCCTGGCGATATGATCGGAACGATCCCGCCCCCGCATGATTAAAGGCCAACGTTGGCGGCCCCGCCAACGCCCGATGGGCCTCGGAGGTCGCCCTCCCGCCGAGCCGCAGCTCGCCGGGAGGCTCACCATCCCTTCCAGTATCCCACCTTCCTGAATACGCGCGGGATGTGTAACCGCGGCGGGACCTTCCCCCCAACCACCGCGCTGCGGGAGTCAGCGGCGGCGGAACCAGAGCGCCCCGATCACGCTCGCCAGGAGGGACGCCGGTTCGGGCACCGGGGTGTAGTCGATCACGAGTTCCGGGTATTGATAGCCGGGCGGGGCTTCGCGTTGGACGTAGACGAGCTCGTTGCCCACGTCGCCGACGAGGCCGATGCCGTAGTTCGGGTACGTGCCCAGGTAGTGCTCGATCGCGAGGTTGGTGACGTTCAGCTCATACCAGGCCGAGTTCGAGCCGCTCTGGTTGCCGCTCCAGGTGGCGTACGGATCGGTCAGGGGGACGCCGCCGGTGCCGACGAGGTCGCCGCCCGCCTGGGTCCAGGGGTTGCCCGGGGACGCGGCGTTCCAGGTCGTGCCGGCTTCGACCCACGGCGTGGCGACGCGATAGGCCGCGGTTATGGTTGGGGTGATCGCACCCGCGAACGCGCTGCCGTACAGGCGCAGGGTCACGTTGTTGATCGTCGCGCCGGCGGGCACGCTGCCGACATCAAACTGGATCAACGTGCGTTGCGCGTTGCCCGGCGCGTGGTACGTCGCCAGGATGTCCGTCGCGAAGTTCGAGTTCGGGAAGATGCTGAGAATCCGCGCGTCGGCCGTCGGATTGAGCGTGATCAGCTCGGCGTGAGCGGCGGCCGCCAAGGCGACGACGCCTGCCAGGAGCGCAGCGCAAGTGCGGGTCATGGTGGACACCTCAGGGGATGGTTGGAAACACAGGCCCGAAAACCTCGCGAAGTTCTAGGCCGCGCGGCCACGGCGAGTCAAGCCGGCTCGGGAAAACCACCTCTTACACGTGCCGCGGCGACGACCGCGTTGTATTCTCTTGGGCCGTGAACCGCCCCGCTCACATCTTCCTGTCCGTTGCCGAGGACTCGGCCGATGTCCACGCGGCGGCACTGGTCCGCGCGGCGACGGAGCACTTGCCGGGCTGCCGCTTCAGCGGACTGACGGGGCCGCGGCTGCGGGCCCTCGGCGTCCGGACGCTGTACGACCTGACCACGCACGCCGCGATGCTCAGCGGCGTCGTCGGCGTGGTCGGGCACGCGTGGCGGGCCCTGCACGCGGTCAAACGGGCCTGGAAGTCCGATCCGCCGGACCTCGTCGTGCTGTTGGATTCGCCGGAACTCAACCTCAGGATCGCGCGGGCGGCCAAGCGCCGGGGGTTCCGTGTGCTGTACTACATCGCCCCGCAGACCTGGGCGGCCCGCGCGTACCGCAACCGCCAAATCGCCCGCGACGTGGACCGCCTGGCGTGCATCCTGCCGTTCGAGGAAGCGTACTTCCGGCGTCACCTCGTCTATGCCGACTACGTGGGCCATCCGTTGTTCGAGACCCTGCGCCAACAAACGCCCAACGAGTCCGTTGTGCGCCGGCTGCGTTCCAGCGGCGCCCCCGTCGTGGCGCTGCTGCCCGGCTCCCGGCGGCACGTCATCGACTCGATGCTGCCGCTGCAACTGGAAGTCGTGCGGCGGCTGCGGGCGGCGGGCCGGGCCGTCGAGCCGGTGGTGTCCAGCTTGGCGGCCGACCGCGTGCCGCAAATCCGTCGGCACATCTACGCCGGCGGCTTCGCCGCCCAGATCGTCACCGCCGACAACGCGAGTCTGCTGACCGCCGCCGAGCTGGTGCTGGTCGCGTCCGGGACGGCGACGCTGGAGGTCGCGTTCCACCGCAAGCCGATGATCGTCATGTACGACGCCGGGCCGCTGCTGCGCTTGCCGCACCGGGTGTTGGGAAGCTTCGTGCTCAAGATGCCGCACTTGTCGCTGGTGAACATCCTGGCCGGGACCCGCGTGGTGCCGGAGTTCATGCCGTTCATTCGCGATGTGGCGCCGATCGCAACGGTGGCGGGTCAGCTCCTGCGGGACGAGACTTGGCGGCGCGTGATGGTCCGGCAACTGGATGAGCTCGTCCGCCCGCTTGAGTCATCGCGGGCGAGCGCGGCCGTGTGCGGGATCATCGCCGACATGACCAGGTGACCGGCGCACGCCCCGCGCGTAACCGACCGATACGAGCCCGGAGCGCCAGTGACGGGTCAGAACAAGACGCGGGGGGCATCGACCGTGTGCCACTGCTCTTGAACAGCGCTCGTCCGTCGTCCTACTTCGTCGGGCGCTCGCCCGCGGACGAGGTCGCCGCGCCGCCCACGCTCTTGGCGATGTTCTGCGACACCTGCCGCAGATCGACGCCCAGGACCGATTCGATGCTCGCCAGCGACTCGGCGAGCAACTTGGCCCGGCTCAGGGCCGCGCCCGCGACGCCCCGCCCGTCGCCACTGTCGAACACCGTGACCTGCCCCAGGTCCACGTTCTGGATGGTCTTAGCCATTTCCTGGACGACCGACGGCACCATTTCGACCAGCATGACCTGAAGGGCCTCGGGGTGCTTCTGGATCGCCAAGCCGATCTGCTCGATGGCGGCGGCCCGCGCCTTGCCCTCTTCGAGGGTCTTGGCCGCATCGCCCTCCGCCTTCGCCTTGGCGACGTCGCGGTCGGCCAGGGCCTTGGCGACTTCGGTGGCCGCCAGACGCGCCCGCTCGGCCTCGGCCTCCGCTTCCTGCTGCTGGGCCTCTTTGAGGGCCGCCTCGCGGGCCAGCTCGGCCTTGCGGATACGCAGCGCGTTCTCCGCCTCGGCGACGGCCTTGTCCGCCACCAGCCGGGCCTGCTCCGCCCGCTGCCGGGACGCCGCCTCGACCAGCTTGGCCTCGGCGTCGCGGTCGGCCTTGGCCTTACGCGCGTCCGCGTTCGCCTCGGCCTCCTTCTTGACCGCCTCGGCAGCTCGCTCGGCTTCCGCTTTGCGAGCTTCGGACAGCACTTGCGCCCGGGCCTTGCGAGCGATCGACGTCAGGTAGTCTTCCTCGTCGTGTACGTTCTGGATGTTCACGCTGTCGATCAGCAGGCCGAGCTTGCGGAAGTCGTCGGATACCTCGCGCATGACCGTCGCGACGAACTTGTCGCGGTCCTCGACGATCTCCTCCGGCGTCATCTTGCCGATCACGGCCCGCAGCCCGCCCTCCAGCGTCTCGCGGGCCACCCGCTGCAACTGATCGACCGGCTGCCCGAGAAAACGCTCGATCGCGTTGCCGCGTTCCGCCGGGTCGGATGAAACTTTCACGTTCGCCACGCCCGTCACGATCACCGGCAGCATCTTCCCGCCACCGGACTGGGCCTTGACCTCCAGTTGCACCTGCATGTTGCGCAGGCTCAGGCGCGAGACGGTGTTGATGACGGGCCAGACGAGGGTGCGGCCGCCGATGAGCGTGCGGTAACCCAGGCCGTCGCGCTGCCGGCCGCCGGCGATGATGAGCATCTCGTTCGGGTTGCCCACGACGATCAGCTTGGCGATCAGGCTGATGACGATCAGCACCAGAACCAGAACGGCAAACGCGATGAGAATGGCGGGCCCCATGCGAACTCTCCTTACGGGTGCGACTTGTGCTTCTCGAATTCGGCCGGCGTCACCACCTGGGCCACGCCGGCGCGATAGCCGACCACCACGGCCTCGTCCCCGATGGCGAAGCCCCGCCCCGTCTCAACACTCACCGCCGGCACGAACCGGTCCACGCCGCGGACCTGCAACGCGACCTCGCCTTTGTCCGGCGGCGCGATGGCAATCGTGACGCGGGCCAGCTTGAAGACGTAGTCCTGCGGTCGGGGAGCGCTGTCCCCGGACGTGCGGCGGATGTAGCGGAAGAGCTGGTGCACGGCCTGGCCGGCGGCAACGCCGGCGATGACGGCGGCCAGGAATATCGTCCACGTGCCGAGGTTCGTCAGGTACCGCAGAATGGTGCCGATAATCCCGAACGTCGCCAGGAAGAACACCACGAACCGCAGCGAGAACCACGTGGACAGCGCGCCAAGGCCGCCGTGGGCCGCGTGGCCAAGGTCGAACCCCGCGTGGTCGAGATGGCCGGCGTCGATGCCCACGTCGGTGTCCATCCCGCCCACGTCCGCGTCCGCGTGGGCGTGGTCGAAACCGAAGCCCGCGTCCGCCTCCACGTCGGCACCGTGGTCGCCCCCGCCGAGCACCGAGACCAGCAGCAGGCCGCCGCCGACGATCAACCCGCCCCAGTAGAGGGCGGTCAGGATCGACGCGGCGTCGGCGAGCAGCAGCGCGAGCAGGGTTTCGACCGGCATGGGACACCTCATCGGCCCGAGAGGCCCGCCCCGACCAGGCGCGGGCGGCGCGCCCTCGCTACACATAGGGTAACTCAACCACCGCCGGCGCCTATTCAAAAGCGACGCTTTTCTCATAACCCCCGCCGCGGCCGTCCAGATGCCCGCAAACGAGCCCACCACCCAAGTGGTGGGCCGCCGGGCCCGGCGCCGGCCTGCAGGCTTCTAATGAGCATTTTAAGCCGTGGTGACACGGGAGTGGATAGGAATCGAACCTACCAAGCGTTGTGGGTACAACGCTTCAACGGCTTTGAAGGCCGCGGGACCCACCAGGCGTCCGGACACTCCCAGGCGGCACTGCCAACTCCATGATCCCCCAATGCCTGCGGGGCCGCAAGGGTCTGGCAGCCCGCCGCCAGACAGGCCCCGGCGTCCCCCACGGGCGGCGGCCGTGAGATTTCGGGGCGTCTTCAACGTTGTACGCCGCCCACGGAGGGCCGGTGCTGCTTCCCCGGCGGACTGGTGGGCGTCTCACAAGCCACGGCTGCCGCCGGGCATCCGCGTGGCCGACCAACGCCGCCGGGGCAGAGCGCCGGACGTGGCACGCGCCCGTTACTCGCTGGCGGCCGACTTTTTCATTGTACCTCGGGGTCCGATTTGGTTACGCTGGAGGCACGAGAAGTATGTGCAGGGGAAACCGCAGCAGGCCTGAGCGTTGGCAGGCCACCAACCCCATCTGCACCGGAGGTCACCAGCATGTCCGTCGATTTGTCGCGGAGTTCGGCTTCGGCCGGCCGGTTCTTGCCAGCCCTCGTAGTGCTCGTGGTTCTCGCCCTCCCGGGGGTGGCATCGGGCCAGACCGTCGACGTCCGCCAGAGCGGAGCGACGTTTCAGGTGCGGTACGTGGCGACCTTCTCGCCGGACGAGCTCGAGTTCGGCGAGTTATCGGGTTACGACACCATCGCGCTCGCTGAGGGCGGCGTCCTCAACGACGTGGGCAAACCGATGCTCCCGACAGCGATCGTACGCATCGCGCTGCCGGACGGAATGGCGGTGAAGGGGGTGCGCGTAACGGGGGCCAAGGCGATCCCGCTGCCGGGCGAGTACTTCGTCTACCCCGCCCAGCCGCCGCGCCGCGTCTCGGATCCCGCCGGCGACAACGACTTCGTTGGGCCGAACCGGGCCGTGTATGCGTCGGCCCGCGCGTATCCGGCGCGAACCGTCGAATTCACGCAGCAAAGTGACCTGGCGGGCCAGTCGTTCGCCGTGCTACGGGTCTGCCCGGTGCAATACGTGCCCGCCGCCCGCCGGCTGATTCTCAACACGTCGATTCAAATTGTTCTGGATGGCGTCGCGGGGTATGTGTGCGCGTCTTACCTGCCGCGGCGGATTTCGGACGCCGCACGCGACGCGTACGACCAGATGCTGGCCGAGATGGTGGTCAACCCGGACGATGTGCAGCTTCGCACCGCGGGCGTCGAGGAGGACGGGTCGCGCGGCGTCCCGCCCGGGGACTACGACTACGTGATCATCACGCAGGACAGTTGGGTGAGCGCCTTCCAGCCGCTGGCGAACTGGAAGACGAAGAAGGGGGTGCCCGCCACCATCGTCACGACGAGCTGGATCTACAACAGCGGCGGGTACAGCGGCACGAACACGGCCAAGATTCGGGCCTTCGTGATTGACGCTTACAACAACTGGGGGACGACCTTCTTCCTGCTCGGCGGTGACACGGACACGGTCCCGGCGCCCAGCAAGTCGTTCTCCGTGGATCCCACGGCGATCCCGAACGACACGTACTATGCGGACTTCAACGACAACTACGTCTGCGACGTCCACGTCGGCCGGGCGTCGGTCACGGGCCCCGCGGCGATCAACACCTTCATCAACAAGGTCCTCACCTACGAGAAGAACCCCCCGCTGACCGACTACGCCAAGTGCGTGGGGTTCTTTGGGTTTGACCTGTCCGGCAGTGGCAACGAAGGCTCAATCTGCAAGGAGGCCATCCGGACGAGCTACCTGCCCACCGGCTGGACCTATCGCAAGGTGTACGACACCGACGGCGGGAACCATCGGGACGCCGTCATGGCCGTTCTCAATCAGGGCAACAACCTGATGAACCACGCGGACCACGCGTACACCGACCAGATGGGCACGGGTTCCACCAACCACGGCTGGGCCGTCTACACCAACGACATGCTGGCCCTGACCAACGGTAACCGGCAGAGCATCGGCTACTCGATGGGCTGCTGGGCGTGCGACTACAACGCGAGCCAGTGCATCGCCGAAGGCTTCGTCCGCAACGCCAACGGCGGCGGAGTGGCCTTCGTCGGCAATTCGCGCTACGGCTGGTACCTGCCGGGTTACGGCGATCAGTATTCGTTCCGCTTCGACCGCTACTTCTACCGGTCCCTCTTCCAGCAGAACTGGTATCTCCTCGGCCAGTGCTTCTCCGACCACAAGAACGACTCGTACCAGAATGATGAGTACTACCGGTACATCTTCACCGAGCTGACGCTGCTCGGCGATCCCGAGCTGCCGATCTGGACGGAGAACCCCACCAGCGTCAGTGTCGCGCATCCGGCGACGCTCAACGTCGGCCAGGCCAACAACTTCACGGTGCAGGTGACCAGCGGCGGCAACCCCGTGGCGTCCGCGACCGTCTGCCTGTGGAAGGCCGGCGACGTCTACCAGACCGGCCTGACCAATGCCTCCGGCTCGGTCAGCTTCGCCGTCACGCCGGCGTCCGTCGGCACGCTCTACGTCACCGTCACCAAGCGCAACGGTCTGCCGTACGAGAGCACGGCCCAGGTGATCGTGGGGGGCAGTACCGACATTCTGCCCGGCAGCTTCACGCTGGTTCGCGGCTGGCGGACATACGGCGACTTGCCCGACTTGTTCTACAGCGATGACGCGCGCCTCGGCGCCCAGGTCGGCATCGTCCTCACCCCCGCGGAGCCCCCTGTTTGGCTGGTCGTGACCGGCACGGCGACCACCGCCGCCCCGAGTGAGCTGCGCTTCACGCTGGAGGCCAACGTGAGCACGGCGGGCGCCTTTACGCAGCGCATCCAGCTATTCAACTACGTCACCCAGAGCTTCGAGGACGCGGACGTCCGGCCCGCGACGATCGTGGACCAGACGGTCGTGGTCTTGGTGTCCGGCGACCCGTCCCGCTTCATTAACCCGACGACGCGGGAGATGCAGGCCCAATTGACGTGGGTCCCCTCCGGCCCAATCAGCGCCTTCCCGTGGACCGTCGGCGTTGATCGCACCGTCTGGACCATCACGCCGTGACGCGGCCGGCGGGACACTGAGCGGCAGTTCGCCAACGAGGCCGCGGCGACGGGCCACGAGAACGTAGCGCCTCAAAGGACCGTAGCCCCCGAGTGAGGGCCCGCCCTTGTGCGGGCCCTCGGTATTTCGGCAGGTTGGCCTCCTGGGGACCGACGGTCCACAAGCGCGCCTTTCCTTGCAGCCGCTAACAGAACCCGCCACGCGAGTGGCGGGATGCCGGGCCCCGCACTCGCGTGCGGGGTTCCGTGAGGCGCGCTTAGCGCGGCGGGAGCTTCACCTGGCAGGTCGATTGCGCGGACACCACCCGCTTCGTCAGATAGTCCACAAACGTGGCGCGGATGGTGATTTCCGTGTGCTCCGGCGGGGCGGCGGGCCAGGGGCAGCGGATCGTGTAGTGATTGGTCCACAGCTTCCCCTGCCACAGCTTGCCCACCTGATCAACAGGGACGACATACTCGCCGATCAGGTTCTTCCCGGCGGGGGCCGCCAGATCGTAAAGCTGGATGCGGATATCGCCGGCGACCTTGATGACATCCCCGGCCGGGTCCACCGGCTTGAGGTACACCGTGACGCCGTCGTCGCCGGGCTTGCCGTCATAGTCCGCGCCGCCGGAGAGCTTGTCGATGACCAGCCGCTCGGGATAGAAGACGCGCTTGAGGTCGTCCTCGGAAATGGAGCGGGCGACCGCGAGCTGGCGGGCCACCTCGTCGAGACTCGCCCGTTGGGCGACGAGTTCGTTGTCCTTCTGCCGGAGCTGCTCGCGCAGGCCGATGATCTCGTTCCGCAGGCTGATCTCGGCGGTGGAGACGCAGCCGACGGTACACAGCGCCATCCCCACCGCGGCCGCGAAATTCGTCGCGCACCATCTTCCACGACGCCACCCACGTTGCCGGGCCGTGGCCGGTCCCCAGGTCGCGGCCGTGGCCTCGGGATGAGCGGCGACGAGGATCACTGGCTCACTCCGTCGCTCCGTTCGTCGTTGCGGGCCGCGGCGCCGTTTCGGGCATCGACTGGAGCACTTTGTCCACCAGGCCGTATGCGACCGCCTCCTCGGCGTCCATCCAGTGGTTACGGTCGCAGTCGGCGGTAATCTGCTCGATGCTCTTGCCCGTGTGCCGCGCCAGCACCTTGTAGAGCTGCTGCTGCGTCCGCAGCATCTCATCCAGCTCGATCTTGATGTCGGTGGCCGGCCCGTGCGCCCCGCCCAGCGGCTGGTGGATCATCACCCGCGAGTGCGGCAGGACGTAGCGTTTGCCGGGCGCCCCGGCGGCGGCCAGGACAGCGGCCATGCTCGCGGCCGCGCCCAGGACATACGTCGCCACCGGGCAGGGCACGAACTGCATGGTGTCGTAGATGCCCAAGCCGGAGTAGACCGAGCCTCCGGGCGAGTTGATGTACAGGTGGATGTCCGCCTTGCGGTCTTCATTGGCCAGAAAGAGCATCTGGGCGATGACGAGGTTGGAGAGATTGGCCTCGACCTCGTCGCCCAGGAAGATGATGCGGTCTTTCAGCAGGCGCGAGTAGATGTCGTAGGCCCGCTCGGCGCGGCCCTCCTTCTCCACGACGATCGGAACAAGCGTTTCGGATCGGATCATGCCGGGGCCGCCTTTCACTTCTTCTTCTTTTCGACCTTGGCCTCTTCGAGAATCTCGTCGATCAGACCGTACTCCTTGGCCTCCTCGGCGCTCATGTACCGGTCGCGCTCGATGTCCTTGGCGATCTGCTCCGCGGGCTTGCCCGTGTGCAGCGCCAGGATGTCGATCAACGTCTTCTTGACCCGCAGGATCTCATCGGCCTGGATCCGCATGTCCGTCGCCTGCCCGCCGACGTAGCCCCACGGCTGGTGGATCATGATCTTGGCGTGCCGTAGCGCGTAACGCTTGCCCTTGGTGCCGGCGGCCAGGATCAGCGCGGCCCCGCTGGCGGCCCCCCCCACGCAGTACGTGGACACGTCGCAGTTCAGGAACCGCATCGTGTCGTAGATGGCCAGCGTGTCGTCGATGTCCCCCCCGGGGCAGTTGATGTACAGGTGGATGTCCTGGTCGCGCTTGACCGACTGGAGATACAACATGCTCTTGATCACGTGCGAGCAGACCGTGCTGCTGTTGATCGTGATCCGCGGATCCAGCGGCAAGTCCAGGAAGATAATGCGGTTGTCCAGCAGCATCTCGTTCAGGCCCATCTGCCGCCAGGCCTGATAGTTGCCGCCCCCCTGGTTCCGCGGTCGCTCGGGATCCGGCCAGTACGCCATGGATTCTCCTTCACTCCGCCGCCGGCTTGCTCGGCGCGGGCTCCGCCGCCTCGACGGCCTGGGCTTTCTCCAGCAGGACGTCGACGCACTTGCGCTGTCGGATCTGCTCGACGAGCTGGTCCAACAACCCGTGGCTTTGCAGATCGTCACGGACGCGGTCGAACCGCCGGTTGTACCGCCGGGCGATCCGCGCGATCTCCGTGTTGACCTCTTCGTCCGTCACCGTAATGCCGAGCTGCTCGGCCGCCTTCTCCAGGATGAAGCTCAGTTTGAGCTCGGCCACCGCCTCGGCGCCCGCGGAGGTCCGCAGCCCGTCGATGCGGGCCTCGATGTCGCCCTGCGGCACCCCGCGCTGCTGGAGCTCGATGATCTTGCGGGCCACCGCCCGCTGAACCTGACGGTTCGAGAATTGCTCCGGCAAGTCCAGCTTCGTGTTATCGAGCAGGTAGCCTTCAATTTGGGCCCGCCGCGCTCGATCCACCAGCTCGTCCCGCTCCGACTCCAACTGCTCACGGAAAAACGTCCGCGCGTCGACCTCCGACTCGAAGCCCCAGCCCGTCAGGAAATCAGCCATCGACTCCGGCACGAGCCGCTTGATCTCGTGAATCTTGAACGTGAACTGCCCCTGCTTGCCGCGCAAGTCGGGCCGTTCGAAGTCCGGCGGGATTGTGCAGTCGGCCGTCACCGACTGCCCGGGCCGCACGCCGGTCAGTACCGTGTCAAGGTCCGTCAGCGGGATGCCCTCGATACTCGACGGCCGGACCGCGAGCGTCACGTTGTCTTCCTGTTTGATCGACTCGCCATCGACCCGGAGCACCACGTCGGCCACGATCGTGTCGTTCTTCTCCGCCGGCTGGTCGGTCACCGGCTCCATCCGCCCGCGGAGCTTGCGGCGGTGCATGATCTGCTCATCGACCATCGCGTCGGTGATCTCGATCTTGGGCTGGCGGACGGGGATGTTCTCCAGCGCGGGCAACTCGAAGGTCGGCTTAAGCTCGACCTCGCAGGCGTAGACGAAATCGCCGCTGGACGGCAGCTTGAGGTGTTGGAGCGCCTCGTCGATGTCCATCAGTTTGGTGCTGTCGCCCGTCGTGATGACAAAGAGCGGGTCGCCGAGCACGTCGAGCTTCTCGTTCTCGATGACCGCGAAGTACGACTGGCCCACCATCGAGCTGGTGAGCGATTCGCGGACCTCGCTGCCGAAGCGCTTCTCGATCAGCCGGCGCGGCGCCCGCCCCTTGCGAAACCCGGGCACCAGGGCGTCGTGCATGAGCTCGGTGTAATTGTGCTCTAGGTGGTCGGCGATGATCTTCTCGGGGACGGTGATGCGGAGCGACTTGCGCAGGGTGCCGATGTCTTGCGCGGCCACCCGGACCTCCTTCTTGAGGTCCTCCAGCAGGCGCTCTTGCTCGGCCTGGGCCTTGTCCCATGCCTCGGGGTCTATCGGACGGGCGGCTCCCGGTATGTCCATGATCGTCTCCCGTGTTCAACCGGCCGCGGACGCCGCGGACCGCTCGCCGCCATGACCGCCCAGCGGCCCGGCGGCCCCACGCCCTCGTCCGGCGTCGGCCGCGCCCGTCGCCATCAGACGCGGGCGAGCAACGCGCTGGGGTCGCCGCCCAGCAGGATCGTCACGAGGATCGATAGCCACGTGGCCAAGAGGCTCGTGAACAGGCTGGCGAAATTGACCAGGCCCAGCCCTTGCAGGATTCCCAGCGTGACGCCGCCCGTGGCCAGGGCCACGCTCCATCGCCTGTACCACATCATCGGTCGCATGGCCGCAGTCTCCTTCCTTTGGCCGTACCTCCCCCCCGTGGACGTACGCCGACCATCACCCGGCCCAGGCCACCGGCCGCCGAGCGAACCGCTACGTTAAGCCCTGGCGCGGCTCTGTCAAGGCAGGCCGTCTGGCGAGCAGGCGCTCTGTTTGGCGTGCCTCGGCGTTCTCTGCGCTCTCCGCGCCTGGCGATTTCTCCCCCGAATCCGGCGGGCGGGCATCCGGCGGGCCCGCGGCCGCGCGGTTCCGAGAAACGCACCGGGCCGCCACCCCTCGGACCGCGCGTTTTCGGACGCGCTGAACCCGCCGCCAGCGCCGTCGCCCCGGTCGCGCGCCGCCTCCAGAACGCCCTCAAGATCGCCGCGGACCGGCCCCGATAGCAACGGGCGAAACCGGGCGGCGTGACCCACGCGGTCAGGACCCGCCCGCCCCGGAATCAAGTCCCCGTCAGCATGGATGCTGCGGCAACGCGAGGCACACCCGTCGCGGTCTGTGGATCGGGCCGGACCTGGAGGCCGTCGGCGACGGGCCCGTAACGGAGTCGGCATCCATGCCCGAACCCTTCCTCGTTCGCTACCTGCAACCCCTGCTGGCCGGCCGCCGCGCCGAGTGCTTTGAGCTCATCGCCGACGCCACGGCCCGCGGTGTCCCCGCCGAAGAACTCATCTGCAACGTGCTCTGGCCCGCCAACGCCCAGATCGAGCGACTCTACCGGGACGATCGCATCAACGCCGCGATTGAACACATGGCCTACCGGATCAACCGGACGGTGGCCGACCAGTTGCAGGCCCGCCTGCGGACAGCCCCACGCCGCGGCAAGCGGGTGCTGGTCGCCTGCGCCGACGGGGCTCACGAGGAGCTCGGCGCCCAGATGCTCGCCGACCTCCTGCAAGCCGACGGCTGGGAAGTCTTCTTTCTCGGCGGTGGCGTCCCGCACGACGAGATCCTCGCCATGGTCGGCCACCTGCGGCCGGACGTGCTCCTCATCTTCGGCGCCGACCCCGAAGCCGTGCCGAACACCCGCGCCATGCTCGAACGCATCCGCGACATCGGCGTGTGCCCCACGATGAACGTCGTCGTCAGCGGCGGCATCTTCAACCGCGCGGACGGCCTATGGCGCGAAGTGGGGGCGGACGCCTTCTGCGACGGCCCGCAGGCCGTCGTCTCCACGTTAGCCAATCTGGGGCCGCGGATCGGGCATCCCCCACGGGTGGGACTCGTCAAGAAACGCCGTCGCCGCCGCAAGACCGCGGAGTGCCCCGTCGCTGTGTGACGGCCCGCCGGACGCCGCACCGCTTGGCTGAGCTTACCAGCATCAGCGTGTGCCATGTCGCGCCAGCCGCACCGCAAGGCTCTGCCTTGCGACGGCGGTGAGGCGGAGCCTTGCTGTACGACCCGGCGCGACGAATCCAACCTCGCCCAACCTCTCTCTACGCGCTGCCAACAGAACCCACCACGCAAGCGGCAGGTCGGTTGGCCCCGCACCGGCGTGCGGGGTTCTGATAGGCGCTCGAAGCGGGAGGGGAGCAGCGATCCTCCCAAACCACGCCGTAGAGAGCGGGGGACCAGGCGGCTTTCCTTATCCCGCCGTGCCGTGCGGCTCGGCGGTCGGCGTGAGCCCCGCAGCTTGCAGATACTCGCGTGCCTTGGCGTTGTTGGCGTCCACTTCCAGGATTTTGTGGCACACTTCGACGGCCTTGTCCTGAAGCGTCGTGTCGGCGAAGACGCCCGGTCCGGCCAGCCGCGCCGTCAGCTCCTGAATCTGCTGGTACGACGCCAGCAACTTCTCCAGGTACCCCACGTTCTTCGGATCATACGTGTCGGCCACGGCGCGCTCCGCCATCATCAGGGACTCATGCTCGGCGAGGATCAGCGCCAGCAACGCGGACTGCCGCCGCGTCTCCACCGCCCGCATCAGCACGGCGGCGGCCTCCGGCCCGCGCCCCGGCAGCAACCGGTCCAGGAACTGGCCGCGCCGGTCGCGCTCGTAGAAGCTGTTGTGGTACGCCTGCAAGACCGCCATGCGGACCTGATACGCGTCGCCGAGTTTCTGGAGCGTGGCGGGTGTCCAGGGGTCTCTCTCCACCACCGCCGCCGCCTTCTGCACCAGCTTCTCCGCGTCGGCTGCGGCGAGCTCGGTCTGGCGCGGGTCGCGCTCGGCGGCGGGCTGCCGTAGCTCGATCAGCGTGCGCAGCGCCATCAGGTCGTCCGGGTTCGCCTGGACCGCTTCCTGGGCCTTGTCAATCGCCTTCTGCATCTGCCCCATCTGGAAGTACACCGTGGCCAGAAGCTGCTTCACCTCGCTGCGGCCGCTGGCCGGTGCTACGGATTCCGCTTGTTCGAGGAAGGTGACCGCGTGCCGTGGCGACCGGTTGGCGACGAGGATCTTCCCGTAGCCTAGGTTCGCCCGAAAATTGCTCGGCTCCGCGCTCAATACCTGCTTGAAGTGGTTGCGCGCGGTGTCGAAGTCATTGTTCGCGATCAGGATGTCGCCCGCCAACAGGTTGGCCTCGGTGTGCCCCGGTATCGCTTGGAGCACGTTGCGCAGCAGCTCCATCGCCTCCGAAGCCTGCCCCGCCTTCCACCGCTCCTGGGCCAGAGCCACGGCCTGGTCCGGGGTCAGACCGGTCTGCGGCCCGGCCGGCGCGCCCCCGCCCGTCCCCGGAGGATCTTGCGCCGCCGCGGTCAGCACGACCAAGCCGAGAAGCAAACCCAGAACGGCATGTGCACGCATCATCGCAGCAACTCCTCTCGTCAGGTCGCCGAGCCTGGCAGCGGTCGCCGGCGCACCGCCCGACATCCGCCTCCCCGACACAATTACGCCTAGCGTACCGCTTTCGTTCATTATCGGCCACCGCTGTCGCAGCAGTGAATCGGGCCGTCGGGGGCCGGGGCGGCGTCACCCAGCAGGTCTTGCCGCACCCAATCCAGGGCGGCCCACGCCGCCCGCAGCCGAATCGCCTCACGCGGCGCGTCGCCGCCGAAGCGGTATTCCACAGCGTCCGCGCCACGCGGCCCGCAGTGACCGATGTAAACCAACCCGACGGGCTTTTCGGCCGAGCCCCCTTCGGGCCCCGCGATGCCCGTCACGCCGAGCCCATAATCCGCCCCCAACGCCCGCGCCGCGCCCGTGGCCATCGCCCGCGCGACGACCGCGCTCACCGCCCCATGGCTTGCCAGGTCGGTCGGCGACACCCCCAGCACCCGCTCCTTCGCGTCGTTGGCATACGCCACGATGCCGCCGCGGAAGTAACGGCTGCTGCCGGGCGTATCCGTCAGCAGCTTGGCGATCAGACCGCCGGTACACGATTCCCCGGTGGCTACCGTCCGGCCCCGGGACTCCAGTAGCCGGCCGACGACGCCGGCAAGGGTGTCCGAATCGCGCCCGTAGACCACCGCGCCCAGCCGTCGCCGCAGCTCGGCTTCCGTCTCGTCCAGCAGGGCGTCGGCCTGGGCGGGGTCCGCGGCGGCGGCGGACAACCGAATGGTGATGAGCCCGTAGCCCGCGCTCGTGCCGACAGTCACGCGACCGCCCGGCCGCATCAGGTCGGCAATGCGCTCGCCCAGGGTCGATTCCGGGAGCCCATACGTGCGGAGTTCGCGCGTGCGCAGGACGGCCCCGCGGGACCGCTCGCGCAATTCCGGCGCCACGAGCCCGTCGAACATCGCGCGCATTTCGAACGGGACGCCCGGCATGACGTAACACGGTGTGCCCTTCAGGACCATCCGGATGCCGGGGGCCGTCCCGCACGCGTTCGCCAGCGCCGTGCCGGTCTGCGGGATGTACGCCTGCACCCGGTTCGCCTCCGGCATGACGCGTCCCCGACGCGCGAAGAACGCGCGCATCTGTTCCAGGCTCACCTCGTCCAACACCAGCGGGACGCCGGCCGCGGCCGCCAACGCCCCGCGGGTCAGATCATCCTCCGTCGGCCCCAACCCGCCGGTGGCCATGACCAGCTCGGCGTGCTCCGCGGCCTCATACAGCGCAGCGCGAATGGCCGGCTCGTCATCCGGGACCACCACGAAGCGGGTCGCACGGTAGCCCAACTCCGCCAAGCGCCCGGCCAGCCAATTCGCGTTGGTGTCGAGCGCGCGGCCCAGGGTCAATTCCGTCCCGATGGAAACGATCCACGCCGTGGCGCCGCCTGACCTCATTTGCACCGCTCGCCGGATTGCCGTAGTGTGTCGGATTGTAGTGGACCCTCCCCGCGCTGCGAATGGGTGCGCCGGACGGCGAGCCGTTGGGAGGATCGACATGAGCGACCTGTCACCCTTCTCCGACGCCCAGGCGTACCGGGCAAGGGAGATCGAAGGAATCCGTGGCGTTCGGATGGCGGCGGCGTTCGGCCCGCCGGCCGAGGAGTATCACGCGGCGCGCCAGGGCGCGGCGTTGGTCGATCGCAGCGACCGCGGGCTGTTGATCGTTCGCGGCCGCGATCGCGCGGCGTGGCTGAACAACCTCGTCGCGAATGCGGTGACCCTGCTGGGGGAGAATATGGGGCAGTACGCGTTCGCGGTGAACGTCCAGGGCCGGATCCTCTTCGACCTCAACATCCTGTGCCTGCCCGATGCGTTCTGGTTGGATGTGGATCGTGTGGCCGTCCCGGTCGCCGCCGCCCACTTCGACCGCCACCTGATCAGCGAGGACGTGCATATCGAGAACGCGAACGGGCACGTCGCGCGCCTGGGCTGTTGCGGACCGCAGACCCGGACGATCGCGGCGTCGCTGGGCGTCGCCAATCTTCCGGTGCTGGGGCCGCTCGCCAGCGTGCCACTCGAGGGCGACGCGCGACTCATACGCCACGATTTTGCCGGCCTGATGGGTTTCGACCTCGTTGTGCCGCGCGGGCAGGCAGCGGCCTGGTGGGACCGCATCGCCGAGGCAGGGGG
The DNA here is from genome assembly GCA_040755725.1 of Planctomycetota bacterium. Classification (GTDB taxonomy): domain Bacteria; phylum Planctomycetota; class Phycisphaerae; order UBA1845; family Fen-1342; genus JBFMAI01. Next base: position 103,893 of record JBFMAI010000032.1, on the reverse strand, counting down.
GCGACCCGTGGGTTATCGGACTGTGGATGTCCTGCGCATCGAAGCCGGCATACCCTGGCTCGGCCGGGATATCGACGATTCCGTCCTGCCGCCCGAAACCAGCCAGCGCGAACGCGCGATCAACGACCGCAAGGGCTGCTACCTCGGTCAGGAGATCATCGAACGAATGCGCTCGCGCGGGGCCCTCGCCCGCCGACTCGTGCAGCTCCGCGTCAGCCAGGGGGAGGGGCTGACCCTGCCGGCGCCGCTGGCGCGCGACGCGCGGAACATTGGGCGAGTCACGTCCCTGGTCCGACATCCCACGCAGCCGCACTGGGTTGGCCTGGGATATCTGAGCACGTCCGTGACCGGTTTCGCGGAAATTACCGTCGGCACCCCACCGCGGCCGGTGACTGTGTGCTCCATATAGGCGCCGGAATACGTCCAGAACAGCGGGGGCGATGGGTCAGTAGCCCAACCGGCAGAGGCAAGGGACTTAAAATCCCTCCAGTGCGGGTTCGAATCCCGCCTGACCCAGTATGCCCGTCCCAGATCCCGCGGAACGCTCGTCAGAACCCGCACGCCAGTGCGGGGACTGGCGGCCACCACCTATGCATTGGGTCCTATTAGCAACTCGTAGGCGCGCAGGGCCCGGCGTACAAGAGCGATCGAACCATGAAGGGTGATGTAAGGACGGCATTCCTCCCGAGCGCACATCGGTCTGACGACCGCGGGGAGCGTCACCCGTGCCGCCCGGGAGGAGCCGTCTGCTGCCCTGCCGGCGCAGCGACCCGCACGTCCATCCGCACATTATGACGAACGTAAGATCGGCCCCGTACTCACGCGCGAGATCATCTTTTTCCCCGCACAGTTCCGCGGTTTACCCACCCCCGGCGAAAGCCGGCGGTGTCTGACTCCCTGGCGGTGAAAAGGCCCACCAGAACCCCGCTCGCGAGTGCGGGGCGAGCGGCCCGGTACTCGCCCGGCGGCTTCAGTGAGTGGTTCCGAGGAACTGCCGACGAGAGGGCAAGACTGTCTCCTGCGGCGACCCTGCCGGCCTGCCGAGCCGCAGCTCGCCGGGAGGCTCGCCCTCGTGTGCGATGGCCCACGTCCCTCAGCGGCCAAAGCCAGGAGCCATCGGCGGGAGCCGCCGCGTTATCCGGGCCCTCCGTCGATTGAGTCAGCAGCAACTTGTTGGTTACCATAAGGGAAACCACTGCGATGGGCGCGGGCCGTCGCCAGAGAGCCATGACACGGAGTGAATCGGAATCGCTGGTCGCGGGCGCGGGCCTGACGGAACAGGAGCTTGCCACTCTGCTGGGCCGTCACGGGCCCTCCGTTCGCCGCTGGATCGCGCCGCGTCTGCCGCGCCGCTGGCGCGCGATGCTCTCGGTCGACGACATCATGCAGCAAGCGTACACGGACGCGTTTCTGGCCTTGCCGCACCTGCGGTATACGAACGAGCGTCGCTTCCTGGCCTGGCTGCGAAAGGTCGCCGAAAGCCGGCTCACCGACGCCGTTCGCATGTTGACCGCCGAAAGGCGCGGAACGGACCGACGACGCAGCGCGGGGACGGCCGACGGCGCGACCCAGGCGTTGGTCGAAGCTCTGGCGGCGGCCGGCACGACGCCGAGTCAGCATGTGGCCCGCCGGGAGTGGCGAGCGCAGCTAAGTGCGGCGCTGGAACGCCTGCCGGACGACTACCGTCGCGTGATCGTGCTCTACGATCTGGAGCAGCGGCCCATAAAGGAGGTGGCCCGACTGCTCGGTCGTAGCGCCGGGGCGGTCTTCAACATGCGGGCCCGGGCCCACCGGCGGTTGGCCGGCGCATTGGGGCAGGCGTCGGCATACATGAGCTCGGGATGAGACCGGGCGCCGCGTCAACGAGGATCGCGCATCGTCTCTTGCGGGCGACCTCGGCGCACGTATCGAGGACCTCGGATGTCCGACAACGGGTCGTGCGACGGGAATCGTGAAGCGGCGCTGATTGACGCGGCCCGCCGGGAAGCGGCCGAATTGGCGGCGGCGGCCCGCGCCCCCGCACCGCCGGTCAACGCCGTCCCGGGTTATGAGCTGCGGGAGGAAATCGGGCGCGGGGGAATGGGGGTTGTGTACAAGGCCCTTCAGGTCTCGACGCGGCGGCTGGTGGCCGTAAAGGTGATGCTCGGCGGGGTTTACGCCTCCGCAGCGGCCCGGGAGCGCTTCCAGCGCGAGATTGAGCTCGCCGCCCGCTGCCAGCACCCTGGTATCGCGCGCATCTTCGAAAGCGGTCGCACCGTCGATGGGCAGCCCTACTACGCCATGGACTTCGTGGACGGAACGCGGTTGAACGACTGGATGGCCGCCGTGCAACCGGACCTGCCGCGGCTGCTGACCGTCTTCCAGCACATCTGCGACGCCCTGGAGCACGCCCACCAGAAGGGAGTGGTCCACCGCGATCTCAAACCCGCCAACGTGCTCGTCACCGCCGACGGTCCCCCGCATGTCCTGGACTTCGGCCTTTCCAAGGCGTTGGACGTGGACGTGACGAGCGCGGGATACGCGCAATCGCTGTCCTTGGCCGGTCAGATCGTCGGCACGCCGCTCTATCTTTCCCCGGAGCAAGCCGGCGGCGGAACGCTGGTGGCTGACGCGCGCAGCGACGTGTACGCCCTAGGTGTGATGCTCTACGAGGCCCTCACGGGCCGGCTTCCGTTCGACCGGTCAGGGAACCTGAACGACATCGTGCGGCGGATACTCGATGAGCCGGCGCCCCGACCCTCCGGGTTCACCCGGGCGGTGGACCGCGACCTCGATTTGATCGTCCTGAAGGCGATCGAGAAGGATCCCGCGCGGCGATATGCCTCTGCCAGCGAGTTCGGCTCCGACCTCGGCCGCTACCTGCGGGGGGAGCCGATCGTGGCCCGGTCGCCCAGCGGGCTGTACGTCTTGCGAAAGCGCATCACACGACATCGCCTACGCATTGCCCTGGGCAGCCTGGTGCTTCTGGCGGCGGTGGGTGGCGCGGTTGCCAGTGCCTGGTGGCAGAGCCGGGCAGCCGAGGTTGAGCGAAAACGCCGCGCAGGCGACTCGCAGAACACCGCCCTCGACACCCTGCTGGCGCTGGAGAGTGGTCACGTGGCGGTTGCGCTGAACGCGGCCGCGGAGATCTACGCGGTCAGTCCGCACCTGCCGTCCGTGAAACTCGCACGGGCCCAGACGCTGTTCAGGGGGGCCTCCGCCTACGAGGCGGTTGACTTCCTCCGGCGGGAGGTGTTGCGCGACCCGTCGCAGTGGGCCTGTCGCCTGTTGTTGGCCGAAATCCTGACGGCGACCGGGAATCCAGAGCAGCCGGACGCCGTGCAAGCCTCGTCCGCGGCTACGCCGCCGGATGACGCCGAAGCCTGGTATCTGCGTTCCTTGGCCACGCTCCAAGTTCCCCGGGCGGTCGAATGCGCTCGTGAGGCGGTCCAGCGCGACCCACGCCACATTCGGGCCTGGCGTCGCATGGTCCACGGTCAGCTCCAGCTCGAGGACTGGCCCGGCGCTCTGGAAAGCACGCGGCGAATTCAGGCCCTGGAGACCGCCCGGCGATGGACGTGGCTTGAAGCCTCGATTCTGCTGCGCCTCGGGCGGCCTTCCGAAGCGTTGGAGCTGTGCACGGCGGTGATCGAGCAGACCGGCGATTGGGCGGCCTACCGCCACCGGGGTGATCTACACTGGCGAATGAACAACCTGGAGCAGGCCCTGGCGGATTACGACGCCGCGCTGGAACGCTGCCGCGACCAACGGAACGCCCAACGCTGGGCGCGGTACGCACGGGCCACCGTGCTGTGGATGCTCAATCGTCCGCAGGAGGCCCTGGACGACTATCGCTCCTTCCGCCACCTCAGCAACGACCCCTCGTACGCCGAAGTCCGGGCCTATCTGATTCTGCGGCACACCGGGTCGTTGGTGGCAGCTGAGACCCGGCTAGCGGAGGCGACGAGCGAGGAGCAGTGTTCTCCGTGGTTGCAGCGCATCTTTCGCTGCCTGAGCGGGGTCACTCGACCGGAGGACCTGGTGGCCACCGCGGACCGTCGCGACCGGGAGCAGGTGTGCGAAGCCTACTACTACGCCGGTGAGGCGTGTTTGCTGGCGGGGGACAAGGCCGCGGCGCGGCGGAACTTCGCGGACTGCGTGGCCACCCGGGTCGAATGCGACCTGAGTGACCACGAGACCCCGATGGCCGAGTACCTGCTGGCCCGCTGGCGGCTGCGAACGCTCTTCGGTGGGGATTGAGAGCAACGCCGCGGTCGGACTGCCGAAGGCGAGCTGCGACCTCGTCCGCTGGGGGCCCAGCGCAAGCCGAAACCTCCCGGGCGGAGCAACGCGCCACGTCCGCGGGGGCGCCGTGGCTGTCGTCGCCCGGGAAGGTTCCGGCCTGCTGTCACCCGCCCGCACGTCCTCCGGTCACACGTGTACATGCGTTGGCCGGGGGCGGGCCGCGCACATTTTCCTTTCTTTTTTTCTGGGAAGCCGACCGCCGGGCCGCCGCCGTCGATCGCACGCGACGTTGTGACCCGGCACGCTTCCGGGTATCTTCAGGTCGGTACGGTGAGCCGTAGTCGGCCCCGACGACGGTCGGTAGGGGGAGGGCCGACCCGCAGTGACGGAGACGCAACCATGACCGATACAGCACCGGCCGGAAAGTCGCTCGAAGAGCGCACACGCGACGTGATCGAGAGCTTCCGTCCGTTCATCCAGGCGGACGGCGGCGACATCGAGCTCCTGCGCGTCGAGGATGGAATCGCCCACGTCCGGCTGCGCGGTGCCTGCCGGTCATGTCCTCACGCCGCCATGACGCTCCAAATGGGCGTAGAACGGCACCTGCGACAGCGCATTCCCGAAATCCGTGGGGTCGTCAACGATGCGGGTTGACGGGTGAGCCGGGGGCCCCGGCGGTCACTGGGTACTTAGAGACGCGGGACCAAGGACGGGAGGGCGAGCCTCCCGGCCAGCCGCGCTTGGGCCGCCCCGGCGCGCTGGCACCGCCCCCTGCGCCCCATGTTCGCGCACGGCAGTCCAGACCCTCCTCCCGCCCCTCCCGGGGAGGGAGAGGGGTGACGACGGCCTCTACGCGGACTCTTTGCGGAGGCGGCCGGGGGCAGTTAGTTCCGCCTCGCCGCGGACGACCTCGGGGGTCACGGTGTAGGTGGTGCCGGGCTGAAGTTCGGGCAGCTCGAACATGCAGTCGAGCATGAACTCCTCGGTGACGGCCCGCAGGGCCCGCGCGCCGGTATCGCGCTCCATCGCCCGCTGAGCGATTTCGCGCAGCGCTTCGGGCGTGAAGGCCAGCTTCGCGTTCTCCATCTCGAACAGCTTCTGATACTGCCGCACGAGCGCGTTCTTCGGTTCGGTGAGGATTTCGACCAGCGCGTCGACGTCCAGTGGCTCCAGCGGGCAAATGATCGGCAGGCGGCCGACAAACTCCGGGATCATCCCGAACTCGATCAGGTCGTCGGGCGTGACCTCCGCCAGCACGCGGCCAAGTTGATGGACCTCATCCAGCTCCCGGCCTTCCGCGACGAAACCGATCTTCCGCGAGCCCAGCCGCTTGCCGATAATCTTATCCAACCCGACGAACGTCCCGCCGCAGATGAACAGGATGTTCGACGTGTCCATCTGGATGTACTGCTGCTCGGGGTGCTTGCGGCCGCCCTGGGGCGGGATGTTGCTGATCGTGCCCTCCAGCATCTTGAGCAGAGCCTGCTGCACCCCCTCGCCGGAGACGTCGCGCGTGATCGAGACGTTGTTCCAGGTCTTGCCGATCTTGTCGATCTCGTCGATGTAGATGATGCCGCGCTGGGCCGCCTCGATGTCGTAGTCGGCGTTCTGCAGCAGCCGCAGGAGGATGTTCTCGACGTCCTCGCCCACGTAGCCCGCCTCGGTCAACGTCGTCGCGTCGCCGATGGCGAACGGGACGTTGAGCACCCGGGCGAGCGTACGCGCCAGCAGCGTCTTGCCGCACCCGGTCGGCCCGATCAGCAGGATGTTGCTCTTGTCGATCTCGACCTCCGAGTCGTCCATGAGGTCGCAATGGGCCAGCCGCTTGTAGTGATTGTGTACGGCCACCGCAATGGCCCGCTTGGCCGTCTCCTGGCCGATCACGTACTGGTTGAGGAAATCGTAGATCTCCCGCGGCTTGGGGATGCCCTTCGGACCGCCGCGCCCCTTTCCGGCCCGCCGCTGTTCCTCCCGCACCAGGTTGTGACACAGCTCAATACACGAGGAGCAGATGAAGACGTCGCTGGCCCCCTCGACCATCGGGCCCGCGTCGCGGTGGCTCTTGCCACAGAAGCTGCACACGCTGGCCCGTCGCCCGCGACCGCCGGAAGTTCCGCGCCCCGTGCTCATACGTTCTCCTGCCATCCCGCCGCCGGACGGAGACCGTCACGTCGCCGGCCTCCTGTTTTCTCGACGCGTTGACCGTGCCAACCTTAGCCATTCTAGCGGGGTGGGGCCGCAAGTCCAACGGGCACGCAGATGCTTGAGAGCTGCGGACTGAGCCCGCCACGCAAGTCGTGGGCCACCCGGCCCCGCACGGGCGTGCGGGGTTCTGACGGGTGTTCTAGGGTTCGTCGGCGCGCGGGTCGCCGGAGTGGCCCGCGGAAGCCGAGTCATCGGGCGCGCGGGCGTCGCGGAAGTCCTGCTGCGCCAGCATCGCGGCCCGCATCGCGCTGAACTCCTGGTCGCTGATGTCCCCGCGGGCCCGCATGTCGCGTAGGTCCTGAAGGGTGAAGGACTCGACGCGCGTCTCGCGCTGCATCCACCGGCGCAACGCCACCACCAGGTAGAACCCCGCCAGCGACGCCACGGCCACCACCGCGAACCACAGGAACACGCCCACCAGGTCCGCGTCGCCGACGGCCAGTCGTATCCACACCGGCGCGGTCGTCCCAGTTGCGGACCACAGGGGCATGAGGTGCTCGCGAGTGTCCAGGGCCGCGCGGCCGGCGAAGGCGGGCCGGTGCCGGCGGGCGCTGGCTACTGGCCGACGACTTCCTCCTCGGTCAGATAGCCGCCGAGACGCTGGTGTACGAGAATCGTGTTGCGGACGACGAGCGTTCGCTGGAAGGCGAAAATGCTGCCCGTGCCGCCGTTCTTCTGCCAACTATCGGGTTCCACGGTCTGTTCGATAAGGTCGATGAGCTTCTCGAGCTGTTGCTCGCCGGCCATGTTGTCCCCCTGGTCGCCTTGCTGGCCGCCGCCTTGGCCGCCGCCCTGGTTGAACATGCCGCTCCCGCCGCCACCCCCCCCTTGCCCGCCCTGGCCCATGCCCTGGGTAACGTCAAACGCGTTGGCGCGGCTGGCCCGCGGGATGTTCACGAGCAGGTCGGAGATGTCGTAAATCCGCGTGACCATCTCGCGGTTTAGGTCCTCGGCGGTCGAAAGCACGATCAGGTTGCCGCTGGCGCGGTAGGCGAGCTTGACGTCCGCGCCGGCGGCCTCGTTCATAATGAGCCACAAGACTTGTGACAGCCGCAAGTTGCGTGCCTGAATGCTGATCGGCGTGTCCCGCTCGATGCCGTTGTCCTCGAGAATTCGCCAGCGCACCGAGATGTTCAGCCCCGCATACTGCCCGAGCCATTCCATCACTTGATCAAAGGGCGTACGGTCAATCGAAACTTCGGGCAGCCGCTGGTTCAACACACGCAGTGTGCTGGGCACTCGCTCGCGCCCCGCGCCTTGCGACGGAGGCGTCTGCCCCCACGCGACCGCAGGCAGGATGGCGACCAACGACCACACCATCAACCGGAACATGGCAGCTCTCCTTGCGCGGGCGTCCAGGTCGGACGGACCTGCTCGCCCCGCCGACTAATTGTAGTTTACCCGGCTACCAGACCGAAGCCTACCGTTTCCTCGGGCCGGCACCGCGACTGGCCGCATCGGCACGCCAGCCGTACTCACGACTCAGCCAGGGGCCCACGTCGGCCCAGTACATCGGTGACGGCGGGGTGACACGCGTGCTCATGATGAATGTCTCGGTCGCTCGGCGGTGCAGCCCGCCGTGGGTACCCTGCATCCGGACAAATCGGCTGAGCACGCCGCTCCCGACAAAGCACCGATCATTCAGACTCACGATCACGTCGGGTTGTTCCCGGGAGACCGTAAAGAATGCGTCCCACAGGCGCGGCGGCGCAACGGGGCAGGGGGCTTTCGCCGTGTGACGGAGCCACTCCCGTGCCGTGCCCAGAGCGGTAGGGGGGGTAGATGGGGCGGCGCGGAGGGCGGCCACGGCGGAAACAAGCCGCAGCGGGTCGCCGCCAAGCACCCGATAACTGAAGAGCGGGCCGTCGGTGTCGCCCTCCCGGCATTCGATCTCGGCCTCTTCGTCCGCCGCCAATACGCGCACGCGCTCCCCGTCGCGCACGGCCACGAGTTCGACTTCCGGGCAGGCGCGGACCGCCGCCGCTGCCCGGTCGCGCGTGGCCGCGTCGAACGTGTGCAGTCGGGCCACGTCCAGCAAGCCGAAGACCGGCAGGATCACGTCGCCTGGCCGCCTTAGCCGGCGGCCAACGTGAAGCCCGGCCGCCCGCAGCACGCCGCGCAGGTCAAATGCCCGGAGATGCGCACAGCCTGCCGGTACGCGGCCCATGCCGTGGTCGGCGAGGGCGACCACGTCAAGCTGGCCGCGATGGTCATGGACGGCGCGCTCAATCCAGGCGTCCAGGCGACGCAGCTCCTGGTCGATCGCCGCCGGGCGCAGCATGTGCCCCAACCCATCCGTGCTGAGGATGTAGACCACCGCCAGCGTTCGGCCGCTGGCGAGCCGCGCGTCAAGCACCCGTCGGCCGCGGCGCAACTCGCGCGGGTAAACCCAACGCGGGAAGAGGTACATGAGTGCGTCTTCGATGAACGGCATGCGGTAATCGACGTGCCGTACCCAGATCTCATTCCAGCCGAAAAGGTGCCAGACGAACGCGTTCCGTAAGCGGTTCCGGCCACGGTCGAAGAACCCCGGCTCGAACCCGGGGGTCGGCCCCGTTCCGAACAGCCCGTCGTACGCCGGGTCGGTTAGCGTGGGGAACACGCTGACCAGCCGGGCAGGGGGGTGAAAGAGCCGAAAGTGACCGGCATCATAAAGCCCGCGAATGCGCTCGTAGGCTACGCCGTCGAGCAGCAACAGCAGCAGGGGGGCAGCGGTGCCGTCCGGCGTTGGCCGCAGGACCACGGACGGCGATTCGCTGCCGGGCGCGCGAAAGTGCAGCTCGCGCTTGTAGCCGCCGCACAATCGCTGGGCGTACTCGGCGTGGCCGTCGCCGTCGAGGTCGTATTCGAGCCACCGGTCTGCGTCGTCACCCTGTGTCCGCGTCGGCTCGGCCGGCCAGTCCCAGGGGTCGTATCGTGCAGAGCGCTTGTCCATCGCGCGCCCGGGCATCCCCACATCTTTCGCCACTTGCACAGGACGGGCCCGCCGGCCCGGCCACGGTCAGGCGGAGTACATGGTAGCGTACGATGGAGTCGTCGTCAGTTCCGCGCGAGCAGCGCCGCGTGAAGCTGCTGTAAGTTACGGCGGACGACCGGGGAGTCTTCGGCGTGCGGCGTGCGGTGCAGGTATAGCGCGAGATGGGCCGCGGCACCGCGCACGTCGCCCCGGCGGCAGCACACCGCCGCCAGGTCTTGCAAGTGACGACCGTTGGTGGGCTCGATGGCGGCCAGACGGCGCAGCGTGACCGCCAGGTAGCCCAGATCGTTGCGGGTCAGGTAGATGTTGCGCAAGTTGCGCAGCAGTCGGAGCAGAATGGAACGTGTACCGACGGGTTCGAGCAGATCGGTGGTGAACCTGATGCTCCCGCCGAGGCGTTCTTCGACCAGGTCCTCGCAATCTTCGATCGAAATCGGGCGGCCGTCGTGGAAGGGGTCGATGAGCAGGAACCGCTCGGGGTCGTCCAGACGGACGATGAAGTGGCCGGGCAACGCGACACCGGTCAGGGGCCACTTCAACCGGCGGGCCACCTCGATCCACACGACCGCGAGACTGATGGGCGCGCCGCGCCGGCGATCCAGGACGCGGTTCAAGTAACACGTGTCGGGGTGGTAGTAGTCCCCGCGGTCGCCGGTGAGTCCGAAGGATTCCACCAGGACGCGTTGCAGCGCGCGGTAGCGCAGGTTGGCGGCCAGGCCGGGACGCGCCGCGGCCACCTCCTCCGCCAGGTCGTCCAGGAGGCGCACATAGCGCGTGACGTTGACCGTCGTGTACACATCTTTGGCGAGGTGCAGCGCGGCCCAGTCGAGTCGAATCTGCTCCGCGTCCAATTCCATCAGCAAGTCAAAGGGGTGGTTGCTCATCTCTTTCCCCGTGCCGAGCAGCGTCGATCCATTTTCCGCAATCGCACTCCGATCTTAGCACTTTGCCGCTGTGCGATGCGAGCAGAAAAATGGCCGCGCCGTTATCAGACTCCGCCCTCCGGCGCGCCCCGACGCCGGCCGTGGAGTTCAACTCGCCGCGGCGAATTGCGTGCGCACCAGGTTGTCGTAGAAGGGGCAGGTGGTCAGCAGTTCGGCGTGACGTCCCAGGCCAACGATGCGGCCTTGGTCCAGGACGACGGTGAGGTCCGCGCGGGCGATCGTGCTGAAGCGATGGGCGATGATGAACGTGGTGCGATTGCGGGTCACATCCTCCAAAGCCGCTTGAATGCGCTGTTCCGACTCGCTATCCACCTGACTGGTCGCTTCGTCCAGGATCAGGATCGGAGGATCACGCAAGATGGCCCGTGCCAAAGCGATGCGCTGCCGCTGGCCGCCGGAAAGCGTGCGCCCGCTGATCCACGCCTCGTACCCGCTCGCCGACCGGCCGTTGGCGTCAACCCGCAGTGTGCGGATGAAATCGTCCACGTGGGCCAGGCGGGCCGCCCGCTGCACGTCCTCGTCGGTCGCCCCCGCCGCCCCGTACGCGATGTTGCTCCGCACGGTGTCGCTGAAGATGACGGCGTCCTGCGTCACGAGGCCGATCTGCCCGCGCAGCGACTCCAGCGTGACGTCCGCGATATCGGTCCCGTCGATGAGGATTCGTCCGCGCGTCGGCTGGAAGAACCGCAGCAGCAAGGACATGAGCGTCGTCTTGCCGGACCCGTTGGGCCCCGCTAGTGCCACCACCTGGCCCTTGCGAACACCCAGACTGATGCGATCGAGCACCAATTGGTCCGGGGCGGTCGGATACGCGAACGTCACATTGTCAAACTCGATCTGCCGACTCAGCGGGGGCAGGGCGGGGCGCGCCCTCCGTGCGGCCGGGGGCTCCTCGGTCGGTCGGTCCAGGACCTCGAACAGCCGCCGGGCCGACGCCTCCGCCGCTTGCAGCCGGTTGTTCACGTTCCCCATCTTGCGCAGCGGGTCGAAAATGCCGCCGAGGCAGATGACCGCCCCGAAGAGCAGGTGCGGCTCGAGCTGATGGTGGAACACGCGGGCCCCCCCGTAGATGATAAACGCCGAAATCGCCAGGGCCGCCAGGACTTCCAGTACGGGGTTGCTGGCGGCGTCCACCAGCTCGATGTGCGTCTGGGCGCGGGTGAGGTTGCGGCCTTCGTGCTCGAAGCGACCGGCCTCGCGGGCCTCCTGATGGCACGCCTTGACCTCCCGGATGCCGGCGAGGCGCTCGCCGAGGTGGTCCAGCAACCGCCCCCACGACTCCGAGGCGCGGCGCTGCGACCGCTTGACCCACTCGCCGAAGGTGCGGATGACCACGACGCCGATCGGCAGGCCGATGACGGCGATCACGAGCAGCCGCCACTCGATCAGGATGGTGAGCGTGAGGACGCCGAGGGCCTTCAGCGGCTCGCGCGTCACCTTGCCGAAGAGGGTCATCAGGCCGACCTCGACCTTGGCGAGATCGGTGGCAAAGCGGCTGAGCACGTCCCCCGCCGGCTGCGCGCTATGCCAATCGAGCGGTAGTCGTAGGGTGTGGTCGGCCAGTGCAGTCCGCAAATCGTGAATCGTGCGCTGCACCGCCGTGGCCACCAGTCCCTCATTGACGAAGCGGAACACGCCCCCGAGCAGCGCAATGACGACGACCGCGCCCATCACAAGCAGCAACGCCAGGAAGCGATCGGCCGGGCTGCGTCCCATCGGCAGCAACTCCGCGGCCGGACGGGCCACGGTCCACCACCAACCCCGCTGGCCGATCGGGAGGTCCACCCGCCGACGCACGCCGTCAGGGGCGACAATCTCCACGTCGCGCAGCAGGGCGTCAGGGTGGTCGGCGATGCGCGCGGCCAGCTCGTAGGAACTGCCCGCATGCCCCCCCAGCGCGACCAGCCGGTCGCCGGCGGCGAGCCGCCCGGCCGCAGGCGACAGGTCGCGGACCGTCACCAGGGTCAGCCCGTGCGGATCGTCGGGGAGATCGGGCGCCATGGCGGCCCCCAGTCGGCGTTCCGCCTGCGAACGGTGCAGCCAATCGACCAGCGACTCGTGCTCCGCGAAAATGATCTTGAGCACCGGAACTATGCTGGACACGCTGAACGTATAGAAGATGCTGACACCCACCGCCGCCACCAGCCCGATAATCAGCGGCCGCCGGTGGGGGCGGAGGTAACGGACCGAGCGGCGGAAGCTCGGCAGCCATCCTGCGGAACGAGCGGTCGGCATCGCTGGCCGATATGATACCGGTTTTCACGCCGGCGCCGACCGGGGCGCGGGCGCAACGTATCCTGTTTGGGAGAACCTCGTGAGCCGTGAGATCAGCCTGTCGGCACCGGACCTTACCCAAGCGGAGATTGACGCGGTCGTGGCGGTCCTGCGGTCCGACCGCTTGAGCCTGGGGCCGCGCCTGGGCGAGTTTGAACAGATGTTCCGGCAGCGGTTCGGCGTGAAGCACGCGGTCTGTTGCAGTAGCGGGACCTGCGGCCTGCACGTCTGCTGGCGGGCCTTGGGGATCGGTCCCGGCGACGAGGTCATTACGACGCCGTTCTCGTTTATCGCCTCGGCCAATAGCATTCTGTTCGACGGGGCCCGGCCGGTGTTTGTGGACGTGGATCCGAAGACGTGGCAGATCGACGTCAACCGAATTGAGGCCGCGATCACGCCGCGGACCAAGGCCCTGCTGCCGGTGGACATCTTCGGCAACCTGCCGGACTGGGACGCGCTCCTGCCGCTGGCCCGCCGACACCGGCTGCGGGTGCTCGAGGACTCGTGCGAGGCCATCGGGGCGACCTACAAGGGTCGGCCGGCGGGGACGCTGGGCGAGGCGGGCGTATTCGCGTTCTACCCCAACAAGCAGATCACGACCGGGGAAGGGGGGTTGATTGTCACCAACGACGACCGCATCGCGTTCCTGGTGCGCTCGCTGTGCAACCAGGGGCGCGACCCCGACGCCGGCTGGCTCGCGCACGCCCGCCTGGGGTTCAACTACCGCATGACGGACTTTCAGGCGGCGCTGGGGACGGTGCAGATGCGGCGTCTGGACGAAATCCTCGCCAAGCGGGCGCGCGTGGCGCAAATGTACATCGACCGGCTGGCCGACGAGCCGCGTCTGTCCGTCATGCACGTTCCGTCGCACGTGAAGGTCAGTTGGTTCGTGTTCGTTGTGCGGCTGAGCGACGAATACACCCTGGCGCAGCGCGACGCGATCCTGGCGAGGTTGCGACAGCAGGGTATCGGCTGCAACAACTACTTCACGCCCATCCACCTTCAACCGTTCTATGCCGAGCGTTTCGGCCACCGGCGCGGTGACTTCCCGATCACCGAGGCGTTGGCGGAGCGGACGATCGCGCTGCCGTTCCACAACCACCTGACGGAAGCCGATGCCGACCATGTCGTGCGAACACTGCGCGGCTTGCTATAGCTCACGGCGCCGACGTGCACGTGAGAGTCCGCGGGCAAATCGGCTCCGATGTGCCCCTGGCACGGGCTCGGGGGCCGATCTCAATGCAAGAGCAGCACCCCGGAAAGCCAGCCCGGCGATCCGGAGCGCTGCTTGTTTGCAAATCGGTCCGCCGGCGCGCGCTATCCGCGTCGACGCAGGGCCAACGCACCCAACGTGACCAGCACAAGGCCGGCCGGCTCGGGCGTCGGGAACTGCTTGAACGTGAACGAAACGGGGACACTCGCCGTCAGGTCAATGCCGATGCAGAGATCGCCGGCGACCGCGCCCGGGGAGAATACTCCGCCCGGAGGCACCAGCCCGCCGTCCACGTCCAGGTCCGTGGCTCGATTGGGGTCGTTGAAGATCTGGTACGGGTCGGAGAAGGCCTTGTTTGCAAAAGGCGTCACATCAAAAGCCGCTGACTCCGGCACCTTGAACCAAACTTCGCCCTGGTTGAACACGGCCCAGTGGTAGTCTGTCCACGGCGCGCCGGTCAGGTTGGAGATGGTCTCCTGGCTGATGATGATCTGCGGGACCGTCTCGGCATCGGGCTTGATCTGGACGAAGTCGATTACGCGCGGCTCAAACACGCCGCCGGTGGGCGGGGCCGTGAAATCCTTGACGATCCGGATCTTCACGAACTGGGGGGTCACTTCGTCGACCTGGATGTCCAAGCCGCCCGGCGGCGTGGGCCAGCTCGCGCGCCAACCGCCCCCCACGTCAATCGTCCCGGCCAAGGCCACGTTCACCAGCGCGAGCGCCATGGCGCCCGCATACAGCACGCACTTACCCTGGGCTTTCATTAGCCGCTCCTCCTCCCCTCGGCCTCGCCATACTTCCACAAGAAGTCCATCGCCAGCGCGACCCGAGGGCAGACCTATCCTTCCATCGCTTAGTGTATCCGAATGGTGCCACGGGTGCAACGCAATATGTGCATGGAACACGGTTCTCGCCGCCGTCCTGGTGCGCACCGAATACTCAGCTCACGATGACGCCACCCGCACCTACCGCCCTGTTGCCAACTGGACAAGGCCAGAGCGCACCGCTGCCGCCAATCAGCCCACCGCAGAGTCCGCCGCCGCACTCGCCGCCCGCGGCGGAGCGGGATATCGGGCCGTTTTCGGCAGTCCACGTTCGCCACGGGGGGCCAACGCCACTTCTGCGGGGGACTGCCATGCCGTTCTCGCAATCAACTACACGTCCGGGAATACATACATAGTTAATGCCGCTCTCATGTACCGTACCGTGTGGTGGCGATTCTGGCATCCGTCACGCTGACCAGAACCCCGCACGCCAGTGCCGGGCCGCGCGACCGGCCAGATGTGTGTCCCGTCCTGCTGGCTGTGCCCGCCAACGGACGACCCGTAGACACAAAAACACCCCCCGTCGTTGCAAGCCTCTCTCTGAAGAATTACCGAGGGCGCGGCGCCGCCCCACAAGGCACCGCGCCCCCGTCGACCCCGCCCGTGACTACCTGCGGCGAACCACCAAGGCGCCGACACCCAACAGCAACAGACTGGCCGGCTCCGGCGTCGGGAACTGCTTGAACGTGAACGACACCGGCACTGTGGGCGTCAGGTCCACATCGATGACGAGTTCACCCGCCGCATGGCCGGGCCAGAAGGTGCCGAACGCCGGCACCAAGCCGCTGCTGGCGTCCAAGTCCGTCGCCTTGTTCGGGTCACCGAAGACATTGGCCGGGTCGGAGAATACCTTGACCGTGAATGGCGCCACGTCGAACGCTGCGGACAACGGCACGTTGAACCACGCGTCGCCCTGATTCAACACCGTCCAGTGGTAGTCCGTCCAATCCACACCGGTCAGGTTCGTAATCGTCTCGTCCAGAATGATCAGCCGCGGCACGGTCTGCCCGTCGGGCTTATTCTGGATGAAGTCGATCACCCGCGGCGGGAAGATGCCGCCGACGGGCGGATCATAGAAATCCTTTGAAATCTCGATCTTCACGAACTCCGGCGTGACCTGGTCCACGCGGATGTCGATCGAGCCGTGCGGTGCCGGCCAACTGGCCAGCCATCCGCCGCCGAGATCGATCGTACCCGCCGCCGCGACGGCACACACCGTCATCACGCCTGCGATCGCAAGCCGGCCCCGCTTTGCCATGAGTCTGTCTCCTCCTCCGCAGTGCGCCCGACTGGGCTCACACCTCATCCTCGTTACTACGCCGCGCGACACGCCCGCGGCATGTTGCCGGCCCTCTCCGATAATCTCTCCTCAGTTGCCAGCCTACACTTCGCCACCCTGCTCACAAGTCGCCTCTTAAAGTGTCAGGCGCATAGGTGACACCCTAGGCATCATCGCACCGCGACGGCGGCGTCCACGGCGAGCCGCTCCAACCCTCCGGCCGTGGAGACCGGCCTGCCGACCCACTCGGCGTGCTGCACGCGCCGCGACCAGCATCCTCAAGTGCAATAACCTGCCGCCCCGTCCACCAGCCCACTAGCCGCAGGACGCACCCGTATGACCCGCCCTCAGGTCAATACCGGTCTAGAACGCCAGCGGCCCCTGGCGCGCCGGAGGCGCGCGGCAGCCACCCGCATCACGTGCACAGTCGGTAGCGGGCGGCCCAACCGGGGGCGTGGCGATGGGGCCGTTCACGCGAGGGGCAGATAACGTCCGATAAGATATATTATGTTGCGTTATCTCCTGCCAATCGTCGATTACCGCCAGGACGGCAAATCCACGCGCCCGCCCCCGGCGAACCAACCTGATGCGGCTCGGTTCCCGGCCCCCACGTGCTCTGCCGCCGGCTTCCGGTGCGCCCGGCGGTGGCTGGCCACCCCCGTGAGTCCGCCGTCACGGTCGGTTGTTACACGGTTTAGCGCCGCCGGGGTGACGTCGGCGTCGGCGCGCCGCGATCGCGGGGTTTGGGCAGTTGCTCGAGGGGCACTTGTCGGAGTATTTCGAGGGTCTTGGTGTTGTAATCGAAGGCATAAATGATCATCTGCTTGGCGGCGGCATCAATGACGACGACGCCTTCCGTCGTCGACGAAAGCTGCTGCGTCAGCATGATGTAGTCACCGCCGCGGTCGTTCATCCCGATCGCTTGCGCGGCGGGCTGGGTGACGAGGATCAGCGCGACGAAGAGAGCGCAGGCGGTCAGCCCCAGGGCGCCGGAGGCCAGCGCTGCGGGCGAGAGGCGGTTCACGGTCGTAGTAATCATGCTAAAGCTCTCGTACATCAGTTGTTACGGAAGTCGCGTTCCAGGTCGCGGTAGCCGGCGTACTGGAGGTCCTGACTCCCCTTCTGGAAATAAAAGACATGAAGGGTGCGGTTTTGCAGGTCCATGAGGTACAGCGCGTCGAATTTGCTCTGTATCTCGCCGGTGACCGCCAGGAAGTTGCCGCCGAGGCCGGTCCCTTGCGCTGCGGCAGTACGCGGAGGGAGCGAGTGAAACACCAGGGCAGCCGCAAGTATGAGGTTTAGGCACAGCAAAACCGTCAATAGCTTGTTCTTTGGCATGAGGCTCTCCTTTTTGGGACAAGGGCCCGCGGTCCGGCCCCGCACTCGCGTGCAGGGTTCGGAAAGGTGCTTAGTCCATATGGGAGCGGTGCGGGTTTTTGAACGCAATCAGAAGGCAGGCAATGACGATCAGCGCTCCCAAGCCCCACTCCAGGTACGGCCCGCGTTCCTCGAGGTAACTCACGCCCGGCTCTTGAAATCGGGTCTCCTCGGCCCGGGCGGGAACGCCGGTGGTCAGGGTCAGGCACAGCACCAGGAACAGCAGTCGCACGCGTCGTCGCACGTCCGCACCTCGCAGCAACCCTGGGACCCATCAGAACGCCGCACGCAAGTGCGGGGCGAAGCAGCTCACCACTGGCGTGGTGGGTTCTGTCGGCGGTCTTCAACGGCGGAACGTCACACAACCGATCGTACCCTGACCCTCAGGGCCCGACAACCCCCCTGCTGGCGCGGCAACTTGAGCGGACCGCGGTTGGCGGCTATGTTGTCGCCCGCAGGAATCGGCTGTGTGACGTGCCGCGCGGCGCGGACCCGCGGCACGCGAGGTGGAACGCGAGCCTGCGGAGCTGAGACGACACACGTATGAGCAACCCAACCCGCAAAGTCATCATCATGGGCGCCGCCGGGCGCGATTTCCACGATTTCAACACCTACTGGCGGGACAACCCGGCGTTCGAGGTCGTCGCCTTCACGGCGGCCCAAATCCCCGACATCGCCGGGCGGGTTTATCCGCCCGAACTGGCCGGCCCGCGGTATCCGAAGGGCATCCCAATTCACGCCGAGGCGGACATTGAGAAGCTCATCCACAAACACGGCGTGGACCTCGTGGCGATCGCGTACTCCGATCTGCCGCACGAAGTGGTCATGCACAAGGGGGCCCTCGTGAACGCGGCCGGGGCCGACTTCTGCATGCTCGGGCACCGGCACACCATGCTCAAGAGCAGCAAGCCGGTCATCGCCGTGTGTGCCGTGCGCACGGGCTGTGGCAAGAGCCAGACGTCGCGGGCAGTGGTCAAGCTGTTGAAGGCGGCGGGCAGGAAGGTGGCCGCCGTCCGGCACCCGATGCCGTACGGCGACCTGACGCAGCAGGTCTGTCAGCGGTTTGCGACGCTCGAGGACATGGACCGGTATCACTGCACGATCGAGGAGCGTGAGGAATACGAGCCCCACATCGCGGCGGGGAACGTCGTCTTCGCGGGCGTCGACTACGAGAAGATCCTGCGGGCCGCCGAGGCGGAAGCGGATGTGGTCCTGTGGGACGGCGGCAACAACGACATGCCGTTCTACCAGCCGGACCTGTACATCACCGTGGTTGACCCGCACCGGCCAGGCCACGAACGCCGCTACTACCCGGGCGAGACGAACCTGTACATGGCGAACGTCATCGTTGTGAACAAGGTGGACACGGCCAGGCCGGAGGACGTCGAGACGGTGCTCCAGAGTGTACGGGACACGAACCCGGACGCGACGGTGATCATGGCGAACTCGCCGGTGACAGTCGGCGACCCCGCGCAGATTCGCGGCAAGAGGGTGCTGGTCGTCGAGGACGGGCCGACGTTGACGCACGGCGAGATGCGCTATGGAGCGGGCCACATCGCGGCCCGCAAGTTCGCCGCGCGCGAGATCATCGATCCGCGTCCGTACGCCGTCGGCTCGATCAAGGGCACCTTCGCCGCGTACCCGCACGTCAGCGACGTGTTGCCGGCGATGGGCTACGGCAAGAAGCAGATGAAGGAGCTGGAGCAGACGATCAACGCGGTGCCGTGCGACCTCGTGCTGATTGGCACCCCGATCGACCTGGGCCGGCTGCTGAAGATCAACAAGCCGTCGCTGCGCGTGCTGTATGAGCTCGAAGAGCGGCAGCCGGGGCAGCTCGCGGCGGCCATCAAGAAGGTGATCTGACCCCCCTGCTCGGGCGCCGATCAGGGCGCGCGCGTTCGTAGCGAGTCACAGGGATCGCACGCGGGCCAGGATGCGGCCGGCGGCGCTGAAGTCGGGCGAACCGAAGAAGACGAAGATTACGCGTTCGAGGCGGGGTTGACCGCGCAGGAACTCCGCCGTCGTGCGCAGGGCGATTTCAGTCGCGGCCTCGAAGGGATAACCGTAGACCCCGGTACTGATCGCGGGAAACGCGACGGTCTGGCAGCCATTCTCGACGGCGACCTCCAGTGACCGGCGGTAGCACGACGCCAGCAGTCCGGGCTCACCCCGGCCGCCGCCGCTCCAGACCGGGCCGACGGTGTGGATGATGAAGCGAGCGGGCAGGGCGAAGCCGGGCGTGATCTTGGCGTCGCCGGTGTTGCAGCCGCCGAGCCGGCGGCACGCGGCTTGGAGGTCTTCCCAGCCGGCAGCGCGATGGATGGCCCCGTCCACTCCCCCACCGCCGGCCAGCCGGGCGTTGGCCGCGTTGACGATGGCGTCCACGGCCAGCTTGGTGATGTCCCCCTGCTGAAGCTCGATTCTTGACCACGGATCATGATCCGGCATGGCAGGGCCTCCACAGCGCGGCATTGTACACGAGCGGGCGCGATCAGGCAGAATGGCAGGGACCGCCGGGGCGACATAGGATGCGTCCATGCCGAAGACCCTGTACGTGATCGACGGTCACGCGCAGATCTACCGGGCGTACTACGCACCGTTTCGACCGTTGAACTCCCCCACCGGCGAGCCGACGCGGGCCACGTATGTCTTCTGTCAGATGCTGCTGAATCTGCTGCGCGACCGGCGGCCCGACTACCTGGTCATGGCCCTCGACGCGGACGAGACGAAACTGCTACGCCGCCAAATCTACCCCGAGTACAAGGCCCACCGCGAGCCGCCGCCCGAAGACCTGGCGCCGCAAGAGGAACGGATTATCCGCATTCTCGAGGCCGCCGGCGTACCGCTGTTGCGCCAGGAGGGGCACGAGGCGGACGACCTGATTGCGACGCTGGTGCGCCGGCTGGCCGGACCGGAGTTGCGTGTTTGCGTCGTCAGCCGCGACAAGGACCTGGAGCAACTTCTTGGCGAGTACGTCTACCTCTATGACCCGCTGAAGGACGAGGAAATCACGGCGGAACGGTTGGTCGACGTGAAGGGCTGGCGGCCGGAGCAGGCGATTGACGCGCAGATTCTGATCGGCGACAGCGTGGACAACGTGCCGGGCGTGCCGGGGATCGGGCCCAAGATCGCCGCGAAGCTGCTGGAGAAATACGGTTCCGTGCAGGGTGTCGTGGAGCACGCCGACGAGCTGACGCCCAAGCAGCGCGAGAACGTGCTGGCGTTCGCGCCGCGGCTGGACATGGTGCGGGAGCTGGTGACGTTGCGGGACGATCTGGCGCTCGAGCTGGATCTCGCCGCCGCCGCGTGCGACCGGTTTGATTGGTCGCGCGTGCGGCCGACGTTTGAGGCGCTCGGTTTCCGGCGGCTGCTGGAGCAACTGCCAGCCGGACCGAGCCGCGACCGTGAGGGAGCGGAAGCGCTGCCGGGTCAACTGGACACAGGCGGGACGCCGGTGCTACCCAACGTGGCCGCGGGCGCCCTGCCGACGGATGGCATCCGCGGTCCCGTCGCTGGCGCTCCGGGCTCGTCGTGGCGCGCCGGAGGGCCGGGGACGGCTATCCTGCTCCCCGGGCAGCAAGGGACGGGTGTCGCCCGCCCGGGGCAGCCGGGGACGGCGGCCCTACTGGTGGCCGCCGCGGACCTACGGCAGCCCGATGGCGGCGACTACCGCCTGGTCAACACGCCGGCGGGGCTCCGCGAACTCGTCGCGGCCCTGGCACGCCGGCCGGAGTTCGCGGTTGACACCGAAACGACCGGCGTGAATCCGAGCGATTGCGACCTCGTGGGCGTATCGCTCGCGTGGGAGGTCGGCCGCGGCTACTACGTCCCCGTGCGCAGTGTCTTCGGCCACGCGCTGCCGCTGGACCACGTGCGCGAGCGGCTGGGGCCCCTGCTGGCCGATCCCTCGAAACGCAAGGTCGGGCAGAACCTGAAGTACGACCTGAACGTGCTGCGCAACGCGGGCATGCCGCTCGCGGGTCCGCTGTTCGACACGATGGTCGCCGCCTTCGTGCTGGACTCGACGCGCAGCTCGTACAGCCTCGACCACCTCGCCTTTCATCTGCTCGGTCACCGGATGATCCCGATCACCGATCTGATCGGCAAACCGCCGCAGCAGTTGCGGATGGACCAGGTGCCGGTCGAGCGCGTGGCCGAGTACGCGGCGGAGGACGCGGACTACACCTGGCGGCTGCGGCTGCTGTTCGAGCCGCAACTCGCCCCGCTGGGTGTCGATCGGCTGTTCTATGACACCGAGATGCCGTTGGTGTCGGTGCTGGCCGACATGGAGCACCACGGCATTCGCCTGGATACGGAGTGGCTGCGGCGCATTGGCGCCGACCTGAGCACCCGGATCGAAGCGATTCAGGAGGAGGTCTACCGGCTCGTCGACACGCGCTTCAACCTCGATTCGCCGAAGCAGTTGGCCGACGTCCTGTTCGACAAAATGAAGTTCCGCGTCGTGCGGCGGACGAAGACGACGCGTTCGACGGACGCCGACACGTTGGAAGTGCTGGGGCGCGAGACCGGCAACCCGCTGTTTGCGCTGTTGCTCGAGTACCGCGAGATTCAGAAGCTGCGGGGGACTTACGTGGACGCCCTGCCCGCCCAGTGCAGCCGGCGCACCGGCCGCCTGCACACCAGTTACCACCAGACCGGCACCGTCACCGGGCGGCTGTCGAGCAGCGAGCCGAACCTCCAGAACATCCCCATCCGCACCGAGCTGGGTCGGCAGATTCGCCGGGCGTTTGTGCCGCGCAGTCCGGACGAGCAGCTCGTTGTGGCGGATTACTCGCAGGTCGAGCTGCGCGTGCTGGCCCACTTCAGCGAGGACGAGGCCCTCATCCGCGCCTTCCAGGAGGACCGCGACATTCACGCCTTCGTGGCGGCGGAGATCAACGGCGTGCCGCTGGAGGCCGTGACGAAAGACATGCGCGGCCGGGCCAAGGCCGTCAACTTCGGCATCATCTACGGCCAAACCGCGTTCGGGTTGTCGCAGGCGACCGGGATGTCCCGCGGGGAGGCCCAGGCGTTCATTGACGCGTACTATCGGCGCTATCCGCGTATTCGCGGCTTCAGGGACCACTGTATTGCCGAGGCGCGAGAGCGGGGCTTCGTGCAGACGATCCTCGGCCGTCGGCGGCCGATCGAGAACCTCGCCTCGCGCAACGCCGGTTTGCGGGCGCAGGCGGAGCGCTTCGCCGTCAACACGGTGATCCAGGGTTCGGCGGCCGATCTTATCAAGACCGCGATGAACCGGCTGCACCGCCGCATCCGCGACGAGCGGCTGCCGCTGCGGATGCTACTGCAAGTACACGACGAACTCGTGTGCGAGGCCCCGCGCGGCGACGCGCCGGCGATGGCGGACGTGCTCCGCGCGGTGATGAGCGGGGCGCTGCCCCTGCGCGTGCCGCTCAAGGTGGACGTGGCCTGCGGCGACAACTGGCTCGATGCGAAGTAGGCGCATGTCGGGCCGAACGCTGATTGAATCGCCAGGAGCGAATATGCACCCCGGGAGGGCGGTCCCCGCGCGCCGGAGCCGGCGAGCCGCGGCTCGCCGGGAGGCCCGCCCTCCCCAAGTGCGCCGCGGACGTGAGCCCGGCCATCGGTTCCGCGCGCTGCAACCCGTCTTGATTCCGGTGCCGCCGACAACTATCGACGCTTGCGGCTCGACGGGGCGCGGGATAGTTTAGGCACTCTGACGAGTCGTCGGCGGTCAGCGGGGCCAGCCGGCGACCCTGCCCCCACTCCCCGCGGAGAGAGTAGACCCATGACATGCGCCTCAATTCTGTACCGACACCGCCCGGCGGTCACGTGGGCGGTGGCCCGACGGACCCTGGTGGCCCTGGCTGCGTTGGCGTTCTTGGTCGGCCGCCCGGCCGTCGCCCAGGAGAAGAAGGTCCCCCTGCGGAGCGAGATTCCGCCGCAGTACCTGTGGGCCACCGAGACCATCTACGCGGACGAGGCGCAATGGGAGCGAGAGTTCGCGCAACTTGAGCAGGACATTCCGAAGCTGACGGCATACAAGGGACGGCTGGGCGAAGGGGCGGCCACCCTGCTGGCATTCTGCCAGCTCGGCGACGACGTGGGGCCGCGCTTCGAGAAGGTCTTCGTCTATGCGTCGCTGAAGTCCGACGAGGACACCAAGGTCAGCAAGTACCAGGGCATGGAGGACCGGCTGCGCGGGCTGGCGGTCAAGTATGGCGAGGCGATGGCCTGGGTCGAACCGGAGCTGACCGCGATCCCGTGGGAAACGCTCGAAAAGTGGATGGGCGAGAACGCGGACCTCGCGCTGTACCGCCACTCGTTCCACAATTCGTTTCGTCGCAAGCAGTTCGTCCTGAGCGAGCCGGAGGAACGGCTGATCGCGCTGGGCGGGCAGGTGGCCTCGGTGCCGTACACCGCGTACAACCTGCTGTCCAACGCCGACATCCAGTTCCCCAAGATCAAGGACGAACAGGGCCAGGAGGTCGAGCTGTACGACCAGGCGTTCTACAAGTTCATGCGCAGCCCGGACCGCCGCGTGCGCAAGGACGCCTACGAAGGCATCGTGGGGACGTATGCGAAGTACCGCAACACGGCGGCGGCGTTGCTGAACGGGGCCGTGCAGAGCCACCTGTTCAACGTGCGGGCGCGCGGCTACAAGTCGTGCCTGGAGGCGTCGCTGTTCAACAGCAACATCCCGGTCGATGTCTACAACAACCTGGTGCGCACGGTGAACGACAACCTGCCGCTGCTGCACCGTTACACGACGTTGCGCTGCAAGGCCCTCAAGCTGAGCGACAAGGCCCGCGACTATGACCTGTATGCTCCGTTCACCGCCGAAGCGAAGCTGGAGTACAAGTACCCGGAGGGCATCGACATCATGAAGGCGGCGTTGAAGCCGCTGGGCAGCGAGTACGGCCAGATCATGTCCAAGGGCATCGACTCGCGCTGGATCGACGTGTTCGCCACGCGGAACAAGCGCAGCGGCGCCTACTCCAGCGGCAGCTACCTGACCCAACCGTACATCCTGCTGAACTTTAGCACCGGACCCGATGAGCCCGGGGCGTATGAGGACGTCTCGACACTCGCCCACGAGATGGGCCACTCGATGCACTCGTTCCTGTCGCGCACGCACCAGCCGTACGTGTACGCCGACTATGACATCTTCTGCGCCGAGGTGGCCTCCACCGCCAACGAGATCCTGCTGCAGAATTACGTGCTGCCGCAGATCACCGACCGACAGGCGAAGCTGTACCTGCTGGTCGAGCTGTTGGAGGGCTTCCGCGGGACCGTCTTCCGCCAGACGATGTTCAGCGAGTTCGAGCAAAAAATCCACGAGATGGCCGAGAACGGGATGCCGCTGACGGCGGATACGCTGGGGGCGGCGTACGGCGAGATCATGAAGCGGTACTACGGCCCGGACTACGAACAAGACCCGCTCGTGGACAACTACTGGATTCGCATCCCCCACTTTTACTACAACTTCTACGTGTACAAGTACTCGACCAGCTACTGCGCCGCGGCCAATATCGTGGAGCGCATCAGCCACAACGAGCCCGGCGCCGTCGAGAAGTACCTGACATTCCTCAAGAGCGGCAGCCGCAAGTACCCGCTGGAACTGCTGCGGGACGCCGGCGTGGACATGACCACGGCGACCTACGTCGAGGACGCGATGAAGTACTTCGCGCGGCTGCTGGACGAGACCGAGAAGCTGCTCGGCCCGCAGCTCGCCGGCGCCCGCTAGTCCGCCTCAGTCGCCGGAGGAACCGCGGAGGCCCCGAGAGCGCTGAGAACGCCGCGGAGCAACGGGCGGGTGAGGCTCCGGCCGAGCCGCGGCGTGCCCGGACTGGCGTGGAACGTCGAAGACGCCCCGAAATCGTCCGTCCGCCGCGGGGGACGGACGCTACGGTGGTTTTCGCGGCGGACTGCCAAGGCCCGCACTCGCGTGCGGGGTCCGAATCAGAACCCGCCAGCGAAAGCCAAGCCGCGCTCGTGGGCCACAACGCGGGCGCCCTCCCTTGATTCTGTAGCAATTCAAGACAAGACTCTCCCCGTGGGCCGACCGTCGGGCGCACCGGCGGCCGGCCCCGGGAGACCGCCATGAACCAACGTCACACCGAGTTCTTCGGACCCGACCTGGGGCGCGGGCCGTTCAGCTCGCAGCGCATTGAAACGTCGGCCCTCCAGATCGCGGCCGCCATTGCCCAGGTCCGGGCCCCCCTCACCCGCGTCGAGGCCGACTTGCTCGCCCACGGCGACTTCATCCGGCAACTGGCGGACCGCCTGGCGCCGGACTACGCCGCGTTTCTGGCGGCGGAGGTCGGCAGCGAGGTGTCCAACGCCATTCGCACCAGCCTTCGCACCTCGCTCAGCACCTACAGCCTGCTGGACTGCTGGCTGGCGGACGCCCCCGGTGGCGGTCTCACCGCTTACGAGCCGGATTCGGTGGCGGTCAACGTCGGCACGCTACTGGAGACCGTCGTCAGCAAGAAGCGGTTCCTGCTGATTACCACGCAAGCCGGCGTGGCCGACGTCACCGTCAGCTTCAACGGAATCCGGTCGTGGTATTGGGGGGTCAGCCGCTACGGTCGCATCTACTACACCGACCGGCTGTATTTCACATAGGCGGTTCGGGAGCTGCCGGGTCCGGGGCCGCGTCGCCAAGCGAAGGGGGCGGCGCGGGGGGGTCCGAGGCGGGCGGGGCACTCGCGCTCGGCCCCGCCCCCTCGGCGGCCGACGGGGGCGGAGGCGGAGCTTCGGTGGCGTGCTTCCGGTGTCGGCCGTCGCCGCGTGACGGTCGGGGAGCTTCGGTTCGGGGTTGTGACAGCCCGCTGAACGGCACTTCGACCTCCAGCAGCCCCACGCTCACGGTCGCTACCCCCCTGCTCACGTTCACCCGCACGACCCGCCCTTCGCGGTGAAACCGCTGCACGTACACCATCGCGTCCGGACGCAGCGCGGCCACCTCCACGTCGGTCAGCGGCGGCAAGGTCGGCGGCGGACGCGGAGTCGGGGCTGCCGGCGGCGTCGGGCGCGGGGGCACCGGGCCGCGCTCGCGCTCCGGGCGCCGCGGGCGTGGCTTGGGGGCCGGGGCCACGACCGCCGCCGGTCGCGGAGGTCGCGGCGGTGGCGCGGGGGATTCGGGCGGCAGGATGTCGCCCAAGGGCACTTCGACGGAGAAGGCCCCCACGTCCACCTCGGCCCGCTGTTGGTCCAGGCGCAGCCGGACAATCTTCCCGTCGCGGTCGAACTCGCGGACTCGCACGGCGTCGCCCGGTTGCAGGTGGACAACGCGCTGCACCCAGCGTTGGAAGTCCGCCTGCTGTTGTTCGAGGGCCGCGCGAGTGGCGTTGGCTTCGCTGGCGGCCCGTCCGGCGCGCTCCCGCTCCGCATCGGCCTCCCGCCGGGCGTCCTCCGCCCGCCGCTTCACGACCCGCGTCCCCTCCAAGGCCGCGTGCAACATGCGAGACTTGCGGGAGAGGTTTCGGCGGGCAATGGCGACCAGTCGTTTGGGCAATCCAAGCCGCTCGGCGACCTCGAGGGCGTTGCTCTGGCCGGGCTCGCCGAGCGCCAGGTGGAACGTCGGCCGCAGCGTCTCGGAGTCGAACTGCACACAGGCGTTTTCGGCGCCTTCGTGCGTCAGGGCGAAGCTCTTGAGCGCTCCGAGGTGCGTGCTCACGACGCCCCGACACTTCAGTCGCAGCAGTTCCTCGAGGATGGCGCGGCCGAGCGCTGCCCCTTCATCCGGGTCGGTCCCCGCGCCCAGCTCGTCGATGAGCAGAAGCGACCCCGGCCCGGCGTGGCGGAGCATCTCGATCAGCCGCGTAAGGTGGGCGCTGAACGTGCTGAGCGATTGTTGCAGGCTTTGTTCATCGCCGACGTCGATCAGGATGTGGCCGAAGACGCCGAGTTCCGACCCGCGGGCCGCGGGCACCGGCAGACCGGCCTGCATCATCAGCGAGATCAGGCCGATGGTCTTGAGGGCGACCGTCTTGCCGCCCGTGTTGGGGCCGGTGACGATCAACAGCGTGAAATCGTGTCCCAGGCGATAGTCGATCGGAACCACCGGCTCCACTGCCTGCCCCGCCGCCCGCCGCCGGTTGGCCAGCTCGAGCAACAGCGGGTGGCGGGCGCCGCGGACGTTGAGCGTGCCGTCGGGGCCGACTTGCGGGCAGTGCAGGTCGAACTGCCGCGCCAGGCGGACTTTGGCCACGATGAGGTCGATTACCGCCAGGGTATCGAGCGTGCGCCGAATTTCCCGCGCGTTGAGGGCAAGCTCGTGCGACAACTCCCAAAGCAGGCGGCCGATCTCCTCTTGTTCGGCGCTGCGCAGGTTGGAGATGCGGTTGTTCAGCTCGACCACCTCGGCGGGCTCGACGTACAGCGTGGCCCCGGTGTCGGACGCGCGGTGGACGATCCCGGGCAGTCGCCCGCGGTACTCCGCGCGCAGCGGCACCACCAGCCGGTCGCCGTGGAACGTGTGGTTGGCGTACTGAAGCAGGCGGCGCACGCCCGGGTCGTGCAGCAGCCGGTCCACGGCGTGATGGACCTCGTGCTCGGCGACTTCGATCTCCCGGCGGATGCCGGCGAGCTTGGCACTGGCGCTGTCGCGGACCTGGCCGCGCTCATCGATGACGGCGCCGATGCGCTCGGCAATGGTCTGAAAATCGCCGACGCGCTGCGCCAGGTGCCGGAACTCGGGGAAGTCCTCCGGCAGGTCACGAAGATAGGTGGCGACGTGGTGCGTGCCCGCCAGCGTCGTCCCGATCTGGGCCACTTCCTCGACGTTGACCCGCAGCGGCGGCCCGCACCGTTCCAGAAGGTCGCGCACGTCGGTGATGCCGCCGAGCGGCGGTAACCCGCGGGATTCGCTCAGCCGCTGGAGTTCCTCCACCTGGGCCAGCCACCGCCGCACCAGGGCCACGCGCGTGGCCGGGTGGATGTTGCCGGCCAGTGAGCGGCCCAGGCCGGTGAGGGCGCAGCCGGCCAGCAGCTCGCGGATGCGGGGGAAATCGAGGCATTCGAGTGTGTGGGCGTCCATGTGGAGGATTGCCGCCGCGGCACAAACGACCAACAATGGGTGGGGCGTGCAGCCGGCCCGCGGCCCGGGCCCACGGCCACCGAGTGCAGGGTATGCGAAGCCTACGCGGCTGCACAAGGGTTTCGACGTTCATTCTGCTTATCGGGATCGCTGCGCGCGCCGCGCAGGCGCAGCCCGCCGGGTCGCAACCGGCCCCGGGCGCGCCGCCGGCGGCCGGCGGCGCAACGCCCGAGGACGCCGAGTTCCGGGCCGTCGACGAGGCCCTGGAACAGGGCCGGGCCGCGCTGGCGCTTCAGTTGCTTCAACGCGCGGACCCCAGGCTGCGCGAACAGCCGGCGGGAGCACTCCGCGCCGCCCGAGCCTATTTCCAACTCGGCGAGTTGCTGGGCGAGGCGGAGGTCCGAACGGTGGCGGACGGACGCACGGGCCAGTTCGCCGGCAACTTTCTACTCGTCGAGCCCCGCCCGGGCCGCAACCGCTTCCTCTGCTGTCCTCGGGCCTCGGCGCTTTATCAACTGCGGGCGGCGTTGGACGGCGGCCTGGACGACCCCGCGGCGCATCTGCTTCACGCGCGCATCTGGCACCGTCTGGGTCGCCCGGAAGTGGCCCTGGCCATCCTGCGTGCCAGGGCGGACGTCCTGTTGAGCGCCGCCGGCGAGGAAGCGCTCAATACCTACTCCCGGATCGCCCTGGAGGCCGACGCCTTGGCCGACTACCTGCGCTGTGCTGCGCTGCGCGCGGCGCGCTGCCCCGAGCGCCGTCACGCGATCATGCGGGACGCCTGCCTGACGTTGGCCGAGCGCTACGGCCAGCGCGGCGACGAGACGCTGCACATCGAGTGGCTGCGGCGCGCGGTTCGTCACCAGCCGGACGAGACCGACCTGTGGGTGCGTCTGGCCGACGCCGAGTGGGCGGCCGGGCGGGCGGGGGAGGCTGCCCGGCATTACGGCCGGGCGCTGCAATTGGCGCCGGGGCACCCCGAGCGCGGCCGGATTCTCGAGCGGTTGGCGGAATCGGGCGCCCATGCGGAGCCGTGACCGGGTGCGGCCCAGCATTGCCGGTCCGCCGATTCTGCCACGGCCCCGGGGCGATCCGGCGGCGCTCGCGGTCGTCGGCGTCCACGAGACACACACGTCGCTTGTCACGGTGTACCGCACTATACTCCCTGAGACTCGGCGGGACGGCGCGGGCCCCGCCGTCGATGCGGGCCGACGGTCTCCCGCTGAGCACCCCCGGCTTCATGGATGAGTAGCCATGCCCTCCGACTTGCCGCCCTTGGTCGAGGTTCGCCGCCGGCCGTGGCCACTGCGCTTGATATCCAGCGTGTGGTTCGGGATGGGGGTGCTCGCCCTGATCCTGATCTACAGCTCGGTCATGTCCGCCCTGGCACCCGTGCGCTGGTCACTCGAAATGACCGAGATGCAGGCGTTTCGGCATTGGCTGTTCGTGGCGTGCGTGGCGCTGTTCGCGCTGTCGCTCGTCGCCGCGACGCTCTTACGAACGCGCTGGATGTCGCTCAACGCCGGCGCTGTGGTCGCGCACATCGGCCTCCTGCTGTTGCTGGGCGGGGCGGTCGCCTACTTCGCCTCCAAGGTTGAGGGCGACGTCCTGCTTCAGGCCCCCACCATCCACATCCGCGTCAGCGTGGGCGGACAATCCGCCCTCATCGACCGCTTCCCCGCCCGGCTCGGCGAGACCTGGTCGCATCCCCTGCCCCACATCGAGCCCCCCGTGTCCCTGAGCGTTGCCGGCGTGGAACCCCGCGGCGTGCAGCCGGTCGGCGCGGCCATCGTGAGCGTACGACGGGGCGAGGGCGAAGCCCGCTTCGTCCGTCTGACGGACGCACCCGACAACTGGCAGCCGATCATGACCGGGTTGGAAATCCGGCTCGTGACGTACCCGCCGCAGGCCGTGTTCTACGACGACGAAGCACCGGTGTTGTACTTCCGCAACCTGCGCACGGGGCTCCAGTCACCGCGACGGATCGACGGTTTGCCGATCTACCGCGAGCGCTATTTGACCAATGGCGGGCTGTTGCGGGATTCGCGCGGGCAGGAGGTGCCGCCGCCGCGCGTTCGGCCCGAGCTCCGGTTGGCCGGGTTGACGATCCCGACCGGGTGGTTCGAGCGTTGGCGAATGCCGATCGAGGTACCCACCGACGGTCTCCCGTTCAGCGCGCGCATCACGGGTTATGTCCCATTCGTCCGAGACCTGCGGAGCGTCGCGGCCGCCGACGGGACCGGCGGGCCGACCACGGTGCCGGTGCTGGCGATCGGGGAGGAGCGGCGCGCAGACGTGTCGGCGCGGGCGTTGTCGGCCATTCGGTTGGAATTGACGGGGAGAACGCTTTCTGATGCTCGCGCCGTGGACGGGCCGCTCGTTGACGGTCGCGGTACGGATCAGCCCGCTCCGGACGGGCGCGGCGCGGACCGCAACAGCGCCGCCCCGTGGTCGCAGACGCACTGGATTCTGTTCAGTCTCTACCCCGACGTCGACGCCCGGCCCGTCGTCGTGACGCCGCCGGACGGCACGCCCTGGGAGGTCGTCTATTCCCGCGCGCGGCACACGCTCGGAGCCAGTCTCGCCGCCGGCAACCTGTGGGTCGAGTTCTTTCCGGGCCGCCGGGGCATCAAGTCGTATCACAGCGACATTCGCGTGCTGCCGGGCGACGGCGGGGCGGCGTACCCGGCCACCGTCGAGACGAACCACACGGTGGCGGTCGGCCCGTGGACGCTCTACCAGAGCGGGTTTGCCGAGGACCGCTGGAGTTACACGATCCTCGGCGTCGGCAACCGCGTCGGGATGCTGCCGATGAACATCGGGTGGATTCTTGTAACGCTGGGCTCGCTGTACGCGTTCTACGTCAAGCCGGTGCTGCTCCGCCGCCTGCGCCGCGTCGCCGCGCCACTGTCGCTCTTGCTGCTGATCGCGCTGGCCGGGTGCCGCCGCCCGGAGCCGTATCAGGCTTCGGAGGCCGCGGCCCGGGTGGATCGCCACATCGACTGGTCGCGGGCCCGGCTCATCGCCATCCAGGATTCCGGGCGTTACAAGACGCTGGATTCGTTCGCGCGCGAATCGCTGGCGGCGATGACCGGCCGGGAGCACCTGCCCGGGCTGTCACCGCTGGCATCGCTGCTGGACTGGCTCTTCCGCCGCGACGCATACACGGACACGCCGGTCATCGCGGTCCGCAACGCCGGCCTGCTCGCCCGCATGGTCCGCCCCCTCAGCGAGGACCAACGCGAGCGCATCATCAAGACGAAGCGATTGACGCCGCGCGAACTGGCCGACCCGGGGGTCGAACAGGTGCTGCGCGAGGCCGAGACGCACCCGATGATGCGCGGGGCCGTCAACCGCGTGCGCACCGCCCAGGTCCTGGCCCAACAACTTGAGCATTTCATCGCGATCGTCCCGCAGCCCGGCGGCGACGCGGTGGCCCCGTGGTTCTTGCCGTCCGAAGTACTGGCCAACTTGTCGGACGACCAGTTGCAGCAGCTTGGATTGTCGCGGGCCGATCTGCCGCCCGAGGCCCAGCGCCGCTTGCCCGGCTTGTCCGCCGACCAGGCGCTGGCGGTGACCGTTGCGTGGACGTCCCTGCGGGCTGCGTGGCTCCGTGGCGACGCGCCCACCGTCCAGCAATACGTGGATCGTTTGGCGGACCTCGTGCCGTCGCTGGCCGCGCCCGGCGTCTACCCGGACGTGTCGCAGCGCCGGGCCGAAGCCCGCTACTACGCCGCCGGCAAGTTCACCTACGGCTGGCTGCTGTACTTCCTCGCCTTGCTCGTCAGCGTGCTGGCGCTGGTGACCGGCTGGCGGACGCCGTGGGCCATCACGCTGTTGTTGCTGCTGGCCGGCTTGGCGGTCCACACCTATGGGATCAGCCTGCGGTGGTACATCCTCGGGCGCATCCCCGTGGCGAACATGTTCGAGGCGGTGGTGGCATCGGCGGCGGCGGGCATGGTGATCGTGATGCTGGTCGAAGTGTTCCTCTCGACCCGCGTGCTGCTCGTCGGGGCGAGCATGACCGGGTTCCTCGCGCTGTTGGCCGGTCAATACGCCCTGCCCGGCAGCGAGCTCAGCATCATCCCGGCCATCCTGGACGACATTCAACTCCGCCTGCACACCGTGCTCATCATCACGGCGTACGCGCTGATCTTCCTGGCAGCGGTCGTCGCGGTCATCTATCTGATCGGGTACTACGCCGTTCGTCTGCGCGGCCAACCAGGCGCCGCGCCAATCGCAGCGGCCAACTCCAACGGTGCCGTGGCCGGCGTCAGCCGGTCCCGCCCCATCCTGGCCGGTGCCGCGCCGGGCGACGACGCCCGCGTCGCCGACCTGCCGCCGTGGCTCAACAACATCGACTGGAGCCACCTCATCATCCTGAACATGGTGTTCGTGCTGCTGTTTGTGGGCGGCGTGATTCTGGGGGCGTGGTGGGCGGACTATTCGTGGGGCCGGCCGTGGGGCTGGGATCCGAAGGAAGTCTTCGCCCTGAACACCTGGATCATCTACGCCATCCTGATCCACCTCCGCTTCGTCGTCCGCAACCGCGGGCTGTGGACGGCGTGGCTGTCGCTGGCCGGCTGTGCCATGATGGCCTTCAACTGGTTCTTCGTGAACTTCTTCATCAGCAGCGTCCACAGCTACGCCTGACCGACCCG
Source organism: Planctomycetota bacterium (assembly GCA_040755725.1). Lineage (GTDB taxonomy): Bacteria > Planctomycetota > Phycisphaerae > UBA1845 > Fen-1342 > JBFMAI01. The sequence continues at coordinate 70,886 of JBFMAI010000032.1, read as the reverse complement.
CCCCGGCGACCGGCCAGCGCCGGGATGAACGGTCGGCGCGGCCCGAGTATCATCGCGGCATGGGTCCCCAACGCCGCCGGTCCGACGACCCGGAACACTCGCGCATGACCCTCGGCGAGCACCTCGAGGAGCTCCGCGGCTGCGTCATTCGGAGCCTCGTGGCGCTCGTCGCGGCGTGCCTGCTGATGATCTGGCCCGCGAAGTACCTGCTCGAAGTCATCGCGCGGCCGGTGGTACTCGCGCTGCGGCGACACGGGCAGCCGGACAGCTTTCTGGCCACTGGCCCGGTGGAGAGTATCCTCGTCTACATCAAGGTGGTGGTGATCTTCGGGCTGGTCATCGCCGCCCCGTACATCCTCTACCAGCTTTGGAGCTTCATCGCCGTCGGCCTGTACCGGCACGAGAAGAAATGGGTCCATCGCATCGTGCCGACCAGCGTGGGGCTGTTTGTGGCCGGCGTCATCTTCATGTACTTCTTCGCCCTTCTGGTCAGCCTCAATTTCCTCGTCGGGTTCAGCGGGTGGCTGCCGCTCCCGCAGCCCAAACCGAACGCGCTGGAGCGCCTCGTGCTCCATACGCCGAAGGTCGAGCTCCCTGAGTCCCAGCCCGGCCTGACCGCAGCGCCGCGTGTGCCGCTGCTGGAGGACGACCCCCCGGACCCGCCCGTGGGTGCCCTCTGGGTCAACCTGCCGGATTCCAAGCTCAAGCTGCGGCTGCCCGACGAGCGGACGTACTCGGTGCAGCTCTTGCGGGACGACCGCCGGGCCCTCGTCACCACCCATTTCCGCATCGGGCAATACCTGACATTCGTGCTGATGATGGTGGTGGCATTCGGCGTCGCGTTCCAGATGCCGCTGGTGATCGTCTTCCTGGCGCGGACGGGGATCGTGCCGGCGGCGACCCTGCGCAAGCACTGGCGGATCGTGGTGCTCATCATCGTCTTTGTGGCGGGGATGCTCGCGCCACCCGACCTGCTCAGCCACCTCATGCTGTCGGGCCCGATGATCCTGCTGTACTGGCTCGGACTTGTGCTTGCCGGCCGCCACGCGCCCCCGTCCGACCGAACGGACACCCAACCCGCCCCCGAATAGGCCGCCGTCCGTTTGTCCCGCACGCCGCCGCGCGGCATAATGCGGATTCGCCGAGCGGGGCGGGGCGTCCCGTGGCGATGAGCGAGGTGCCTGCATGACCGACCCCCGTGTAACCAAGCTGGCCGAGACCCTGGTGAACTACTCCTGCGCCGTGCGACCGGGCGAGAAAATCCTGATCGAGGCGATTGACGTGCCAACGGAGTTCGCCACCGAGTGCGTTCGCGTGGCGGCGGCGGCCGGCGCCCACCCCCTGCTCATGCTCAAGAGCAACCGGGTGAACCGGGCGCTCATGCAGGTGGCGACGCCGGAGCAGTGGAACTTGATCGCCGACGTCGAGCGGCTCCAGATGGAAAGCGTCCAGTGTTACATCGGGGCGCGCGGCAACCCGAACGTGTCCGAGCTGTCGGATGTACCCTCGGAGAAGCAGAAGATTTACGAGAGCACGGTCTGGAAGCGCGTCCACCTGGAGGTGCGCGTGCCGAAGACGCGCTGGGTCGTGCTGCGCTGGCCGAGCCCCAGCATGGCCCAGCTCGCGGAGATGTCCACGGACGCGTTCGAGGACTTCTACTTCGACGTATGCACGATGGATTACGCCCGCATGGGCCGCGCTATGCAGGCTCTCAGAACACGCCTCGAAGCCACCGACCACGTCCGGATCAAGGGGCCACGCGACACCGACCTGACCCTCTCCGTCAAGGGCATTCCCGCCATCCCCTGCGCCGGGAAGCTCAACATCCCCGACGGCGAGGTCTTCACCGCCCCCGTCCGGGACAGCCTCAACGGCGTCATCCACTTCAACGCTCCCACGATGTACCGCGGCGTCACGCACGAGAACATCCGCCTCGTATTCAAGGCCGGCAAGATCGTCGAGGCGACCAGCTCCAACACCGCCAAGCTCAACGAGGTGCTCGATGCCGACGAGGGCGCCCGCTACACGGGCGAGTTCGCCTTCGGCGTCAACCCCTTTATCACGAAGGCCATGAAGGACATCCTCTTCGACGAGAAGATCCGCGGGTCCATCCACCTGACCCCCGGCAATTCGTACGACGAAGCTCCCAACGGCAATAAGAGCGAGGTGCACTGGGACATGGTGCTGATCCAGACGCCGGAGTACGGCGGCGGCGAGATCTACTTCGACGGGACATTGGTGCGGAAAGACGGGCTGTTTGTGACCGACGACTTGAAGGCTTTGAACCCGGACCAGTTGAAATAAGGCTCAGCTTCCGCGGACACCATGAGCACGTAACACACCCCTTCCCTCCCGAGTGAACCAGGCGGCCCAGCACTTGCGTATTGGGTTCTGATTGCGGACCCAACGCTGCCGCACCCACTGCGCTAGCGCGCCAGCGTGGGCCGGCGGATGAGGGGAAGCGCAACGGGTCGTGGGCGGGGAAGCGGCGGGCACAATTCGTTGGGTTTCCGTGGTTATGGGGCGTGCGCAAGTGCAATTTTGGCAGTGTATTGCGTGAAATCCAGCCGATTGTGTAGATATTTCTTGACGACCACAAGATGTTGAGCAATAATTATGGTTGCCCCTCGTGGTCGGCGGCAAGGAGCCCCGGCGACGGGTAGCGGTCGCAGCGGCGTCTGAACTGGGGACGCCGGCACGTCGATCCCGCGAAGCCTGATAACCGTTTCATCCGCGAAACAGGAGTTCGAGGATGTCAGTCTCGGAGTATGTGCGCGCCCTCACGGATGAGCCCGTATTGACGGATAACGCCCGCAAGGTACTGGAAGCTCGGTACTTAAAGAAAGACGAGTCCGGCAAGTGCCTCGAAACCCCCGGCGACCTCTTTCGCCGCGTCGCCCGGACCATCGCCGACGTCGAGTCGCTCTACGGCGGCCAGGAGATGGAACGGCGGCAATGGGAGGAGCGGTTTTACGAGTTGATGACGTCCGGCCGTTTCATGCCCAACTCCCCCACCCTGATGAACGCGGGCCGGGAGATGGGGATGCTGTCGGCGTGCTTCGTCCTGCCGGTCAAGGATTCGATCGTAGACATCTTCAACAGCATCAAGCACACGGCGTTGATTCAGAAAGCGGGCGGCGGGACCGGTTTCGCTTTTGATGAGCTGCGTCCCACCGGCGACTTCATTCAATCCAGCGGCGGCACGACCAGCGGCCCGATCAGCTTCTGGCGGGCGTTCAGCGAGGCGACCAACGCGATCCAGCAGGGGGCGTTTCGGCGTGGGGCGAACATGGGGATGATGTACATCCATCACCCCGACATCCTGCGCTTCCTGTTCGCCAAGCAGAACCCCGAGCAGTTCACGAACTACAACATTTCGGTCAAAGTCACCGACGTGTGGATGCAGGAGTTCCTGGCCGACCCGGACTCCCCGCACGTCGTGCGCAACCCGCGCACGGGTCAGGCGTTCGTGATCCCGCGCTCCGTCGATGTGCATCACTACAGCATCCGCGACCTCGTTCCCGTGGACTGCGTGGAGCCGGTGTCGCCGGCCGGACGGGAAAAGTACTTCCGCACGCCCGCACTAACCGACGTGCCGCCGTCCGAGTGGCGGGGCCGGGTCTACACGAAGCGCGAGGTGTGGGACGTCATCGTCAACAACGCCTGGCAGACCGGCGAGCCCGGGATCGTGTTCATCGACCGCATCAACGAGCACAACCCCACGCCGCACCTCGGCCGCATCGAGGCGACGAACCCGTGCGGCGAGCAACCACTGCTGCCGTACGAGGCGTGCAACCTGGGCAGCATCAATCTGGGCGTGTTCGTGGCGGAAGGCCCGGAGGGGGCCCCGGAGGTGGATTGGGCCGGGCTGCGGGAGACGGTGTGGGAATCGACGCGGTTCCTGGACAACGTGATCGACGCGAACAACTACCCGCTTCCGGAGATCGAGCGCATCTGCCGGGACAATCGCAAGATCGGCCTGGGCGTGATGGGGTTTGCGGACGCGCTGTTCAAGCTGGGCGTGGCCTACAACAGCGAGGAGGGCGTGGCCTGGGGCGAGCGGTTTATGCGCTTTGTTCACGAAGAAGGCCACCAGTGCAGCGAAGCGCTGGCACGGGAGCGCGGCTGCTTCCCCAACTGGAAGGGCAGCGTGTGGCACACGCGGCACAACCGGCTCATGCGCAACGCCGCCGTCACGACGGTGGCCCCGACGGGCACGATCAGCATCATCGCGGACTGCTCGGGCGGCATCGAGCCGATGTTCTCGCTGGCGTTCCTGCGGAACGTCCTGAAGGGGCACGCCCAGGGCGAAAAACCGCTGGTGGAAGTGAACGGGGTCTTCCGGCACGTGGCCCAGCGGCGCGGGTTCTACAGCGACGCGCTGGTGGAACGGATCGCGCGGGAGGGGACGTTGGCGCACATCGACGAGATTCCCGCTGACGTGAAGCAGGTCTTCGTCTGTGCGCATGACATCGCGCCGGAATGGCACATGCGCATGCAAGCGGCTTTTCAACGGCACTGCGACGCCTCGATCAGCAAGACCATCAACTTCCCGACCGCGGCCACCCGCGACGAAGTCGAGCAGATCTACAGCCTGGCCTTCAAGCTCGGTTGCAAGGGCGTCACGGTGTACCGCGACGGGTGCCGGGCGCAGCAGCCGATGGCCCTGAAGAAGGACGAGAACCCGGCACCACGCCACGGCGACACGGCCGACCCGCCGCCGCCGACCGCGCTCGCCCATCCGGCGCACATCGAGCCGATGGACCTGCCCGAGATTGTCAGCGGGCTGCGCGTGCGGCAGATGACGCCCTTCGGCAACATGCACGTCAAGATCACCGTCGATCCGCGGACCGACCGCGAACTGGAAGTCTTCGCGCAGCTCGGCAAGGGCGGCGACGTGGCCAACAGCGACCTCGAGGCCATCTGCCGGATGGTCTCGCTCTGGCTGCGCTCGGGCGGCAGCCTGCACCTGGTCATCAAGCAACTGGAGGGCATCGGCTCCTCGCTTCAGATTCCCACGCGGGCCGGGCGGATCATGTCGCTCGGCGACGGGCTGGCCTGTGCCCTCAAGAAGTACGTCAAGGCCAAGGAGCGTTTCGGCCTGCGCAACCTGCTGCTCGGCGAGATCGACCTGGCCGACCTCGACAACCCCCATGTGCCGCCGCACCATCCGCAAACGACGCCCATCGATCGCCCCGCGCCGGGCAACGGCGGTAACGGCGGCAGTGCCGGCCACAGTACGGCCTCCCAAGCTGTGCCGCGGAGTGTGCCGCGTGTCGAGGCGCTTGGTGACCGCCCGATTCCGCGCGCAGCTCGCGCCGAGGCGCCGAAGGCGGCTCTATTGAGTGGCGCGGCCGGCCACGATCGGGCCGATGGCGCCGAGTCCGCCGTGGCCGTGGCCGAAATGGAATCCGTTACCCAGTCGGCCCCGGATTGGGACGCACTTTCGGTCTCCGAGACGAGAGCGGTGACGTTGGTTGAACCGGTGAGCGCGGCCGAGCGGCGGGCATTGGCTGCCGCGGACTTGTCCGCGGTCCTGGGCACGGTCCGCCACGGGCACGACGTCGCGGACCACTACAAGGTGCTGTGCCCCGAATGCGGCAGCGCGCTGATGCTCCAGGAAGGGTGCCGGAAGTGCTCGAATCCCGGCTGCGGCTGGGCGGCCTGCTGAACAGCACGCGAACATGCCTCGCGGGAGGTCGCGGCTCCGGCCGAGCCGCGGTTCGGGAAGTTCCGGCGAGTGGCGGCTCGGCGGGAGCCTGGCCTTCCCCGGCTGAGTTTGGGGGCGGGTTGCACCCGAACAGCGGTCGGTTCGCAGGCAAGACCGTGCTCAGGATGCCGCCTGCACCCACTCCGCCAGGCGGCGCATCCCGGACATGACGGGTCCGCACCAGCGGTCGATGAAGTCGCGCGGCAGTTCCTCGTGGAGGGGAACGTTCTCGCTCGCCGCCAGCGCTTGGGCCCCGTCGAAGTCCACGTAGGCCAGTCGTGCCGTCCACTCGTTGCGACTGCGGGCGAAGGAGCCGCCCGGCAGGATCGCCACCCCCGCCTCGTCGAGCAGACGTTCGCACAACGCCGGCCCGGAGTTGATGCCGCGCCGCTCCAGGGCCTCACGCAGCGGGGTGAAGTCCAGCCACAGGTAGAACGCCCCTTGCGGCGTCAGGACATGGATGCCGGCCTGCCGCAGCATCTCCGCCCCCAGCCGCCCGAGCGACCCGAGTATGCGGCGGGCGTGCCACAGGTAGCGCTCGATGTCCACGCCGCCGCGGAAGGCCCGCACCGCGGCGTACTGCACGGGGGCACAGACAGACGTGTAGGTCTCGCTGGCGACGGCCCCGAGGGCGTCGAGGAGCCAATAGAGATCGGGGGGGAAGCAGAACGTGCCAACCCGCCAGCCGCCCGCCCCGCACCACTTCGACAACCCGGAGCTGACGATCGTGCCCTCCGGGTAAAACCGGGCGATGGAAACGTGCGCGCCCGTGTGGTGCAGGCCGCCGTAGATCTCATCTGACAGCACAATGGCCTCGAACCGCCGCGCCACCTCGGCCAGTTCCTTCAGTTCGTCCGTCGAATATGTCAGTCCGGTCGGGTTGGATGGGTAGTTCAGGACAAGCAGCCGCGGGCGGTAGTCGTCCTTGACGATCTCGAAAGAGCGGAGCAACTGCTCGGCGGTGATTTTCCAGCCCTGGGCGGCGGTCGTGTGCAGGCGGCTGACCTTGCGGCCGATGATGCGGGCCTGCGGCATGTACGACACCCAGCAGGGCGTCGTGATGATGATCTCGCCGTAATAGGCCAGTTGCACGAGGAACATCAGCTCCTTGGAACCGGGGCCGATGATCACGCCATCCGGGTGGGCCTCGATGTGATCGTGCCGGCGGTGGTACTCGGCGACGGCGCCGCGCAGCTCGCGGAGCCCCTTGACCGGCAGATAGTCCTTCTCCGGGGCCGCCAGCCGCAGGGCCTCGACCACCGAGTCGGGCACGGGGAACGGGGACTGGCCCAGGCCCAGGTTGCAGACCGTCCGCCCCTGCCGCCGTAGCTCGCGGCAGCGCTCGTTGATCGACAAGGTGGCCGACGGCCCCATCCCGCGGACATTGAGGTTCAAGCTGACCGGACGCGTCGTGTTCATTGCTGTTTCGATCCTCTGCGGCGCGAACCCCAGCCGCGCTTGCCGCGCGGGCCCCGCCTCGTCCCGACAGCATACCCGATGCGCCCCCCGCGGGCAGCCGACGCGAACCGCTACAGCGCCCGCGGCCCCAGCGTCGCCACGCACAGCCGGTCCAGCGGCAGGCGCCGGGCGTACGCGCGCACGTCGTCCGGCGTCACCGCCCGAAGGGCGGCCAGCTTGGCTTCCCGCCCGATCGGTCGGCCGAAATGGAAGAGATCGTCGCTGAGGCCGCTGGCGCGGGCACGGGTGAGATCGTCCTCGGTCTCGTACTGGGCCACCAATCCGTCGCGGGCCCGCACCGTCTCCGCTTCCGTCAGGTCCACACCCACGCGCCGCAGCTCGGCCAGCAACGTCTCCAGCGTGCGGTGGCAGCGTTCGGGCGTCGTGCTGGCCCCCAGGTGCAGCACCCCCCGGCCGCGCGGCTGCTCGTGCCACGCGCCGACCCAGTAGACCAGACCCTGTTTCTCGCGGACCTCGGTGAACAGCCGGCCGCTCATCCCGCCCGACAGAACGGCCAGCAGGACTTGCTCCGTCGGAAAGTGCGGGTCGTCCCGGGGTAACCCCGGCAGCGTGATGCCGATGTACTGCTGCTCCAGCTCCTTGGACCGGTGCTCGCGGGCGGGCTGAAACTCGAAGTCGGCGGGCTCGCGGCCGCGGCGCTCGGCCGGGCCGAAACCGGCGAAGCAGCGCTCGACCTGCCGGGCCAGCTTGTCCGGGTCCACCGGGCCGGCGGCCACCACCTGAAGCCGACCGGCGTGATACAGCCCGCGCCAGTGCTCACGGACCAGGTCGGGCGTCACACGCGCCAGCGACTCGAGCGTCCCCCCGACGTGGCGCCCCAGCACCGGCCCCAACGTGAGCCGCTGGAGCATGACCCGCAGCAGCTCGTGCGGCTCGTCCTCCATCTGCCGCAAGTCCTGCTGCGCCAGCTCGACCGCGACGCGGCAGGCGTCGTCGGGGAACGTCGGGTGACGCAGCATCTCGGCCACCAGCTCGATCACGTCGGCGACGAACTCCGGCAGGCACAGCACGCGGACGAGCATCGACTGCCGGCCGCTGACCGTGGCCCACTGGGCCCCGAGGCGATCGAACGCGTCCGCCAACCCGCGCCCGTCGTACCGGCGCGTGCCCTTCGAGATGGTGTGCTCCACGATGGAGCCGAGGCCGGTGAGGTCGGGCGGGTCGTCCACCACGCCGACGAGCATGCGGAGGCACAGGGCCACGGTGTGGCGCTGCGGGAGCACGTCCACGGCCAATTCGGCCCCGCAGTCAAGCGGGCGGTGCGGATACCGTTCGGCGGTGCCGGTCACCGCGCTCGGCCGGGCCTTGGTGCGCTGCATTAGTGGTCCACCGGCTTGCCGAGGAGCGGAGTGAGTTCGGCAAGTCTCTCCTGGAGCAGCTTGTCGTTGACCGCCTCCAGGTTCATCCGCAGCAACGGCTCCGTGTTGGAGGGACGGGCATTGAACCACCAGTCCTTGAATTGGACCGTGATGCCGTCGAGGTAGTCGATCTCCGCATCCTTGTACTTGGCCGCCAAGCGCTCGAACGTGCCGCGCGGGTCGGCGTTCTCGAAGTTCCGCTCGCCGCTGCTGGCGTACACGTCCAACGGCTCGATGAGCGCGCTCAGCGACTTGCCCGTGCGGGTGAGCGTGTTGACCACGGCGATGAAGGCCAGCATCCCGCTGTCGCAGTAGTAAAAGTCGCGGAAGTAGAAATGCCCGGACAACTCGCCGCCGAACACGGCGCGGCTTTCCGCCAGCGTCCGTTTCATGAAGACGTGGCCGACGCGTTCGCGTTTGGCCACCCCGCCGGCCTTTTCGACCACTTCGGCCACAATGCGGCTCGACCGGAGGTCGTAGACGACCGTGGAGCCGGGGTTCTCGCGCAAGTAGCCCTCGGCCAGCAAGGCGGTGATCAGGTCGCACCGGACGATCTCCGCGTTCTCGTCGACGAAGATGCAGCGGTCGGCGTCGCCATCGAAACACGCCCCGAAGTCGGCGTGGTGCTCGCGGATGGCCTGGCGAAGCTGGACCAGATTGGCCGGCACGAGCGGGTTGGGCGGGTGGACGAAATCCCCGTCGTGCTCGAAGTTCAGCGGCACGATGGTCAGGTTCGGCACGCCGGTGAACAGGATGGGGAACCACCGGCCGGCCATGCCGTTCGAGGCGTCGATGACGACCTTGAGCGGCCGCGGGGGTCGCAGGAAGCGGTGCAGGTAGTCGCGGTAGGCCTGCGAGAGGTCCATCGTGCGAGTGGGAATCGTGTCCGGGACCTCGTGCCGCGAGATCGCCCGGGCGATGCGCTCGATCTCCTTCAGCCCGGTCTCGGCCCCGATCGGCTTACCCTTGGCCCCGCAAATCTTGAACCCGTTGTAGTTGGCCGGGTTGTGGCTGGCCGTGGTCTGCACCCCCCCGCAACAGGGCATGTGGTTGGTGGCGAAGTAGATCTGCGGGGTGTCGATCAGGCCGATATCAATCACGGGCGTCCCGACGGCCGCCGCCCCGTCCATGAACGCCTGGGACAGCTTGCGGCTGTGCTTGCGCATGTCGCGGCCGACGATGAGCGTATTCGCGCTCGAATCGCTGCGGTCGTAGCCGACGAGGGTCGTCCGCAGGAATTGGGCCGTCGCGTTGCCGATCCGCCACGCCACGTCCTCGTTCAGCGGTTCCGGCACCGTCGCCCGCACGTCGTACGCCTTGAACACCTTTTCGATCATGTCGCGCTTGTCCATTTCCAGCACCGTCCGTGGTGGGGTCCGCACGCCCGCCGGTCCGATCGGGGCGTAGTACGGCGTGCGGCCCTGCTCGTCGTCGTTGAACTGGCAGCCGGGGCACTTGCGGAAGTTCGCCCGCCGACGGCCCATGCAAATCGCCTCCGAGATGCGGATGTGCTCCTCACCGGGGCAATAGCGTGTCGAGTCGGCGTTGTCGGTCATGACGGGCGCTCCCGCGCAGCTAGCGACGGGATGCTAGCAGACCGAAGGTGAATCGGCTACCCTCGCGGGCGTCGGCGAATTCGAGGTCGCAGATGCCCCCGAGCTTTGGCATGGTCATGGGCCCCTGGAACGACGCCGCCGATGGCAGGGTAGGCTTGGAGCGTGCCGCGGGCGAGGCGGGCCTGGACCACGTGACCGTCCTCGCCGTCAGCGGGCCACTGGTCCAATGGCGGCTTGACGAGCACAGCGAGACGCCGCTGTTTGTGACGGAGGGGGGCTGGCACTTTCCGCCGACGGCCAAGCTCTACGCGGGCGTTGGCCTTCGCCCGGTGCGCGCCCGCTGGCTGGGCAGCGGCGATCCCCTGGAGGGGCTCTGCCGGCAGGCGGAGCGCTTGGGCCTGCGGGTCGTCGTCCGCGTGGATGGGCTGGCGGCTGGCGTGCTTCCCGAGTCCGCGCAACTCGGTCGGCGTAACGCGTGGGGGCAGGAACTGGCAACGGCCGGCGCGTGTCCTTGCAACCCCGCAGTGCGGGAGCTGATCCGGGCCACGCTGGATGACCTCCGTCGCTACGGTCCCGCCGATGTCGAGCTGGCCGACGACGGACCCGACCATGCGCTGCCCGCTCCCGTGGGCGAGGCGTTGGCCTGGCACCCGGCCGCGCGGGCCGTGGGCGCGGTCTGCTTCTGCCCCGCGTGTCGGCAGATCGCGGCGCGCGCCGGCGTGGACCCGCTGTCCGCAGCCCGCAGCGCCCGCGTATTGCTCGGCCAACTGGCCCGCGAGCCGTCCTCGTCGGCCACGCTGCGGGATGATCCCGTCCTCGGCGCGTATTTGGCCGCGCGGACGGCCGACCACGATGCCTGGCTGCGCCGGCTCGCGGACGCCGACACCCAGCGCCGCCACTTGCTCGTGCGACCGGCCGACGCCGCCGAGGGCCGCCCGACTTCATTGGACGTCGTGCTCCGGTGGACCGCCGGGACCACTGGCGCACCGGGGGGGACCGCCGGCCCAACGATCGCTGGCGACCTCTCGGACGGGCACATTGTGGGCTGGTCGGTGTCGGCCTGGCGGCCGGTCTTCGGGGCGGCGGCGGAGTTGGTGCGCTGGGCGGCCGAGGCCACACAACGGGGGGCCACGTGGTTCGACTTTGAAGGCCTGGACACGGCCCCGCCGGACGCGGTCACCTGGCTGCGTCAGGCGGTGCGCTACGCGCGGCGCGGGGCTTGACCGCGTGCCCGACGGGGGACAGGATGCCGCTTAACGTGATCCTTGCGCGGCCTTAACACGCGACCGGCGCCGCCGATCGTCGTCAGGGAACGCCTTGGCCGGACTCCGGGTCACGCGGCCGCGTCGGAGTTGAGAATGGTCTTCTGGGACTGGCGGGACAAGTCGCCGTTCGAACCGTTGGCGGAGCACCTCCAGCTCGTGCACAAGTGTGTCGACCTGGTGCTGCCCATGTTCGAGTGTGTCCGGGCGGGCGATCACGCGCGGCTCAAGAAAATCACCGAGGACGTCTTCAAGATGGAGCACGAGGCGGACAAGGTAAAGACCGAAATCCGCAGCACGATCCCGAAGGCGTTCTCGCTGCCGGTCTACCGCGGGGACCTGCTGGCGCTGGTCCATGTTCAGGACGAAATCGCCGACACGGCCGAGGACCTGGCCGTGCAGCTCACCATCAAGAAGCTGGTGCTGCCCGAGCCGCTGGCCGAGGCCGTGCTCGCGTATGTGCGGCAGGTGTTGAAGGTGTGCGAGCGGCTGTACCGCGCCGTGGAGCCGCTGAGGGAGCTGGCCGAGGAGGACTTCAGCGGCGCGCCGGGCCGACAGGTGCTGGCCCTGGCCGCGGAGGCCGAGCACGAGGAGTGGGTGGCCGACAAGATGCAGTACAAGCTGGCCCAGCAGCTCTTTGCGCTGGAAGACCAGCTCAAGCCCGCCGACCTGTTCTTGTGGTCCGGCATCTTTCAGAACCTGGGAGCGCTGGCCAATCACGCGGACAAGACGGCCGAACGGCTCCGGCGGATGTTGGTTCGCTGACGACGCCCGGTTGGGCGTCACCGACACGCGAGGGCACGCGGCACGATGGCAGTCTGGCTGCTGGGCGCGTTGAGTCTGTCCTTTGACGACCCGGGGGCGGCGTTGTTCCTGTTGGGCTGCGGGGCGGTGGCCATCGGGATGCTGGTCTGGGACACGATCGAGGTCGGGCGTAACGACGCGGCCAACCTCGTCAATGCCGTCTTCGGCGCCCGCGTTCTGTCGCTGAAGGCCGCCGTGTACCTGGCGGGGGCGGCGGTCGTGCTCGGGGCGGCGACGGCCTCCCCGGTGATCGAGACGGCCCGCAACGGCATCTTCGATCCCACGGCGCTCACGATCGAGAAGGCCCTGGCGGTCTACGTCGCCGTCTACATTGTCGATACGGTCCTGCTGTACAGCTACTCGGCCTTCGGCATGCCGGTCAGTACCACCGCGTGCCTGGTGTTCGAGCTGCTCGGGGCGGCCTTCGCGCTCGGCGGCCCCGGTGTGGTGCGCTGGACCACGGCGGGCCAGGTGATGCTGGCCATCTTCTGCTCGATCACCGCGACGGGCATTGGTGCCTTCCTGATCCAGCGGGTCGTCCGCGGAGCGATCGGCAACCGCACGCAGAACCTGACGGTGTTGCTGGCGCACGGGAGTTGGGTCGCGGGCGGGATGCTGGCGGGCCTGACGTATTTCATGCTCGTCAAGGGCATGAAGCAGGTGGGCGTGGTCAAGTGGCTGAACCAGGAGCTGATTCACGGTTACGGCCCGTTCGCCACGGTCCTGCTGCTGTGGGCCCTCTACGCGGTGCTCGTGCACGCGCTGCTCGCCACCTTCGGCCGCCGCGCCGCCCGCCGTCTGTTCCCCGCCTTGGCCATCATCGGCACGTTCGCAATGGCGGTGGCATTCGGCCAAAATGACCTGGCCAACTGCGCCGCACCGGGACTGGCCGCGTTGAACTTGCTTCAGCACTGGGATGCTGGCGTGGTGGAAGCGACCGCCGTCCCGCTTCAGGTCTGGATGCTCGCCGGGTGCGGACTGCTGCTGGCGGTGGGCATGACCACCCGCAACGCGCAGCGGGTCACCAGCGCCGCGGTCCACGCCGGCAGCATGGCCCATGAAGTCCGCCTGTGGGCGCCCCAGTGGTGCATCGTTCTGGCGCGCTACCTGTTGCGGTTCCAGCGGCACCGGCCGGTACTGGCCCCCCTGCCGGAGATCACCCCCGCCGGCAAGAAGATGCACTACGACGTGCTGCGGGCGTGCGTGATCCTCTCGGTGTCGGCCAGCGTGATCGCGACGGCCTCGGGCATCGGGATGCCGGTCTCGACCACCTACGTCGCGTTCGCGGCCATCGTCGCCACGGGGATGGCCGACCGCATCTTCCAGCGCGGCGACGCCGACCTGAAGCTGGCGCGGACGATCTGGGTGGTGTTCAGTTGGTTCGCGGCGGCGGTGATCGCGGCAGGGGGCGCCGGCCTGGTATGCGCGTTGGTGTATCGCGCCGGCTTCGTCGGCATTGTGCTCGGGGTGGTGGCCAACCTGACGGTGCGGCGGATACTGCAGGGGCGGGCGGACCGGCAGGAGGCGCGCGTCCGCGAGGCGGCCCGCGAGCGGCGTTACCCGGAGCAGTACGCCGAGGAATACGAGTAGCGCCGGCGTCAAATCTCGCCCCGGCCCCCGCGGGGCCGCCAAACCCCGCCCTCCAACTAGACTTGCTAGTTTTTCCGGCTATCCTTCCCGCGACGGGCGGCGCGGCCCCGGCCGGAGCCGTAGCGCGCCGGCCGCGGATGGGAAAGACGATGCCGAAACGCCGCGCCCCGGTCCCCGACCCAGCGCTACCCACGTGTCTGCGCTGGGCGCTGGAGTTCCTCCCCGAGTATTTCCGCGACTCCCCGTGCCGGTTCCACGTGGAGCTGATGCGCGCGCTGGCCGACGCCGACCGGCGCCTGATCGCCCGCGTCGCGCCCCGCGGCCACGCCAAGAGCACTTGTGCCAGCTTCGCGTACCCCCTGTGGTGCCTATGCGAGCAGAAGCGCCGCAACATCGTCATCGTCACACACGAGACCGCGCTCGCGGCCCAGTTCGTCCGCGACTTGCGGCACGAGCTGGAGACCAACGAGCGGCTGCGGGCCGCGTATGGCGACCTGGCGGCGAACGAACCGTCCCCGGCGCCAAAGGACGCCAATGCGCGCGGGAAACCCGCCCGCCGACCGCGAGCGCCGCGCCCCAGGTGGTCCGCGACGCAGTTCACGACCGTCCGCGGCATCACGGTGCAGGCCAAAAGCACCGGCGGCAGCTTCCGAGGCCTGCGCGTCGGCCCACACCGCCCCGACCTCATTATCTGCGACGACATCGAGACCGACGCGCTGGTCGCGTCGGCCGAGCGGCGGCGCAAGCTCGAGCACTGGCTCCGCCGGGTGGTCATGCCGGCCCTGGCCCCCGACGGTCAACTGCTGGTGCTCGGCTCGCTCATTCATTACGACTCGCTCCTGGCCAACCTGCGCGACCCGCGGCGGTTCCCGCGCTGGGACTACGCGGTCTACCGGGCGCTGGAGGCCCAGCCGCGGCCGGACGGTACGTTCGAGCGCGTGGCGCTGTGGCCGGCCCGCTGGCCGGTGGAGCGGCTCGATCAGGAGCGTGAGCGGATCGGCACCGTGGCGTTCGAGCAGGAGTACCAGGCCAACCCCATTGACGACACGTTGCGCGTCTTCCGACCGGAGTGGCTGCGGCGCTACGACGAATCCGAACTCGTCGCCGAACGCCTGGTGACGCTGATGGCGGTCGATCCGGCGACGGGCGCAACCGGCGGCGACTTTTTCGCCCTGTGGGTCGGCAGCCTCGACACGGCCACGGGCGTCATCTACACGCGCGTCCTGCGCCTGGAACGCGTCGGCGTGGTGGAACAAGTGCGGTTGATCGTCGAAGCGTTCGCGGCGTGGCGGCCGGCGCGGATCGGCGTGGAAACCGTCGCCTATCAAGTCGCCCTGAAAGAGATCCTCGAGGAGGAGGGTCACCGGCGCGGGCTGTACCTCCCCGTCGTGGCCCTGCGCACGACGGCGAACAAGCGGGCGCGCATCGAAGGCAGCTCGCCGTTCTACGAGAACGGCACGTTTCGTCTGCCGCCGGCCCTGCCGCCGGAGGTCGAGGAGCAATTCCTGCACTTTCCCAGGGCCCGGCACGACGACGCACCGGACGTGTGCGCGATGGGCATCGAGCTGGCGCGGGCGTTTCGCACGGCCCGCGTCGAGGCCGCGACCGTCGGCCGTGGCCCCGTGACCGGTCGCGCGGGGTGGTGACCGTCGCCGGGGTTGACAAGTTTCGACATCGGCACACACGTGTCGGAACCGGCCTTCGTATAATGCGGCCGGAGCCGTCGGGCCGTGCTGGGCTGCCGGACCGACCTGACTATCAAGAGGGCAGGAGACACGCGGATGAACCCTGTGAAGAGATGGCCGGTTTGGATGGTGGGACTAACACTGGTGTTGGGCGCGGCGGCGCCGGCGTGGGCGCAGAAGACCGTGTTGCGGATGCGGCTGGACGGGCCGGTGCTGGAGGCGACCAGCGACGCCGGCGGCCTGATGGCCCTATTGCAGCAGGAGCGACCGCAAACCCTGCGGGAGTGGGTCAAGACGATTCGTCAATCGGCCAGCGACGCCCACATTGCCGGTTTGGTGCTCATTATCGAGCAACCGGAGATGAAGCTGGCACAGGTGGAGGAGCTGACCGCGGCGCTACGGGCCTTCCGTAAGGCCGGCAAGCCGGTGTACTGCTACCTGGACGAGGCCGGGAACGCGACGTATGCGTTGGCGGCGGCGGCCGACCACATCACGCTGGCCGAGAACAGCCTGCTCGATATCACGGGGCTGCGGGCCGAGCTGTCGTTCTACAAGGGGTTGCTCGACAAGATCGGCGTCGAGGCCGACTTGCTGCACTGCGGCGCGTACAAGAGCGCGCTCGAGCCGTTCACCCGCACCGAGCCCAGCCCGGAGGCCGCCGAGAACGTCAACTGGCTGCTGGACGGGCTGTACAACCGCTGGATCGAGCTGATCGCCGAGGGCCGCCGACTCAAGCCGGACGAAGTGCGGGCCCTGGTCGACCGCGCTCCGCTCAATGCCGCCGACGCCCTGAAGGCGAAGCTGGTGGACGAAGTGTCGTCGTTCCCGGCGTTCCGGCAACTGATCCAGAAGCAGTTCGGCAAGGACGTCAAGGTCCTCAAGGAGTACAAGAAGAAGAGCGGTCTGGAGATCGACTTCCAGAACCCGTTTGCTATCTTCCAGGCCCTGGGCGAGCTGTTCCAGGCGCCGGCCGAGGCCACCACCCCCGCGGTCGGCCTCATCACCATCGCCGGTCCGATCATGGTCGGCGAGAACGATAACAGCGCGCTGGGCGGCGAGTCAGCGGGCAGCACGACGCTGCGGGCGGCGTTTGAGCAGGCGCGCGAGGACGACCACATCAAGGCGGTCGTCGTGCGGGTCGATTCCCCCGGCGGGTCGGCCCTGGCCAGCGACATCATCTGGGAGGCCGCCACGCGCTGCGCCGCCGAGAAGCCGCTGATCGTCAGCATGGGCGGCGTGGCCGGCAGCGGCGGCTACTACGTGGCGATCCCCGGCGACACGATCCTGGCCGACGCGGCGACCATCACCGGTTCGATCGGGGTCGTCGGCGGAAAGTTCGTGTGGTCCGGGCTCATGGAAGACAAGCTCGGCAT
Organism: Planctomycetota bacterium; assembly: GCA_040755725.1. Lineage (GTDB taxonomy): Bacteria > Planctomycetota > Phycisphaerae > UBA1845 > Fen-1342 > JBFMAI01. The sequence continues at coordinate 54,069 of JBFMAI010000032.1, read as the reverse complement.
TACGACGACCGAGTTTGTGCGCGGCAAGCACGCCGGCCTGATGACGCTCAATCGCAAGTGGGACGACGCCGAACGCAAGTTCATGATGGATTACATGACCGGCGTCTATGACCAGTTCAAGGGCCGCGTCATGGCCTCGCGCGGCCAGCGGCTCAAGAAGAACCTGGAGGACATCGCCGGCGGCCGCGTGTACACCGGCGCGCAGGCCCTCGAGCTCGGGCTCGTCGATCAGATCGGCGGGTTGTGGGACGCGTTGGACCTGGCGGCCAAGAAGGCCGGCCTGCCGGTGGATTATGAAGTTCGCGTCCTGCCGCGGCCGTCCGAACTGCTGGCCGTGCTTGACATGTTGGGCAAGCTGTCCGGCAAGGACGATCGCGACGCGTTCGAGATCGCCGTCGCGGACCGGCTGCGCAGCGACTCTCTGCTGCGGGCCGCGCTGACCATCGGCCGGGACCTGTCGCCCGCGGCTTTCGCGGAGCTGCGCCGGGCGCTGCAGAACGTGCTCATGCTCCAGCGCGAGCGCGTCGGCTGCTTCATGCCCGCCGTCCCGCAAATCCGCTGACCGCGGGGCTAGCTTCATTCCGGCGGGCGCCGCCGTGTGCTACGGGCCACGGGCTTCTGGCAAGCTCGTGGCCCGCGTGCCGCCGGTTACCGGGCGTACGGCGCACCGCCCGCACGGCGGGGTCGCTCGCGGCGTCGCACAATGGGGGGCCCTGCTTTACGATGACGAGCTATGGGTTCCGTGCGGCTTCAAGGTGTTACGAAGCAGTTCGGACCGGCGCTGGTGCTGTCCGGCGTCGACCTCGAGCTGCACACCGGTCAGATCGTCGCGTTGGTCGGGGCCAACGGCGTCGGCAAGACGACGCTGCTGCGCCTGATCGCCGGCCAACTCACGCCGGACACGGGGACGGTCACGCGCTCCAAGGGGCTGGAAGTCGGCTACCTGCCGCAGGAACCTGACCTCCGGACGGGGCAGACGCTGCGGGAGGCCGTCGCCGAGGCGTTCACCGAGCTGATGGCGATGGAGGCCAGGCTCCTGCGGCTATCGGAGGAGGTGGCTGCGGCCCACGACGACCCGCGTCTGGACGGCCTGCTGTCGCAGTACGACCGGCTGCGCGCCCGCTTCGAGGCGGCCGGCGGTTATCGCTTCGAGCAGCGGCTGGACGAAGTGCTGGGCGGTCTGGGCTTCACGCCCGCCGATGCGAGCCTGCCGGTGTCGGCCCTGTCGGGCGGGCAGAAGTGCCGGGCGGCCCTGGCGCGACTGCTGCTTCAGGAGCGGCAGTTCCTCTTGCTCGACGAGCCGACGAACCACCTGGACATCGACGCGGTGCGCTGGCTGGAGAAGTTCCTCGCCGGTCATCACGGCGGGGCGCTGATCGTCTCGCACGACCGCTACCTGCTGGACCGCTTGGCCGAGCGCACGCTGGAGTGCGTGGCCGGCGGCGTGGTCGCGTACGCGGGCAATTACTCCGCCTATGTCGAGGCCCGCGAGCTGCGGCGGCTCACCCAACGGCGGCAGTACGAGAAGGACCAGGCGTTCATCGCCCGCGAGCTGGACTACATCGCGCGGCACGGGGCGGCGAAACGCCCCAAACAGGCCCACGGCCGGCGGACGAGATTGGAGCGGCGTCTCGAGGCCGGCGAGCTCACCACCGAGAAGCCGGCCGAGCAACGCACGCTCTCCATGCGCTTCGCGCCGCCGCCGCGGCCGGCGACGTCCGGCCGTGAGTTGGTTCGCCTGGAGGGGCTGCGCAAGGCGTATGGCCCCAAGGAACTGTTCGCCAACCTCGATCTGACCGTCCACGCGGGGCAGCGGCTGGGCATCACCGGGCCCAATGGCACGGGCAAGACGACGCTACTGCGGATTCTGCTGGGCCAGGTTCCGGCCGACGCGGGGAGCGTGTACCTGAACCCGGCGGCACGCGTCGGCTACTTCGCCCAGGAGCCGGAGCAGCTCGATCTGGAGCGGACGATCGTCGCGGAGATCATCGCCGTGCGGCCGGACCTCCTGGAACGGGACGCGCGGAACGTCGCCGCGGGATTCCTGTTCACCGGCGAGGACCCGTTCAAGAAGCTGGGGCAGCTTTCCGGCGGCGAGCAGTCGCGGCTGCGGTTCATGAAGCTGATTCTCAGCGCCCCCGAGCTGCTGATCCTGGACGAGCCGACGAACCACCTCGACATCCCGTCGCGCGAGGCGCTGGAGGCGGCGCTGCGCGACTTTCCGGGCACGGTCATCGCGGTCAGCCACGACCGCTATTTCCTGGATCGCATCGTGGACCGGCTGCTCGTCATCCGGCCGGGGCAGGCACGACTGTTCACGGGCAACTACACCACCTACATCGAGCAAGTCGAGCGTGAGAAAGCCGAGGCCCTGGCCGCAGCCGCGGAGTCAAGCCCACCGGCCCGCGGCACGCCGGCCCAGCGCGCCCGGGCTCCCAAGGCCGCCACGTCGCCGCAACCGGCCTCGCCGTTGGCCCGGCTGAAGCTCGACCAGCTCGAAGCCTACATCAGCGAGCGCGAGGAGCGGCTGGCCGCGCTGCACGAGCGCTTCGGCGACGCCGAGGTCTACCGCGCCCCCGAGAAGATCACGCGACTGCGGGCCGAGTTCGAGCGGCTCCAGGAGGAGCTGGCGACGGCGGAGGCCGAGTGGATTCGGCGGGTGGATCGGGCGTAGCGATGGTGCGGGCACTCCGAAGCTGACCTCGCGTACCGTCCAGCGAATCGAGCGTCTGCGGTCGATCGAGCGGTTCACCCCCCCCCAACCCCTCCCTGGAAGGGAGGGGAGTTCGGGGCCGCTTCTACTCGCGGGGCGGCGCGGCGGCGTTGAGGGCGCGCCGGGCGCGCTCGTGCCGGGGGTCGATCCGCAAGGCGGCGCGGTAGGCCTCGACGGCTTCATCCCCGCGGCCCACCGCCGTCAGCGCTTCACCCAAGAGCAGGTGCAGGTCGGCGTCGTTGGGACGGAGGATCAGCGCCCGACGGTAAGCCTCGATGGCCTGGTCGTCGTCGCCAAGTCCTCGCAGGGCACCGCCGAGGTTGGACCACGCCGAGGCGGACGACGGATCGAGTTCGGTCGCGGTGCGGAAACGGCGGGCGGCCGCTTCGGGCTGACCGGCCTTGATCAGGGCGTGCCCCAAGTTGTTGTGGGCCGTGGCCAATCCGGGCTCGCTTCGCAGGACGTGCTCGAACTGGGCAATGGCTTCAGCGACCCGCCCGGCTTCGAGCAGGACCGCTCCCAGATTGTGATGCGCTTCGACCAAGTCCGGCCGAATCTGAAGCGCTCTACGATAGGCGGCGATCGCGTCGTCGCGCCGGCCGACGGCCGCGTACACATCACCCCGACGCACATGCGCTTCCGCCCTGTCAGGCCGCAAGCGAAGCGCGGCGTCCAGATGCTGGAGCGCCTCGTCGTACCGCCCGAGTTCCAGCAACACCGCGGCAAGGTTGCTGTGGGCTTCCGGATAGTCCGGGCGCCGCCGCAGGGCCTCACGAAACGATGAAAGCGCTTCCTCGCGGCAGCCCTGGCGGTGCAGCGTGATGGCCAGGTTGTTGTGGGCGTACGCGTCGTCGGGTGCAAGGCGGACGGCGGCGGCGAAGTGCATGGCGGCTTCATCAACGTGGCCGCGGCACAACAACAGGTCGCCGAGGTTGTTGTGGGCCATCCAGGCGCCGGGGTTGACGGCGAGCGTGTGCCGCCAGAGCGTCTCGGCGTCGCGGTACCACCCGGCTTGCCGCCACGTCAACGCCCCGAGCAGACCCAGCACGATCAGGCAGAGTGCCGCGGTCGCGCGACGCGGGAGGGCAAAGCTCCGGCCGAGCCGCGGCCCGCCGGGAAGCCTGCCCTCGACTTCAAGGCCGCGGGCCGTCAGCGCTGCCAGCAGCGTCAGCGGGCCGATGCTCGCCAGGTATTGGAAATGGTCGGCGACGAACGAGTAGCGCATCGGATAGACGTTGACGAACCCCAGGGCGGGAACCAGCGTCCCGCCGAAGAACAACGCGGCGACCAGCGGCCCGCGGCCAAGCCGCCGGCGAGCCGACACGAGCACCGCGACCAACCCCACGGCCGCGACCGGGTAGAGACAGGCGGCCGGCTGGGCCGGGTCGATCGTCCAACGTGGGTAGACAAAGCAGAGCGGGTGCGGCCACACCAGCTTGCCGAGGTAGAACCAGACGGCCCGCCCCGCGATCAGGATGCGGTCAAGCCCGGACAAGCCCCAGGCCACACGGGCGGCCCCGACGAGGTGCGCTTCCATCCAAATCGTGAGGGCGGCCAGGGCGATCCCGCTTACAAAAAGCGGCAACGTCGGGGCGATGTCACGCCACGTCAGCCGACCACGCTTCCACCACGTCAGCAGGAGGATGGCGGCCGGCAGCGTGCAGGTCACGGTCTTGGCGAACAAGGCCAAGGCAAACAGCAGTAAGGCCAACCCGTAGAGGCCCCAGTCCCGCGGCCCGTCGGCGTCGCCGAGCCGGCTGAACCGCCGGTACGCCAGCAGTGAGCCCAGGTAGCACGCCGCGGACAACACGTTCTTGCGCTCGGTGATCCAGGCGACGGATTCGACGTGGACGGGATGCAGGCCGAACAAGGCGGCCGCCAGCCACGCCCCCGGGACGCGCAGCCGGCGTAGGAGCAGTCCGAGCAGGACGGCACTCAGGCCGTGGAGGACGACGTTGACCGTGTGGTAACCGAGCGGGTTGAGGCCCCACAGGCGATACTCGATCCAGAACGTCGTGTGGACGAGCGGGTAGTACTGCGGGGTCGCCCCAATTTCGAACCAGATGCGCCGCAGGCCGTCGGGACTGCGGAGCGTTTCGTTGGCCGTAACGTAATCGTCGTCATCCCAGATGAATCCGGCGCGGAGGGCCGGCAGATAGGCCGCCACGACGGCGAGCAGCACCGCGACGCCAGCCACCCAAGGCGGCGCCCCGGTGGTCGGTTGATCGACCCGCAAGTCGGAAGGCATCATGCGAGAGGCGGGACTCGAACCCGCACGGGCATAGCCCACCAGAACCTAAATCTGGCGCGTCTGCCAGTTCCGCCACTCTCGCGCCGCCGGCGGATTCTACTGGTTTGTCGGCGGCGACGGGAGACGCGAGCGAGCCCGCGGGACGCCACGCACCGGGGGGTGCGGGCGTGGGGGCGGCTTGACAGTTGGGCCCTGGGGGCTAAGCATCAGGGGAAGATGCCGGCCCAGAATTCCGATATTCTTCTTTCGTTATGGTGGCGATGGGTCGGCCAACGCCCCGCCCGGACGCGCTTAAAACTCTCTGCGAGAGTTATTTAGGTTAGATACATGGCCAAACGCAAGGCAGAGGGCCGTTCGCTTGTGATCGTGGAGTCGCCGGCCAAGGCACGCACGATCAACAAGTACCTCGGCCGCGAATACGTGGTGAAAGCTTCGCTGGGGCACGTGCGGGACCTGCCGCAGCGCGAGTTCGGGATTGACGTAACTAACGATTTCAAACCGACATACGAGGTAGTCAAGAGCCGGGCCAAGGTGGTGTCGGAGCTGAGGCGTCTGGCTGCGGAAGCGGATTCCGTCTACCTCGCCACCGACCTTGACCGTGAGGGGGAAGCGATCGCGTGGCACCTCGTGGAAGCGCTGAACCTGCCGGAAAGCAAGGTTCGCCGGGTGATTTTCAACGCGATCACGCGGGCGGCGATTTCGGAAGCGTTTTCGAAGCCGCACGAAATCGATCACGATCGCGTCAACGCGCAACAGGCACGCCGAATCCTGGACCGCATCGTCGGCTACGAGCTTAGCCCGCTGCTGTGGAAGAAAATCGCCAAGGGCCTGTCCGCAGGGCGCGTCCAGTCGGTCGCCGTCCGCCTGATTGTCGAGCGCGAGCGCGAAATCCGCGCTTTTGTGCCCGAGGAGAGTTGGAAGCTCGTCGCGTATCTGACCGCCCGACCCGGTGACGCGGGCACGCTCCGCCCCCGTTGGCGGGAGTTCCTGCACAACGGCGACCGGACGCAGAAGGAGCTCCAGAGCTGGCTTGGTGAGAACGGCGCCCTGCGCGTCGAGCTTGTGGAACTCGCCGGCACGCCCTTCAAGGCCCTCGACGCGGAAGCGGCACGTACGGTCGCGGAGGCCCTCGGGCTGCGCGTCGAGCGGGTGGATCGCCGGCCGTGGGAGGACTACCGCCACCTGGGCCTGGAGCAGGTCACGGTGGTCGGGGACATCGATCCGGCGCGCGTCCCGGCATTGACGGTGGCGGACCTGAGCACGAAGCGCACGACGACGCGCCCGCCGGCCCCCTTCACGACGGCGACGATGCAGCAGACCGCCAGCACGGTGCTGCGCTTCGCGGCCAGCCGGACGATGCGGGTGGCGCAGTCCCTGTACGAAGGCATCGACCTGAACGGGGAAGGGCCGGTCGGCTTGATCACCTACATGCGCACGGACGCGACGAACCTGGCGCCCGAAGCCGTGCAGGCCGCGCGCGCGTTCATCGAGCAGCAGTTCGGACGCGAGTATCTCCCCGAGCGCCCCAACGTGTTCGCCAAACGCCAGGAACGGGCCCAGGAAGCCCACGAGGCGATTCGCCCGACCGATCCCAACCGCACGCCGGAGAGCGTCCGCGCGGCGCTGACCGCGGAGCAGCACCGGCTGTACGAGCTGATCTGGAAGCGGTATGTGGCGTGCCAGATGGCGCCGGCGCAGTGGGACTCGACGACGGTCACGGTGTCGGCCGCCACGCCGCGCGGTGAGGCGCGGTTGGTCGGCAGCGGACGAAAGCTGGTATTCGACGGGTACCTGAGGGTGGCGGGAATCACGAGCGAGGACCAGCTTCTGCCGGCGCTCGCGCCGGGGCAGGCGGTGGGGCTGATGGACCTCGAGGCGAAACAGCAGTTCAGCTCGCCGCCGCCACGGTACACCGAGGCCGCCTTGGTGAAGGCGCTGGAATCGGAGGGGATCGGCCGACCCAGCACGTACGCCACGATCATCGACACGATCCAGAGCCGGGGGTACGTGGAGCAGAACGATCGGAAGTTCTACCCGACGGCGCTGGGGGAGTTGGTGACGGACAAGCTGGTGCAGCACTTCCCGAAGATCATGGACGTGAAGTTCACCTCGCACATGGAGGATGAGCTGGACAAAATCGAGGAAGCGCACCTGGACTGGGTGCAGGTGTTGCACGAGTTCTACGATCCGTTCCGGGACCTGCTCACGCGGGCCGCCGAGGAGATGGAGACAACCAAGAGCCAGCCGAGCTCACACGAATGCCCGCTGTGCCACGCGCCGATGGTCTACCGCTGGAGCAAGACGGGGCGCTTCCTGGCGTGCAGCGCCTACCCGCGGTGCAAGGGCACGCTGAACGTGGACCGCGAAGGCCGACCGGTGGCCACGCGCGAGTCGGCCCACACCTGCGAAGCGTGCGGCCGGCCGATGCTCGTGCGGCAGTCCCGCACGGGGCACTTCCTCGGGTGCAGTGGGTATCCCACATGCCGACACACGGTTCCGTGTGACGAGTCCGGCGAGCCGTTGCGGCTGGTGAAGCCGGAGGAGCTGAAGCGGGCGTGCGAGGTCTGCGGCGAAGGCCACCTGATCGTCAAGAGCAAGGGGCGGCGGGCGTTTCTGGGGTGCGACCGCTACCCGCGCTGTAAGAACACGGCCCCGATACCGCCGGACGTGCGGCTGGACCGCCCACCCGCGCCGCCGCCCGAACCCGCCGGCGTGAATTGCGAGAGGTGCGGCCGGCCGATGGTGCTGCGGGTGGGCAAACGGGGCAAGTTCGTGGCCTGCTCGGGATTTCCGCGCTGCCGGCAGACGATGCCGTTGGAGAAGCTGGAAGAGGCGCGGGCCAAGGCGGGCGGCAACGGGAACTCGGCCGCCGGCAACCCCGGGGCCGCTGACCCGCCCGCGGCAGTCACGAATAACCACCAGCCCTGGCAACCGGGCGGGGAGCCGCCGCCCGGGTTTGCGTTGACGCGGACGGGGCGGCCGGTGGTCGAGGTCCTGCCGGAGCCGGGCACGCTGTTGTGTCCCGAGTGCGGCAGCACGATGGAGCTGAAGCGCGGTCGCTTCGGCCCGTTCTTTTCCTGCGGGAACTTCCCGCGGTGCAAGTTCAACGCCAACCTGCGCGGGCAGGCGAAGAAACAGGCGGAGGCGTTGATGCCGGCCCCGACCCGCCCGAAGCCGATCCCCACCGACATCGTGTGCGAGGAGTGCGGGCAGCCGATGGTGATCCGTGAAGGACGCCGGGGACGGTTTCTCGGGTGTAGCGCGTACCCCAAGTGCCGCGGGACGCGCGAATTGCCGGCGGGGTACGGGCCGGCGGCGGCGCTCGCGGGCGCCAATCGCGGTTGAACCTGAGCGCGCGGCGTGGCGGGGGTCGGCGAGAGGCGCGGCATGTCGGTTGAATGGCGCGGGGCACATGTTCGTATTCGGAACGCCGATCCGATCATCGGCACGGTCGCGTTGCCGGGCTCCAAGAGCCTCACGAATCGCTATCTGGCGTGCGCGGCGCTGGCGGACGGCCCGAGTGTAATTACCAGCGCGTCGCGGTCGGATGATACACATGCGATGTGCGCGGGGCTGCGAGCGCTGGGCGCGCGAGTCGAGGCCCACCCGGAGCGGCCGCAGATCGCAGTCGCCGGGTGCCCCGGCGCGTTCCGCGAGGACGACGTGGCAATCGACGTCGGCGACGCCGGCACCGCGATGCGGTTTCTCACCGCGCTGGCCTGCCTGGGCTTCGGGCGGCGTTGGCTGGACGGCTCGGCGCGCATGCGACAGCGGCCGATCGGCGGCCTGGTGGACGCGCTGAACGCGCTCGGTGCGCACATCGAATACGACCAGCGCGACGGCCACCCCCCCCTCACCGTTGCGGCACGCGGGCTGACCGGCGGGGAAGTGGTCCTGGAAACGTCGGCATCAAGCCAGTTTCTCAGCGCGCTCTTGCTGGCGGCGCCGTACGCCGGCCAGGACGTGATGATCCGCGTGGAGGGCGAGCTGCCCAGCCGGCCGTACGTGGAGATGACGCTCGGGGTGATGCGGGCGATGGGGGTCGAGGCGCTGACGGCCGACGGAACACGCTACATCGTGCCCGCGTTCCAGCGCTACCAGGCGGGCCCGTACGCCATTGAGCCGGATGCCAGCGCGGCGACGTACTTCTGGGCGGCGGCGGCGATCACCGGCGGCCGTGTCCGCGTCGCCGGCCTGACCCGCGCGAGCACCCAGGGCGATGTGCGGTTTGCGGACACGCTCGCACAAGTAGGCTGCTCCGTTCAGGAGGGACCGGAGGGTCTGGCCGTCGAAGGCCCGGCACGCGGTAGGTTGCGGGGCGTCGCGGTGGACATGAACGACATGCCCGACGTCGTGCCGACGCTGGCCGTCGTCGCATTGTTCGCCGACGGCCCGACCGAGATTCGCAACGTGGCCAATCTCCGCCTGAAGGAGACGGACCGGCTGGCCGCCCTGGCGACGGAGCTGACGCGCCTGGGCGCGCGGGTCGAAGCCCGCCCCGACGGCCTCACCATCCGCCCGCCCGAGCGGTTGCGGCCGGCGGAGATCAACACCTACGGCGACCACCGAATGGCGATGAGCCTTGCGCTGGCGGGGCTCGGTACTGAAGGCGTCGTGATCCGCGAGGCGGGTTGTGTGTCGAAGAGCTTTCCAGGCTTCTTCGATGCCCTGGCCGAGCTGGGCCCGTGAACAGGCATTCGCCATCGAGCCGGGGGGAGGGCGAGCCTCTGGCGAGCCGCGGCTCACCAAGCCGGCAGGGTCGCCGCAGGAGACCGCCTGGCCCTCCCGGCGCGTGGTAATATCCCGGTATGGCGGCGAGCCAAACCGCGATTGTGCTGCTCTCCGGCGGACTCGATAGCGCCACGACCTTGCACATCGCCAAGGCGGAGGGTTTCGAGCCGATCGCGCTCAGCTTTCGCTACGGGCAACGGCATGCGGCCGAGCTCGACGCCGCCCGGCGGATCGCCGCCGCCGCGGGCGTCCGTGAGCACGTCGTGACGGAGATCGACTTGCGGGCGTTCGGCGGTTCGGCGTTGACGGCGGACATTCCGGTGCCCAAGGACCGCGCGCCGCGACGCGACGAAATCCCGATCACCTACGTCCCCGCCCGGAACACCATCTTCCTGGCCCACGCACTGGCATTGGCCGAGGTGCGCGGCGCGCGCGACATTTACATCGGCGTCAACGCGGTGGACTACAGCGGCTACCCCGACTGCCGCCCGGAGTTCATCGCGGCGTTCGAGCGGATGGCGGCGCTGGGCACCAAGGCCGGTGTCGAGGGCCGGCCGATCCGTCTGCACACGCCGCTGATCCGACTATCGAAAGTCGAGATCATCCGGCGCGGGCTGGAGCTGGGCGTGGACTATGGCCTGACGCGGAGCTGCTACGACCCCGACGCCGCCGGACGGGGCTGCGGTCACTGCGATAGCTGCCGCATTCGACTGACGGCGTTCGCCGAGCTGGGTCGGCCGGATCCGGCGCCGTACCTGGAGCCGCAGCGCGCGGCCTCGCAGAAATCCCGCGCTTAGGCCACGCGGTCGCTCTGCCCCCGGTTCCCTCTTCCCTTTCTGCCGGCGTTAGCGGACGCGATGTGCCGGAGACCCGCCGGTCTCCGTGCCGCGGGCTGCGTTTACTCGAACAACTGAAACCATGCTGTTTTTGGGCCGATGACGACGACGTGAATGAGTGTTCGCTCATCACGGCATCGGGGCCATGCAGAGGCGGGCGGCGGGAGCCGGTGGGGGGATCCGGCCCCGTCGTCCCGCCCGCGGCCCGGGTCACGATCGAGTCCGCCCACGCGGCGATCTCGACGCTGCGGCAGTCCGCAACGACGCCCGACGCCCTGCCCAAACGCTCGTCGGCACCACGCCGTTTCGGCCGCTGGCTGAACCGGCCGCGGCGCATCCTGCTCACCCTGGCGGCGGTATGGGTCGTGGCGGTCTTTGACCTCGGGTACACACTCGCGGAGTGGGGTACCGCGGATTTCGTGGAATCGAACCCCGTCGCGGCGAAGGTGCTCAGCCAATCCGTGCGCTACGTCTTCATCTTCAAGTTCGGGCTGCTCGGGGCCGGGTCCGCGATCCTGCTGCTCCTGCGTCGCCACGCCGTGGCGGAATTGGGCTGCTGGTTCCTGTTCGCGGCCATGCTGTACGTGGCGGTGCGCTGGTACGGCTACTTCGACTGCCTGCTGCACGACTATGTGAACCCGCTCATCCGCGAGATGGGCTAGCGGGCCGAGGCCCAAGTAGCGCCGGCCCCCTGCGGCCGGCGTGGAACGTCGAAATCACCTTGAAATCCAACATCCGCCACAGGGGGCAGACGCTACGGCGCATGCTGCGGCGGTCCGCCAGACGACGGAGCGCGCTTCCCCGGACGGGGCCCGCGTCCTATAGTAGCCGTCGTGTCTGCTGCCGCCGGCTCAACGTGCTGCGCCGCGCCTGTGGTGAACCGTCCGCCGAAGCCCGTGGTCCGCTGGCTGACGGTGCTGTGGGCGGCGGCGGGGTGGTATGTGTCGCTGCAACTGCTGCGCGTCTCGCTCGGGGCGGACACGGCGAATCCGTTTCTGCAACTGGCGTGCGGTTCGGCGGACACGGCCGACGACAATAGCTGCCTGTCCGTCCTGACGTCGCCGCAGGCATTTGTGCCGCTCAGCCGGCAGCCGGGCGCACTGAAGATGCCGAGTGCGTTCTTCGGGCTGGCGTACTTCGCCTTTGTCGGGCTGTGGTATATGCTTATCGGCCCGCCGGCGGCGCGGGGGCGTCGTTGGCACGCGCTGATTCTCGTCGTGGTCGTGGTCGGTGTGGGCCATTCGCTGGGCTACATGGAGGTGATGGCGTGGGAGCTGCACCGCTGGTGCGCGGGGTGCCTTGTGGCGCACGGGATCAACGGCGGCCTGCTGCTGCTGACGCTGCTGGCGTACCCGTGGCAGGAACGCCAGCGGCACCGCGCGGCCGACCCGGAGGCCGCGCCGCGCGCCGCCGCCCCGCCGACGCCCGCGCTGCCGCACCCCACCGCGCGGCTCGTGCTGGCGACGGTCGCCGCCGGCGTGCTGGCCGGGATCGCGCAATTCGGGTTGCTGTTGGCGTTCCAACTCGGCGGCATCTTGCGGGAACGCACGCAACGCTACGAGCAGTTGGTCAACGATCCCGCTTACGTCGTGTGGGACTTCCAGCGACAGACGCCGGCCGACATCCCCCTGCACGAGGACGAAACGTTCGTGGGGGCCCCGGGTGCTCCGCACACGCTGGTGATCTTTGGCGATTTTCAATGCGCGGCGTGCCGCGCCGCGCATGATCTGATCCCGCGCCTGCTGGAGCGGCACGCCGGCCGGCTCCGCGTCGCGTTCCGGCATTACCCGCAAGACCCCGCGTGCAATCCGAACCCGGCGTATCGGCGGGGCGGACATGCGTCGGCGTGCCTGGCCGCGCTCGCCGCGGAAGCCGCGCGGGATCGCGGCGGGGAGTCGGCCTATGCAGAGATGCGTGGGTTGCTGTATGAGCGGCAGCTTGATTTGCCGACGCGCACGTCGCCGGCGGACCAGCAGAAACTGCGTCGGCTGCTGGAAAACTGGGCGGCCGACATCGGGCTCGATCCCTCGGCCTTTGGCCCGGCCCTCGACGATCCGCGCGTGGCCGAGCGTGTGCGCTGCGACATCGAGCTGGGCGAGCGGCTGGGCCTGCGCGCGCTGCCGGCCCTGTTTCTCGACGGCCGCCGGGTCGTGGGCTGGAGCAAGCTGGAGACGTGGGACGCGCTGCTGGCGCCGGGGGTGGAGTCAGCGCCGGCGACCGCACCGCCCGCAGGTTCCAGCACCCGCTGACAAGCCCCCCGCGAGCGAGTGCTGGGCCGGCTGGCCCCGCCCCGCCGTACGTGGTCCCGCTCGGCGCTCCGAGCGCATGCGGTCCCTCGCTGCCAGGCCACAGGTGCCCCGAACATGGACCTCGACGGCGTCTTTCTCGACATGTACGGCACGCTGACCGCCGGGGACCGGGCGACGGTCGAGGCCATCTGCGCCGAGGTCATCCGTGACACGGGCGTCCAACAAACGGCCCGCGATCTCGCCATCACCTGGGGTGAACGGTTCTTCGCCGCGATGGATACGGCGAGGCCCGACCGGTTCGAGACGCTGCTGCAAATCGAGACCCGCACGTTGCGCGAGACGATGGCGGAGTTGGGCGTCGCGCTCGAGGCCGACGGGTACGCCGCCCGACTGACTGATTATTGGCGGGATCCGCCGCTACAACCCGAGGTGCCCGGGTTTCTGCGCGTGTTCCGGCGGCCGATCTGCATCGTGTCCAACGCGGATCGAGTGGACCTCGAAGCCGCGCTGACGCGCCATGGTGTCCGTGTCGCCGGCGTCGTGACGTCGGACGATGTACGTTCGTATAAACCGAATCCCCGGATCTTCGAGGCGGCGCTCGAACTCACCGGCTGGCGCCGCAACCGCGTCCTGCACGTGGGCGACTCGCTGCACAGCGACGTGGGCGGGGCCCGCCGGGCCGGCTTGCGCAGCGGGTGGGTCAATCGCGCCCACCGTATTCACGACATCGGAACCGAGCGGCCGGACTTCGAGTTTGCGGACCTGATGGACCTGCACGCGCTGGCCGCCGGCACACACGACCGGGCCGTCGGGGGGTGCTCCGGCAGCTATTAGCACGCTGATATAGGCCCGGGCACAGCGCCGATAACGGCGGGGGCGACGAGTCGTTGCATTCGTAGCGTCGGCCGGGTACTTTGGTAAGTGCTGGTGATGGTCGCCCTGCCGCGGCCCTGCGGCGCTAGTTGCACATACCGAGGGCAAAGATGAACGCTCTGCGATGCTCGCTCGTGGCCGTGACGGCTCTCTGTATTGCCGCCGGCCAGTCCGCCGTGGCCCAAGCTGATCTGCACGCGGCCGCCCGGGCCGGTGACCCGGCCGTCGTGGTCGATCTACTGGCCGCTGGTGCCGACGTCAACGCGTCGAACGCCGAGGGGCTGACGCCGCTGCACCTGGCGGCACTGCGCGGCGACGCGAAAACAGTGCAGTTGCTGCTGGCGGCCGGGGCCGACGTGGCCGGCCGTGACGGCTTGGGGCGCACGCCGCTGCACTACGCGGCCTCCGCCGGGGCCGGGTCGGCGATTGAATTGCTGCTCGACGCCGGCGCCGACGTCCATGCCTTCGATGCGGGCGGGCAAACGTCGCTACACCGCGCCGCGCGGTGGGCACGACTTGACGCCATCACCGCGTTGGTCGCCGCCGGGGCCGACCTGAACGCGCGCGACGCGGCCGGCCGGACCGTTTTCGACGTGTTCGGCACGGACACGCGGCCGGACGTGGACGGGACCGGGGACGGGGGCGAACTAGACGGCCCGCCGACGGGGTACCCCACGTACGACGAGTTGGTGCTGATCCTGCAATCCCGCGCCGCCCAGTACCCCGCCATCTGCCGGCTGTTGGACCTCGGGCCGGCGGCCGGGACGGCGGGCCGGCGCTTGTGGGCCCTTAAGATCACCGACAACCCCGATGCCCAGGAGGACGAGCCGGAGTTCAAGTACATCTCCACCATGCACGGCGATGAGATCGTCGGCATGGAGATGTGCCTGTACCTCATCGACCTGCTGCTATCGGGCTATGGCACCGAGCCGCGCCTGACCACCCTGGTGAACGAGGTCGAAATCTGGATCGTCCCGCTCATGAACCCCGACGGTTACATGCTCAATCGCCGCACGAACGCCAACGGCGTCGACCTCAACCGCAATTTCCCCGAGGGTGTCCAGGGCGACCCGAACACCGTCACCGGCCGTGCCGCCGAGACCAAGGCCATCATGGAATGGAGCTTCGGGCAATCGTTCACGCTGGCGGCGAACTTCCACGGCGGGGCGCTGGTGGTCAACTACCCGTTTGACAACGACGGGTTGGGCTCGGTGTTCTCCCCGACGCCGGACGAGGACCTGTTCGTCTACATCAGTGAGGAGTACTCGCGGTACAACCTGCCGATGTGGAACGGCAGTTGGTACCACGGCATCACCAACGGGGCGGCCTGGTACTCGATCGACGGCGGCATGCAGGACTGGAGCTACCGCTACATGGGCTGCAACGAGGTGACGATCGAGCTCGGCAACACCAAGAGCCCGCCGTTCACGCAGATTCCGGGCTATTGGGACAACAACCGCGAGTCGATGCTGGCGTACCTGGAGAAGTGCCTGATCGGCGTGCGCGGGATCGTCACCGATGCGGTGTCGGGCCGGCCGCTGGCGGCGACGGTGAACGTCGTGGGCCGCAACCACAACATCTACACCGACCCAGACGTCGGCGATTACCACCGGATGCTCATGCCCGGCACGTACGCGCTGCGTTTCGAGGCGGCCAACCACGACCCGCTCGTGGTGTCCAACGTCGTCGTGACCGCGGGCGCCGCGACGCGCCTGGATGTCCAGCTTTACCCGCAGGCCGCGGTGCTGTACCCCAACGGCGGCGAAAACCTGCCGGTCAACGTCCCGATCAACGTGACGTGGGCGGGCAACCCGGCCGCGCAGTTCCACGTGCAGCAAACGGCCAACTACGGGCAAACCAGCGTTGTCAGTGACGGTTTCGAGAGCGGGACGCTCGGGTCGGCGTACACCACCGGCGGTAATCAGCCCTGGTACGTGGTCGCGGGCGGCGCCCACAGCGGATCATACTCAGCGCGGGCCGGGGCGATCGGCAACAGCCAGCGGAGCTGGATGACGCGGGCCGCCGCCGGAGGGGCGTTGAGCTTCTGGTACCGCGTAAGCTCGGAAGCCGACTACGACTGGTTTGACTTCTACATCGACGACGTGCGCCAGCTTCACCGCAGCGGCACCGTGGCATGGACGTATTACTCGACGACGCTGCCGCCGGGCGAGCACACGCTGCGCTGGGAGTACAGCAAGGACGTGAGCGGCGTCTCGGGCAGCGACACGGCGTGGATCGACGACCTGGAACTCGTGACGGACGCCACTGTGTGGACGGACATCGTGGCGTTGACGGCCCCTGGCGCGACGTCGGTACCCTGGACGCCGACGGTGCCCAGCACGAGTTGCAAGGTCCGCGTGCGGGCGTACCTCGGGGGGCAGTACAGCGGCTGGGACGAGAGTGACGCGGTGTTCGCGGTGCAGGCCGGCGGCTGGCCGCTGGGCGACCTGAACTGCGACCACGCGGTCGATTTCGGCGACATTAACCCGTTCGTTCTGGCCCTGACCAACCCGGCGGGGTACGCCCAGGCATTCCCGAGCTGCCGGATTGAGAACGCCGACATCAACCAGGACGGTCGGGTGGACTTCGGCGACATTAATCCGTTCGTGCGGCTACTGACGGGCCCCTGAATCACCGGGCGCGAACACGCGGCGCGGGAGGGCCAGGCTCCTCCCGAGCCGCGGCCCGCCGGGACGCTCGCCTTTCCGACGTGAGCCGGCGAAGTGCGCCCGCCCACTCAGAGAGCGGGGTCGAGTGGGCTCGGCCGCCGACCGCCTCGCGCCCCGGAGCAAATGCGCCAAGAGGGCTTGAAGGCAGAGCTGACAGGGGCTAGGCTGCGCTTCAGTTGGCCGTTGTTTGGGAGCAGGCGCCAATTCTACTGTTGGAGCAGGAGGAGGACCATGAACTGGTTAACTGCGCGACGGTGGGCACTCGGCACGTGCCTTCTGGCGGCGGCGGTGGCCGTTGCCCAAGTGGACCTGGTCTATTTTGACGAGAACGGCGGCGGGACCAACCCCCGCGGGTTGTACGACTTCGAGGTGGCCTCCGGGAAGTCGGCCCTGCGGGCCCCCGTCGGCGGCAGCCAGCGCTTCTTCAGCTTGGACCAGCGGCCGTCGGACGGCGTGGTCTTCGCCGCGGAAGTCGTCACCGGCAACGCCTTGTGGACGATCAATATCGACACCGGGGCCACGCAGTTCGTGGTGAACCACGGTCTGCCGACCGTGGCGGACATCTCGTTCGATCCCAAGACCAACACGCTCTACGGGATGACCCGCAACGCCCCGTACCAGCTCTACACGATCGACCCGGGCACGGGCGGCTCGACGCTGATCGGCAACCTCGCCAATGAGGTCCGCTGCGGGCTGACCTTCTCCCCGTCCGGCACGCTGTACGGCTTCACGCTCACCGGGGCGCTATATCGGATCGACCCGAAGACCGCCGGGGTCACGCTCGTCGGCGACTCGGGCGCTCCCATGAGCCTGCTGGAAGACGCGGACTTCACGCCGGACGGCCGCCTGTTCGCGGTGGATTGGTTCGGCTATCTGTTCCAGATCGATCCGAGCACGGGCGCGCGGACGCAGGTCGGCACGACGGGCATGGGCACCGGGCTGACGGCGGTGCTGGGCATTCCCGAGCCGTCGACTGTGGCGTTGCTGCTCGCGGCCGGCGCCGGGCTGCGCCGCCGGCGGTAACGGCCGGACGGGAACCCGGCTGCACATTGCGTTCGGCGTCCTGTTGGGCGTGGGGTACGGGCCGGCGCGTGAAGGCCAACAGGGGCCCTCGGGCGTGAGCCGCGTGGCCCCGGAGGGGACGGCGGCCCGCCGTGTCTCCCGCGCCACGTGCTCGGTCTGCCGCACATGGGGTGTCCACACGGTCAAGTGGGACGGCCTCGGGCGCTCGTGGCTGCGGCTCCGGGGCGTCACAGCAGCCCGTGTTTTTGGAGCCGGTAACGCAGCCGGTCACGCGACAGATTCAGCAGCCGGGCCGCTTGCGTCTGATTGTTGCTCGTCCGCTCCAGCGCTTGCTGAAGCAGGTGGCATTCCAGGCGGCGGAGCCTGTCGAAGTCGAAGCCCTCGGGCGGCAGGGCCAGGTGGTCGATGTCCCACTCCCACGGCTGGTTCTCGCTGCGTCCCAGCACGATGTCATCCGGCGTGAGCGTCTCGCCCCGACACAGCAGCACCGCCCGCTCGATCACGTTGCGCAGCTCGCGGACGTTGCCGGGCCAGCCGTAGCCGCGCAGCTTCTGGTAGACGGCGTCGGACAACCGGGCCACGGGCTTCTTGAACTCCTTGGCGAAGCGGTCCACGAAGTGTTGTGCCAGCAGGCGCACGTCGTCGCCGCGGGCCCGCAGCGGCGGCAGGTGAATGGTCACGACGTTCAGGCGGTACATCAGGTCGCGGCGAAACTGGCCCTGCTCGATCGCCTTCTCCAGGTCGCGGTTGGTGGCCCCGATGACGCGGACGTCGACGCCGATCTCGCGCGTGCCGCCGACGCGCCGGAAGCGGCGTTCCTCCAGGAAGCGTAGCAGCTTGGCCTGGAGCGCCGCCGGCATGTCGCCCACCTCGTCGAGGAAGACGGTGCCGCCGTCAGCCATTTCGAACAGGCCCTTCTTCTGGAGCTTGGCGTCGGTGAACGCGCCGCGTTCGTGGCCGAAGAGCTCGCTCTCCAGCAGCGACTCGGACAGCGCGGTGCAGGTGATGTTGACGAAGGGGGCGGCCGCGCGGTCGGAGTTGTGGTGGATGACGCGGGCCACCAAGTCCTTGCCCGTCCCGGTCTCGCCCCGCAGGAACACCGTGGACACGCCGGTGCGGGCGACCTGCTTGATGGTCTCGAACAGCCGCAGCATCGACGGGTCGCGTCCGATGATCGCGTCGATGCCGAACTGCTCGTGAAGATGGCGGCGCAGCTCGCGGACCTCGCGCCGGAGCTGCGTCGTCTCCAGCCCCTTGTCCACCGTCAGCAGCAGTTCCTCCATCTGAAACGGCTTGACGATGTAGTTGAACGCCCCCAGCTTGATCGCTTCCACCGCCGTCTCGATCGTGCTGTAGGCCGTCATCATGATGACGACCACGTCGTGATCGATCTGGCGGACGGCGTGCAGGACGTCCAGCCCGGTGACGTCGGGGAGCCGGTAGTCCAGCAGGATGAGGTCGAAGGCCCCCTCGGCCAGCAGGCCCAGGGCGACCTGCCCGGTTTCGGCCTCGGTCACGCGGTAGCCGCGCTCCTCGAGCTTCTGGCGCAGCGACCAGCGGATCAGGGCCTCATCCTCCACGATCAGCACGCGTATGCTCATCCTCGACTCCCAGTCCCTCGCCCGGGGGACGCGTCGGCAACTCCACGGTGACCTCGGTGCCCTCGCCCGGCGTGCTGCGAATCGCCAGCCGCCCGCCGTGGGCCTCCACGATTTTGCGGCAGATCGGCAGGCCCAAGCCGGTCCCGCGGGCCTTGGTGGTGAAGAAGGGCTCCAAGGCGCGGCGGGTGACCTCGACCGTCATGCCGCAACCCCGGTCTTCGATCGTAATCTGCACGCCGCCGTCGCGTGCCGCGGCCGCCAGCCGCACCACGCCGCCCGCGTTCGACGCCTGCGCGGCGTTGAGCAGGAGATTCATGAGAAGCTGCTCGAGCTGGTGTTCATCGGCCGCGAGGGCCGGCAGATCGCGCGGCAGCGAGTACTCAAAGCGGATGCGTTCGAACTCCGGCTCTTTGCGCAGCAAGGTCAGCACCCGTTCGACGGCGCGCGGCAGGTCGCAGCGCTGGTAGCGCGGGGGCTTGGGCCGCGCGTACACGAGTAGGTCTTTCACCGAGCGATCCAGCCGGTTGATCTGCCGCAGCACCTCCCCCAGCACCGGCCAGTGCGGATCGGATTCCTTGAGGTTGGCCCGGATGATCTGGATGGCGCCGCTGATGCCCGCCAGTGGGTTCTTGATCTCGTGCGCCAGGGAGGCCGCGAGCTGACCGATCTGCGCGAGCTGCTCCGCTTCCCGCAACCGGGCCTGCATCGCGTCGCGCTCGACTTGCCGCACCTGGGTCGCGTAGCTCTCCTGATAGCTGTTCAGCATCAGCCCCAGTTCGAGCGTCAGCAGCTTGTGCAACGCGCCGAGCCGCGCCTCGCCGCCCGGCCCCGCCGACACCACCCGCCGCAACTCCTGCCACACCACCTCCATCGCCACGATCATGAAATGCTGCGGCAATCCGACGCGGACGTGGGTGCGGCCGATTTGTGCCCGCTGGCGCGCGTAGTCGGCATCGTAGCGCCCGCTGAACAGGCCGCGCAGCCACGCCAACAACGACCGCCGCAGTGACTCCGCCTGGGTGGCCCCGCCGGTCAGCACCTCCCGGGCCCCGGGGCTGGCGTGGACCGCCCGGTAGAAGCGGTCCACGACGGCGGGCAAGGCCGGCTCGACGGCCGCGGCCAGCGACCGCAGATGGGCCGCGTCCTCGTCGGTGAACGCGACATACTGCTTCATTTCCTCGAAGACGGTCAGCGGCATCCAGGGGATTGTACCCGCCGACGGCGGCCCGCGCCACGCGGGGGGGCCCCGGCGCTGTGCGAACCCCCACACGGCTGCGGCTTTTCGCCCAGTCGCCCGCCCCCGACGCCCCGGTGACCGGCTGGGCCCGTGGCGCGCCACGCCCGTCGCGTGCGGCGGCGCATGAGGCCGAGCGGCGCGACGCGGATTGGCACATTACGTGCATCCGTGGTGCCGCGACGGAGGTCCGTTTGTCACGCCCGCCCCGCGTACAACCTGCTCCCGCCCCCCCGCCGCCGGGCCGCCTCGGCCGTCTCCTGCTCGTCGAGCCGGACACCCTGACGGCGTGGTCGCTGTCCACCTATCTGCGGCGGTGGTTTGACGTGCATTGCACTTCGGCGTCCCCCGCGGCGCAACGGCGGCTGCGCCAGCAGTCGATGGACGCGGTCCTGCTCTCGGACCAACTCCCCCGGCGTTCGGTCAACGCGCTCGTCCAAGCCGCACGGCAGGCCAACCGGGACGTTCGCGTCATCATCCTGGTCGCCGCCGAGACTGAGCCTGCCACCGTGCCGCCCGGGGCCGCGCGGTTGGAGAAGCCGTTCGAACTACCGGACGCCGCGCGACTGCTGGGCGTTCCCGAGACGGAACTGGCCGAATGAGGCCTCTCCAGTCCCGGCCGGGAGAGCAAGCCTCCCGGCGAGCCGCGGCTCGGCACTCCCGGCGCGTCGGGATCGCCGTACCACGCCGGAGGTTCGCGCACGGCTGTGCCTATCCGCGTGCGCAATGGCGCGCCCCCCGTACCGCAAGGCTCCGCCTTGCGACTTTGGCCAGGCGGAGCCTTGCCGCACCACCCGCGGCGCGAATTCGGGAACGCTGATCTAGATTCTCTCGTACGGCACGTAGTCGGGATACCACATCGAGTTGCGGACGAGGGGGTCGATCTCGTTGTCCGGGATCATCCGCCCGATGTTCAGCCGCTTCGCCTCGCGCATCACGTTGCCCGCAATGCGGGCGCTGATCTCGCGGAGCATGCTTTGGTCCGGGTACAGCGCGCCGACCTCCAGGCGGTCCGGGGTGATGCACTCGGCCAGCGTCTTGGCCGCGATCGCGAAGAATGACTCGGGGACTTCGCTCGCTTCCGACAAGATGGTCCCCAAGCCCACGCCCGGGAAGATGAACACGTTGTTTCCCTGGCCGATCACGTACTTCTTGCCCTTGTAGACCACCGGCTCGAACGGGCTGCCGGTCGCAATCAGCGCCCGTCCGTCGGTCCATTCGATGGCCTCGGCGGGCGTACACTCGGCCTTCGAGGTCGGGTTGCTGAACGCGAAGATGATCGGCCGCTCCACGTGCTTGGCCATCTCGCGGATGATCTCCTCGGTGAACGTGCCCGGCCGGGCCGTCGTGCCGAAGAGGATCGTCGGCTTGACGCGCCGCACCACCTCCAGCAGGTCGTGCGGCCCCTCGCCCTTGAACCCGTGCTCCTTCATTTCCGCCTGCGTCATGGCGAACGGCCGCTTGTGCGGGTCCTTGATGGGCACCCCGTCATGGACCAGCCCGACCGAGTCGAGGAACACCTGCGCGCGGTGAATCTTGGCCTGGTCGTCGGTCTCCATCTCCATCGCCCGCGCCACCAGTCGCCCGATGCCCACCCCGGCCGCGCCGGCGCCCGCGTACACGATCCGCTGCTCGGACAGTTTGCCGCCCGTCACACGCAGGCCGCCGTACAGCCCGGCCACGGCCACCCCGGCCGTCCCCTGGATATCGTCGTTGAAGCACGGCAGCCGATTGCGATAGCGGTCGAGCACCATGAACGCGATGTTCTTGTGGAAATCTTCCCATTGCACGAGCGCGCGGGGGAAGACCTCGCGGACGGCATCGACAAACGCCTCGACGACGCGCTCGTACGCCTCGCCGCGGAGCCGCCGGTGCCGCCAACCCATGTAGTACGGGTCGTTCAGCAGCCCGGTGTTGTCGGTGCCGACGTCGAGGCTGACGGGCAGCGTCTGGGCGGGGTGGATGCCCGCGCCGGCGCAATACAGGGCGATTTTTCCGACCGGGATGCCCATGCCGCCGGCGCCCTGGTCGCCCAGTCCCAGGATGCGCTCGTTGTCGGTCACGACGATGAGCCGCACGTCCGTGTTGCAGGCGTTGCGCAGCAGTTCGGGAATGCGGCCCACGTCGTCCGGGGTGATCCAGATGCCGCGCGTCTGGCGGAGAATGTGGCTGTAGAGCTGGCAGGCTTGCCCGACCGTCGGGGTGTAGACGATCGGCATCAGCTCGGCCATGTTCTCGACCAGAACACGGTAGAACAGCGTCTCGTTGCGGTCCTGGAGTGCCGCCAGACCGATGAACTTCTCCAGGTCGGTTCCCTTGGCCCGCAGGTGCTCCATCTCCAGGGCGATCTGGTCCTTGATCGCGATCTGCGCCGGGGGCAGTAGCCCGCGCAGCTTGAAGGCGTCCCGTTCCTCCGGCGGAAATGCGACCCCCTTGTTCAGCAGCGGGTTACGCAGCACGTCGCGCCCGGTCAGCGACGTGCGCACCTTGCCGGCCTTCCAGTCGAATTGGACTCTTGCTTGCGGTTGATCGCTCATGGAAGCTCGCTCCTGTTGCGCGGATTGACCGCCGGCCGCGTCCCCGACCGGCAACCGGGCAGGATACCCGCCGCAACGAACCGTGTCCAAAGCGTGGCGGGCGGCGGGGCCCCGCGAGGCCCCCGGGACCACAATTGTCGGGCGTGCCCCGCGAAAAGCGTTGATTCGGCAACGACGTTGGCTTAGGCTGGTAGTGGAGGCCCGCCCATAAGCCGGGACTCCGGGCGCGTGTGTTATGCCCGCAGGGTTCCCGGCCCACGCGGTGAGGCACGATGAGCTGGGACATTTCGCGGTGTATGGAGGCCGGTAGCGCCGGGCACGGGGCACGGCGGCCAGCCGTCCTGATGGTTCCGTTTCATCTATTTCAGTCGGAGTAGGGATATGACGAGGCGACATGCATTGGCTGCCTGGGCCGCGCTGCTCGCGGTCGCGGCGGTCGGTTCGGCCGCGGCCGGACCGGCGGAGAACGAGTTGGGCCTGCCCGGCGGGCCGGTATTCCATGTGACACCCAACGCGGTCACGGACGTGCGGACGCTGGAGGTGCCGGGCACCGACGGCGTGGCGGTCCTGTGGACGGAACTACTGCCTGAAGGCGGCGCGCAGCACTTCTACGCGATCAGCCTGGACGGCGAAAACTTCTCCCGAGCGTTTCCGACAACCAACCGGATCGAGCTGCGCTATGCGAGCTTCGACCCTCTGACCGACCTTCCCGAGGTGCCTGCTGAGCTGGCGGCGGATGCCAATAACCGCATGTTCATCGTGCAGTTCCACGTGCAGCCCCTGGAGGCCTATCAGAACATCCTGACGTCGCTTGGGGCGACGATCCACGCCTTCCTGCCCGAGCACGCCGTCATGGCCGAGCTGCCGGCCGGCACACAGGAGGTCGTGGCCCAGCTGCCGTTCGTGCGCTGGGTCGGGCCGATTCACCCGGCGTACAAGCTGGACGAGTCGATTCTCGCGGCGCTTCAATCCGGGGCCGACTTCGACACTTATCAGCACTACTCGGTGATGGTCTTCGGCCGCGGGATGGAGTCGCAGCAACCGGTCCTGGACCTGATCAAGGTCATGGGCGGTGACGTGATGACGACGGCGCCGGACGGCTTCCGCATGACCGTGACGTTGACGTTGCCGCAGGTGCTGGCGGTGGCCCGGCTCAGCGAGGTCCACTTCATCGACCCGTGGGGCCCGGGCGAGACCGACATGGACATCGTGCGCCAGATCGGCGGCGTCAACGACATGTACGCGCTGGGCTTCAAGGGCCAGGGCGTCCGCGGCGAGGTCTTCGACACCGGCGTGGCCAACCACCAGGAATGGAATGGCCGGCCGGTGCTGTGGCACAAGACGTCCGCAACCGACTCGCACGGGACGGCGTGCTACGGTGTCAACTTTGCGTGGGGCGTGGTGGCCCAGGCCCGCGGCATCAACCCCGAGCGCGAAGAGGGCATCGCGTTCTACTACAGCAATTCCACCCAGTTCGGCGGGTCGTACACGCGGCTGGCCATGAACCAGGAGGCGACCGACCCGAACGGCTCGTTCCGGTCGATGTATCAGACGTCGAGCGTCGGCAGCCCGCGGACGTTCACCTACACCACGATCTCGGCCGAGACGGACGACTACCTGTTCAAGGTCGACTACCTGAGCTGTCAGTCGCAGAGCAACGCGAGCCTGAACCAGGACTCGCGGCCGCAGGCGTGGGCCAAGAACATCCTCAGCGTCGGCGGCATCACCCACAACAACACGCTGACCCGCACCGACGATTACTCATCGGGCAGCACGGGGCCCGCGTCCGACAACCGCATCAAGCCCGACTTGGCCCACTTCTACGACGGCGTCTATACAACGTATTCGACGAGCTTCACCGGCTACGGCGAGTTCGGCGGCACGTCCAACGCCACCCCCTGCACCTGCGGCCACACCGGCCTGATGATGCAACTGTGGCACGAGGGCGTGTTTGAGGGGCACGGCGGCGGACCGTCGGCCTTTGCGGACCGACCCAAGTCCACCACCGCCAAGGCGATCATGATCAACACCGCCTACCGGTACAACTGGAAGGCCGGCGGGTCCAATGCCAATATGTGGCGGGACCGCCAGGGCTGGGGCATGGCCGATCTCGCCAAGCTCTACGCCAACCGCGAGAAGATGATCATCATCGACGAGAAGGACGTGCTCACCCCGCTCGGGGTCAACGAGTACAAGGTCAATGTGCCCCAGGGCGAGCCCGAGTTCGCGGTCACGATGGTTTACATCGACCCGCAGGGCAACCCCGCCAACCAGACCCAGCACCGCATCAACGACCTCACGTTGAAGGTAATCTCGCCTTCCAACGTGGTCTACTGGGGCAATAACGGGTTGCGGGACGACAACTTCTCGACCCCGGGCGGCAGCCCCAATACGAAGGACACCGTCGAGAACGTCTTCCTGTTCAACCCCGAGCCGGGCGTCTGGACCGTCCAGGTGCGCGGCGATGAGATCGTGCAGGATGCGCGCCTCGAAACCCCCGAGCTCGACGCGGACTACGCCCTGGTCGTCCGCGGCGTGCTGCCGTGCTCGTCCGCCGGCGTCATCTTCCTCGACGCCGACGGCTACGCCTGCAATAGCACGGCCAAGATCCAGGTCATTGATTGCGACCTGAACCAGAATCCGAACCAGGTCGAGACGGTGCAGATCACCGTGGATTCAACCTCCGAGCCGGCCGGCGAGGTCGTCGTGCTGACCGAAACCGGGCCGGGCACGGCCGCCTTCGAGGGCAGCATTCAATTGAGTGACACGAACGCCCCGGGCGTCCTGCTCGTGGCCCACGGCGACCTGGTGACGGCGACCTACATCGACGCCGACAACGGCCAGGGCGGCTACAACGTCGTCGTGACCGACACCGCCACCGTGGACTGCCAGGCGCCGCAGATCGCCAACGTGAGCAGCACCGTCAGCCCGAACACCGCGACGATCACGTTCGATTCCAGTGAGCCGGTCCTGGCGACGGTCTATTACGGCACGACCTGCGGTCAGCTCACCCAGCAGGTGTCCACCACCCAGTACGCCACGTCGCCGGTCATCGAGCTCACCGGACTCACGCCGACGACCCGCTACTACTTCGCCGTCGAGGCCAAGGACAAGGTGGAGAACACGACGTACGACAATAACGGCGGGCAGTGCTACACCTTCCGCACGCTCGTCGGCCCCGGCCCGGTCTACACCGTCAACATGGACACCGACCCCGGCTGGAGCATCTCCGGCGGGCAGTGGGCCTGGGGACGGCCGACCGGCGGCGGCGGCGCGTACGGCGGTCCCGACCCGACCGCCGGCTACACCGGCCAGAACGTGGTCGGGTACAACCTGAACGGCGACTATGCCAACAGCATCCCCGAGTACCACGTGACCTCCACGCCGTTCGACTGCACCAACGTGTCGCAGACCAAGCTCCGCTTCTGGCGGTGGCTGGGTGTGGAAAGGTTCACCTACGACAAGGCCTACGTGCGTGTGAGCAACAACGGCACGACGTGGACCAACGTGTGGCAGAACCCGGACAGTGAGACCGCCGATCTGACGTGGGTCTTCCAGGAGTTCGACATCTCGGCGGTAGCCGACGGCCAGGCCACCGTCTACCTGCGGTGGACGATGGGGCCGACGGACACGTCGTGGACCTATTGCGGCTGGAACATCGACGACGTGGTGATCTGGGGCATCGTGCCCGAGCCGTACCCCCCGGGCGACCTCAATTGCGACGGAAACGTGGACTTCGGCGACATCAACCCGTTTGTCCTCGCCCTGACCAACCCGGCCCGGTACGCGATCCTGTACCCGAACTGCAACATCATGCTGGCCGACATCAACGCTGACGGCCACGTGGACTTCGGCGACATCAACCCGTTTGTCCGGCTGCTGACTAACCCGTAACCTGACGGCGTGGACCGCGGGCTGCCCAACGGGCGGTCCCGGCCCGCGACAAGCTAACCGCTGATCCGACCGCCCCCGTTGCTCGCAGCGGGGGCGGTTGGCCGTATCGCATGTTGCGGGGTGGGCGCAGGCTATACCCCCGTTGGGTGTGACTAGAGGCCATCCCGCAACCGGAAGCTACCTGGACTAGATAATCTAGGCAGCGGTTTCTCCCGAGGGTTTCAACCCTCCCCCCACCCCTCCGCGCCACAGCGAGTCGGTCACCACGGCGCCCGACTCGTCCGCGGTGGCGGACGAGTCGCCGCGGCGATCTGAGAGGGGGGTCTGAGATGGCCTCTAGGTTCTGTGGCACCGGCTGGAATCCGGCCGGGACGGCAATCGGAGCACTCGGCCGAACGTCCCGGCCCCCGGCGAGGCGGTCGACTGGGGCCACGTCGGCCTCAAGGAGGGCCACTGCTCCACCGTCGGTGGCTCGACCGACATGAAGGACGCGTCGGAGGGAGAAGAAAGTGGGCCGGGGGCTGTGCCGCCCGGCCCGAACCGAGAAGTGAGAACACGTTATGAACGAGCGCGCCGCGCTTACCGCAGCAGCGCCAGCACCTGCGCACTCTGCTGGTTGGCCAGGCCCAGCAGGGACATGGCCGACTGCAAGAGCACGTTCTGGCGGTTGAGCTCGGCGCTGGCCACGGCGTAGTCCACGTCGCGAATGACGCCCTTGGCCTTCTCCAGACCCTCGCGGACGTCGTTCAACGAGTTGATCGACGTGCGGACCTGGAACTTCTGGAAGCCCCCGATGCGGCCGCGCAGCGTCGAGACCTGGAGGGCCGCCTTGCGGGCAATCGTGGCCGCCTGGTTCGGGTCCTCCAGCAGCGAGTTGTCACCACCGCTGGCCAGCGACTTCAGGTAGCCGTCGGCGATCGTGCCGAGTTGCGCGGTGAACACGCCGTCGATGCCCAGCGTGGCCCGCGTGCTGCCGTCGGTGCCGAGCTGGAAGGTGGCGCCGCTCTTGCCGTCACCATCGCCCCAGATCCAGATTTCGGCGGTGCTGGTCAGCGTGCCGATTTCGAACGACACGGCGACGCCGTTGCCGGTGTAGTTGACGTGGTCGCCGTCGACCGCCGTCGTCTGGCCGTTGACCGTGACCTCGGCATCGGCGCCGCTGTCGCTGAGGTCGGCCACGCCGCTACCCTGGATCAGCTTCGTGCGGACGAAGGCGTCACTGCCCTTGTCCACGCTGTACAGGTGCAGAACGGCGCCGCTGACGATCGCCGACACGCCGGTCTGGTTCTTGGCCTGATTGACCTTGGCCGCCACGGATGAGACGTTCTCCGTGGACAGCGCGGTGATGACGGCGGTGCCCAGCTTGCCTTGGATCGAGAACGTCGTGTCCTCGCCGGTGCTGGTGGTCATCACGTTGGTCACGTCCGCGTGCGCGGCGCTGTTGACCATCTGTACCGTGAGCGTCAGACCGCTGACGGCATCGATCTCCGGCGAGCGGCTGTAGATCTTCACGTCGGTGATGTCACCGGCCGTGCCGGACACGGTGTAGTTGATGCCCAGCGACCCATCCAGCAGCTTCCGCCCGTTGAAGTTCGTGGTGGACACGATCCGGTCGATCGAGGCCAGCGCGTCGTCGATCTGGGCCTGGTTGGCCGCGATCTCTTCGCTGGTCAGGGCGGCGTCGTTCGCCGCCTCGTTGGCCAGCCGCTGAATCTCGTTGACGAGGTTCTGGACCTCGGCCAACGCGTTGTCGGCCACTCCCAGCACCGCGTCGGTCCGCTGGTTGTTGGCGATACCGGCCTTGACCGCCGTCAACTCGCCATCGAGTTTCGTAATGGCCAGCAAACCGGCCGGATCATCCGCCCCGCGGTTGATCTTGGAGCCGGTCGCCATCTGGTGCAACACGCTTTCCTGCGCTGTCGTTGTCTTGTTCAGGATGTTCAGCAGCGACAGCGTACCCACATTGTTGACTGTCAACGCCATGTCGTTTCTCCTTGCAGCCTTTCGCGAAAAGGAACCTTCCAGCAGCGTTCAAAACGCCAGCCGGGAAAGGCAAACGTCCGCGCGAGTTATCCACGGCGCCCGCGCGGGCGTCCGGAAACCCCGCGCGCGTCCGAGAGAACCCCCCACCCGAGTGGCGTTGACCCCCGCTTTACAAGGCGTGCGGCGCGCGGCGGCGCCGCGCGCACTGGGACGTAAGAGAATCCGTCAAGTGCTCAGTAACGACTTCCCCCACCTCCCTGGTTCCGATACCAGCGCCCCGCCGCCCGAAGAACCGTCGCCCGCGGGTCAGCGCGTCGCGCTCAGCGGCCGCGCGATCATCCGCTCCAGGTACGGCCGGTACGTCGGCCCCCCGTTGATCGTACAGAACGGGTACATTCCGTCCGGCGTGCTGTAGAGGATGACGCACCGGCGGATGCGCTCGGTGTCGTAGTTGTAGCGGTCCATGAAGTGCATGCCGGCGGCCATCAGCGTGCGATACGTCTTCCGACCCGCCGCGCCGCGGCCGATGGCCTTGTTGGTCAGGCCGCGGAGCGTGTGCAGGAACGTAAACGGCGTGACGCGGAAGTCGCGTTCGCGCCAGCGGTAGCTGCGCAGGAACGTCAGCACGATGTCGAGCTTGTCCCGCCAATTCGCCAGCGCCCCCGGCCGCTGCCGTTCGATCCGCGCGGCCAGCTCGTTGAAACCGTCCAGCAGCTTCACCATGTCGAACAGCTTCGGCACCGGAATCGCCTGCTGACCGGGCGTGACGAAGAAGTACGTCCCGAACGCGCAGTCGCTGTGGCAGCTCGGGCGGATCTTCGGCTTGCCGTCCACCGTCTGCATGATGCGGGCCAACGGCGTCATGAAGTTCAGGGGGAAGAAGTCGCGGCGGACGTCGGCCCCGCTGCACGCCGCCAGGTCGTGGGCCAGGTCGCCCAACGTGTACCGCTGCTGCGCCAACTGCTGGTGGCTGATGCGCCCGGTAAACGCGACGGGCTGATACGAGATCGCGCTGACGACATCCGCGTTCTCGACCGCAAACCGGAATATCTTGCCCACCTGGTCATCGTTCACGCCCTTGACGATTGTGGGCACGAAGCAGACCTTCATCCCCGTCCGCCGGCAGTTCTCGATCGCCCGCCGCTTTTGGTCGAGCAGCGCCCGGCCCCGCAACCGCCGATAATCGTCCTCATCGAGCCCGTCGAATTGCAGATACAGCGTGTGCAGGCCGGCCTCGGCGGCCCGGGCGGCGAAGTCCGGCTCGGCGATCTTCAGACCGTTCGTGGCGATCTGGATGTGTGAGAACCCCAGCGCGCGGGCCGTGGCGACGATGCGGATGAAATCGGGGTGCAGCGTCGGCTCGCCGCCGGTAAATTGGATCGCCGTCGCGGGATACGGGTGCTGGGCCCGCAGCGCCCGCAGGTACTCGACGACCAGCTCGTAGTCCGGCTCGGCCAGGTAGCCCGCCTGATTGGCACTGGCAAAGCACACCGGGCAGGTGAGATTGCAGCGGTTGGTCAGGTCGATCTGCGCGAGGCACGAGGCGCTGTGGTGCTGGTGGCACAGGCCGCAGTCGGTCGGGCAGTGCGTCCCGCCGGCGACCTGCGGGCGGTGGACGCCGCGCTCGTCCTGCCACCCCGACCGCGTGCCCTTCAGGTATAGATCAACGTCCGTGTTGATCTTGTCGCGGAAATAGCCGTGCTCGGGGCAGGTCTTCTCGATCCACACGACGCGCTCATGGACGTAGTAGCGGCCGAGAATGAGGCACGAGCACTCCGGGCACAGCGTCTCGACCGTCTTGGGCAGCTCGGTGACGATGGGGCGGATGGGGAACCCGCTGTAGGTCTCCGTTGGCTGCCGGTGGTGGGCGAGGCCGCGCGGCTGCTTCACAAACAGCACGTCGTGGTGCCGCTCCCGCCGCGGACCGCACTGCGGGCAGGTTGTTTCCAGGTAGATGGCATCATCCGCGTCGCTGTAGACGATCTGCCCCGGCACCGTGCCGCCGCACCCCGCGCACCACCACTGCCCAACCCACGGCAGACCCTCCCGGCCGCGCTGCACCGGCGCATACCGCCGCATCGCGAGCTTGTATTTCTCCAGCTCCGTGATGGCGTTCTCCGGCGTCACGGGGTCGCGGTGAACCACATCGACGGGACGGTGCAGGATTCCCGAGTGCGGCGTGGCGGGGCAACCTGTCGGCGGCGGCCCCGCCGTTGGGGCCGGAGGCGGCACGAACGGGCGCAGCGTGCCGTCCTGCGGCGGCGGGTCGGTCGCGGGGAGCGCGCGCAACAAGTCGCTCCCCGGCTCGCCGCGTACATTCTCTCGCGCATCCGACCGCACCAGCGGGTCACTCCATGCGCGGTATTGTAGGTTTTCCTGGGGACCGAAGCGACCCGGTCAATGACGCTCGGGTGGCTGGCGCGCGTCCCTTCTCCCAATCGCGCCTTGCGCAACGCTACGGGTCCATCGCACGGGTCGCGTCGGCCCCCGCCGGCGACGCGGAGTCCCGGAGAAGACTCGGAATATCACTCCGCCACGGGGGCGGTCGCCGCGCCGCGTGTGCCGTCAGACCAGTTGCCGTAGACGCTGTGCCGATCCTGACTCGGCTCCCGGCTTCTTGCGTTCCACGAACCCGGTGGTTCTCGACGTGATCGCTCCGCAAGACCGTCCGGCGGTACCGCCGCAGAAGCCAGTCCCGCTCCCCTCCCTGTCAGGTCGCCGCGGGGACTCGTCCGCCACGGCGGACGAGTCGGGCGCCGTGGCGACCGACTCGCTGTGGCGAGGAGGGGCTGGGGGGGAGGGTCGAAATCCCCCGCGATTGTCCCGTCAGCCCGTCACCTTCCGAAAGGGGAGAGCAGCCGAGGACCAGGTCCAAGTACCGGCGGGACCGGCGGGCGCGCCCCCGGCCAAGCGACGCACAATTTGGCGATTCTCCGCGATTTTTTTGTCAGATGGGGGGGGAGTTATATTTCTTGTGGATGGCGCGCACCGTGCGCGTCGGTGGCGGGTTTCGCGTGAGCGCCGGGGCTCTGGCGCGATGTGGCGGGGCCATGTTGGGGCGGCGAGCGAGGTGGGAGCCGGTGGTCCGGTGGGGCTTCACAGTCCTCGAACTGCTGGTCGTCGTGGGGGTCGTGGCGATGTTGCTCGGGCTGTCCCTGCCGTCGCTTCGGGTGGCCCGGCAGCGGGCCGCGGGCACGGTCTGCCTCAGTAACCTGCGATCGTTGGCCAGCGCCTCAGCGGCCTACTCCGTCGAGGACCGCTCGGGGGTGCTCATTCCGGCCCATCCGCTGGCCGACACTAACGTGGACCACACGGACGGCTTCTTCGATTTCGGCGGCTCGGACGGCGTAACCGACGTCTGGGCGGGGCGGGTCGCCGCCGGTGGGGAGTGGGCCGCGAGCACCAGGCTGCTCAACGTCTTCCTCGGTTTGGCAAGCGACGGCGGGCGCCAATATGACGTATTCCGGTGCGCGTCCGATGTTCCCTTCGACCCCTAGGTGGAGGATTGCCTGGGCAAGCAGCCGGGCGCCGGTTGCGCCTTCGTGAGCGCTCGACGAATGATTTGCGACGATGTCGCCGGAGGTGCGGCATGTCGGAGCGTTCGGCGTATTGGCGGCGGTTGCTGGGCGCGTGGGCACGGAGCGGCCTGAGTCAGGCGGAGTTCTGTCGGCGGCGGGGGCTCAAGGCCGTGAACCTGGCCTGGTGGAAGCGCCGGCTCCAGGAGCGGGACGCCGCCGGCGAAGGGCGGCCGGCGCGCCGGACTGGTCTTGCTGGGCGCACTAGGTTTGTGGAAGTAGCGCTGCCCTGCAGGTCATCTTCCGCGACCGCATGGGGCGCCGGTTCGCTCGTGCCGCCTTCCGGCGGCTACGAGCTGGTGCTACCGGACCGCGTGTGCCTGCGTCTGCCGGCTGATTTTGATCCGGAGCGGGTGGCGCGGCTGGTACAGGCGTTGGGCACGGCCGCAGGGGGCCCAGCGTGCGGCGTTGGCCGAGCCGCGGCATGTTGACGTTGCCGCCCACGGTGCGGATCTTCGTCGCGCTGCCGCCGGCGGACATGCGTTGCCGCCTGGACGGGCTGGCGGCGCTGACGCGGGAGGTACTGCGGGAAGATCCGCTCTCGGGTCACCTGTTCGTGTTTTTCAATCGGCGGCGCAACCGGACGAAGATCCTGCTGTGGGACCGCAGCGGCCTGTGTCTGTATTACAAGCGGTTGGAGAAGGGCGTGTTCCGGCTGGCGGCGTTCGCGCAGGCGGGGCGGGCACGGGCCGAGTTGGAAGCGGCGGAGCTGGCGCTGATCCTCGAAGGGATCGACCTGGCGCACGCGCGGCGGCGGCCGCGCTGGCAGCCGCAGAAAATGGCCTGATTGGCTGGCGCTTCTGCACTGTGGCTCTTGACATCCTTTCCAGAGTTGGTATAAGAGGCTCACCACAGTCAGGATGACTGTGGTCTTCCCTGAGCGAGTCTCCCGTCTTTGAAATCCCCCCCGAGTAGTCCGATCCGGCCTGCTGA
Organism: Planctomycetota bacterium; assembly: GCA_040755725.1. Classification (GTDB taxonomy): domain Bacteria; phylum Planctomycetota; class Phycisphaerae; order UBA1845; family Fen-1342; genus JBFMAI01. The sequence goes on along the minus strand of JBFMAI010000032.1, from coordinate 20,967 downwards.
ACTGCCCGCCGATGTCGCGGAGCTGCAAGCCTTGGTGACGCGTCTGCGGCAGGAGAATGAATACCTGAAGCGGATGCTGTTCGGTCGGCGCAGCGAGAAGCGGGTTGACGATCCGGGCCAAGGGCGGCTGTTCGGCGACGCGCTGACACCGCCCGCCGCAGCGCCGCCGGAGGAGGACGACCCCGACCCGCCGCGGCGGCGGCGAGACCGCCGCGATCCTCAGCAGCCTGACCAGCACGTGTCGCCGGCACGAGATCAATCCGCAGGCCTACCTGACCCGCTGGCCAACCTGCCCAGCACGCCTGTCAGCCAACTCGACGAGTGGCTGCCGGACCAGTGGCAGAAACGGCAGCTCACCCCGTCTGTCGACGGGTCCCTCGCAGAAAGCGGATCCGCAGCGCGTCGCTGAACCGGCTCCGCCTGGGGCGCGGTTCGCTCGACGCACACCTTCGACCCTGCCATCCCAGACCCCGTTCAATCCGCAGCGTAGATCCTCGCCCCCTGCCCCCCCGGCCGTCAGCCGCACGCCGTCAACCCGCCCTTGGTCGAGCGCTTACGCTCCACACGCCGTACGCGCTCCGGCCCGCCCCCAATTGACCCTATCACAACCCGCTGGTCGTTGGGGGTAGGGGGCGGTTGCGCCCGAGACCGTAAATGACCCGGCCCGGCGCGCTGCGCGGCACACCCCGTGCCTGCGCACCGAGTTGCTCAACACTCATGAAATATGCGGGCTAGGCACTGAAATACGCCGGGTAGACGCGGGGGCGTCGCTTGCGCCGCTGGTACGCCCGGGCGAGGTCCAGGAAGATCTCCAGGTCCCGATCGATGTGCCCGCCGACCTTGTCGAAGTACAGCGAGCGGATGGGCAGTTCGTCGTGATCGGCGCTGACGGCGGGGTACACCGCCTCGCTGGCGATGCCGTTCATACAGGTGAACGGGCTGATGTCGATGATCCCGTCGGCCCCCTTGTGATACAGGTACACCGCCTTGCCGACGCTCAGCGTCATCTCGCCGAGGGCGCCGGCGGCCGGCAGATACGGCTCCGAGTAGTCCAGCACGACGCGGACATCGTGCGGCTCCTCGTAGCCGCGGAATTCCTCCACAACCGGTGCCAGCAGCGTCCGTTCGTACTGCTGTTGCACGTACGCCTTCAGCTTCAAACCCCAATAGCCGAGGTTCGCACGCCCGCGGGCCTGGGCCCACTCCGTCTGGCGGCACCAGTTTGTATACCAGACCCACTCGCTGATGTCCGACAGCCAGCACTCCCCGCCGAGCTTCTCGATCCGCCGCACCGCGTCCTCGTTGCTGAACGTGTTGAGGCGGCAGTAGATCTCGCCGACGACGCCGATGAGCGGGCGGCCCCTGACGTATCGCGCGGGGATGGCGCGGAAACGGTCGCGCGTGCGGCGGACGACCTGCGTGAGTCGGGCAACCCGGTCGTTGGTGTCAAGCCCCGGCTCCGCCAGCACCCCGCCGAAATCCTCGACGGCCTGACGATAGGCCGCGTCGGCGGCGCCCGCCGTCGTCTCGTACGGCCGCGTCTTTAGCAGGAAGCGCAGGCACAAGTCGCCGCAGACGATCGCCAGCCAGGCGGTGCGGACCATCTCGGCGGCGTGCGCGCCGATGCCGTCATAGCCGTCGTTGCTGTTGGGCGAGAACACGACCACGTCCTGGAAGCCCTCCTGGTCCAGGACCTGCCGGAGGTAGGGCGCATACTGCCCGAAGCGGCACGGCCCGGGCGCCCGCGGCATGAAGAACGCCAGCTTCCGCGGGTCGGCCCCCGGCGCCCGGCAAATCTTGAGAAAATCGCCCAGCGTGACCTTGTGCGGCAGACACTCTTCGCCGCTGCTGTGCAGCCCGCCGAGCTCCAGCGTGCGCTCGTCGGAGTCGGGCGTGGCGTGGGCGTCGATGCCGACCGAGCGGAAGGCCGCGGCCATCAGCCGGGCACCGGCGTACGCCATTTGGGGGATGTAGAGGGTTCGACCGGCGAGACCCGCTCGGCCGGTTGGCTCTTGCACGGTTTCCACCATCGCAGGATTCCCTTGCTGTCCAGGTAGGCCTCGCAACGCGTCATCATGCCGGCGTCGTTGGAGTGCCCGTCGAACTGGAGGGTCAGGAACGGCTTGCCGCGCGCCGCCGGTCGGATGAACCCCTTGAGGAACGAGTCGGGCCCGCACTTGAAGTTCGTGACATAGATGATGTGGAGGTTCGGATGGCGGGCGACGAGCTTGCCGGTCGCCAGAATCCGCCGCCCGTACGCCCAGTACATGTTGTCGCAGATGTTGCCGACGTCGACGCCCTTGACGGGCAAGGCGTCGATGGGGAGCACGTTCACGCCGTACTGGTCCCGCAGCTTGCGGGCGACGGCGAGGCTGACGCCGGTATCGTGGATGTTGTACGGCCGGCCGACGAGGACCATGCCGGGCTCGCCGGTCTTCTCGAGGGTGGCCAACGCCTGGCGACCCGCCGCGAGATAATCGGTTTGGAAACGGCGCAGCGCGGCCAGGCCGACGTCGAACGCCGACCGTGCGGTCTTCTCCGCGACGCCCAGCTCCCTGACCGCGCGGACCAGCACTTTCCGCACTTCGTCCATGCCCTGCTGGAAGCTGACCGTCGGGCACAGGACGCGGCCGGACCAACTGCGGAAGCGCGGCGTTTGACGTAACACGAACGGCAATGTCTGCCCCCAGGGGCAGACGTAGCTCTCCAGGTCGGGCACACGCTCCTCGGCGGTCAGGATGTTCGGCACCCAGAGGTAGTTGACGCCGGCGTCGAGCAGCTCCACCGCGTGGCCGTGGGCCACAATGATGGGGAAGCACGGTTCAGCGACCGACGTGTCCAGACCCTGCCGCACCGTCTGCCGGTTCGTCGGCGTCGACACCACGACCTTGAAACCGCAGTCGCGGAAGAAACGTCGCCACAGGGGCAGCAAGTCCCAGGTGTACATCGCCAGCGGGATGCCGACGGCGGGCCGCCGGTCCCCCGTCGCCGCGTCGGCCGCCCGATCGGCGGGCGTGTCGTCGGCGTTCAACAACTCCCAGCGCAGGGCCACCAGGTCGGGAATCACGGGCCGGCGGTCGGTCTTGACCTGCTTGCGGAAGCGGTCGGAGCACTTGTCGCCCCAGAAGGTCTTGGCGCCCTGGACGCTGAACTCCTGGATCGAGCACTGGTTGCCGCAGCCTTTGCACGTGAACTCGCGCAGCGTGTAGTCCACCTGCGAAAGGTCGTAGCCGCGGAACCGCGTGCCCCCGCCCGTCGCCCCCACCTTCTCCTGCGCCAGCAGCGCCGCCCCGATCGCTCCCAGCACGGCGTTGTGGGGCGGGACGATGATCGGCTTGTTGCAGACCATACTGAAAGCGGCGGCCACGGCATCGTTGTAGGCCGTTCCGCCCTGAAAGAAGATGCAGTCGCCGATGTGTCGGCCGCGGACGACGCGGTTGATGTAGTTGTGGACAACGGAATAGGCCAAGCCGGCGATGACATCCGCAAGGGCGGCGCCGCGCTGCATGCAGGTGTTCACGTCGCGCTCCATGAACACCGTGCAGCGCTCGCCCAGCTTGATCGGCTGCCGCGAGCTCAGGGCCAGTTGCGAGAACTCGCCCTTGATCGACACGCCAAGCTCTTCCGCCCGCTCCTCCAGGAAGCTGCCGGTGCCCGCGGCGCAGGCTTCGTTCATCGTGAAATCGACGACAATGGACTCGCCCGCGTCGGAACATGGGGGCGGGGGGACATGGGGACGTGGGGACGTGGGGACGGCAGCGCGGCCCTCCGCCTTTCCCTGTTCCCGGTTCCCCGTTCCCTGTTCCCCCCCCTTCGTATTGGATGGCGCTGCCCGCTCGGCCTGCAAGCTGATGTACTTACTGTCCTGCCCGCCGATCTCGAAGATCGTGTCCGGGCGGCGACCGAGCAGCCGGTCGCCGACGAACGCCGCCCCCGTCTTGTGACACGTGATCTCGTCGGTGATCGCGTCGGCACCGACCAGCTCGCCGATGAGTTCACGCCCACTGCCGGTCGTTCCGACGCCGCGCACGCGGACGGCCCAGCCGACGGCCTCTTCCATCTCGCGCAGGCAGCGCGTGACGACCTCGATCGGCCGGCCCTCGGTGCGCGTGAAGATCGAGTGAATCACGTCGCCCCGGTCGTCGATCAGAACCAGCTTCGTTCCCACGGAACCGATATCGAGGCCCAGGTAGGCGTCAATCAAACGCCCGTCGGTGGGCATGGTGTACGGTCGCACCTGGTCGCGCAGCAGCTTCACGTTTTCCAGGCTCAACGGCCGCACGCGGGGAAACGCCCGCCCGTCGCGGTCACTCGCCGACGCGGCCTGCGCCAGCCCGGCCAGACGCCCGGCCGGCAACGGCCGCCGCGCCTCCGCCGCGGCCAGCGCGGCCCCCACCGCGGGCAGCGACTCCGCGGCGGGCGGCACGAAGAGCTGCTCCGCGCTGAGTTCAAAGACCTCGCGCAGCCCGCGCACCACCGCCGTGTTCGCCGCCACGCCCCCCAGCAACGCAACGGGCGGGTCGGGCGTGCGCCCGCGCACCACCGCCGCCTTGAAGTTCGTCGCGACGGCGTTGCACAACCCGCGCAGCACTTCGGGCGGCGCGTAGCCCTTCTGCTGGGCGTGGATCATGTCGCTCTTGGCAAACACGCTGCACCGGCCGGCGATCTGGGCCGCGCGCTGCGCCTGGTCAACGATGTGCCCGATCTCCTCGACCGCGAACTTCAGGCGTCCGGCCTGCTGATCGAGAAACGCCCCCGTGCCGGCGGCGCAGTCGCCGTTGGCGCTATAGTCCACGATTCCCAGCACGCCGCTGCCCGGATCGGGCGCCAAGCGGATGTAGCGGCTGGACTCGCCGCCGATTTCGAACACGGTGCGGACCTGTGGGTGCAGAAGGCTGATGGCCCGGGTGGCGGCTTGAAACTCGTTGCAGGTCGGGACGCCCCAGGCCGCGGCCACCAGCCCCGCCCCGCTGCCCGTCAGGCCCACGCCGACGATCCGCTCCAGCGGCGTGGTCGCCTGGATTTCGCTCAGCACCTGGGCCGCGGCCTCCAGGGGTCGTCCCCGTGTTCGCCGCGGCGCCAGCACCAGCACGGCCCATGCCGCCCCGGTCGGCGCATCCAGCCGGCGAAGTCGGGCCTGGGCACCCGGCGATTCCCAGAGGGTGGGCACACCCGCCGGGGCCAGCAGGAGCGCCGCTTTTACGCTGACTGCGCCGACGTCGATCCCGAGATAGATACTCATCGTGCCTTTCAGGCTCCGTCGCACGCGGCGTTCGCACCGGTCCCACGCGCTCACCCGTGGAGGGCGGCTTGCCGCGCAGCCCGCTGCGATCGTCCCCGCGCCTGGACGATCTCCCCGTCGGCCCGCGCCGTTAGCTAAGCAGCAAACCGCTCGGGCGTCAAGCCTTTCTCGGACCTGCCGCCGCGACCGCCGCGACCATCGTGACAAACATGCCCCAACGGCCCTTGTTTCACTGCACCAAGGCCGGTAACAAGGCCCCTCCACCCAAGCGGCAGGACGCCCGGCCATGCCCGGGCGCGCGGGGTTCTCATGGGCGCTCCGCCCCGGTCCCCCGGCGGGAAGTCCGCGCCCCAAGATCAAGCCGGCTGCCTATTCGGACGAATCCATCCCCAGGAACCCGCGACGGGGCCGCGCCGTCTCGAGGCCACGGGACTGCCCTGCCCCCGGGCGGGACCCACGCTACGTGAGGCCGGATGAGCTTCGCTCCCCAAGTTGTGCTCTTCGACGCCGATTCCCCGCGGGCCGCCGCCCTGTACGAGCGCCTGAGGCAACGCGGCATCGCCAGCGAGCTGCGCGGCATATCGCCGGAGCCCGAGCCGGCCGCCGACCTGGCAGTCATTGCCGTGGCACCCGAAGCCGCGGCGGCCCGCAGTGCCGAGTTGGAGAAACTGCTTCAGCAGCTCGTCGAGCGCCGGGTACCCACCGTGGTCTGCGGCGACGCGCCGGAACTGCGTGCCGCCGGTGGCCCCCTCGTGGAGTGGGTCCACCCCGGTGTCAGTCTGGACGAAGTGGCCGGCAAGGTCGGGACGCTGGCGCGCTATGCTCCGCTGCTGAAGGGCCTGGAGCGTGAACTCCAGCACCTTCACCGGTTGGGCGAGCAACTCAATCGGCACTTCGGCGAGATCGACCAGGAGATGCGGCTGGCGGGCCGATTGCAGCACGACTTTCTCCCGCGCGAGCTGCCGCAGGTACCCCCCTACCGCTTCGAGGTCTTCTACCGGCCAGCGAGCTGGGTCAGCGGGGACATGTACGACGCGTTCCGCATCGACGAGCACCACGTCGGGTTGTTCGTGGCGGACGCGATGGGCCACGGGGTCGCGGCCGGCCTGCTGACGATGTTCCTGCGGCAGGCCCTGGTGGCCAAACGCGTGGCGGGCAGCGCGTACACGATCGTTCGGCCGGCCGAGGCCCTGGAGAACCTGCATCAGTGTCTGCTGCGCCAACACCTACCGAACTCGCAATTCGTCACCGCGGCCTACGGCATCCTGGATACGCGGACCGCCGAGCTGACTTTCGCCCGCGCGGGGCATCCCTACCCGCTCCATGTTCACGCGGGCGGCCGGATCGCCGAGATTCGCAGCGGCGGTAGCCTCCTCGGACTGGCGGACGTCCCGGCTGAGTTCGAAGAGGCGCGGGTCCGGCTCGCGCCGTCGGAGAAAGTCGTGCTCTATACCGACGGCATCGAGGATGTCCTGGTGGTCCCGAGCGGCCAGCGGGCGGACGGACCGACCTTCACGACCCAGCTCGTGCAGTGGGCCACACTGTCCGCCGCCGACTTCCTGCACGCCGTCGCGGAGCACCTCGACCGGCGGGAAGGCTCGCTCCACCCGGCCGACGACATCACCCTCCTGGTGCTGGAGGCGGGGCCCGGCCAATGAACGGGCACTCGTGCCCCGGGCAAGGCGGGAGGGCAATCCCGGCGTACCGGGACTGTCCCGCCGCGGCTCGCGGGGACGCTTGCCCTCCCAACTGCCGCAGCTCGCCGGGAGGCCCGCCCTCCCGTCGAGCATCCCACGTTCCTGAATAGCCGCACAGAGCGGCAGTCCCGGCCGCGTGACACGGGCGGCCGGTCTCGCCTCCGCGCCGTCCGCCGCATTCGGGCTTCGCCGCGATCGTGGTACACTGCCCCGACCGGGGCCAATCTTGGTCGCGGTGCGAGGACGCGGTGCGGCGCGACGCTCTCCCCACTACCGGTCACGGCAGCGACTTCGCGGCGCTGGAGTGTGAACTGCGGCCGCGTCTCCGCGGCGAGCTGCGCACCGACCGCCTGTCGCGGGCCCTCTACGCCAGCGACGCCAGCATCTATGAGATCGTCCCCGACGGCGTGCTGCTACCCAAGACCGCCGACGACATCGTGGCCGCGGTCGAGCTCTGCGGTCGCCACGGCGTGCCGCTGACCGCGCGCGGAGCCGGAACCGGGCTGACGGGGGCCGCGGTCAATCGCGGGCTCCAGGTCGATTGCTCACGGTATCTGAACCGTATTCTCGCTGTCGATCCGGCCGCCCGCACCGTCCGCGTCGAGCCCGGTGTCGTCCTGGACGAGCTCAACGCCGCGCTCAAGCCGCACGGCCTGCACTTCGCCCCCGACGTGGCCACGAGCAGCCGGGCGACGCTCGGCGGGATGATCGCCATCAACTCCTGCGGGTCGCGGTCGATCCTGTACGGCCGCACGGTGGACCACGTGCTGAATCTCGACGTGGTGCTGGCGGATGGCGCGCGCTGCACCTGGGGCCGCGACCTGCCGCTGCCGGACAACCCCCTGGCGCAGCGCTGCGAGCAAGTGCTGGCGCGGGTCGTCACCGAGCACGCCGACGAGATCGCGGCGCGCTACCCGAAGGTGCTGCGCTCCAACGGCGGCTACGCGCTGGATCGCGTGCGGATCGTCGACGGTCGGCCAAACGTCGAGACGCTTCTCTGCGGCAGCGAGGGCACACTGGCTGTCGTCGTCGCTGCGACGCTGAGCCTCACGCCGCTGCCGAAGTGCAAGGGCCTGCTCACGCTGCAATTCGCTGAACTGCTGCCGGCGTTGGAGGCCGTGGCCGTGGCGCTGGAGCACGCGCCGGCGGCCGTCGAGCTGATCGACGACCTCATCCTGCGGGCCACCGAGAACCACCCGACCATGACGCCGCGGCGTTGGTTCGTCGATGGTCGTCCGAAGGCCGTACTGGCGTGCGAGCTGTTCGACGATGAGCCGGAGGGGCTCGACCGGCGGCTGCGCGAGCTCGAAGCCGACCTGCGTCGCCGCTCGGCCGGCACCGGATACCGCCTGACGACGGACGCGGCGCGGCAGACGGACGTGTGGGAGCTGCGCAAGGCGGGGCTGGGACTGGTGATGTCCACGCCGGGCGACCGGCAGCCGTATGCGTTCATCGAGGACGCAGCGGTCGGTCCGCGGCGACTGCCGGAATACATCGGCCGACTGGATCAACTGCTCAAAGACGAGCGGATCGACGAGATCGGCTATTACGCCCACGCCAGCGTCGGTTGCCTGCACGTCCGCCCCGTGCTCAACCTTAAACGGCAGGACGACATCGACCGCATGCGCCGCATCGCCGAACGCGTCAGCCGGCTGGTGTGCGAGTTCGGCGGCACCATCAGCGGCGAACACGGCGACGGGATCGTCCGCTCGCAGTGGCTGGAAATGATGTACGGGCCGCGGATTCTGGCGGCGTTCGGCGAGATCAAGCGGGCGTTCGACCCCGCGGGCATCTTGAACCCCGGCAAGATCGTCGATCCGCTGCCCATGACGGAGAACTTGCGTCTGGGGCCGCAATACCGGCCGCGCGACGTGCTGACGACGCTCGACTTTTCGGCCTACGGCGGCATGGCGGGGCTGGCCGAGATGTGTACCGGCGTCGGGCAGTGCCGCCAGCGCCTCGTCGGCACCATGTGCCCGTCGTACATGGCCACCGGCGACGAACGGCACACCACGCGGGCCCGCGCGAATGCCCTGCGGATGGCCCTGTCTAACCGGGGCCTGCTCGACGGTCTGGACGATCCTGCGCTCGACGAAGTGATGGACCTGTGCCTGAGCTGCAAGGCGTGCAAGACGGAATGCCCTACCGGCACCGACCTCGCCCGGCTCAAGGCGGAATGGCTGGCCCAACGCCATGCCCGGCGCGGCGTGCCGCGACGTGCCCGATTGATCGCGGCGTCGGTAGCGAAGGCCATGTGGGGTTGCCGCCTCGCCCCGTTGAGTAACTGGTTGATGCAGGCCGCGCCGACGCGCGTCCTGCTCGAATACCTGTTCGGCCTCGACCGCCGCGTCCCGCCGCCGCGCTTCGCCCCCACCACGTTCCGGCAGTGGTTCGCCCGCTACCGACGGGACGCTGCCGTGACGGTTCGTAGCGCCGGACCGGAGCCTGCCCGCCGTGGCGGCCGTCCGGCGTCCGGTCCGAGCCGCGACCGTGAGGGAGCGGCCCCCAGGCAAGATGCCTGTGTCTCTCCGCCGCCCACGGCCGGTGCGGAGTCCGGCCGCTACGTTGCCGCTACGCCCCCGCCGCCCGTTGTCTACTTCGTCGATACGTGGACGAACTTCTATGAACCGCACATCGGTCAGGCCGTGGTCCACGTGCTTGAGGCCCTCGGCTGCGACGTGACCGTGCCGCCCACGCGCTGCTGCGGCCGTCCGCTGATCAGTCAGGGTCTATTGCGCGACGCCGCAACCCTCGCCGAGACCAACGTGGCGATCCTCGCGCCGTATGCCGAGCGCGGCGTGCCGATAGTCGTCAGCGAGCCGAGTTGCTTGTCCACCATGTGGGATGAATGGCCGCAGCTCGTCCGGACGCCCGCGGCCCGGCAGGTGGCCGCGATGGCGGTTGCGATTGAGAGCTTTGTGGCGGCGGCGCTGCGTCGCGAGGGCGTGCCGGTGTTATCGAGTACCGGCAGCACCGCAGGCCGTACCCTCCCCCAACCCCTCCCTGGAAGGGAGGGGGGTTGCGGCGCGAGCGACGGCCGCTCGTTCCTCTACCACGGTCATTGTCACCAGAAAGCGCTGCTCGGAACCGCCGACGCGATGGAGCTGCTGACCGCGTGTTCCGCCGGCCGCGCCCGCGAGATCAACAGCGGCTGCTGCGGGATGGCGGGCGCCTTCGGCCACGAGGTTGAGCATTACGACATCGCCAAAGCAATCGGTGAACAGCGCCTTTTCCCTGCCATCCGCGCCCGCGGCGACGCCGACGTGGTCGCCTCCGGCTTCAGTTGCCGCCAGCACATCGCCCATCACACGGGCGTCGCCGCCCGGCACGTGATCGAGATCGTCGCCGACCTCCTGGCACTCCCCAGCGATTAGCCGCGGCTCGTCAGGAGGCTTGCCCTCCGCCGTGCGCCAGCGAATCGCGCGGCGTCGTGAGGCTCGCTCCGGTCGCCGGTCTTGACGACCGCGCGCCGGCCTCTTAGCCTAACGTGGTTGGGTGCCGCCGCGCGGCGGTCCCCGCGCCCGGATGGCGGAATTGGCAGACGCGCCAGGTTGAGGGCCTGGTGAGGGTTAACCTCGTGCTGGTTCGAATCCAGTTCCGGGCATGATTCCGCCGACGCGTGACGGCAGCGGCTTGCGGGCCGCGCGGTCCGCACGCCGGGTTCGCTTGTTGGAGCGCCGCTAGCTCAACTGGATAGAGCATCGGTCTACGGAACCGAAGGTTGCTGGTTCGAATCCAGCGCGGCGCGATGGTTCATGATTGGTGTCGCTGGCCGAACCCGCCGCGCGCATGGCGGGGCGGCTGGTCTCGGGCGGGCGTGCGGGGTTCCGATAAGCGAGCTCGCCTCCGAGCAAGCCCATTTGAGGGGGCCGTCGGACTTGCTCGTCTGGCCGCTACGGCGCGGCACCACAGCGCGGTATACTGATTGGTTTGCCGCGGGCCGCGCCGAGGCAGTGACGCGGTACCCGGCGGAGCCCCGCGTGTGGCCCGCCCAGGGCCCCGGCCGCGGGGATGGCGTGCATGGAACCCAAAGTCATCCGCATCGTCGGTGCCCGGCAGCACAACCTCCAGGACGTAAGTCTGGACATCCCCCGCGAGCGGCTGGTGGTCATTACCGGTCTGAGCGGCTCGGGCAAGAGCAGCCTGGCGTTCGACACCATCTACGCCGAGGGGCAACGCAAGTACGTCGAATCCCTGAGCGTCCACGCCCGGCACTTTCTGGAGCAGGTCGGTAAGCCGGAGGTCGAGCGGATCGAGGGGCTGCCGCCGACGCTGGCCATTGAACAGCGGGCCGCCGCCGCCAATCCCCGTTCGACCGTGGCGACGACGACGGAGATCTACGATTTCCTGCGGGTGCTGTTCGCCCGGGTGGGGCAGCCGCACTGCCCGCAATGCGGGCAGCGTATTTACCGACGAACGATCGACCAGATCGTTGACATTGTGTTGAACTACCCGCCGCAGAGCCGCGTGATGGTCCTGGCCCCGCTGGCCCGGGGGCGGGCGGGCGAATGGCCGCCCCTGCTGCGTCGCATTCAGCGCGAGGGCTTCGTGCGCGCCCGCGTCAACGGCGTGTTGCGTGACGTCAAGGAGCTGGCCGAGCTGCCCAAGCCACCGGGCAGCGACATCGACGTCGTGATCGACCGCCTGGTTCTGCGGCCCGACCTGCGGGCGCGCCTCGCCGACGCGATCGAGCTCGCGCTGCGCCTCGGCGACGGCACCGCCATTCTCTCGCGGGCCGACGGGCAGCCCGGTCCATCCGGCGGCACTCCGAGCGCGGATGAGTCTACGTGGTCCGACGAGGTCTTCAGCGAGCGCCACACCTGCACGACCTGCGGCATCCACCTGCCCGAGCTGGCGCCCCGGGCCTTCAGCTTCAACTCGCCGTACGGGGCGTGCGAGCATTGCGGCGGCCTGGGGACGACACTGGAGTTCGACCCGCAGTTGATCGTGCCGGATGAGAACGTGGCGCTGTCCGGCGGGGCGATTGCTCCGTGGGCCGGAGGCAAGAAGCGGCTGGCCGCCGCCAACCTGAAGCTGCTGCGGACACTTTGTACGGCCCTGGACGTGAAGCCCGACACGCCGTTCAAGAACCTGCCGGACGACCTACGGCGCATGCTCCTATACGGCACGACCGCCGCGGACGCGGAGCGCTACGGCGTGACGTTTGAAGGGGTGATACCCAACCTGGAGCGTCGGTACCGGGCGGCGGGCAGCGACGGGACGCGCAGCCGGCTGAGCGGTTATCAGGCCGAGGTCGTTTGCGAGCATTGCCGCGGCGCCCGCTTGCGGCCCACGTCCCTGGCGGTGCGCGTCAACGGGCGGAACATTCACGAGCTGACGCGGCTTTCGATCGCCGACGCGGCGAAGTGGTTCGACGGCCTGGCGCTGGAGGGCGAGGCCGATCAGATTGCCGAACCGCTCCTGCGAGAAATCCGGCAGCGTCTGCACTTCATGAACGACGTGGGGCTGGATTACCTGACGCTCGACCGCACGAGCGCCACGCTCTCCGGGGGCGAGGCGCAGCGCATACGCCTGGCGACGCAACTCGGTAGCGGGCTCGTCGGCGTGTGCTACGTGCTCGACGAGCCCACCATCGGCCTGCACCAGCGCGACAACGAGCGCCTGCTCAACGCCATCCGGCGCCTGGTCGATCTCGGCAACACCGTCATCGTGGTGGAACACGACGAAGACGTCATCCGCGCCGCGGACTACCTTGTGGACATGGGGCCGGGGGCGGGGCTGCACGGCGGGCGCGTCGTCGCCCACGGGCCGACCGCCGAGGTCCTGGGCAACCCGGCCTCGCTTACGGCCCGCTACCTGCGGGGCGAGTACGCGATTCCGTTGCCGGACGAACGGCGGGTGCCGCGGCGTGGCAACGTCCTCCAAGTGCTCGGGGCCGCGGAGAACAACCTCCAACACATCGACGTGACGGTGCCGCTGAGCGTGCTGTGCGCGGTGACCGGCGTCAGCGGCAGCGGCAAGAGCACGCTCGTGTCGCAGACTCTCTTGCCGGCGTTGCGGCGACGGCTGCACCGCTCCCGGGAGCGCCCCGGCCGACACGACCGGCTGGTCGGCGCGCATCGGATCGACCGCGTGATCGAGATCGACCAGACGCCGATCGGCCGCACCCCCCGCAGTAATCCGGCGACGTACACGGGCTTTTTCGACGAAATCCGCCGGCTGTATGCCAAGACCAAGGAGGCCCGCATTCGCGGATACAGCGCCAGCCGCTTCAGCTTCAACGCCAAGGGCGGGCGGTGCGAAGCCTGCCAAGGCCAGGGGACGCGCCGCATCGAAATGCACTTCCTACCCGACGTGTTCGTCGAGTGCCAGGAGTGCCGCGGGACGCGCTACAGCCGCGAGACGCTCGAAATCCGCTACCGCGGCAAGTCGATCGCCGACGTGCTGGAGATGCGCGTCGAAGAAGCGCTCCGCTTCTTCGACAGCTTCCCCAAGATCAAGCAGGGCCTCCAGACGCTCTCCGACGTCGGCCTCGGTTACGTCCGCCTCGGCCAGCCCTCCAACACGCTCTCCGGCGGCGAGGCCCAGCGCGTCAAACTGGCGGCCGAATTGGCCAAGGGGGCCGTTTACCCCGCCGCACCCAACGGCCCGCCCAGCGCGTCCGCGACGCAGCGTGCCAAGTTCGAGCACCACACGCTGTATGTGCTCGACGAGCCGACTACCGGCCTGCACTTCGCCGACATTCAGACCCTGCTCGCCGTCTTGAACCGCCTGGTGGACATGGGCAACACCGTGCTGGTCATCGAGCATAACCTCGACGTCGTCAAGTCCGCGGATTGGGTCATCGATCTGGGCCCGGACGGCGGAGAGGCCGGCGGGGCCATCGTGGCCGAGGGACCCCCCGAAGCCGTCGCGGCTTGTCCGGCAAGCCACACCGGACGTTACCTCCGGGCCAAGCTGGCCACCGCGTAGCCGACGGGGAGAGCGAGCCTCCCGGCGGGCGCCGGCTCCCGGGTGCGGCCCTCCACCAACGTGCTGGCCCGGATTGCTAACCGCGGAGACGCGGTGGGCCGCCGAGAACGCGGAGCACTGGTTGAGGACCAGCGATGCAGGATGGCGGGCCGCTCGCGGATACTGCGGCATTACGCTCATTTCTGCTCGGCGTTCTCAGCGCTCTCTGGGGCTCGGCGGTTCCTCAGTTGAAACGTGCGGGCTAGAATCCGCCGATCCTGACGGCCCGCGCGGCGTCGCGCAGGCGGCCATCGGGGAGTTGTGGAGCGGTAGCCGATCCGTGGCGAATACCGACCCAGCGCTGGACCCGTGGGTGCTCGGCGAGTCGGCGTTCCGCGCCGACACCAACCGGCGTGTCGAAGGACTCATGGCCCTGGGCAACGGCGTGCTCCACCAGCGCGCTGCGCCGGAGGAGGGGTTGTCCGACGCGCCCCAGGACATCGAGTACCTGCGAGTCCCCCCCGTGCTCGTCACGGCCCCCCCGCCCGCACCGCCGAGCTGCGTCGGAACGTACCTCGCCGGCGTCTGCGGTTCGCACCCCATCTGTGGCGAAGAGTGGATCAATCTGCCGGCCTTGCACGGCTTGATGATCTACTCCGCCGGCGAGCGGCTGGACATGACCCGCAGTCGCCTCACCGCCTACCGCCGCCGCCTGCACCTGCGCACCGGCCGCCTGGTGCGTGAGTTCGTCTGGCACACGCCCAGCGGCAGCCAGGTCGGCGTGCGGTTCGAGCGGCTGGTCAGCGCCCGACGCCGGCACGTCATGGCCTTGCGCGGCACGTGGCGGCACCTGACGGGGCCGCCGGTCGAGCTCCGCTTTCTGGGGCCCCTGGACGGCGATGTGCGGACCGGCGGCTACGACCACTTCGATACGATTGACATCACCGGCGAACACGAGCCGGTCACGCTGGCCGTCCGCACGAAGTCGGGCCTCGACGTGGGCAGCGCGGCGCTACTGACTTCGGACCGCGGGATCGCCTGGACGGTCGAGGTCCAACCCCGCTGGGTCGCCTGTTGCGCCACGGCGACGCTCGATCCGGGCACGACGCTGACGGTGGACAAGTTCGCCGCCGTCACCTCGTCGCGCCACGTCCGCGGGTCACCCGTGGACCACGCCCGAAAGCTCGTATGGGACGCGGCAGCGGCCGGGTTCGAGCGCGTGGCGGCCGAGTCCGACGCCGTGTGGACCGAGCGCTGGGACCGGTGCGACGTTCAAATCGACGGCGACCCGGAGAGCCAACTGGCACTGCGGGTGTGTCTGTACCACCTGCTGCGTGTCACGGGCGACGGCGAGGTCGGCGGAGGCCTGGATGCCGGCGCGGGCGGGGCGGGTGCCGGGCGCACCACGGCGGACGCCGACTTGTTTGCCCTGCCGGTGTTTCTCCACACCCGCCCCGATGTCGCGGCACGGCTGGCCCGGGTCCGCGTCGCGGGTTTGGAGGCCGCCCGCCGGTTGGCGCGGCGTGACGGCTACGCCGGCGCCCGGTACCTCCGCCGGGGCACGCCAAGCGGCGTCGAACCGCCGGGGGCCGACGCGGCGGCGGACTACGCCGTCCACGCGACGGCGGAGGTTGCCCACGCGCTGTTTCATGCGCACCTGGGCCGGCCGCACGATAAGGCGCTGCTGCGCGACGTCACGGAAGCCCTGACCGAGATCGCCCGTTATGCGGCGCAGCGTGTCACCGAAGACCCCGCGCGCGACCCGGTCGAATTGCTGATGGTCAGCGGCCCGGACGAGTACGCACCGCTCCAGCGCAACCACGCATATACCAACCGGCTGGTCGCGTTCGCGCTCACGGCGGCGGTATTCGCCCACCAGAAACTGGAGCAGGCGGCGTCGGAGGACGCGGCGGCGCTGCGGGAGCGGCTGGCCCTGGATGACGCGGAGCCGCGGCGCTGGCTGGACCTCGCCCAGCGGCTCCGGTTGCCCTACGACTCGGCCCGGCGGCTGGTGTTGCCGTCCGACGATTTCTCTGGCCGTGAGCCATTCGACCTCGGACGCTGGTGGCCCGACCGTTCGCGGCCGTTGTCCGCCGTCGTCAGCCGCGAACGTCTGCGCCGCAGCCGCGTCCTTCAGCAGGCCGACGTGCTGCGGCTCATCGCACTGTTCCCGCACGAATTCGACGCGGAGCAGACACGCATTGCCTACGAGGCGTACGAGCCGTTGACCGCGCACGACGGCCCCTTGAGCTACCCCCTTCATACGATCGTCGCGGCCACGTTGGGACGCCTGGATGACGCCCAGCGCTTCTGGCGGCGAACGTGCGAACTGGTCCTGAATCCCACCGAAGCTGCGGAGAACGAGCGCGTCGCGCTGGCGGGGGCCTGCTGGCAAGCGGCGGTGCTGGGCTTCGGCGGGCTGCGAACCCGGGCGCAAAGCGAGGTGTTGTACATCGACCCGCACCTGCCGCCCCACTGGTCGTCGCTGCGGTTCGCCTGGGTCTGGGAGGGCCAGCCGCTTACGTTCCACATCCAACGCGACGAGGTGTGCCTCGCGCACCACGGAGACCGCCCGCTCACGGCGTTGGTTTTCGGACGGCTGGAGCACGTGGCCCCCAGAACCACGAGCACGTTCCGCAGGAACTGAGGCCCGCCTGCCAGACCTCGCCCCCGCCGTGTCGACAGCGGCCGGCCCGCGCGATACAATGCCCGGACACGCTGGGACGGGCCTGGGCCCCGCACCGGTCCGATGTCGGGACAAGCGCGGCGGTCCGTTTGTTGCACGAAGTAATCCGCATGAGTAGTAGCGCGGACACTCCAGCCGTTGACCTCGCCCGTTACAGCCGGCAGATGCTGTTCGAGCACGTGGGCGTGGACGGGCAGCGCCGACTGCGGCGGGCGCGGGTCGTGCTCGTTGGTTGCGGTGCGCTGGGCAGTGTGCTGGCCGGCACGCTGGTGCGGGCCGGTGTCGGGGCGCTACGCCTCATCGACCGCGACTTTCCCGAGCTCAACAACCTCCAACGGCAAACGCTGTTCGACGAAGACGACGTCGCTCAGGGCCTGCCGAAGGCCGAGGCCGCCGCCCGCAAGCTGCGCCGCGTCAACTCGCAGGTCGAGGTCGAGCCCGTTGTCGCGGACCTGCACGCGGAGAACGCCGAACACCTGTGTACCGGACACGACCTGATCCTCGACGGCACGGACAATCTGGAAACCCGTTTCCTGATGAACGACGTGGCGGTCAAGCACGGGATTCCGTGGGTGTACGGGGCCTGCATCGGGGCGGAGGGGCTGGTGCTTCCCGTCCTTCCCCGGCAAACGGCCTGCTTGCGCTGCATCTGGGACGAACCTCCGCCGCCCGGCAGCCTGCCCACTTGCGACACCGTGGGCGTGCTGGCCTCGGCGGTCAGCGTCGTGGCCAGTCTGCAAGCCGTCGAGGCGCTCAAAATCCTGATCGGGCGGCACGACGAAGTGAATCGGCACCTGACGGCCATCAACGTGTGGGCGGGGCGAGTGCGCACGATCAGCGTTCAGTCCGCGTTCGAGGGTGGCGCGTGCCCATGCTGTGCCCTTGGACGCTTTGACTTCCTCACTGCGGCCCGTGGTTCAACGACCACGACGCTCTGCGGCCGCGACGCCGTCCAAGTCCTGCCGCGCCCGGCGCCCGCGACACGCGCCAACGGACCGGGCGCCGGCGCCGGGCCGTCGCGCACGGCGCCGCCCCTGTTCGAGGCCGTTCGCCGGCGGCTGCCGGCCGCCTGCCGGGCCCGCGGCAACGCCTTCATCCTGCAATTCGACGCCGACGGCTGTATCGTGACGCTGTTTTCCGACGGGCGGGCCATCGTGAAGGGGACATCCAGGCCGGCGGTGGCCCGCGCCATCTACGCCCGCTACGTCGGCTTCTGACCCCCCTGCCGCCTCGCCGTTCAACGCTCCGGGGCCAGTTGCCGGGCGAGTTCCGCCGGCGTCGTCACCGGGCGCCCGCAGGCGTAATTGCGGCAGACATACGCCGTCGGCCGGCCGTCGACGAGCGACCGATCTGCCAGCCGCGGCGAGCGGACGCTGTCGTCGGGGCATGCGGGGTTGTGCAGCATGAGTACGCGGTTGGGCAAGTAGGTCCGATACACCTGCTTGAGCAGGGCTTGCGTCGCCGGTTGGCGCGGGTCGCCGACGATCGCGATCTCAATGGGGCCCGCCCGGGCGAAATCGACGGCGGCCAGGAACCGCTCGGCCGACCAAGGTGACTGGCGGACGTCGTCGGCCAGCGCGGTCATCGTGTGGTCGGCCCGCCGGCGCAGTTCGTCGTCGCCCAGCATCGCCGCCAACCGCAACAGGTTCATCAACTGAAGCGAGTTGCCGGACGGCACCGCGCCGTCGCGAATGTCCTTGCTCCGGGCAATGAGGGGCTCATGATCGGCCGGGGTGAAGAAGAAGCCGCCGTCGGCCCCGTCCCAGAAGAGCTCGACGGCGGTGCGGTTGAGTGCGATCGCGGTATCGAGCCAGCGTTTCTCGAAGGTGGCCTCGTAGAGCTCGATCAGCCCCTCGATCAGGGCGGCGTAGTCGCTCAGGAACGCTGCGGAAGTGACCTGCCCCTCCCGCCAGCCGCGCCGCAGACGTCCGTCGCCGCCGTGGTGCCGGAGGACGAAGTCCGCGGCCGCGGCCGCCGCCGCAATGTACTTCGGCTCGCTGAGCACGGTGCCGCCACGGGCCAGGCTGGCAATCATCAGCCCGTTCCACTCACACAGGACCTTGTCGTCGAGGGTGGGGGCGACGCGCCGGCGGCGCGCGGCCAGCAGTTTCTCCCGGCCGCGGGCCAGTCGCCGGGCGCACTCCTCCTCCGCGATCCCGTAAAACTTGGCGCAGCACCGGGCGTCGCGCAGCTCGCGTAGTACGTTCTTCGGCGTCCCCGGATCGTGCGGGTCGTTCCAGTTGCCCGACGGACGAATGTCGTAATGGGCGCAGAACAGCTCACCGTCCTCAGCCCCGATGACCGCCAGGGCCTCGTCGCGCGTCCAAACGTAGTACTTGCCCTCGACGCCCTCGCTGTCCGCGTCGCGCGCGCTGTAGAACCCCCCTTCCGGCGACCGCAGGTCCGCCAGCACGTAGTCCAGCGTCTCGGCCGCGATGCGGCGATAGCGCGGCGTGCCCGTCGCCAGATGGGCATCGAGGTAGCAGCGACTGACCAGGGCCTGGTCGTACAGCATCTTCTCGAAGTGCGGCACGTGCCACTCGACGTCCGTGCTATACCGGTGGAACCCGCCGCCGAGTTGGTCGTAGATACCGCCGGACGCCATGTGGTCCAGCGTCAGGGTGGCCAATTCCAGGAACCGCTTTCGCCTGGCGGAGTCCGCCGGTTGCCGGGTCGCGGACCGCAGCAGCAGGTCGATCGCCAGGCTCGGCGGGAACTTGTTGGTCGAACCGGACAACAGGCCCCCGCTCACCGTGTCGAACGCCCCCGCCAGTTGCTCCGCCGTCGCGTCCACCAGGTCCAGACCCAGCGGCGGCCCCTCACACGGCTCGGCGCGCAACCCCTGCCGCAGCACGTCGGTGAGCTTGTCGGCCTGCGTCAGAATGTCGGGACGCCGCTCGCGCCATGCTCGCCCGATCGCTTCACACAGCTCCTTGAAGCCGGGGCGGCCGTAGCGCGACGTGGGTGGGAAGTAGGTGCCCGCGAAGAACGGCTTGCCGTCCGGCGTCAGCCACACGCTCATCGGCCACCCCCCCTGCCCGTGATTCAGGACCAGTGTGGCCTGCATGTAGATCTCGTCCAGATCGGGGCGTTCCTCCCGATCGACTTTGATACTCACGAAGTGGGTGTTCAGCACGGCCGCCACGTCCGCGCTTTCGAAGCTCTCGTGCGCCATCACGTGGCACCAGTGGCAGGCGGCATAGCCGATGCTGAGGAAGATCGGCCGGTCCTCACGGCGGGCCCGCTCCAACGCCTCCGGCCCCCACTCATGCCACTCGACGGGGTTGCTGGCGTGTTGGCGCAGGTACGGCGACGTGGCGCAGCTCAGCCGGTTGGCGGGCCTCGATGCGGAGGTGGTCATTGCGCGACAATCCTTGTCATGCCGTGTCCGGGCCGGGAGGACAGCCGCCGTCACACCCGCGCACAGCGCCAACACCGCCCTAGGCAGGACGTGTCGCCGCACGCGGCCCTCGCTTGGCCCGCCAAGCCTCCTCTGGTCGATTGTTGGCGCCGCTTCCGCTAAGGTCAAACCCGCGTGCCGGACGATCTGGCGTTCCAAAGAACAGCAACGGTTGGAATGTCCGCCGCGGCCATCTTTGCGTAACATCCGCGAATAAGATGGTGAACGACCGCAGACGTTTGGACCGCGCATGGCTGCCCCTGCTGGCGGCCGGGTGGGGCCTCACGGCCCCCCTGCTCGCCCAGCCGCTGCCCGCGCAGCCGCGCGACCACGTGGAAGACCTCGCCGGCGTCGTGAGTCCCGATGTCCGCCGTGCGCTTATTGGCTGCCTGCTCGAGCTCGAGCAGAAGACCGGCGTGCAGATGGTGATTCTGACCGTCCAATCCACGGACGGCGTGCCGATCGAGGAGTACGCGCTGCGGACGGGCGAGAAATGGCGGCTGGGGCGCAAGGGTCGGGACGACGGGGTATTGGTCGTCATCGCCGTGCGGGAACGGCGGTGGCGCTTCGAGGTCGGCTACGGTCTGGAAGGGCTGCTGAATGACAGCTTCTGCGGTCGCGTCGGGCGGGAGGTCTTCGCCCCGCACTTCAAGCGGGGCGACTACGGCGCCGGCCTGTACGAGGGCGCGCTCGTGCTGATCAACCGGATCGCTCAGGACCGCGGGGTGGCCATCACCGGCCTCCCACAACGCCAACTGGCCCCAGGCGACGACGGCGGCGCGTGCCTGATTGTGGGCCTGGTCATCCTGATCTTCCTCGCCTCCACGGTCTTGGGGCGGGCCCGCTACGTCCGGCGGTACACCCGGCCGACCGACGGTCTGTGGCTCTGGTTGCTGCTCAGCGGCCTGGGGCACGGTCGCCGATCGTGGGGCGGGGGCCATCGCGGAGGCTGGGGCGGCGGGGGCTTCGGTGGCTTCGGCGGAGGGAGCTTCGGCGGCGGGAGTTTCGGCGGAGGGAGCTTCGGCGGCGG
>JBFMAI010000031.1:0-134175 GCA_040755725.1 Planctomycetota bacterium | reverse complement strand
CGCCGGCGGAGGAGCCGCCAGTGCCATCGCACGCGAACTTCCGCCGGACCGTCGGCGTCGTTGCCCAATCGCTCGGGCCGGGGCCCACCCAATCGTACACCCGCTGGTCAACCCACCGGCACCGTTGTTCAGCGTTGGGGGCCAACGCCCGGACGCAGTTCAGCACTCGCCGACCCAGGCAATCATGCCCGAACTCCACCTTCCGCGCCCCATCCGGCGGCGGCGAATACTGCTCCAGCGTCGGTTCCGCCCGCACCAGCCGGTTCAACGTGCGCTAGTCACAGGCTCGGTGTCGCCACGGGAGAACCCTTCGGAATCAAGTGCCGCGGCGGGCTGTTAACACAGCGCCGCAGCATGACGGCGGTGGGAAGCTTGGGCGAGGATCGCCGTGACAACAAAAGCGGAGCGGGCGAAAGCCGCGTGGTTCACCCGCTCCGCTGGAGATGTCAACGCAGGGACGACGGCCGGCGAGCCGTCGTCGCCGGCGAACTAACCTAGTGGTTGGGCTTCGGGGCCGGCTTGGGCTCCTCGGCCTTTTTCTCCATCGGCTTCGGCTCGACCGCCTTGGCCGGCGCGGGCATCAGCACGGCGTCAATCACGTGGATCACGCCGTTGCTGGCCGCGATGTCGGCCTTGGTCACGTGGGCCTTGCCGTTGAGGACCACCTTGCCCTCCTTGACGGTGATTTCCAGCTCGCCGTACAGGGCCTTCAATTCCTTGGCCTTCTCGACGGCGGCGGCCATTTCCTTGCCCTTGACGACGTGGTGCTTCAAGATGTCCGCAAGCTTCTGCTTGTTCTCGGGCTTCTTGAGGTCGTCCAGGTCCTTGCCGAGCTTGGCGAAGGCCTCGTCGGTCGGGGCGAAGACGGTGAACGGACCGGGGCCCTTCAGCGTCTCGACCAGGCCGGCGTCCTTGAGCAGCTCGCAGAGGGTGTTGAACTTGGCGTCCATCGCGGTCTGGACCAAGTCCTTGCCCACGGGCGCGGGCTGCGCTTGAGGCTTCGGCTCGGGCTTTCCCGTCGGCGTCTGCTGGGCAGACGCCCAGCCGCTGAAGGCCAGCGCCACAACTGCTGCCGTGACACAGAACCAACGCGACTTTCCACTGAACATTTCTGACACTCCTCGCACCC
The DNA here is from genome assembly GCA_040755725.1 of Planctomycetota bacterium. Classification (GTDB taxonomy): domain Bacteria; phylum Planctomycetota; class Phycisphaerae; order UBA1845; family Fen-1342; genus JBFMAI01. Next base: position 133,046 of record JBFMAI010000031.1, on the reverse strand, counting down.
GCAGGTGCACGCCCCACTTCGCGGCCATATCAAGTCCGGGCTGTCTACGCCGACTGCACCGTCTCCGCTGCGTGGGGAACGGGACATTGTATGCGCGCCGTTCGGCGGAGTTGCAAGAGGAAGCAAGTTTCGTGCCCAAATGCGCTACGTGGCGCCCGTCAACGATCGAGCCGGTCGCTTGCGATCGTGCGCGCGCACGGATTCGACGACGCGAGGCCGGGTTGCCGTGCGGCTCCACGCCTATATGTTGTACTGGAAACACGTTACAACTCAGCCCGCGACCGGCCGCGTCGGCGCCGCCGCAGTCGCGGCTGGAACGCTGCGAACCGCGGCTAGACCGACTCGCATCCGACGGCCAAGCCGCTACAATCGGCCCCCAACCTGTCGGCAGCGCAGACGCGAGGATTCCATGAGCCCCATCGCCATGACCGTTCTGCTCGTCGTGCCCCTGGCCACCTTCGCCTACTCGGCTCACCGGCGCTGGCGCCTGATGATGGTTGCCCGGCGACCCGAGAACCGCGCCGACCGCGTCGGCGAGCGGGTTGCGGGCGTCATCAAGTACGTCTTCGGCCAGTTGCGCATGCCGCGCTACCCGCTGGCCGGCTGGGCGCACATCATCGTCTTCTTCGGGTTCTGCGTGCTGCTGCTCAACTCGATCATGCTCTGGACGCGGGGCTACGTGTCGGCCGACAGCGCGGCCTACCACTTATGGCTCTTCGGCCTGCACCAGCCGCTGGGCCTGATCTACGCCTTCCTACGCGACATCTTCACGGTGCTGGTCATCGTCGGCGTGCTGGTGTTCTTCTACTACCGCCTCGTCGCCCGGCTGTCGCGTCTGACGCTCAACTTCGAGGGCGTGCTCATCCTGCTCATCATCTTCACGATGATGGTCGCCGACTTGGTGTACGAGGGGGTCGAGATCAACGCCCCGCCCAACGACGGCCGCTTCGTGGCCGCCATGCCGTTCGGCTCGCTGACCGCTGCCGCGCTGCGCGGCCTGCCGGGGCCGACGCAACACGTGCTGTGGCAGGTCGGCTTCTGGACGCACTCGGCCCTGGTGCTGCTGTTCCTGAACCTGTTGCCGTACGGCAAGCATTTCCACGTCCTGACGGTTATCCCCAACATCTTCACGCGACAGCTCGGGCCGCGCGGCCGGCTGGCGCCGATCCAGGACATCGAGGGCCGGCTGGAGCGGGAGGAGACACTCGGCGTGAAGGCGGTCCGCGACTTCAGTTGGAAGGACGCGCTGGACTTCTACACCTGCACGGAGTGCGGCCGGTGCTCGGACCACTGCCCCGCCAGCAATACCGGCAAGCTGCTGTCCCCCAAGCACCTGACCATCGCGCTGCGCGACTACATGTATCACAACGAAAAACTGCTTGTCGCCGCCGGGGCGGGTGCGACAGGCAGCGCCGATGGCAATGAGAAGCTCCTGCTGGTGCCCGAAACGATCAAGCCCGAGGTGCTGTGGGCGTGCACGACGTGCAGCGCGTGCGAGGAGGAGTGCCCCGTCTTCATCACCTACATCGACAAGATCGTCGCCATGCGGCAGAACCTGGCGATGGAGCAGGGCACCTTCCCCGAGCAGCTTCAGACGATGTTCCAGGGGCTCGAAAACGCCGGCAATCCGTACAGCTATCCCAACGACCAGCGGGCCGAGTGGGCCGCCGGCCTCGATGTGCCGCTCATGGCCGACAGCCCCGACGTCGAGTACCTCTACTGGGTCGGCTGCGCGGCGTCGTTCGACGACCGCTCCCGCAAGATCGCCAAGGCCCTGGCCCAACTGCTCAAGACCGCCGGCGTCCGCTTCGCCATTCTCGGCCCCGAGGAGACGTGCAACGGCGACCCGGCCCGCCGCGCCGGCAACGAGTTCCTGTTCCAGGTGCTCGCCCGGCAGAACGTCGAGACGCTCAACCGCTACAACGTCAAGAAGATCGTCACCGCCTGCCCGCACTGCTTCAACACGCTGAAGCACGAGTACCCCGATTTCGGCGGGCACTTCGAGGTCGTCCACCACAGCGAACTGCTGGCCGAACTGCTACGCGCGGGCCGACTGCGACCGCAGCGCCCCGTGCCGCTGAAGGTCGCCTTCCACGACGCCTGCTATCTCGGCCGGCACAACGGCGTGTACGATCCGCCGCGAGAAGTGCTGCGGGCGGTTCCCGGAGTCGAGCTGGTCGAGCCGGCCAGGACGCGCGACCGTGGGATGTGCTGCGGGGCCGGCGGTGCCCAGATGTGGAAAGAAGAAGAGGCGGGCCGCGAGCGCGTCAACCACGCCCGCACGAAGCAGTTGCTCGAGGTGTTGCCGGCGTCGGCCAACGGCACCGCCCTCGGCTCTTCCTGCCCATTCTGCAAGACGATGCTGACCGACAGCCTGGCGGACCTGAACCACGAGCAGGTCGGCCAGCTCGACATCGCCGAGGTGCTGTGGAAGTCGGTGGCGAATGACGCATGACCCGGACGGTCCACCACAGAGGCACAGAGACACATCGGCCGCGGGGGACGCTGCGGCGGGCGGACCACCAAGCGAGGGGAGGGAAGAGCGAACGTCGCTGCCTCACATGTGCTGGCAGATCGGCAAGTTGTCTCCCTGGGCCTGCACCCGCAGCACGCGCCAGCGCCCCTGCGGGGCTCCCCGCGAGACGGCTAATGCCGGGACACGCTCGCCAGCGTCCACGTACGTGTTCGGCGGTTGTTGCGTGCCACAATCCGTGGTCACACCCGGGCTGAGCTGGCAGACCGGCGGGTAGCCCGGCGCCGGTCCGGCCGGGTATACTACCGGTCTGTGTGTACACGGCGCGGCGGTCGCGGGCGGTGGGGGCCCGGCGGCCGGGGCGAAGGCTCCGCTAGTGGTTGGAGGACAACGACCGGATGGACGAGACCCCGATTGACAGAGCGATCGACACGCCGACGGGGGCACGGCTGGACGAGGTGGACCGCAAGAAGCCGGCGCGACTGAAGAAGTACTTTAAGGCGGTGATCCGCATGAAGGTGTCGGACCTGCACCTGAAGGCCGGGTCGCCGGCGCATGTGCGGGTGAAGGGCGACTTGCGCCCGCTGGAGGGTGGGCCGCTGACGGGGGAGGAGATTCGCGAGGGCATCTTCGAGATGCTGAGCGAGAAGCAGCGGCGGATTTACGAGGAGCGGGGGGCGATCGACTTCGCGTACGACGTGGGGCCGGCGGGCGACGCGGACCGCTTTCGCGTGAACGCGTTTCAGCAGCGGGGGCAGATGTCGGTGGCGGCGCGGCGGGTGTCGAAGGAGATCCGCAATTTCGCGGAGTTGTACCTGCCGCCGTCGCTGGAGCGTGTGACGCACTTTCACCAGGGGCTGGTGCTGTTGGCGGGCATCACCGGGTCGGGCAAGAGCACGACGATCGCGGCGATGATCGACCACATCAACAAGCGCGACCCGGTCCACATTGTGACGATCGAGGACCCGATCGAGTACTTGTTCACGGACAAGAAGGCGGTGATCAACCAGCGCGAGGTGGGCATCGACGTGCTCGACTTCCACGACGCCCTGCGCTACCTGATGCGCGAAGACCCCGACATCGTGCTGATTGGCGAGATGCGCGACATGGAGACGTTCTCGGCGGCGATCCACGCCGCCGAGACGGGGCACCTGGTGTTTGGTACCATCCACGCGTCCAGCTCGTCGCAGACGATCTCGCGGCTCCTGGACCTGTTTCCGGTGGAGGAGCGCCGGTCGGTGCGGCAGGCGTTGGAGTTCAACCTGCAAGCGATCATCTGCCAGAAGCTGATCCCCAGCGTGAAGGAGGGGGTGCCGATCGTGCCGGTGGTGGAGATCATGTTCTCCAACGCCTCGGTGCGCAAGCTGATCCGCGAGGAGCGGGACAACGAGCTCATCGACGTGATCAAGGCGTCGATCCCGGAGGGCATGCTCGATTTCACGACCCACCTGCACCAGTTGGTGGATACCGGGTTCATTGACGTGCAGACCGCCTATGAGGCGGCCCCGAACCCCGATGAGCTCCGCATGGCTCTCAAGGGGATCAAGGGCCGACCGGCGGGCATCCTGGGTTAGGACCGGCGGCGACCGTCGCCACATGGGAGATTCCGCTGTGAACTGCTGGCTGCTACTGCTGGCCCAGGTCCCGGAGACCACCGTGTACGTCCACCCCGTGAAGCTGGCGGGCGTGGCGCTGGCGTTCGCGCTCTGGGCGCTGCTGGCCCAGTGGGTGGACAAGGACACGGTGGCGGTCAACACCTTCCGCGTGCTGTGGAACCTGATCGTGCTGGGCAGCGGCCTGGCGGCCACCCTCCTGGCCCTGTTGGTCCCGGTGTTCTGGATCGGGTACCTCGTAATGGTGCTCATCCTGCTCACGGTGCTGGTGGTCTATGTGGTCCACCGCAACGGGCTGGTGAAAGAGGATGACCGCGTCCTCACCATCGGCCACTTCCGGCGCCTCCGCGAGCAGGGCTTCAGCGGTCGCAAGAAGGTCAAGGAGGTCACCGAGCGGGTCCGCCTGACCGCCCACAACCGCCGGGTGATCCCCGTCCCGACGGATGAGATCGAGCGCGAGCAGTACCGGCTGACGCAGGACCTGATGTTCAACGCGCTGTGGCGGCGGGCGGCGGTCATCGAAGTGGCCCCGGCCGGCCCGCAGACCACCAAGATCACCTACACGGTGGATGGGGTGCCCGCGGAGGGGGAGACCATCGAGCGGCCGGAGGGGGAGGCCCTCGTGCTCTACGTCAAGCAGCTCGCCGGGCTGAACCTGGAGGAGCGCCGCAAGCCGCAGAAGGGCGAGATCATGGCCGCCATCGGCCAGAACAAGCACAAGGTCATTGTGCGGACGGACGGTTCGACGGCGGGCGAAAAGCTGACGTTGCGGGTGATTTACAAGGAAGCCGAGTACAAGGCCCCCGACCTGGGGTTCAATCCGAAGCAGTTGGAGTCGGTGCAGGCCACGAAGGAAATCCCCAAGGGCCTGATCCTGCTGTCGGCCCCCCCGCGCCACGGCCTGACCACGACGGTCTACAGTTTCACGCGCAACCACGACCGCTTCCTACAAAACATCCAGCTCATCGAGTACGAGAAGGAGCTGGACATCGACAACGTGACGCAGCACGTGTTCAACCCGGCGGAAGGCAAGACCTTTGCCGAGCGCCTGCTCAAGATCGTCCGCTCCGACCCGGACATCATCGTGGTGCCGGAGCTGCGCGAGCGGGAGGCCGCCGCCATCGCCGCCAAGGCCGCCGCCGAGAAGCAGAAGGTCTATGTGGCCGTCGTGGCCAACGACGTGCTGGAGGCTTTGCGGAAGTGGATCGCGGCGGTCGGCGACCGGGCCCTGGTGGCCAGGAGCCTGCTGGCGGTCAGCAACCAGCGGCTGATGCGCGTGCTGTGTACCACCTGCAAGCAGGCCTACAAGCCGGACGCCCAGTTGATGCGCAAGCTGAATCTCCCGGAGGACAAGGTGCTGTACCGTCCGCCGGAAGCCCAGTTCGATAAGCGGGGCCAGCCGGTGATCTGTCCGAGCTGCCAGGGAACGGGGTATGTCGGGCGAACGGCGGTGTTTGACTGGCTGGTCGTGGACGACGGGCTGCGGGACGTGATCCGGCGCAGCACGTCCATCGCTGAGATTCAGAACTACGTGTCGAAAAAGGGCGGGCTCGGCCTCCAGGCACAGGCCCTCCAGAAGGTGCTCGACGGCGTGACCAGCATTCAGGAAGTGGCCCGCGCGATCCGCGGTGAGGGCGCCGGGGCCGGGGCGGCCCCCGCGCCCCAGCCCAAGCCCCAACCCAAGCCGCAGCCGCGCCCCAGTGGTCCGCGTCCGGCGGCGGAAGGGAGGTAGGTCATGGTGGTGAACATCGCCGCGCTGTTGTTCGTCCTGGGCATCACCTTCGTACACTCCCTGTACGGGCTGTTCAGCGGGCTGCTCAACGCGTTTTGCGCGGTCGTGGCGCTGGCCGTGGCGTTCGGCTACTGCGAGCCGCTGAACGCGCTGATCACCGGGCAGTTCCACCTGCACTCGAATTACACCGAGCCGCTGGCCCTGGCCCTGCTGTTTGCCGTCACGCTGACCGTCCTGCGGGTGCTGGCGGACCGTTTCCTGCGGGGCAACGTCCGTGTGCCGATGTACCTGGACTGGGTGGGCGGGGCGGTCTGCGGGTTCATCGTGGGGCAGATCGTCGTCGGCGTGATGGTGCTCAGTTTTCTGATGCTGCCGTGGGGCGGTCGGGCGGTGACTTTCGAGTACATCGTGCGCGACCCCGAGAACCGCCTGTATCAGGACGCCGCGCTGGCCCCGGACCAACGCAAGCAGGACGAACGCGTGGTGTTCCGCCTCGGCCGGCTGTGGCTGCGTTCGGACGAGTTTGCCGCCGGGCTGTTCGCCCGCCTCAGTCGAGGCAGCCTGGGCGGGGACGTGGCCTTCGGCGCGGTGTACCCGGATTACGCGGAGTGGGTGCGATGGACCGGGAACACGGTGCAGCCGGAGTCCCTCACGGCGCCGCTGCGCGACGAGAAGCAGGACGGCTTCGAGCGCGGGGTCAAGGTGGAGAGCTGGTGGGAGCAGACGGCCAAGCTGTCGGAGGAGTTCACCCGCTACCGCAAGGAGTTCCCCTCGCCCGCCAACAACAACCCGTCGTACCAGCGCCTGGAGTACCGTCCGCAGCCCGGGCATCGGCTGATCGGCGTCCGGCTCGCCCTGCTCCGCGACGCCGCGGACATCTACAAGTCCGCCGCCGATCATCGCTTCCGGCCGACGCAGATTCGGCTCGTCGGTGACCTCGTGTCGCCGGACGGCGTGCGCGAGCCGGTCCACTATGTGCCGGAGGTGCTCGGCGGGGCGGATGCGCGAGTCGGGGCGAATCTGCGGATTGTAGACCCGGACGCGAACTTCAGTCTCCCCGCCGCGGAGCAGGTGCGGATTGACGCGTATTTCGAGGTCGCCGAGGGCTTTCAGCCGCGGTTCGTTGAGTATCGGCGCCATGCGCGGACGCCGGTGACGATGGGGATGTTGGCCAAGGCCCCGCCGACAGAAAGGCTGACGGCCGGTGGGCCGGCGGCGGGCAAGCCGGCCCCGGACCAGGCCACCGGTGCCGGCCGGTTTGTGGACGCGGTGAATCGGGCGGCCAGCGGGGGGATCGACCGGCTGCCGTTCGCCCTGCGGCTGGAGCGGCTACGCAGCGACCTCAGCATCACGCTGGACGGTCGCCTGTTGGCCTCCGGGCGGATCGCGGGCGACCGCAGCGCGTGGACGGTGCCGGAGGCCGAGGCCGAGAGCAACGTCGCGCGGCTCAAGCCCCCGGAGGGCAAGCGCGTCTTCCAGTTGCAGACGCGCGCGCGGCGGGCGGCGTCGATCGCCGGTCAGGCCCTGAACTTTGCCGGCGCAATCACGAGTCAGTACTACGTCTACGACAACGCGGGCGAGCGGTACGAACTGGTGGGGTACTACGCGGTGGTCAAACGCGGCGGCGAGGACTACCTGGAGCTGGTCTATCTCCCGGATGATCCGAGCTTCCGGCAGATGCTCGATTTCCGGGAAGGTCAGGTGCGGCGTCTGCTCCAGGAGCAGGATGATGCGCTGCTGGGCCTGATCTTCGCGGTGCCGCCGGGAAAGAGCATCGTGGCCCTCGATGCCGGCGCCGGACGGATCGAGTTCGGCGAGGCGATCCCGGTCGGCGAGTGACCGCGGCTCGGCCGTCCCGGCGCGCCGGGATCGCTCTCCTGTATCGCACGATTGCAGGTGCCTGTTTAGCGTGGTGGCGGCGTCGCGGCGCGCGCGGCCCGCAGCGTCTGAGTGACCAGCTCGGGGGTGGGCAACGTGCCCGTGGGCATCTGGAACCAGAGCCACACCTCTCGATTCCGGGGAATGTCCGCCAGCACCGTGGGTAAAGCGCCCGGGTTCCACCACGTCGAGCCCAGAATGATCTGCTCCGCGGGGGGGCGGTACGACAACGCCTCGTCGAGGGCGCGGATGTCCGCCGCGGGCGCGGCGCGCCAGGTGTGTGGCGAGTGCCAAGTGGTGCCGATCTGGCGGAAGCGGGGGATCTCCGCCGACAGCAGCGCCAGCGTGACCAGCCGCTTCCACTCCACCGCGCGGTAATTGGCGGGGTAGACCAGGATCTCCGTGGGGCCGGCGGCGGCGGCCAAGGCCCGTGCGTTGCGGCGAAAGGCCCGCAGATCGAGGGTAGCCCCCGCCTGGCCGTCGTACCAGGGCAGCAGGCTCCACTCCAGGTCGATCACGCAGCGCCCGGTCCCGGTCTGTTCGGCGCACCAGCGCGCCAGTCGGCCCATCTGCTCCCACGTCTCCGCGGGCCCGTCCACCTGCGGCATCAGCTCCGCCGTGGACAAGGAGATGGTCAGGTGCACTCCGGGGAGGTCACGCAGCAGCCGCGCCACGAACTCGCGGACCCGCGCGTCGTTGCCCGAGATAGAGACCGTCATGTACCGCACGCCGCTCTTGGCCGCGTACTGGAGCACTTCGACGAACCGTTCGTATTGCTTGGCGCTGTCCCAGTTCAAGCTGAACCACAGGGAGAGCGATGCCGGGAAGGTCGGCGCCGACTGCGTGGCGGCCGCTTGGCCGCCGGGGGCCGCTTGGGCGGCCAGCATGGGAGACTGCGGCGGTGTCCGCGATTGGACGGGCGCGAGCGGTGTGACGCCGCGAACTCTCGAGTCCTGCGAGACTCGCACAGACGCGGGGCGCGACGCGTCGCAACCGGGCAGGGTCGCGAGCCCCACGACGAGCGCAAGCCGAAGAGCCTTGTGGAATGACACGGCTTCAGCCTCCCAGAGCGCGCACGCTTCCGACATTCGGTCTCCTCACGCCAGACTGAGCATAGCTCCCGGCGACGCGCGGGTCGAGCGGTGCCCGTCGCTTGACGCTCCGTGGTCAGCCACCTTAGCATCGCGCTTATCCTCTCCCGGCGACCGGCGCCGCGTGGTGGTTCGCGGTGGCGGGGCGCCCGTCAGGCTGGCGGCGAAGTCGCCGCGGCGGCGTTGCGGAATGATCGTCGATTGCCACACACGAATTTGGAGCTCGCCCAGCCAACTTGGCCAAGCCGTCCCCGCCGGCACACCGCCGCGGGCCGACGAGGCGCGCCACGCAGCCGCAACCCAGCCGGTGGACCGGGCGATCGTGCTGGCCCTGAAGAGCCGCCACCTGAGGGCGGAGATCCCGAACCGGTTCGTCGCGGACTACGTGAGGCGGAACCCGGGCAAGTTCATCGGGTTCGCGGGGATCGACCCGACGGAACTCGATTGGCGGCGGGAGTTACGCATCGCCCAGGACGAGCTGGGTTTGAAAGGTGTCGTGATTTCACCGCCGATACAGGACTTTCACCCGGCGGACTCGCGGGCCATGCCGTTCTACGAGGAATGCCTGCGGCGCGGTTTGCCGGTCGTGATTGACCAGGAGCTGCGTCCGGCGGGCGCGAAGCTGGACTACGGGCGGCCGGCGCTATGGGACGAGGTGGCCCAGGCGTTTCCCGACTTGCGGCTGGTGCTGGGGCGACTGGGGCATCCGTGGGTGGCCGAGGCGGTGGTGCTCCTGGGCAAGCACGCGCACGTGTACGCGGACATCGCGGGGCTGCTGCCGCAACCGTGGCTGAGCTGCACGGCCCTGCACGCGGCCTTCGAATACGAGGTGCTCGACAAGTTGTTGTTCGGCAGCGGGTTCCCGTTCTGCTCGCCGACGGCGTGCATCGAAGCGCTCTACTCGATCAACCAGTTTGCGCAGGGCGGCAGCCTGCCGCCCATTCCGCGCGAGCGGCTGCGCGGCATCGTCGAGCGGGACGCGTTGGCCCTGCTGGGAATTGCCGACGTGCCCGCACCGACCGCCAAGGTCCACAGCCCCATCTTCGCCGATGAAGAGTAATCCGCGACGAGCCGGCCGGGTGAGTCTGGTGCTGGCCGCCCTGGCCGGGGCCACGATGGGGTGTCAGCACTCCAGCCTGGAGCTGATCTCCTACCAGGACCCGTATTTCCCGGAGCGGTATCTCTGGTCGCTCGACACGTGCGCCTACCGCGAGGGACCGAGCGGCGACCTGCACATCGCCGGCCGCGGCGAACGGAAGACTGACACGGGAATCACCACTCAGCTCCTCCACATTTACGTCTTCTGGAAGCCCTGGCCCGGCAAGACGCCCGCCGACGAAACGACGACGACGGCGCTCGTAACGTATGCGGTGGCCAACGAACAAGGGGTCGCCGTCTATCGCGGCACGGGGTTCGTGTTTCCGCGCCGCCGCGGCGGCGGTCTGCAAGTGGAAGTGGGAGCGGCGCGCCTGCATTTAACCTCCCGCCGGGGGGACATCCCGGACACCCTGGGCGACGCCCGCGTCAGCGGCCGGCTATATCCGCGCGCGGACGCCGGACGCACCGCCGACTTGATGCGCGAGCTGGAGCTGCGGGCGGCCCGTTGAAAGGGGCGCGGAACCCGGCTGTGGCAGGAAGTCACGGCGGCGGGGCGGCGAGGCGGGCCTCGAAGTCGGCCTTCAGGGCCGGGTCGGTGAGGATTTCCTCGACGCGCGCTTTCAGCGCCTGCGCATAGGCCAAACCCATTTGTCGTTCCTGCTCGGTGGTCTTCTGCATGAGCAGGTCCAGCACCTCCTGCGGGCTGGGGGCGCCCGGGCCCAGGTCGGTCTTGCTGATGTGCAGGTGGCCCAGGAAGGCGTTCAAACGGTTGTAGGCGACAATGCGATCGTCGAGGAAGGCGGTCCGGCGGTCCGGCTCCAACGCGCCGTACGCCCGGATGTCGTCCATGACCAGCGGCTTGAAGGCGTCGAACAAATGCGCGCGGAACGCCTGCTGCTCCTCGGGGCTGGCGACACGGTACTCGGCCAGAAACCGACCGCGAAAGGCCGCGTCGCGCACCAGCCGGCGAACCTGTTGTTCCAGGAACGCCTCGGCCCGGCGCCGGTCCAGCCGCGGCAGCCCTGCGGGGTGAATGATGAACTGGACCACCTGGTCGGGGGGCGTGGCCGCGCCGGGCACCGCCGGTTTGAGCAGCAGTTGGGTCACCCCCACCCAGACGGCAGTCAAAGCGAGCACGGGGGCCGCCAAGAGCAGCACCATCCGCCACCGCGGCCGTCGATACAATGCGTCGGAGCCCGCGTTCATGGTTCGTCGTCGCGGCCCGCAGCGTAGCGGAGCCTGGCGGCGGCGTACAGCCCGGCCTCGCTGGCATGTTTGCCCTGTTGGAACACACGACCGGGACCGATCGACACTGGGACCTGCTCATCGAAGCGCCCGGTGCTGAGCGGCTGGCGACGTGGCGGCTGGCCGCCAACCCGCTGGAAACCGTGGGCGCCGTGCCAGCGGAGCGCCTCCAGGACCATCGACGGGTCTACCTGGAGTTCGAGGGGGAGCTCACGGGGGGGCGCGGTATCGTCCGCCGCCTGGACCGCGGCGGCGCGGTCGTGCGGACGATGAAGGAGGACGAGGCGGCTTTCGCATTGGCGGGGGAACAACTGCGTGGTGACTTTGAGATCGCCCGGACTGTCTCAGGCCTCGCGTTTCGGCGGAGTGAATCCCCCTCACCGTCGTCGTAGGTCAGCGCGTTCAGTGAGGGCTGTCAACCGAACCCACCACGCAACTGGCGGGTGCCCGGCCCCGCACGGGCGTGCGGAGTTCGGACGGACGCTTCGGGGGTAACGGAGAGGGCGGGATTCGAACCCGCGGTACGGTTACCCGTACACACGCTTTCCAAGCGTGCCCGATCGGCCACTCCGGCACCTCTCCCACCGCCGGTTGCTTGGCGTGGCGAACCGGCCGGCCGAGCCATTATCGAGACTCCGCTCCCCGCCGCAAGTTCGGGGCGGGCTTATCGCGCCCGGAGTCCCCTCTTTGTGCCGCGCGGTGGCGGCGCGGCGTACGGACCCGCCCGGCGTTGAGCACTGACGGCTTGGCTTGTCAGAATTGTGCCATGGACGCTGGAGCACGCCGCGACACCGGGGCCGACGATTCACTGGACCGCGACCTGTTCTGCCCGACATGCGATTTCAACCTGCGCGGGTTGCTGGGCGACCCAATTTGCTGTCCGGAGTGCGGGCCGTACTCGGCGGCCGCACCCTCGGACGACGCCGCGCGTCGAGTGATCGAGGAACGCGTCCAGCGCGCGCATCGGTTGGCAGGCGCTTGTCTGGCCGGCCTGCTGACGGCCGGGGTCGGCGGTGTCATCGTGGTGCACGCCGCGCTACCCGGGCTGGCGGTGTTGCTGATCGGTTTGACCGGCATCGCGGTTACGGCCCGGGCCTTTCGGCGCGCCGGCCAACTGCGTGGCGGCTGGCTGGGATCACTGATCTGACATGTGGCCATCACGCTCATCGGCATCGTGCTGGCGCTGGGGGCCGCCGGTGCCGTGCTGGCGGTCGCGGTAACACTCAGCCACCGCACCCCCCGGTCCGGATCGAGCGCGCTGTGGCTCTCTCTCCTTGTGGCCGCCGGGTGCATCGCCCTCGTCGCACTGCTGTCCAGAGTCTGCGGGCGCTCGACCCAGCGCCCGCTGCGTCGGCTGCTGTTGTGCGGACAACCGGTCGGACCCCCGTGAACGCGCTGACAACGAGGCGGTCAAGGTACCGGCCTTGGGAGGTAGTAGGCGGAGGTTCGGCACGGTGCGCCGGGCGACTATTGATCGCCGGGCAGCTTACGGCCCCTAACAGAACCCACAACGCAAGGGGTGAGGCGCGGAGCCCCCGCACCGGCGTACAGGGTCCTGATAGGCGCGATTACCATGCGCGAACATGCGGCGGGGGAGGGCGAGGGCTGTCTCCTGCGGCGACCCTGCCGGCCCGCCGAGCCGCGGCTTCCCGGGAGGTTGGCCTTCCCGCGCTGCACCTTCGCACACGGTGACATGGCCGTCAGTTCGCCGCACGGCCCGTGATCATGCGACCCGATGTCACCGCACCGCTGGGATGCAATGGCCGCCAGACGGGCCCCGGTGCTACAGGCTGCGGGCGTGGGCCCGGCGGGCCAGCCAGCCGGTGTAGAACGTGTGCAGGGCGATGTAGAAGTAGCCCGCGATGAAGATGACCAGGAACGGCAGCGCCATCGAGACGCGCTCGAACCAGTTCTCGAAGAACAGCAGTGTTGCGGCGCAGGCGATCAGATAGAGCCCCAGGGCCAGCTCGGCCCACACCTTCCAGTTCGTGCGGATGCGGAACGCGCCCAGCCGCCGCTTCCAATCCGGGCTGCGCTGGGCCGCGTCGCCGAACTTGGGTGTCCGGACGAACTCACCCGTGGAGCCGAAGAAGCCGTCCAGCGCGGCCAGGGCGTTGTTGAACGCGATGCCAATGCCGACGGCCATGAGGGCGGGCACGTAGCACAGGCCCCGCCACCAGCCGCGCAACAGCTCGTGTTGGCTGACAATGTAGAACAACGTCGTCGAGCCGAACCCGATCACGAACAGGAGCAGCTCGTACCACGGCACCCACGCCGGCTGCGGCTGCTTCAGGGCCAGCTTCGCCACCAACGCCGGTCCCAATAGCAGGCTAAGCAAGACCACGAGCACGTACACGGCCCCGCTGGTGAGGTGGAAGAACGACTCGACCTTCACCCACCACGGCATGTCGCTGGCCAGGACGCGCGGCAACAGCTTCACGCACGTCTGCGCCCCGCCCTTGGTCCAGCGGTGTTGCTGGGCCTTGAAGGCGTTCATCTCCGGCGGCAATTCGGCCGGGGCGGTGATGTGGGGCAGGAAGACGAACTTCCAGCGGTGGAGCTGCGCCCGGTACGACAGGTCGAGGTCCTCGGTCAGCGTGTCGTGCTGCCAACCGCCGGCGTCCGCGATGGCCGCCTTGCGCCAGATGCCCGCCGTTCCGTTGAAGCTCATGAACCGGCCCGTGCGGTTGCGGGCGGTGTGTTCGACGACGAAGTGGCCGTCGAGGAAGATGGCCTGGGCCTCGGTGAGCATGGACTGGCCGCGGTTGATGTGGTCCCAGCGGGTCTGGACCATGCCGACGCGCTCGTCGGTGAAATAGTCGATCGTGTCGCGGAGGATACTCGGTGGGGGAAGGAAGTCCGCGTCGAAGATGGCGATGAACTCGCCGGTGGCTTGTCGCGTCCCCTCTTCGAGCGCCCCGGCCTTGTACCCGACACGGTGGGTGCGGTGCAGGTAGACGACGTCGTGGCCGGCGGCCCGCATCCGTGCCACCGTCTGTTGCGCGATCTCCTGCGTCTCGTCGGTCGAGTCGTCGAGGACCTGGATCTGCAACCGGTCCTGCGGGTAGTCGAGTGCACAAGCCCGCTCGATGATCCGGGCCGCGACATACTGCTCGTTGTACATCGGGAGCTGCACGGTCACGCGCGGCAGTTCGGCGAAGCGGGCCCTGGGCCGGGCGCCCTGCCGCCGGACTCGGTAGTACAGCAGCAACAGGAAATAACGATGCGCCCCGTAGATGCAGATGATGGTCAGCACCACCAGGTAGGCGCGAATGGCCCACTGCGCTAGCGTTTGCGTGTCCATCGCCAACGGGTCCGCCGCCTTTCAGCCGCTACAAACCGCATACGCCACCCACAAAGCGTTAATGGTAGGACGCTGCTGCGGGCGGGTCAATGTACTCGGCGACGACGCCGGCCGCCTGGACTTGATGCGTTCATGGGCCAGGCAGCTCATCGAGGCGGGCCAACAGGGCCCGCAGGGCCTGGCCGCGGTGGCTGCGGGCGTTTTTCTCCGCCGGCGGCAGTTCCGCCGCCGTCCGCCCCAGTGCCGGCACGAGGAAGTGCGGATCGTAGCCGAAGCCGTTGGTTCCACGCGGTTCGTCCACAATCAGACCTTCGAACGCGCCTTCCGCTTCGAGCAGGACGACGCCTTTATCGGCCAGGGCCAGCGCGCAGCGAAATCGAGCGGTGCGGCAGGCGAGCGGCACGCCGGCCAGGGCGGCGATGAGCTTGCGGTTATTGGCCGTGTCGTCGCGCGGTGCGCCGGCGTAGCGGGCCGAAAGGACGCCGGGAGCTCCGCCGAGCGCGTCCACCTCCAGGCCGGAATCGTCGGCGAGGGCGGGCAGGCCGGTGGCGGCGGCGTAGTGGCGGGCCTTGAGCCGTGCGTTTTCCGCGAAGGTCGCCCCGATCTCCTCCACTTCCGGCAGGTCGGCGAACTCGTCCAGTCCGCGCCAGACCAGCGGCCGGCCCGCGGTCAACTCGCGGATCTCGCGCAGCTTGCCGGCGTTCCGTGTCGCGACCACCAGCTCACGCATCGCGCTACGGACCTCCGAGCTGCTCAAGCTGCCGCTGCGCCTTCGGGACCAGCACCGGGAACGACGGGGCCGGCAGCCGCGACCGCACCGCGCCGCTCGCGTCGCGTCGCACCTCGTACAGCGTGTGCCCGTTGTGCAGGCTGACCGGGAAACGCCGCTGGGCCTCCGTCATCGCCGGGTCCACGATGCGGTACGTCGCGGTCACCCGCCCGGTGAGCGGGTCCTCCTGGCGCATTTCCGTCACGGCCTCCCGCGGGAACGGGCCGAGGTACACCGAGCTGTTCACCGCGCCGTGGTGGTAGTACGCCGACTCCCCCCGCGCGCGCAGCAGCGCGCAGTATTCCTCGGCGGCCGACCGCCGCGCGCGAAACTCGTTGGTGTTGTAGAACACCGCCACGTGCAACGCCCACGTTCCGTCCACCTCCGCCAGGTTCCACTCCGGATGCGCGGGGCGATAGGTCGGCAGCACGTCCATCGTGGCCAGGATGAACGGCCACACGTCGGCCCCCTGAAACCGCAGCCCGCGCACCGTTTCGAGATCGCCGCGGGCATCGGGCTTGAAAGTGTCAAGCGGACCGCTGGGGCCGTACTCCCGCCGATAGCGGCCGTAATACACCGCCGTCCCATCCTCGTCGCTGAGCACCTGCACCAGGTCCGCGCGGAGGCCGGGGACCTTCCGGAGGGCGGCGGCGTAAGCTTCGGCCTGTTTGAAGCGGTCCGGGGTGTGCAAAGTGATGCAGCGAATGGCCCATACTTCTTCGTCGCGGGAGCCCGTCAGGGGCGGACCGCCCTGCGGCCCCGGCGTCTCGCAGCCGGCCGTCAGCCCGCAGACGGCCAGCAGCGCCGGCACCCAACCTCTTGCCCAATGTCTTTGTCGCGGAGCGTCCATCCTCAGCCACCTCATGGGCCGGCCAGCGCGGCCCGCTGCCGCTCGAAAAGCCGCGTGATGCCGGCGCGACCCAAGGCCATCATCCGGGTGAGGTCGGCGTCCGTGAAGGCGCCGTGCTCCCCCGTCGCCTGCACTTCCACCCACTGCCCGGCACTCGTCAGGACCAAGTTGCAGTCGACGGCGGCTCGCACATCCTCGTCGTAATCGAGGTCCAGCAGCAGCTCGCCGTCCACTTGGCCGACGCTCACGGCCGCCACCGCGGCCGTGACCACCCCTTCGTTCCAGTACTCGCGTCGCCGGCCTTCCGTGACGGCGTCAACGAGGGCCACGTACGCCCCCGTGATGGCGGCGGTCCGCGTGCCGCCGTCCGCTTGCAGGACGTCGCAGTCGAGCACGATGGTCCGCGGCCCCAGGCGCCCCATGTCCACGACGGCCCGCAGCGATCGCCCGATGAGCCGCTGAATCTCCTGCGTGCGGCCGTCCAGCCGGGCCCGGCTGCGCGGCCGGCGGGTCGCGGTCGCGCCCGGGAGCATGTCATACTCGGCGGTCACCCATCCGAGACCGCTGTCGCGCCGCCAATCCGGGACGTCGTCCTCGAGGCTCGCGGTACACAGCACGACGGTCTGCCCGGCGCGGAGCAGGACGGAGCCGGGGGTGTTGCGGGTGAAGCCCCGGACGAATTCGACCGGTCGCAGCTCGTCAGGTCGTCGTCCGTCACGTCGCATACGGGCGTTCCTCGACCGAATCTCCGATCCTCCCCGCGGGTGGGGTCGGGCGGCGGTCCCCGCCGACGATTCCCGCGCTTCATCCTCTTCCCGGCCGACAGCGGGGCGTGGACGGACCCTGAGTGGACGCCGGCGTTCGTGCGACGCGGCAAGCCGATCCCGCCGCGCCTGCCGAGCCGCGGCTCGCGGGAGGCTTGCCTTCCGGTACAGGCTTGCCCTCCGGTCCAAGCTCGCCCTCCCGTCCAGTGCCCCACGTCCTTCAATAAACGTATAGCACGCCCAACCTCACAACGCAACGAACTCAGCGCGGCCCGTGGCCGCAACCAACCGTAGCGGCTCGCCACAGCGAGTCGCCTTTGGCGACCGGACCCTGTACGGGCCGTTGGTCCCCGATGAATCCTGTCGCGCCGCGAACAACGCGCTCGTCTGCGGCCCGGGGGCCATCGGCGATTCCGGTGCGAGCGCCCCGGCGGCGGCCGCGCAGCCGCCGCCCGCGACTCGAAGGTCGCCTGACGGCCGCGAGGTCCGGCCCGCGCCTCGACCGCGGGGCAGTGTGCTCCTAGGATCAGCGGCAACGGTTCAGCCCCGTGGAGCGCGTCGCGCTGCGTTCATCCGACGGGGCCGCGTCGATAACGGAGAGAGGACGCCGTCATGCCCAACTCGACATGCATCATCACGGGAGCCACTCGCGGCATCGGCCGGGCCACGGCGCTGCGCTTCGCCGCCGACGGTTGGAACGTCGTCATCGCCGCCCGGCACGCCGAGGCCCTGGAACAGGCCGCCGAGCAGGTGGTCGCGGCCGGGGGGCGCTGCCTGCCCCTGGTGACCGACGTGGGCCGGCCGGCGGAGGTGCGCCGCCTGGTCGCCACCGCCCACGAGCGCTTCGGCCGCATCGACGTGCTGGTGAACAACGCCGGCGTCGCCCCGTTGGGCACGATCGACGAGATCACGCCGGAGGCGTTCGACCAGGTTTGCGCGGTCAACATCGCCGCGATCTACCAGGCGACACGGGCCGTGTGGCCGCTGATGCAGGACCAGGGGGGCGGACTGATCGTCAACCTCTCGTCGCTGGCCTCGGTCGATCCGTTCCGCGGGTTCGCGGTCTACGGGGCGAGCAAGGCCTGGGTGAACCTGTTCTCGCAGGCCATGGCCGCCGAGGGTCGCGCGCACGGCATCCGCGTGTTCGCCGTCGCGCCGGGGGCGGTGGAAACGGAGCTCATGCGGTCGGCCTTCCCCGACTTCCCCGCGGACAAGGCGCTGGCCCCGGACGACGTGGCCGCGGTCATTGTGTCGCTGTGGAACGCCGGCCTCAGCCCGTGCAGCGGGCAAACCTTGTTCGTCCGCAAGTGACGCGGGCCCCGGCCCACGCCGGCGTGCGGGGTTCGGACCGAAGCTCCGGGAGGGCGGGGGCGCGAGGCTCGTCTCAGGTGTTGGGGCTGGCGGCGGCTTGTTGGCAGAGAAACAGGACGGCCATGCGCACGGCCAGGCCGTTGGTCACCTGTCGCAGGATGCTCGAATGCGGACCGTCGGCCACGTCGGCGGCCAGCTCGATGCCGCGGTTGACGGGGCCCGGGTGCATGATGAGGACATCGGGCTTGCAGCGCTTGAGCCGCTCGCTGTTCATGCCGAATAGCCGGACGTACTCGCGGGCCGACGGGAAACCGCTGGCCGTCATGCGCTCCTTCTGGATACGGAGCATGTTGATGACGTCCATCTCGGGCAGGATGGCCTCGAAATCCGAGGTAACCCGCGCCCCCATCGACTCGAAGGTCTTCGGCACGAGCGTCGGCGGGCCGACGAGCGTGACGTTCGCCCCAAGCTTCTGAAGGCCGCGCAGGTCGGACCGGGCCACGCGCGAGTGGACGATGTCGCCCACGATCGCCACGTTCAACCCCTCGATCCGCCCCTTGCGCTCGCAGATCGTGAACAGGTCCAGCAGCCCCTGCGTCGGGTGGGCGTGCTGGCCGTCGCCGGCGTTCACCACGCAGCACCCCACCGCTTGCGACAGGTGGTAGGCCGCGCCGGCCGCCGGGTGCCGCAGCACCATGATGTCCACCCCCATCGCCTCGATGTTCTTGGCGGTGTCGATCAGCGTTTCGCCCTTTTGGGTCGAGGACATCTTCTCGGCAAAGTCGATGACGTCGGCCGAGAGCCGCTCGGCGGCAAGCTCGAAGCTCATTCGCGTGCGGGTGCTGTCCTCGAAGAACATGTTGACGACGACGCGGCCGCGCAGGGCGGGTACTTTCTTGACGCTGCGCGTTGAGACTTCCTGGAACCCCGCCGCGGTGTCGAGCACGTACAGGATTTCTTCGCGGCTGAGCTCCGCGAGGGCCAGCAGGTGCTTGCGGGTCCAGATGGGCTTATCCGTTGCCGCTGCGGTCATAGAGGGCGACCTCGTCCACGCCGTCGTCTTCGACGAGTTTGACTTTGACTTCGTGATGGGCCTCGGTGTCGGTGCGCAGGCCGACGAAATCGGGCTGGATGGGCAGCTCCCGCCGGCCGCGATCGACCAGGACGGCCAGCCGGATGGCCCGGGGGCGGCCCAGGTCGATGAGGGCATCCAGGGCGGCCCGGACGGACCGGCCGGTGTAGAGCACGTCGTCCACGAGCACGACCCACGTGTCGGTGAGATCGAAGTCGATTTCCGTGCCGCGCACGACCGCGTTGGGGCCGATGGTGGTCAGGTCGTCGCGGTAGAGCGTGATGTCCAGGACGCCGAAGTGGGCCGCCTTCAGCCCGGCTTTCTGCAACAAGGGGAGCAGCCGGCGGGCCAGGTTCTCGCCGCGGCGACGGATGCCGACGACGGCCACGGAGGCGTCGCGGGGGGCGGCGCCGGCGATCGCCCGGGCGAGCTTCTCGAGCGTCTCCCGGATTTCGTGCTGGTCGAGTAGGAGCGTCATGGCGGGTAGGGTAACGGTGTTCGCGCCCTCGTGAAAGACCTTGCGCGAGTCACGGATCGCCGCGAACAGCCCACCAGGTCGGGCCTGTTCGCTTCGCAACCAACTTCCCCGGTGCCGCGCCTTGGGTTATCTTTGTCGGTCTGGGCAGAGTCCGCAGTGAGCTACGCGCTCGAAAGCGTGTACGTCCTCAGGAGATGCATCTTGAAGCACCGCCGGGGGCCGCGCAGCTTCGCACAGCCCGCAGGAGCACCCCGACGGTGGGGCCGACGGGGCCACCCCGGCCGGACCGTGCGCCCCATAGCCGATGCGGTCGCGCTCCGGCCGGCAGGACGCGCCGTGGCGAACGACGGCGGAACGGCGCGCGACAAAGCGGCGCGATTCCGGTCATTGCGCGCCGACGCGAACCGACCGGGCGGCGTACCGCTGTTTGCCGGGCCGGGCGGCTTGGGATGGCGACGGATGGCGGACGCGCATGGCCCGGTGTTTCGTGACATTGATGGTCGGACCTTCGGGATGGCCACTTGGCCCACATGTTACAGACGGAACCTTTCCCTTCGTGGTGCGCTCCGGGCGGTCGCAACCGGCTGGAAGACCATGCACCGTGACCAGGGGACCGCGGGAGCGAGGGCCTACGCGACCATCGCGCGAATCGAGTGCCGCCGCACGGTTGACCGCAACACGTCGGACTCGGAGGTCCGGCGCTACTGATTCGCACCCGACCCTTGGTCCGCGAGTTGCTCGGCCCACAGGAAGGAGGTACCGCGTGGCCCAACGCAAGAAGAAACCCGTGTCGCGGGGGCTCGCGAAGCTGTCCGACGGCTGGTCGCACCAATTCAAGCCGCTCGAACCGATCGACGTCCGGCAGACGCGCACGTGCTCCGACCTGCTCGCGGCCATGAGCAAGACCGCCTTCAGCGGCCGCAGTCTGGGCGAGGCGGCGGACATCCTGTGCGCCATGGCGGCCGACCGCGACTGCTTCATCGTCGGCACGTTTGCCGGGGCGATGACGATCGCCAAGCAGGGCCTGCTTATCACTGAGATGATCGACCAGGGCTTGCTGCACGCAGTCGTTGCCACCGGGGCGCTGATGTGCCACGGGCTCGTCGAGCAATCCGGCCGGACGCACTTCCGCCACGAACCGCAGTGGAGCGACGAGCGGCTCTACGAACAGGGCTATTGCCGCGTCTACGACACGCTGGAACTGGAGAAGAACCTCGAAGAGGCGGCGGAGCTGATGCACGAGGTGCTGGCGGCGTGCCCAACCGACGCGCCGCTCAGCAGCCACGAGCTGAATTGGCGCATCGGCGACTTTGTGCGCCAGAAACACGCCGGCCGCGGCATCCTTCAGTCCGCCGCCGCGAAGCGCGTCCCGGTGTACGTGCCCGCGTTTACGGACAGCGAGCTGGGACTGGACCTGTACGTTCACAACGTGATGCAGGCCGACGCGCACCGGGCGCCCGTGTTGATCGATCTGATGCGGGATGTGGACGACTATTACCGGCGCTGTGCCGCGGCCAAGCGGCTGGGCATCTTCACGATCGGCGGCGGTGTGCCGCGAAACTGGGCCCAGCAGGTGGGTCCGCTCGGCGAAATCCTGGATCGCCGGACGGAGGGCAAGCACGGCGCACACCTGCGTTTTCATTACGCGATTCGCATTTGCCCGGAGCCGGTTCATTGGGGTGGGTTGTCCGGCTGCACGTATTCGGAGGGCGTGTCGTGGGGGAAGTTCGTGCCGGAACAGGAGGGCGGCCGGCACGCCGAGGTCTACGCCGACGCAACCGTCGCGTGGCCGCTGCTGCTGCGTGGCGTTCTGGAACGGCTGGGGCGCGTGTAACCGGCAGCGTGACGCGCCGGCCGCGCGCGGCCGCAGGTCAATCATGTTGACCGACGGCGCGGACCGAGGGGGCACTGCTCAAGAGCGCTGGCACACCGTCAGACCCGCCGGCCGGTGATGGTGAAGAGATGGCAGACCAAAGTGGCACGCCCGCGGGAGCGCGCGTCCGCCCCGGCGGCCGGTGCGGAGCCCGGTCGCCACAGGCGACTCACTGTGGCGAGCCGCTACCTTTGGTTGCGGCCCCAGGCCGCGCTGAGACTCAGCGGTCTCTCCGATGAGCGGCGCGCGTCAGGGGTTGGTCAGCAGGCTGACAAACGGGTTGATGTCGCCGAAATCGACGCGCCCGTCGCCGTTGATGTCGCCGAACGTCTGGCCGTCGCACTCCGGGAACTTCTGCGGGTATCCGCCGGTGAGGAGGGCGACAAACGGGTTGATGTCGCCAAAGTCGACCTTCCCGTCGCAATTCACGTCGCCGCGGACGATCTTGCGGTTGTAGTACACGAAGTTTCCGACGTCGTTGTCCCAGTTCGTGATCGCCAGGTCGAGCTTGCTGGACACGGTGTAGTCGATTTGCAGCTCGGCGGCGACGTTCACGCCGACCGTGATCCAGCCGTGCTCGTGGTCGGCGGTGTACTGCGACGGCAGGAGCGGCACGCCGTCAGCCACGACCGCCACCAGGCGCTGGAACGGCTGATACGGCAGGTGAAACAGCCGTTGTCCCGCCGCGCCGGGCGTCAGCCGCGTAGTGACGGGCCGCAGGCCGTTCTTGTCGATGTCGCCGAAAGCGATCTTCTCGATGACGCTGGTGCGCCCGGAGCGCCAACCGTCGGTGCTGCCGAAACCGGTGCCGGTGTTCAGGAAGATGCGCGTGTAGTCCCACCAGGCACCCGTGGCCAGGTCGAGATCACCATCGCAATCCACGTCGGCCAGCGCGACCGCGGAGCAGTAGCCCTCGTTGAAGGTCCACGAGGCCGTGGTCTGGAACAGGGCGCCCGGCTGACCGGTGTACTGGCGGAAGCGTCCGCTGCCGCCGAGCTGGTTGTTGTCGGCCATCAGCAGATCGGGCAGGCCGTCGCCGGTCACGTCCCCCGCGGTGACCATGATGGCGTCCTGGCTGGACACGTCCATGACCCGCCAGCTCGCGGTGGTCTCCAGGGTTCCGCCGAGGTTGCGATACAGGCGTGAGGCGGTGCCCTGCGTGGCGAAAGCCAGATCGAGCCAGCCGTCCCCGTCGGCATCGACCCAGCAGGCCCCCTGATGATCGTACTGATCGTCGGATTGCCACGCGGGCACGGCCCCCAACGTCCCGCCCACGTTCAGATACACGTAGTTGCGATAGTGCTTGGGGGGGCTGTACGCCCAGCCGGTGGCCACGGCCAGATCGGGCCGGCCGTCGTTGTCCATGTCGCCGAACGCGACACCAAACGCGTTTCCGATGACGTTGGCCGACCAGTCCGGCAGCGACGAGAGCGTGCCGCCGTTGTTCAGGTACACGCGGGCGATCGGCCCGCTGGTACTGAACTCGCCCAGCGTCGCGACGGCGATATCCGGCCAGCCGTCGCCGTTCACGTCCGCCACGGCGAGGTGCCCGTTGTACACTTGGTCGGCCGACTGCCAGGTGGGCAGCGTCGGGAAGGTGCCGTCGCCGCGGTTGTGGTAGACGGCGATCCGCTGTTGGGCCATGTCGTTGCCGTTGGCGACCACGAAGTCCAGCCAGCCGTCCAGATTCAGGTCGACCAGGGCACCGCCCGTGCTGACCTGGGTGTCGGCGGAAATCCAGTCCGGCTGGGACGGATAGAGGGTTTGTGCTCCAGCGACCACCGCCAGCATGAAACCGGCAACTGCCGGGAGAATCCGGCGCGCGAACATCTTCCAGCACCTCCTGAAGCCGTGGATGTCGAGGCTCCGCCTTGATTCTACCGTTTTCCCGGCCCCGCCGGAACTCGATCTCGACCGCTTTGCCGGTTGCAACCGCGTTCCGCGGGGGGCACGGCCCCGGCAACCTTCGCCCGCGGGGGGCGCGACCGCGAACGCTGGCTGGACACTCGAGGGCGACGGGGTATTCTGCGCGGGCACGCTCCCCGTCGTGCTCGGGCGCCCGGGGGGTGGGCGCCTTGCCGCCGGGTGTCGCCTGTGCTACGTTTCGGCCCGTGGGGGCGGGCCGGACCAGCGATGAGGACCGTACGCCGATGGACACCAGCACTACGCTTACCCGCGAACGTCAGCCGGCTCCCCAGCCGCAGGCCGCCCGGCCTTTGCGGCCCGTGGCGCAGCGGCTGCTCATCATCGGGCTGGACGGGGCCACGTTCGAGATTCTCGACCCGCTGCTGGACGCGGGACGCATGCCGCACCTCCGACGCTTCATGGACGAGGGCGTCCGCGGCGTCCTGAGCTCGACGCAGCCGCCGATCACGCCGGCGGCGTGGACCACGTTCATGACCGGCAAGGGTCCGGGCCGGCACGGCATTCTCGATTTCGAGACGTACGACGCGACGACTCACACGCTGACCTTCAACAGCACCTACGAAATCCGCGAAAAGACGCTCTGGCAACTGCTGAGCGAGAAGGGCCTGCGCGTCGGCAGCATCAACGTGCCGATGACCTATCCACCCAAGCCCGTCAACGGGTTCATGATTAGCGGCTTCGAGACCCCCAGCGTCGACGCCCAGTTCACCTGGCCGCCGGAGCTCAAGGACGAGATCTTCCGGTTGATTCCGAACTACGACTACCGCACGAATTGGCGGCGGACGGCCTTCGGCCGGCGGGCACAGCTCGCTGACAATCTCGACTATATCGCCAACAGCTTCGATCAGGGGGCCAAGCTGACGCGGTACTGCGGCGACCGCTTCGGCTGGGACGTGCTGATGACAGTGTTCAAGCTGGTGGACAACCTCCAGCACAAGGCCTGGAAGTACCTCGATCCCCGCTTCAACCGGCGGTTCCGCCACGAGGCCGAACTCGCCGCCCGCTGCTTCACCCGCTTGGACGACGTGCTCCGCGACCTGTTCGACTACGCCGCCGAACAAGACGCCACCGTCCTGATCATGTCCGACCACGGGCACGGCAGCCTCGACGGCAAGGCGCAACCCAACCTGCTGCTCAAGCAGTGGGGTTACTTGTCCCTGCGCGGCGGCTGGGAGCAGGCCGTCACGCGCACGCAGAACTGGTGGCACCGCTGGAGCAAGGGGCGGGCGACGCGCTTCGAGCAGGGCAGCCGCGGCATCGAACGCGACCTGGCGGTGGACTGGTCCCGCACCCGCGCCTGCGTTATGCACGCGGGCATCTACGGCTACCTGTACATCAACCTGAAGGGGCGCGGTCCGCACGGCATTGTGCCCCCGAGCGAATACGAGTCGCTGCGGAATGAGTTGGCCGAACGCCTCAGCCGGGCCACGGTGCGCCACCCCGACGGCCACACGACCCCCATCTTCACGCACGTCCACAAGACCGAGGAGTTGTACGGCTGCCTGCGGGAAGACAACCCGAACCTCCCCGATCTGCTCCTGGCGCCACACCCGGGCTTCGCCGTGGTGCGCAAGATTCGCGGCCGTCGGCCGGTCCGCTGGTGCGGCGTCAACCGGTTGGAAGGTACGCACCGCGTCGAGGGGATTCTCGCCCTGGGCGGGCCGAACGTCCGCCGCGGCGCCCGCGTGGACGCCAACATCGTGGACATCACGCCCACGACACTGGCGGCCCTCGGCCTGCGCGTCCCCGTGGACATGGAGGGCCGCGTCATTACCGAGGCGTTCTCGCTCGAGCCGATCGTCGAGCAGGAACCCCCGGTCGAGAAGGTCCGCCGTGTCGCCGAGGAAGCCTACACCGAGGACGATCGCCGCATCCTCGAGCAACGCCTCAGCGACCTGGGCTACCTGGAGTGATCGGCCCACGACGCCGTTCCCCCCTGGCGCCACGCCGTCGGCCGACCCGGTGCAGGTCGGTGCCGGCTAGCCGATATAATCCGGCGTGGGCGGTGTGCTTTCCCGGCCGGGGGCATGGCGTGCCGGACAAGTGAGCATCGGCGTGGATGAGGTGCGAACGGTCTTCGAAGGGTATCGCTTCCGGGTGGAACGGCGACGCTTCGTCCGCGACGGCCGCACCCACGAGCATGACGTCGCGGTGCATCCTGGGGCGGCGGTCATTCTGCCCGTGTTATCGGACGACCGCCTCGTCCTGATCCACAACTACCGCGTGGCCGTCGGGCAGGAGCTGATCGAGCTGCCCGCCGGCACGCTCGAACCCGGCGAGCCCCCGGAGGAATGTGCCGCCCGCGAGCTAACGGAGGAAACCGGTTACCGCGCCGGCCGACTCGTGCCCCTGGTGTCGTTCTACTCGACGCCCGGCATTCTGACGGAGCGGATGAACACGTTCCTGGCAACGGAACTGACGCCGGGGGCGACGGCCCACGAAAGTGGCGAGCACATCCGCGTTACGTCGCTTTCGCTGGCGGAGGCGCTCGACGCCATCCGCGCCGGCCGCATCGTCGACGCCAAGACTATTCTGACCCTGCTGTACTACGACCGTTTCGTCCGCGGCGGGAGCAACGGCGCATGAACTTCCTCAATGGCTCGCTGCGGATCGGCGGCCTGTTCGGCATCAGCGTCCGCGTCCACGTGCTGTTCCTGTTGTGGATCGGCTTCCGTCTCTTTGACGCTGCCGGCCAGGGACTCAACTGGACCAACGAGTTGCTCTTCCTGGCGATGCTCTTCGGCATCGTCCTGTTGCATGAATTCGGGCATTGTCTCGGGGCCCGCGCCGTCGGCGGCCAGGCCGAGGACATTCTGATGTGGCCGCTCGGCGGGCTGGCCTACGCCCGCGCTCCGATGCGCCCCTGGCCCCAGTTTGTCACCGTCGCCTCCGGACCCGCCGTCAACGTCCTCTTCTGCCTGCTCAGCGCAGGGGTGATGTTCATCGCCGCCGGCGGGCAATTGCGGCTGTCGATCAACCCGCTCGGCGGCCCCATCGGCTACCTCGGCGCCGGCCCGCTGCCCACGTGGTTCGGCTACGTGGCCATCTTCTACCGCGTCAACCTGTTCCTGCTGGCATTCAATCTGCTGCCGATCTACCCGCTCGATGGCGGCCAGCTCTTCCAGGCGGTCCTGTGGCCCTTCGTCGGTCTGCACCGGGCCACCCTCATCGCCTGCCAAGTCGGCTTGGTCGGTTGCGGCGTACTCGGATTGCTGGCTTTGCGCGGGGGGGGCGGCGGCATGCTCTTCTTCATTGCCATCTTCGGCGGCTTCACGTGTTGGCAACGGCTGCAAGCCTTACGGCACGGCTACATTCAGGAGGACTCGCGCTTCGAGGCCTTCTACAGCCCCAGCCGCGACCCGCGCCCCTGGTACCAGCGCCTCTTCCGCACCGGCCCGCGTCGCCGCCCCCCGTCGGCCCCCCTCGAGTTCCCCGGCCGCGGCGTGTGGGAAGCCCGGCAGCAACAGCGGGCCGAGGAGGAGGCCGAGCTCGACCGTCTGCTCAAGAAGGTGTCGGAAAACGGGATTCAAAGTCTGTCCTATGTGGACCGTCAGCGCTTGGAGCAGATCACCCGCCGCCGCCAGCAGGAGGAGCAACTCCAACGCGGGCCCCACGTGTGAGACCCGCTAACAGAACCCGCCACGCGAGTGGCGGGAGGGACGGCTCCAAAGAGGCCGAATCACTACTCCACCCCAGCCCCCTCGGGGCCGGCTGTGCTTCGTCCTGCGCCACGCACGCGCGGGCCGACCTGCGCTTCGCGGGACGGTTGCTCGTCCTCGACACCACGGCCCCCTTGGGGCCGAATCACGCGGCCGGCTACTTGAACTTGCGCAGGCTGAGGATCAGCTC
The DNA here is from genome assembly GCA_040755725.1 of Planctomycetota bacterium. Lineage (GTDB taxonomy): Bacteria > Planctomycetota > Phycisphaerae > UBA1845 > Fen-1342 > JBFMAI01. Next base: position 105,720 of record JBFMAI010000031.1, on the reverse strand, counting down.
CACTTCCCCGATCGGCATTTGGAGGGCATCGGCAATGACCAGCGCTGAAGTGCCCTGATCCGCCAAGTCGTAGATTCGTCGGCGGCGTTCGCCGGGCGGAGTCGAGGGGCAGCGCGGGGGCACCGATGTGGTCGGCGGTGGCGCGGACGTGGTCGGCGTCGGCGCGGCGAGATCGCCGTCCGGCGGCGGGGGCGAAGCCGCCGGCCCGGTCGGCGAAGTTGTCCTGCTGGTCACGTGGCCGGTCAATTGCTCCAGCCGCGCGATACGCTGGTCGGCATCGTGAATCACGGCCTCCAGCTTGGCGAAGCGGGTATCCACCTGGGCATTGACCCGCCGCGCCACCTCCTCCAGTTGCACCAGAAGATCATCCATCGAGCCGCGCAGGTTGTGCTGGTCGCGGAGCCGCGCCATGTGCTCGCGGGTGACCTCCCGGGCCGTGGCCTGCCGTTGCTGACTGCGCCGCAGCATCGCCACGGAGAGCATCACCAGGCAGAGCATCGCCAACAGCAGGAAGAAGCCGTTATCCAGAGCTGCGATCGGGCTGTTCGCCATGCCGTCGTGTCCACTCCGCCAAGGCCGCTTCCTGGACGGCCCGCAGACTCCGCCCCGCCGCCCGAGCCGCCGCCGCGCAATCGTCGTATTCCGGCCACGCCCGCGCGACCCGCCCGGCGTAGCGGCCGACCTTGACGCGGATCGGTCCGAAGGGCGTCGTGACCGTCACGTGCTCGCGGGCCAGGCAATGCCGCTGACACAGGTGCCGGCGGATGCCCAGCGTGGTGGTCTCCGCGAACAGGAGCGCTTCGAGCGCGGGCACGTCGCCGGTACGGGCCAGCACGGTCAACAGCAGGCCCGGTCGGCCTTTCTTCATTGTTATCGGCACGCTGTAGGCGTCCAACGCACCGGCCTCCAGCAGCCGCCCCACCGCGTGCGCCACGGCCTGCCCGGTCGCGTCGTCCATGTTCGCTTCGAGCACGACGACGCTGTCCGCCTCCGCGTGTTCATCGGCGGCCAGCTCGCCGATCAGCAGCCGCAAGACGTTCGGCCGCTCCGGCGTGTCGCACGTCCCCGCCCCATAGCCGATCGCGTCCACGCGCATCGGCGGCAGCGGACCGAACTCCGCGGCGAGGGTCGTCATCAGGGCGGCCCCCGTGGGCGTCGTCATCTCCCCGGTCGCGTCGCAAGTCGCCAGCGGGACGCCGCGCAGTAGCTCAAGGGTGGCGGGCGCGGGCACGGGCAGAATGCCGTGCTCGCAGCGCACGGCGCCCGATCCCGGCGGCAGCGGCGAGCAGGTGATTCGTTCCAGCCCGAGCGTTTCGAGGCCGACACACACCCCCACGATGTCCACGATCGCGTCGGCCGCCCCCACCTCGTGGAAGTGTACCTTCTCGACCGGTATGCCGTGAACGCGCGCTTCGGCCTCCGCCAGGCGGCGAAAGACGCGTGTCACGTAGTCGGCGGCCGCGGCCGGCAGCTTGGCCGCCGCGGTGAGCTCGAGGATATCCGGAAGATGGCGATGTCCGCGGCGCGCCGCCGGTCCCACCTGGACGCTGACCTGCGTCGCCGCCAAGGCCCCCCGCCGCACCCGGGCGACATCGAGCGCGACATCGGGCAGCCGGAGCCGCGCGATCACGTCGCGAAGCACGTCGAGGGAGAGGCCCGCGTCGATTAGGGCCCCGAGGACCATGTCCCCCGCGACGCCGCCGAAGCAGTCGAAGTACCCGCAGCGCACGACTGGCCCTCCTTGCCGACCGCCCGGCGGCGGCCCGGCCGTCGGGACGATTTCGATGAACCCGGTGCGGACCGGCGTCTAGCCCTGCGCTTCCATGGCCGGTGCCGGCGGCGGCTCGGCGGGCACGACCGGCGGGGCGGGCGCGACCGGCGGACCGGGGACGGCCACCGGCGGCGAACCTGCCGCCGCGCCCGGCTCGACGAACGCGTCCTTGACCGCGGACAGGACCATCACCATGTGACGGCCGTCCATGCCGGGGGGACGTTCAACGCGGACGCGCTGGCCGAACTCGTCCAGGATGGCCTTGAAGACCTCCAGCGCCACTTCACGCCGGAAGCGCTCGCGGCCGCGGAAGACCATGGTGAACTGCACCTTGTCGCCGCGCTGAAAGAACTTGATGGCCTGCTTGACCTTGATCTCGCGGTCGTGCGTGTCCGTCTTCGGCCGCAGACGGATTTCCTTGAGTTGCTGCTCGTGGTGCTTCTTGGAGTGCTTCTTCTGGGTGTATTTCCACTTGCCGTAGTCCATCAGCCGGCACACGGGCGGACGAACGTTGGGCGCCACCTCCACCAAGTCCACCCCGGCCTCGCGGGCCAGCCGCAGGGCCTCGTAGTTGGGCATGATTCCGAGTTGCTCGTTGTTCTCGCCGATCAGGCGAACGGGCGACACGCGAATCTGCTCGTTGCAGCGCAAGTTCAGATTGATGGGCCTCACCTGCCTTTCTGTGGGTTTACGGGGGCGCCGGCCGACGGCCGTCGTCTCCCACCGGCGACTGGCTTGCGCCGGGCGGGGTCTCCCGACCCCGATGGGCAATCTCCTCCGCGCACGCGGCCAGGAACTCGGGCAAGCTGAAGCTACCGTACTGCTTGCCCTCGCGCGTGCGGACGTTCACGGTCTGGTCGGCGGCTTCCTGTTCGCCGACAACCAGGATGTACGGAATCTTCAGGAGCGTGGCCAGGCGAATCTTGGCCCCGATCCGTTCGTCGCCGTTGTCCAGCTCGGTCCGCAACGTGGCGGCCCGACAGACATTGTACACGTCTTGGGCATAGGCCTTCGACTTCTCGCTGATGGAACACACGCGGACCTGCACCGGCGCCAGCCATAGCGGGAACGCCCCCGCGAAGTGCTCGATCAGGATGCCGACGAACCGCTCCATGCTGCCGAACAGCGTTCGATGCACCATGACGGGGCGGTGGGCCGCGTTGTCCTCCCCCGTGTACGTCAGGCCGAAGCGTTCCGGCAGGTTGTAGTCGCACTGCACGGTGCCGAGCTGCCACTCGCGGCCGAGCGCGTCGCGGGCCACGAAGTCGATCTTTGGGCCGTAGAACGCCGCCTCGCCCACTTCCTCGCTGTACTTCAGCCCCGAGCCGCGCACGACGCTGCGCAGCGCGGCCTCCGCCAGTTCCCAGTTCTCATCCGAGCCGACGTACTTGGTGCTGTCCTTCGAACGCAGCGCCACCCGCACGCGGTAGTCCTTCAGCCCGACCATCTCCAGCACGTGTTTGGACAACTCGACGCACTCGGCGATTTCCGCCGGGAGCTGCTTCGGCGTGCAGAAGATGTGCGCGTCGTCCTGGCAGAAGCCGCGGACCCGCGTCATGCCCCCGACCTCCCCCGACTGCTCGTAACGGTACACCTGGCCGAACTCCGCCAGTTTCACCGGCAGGTCACGGTAGCTCCGCGCCTCAGACGCATAGATTTGGATGTGCCCGGGGCAATTCATGGGCTTGAGCAGGTACCCGTCCTCCCGCTCCAACCACGTCCGCACGCGCTTCTGGCGTTCCGCCGGGGGCGCCGTGGCGGGGTAGTTGCGAATGTCGGCGTGCTCGGCGGCCAGCTTCTCGACGATGGCCAACTCGTCCGCCGACGCCGGCCGGTCCCCCGCCGCCCCCGCCAATTCCCACAAGCGGTTCAGCAGCCGCCCTCGCTCGGACTCAAACAGCGGCGGATACTGGCTGTCCTTGTAATACGGGAAGTGCCCGCTGATGCGGAACATCTCGAGGCGGCCGATGTGCGGCGTGTAGACCATCTGGTAGCCGCGCTGCAGCAGCTCCCGGCGCAGCTCCTCTTCGAGGATGTGTCGGACCAGGGCGCCGGCCGGCTTCCACAACACCAACCCCGGCCCCACCAGCGGGCTCAGCGTGAACAGGCCCAGTTCCTGGCCGATCCGCCGATGGTCCCGGCGCTTGGCCTCCTCGAGCATTTGCAGGTGTTGCTGCAACGCGCGTTTGTCGGGCCAGGTGGTGCCGTAGACGCGCTGCAACATGGCCTTGGTGGCGTCGCCGTGCCAGTAGGCCCCCGACACCTGCATCACCTTGTACGCCCCGATCCGGGCGGTGCTGGGCACGTGCGGACCGCGGCAGAGGTCTTCAAAGCGCCCGCTGCCCGGCTCGCCGGTGACGTAGAAGCTCAGCACGTCGCCGTCGGCCCGCTCGGCGTTGTCAATCTTGTACTCGTTACCCTCCGCGTGCAGGCGCTTCATCGCCTCGGCCCGCGGCAGCTCGTACCGCCGAAACGGCCGATCCTCCCGCACGATCTCGTCCATCTTGGCCTCGATGCGGGCGAAGTCCTCCGGCGTCAGGGAGTGGTCGAGATCGATGTCATAGTAGAAACCGTTGTCGACGGGCGGCCCGTAGACGAGCTTGGTCTGCGGCCACAGCGTGCAAACGGCTTCCGCCATGACGTGGGCCGCGCTGTGCCGGGCGACCTCCAACCCCTCGGGATCTTCGATGGTCAGCCCCGCCAATTCCACCTCGGGCCCTGTCAGCCGCGTACTCAAGTCCACCACGCGACCGTTGACCTTCGCGGCCACCGCCTTACGCGCGAGCTTGGGATTGACGGCCAGGAGCACGTCGGCCGCGGACACACCGTCCGGCTGCTCGACGACCCGGCCGTCGGGAAGACGCACCTTCAGCATGGACACGGAAACCTCATGGACGTGAATAGAAGCCGACGGCAGGCCCCCCACGACCGGCGACGCTGCGGAACTCACGCCCCCCCTGTCCAGCGATCTGGCCGACGGGCACGTGGCCCCCGCGCCCGGCCCTCGGCAACCCCATCACTGTGCCACCTCGTGCATCGCCTTCAATACCAGTCAACTCCGCAAAACGCGCCGCGGGAAGCACTCCACCTTTGCACTCTATCGGTTGCGGACCATAAGTCAACCCGGATTGGCCCGTACCGGCGGTCGGGCCGCCTGCCGCCCGGTGACCGGCGGGCCGTCCGCGTGGCCCGTTCGCAGGTCGCCACGCCGCGCGTTGGCTTGGCACGAATACGCGGTAAGCGTCAGCATCCCCAGCAGGATCGGCAGAATCGCCGAACGGTGGTGGGCCCAGCTTCGGAGCGTGCCGCCGAGCACGGGCAGGACGGCGTCGGCGACGCCGGCAAAGCCGAGAAGAAACAGGGCGGCCCCGTGGAGGCTCGTCATCAGGATCGTCATGGATCGCGGCGAAACCAGCATCAACACGCCGCCTGTCGCCCCCAACAGCCCGGCGGGAATCCACCACCCCAGGCCGCGGGCACCAAATTGCTCGGCCAAGTAGGCCCCGCCGATGGCCCACGTCACCGCACTGACCACCACCCGCGCAGGCTGCGGCCACGCCACCCCTGCCGCCGCGCACACGCTCCCGGCCACCAATCCCAATACTGACGGCGGCAGAGGAACGAGCGAGCCCAGGACCGACGCCGCGCCGTACCCCACGCCGAAACCGCAGACGGCCAACAGGAAACGGACCATTCGGAACCCGTGCGACGCGGCCAGCAGGCCGGCGGCCATGACCACCAGCCCGGTCAGCCCGGATTGGGCCGTGATCCAGTTGAAAACGAGCTGCTGATAATGCGCCAAGGGCGTACTCCGAGGGACGACCCTCCTCTCCTTTCTATCGTGCAACCCACCCCTGGCCCCATAGCAGTTCGCCGCCAAAATGCTGTTGCCCCCCGCGACCGTCGTTGAACGTTGAAGAAACCACGACATCTCACGTCGGCCGCGGGGGATGGACGCTACGGGACGTCTTTCATGTCAGGTCGATTCTCAGGGATCCGGCACGCTCACCTCTGGCATCTTGCCGTGACCGCTCAAACAAGTGGCGTTTCCATTCGCGTCGCAGAAGCACAAGACCCAGCATCCCTGCGCGGGGTCGCACGAAATCGACACACTGCAACTGGTTTGGTTGTTGCAGGTAATCTCCCACGAGATGCGAACAACACTGTTGTCCTCACCCGCCTCCGGACAAGGAACCTCGCTCGTCGGGGCCGGTTCCGGTTGTAGTGTGGCGAGCAATCGTCGGCCGGTCTTGTCATCGCGCGCGTCTAACTGCACGGCGCCGGTGGGGCCGACCCGGAGGTGCAGGCTCCCGGTGAGATCAAGGAGACTGTGTCGGCGACACGGTTGTTCGCCACGCGGTGCGACGGAGATCACCTGTGGTTTGGGCGTCCGCCGCTCCGCCTCCGACGGCGGCTTCGACTGCAAGTGCCACGTGTGCCCGTCACCGGCCAACACCAGACCTTGCGTGGTCAAACGAAGCGGCAGTATTCTCACGTCGGACGTTGACTCTCCTCCGCCGACGCCGACGCCGCCACCCGTCCCCGTACGGCCCACGGTCGAGGGGTCGGGGTGAGAACGTGCATTTCCTCCGAAGCCCCCACCCCCGGTGTCCCCTTTGGATCGCAGTGCGTCGGCCGACGCCGGTGGTTGCTGCGCGCGCTCGAAGCGAATGACAAGATACCCGTCATCGATGACCCATACGCTGCCTTGACCGGTATAAGGCAGATTGACGCCCCCGAGAGCCATGGTTGCCTGTTCGGGATTCGCACCATCGCCCTCTGCCGCCAAACTGACGCCGGTAACCAGCAGAAACCCAATGCCAGCCGCCCATAGCGCGCGCCCACGTTTGTTCATCCACCGCGCCATGACGGATAATCCTCCCCGTGATGCGCACATACCCAAAACGCCGCCCCGACGCAGAGCAGCCACACCCATTGCAAGCAAAACAGTAGTAACTCGCGATTGATTCGAAATCAAACGAACTTTCACGAAGGCCGGTAGAGCAAACACAAGTCTTGCGGTGGCGGAGACAGAGCGCAAGCGGTCTGTTGGGCACGTCTACTTGACCGCGCACGAATTGCCGGCATTGATCAGAACGCCAAGCGCCAGTGAGCGCGGCCGGGAAGGGCGCTTGCCGGCGCTTTGCGTTGCGATGACTGTCGCGCGATTGCGCACGGTGATTCAGGCCCCGGCTTTGGCCGGCTCCGGCGTCGCCGCCGCCTTCCGCGTGCCGAACACCTTGAGGTCCACCAAGTTGTAGACCATCGAAATCCCCCACATTACGCCGGCTACCATCGGCCCCCACTGGTTGACCCAGGGCAGGCCCGCAGGCCAGCCCGCGTGCAGCACGCCGTACACGCCGCTCAAGAGCAGCCCCGTCCCGAACGATGCGGCCCAGAATGCCCGGGCGAGCCGGGGAAAGGCCAGCCCCAGGATGAATCCGCCGACGGCAGTGGACAGGACGAGCGCGAAGAAGCTCGCCTGGAAGTTCGGTACGTTCCCCGTCAAGTGGTTCCACAACTGTGTCGCTTCAGCCGTCCACGTGGGAGAACCACCGGCGTCCCCCGGGGTCGGCAGCGTCACCAGTTGCTGTTCGCGGTCGAGCCCGGACGTCAGGTAGGCGTTGAGCGGATCGCGCAGGACTTGCCCGGTGTAGATGCTGAGCCCAGCGCCCGCCAGGCACAGCCCGACGAGGATTGCCAGCCAGACCCGGAACAGAAGCACCCCCAGCCCCAGCCCCACCACGCCGCAGCCCGCCACCACCGGCCATAGCGGAGCGTGCGTCAGGTTCGATACCACCGGCCCAGCGCCGGCCCCGAACGCTGCGACGACCAGGGCCGCCAGCATGGGGGCCAGCCGGGCGCCCTTGACCATGAATAGCAGGCCGATGCCGCCGACGACGGCCCCGGCCGCAATTAGAATCCACGCGGCACCATCCGGCAGGTGCCGGGCCGCCGCATCCAAAATCAAGGTAGGCAGGTTGCTGGCAGGCATGGCTGCTCTCCAAGCGGCCCCGCGGCGGTGCTAGCCGCCGGGGGGCGTGATGATCTGGGCCCGTTCCACGTCCCGGACATCGAGAATGCCTTCAGGGAGGAACCCCCGTCTGGCATAGATTGATCGCAACATGTCGAGCTTGCGACGGGCGGGGCTTTCGACCTCGTATTCCTCGCCGGGCGGCTCGCCCCAACGAATGTAGCTTCGCGGGTGAATCGTGCGGATGCGGAGCTGGCCGTCGTCGGGATTCTGGCGGAGCCCGAAGTTGGCCACGTCGATTGCCCTAAGTGACGATCTGAAAGGGACTTCGCCGCGTGCCGTGGCGTTGCGGAGGAACTGGACAAGGCGCAAGCCGGCAGCCAAGTCCTCGCCGGGCCACGGGGCGCCTTCGTCCGGTACCGCTCCCGAAACGCCCACAATCCGGAACCAGTCGTTCCAGAATCTGTCCTGAATGTAGTCGATCCGATACACGGCAGGCAACGGCAAGCGCACGCCCTCCCGGTCCACGCGGTACACGGTGCCACGGTGCTCGACGTACGCGAACGGTTCGCGATAGCGCGCCGCGATTCTGACGACGCCATCGGGGCGCTTCGTCACCCGGGTGACCTCCCCTACCCACGCTGAGGCTTGCAGGCCAGTCGCCACCCGGCGGCACAGCTCCGGGTCGTGAATGTCATCGTCGGGCCGCAGGTCGGCAGCGGCGGCGACTTCCGCCAGCGCCTGGTCGCCGCCGGCGGCGGTCATCCAGGTGGGCAAATCCACCCATTCGATGCCGCATTGGACCGTCGGGTCGCGTTGTCGAACCGACTGCTCCATCTCACGCAAGCCCCAAACGATTGCCGCGACGGTGGCGGACCAGCCGATCACGCGCCACAGCCGGACCCACGTGGCCCGCGACAGGCGCAGGCCGCTCCGACGATTGCCGGCGGGGGAAGCCGCGCGCGCTGCTCCTCCGCGCTTCACCCGCCTCATGCCGGATCCTCCAGAGCCATACGCACCAGGCGCTCAACGAGGTCGTCGAAAGCGATGCCGATTTTGGCGGCGGCTTTGGGAACGAGCGAGTGGCCCGTGAAGCCCGGGATGGTATTGATTTCGAGAAACCACAATCCATTGTCCGCATCGACCATCCAGTCCACGCGGGCCAGGTGCCGGCAGCCCAACAAGTCGAACACACGGCGGCTCAGCGTCTGGGCTTGCTCCAGCAGGGCCGGCTCGTAGCCCGTCTCGAACAGGTATTCCGTTTGGTCGTCGAGGTATTTCGCTTCGTAGTCGTAGAACGGCCGCTTGGGGCGGATACAGATCGGCGGTAGGGCCTGCCCGCCGATGATGCCGACCGTCAGTTCCCGGCCGACGATGAACTCCTCGACGAGCGCTCGTCCGAATGTCATCGTCGTGAGTCGGACCGCGGGGAGAAATTCAGGCTGGTCGCGCACGATCGTCGTCCCGACGCTGCTGCCCTGGTCCACGGGCTTGACGATGACCGGCAGCGGCAGCCCCGGCGCCGATCTCGCGGCCAGGTCCTCCGCCTTCCACACTTCGTACTGCGGCGTCGGGAGGCCGGCGGCGGCCACGCGGGCCTTCGTGGCGGCCTTGTCGATGGCGACGGCGGAGGCGCGGGCGTCGGAGCCGACGAAGCGGAGCCCGCGCGCGGCCAGGAGCTGCTGGACCGTGCCGTCCTCGCCGAAGGTGCCGTGCAGCGCCGGGAACACCACGTCCGCCGGGTGATCGAGCGCCTCGAGTTGCTCGGGTCCGATGTCGGCGAGGCAGACCTGGTGGCCGCGACGGCGCAGGGCGTCGGCGACGGCCCGGCCGGACTCGAGGCTGACGGCGCGCTCGGCACTGGGGCCCCCGGCCAGCACGGTGACGCGCAGCGTTGGCCGCTCCGCCGTTCCGGGTGCGACGACCAGGGCCGAGCGGGCGGCCCCGGGGCGTTTTCGCTCACCAGACTTCGACTTCGAGTTCGAGTTCGATGCCGGTCGCACGGTGGACGCGCTCCTTGGCCAGCGCGATCAGGTCCAACACGTCCTGCGAGGTCGCGCCGGGGTGGGCGATGATGAAGTTGGCGTGCCGCGAACTGATCTCGGCGCCGCCGTGACGCTGCCCTTTGAGACCGGCCTCGTCCAGCAAGCGGCCGGCGGCGTGGCCGGGGGGATTCTTGAAGACGCAGCCGGCCGAGCGGGCGGCGACGGGGGGCTGCGTGGAGTACTTCTCGTTCCAGATGGCCCGGAACCGCTCCATCGCCGGCTCACGGTCCCCCGGCTCAAGCTCGAGCGTGATCTGCACCACCACGGCGTCACCCAGGCCGCTGGTGCGGTAGCCGAAGGCCAGCTCGGCGGCGGGCCGGTTCACCAGCGTGCCATCCGACCGGGCGAAGCGGACCGCGCGGAGGTGGTCGGCCAAGGCACCGTGGCGACCGCCGGCGTTCATGCGCGTCGCCCCACCGACCGTGCCCGGAATGCCCGCCAGCCCTTCGAGACCGAGCAGCCCGCGGTCGAGCGTGCTGCGGACGAGGCGCGGCAGGTCCACCCCGGCGCGGGCGTGGACGAGCGGCGGCTCGAAGTCCACGTGCTCCCAGTAGACGTGGGACAGCACGATGACGGCGCCGTCGAAGCCGGTGTCGCGGACGAGGAGATTGGCCCCACGGCCGAGCACACGCCAGCGGACGCCGTGCTCGTGGGCACGGCGAAGGACGGCGGCCAGCTCGTCCTCGTCGCGCGGGGTCAGGAGCCAGCGGGCCGGTCCGCCGAGGCGATACCACGTCAGCTCGGCCAGCGGGACGTCAGTCTGGCAGATGGGCTCGAAGCCGCTGAACCAGTCCATCGGCGACCTTCCAGATGTTGCCGGCGCCCATCGTGAGGACCACGTCGCCCGGGCGGGCGTCGCACGCCAACCGCTCGACGATGGCGTCGAACGCGGGCAGGTAAGCCGCGTCGCCGCCGCCGGCACGAATGCGGGCGACCAGGTCCTCGGCGCGGACGCGCTCGCGTTCGCGCTCGCTGTCGCGGACGAAGTAGATGTCCGGGACGAGGACGTGGTCGGCCAACGCGAAGCTCCGGGCGAAATCGGCCAGCAGGAAGCGGGTCCGCGAGTGTTGGTGTGGCTGGAAGACACACCACAGCCGCTGGGGATTGTAGCGTTCGCGCGCCGCCTGGAGCGTGGCACGAATCTCCGTCGGATGATGGGCGTAGTCGTCCAGGACGCGGAGGCCGCCGACCTCGCCGCGCAGTTCCAGGCGCCGCCGGGCCCCCTCGAACGCCTCGATCCCGGCCTGCACGGTGTCCCACGGCACGCCGCAATCGTGGGCCAGCGCGGCCACGACCAGCGCGTTGCCCACGGTGTGCCGGCCGGCCAGGCGGGGATGCAGCCGGCCGAGGGCGGCGCCGCCATGGACGACGTCGAAGGCGTAGCGCCCGTCGCTCAGGGCGAGGTTGGCCGGCTGCCAGTCCGCCGGCGCGCAAGTGCCGACCGTCTGTACGCCGCAGCCCAATTCCGGGACGAGGGATTGGCAGCGGGCGTCGTCGGCGTTGAGCACGATCAGGCCGTCGGGCGCCACGCCCCGGCCGAACGTTGCAAAAGCTTCGCGGATCTCCGCTAAGTCACGATAGCAATCGAGGTGATCTTCCTCGATGTTGAGGATCGCGGCGCGGCGCGGCCGCAGGTGCAGGAACGACCGGTCGTACTCGCACGCCTCCGCGACGAAGTGGCGACCGTGGCCGACGCCGCTGCCGCCCCCGAGCTGGGGCACGGTGGCCCCCACGACAAAGCTGGGATCGAGCCCCGCCTCGCGCAGCACGAACGCCAGCCACGCGGTCGTCGTGCTCTTGCCGTGCGTACCGCTGATGGCGATCCCCTCGCAGCGGTCCATCACCGCGCCGAGCAGCTCGGCGTACTTCACGACCGGCAAGCCGCGGCGCCGCGCTTCGGTCAGCTCAGCGTGATCCGCGGGAATGGCGGCGGAGGCAACCACTAGTGCGGTCTCCGACGGAATCTCCCCCGCCGCGCCGTGCCGAATGATCTTGGCGCCCGCCGCGCCGAGGCGCTCCAACTCGCCGGACGTTTGGGCGTCGGAGCCGCTCAGGCGCGTACCGCGGCGCAGCAGCAAGGCGGCCAGCGCGGACATACCGCACCCGCCGATGCCCACCAAATGAAGGTGCCGTCGTTCGAAGTCGGGGGGAATCACGCACGGCCCCGTGTGAAGGGGTTTGGGAGCTACGGCTGTCGGGCTCATCGTCACCGCCGTCGAATGCCATCCCTGTTCAGCCCGGCGACGAGCGCGGGCGGCACGGCGCTCATGCGCCGGCCGACCCTCGGCTATACTGACCGCCTCCGGGCGCGGTAGCCGGCCGTCCGTGGCACACCGAGAGATCACGGCCGCAGGTGGCATTGTACCGGCGTCGCGGCCGGAGCAACACGGGAGCGTCGATGAACGAGCCGACCGCTGTCGCCCCGTCCGCCGGGGGGGAAACGCGCCGCGCTGTCTGCTCCGGGGTCGCGTTGGGAGCGGCCCTTGCGTTGGTGGCGGCGACGTTCTTCCTGATCAGCCCCCCGACGGGTGAGACGTACCCCGGGGCGATACCGTGGCGCCCCGGCTCCTGGCTGCACCGGGTGGTCGAAGCCATGTCACTGGGGGGCCGCTTGGTGAGTGTGCGCGGCGTGGAGATCAAGGACTTCGCGTTGCACCTAGCGGCGGCGGTGGGGCTACTGGTGGCGGCGGTGAGCCTGGCGCGGCGGAGAGGCGGCGCGGCGGCCTCGCCGCGCGGGGCACTGCGGCACGCCCAGGTGTTGCTGGGGCTGTGGGTGGCGTTGTCGCTATTGAGCAGTCTGTGGGCCGGGGACGCGGACTTGGCGCGCGGCCAGGCGCTTCTGTACGCCATCAGCGTGGCGTGGGCCGTGTCGCTGGCGGTCGCCCTGCCGGCCCGGCTCGTGCGCCCGCTGCTGCACGGGATCATGGTGTTGTCGGCGCTGGCGGCCGCGCTGTGCGTCTGGTACTTCCACGAGCGCAACCCATACCACCGGCCCGGCTTCCCGTTGGGCAATCCGGCGACCTTGGCCGCGGCTCTGCTGCCCGGCGTGTTGATCGCGCTGGGGACCATCGGCGAAGCCCTGGGCCGCGCGGGGGGCAGGCCGCGCCGCGGAACCAACATCGCGGCCGTGGCGGCGGCGCTGTCGCTCGTGCCGCTGTTCTGGTGTCTCTGGCTGACCTACAGCCGGGGAGCATTGCTGGGTCTGGGAGCGGGGCTGGTCGCGTTCGGGGTGAGCGTCGCATCGGCGCGCTGGCGGCAAGTCCTTGCTGCCACCCTGGGGATCGCCGTGGTCGCTGGGGGAGCGTGGTGGTTCTCCACGTCGCACCTCGACGCGACGATGGCGCGCGGGGCGACGATGCGGTTTCGGCTGTATGCCTGGCGGTACGCGGCCGAGCTGTGGAACGCGGACTCGTGGACGCGCGTCGCCGGCCAGGGGGCCGCCGCCTATCCTCGCCTGGCCGGTGCCTACGCGGTGCGCGACCGAGCGCTCGATCCGGCGGCGTTCATGGGTGAGATCGTCGAGCACGCCCACAACGAGCTGTTCGAGGTACTAGCGGAAATCGGGCTGGTGGGCGGGGTGACGTGGGTCGGGGGGATGATCGCGACGATCGCGGCCGCGGTGGCGGCGCTGCGGGCCCGCGCCGGCCGCCGTCCGGGCGAGCAGATCGCGCGCGGGCCTCAACCGGCGGACGAGTCGCCGTGGCCGCTGCGGAGTCTGCTGGCGGCCGTCGCGGCGATTCTCGGTGACGCGGCATTCGGTAGTGCGCTGCGCCTGCCGGGCGTCCCGGCCATCTTCTTCACTTTGTTGGGGACGCTGTGGGTCGCCTGTCGGAATGGAACACCGGCGCCGGCGGACGGGCCGTCGGCGCCGGCCGCGGCCCAAAACCATTCGTCGGCTCGGACGCCCGCCGCCGCGGCCCAGCTCGCAGCTTTCGTGGTCCTGGCCGCCGCCGTCGGCTGCGGCTGGCTGGCCGCGCGCAACTGGACCGGCGTGCAACACGAATTCGCGGCCCAGGCGGCGTACAACCGCGAGAACTACGACGCGGCCCTGAACGAAGCCGCCGCAGCGCGACGGCGACTGCTCGATCCCGTCCGCGTGATGGCGGCCCGGCGGCTGGAAGTCCAGTGCCTGTTCGGCGCGGCCCGGCCGGCCGTGCAAGCGTGGTACACCGCCACCGCCTCCCGCCCCGAGGCCCGCGCCGCCGCGATCGCCCGGGCCACGCGGGCGTACGAAGCGGCGGGGGAGCTGCGCAACCGCGTTCCAGCCTTCGAGTACACGGACGTATACGCCGCGCGGGCCGCCGAGTGGCTGGCCCACCTGACCGCGGAGGTCGATCCGTCAACCGCGCGAACGTGGATGGAGCAGGCCGAGCGCGCGTGGCGTTGGCAGCGTCAGCGGACACCCTACGATGTCGAGACGTTGCTGGCGCTCACACGCTATCCCGCGGCGCTGCCCGATCACGTGGCCCTGTTGCGCGATGCGCTCCGCTTCGGCGACCCGTACGGGCCGTGGCGGGCGACGCTGGAGCAATTCGCGGGCGTTTCCGGCTTCGATAGCGTGCTGGGCGACTTTCTGGCCGCGGCCGGTCCAATTACGCCGCAGACCGACGTCGATGCGATCGTGGCGTCGATGGCCCCGGAGGCTTACCGGCTGGCCGCGGCGGTCTGCGGTCTGCGGGGGGACTTTGAGCGAGCGGCGGCGCTGGCCGGCCGTGCGGTAGAATTGTACGGACCCTTGCGTCCGCGTTTCCCCGCGCTCCAGGCGACGGCCCTCTCGGAGCAAGCGGACCACGTGCTGCGCTCGGCCGAGGGGGGCCCCGAGCCGGCCGTCGCGTTGCTGCGGCAGGCCCTCGCCAGCCTGCCCGTGATTCAGCGGCAGCAGTACGACGAGCTGGCCCGGCCGCTGCGGATTCGGCTGGCGCTGTGCCTGCTGGTTGGCGAGCACGTGGACGACGGCCTGGCGGCGTTGGAATCTGCGCTCGGGGAAGCAGTCGCGGGGCCCGACGAACCGGCGGCGTTCGTGCAGCGCCTCCTGCGTGATGCCGGCGCCGCCGGGGTGCCCGCCGAGCTAATCGCCCGGGCCCGCCGCGCCCTGTGTCTCCGCTTCCCGGTCTTCTGCGAACCCACGACGCGAAGTTGACGGACGGGAAGGCTCAATCGGGCTCGAAGCCGCGGGCGGTGTGGTAGATTGCCTTGTCAAAAAAGACCGCGGTGCGCCGATTGAGTTCGAGCAGCCGGTACAGGTCGATCGGGCGGGTCGACGAACGGTGGGCCCACGCCGTCATCCAGGTGTGCTTCTTCAGCAGCGTGAGCGAACTGAGGACTTCGTGCAGGCGAAAACCCTGCCGCTGGCGCTCCTGGCCCAGCGCGCGGTAGAAGGCCCGCACCTCCTCGCGGGCCTCGTCGCCGCGGAGCCAGCGGCCAAATTGCGAGACGGCCTGCGTGGCCCGCTCCCGGAGGGGTGCTTCGGCGTGGGTATGGTACGTCGGCGTCGTCGGGTTGCTCCGCACGTCCGCCAGCCACTGCCGCGCGACCTCGGCGGCGCGGTCTTGGACCAGAGCGATCAGGTCGTCGGAGAGCATGACCCGGTCGTCGCCGCGCTGGAGGGCGTCGAAGGAGTCCTGCATGGCCCAGGTTTCGAGGCGGGCGGCGATGCACTGCCGCAGGGCCTTGTCGTTCGAGCTGAAGGCCAATGGGGGGTGCTGGCCGAGGGGCCAGTAGCGCACGTCGTCGGCGTCGTCGCCGGGTTGCTCACGGCCGCCGATCTTCTCCACCTCGAACGTGACGATGAGCAAGTCGCCGTAGTGCTCGCTGGGCAGCGAGTCGCTATCGACCAAGCCGAGCACGCGGCCCTGGAGGCCGGTTTCTTCCTGCAACTCACGCAGGGCGGCCTCGGCGATGGTCTCACCCAGTTCCGCGAAGCCCATCGGCAGGCACCAGTGACCCTGGTGCGGGGGCCGGCGACGCTTGACGAGCAGCACCTCACGCCGCGCGTTCAGGACGATGGCGGCGGCGACGGGCAACGGGTTGGCGTAGAAGACGGTGCCGCACGCGGGACAAACCGGGCGCGGGCGACCCTGCATTTCCCGGGTGGTCACCGGCTGCGCGCACTGCGAGCAGTACCGGGGCGTCAGCGGCATCGCGGCTCCCGGCAGCGGAAGGCCGCGTCGTTCTTCTCGAAGACGACCCGCGGCCGATCGGCCAGGGCGCGCCGAATAGCGTCGGACATCGGCTTGGGGACCTCGTCGCCGGGCTCCGTGGCCGGAAGGATCAGCGGCAGCTTGAACCGCAGGTAGGTCAGGAAATCGTCGAGCGCATCGGCTTCGAAGACCAGGCGGTTGCCATAGTCCACGCGCTCGATCGAGGTGAAGTGCGGCTGCAACAGGCGCTGCCCGTTCTCGGCGCTGAAGTGCTGCACATTGCCCAGCAGCCGATCGTCCGACAGCGGCAACCCCGCCACGCGCAGCAGGTCGCGGCACGACGACTCGGTGTGCGTCACCGCGACGAAGAGCCCGCCGGGGGACAGCACCCGCGCCACCTCGGCCACCGCGTCCGGGAAGAAGTACAGCGAGTAGCTGGCCACAACCAGATCAAAATGACCGTCCGGCCAATCGAGCCGGCGCTCGACCCGCTGACACACGAACCGCCCCCGACGCCCGGCCGCGGTCACGTGCTGAAGGAACGGCGGCCCGTTGGTCGCGCAGGCGTCGAGACCGATGATCTCGGCGTCCGATGCCACCCGCCGGGCCACGACTTCCGTCATGAACCCGAACCCGCAGCCCAGGTCCAAGACACTCCGGGCCGACGACAGGTCCAGTCCCGCCAGGACCGCCTCGCGTACGTCGGTCGGGTTCGTCGAATACTGCCGGATGATCTGCGAGACCGTGCTGTGCCGGCCCGGGTCTTCAAATACGGCTAGCGGTGATTCGGCCATGATAGCGCATTATCCCCCCGGGGGGGCGGATTTGAAAGCCCCGGGGTGGCCGCCCAGCCCGCCGGGCGTACGGGCGCGGGCGCCAGCCAGCAGGTGCAGGCGGCCAACGCCGAAGATACCGTGGTCCAGCGGCGTGACCTCGTGGCGCGCGGACAAGGTTCGTAGGAGGCGTTCCCGGCCGGCGGGCGTGTTGCCGTAGCTGGCGACGCCGACGTAGATCGCGCCGGGCGCGAGGCGGGTCGTCCAGCCGTCCACGTGCTCCAACAACCAGGCTTCCGGGGCAGCGAGGACCGGCTGGTCGTCGGCCAAGTGCCAGGCGATGCACGGCAGCACGCCGCGGGCCACGTTGTCGACGACGACCACGGGGGCCGTGGACAGGAAGCGATGGGGATCGGGCGCGTGTGCGGATCGGGCGACTTGGCGCTGCACGCCGACGGCCCCGGTCGCCGTGGCCGCCGTGCAGAGCAGCAGCAGCGTGGGTGTCACGAGCGGGCGCAGGCGGGCCAGCAGCAGAACGGGCCAAAACGCGAGGAAGGGCCAGACGAGGGCGAGGTACTGGGGGCCCATCGCGTGTTGGGGGCTGACCCCGGCGAGATACAGCGCGGTGTTGAAGCCGGCCATCGTTAGAAAGAAGTACACGACCGTGCGTTCCGACCGGCCGGGCCCCTCTGATCCGAGCCGCGACCGCGAGGGAGCGGAAGCGGTCGAACGGCGGCGCAGTAGAAACCAAGCGGTGAGCGTGGCTACGACCAGTGCGGCGACACCGAGGGGGAACAGGTACTTGTGGATCAGCCAGGCGTTGCTGGCCGTGCTGATGAAGAAGGTGGAGTACGTCAGCAACGTTGCTTCCAGGCGCGGGAGGAGGTCGGCGATATCGAATCCCTGGGCCTGCTCGCGTGCTCGCAGCACCGAGGCGAGAAAGTGGGGGTGGACGGCGACGAACGCCAAGCTCCCCGCCAGGACGGCCGCCGCGAGGGGCAGCAGTCGGCGCGGCTCCCGGCGCAGCGCGACTGCGAGCCACGCCCCGGCCGCCGCCACGAGCAGCACGAAGTGATAGTGCGTCAACAGGCCCGCGAGCGTGGCGACCGCGAGCCAAACCGATTCCCTGTGCGCGAGCGCCCAGCGCGGGAGGGCGAAGCTCCTGCCGAGCCGCGGCTCGCCCGAAGACTCGCCCTCCCCCGTCGAGTGGCCGAGTTGCGCGCCGTGATCGGGATGTGGTCGCCGCCGCCGTGCTGGCGCTTCGACACAACGCAGGGCGGCCCACGTGAACCCGACGCCGCACAACGCCAGCAGGTCGTAGTGCCGGGCCTCGAAGCACGTGTCGATGACGGCGGGGCTGACGACCCAGATCGCGGCGACGGCGGCGGCGGCCAGTCGGTCGCGCACGACGATACAGGCCAGGCCGAACAACGCGACGGCCGCCGCCGCCGCCAGGAGCGTGTTCAACGCCGGTCCGCTCCACGTGTGAACGCCGACCGCCAACACCCACCCGTGTAGCAGCCAGAAGTACAGCGGCGGGTGGATGTCGGTGGCGGCCAGATCGTGGCCGATACGGCCGAAGCAGAGCGGTTCGTCGGGGTGGAGGAACTGCTTGAGCTCGGCGGCGCGGGCCCACGTGCCGAAGGGCGGCGTCACGGCCTGGCTCTGTTCCCGATAGAGCCCCTGTTTGCCCGCGGCGCACAAGTACGAGATGGCCTCGTCGTGGTTCAGCGTGCGCTTGGCCGCGATCAGCCGGGCCCGCAGGGCCGTCCCGGCCGCGACGGCGAGGATCAGCAGCACGATCGCAGCGCGGTAGCGCGTCATGGCCGATCTCTAACGGCCGTGTCCGTTGCCGCGCGGGCTGGCCACGAGATTGCAGCGGTCCCGCGGCGCGGCGGACACCGGCTCCAGCTCGCCGCGGGCCACGATCCGGTGCAGGCTGTAGCCGGCGTCGCGCAGGAACTGACAGACCTTCTCCGCGTCGGCGCCCAGCTCCCGCAGGAAGCCGTCGTCAAGCTCGCAGATCAGGTGCGGCCGGTCACGTTCCAGCAACCGGCGCATCCCTTGCAACACGAGCCACTCGGCCCCCTCGACGTCGATCTTGACCAGGCGCGTGGGTGGCAGCTCGTCCAGCAGGTCGTCGAGGGCGACGGCGTCCACCGTCGTCACGGCGGCCGTCTCCGTCCCCAGGTCGCGGATGGAGGAGTACCCGGTGCGGTCGGGCGAAGCGGCGTGGAAGCGCACGGGACCGCCGCGATCGGTCACCGCTTTCTGGTGAACGCAGATGTTCAGCACCGGATTCAACCGAGCGTTGGCCCGCAGCCAGGGGAAGACCTGCGGCGACGGTTCGAACGCGTGGACGCCGCCGGTCGGGCCGACCAGGCGGGCGGCGACGAGTGTGAAGTAGCCGACGTTGGCCCCGACGTCGATCACGTGGTCGCCGGGGCGCAGCAGGCGCACGAATTGCCGCGTGATCCGCTCGTTGCGTTCCAGCCCGTGGACGAAGACCCAGCGGCCGTTCTCATCCACCGGGTTGACGGACATGCGGAGGCCGTCGCCGACCGAGACGGTTTGCGGCGGGAGGCCGGCCAACACGGGGCCCTGGCGCTCCAACCAGCGCAGCAGCCGCCAGCGGCCGGGAAGTGTCTGGCAGTGCCGCGTCACCCACGAGGCCCCACTAACGGCCAGCGGCATGAACATACCGGTCTCCACGCGCCGACGGTCCACCACCGGGCGTCCTAATCACGTGTTATCGGCCGTGTGGCTTCGCCCGGTGGAACCGGGCTGCGTTCGCCCAGTCGCGGTTGCACGGGTGGGGAGGGCGCGGCTCCTGCCGAGCCGCCCCACCGCTTCACCATTCCGGCTCAGCGGGAGCTTCACCCTCCCGGCGAGCCACCTTGCTGCTTCGCCCTCCCGTTCCGGCGCCGACCCATGCGTCGGCATCGCGCTCCGGACTCCCGGGCGCTCGATCCGGCAGACGACGGAGCGACTCGACAAACGAAGGGACCACGCTCGGGGCCGCCGCCGTCGCGGCCACGGGTCGCGGCGAGGCCGCCCGGCGGCGGTGCAGGTCGATCACGCACACCAGCACGAGGGTATAGCAGGCCGCCGAGATGTACAGGTTCGTCGAAATGCCGCTGTAGATGCTGATGAGCACCGCCACCGCGGAGCAGAGCACGCCGAAGACGCCGTTGAGGGCCCAGTACCACGGTGTGTCGAAGTTGGAGATCCGCCGGACGAGGCTCATGCCGGTGGGGAAAAAGAGCCCCAGCAGGAGCCCGAGGGGGAAGATCACGGCGATGGCGGCGGCGATCCGCACGGTCATCGACGTGGTCGCCAGGTGCGTGGTGGCGAGGGTCATGGCGCGGCTGGCAAGCAAGACGGCGGCGGCGGTGGCCAGTGGGTAGAGGTAGACCCCTGGCGCGCGGGTCAGCGGCAAGCGCTCGCTGAGGGCCGCGCCGAGGCCGCTGGAGAGAATGAGCGCGAACAGCAGGATGCCCAGCGCGTAGACCGGGTGGCTGATCAGCACCGACAGCTTCTGGATCATCGCGATCTCGGCCAGCATGAACCCGCAGCCAATGAGCACGAAGTACAGGGCGCCGGACCACAGCACGGGCGGGCCGCCGGCCGTCACCAGACGCGTGCGCTTCATTAGTGGCACGATGATCGTCACGGCGGCAATCAGCAGCAGGGAGAGCACCAGGCCGACTTGCAGACACGAGGCCTGCATGTTGCCGCTGACGACGCCGTCGTAGGCGCTGAAGCTGCGGTGCAGGCTGTCCAGTCGCAGCATGTTGAAGAAATAGGGGTTCTCGTCGGTCGTCGGATCAAAGCGCATCCCCTCGGCCCGCCCGAGCCGGTCCAGCTCGGCCGCGGTACCGGCCAGCGCGATGCGGGTGAGGACCGTTTCGGGCTCCTCGCGTCCGGCCAGCAGCGGGAGCTTGTACTCGTGCTCGGCCGCGAGGTCCTTCAGGAGCGTCAGCTCTTCGGGCTCGAACGGGCGAGCACAGAGCAACAGCGTGGCCACGGGCTTGCGGGTCAGGACGGCCAGATGCGCCAACGGGGCCTGCACGCCACGGTGGCGCAGCGCTTCGCACGCCAGCGCCACCAGGCGGCCGGTTTCGCCGAGGCGCTCCGGACTGTACCAGCGTGACACGGTGAACACGCCGTCGGGCGTGAGTCGGTCGAGAAGGATCTGCCAGGCCTCGACGGTGTAGAGGTTGTTCTCGCTGAGCGAGAACGCCCCCGCGCCGGTGGCGGCCCAGGTGTCCACGAGCGACATTTGGACCAAGGGGAACCGCTCGGTCGAACGCGACAGGTAGCTGCGGGCTTCGTCCACGACGAGCTCGACCTCCGGGCGGCCGGCCAGGCCCGCGAAGTCGGCGTAGTCGTGCTTCAGGATGCGAATGAACGCGGGGTTAAGCTCGATCCCCAGGACCCGCTGGTGGCCGAAACGCAGGGCACTCTGCACGTCCCGCCCCCCGCCGACACCGATGACGCACGCCCCGCCCGTGGGCCGGAGATAGTAGGCCACGTTGGTCACGTCGTAGCGCAGGTGGTCCAGGTCCTCCCAGGCGGCGAAGCGGCGCATGTGGGTGCCGGCGGCGCCGTCGATCGTCATGCGGTAGCACGGGATGCGGGCCTCCGGGGCCTTGGCACTGCGGCCCCAGTAGTGCAGCGGCTCGACCGCTTTTTCCATCGTGACGCGCGAGAAGGAGTTCCAGTACTCGCGTCCAACGCGGTGAGCGGCCTGCAACTGCGACTTGGCCACATAGGGGCGAATCATCCGCGGGCTCTGGCTGTTGGCCAGCCCGGCGACGAGCAGGACGACGAAGACCCCAGCCGCCGGCCGGGCCAGGCCGCCGCTGTGAACATGCCGGTAGGCGAACGCCAGCGCCGCCAGGGCCGCGAGCGCCGCGCACAGCAGGCCCGCGCTGCACACATCCATGTGCTCCAGGGCGGCGAGGATGAAGAGGCAGCCGGTCGCGGCGCCGAGCAGGTCCGCCGCGTAGAGCCGCCCGCTGGGCTGCGGCGCGCAGGTCAGCACGCCGGTGATGACGATCCCGCTGAAGTAGAACGGCAGGAAGGCGATGGCGCTGGCCGCCAGAATGGCGCAGGCACTGATCGCGCCGAAGAACACGGGGATCGGCAGGAGGCACAGCGCCACGAGCGTGAGCGGGATTGAGCCGGCCATGTACAGGCACGCGCGGCCCAGTGAGCCGGTCAGCCGGTCCCCGCTGAAGCGCTCGCGGTTGAGGTACACGGTGGCCGCGCCGGCGGTCAGGCCGAGCATCGCCAGGGCGATGGCGAAGAACGCCAGGAAGTACCAGGCGGTGATGCTCAGCAGGCGGGTCAGCGCCACCTGCAAGGACAGCGTGGCCATCGCCACGAGAAACGCACCGGCGTACATTCTCATGCGCAGACTCCAGGCCTCCCGCGGTCGGACCGCGCGGTGGTCAATGTCGCCGGGAAATATCGGGCCTGCCGGTAGGTGGGCTTGAGGCCCCGGGGCCGGTGTCGCCCGCCGGGGAGCCACGCCGGACGCTACGGGCAAAAACGGCCGGCGACGAGCTGTCCGACGCTGCCCCTTGGTCGCACAAAGGCCAGGATGTCGCCGGCCAGTTCACGCACGTCGCGGGAGTCGCGGCGGCGGGCGGGTCGGGCGTGGTCCAGGGCAGCTTCCAGGTCCGCCGGGCGGCGGGCCCAGCAATAGTCAAAGCGTTCGGCGAGGGCCTCCAGGAACTCGAGCTGGTGGTTCTCGGGTTTGAGCTCGTCCGGGACCGCGATGAAGGCCCGGCCGGACTGGAGGCACTCCATTACCAGGCCGGTCCCCCCGTGGGTGATGATGAGGTCGGCCTGGGTCAGCCGTTGCCACAGGTCGCGTTCGTAGCGGACCCAGGGGAAATGGCGCGGCACGTAGTGCCCGGAGCCGATCTGGCCGAACGTGTCGCGCGGCAGGCGGCCGATCTCGACCAGCCGGTCCACCTCGGCGACCAGCGCGTCGAAGTGCTGCGTGCCGACGACGACTAACGCGGATGTCAGAATGTCGGGTATCGAGTCGAAGGCCGCGGCGTGACCGGCCCGTGGCCGACTTTCCAACGCGCTACTTGGTACTCGTGACTCGCTACTCACAGCACCGCTCCCGCGAAGCGGCTGCCGGGGTACGCCTCGACCAGCTTCGGCCATTGGACATACAACCGGTCGCTCAGGCACCAGCGATGGAGCAGCCGCCCCGTGCGCGACAGGCGCTGCACGCGCGTCACCGTCTCGATGAAGACGCAGCGAACACGCAGCAACTTGGCCGCGGCAAACAGCGGGACGGCGACGGCGGTGCCGAGGGCCAGGACGGCGTCGGGCCGCAGCCGCCGGATGAGCCGGTACGCCTCGATGAACCCGCGCCCCAGCCACAGGAGATTGACCAGGTGCCGCCACGGCCGGCCCTGCGTGCGGCCGAGGTAGTGGATGGGGTAGCGCTCGCCGGGGAGCGGCATGGCCAGCCGGCCGCAGGCGTGGTGTTGGTGCAGGGCGTAGGCGTAAGCCACGCGGACCTGATGGGGATCGAACGCCTCCACCAGGCGCAGCGTCTCGCGGTACCAGCCTCCGCCGGCCAGGACGACGAGAATCAGTGGTCGGTGGTCGTTCGTCATGGGCCGGAACCCAACGCCCCGCGCTCGCGTGCGGGGTTCTGATCGACGCGCCCGCGCCGCACACGGTGGCACAGGCGTCCCGGCCTGTGTCCCAACGGCCGGTGCGGCGCCCGGTCGTTACGGCGTTGGTGCGGTCTTTTCACGGGCGCACGTCGCGCGGCGACGATGCTCGTACCCTGCGGTTCGTCCGCGCGAGCCGGTGATGTGCCGCGAGGCGGCACACGGAATCCGCGGTGTTTATCGCTTCTTGCGGAGATGAGTTTCGCAATGCGGACCCCACCCACCTCGCGGGCGGACCGCGCGAGAGAATCTAGGACGCTGCTCACGGCGCGCGTCTGATATGCCTGGCCGTCCCAGCGGACGGCCCGCGCCCGGCGCCCCGCGCAGGGCCTGCGCCCCGCGACAGCGCGCGCGGCGTCGTTGGTCGATACAACCCGTCGGGCGCCGGAGTCCGCCGGCCAACCGGGTCCGGCGGTCGATGCCGGCGTTTGCCGACGAGGGAATTGATGATTGGCCCCACGCCGGATGCCGCCCCGGACTTCTACTTCGCCTGCCATTGCGATGTACGCGGCTGGGGTGGCGGGCTGGCCTTCGCGGCGGGGCTCCAGGAGGCGCTGCGACAGGCGGGGTACGGCTCACTCATCCTGGGGGTCGATGACCGGCACGGCGCGGCCGGTCCGGCAACGCCTGTGGATGGGCGGATGAACCTGCCCAGCGGCGTGTCGCCGCAATCGTGGCGCGTCCGGAATTGGTGCCTGCCGGGGGGGATGGCCTGCGGTCTGCGGCGCCTGCCGCCGCCGCGGGCTGCGTTCGTGGCCGTCAGTCCAACGTGGGTGGTCGCGGCCCGGCGCGCGTGGCCGGACACGCCGGTCATCTTCGTCTTTGCCTGCCTGCTGGCGAATTGCCTGCCATTCACGTGGCCGCGCCGCCGGGCCCCGCACTGGTGGGCGTGGCTGGATTACCTGGGCCTCCGCCGCGTCGAACGGCATGCGCTCGCTTGCGCCAACCTGGTCTTGGCGCCGACGCGGCAGAGCGTGCATGAAATTCGGGCGTTTGCGCGGCGTGATGCGGTACCGGTCGAACGTTGCGACTACGGCGGGTGTCCGGTCGCGGCGATGCCCGGCGCGCGGACCGCGAAACGCCGGGAGATCGGGGCCGCGGCCGACCAGTTCGTCATCGCGCTGGTCGGGCACTGCGACCGCAACAAGGGCTTCGACTTGGCCATCCGCGCGCTGGCGGACGTGGACCCGCGCGGGCGACTGCTGATCGTCGGCGACGGGCCGGAACTCGAAGAGCTGCGCCAGTTGGCGGGGACCGCAGGCGTGGCCGCGCGGGTCGTATTCGCCGGCGCACAGCGGAACATGGGGCCCTGGTACGCGGCGGCGGACGGTGTGCTGTCCACGAGCCTCTACGACACGTTCCCGAACGTCGTGTTGGAGGGCATGGCCCACGGACTGCCCGTGCTGGTCCCGGAGCACGATCCCCCTCGCGTCTACTCCGGCATGGCCGAGGTGGTGCGCGAACACGGCGGCGGACTGCTCTATCGCCGGTCCGACTCCGCGGCGCTGGCCATTGCGCTGAATCGCCTGATTCGGGATCGTGAGTTGGCGACCGAACTAGGGAACCGCGGGCGACAGGCGGCGGCAGAGCGCTATCGGTGGTCCACCGCTGCGGCCCGCATCCTGCGACACGTTGGATTGGAGCCGCGGGGCAGCAGCACGCGGCCGATCGCCGACAGCAGTCGGCCCCATTCCCACTTCGGGCGATGCGGGGCGTGCCACAGCGAACGCAGCCCGTAGCCGACGGCGGCGGCGTAATGGCCGTCGCGGTAGGCGTGATCGCGCAGGCTGGCGAGCGTGTCGGCCATGCCGCGCCGCCAGATGGCCGCGCAATCGGGCCGCCGACGAAGCTCCGACTTCAGCAGCCGGCGGGCCAGCAGCTTGTAGTCCATGCAGGTGTCGCGGTCGCGGGAAAGGCCCGCGGGCGTGTCGTCGTCGTAGTACGCGACCAGCGCATCGACGTACACCCCGGGGCCGCGACACGCCAGGCACACCCACAGGTGGTAATCGTGGCGGCGCAGCAGTCGCTCGCTGAACAGGTCGGTCGTTTCCAACGCGCTCCGCCGCGCCATGATCGTCGGCGTCGGCATGAAGTTCTCGGCGAACAGCAGCGGAGCGAAATCCACGGGGCGGTCGAACGGTATGCCCGGGACCAGGTGCGGCCGCGTGCGGCCGTCGCCGTAACGCGCGAGGGCACGGCCGGTGGCCAGCACGGCCGCCGGCCAGCGGCGCAGCGCAGCGAGCTGCCGCTCAGTCTTGTCCGGGGTCCATTCGTCGTCGGAATCCAGAAACGCGACGAACTCACCATTGGAGGCGCGGATTCCCAGGTTACGGGCCGCCGGGGCACCACGATTGGGCTGGCGGATGTAATGAACCTGGTCGCGGTAGCGGGCGGCAACGGCCGGGGTGTCGTCGGTGCTGCCGTCGTCAATCACGATGATGTCGCACAAGTGGGCCACGGTCTGGCGCTGCACGCTGGCGATGGCGCGCGGCAGAAGTTGCGCCCGGTTGTAAGTCGGGACGATGACGGAGACCCGTCCGTTGCCGGTCCGTTCGGCCAAAGCGGTCCTCGAAGAAGACACACCTTCCTGACCGACGGGCTGTCGGTCGTCATGGCGCGCTATCGGGGAGCCGGGAAAACCGCTTGAGGACGGCCGCCGCGGCCCGCCGATATCACCCCTGGAACGATCACCTTTCGCAGCGAGGACCTTGGCGGTGACGACCGTCCTGCACGCTCCGCCGGTGGCGACGGACATCGGCCCCCCGCCCCACGTCCGGTTGCCGGACTTCATCATCATCGGGTCGGCCAAGTGCGGGACGACGACGCTGTACGAGTACCTGAGGCGGCACCCGCAGCTCTACCTGTCGCCGCACAAGGAGCCGGAGTTCTTCGCGGACAAGTTCGACCTGGGCTGGGAGTGGTACGGGGCGCTGTTTGCGCAGGCCGGGCCGGACCAGCTCTGCGGCGAGGCCTCGACGATCTACACCTGGTGGCAGGAGTACCCGACGTGCGCCGCCCGGCTGGGCCGGTATGTGCCACAGGCGAAGCTCATCTACATCATGCGGCACCCGGTGCAGCGCACGTATTCGGACTACGGCGAGCAGATCAAGACAGCGCGGGCCTTGAACCGGTTGGGGCCGCACCTGGCGACCTTCGAGAACTACCTGGAGGCGTACCCGCACTTGGTGCGGGCCGGGGAGTACATTCGCTACATCGAGGAGTACCGCCGGCACTTCCCGCCCGAGGCGTTCTTGTTCTTGTTGCTGGAAGACTTGCAGCGCGACCCCGGCGCGGTGCTGCGGCAGGTTTGCCGCCACCTGGGGATCGACGCGGGCGTCGATCTGCTGAGCGCGGGGCCGGTCCATGCAAACGAGGCGCGAGCGTATCAGCAATGGCAGCTCCGACTGCACATGACGCAGGTGCTGCGGGGCATCCCCGGGTTCGAGCACCTCAGCAGCCTCGTCCCCCAGCGGCTTAAAGACTGCACCTATCACCTGCTCGAACGGACGCGCCGCGCCGCGGGGCTGCGGGCCCGCCTGGCGCCGCCGCCGATGCAACCCGCGACGCGCGCGCGGCTGGTGGAGCGGTTCCGGGAGCCAAACCAGCGGCTGGCGGCGTTGCTGGGCCGGGACTTGTCGCACTGGGACCAGTGAACATGGAGGCCGCCGAGCCGTGGGAACGTGGGAAGGTGAAAGCGTGGGAACGTGGGAACGGGGGTACGGGAAAGCACCGCAGGATGACTTCGTGGTGACGGTGGCCTTGACCCTCCGTCAACTCCGCCGCGCCACAGCGAGTGGCCCGTGGCGACCTGAGAGGGAGGGGAATCAGGGGATCGCCGCATGAGCACGCCCGCCATCGTCGTCGACGGCCTCGGCAAGCGCTACAAGATCGGGCGGTTGCTGCCCCCGGCGCGGACGTGGCGCGGGGCCGTGCGGCAGGCGGTCCGGGCGCACCTGCGGCGCCTGGCCCTGCTGAGCGAGCGTGGCGAGGCGGACGAGTTCATCTGGGCGCTGGACCACGTGTCGTTTGAGGTCCAGCCGGGGGAGGTCGTCGGCATCGTCGGGCGCAACGGGGCTGGCAAGAGCACGCTGTTGAAAGTGCTGTCGCGCGTGGTGTGGCCGACGGTCGGCCGGGCCGTTATTCGCGGCCGCGTGGGCAGCTTGTTGGAGGTGGGTACGGGGTTTCACGCGGAGCTGACCGGGCGTGAGAACATCTACCTCAACGGGGCCATCCTGGGCATGACCCGCTCTGAAATCCGCCGCAAGTTCGACGAGATCGTCGCCTTCGCCGAGATCGAGCGGTTCCTGGATACGCCGGTGAAGCGCTATTCGAGCGGGATGTACGTGCGGTTGGCGTTCGCGGTGGCGGCGCACCTGGAGCCGGAGATCCTCATCGTGGACGAGGTGCTGGCGGTGGGCGACGCGCAGTTTCAGCGCAAGTGCCTGGGGAAGATGGGGGCCGTGTCGCGGCAGGGCCGGACGATCCTGTTCGTCAGCCACAACATGACCGCGGTCCGCAACCTGTGCCCGCGGGCCCTGTGCCTGCGCGGCGGGCAGATCGTGGCGGACGGGCCGGCGCCGGCGGTCGTGCAGGCCTACCTGACCGAGAACGCCGACGCCGTGAGCGCGCCCGACGCCGACCTGACCAATTGGCCAACGCGCAAGGGGAGCGGCCAGGCGCGTGTCGTTCACGCCCGCCTGTTGAACTCGGCCGGAGAAGTGTCCGGGGTCTTTCAGCGGCTGGGGCCGATGACGGTCGAGTTCACACTGGAAAGCTGCTGCCGATCGCAACTGAACCTGTCGGCGTCGTGCGCGACGGCGGACGATGGGATCAAGGTGCTGCAACTGGCGCACCAGGATTCGCCCGGGTTTGCGCCCGGGGTCGTGAACGGGCGGCGGACGGTGCGGATCGCCATTCCGGCGCTGCCGCTGCAATGCGGCTCGTATCACTGGAACCTGGCGGTCCACACGGACGCGCTGGAGCCGGTGGACTGCGTGTACGAGGTGCTGCCGTTCCGCGTGGAGGACGATCTGGCGCGCAGCCCGCGCCCGTATCGTTCCGTGCGGGAACACGGGCTGTGCTCGCTGCCGGCGCACTGGGAGTTTGTCGACGGGGCGCCGGGGCGGTTGGACGACGCGGCCGGGGCCCGTCGTCCGCCGGCCGGCCGTGAGGAACCTGCGGATGCCTACCAGCCGGTGTAATCACATTCCGACAGTCGTGGGGATTGTCCAGCAGCTCGCCCCGCGGTCGATCCTCGACGTGGGCGTGGGGTTCGGCAAGTGGGGCCACCTGTTCCGCGAATACACGGACATCGTGGCGGCGGAGACCGACCCGTGCCGCTATGCTCGGGCGAACTGGCAAGTGCAGATCGACGGGATCGAAGGCCACCGGCCGTATCTCACGCCGATGCACGAGTTCCTCTACGACCGGCTGTATGTGGGGGACATGCGAGACGCCATCCACGACGTCGGCACGTACGACGTGATCTTCCTCGGCGACGTGATCGAGCACGTGGAGAAGGACGAGGGCCGGTCGTTCCTCCAGGCGTGCCTGGCCCACGCCCGGCAGGCGGTGCTCGTGACGACCCCGGCCCGCGATACGGCGCAGGGGGCCGCCTGCGCGAACGAGCTCGAGGTCCATCGCAGCCTTTGGACGCCCGCGGATTTCCGCGCGCTTGGCCGGTGCGTGTACACGCTCGACGACAACGACACGTTGATCGCGGTACTGCTCAAGACCGGCGTCGCGGCACCCGCCTGCGTACCCCGGGTGCGGCGGCCGGCGCGGTCCCCGGTCGGCTGGTGGCCGCGGCTCAGGCGCCGGCTGAGTTCGGCGCTGCGTCTCGTGCGCGGTGCGACCGGCCCGCCGGCCGGACCTACGAACGGCCGTCAGGAAGTGAGGGAGCGGATTCACGGCGTGAGCGACATGACGGCGCCACGGTCCCGGCCGGCCGCCGACCTGACTCTCAAGGATGCCACCCAACTGGGCCCGGAGCTCGAGCTCGGGCCCCGTCCGCGCGGGACCACGTTGGAGGAGCCGCCGCTGGCCCCGGGGGCGAGGCGCTAGGCCGTCATGGGCGTGCTGTTTCTGACGCCGAATTGGAGCGCCCCCTCCGAGGTCTGGATTGCGCGGCAGATTCAGGCGCTCGAGGGGCACGTAGTGGCCGTCGGCGCGTGTGACGCGCCGCCGGCGCCGGGGGGCGGTCGCATTCCCGCACTCCGCTTGACCAACGAACCCGCGCCGTTGTGGCAGCGTGTGGCCCGGCGTGCCGGGCTGCCGGTGACGCCCGTGCCAACAACCGCCGCGGCTGTGGTGCGCCGGGCCGTCGCCGACGAGGCGGTTTCGGTGATCTTGGTCCACTACCTCGACTTCGCGCTGCGCTTCGAGCACGTTTGGCGCGAGATGGACAAGCCCGTGTTCGTCCACCCGCACGGGTACGACACGGAGTGGGACTACCGCCGCCGCGAGCCCCCGCACGGGCGGTACTTTCCGGCGGAGTACCCGGCGGCGGTGCGCCGCTTGAGTGCCCACGTGACCTTGATCGCAAACTCGCGTTGCGTGCGGCAGCGACTGCTGGATATCGGCGTGCCGGCGGGACGCGTGGTGCTCCAGTACTACGGCATTCCGTCGCCGCCGACGTGCCCGGTGCGGGCCCGGCGGTCGCAGGACGTGCACGTGCTCTATCTGGGCCGGCTGGTGGACTGCAAGGGGCCGGACCTGGTCATCCAGGCGTTCGAGCGGGCGTGCGCGGCCGGGCTGGAGGGGCGGCTGACGTTGGCCGGCGACGGGCCGCTGCGCGGCGAGTGTGAACGGCTCGTCGAGCAATCGCCGGTTGCCCACCGCATTCGGATGATCGGCGCGGTCGACGAGGCCGCGGCCAACCGACTGCGGCGCGAAGCCGACCTCTTCACCGCGCACAACCGGCGTGGGCCCGTGACACGACAAGAGGAGTCCTTCGGCGTCGCGGTCGTCGAGGCGATGGCCGCGGGACTGCCCGTCGTCACGGGCCGCAGCGGGGGCGTGTGCGAGACCGTCGTGGGCGGGGAGACCGGATACCTGATCGAGCCGGGCGACGTGGCCGCGCATGCCGCCGCCCTGCTGCGACTGGGCCGCGACCCGGAGTTGCGCCGGCGGATGGGAACCGCCGGTTGGCGGCGTGCGCGCGCGATGTTCGATTGCGAACGACGCTGGGCCGAATTGCGGCGACTCCTCGGCGTGGAAGCAGCCTGCGCCGCCCCGTAGCACCCGACCTCCGATCGGCGTCGAGACAACCAGCCTCACCCCGTAGCGCCGGCCCGCAGCCTGCCCGCCGTGGCGGGAGTCCGGCGTGTGCCGGTGGCCGTGCCGCGTTCACGCTCGTCGAATCACAATGAAGTCCCACGCGAGCCGCCGCACCAACCCTTGCCACCAACGTCCCAACGGCCGGCCGGCCAGCCGCCGCATGACCGGGCTGTCGGCGTACTTGCACGGCACGGCGGTAAAGCCCCGCGGGGCCACGTAGCGGCGGAACTTGCCCGCCGTGTAGAACGTGTGCCGCGAAACGTGAAAGCGATAGCGCCGGCCAAAGACGTGGGCCGCGACCCCGCAGCGCAGGGGCGTGGGCAGCAGCGAAATCAGTGGCAGCTTGAACAGCGGGTCGCAACGGGCCATACGCACGGCCGACCCGGTGTCCACGATCGCCAGCCCGTCGGGCTTGAGTACCCGCAGCAGTTCGCTGAACCAGAAGTCCAAGTCGTCGATGATCTCCAGCACCGACATGGAGATGATCACGTCAAAGCGGTGGTCCGGCAGGGGCCACCGGCCTGTGCAATCGAACAGCGTGTACGACAGGCGCTCGCCCGCGTCGAGGTGCCTGAGCAGACGCTCGTAGTCGTGGTCGAACTTGTCGGCGGCCACGCAGGACGCGCCGCGCGCCACCAGGGCCGCCACGTCGCCGCCGAACGCGGCCCCCACATCCAACACGCGTCGGCCGGTGAGCGGACCGAGACGGGCCTCGATCTCGGCGGCGAGCTTCAGGCCGCGTTCAAACACGCCCAACCGCCACTTCCGCTGTGCCGGCGTCGGGTTCGCGGCCTCGATGGCCTGCCGAAAACGGGCGCGAAAAACCTCGGCCGTCTCTGCTGCGATGGGCCGCAACCGGCCCGCCGTGCCCGCAACCGGCGCCCCGCCGTCGCAGGAGCCCCCTCGCTGACGCTCGGGGCTCGTGTCGGCACCATTGGGCGGCGGGGACAACGCGGGCGGCACGGTACCAGACCTCCGATTCACATCACACGCGCAGCAGGCCCTTCAGCTTCCGCCACGGGGCCGGTCCCAAGGTCTGCTTCACGCGTTCCTTGAGCCGGCCGGCGGCGATCGCCGCGCGGGCCCGGGCGCGGCAGCCGACGACCAACGTCACCTGCTCGACGGCCGGCGTGGTCCACTTGCGCTTATACGGCTCGTCGCCGCGGAGGAAGTCGTAGCGTGACAGCCCCTCACGGACGGCTTGCTCGATGCTCTCGGCCAGCAACACGACCCCGGGGCTTTGGATGGGCGTGTCAGGGTCCCAGCCCATCTGGTAGAAGCTGGCCGTGCCGCGCCAGTGAAACGCCAGCAGCACCCCCTGCCGGACACCCTCCCTCTCCATGACGATCGCGCGCACCCAGTCGCGCTCGGCGGCCACACGGCAGAATTGCCGCAGGAACTCGCGCTTTCGCGCGTCGTGGAGGTTCCCCGGCCGGCCGTCGCGCTGCCAGCGTCGCTGGTGCAGCTCGAACAGGTCGGTCAACGCCGCGTCGATCTCCGCCGGCGTGCTCACCACCCGGACCGCGGTGTCGAGCATCTTCGCCAGGCCGCGGCGGCGGCGACGGACGTGGTAACGCATATTGGCCGAGAGCGTGTCGAGGTACGCGTCGAAGGTCACCGGCAAGTCGACGTACGGCACGACTTGCGGCTCGCGCTCCTGCACGGGCCAGCCGCGCTGCCGGGCCCGGAAGCGCACGCCGTGCAGCGTGGGTGAGTCACGGTGCAGGTCGCCTAGGATGAAGCCGTCGAAGGCGACGGACCGCTCCCAGTGCGACCACAGGGCGTCAAGACACGCCGGGTGGTCTTCCGCGGCGCACAGCAGGTCCAGGTGGTCGCCGCTGACCCGCTCCCGCCCGAGCAGTTTGAGCCAGCGCACCGGTCCGGTCCGGTCCACATACGCCGGCAGTAGCCCGCGGGGCGCCCCCTGTCCATCGTGGATCAGCGAAACGGCGATTTCACTTCCCGCACCGAAGACGTCTGCCCAGGCACGACACCATTCGAACGTGGAGAAGAGGCTGGCGCGCGGCGCGGTGTCGCTGAGCCGGATCCACGCCGCGCGCAGCCCCGGGGCGTCGAAGGAAGCGACCTGTTGCACGGTCAACGCCATCCGTGTTGCCGCCGTCGCCGGGCATCCAGCAGCCCGCTGAGTTCCAGGGCGAACCGTTCCGGCCCCAGCCCGGTCCCGATGGAGACGCGCGGCAGGGCAAACGGTCCCGGGCCCGGGGCGAAGCCGGGACACGTACTGAGGGCATACCGCACCCCCTGTGCCCGCAGCGTGTCCCAGTCACGCAGCGCGAAATCGCCCGGGCCGCCGTTGGGGTACGCGAAGGCGATCGGCGGCCGCCCCAGCCGCCGCTCGATGGTCCGCACGCTGTCCCGAATCTGCTGGCGACGGATGTCGTCGGGCTGCCAGCCGAGGACGACGTGATCGACGGTGTGGCCGCCGACGTCATGGCCGTCGGTGGCCAGCGCGGCGAGCTCGTCCCAGTTGAGCGGCCGCAGCGTTTCGCGCAGGACAGCGGGCAGCCGGTCGCGCACCTCCCGCTCACTCCGTTCCAGTGTGGCGAAGAGCTGCACCAGCGTCATTTGCTTATGCTGGGCCGGCTCGTCGAGCAGCCACCCGAGCTTGGCCCGTCGGTCCGTCGCCAGCAGCTCCGGGTCGCCGCGCACCAGCCGCAACAGGTCCGACCAGAACAGCCGGCCGGTCTCGACGTGGCCGGTGGCGACGAAGAATGACGCCCGCACCTCGCGTTGCGCCAGGGCCGGCCGCGCATGCACGAACGTGCAGGCCGCCACGTCGTCGAAAGTGATCGCGGTGGCGGACGCTGCGGGCCAGCGGTCCCCCTGGAGCGCGTCGGCCACCTCGGGCAGATGGACGATGGGACCGAACCGCCGCGCGACATCGAGGTGCCGCGCGAACTCCGTCGCCCCGACGAAGTACGGGGGCACTCCCGGGTGCCCAACCAGCTCGTCCGCGCAGACGCCGTGGTAGCAAAGAATGCGCAGCCCCCGGCGGCGCTGAAATTGCAGCTTGAGGACGCCGCAGCGGTCGAGCAGGGCGGCGGCAGAATGCCGCGCGCGGCCCAACCACGTGGGCGCCGTCAGCGGTGCGGAGGCGAGAACCATGCGTTGGGTGTCCAAGGCCCCGCGCGCGGGGCCTATCGTTGTTATCGGGATTCAGCGTTCCCTGGTTCACGGAACCGCCGGGGCTGACCTCCGTGCTGGCCCGCCGCAGCGGCCGGGCTCTGTACCGGCCGTGGGGGGGACGCGCCTGCGGCGACCCTCCCCCAACCCCTCCCTGGAAGGGTGGGGAGTGCGGGCGCCGCCCGGCGCCTAGCGGTCTTCTCGGTGTCCTCGGCGTTTTTTCGCGTCTCGGCGGTTGCCCTGGCGGTTGCCTCGGCCGGCCACCCTACCGCGCGCCGAGCACGAACGTCCCCAGCGTGCGGAACAGGATGGCCACGTCGAGTTCCAGGGCGCGGTGCTTGAGGTAATACAGGTCGTAGCACAGTTTGCGGAGAGCGTCGGCAACGCTGCCGCCGTAGCCGTAATGAATCTGCGCCCAGCCGGTGAGGCCGGGCTTGATGAGGTGGCGCAGGCGGTAGTGCGGCAGCAGTTGTTCGAGTTGCCGCACGAACTCGGGGCGTTCGGGCCGCGGCCCGACGAGGGCCATGTCGCCGCGCAGAATGTTCAGCAGTTGCGGCAGTTCGTCGAGGCGGCTGCGGCGGAGGAAGCGGCCGACGCGGGTGACGCGCGGGTCGTCGCGGACGGCCCAGCGGGCGCCGTCGGCCTCGGCGTCCACGCGCATGGTGCGGAACTTGTAGATCGTGAACAGGCGGCCGTGCTGCCCAACGCGGCGTTGGCGGAACAGCACGGGGCCGGGGCTGTCCAGGCGGATGGCCAACGCGACGAGCGGCCACAGCGGCAGCGTGAGCAGCAGCCCGAGCGCCGCGACGGTGGCATCCATCATGCGGCGGACGGCCTCATAATTACTGCGATTCTGCACGTCGGCGCGGAGGAACCACTCGGCGGCCAGGGTCTCGGCGGGGACCTCGCCGAGCAGCTTCTCGACGAAGGTCGTCTGGTCGGTGACGCGGCAGCAGCGTTCGAGGCAGGAGGCCAGGGCGCCGCCGGTGGCCGGGTCGAGGATGAGCTCGCTGGCGACGACGATTTCGTCCACGCCGTGCTCGGCGAGCAGCGGGACGACGCGGTCGAGGGTGCCGAGGCGCGGGCACTCCGCGTTGAACTGCTCATCGGTCGAACTGCGAAACCGCCCCGTCGCGTCCGAACCATCCGCGGTACCGCGCTCCTGGGTATCCTGCCCTGTCTCCCGTTCCCCGTTCCCTGTTCCCTCTTCCCCCTTGGCGTCTCTTCCTGTCTTGGCCGTGGTCTCGGCGGGGACGGTGACGTGCCCAACGACGTGGTAGTGCGGGTTGTGGCGGCGGGCGAGGAGGCGGACGAGCTTGCGGATCGACGGCCCGGCGCCGACGCACAGCAGCCGGACGGGGCTGGCGGTGATGACGTGGTGGGCGGCCAGGCGCAGCGGGATGGCGATGAGGCAGTACGTGACGATGACGGCCAGACCGATCCAGCGGGAGGACGAGGCGTAGAAGAACACGCTCAACCACGCGAAAGCCAGAATGACGCCGAGAAACAGGCTGAGCAGCGAGCGGACAAGGATGCGGCTGCGGGCCAGGAGGGTGTTGCGCTCGTAGAGGCCGAAGACGTGGCCGGCGGCCAGGGCGGCGGCGCAGAAGGTGCCGCCCAAGAGCCAGCGGTTGGGCAGCCAGGTGTACCCGCCGACACTGAGGACCAGCACCTCGCCGGAGATCGTCGCCGCCAGCCCGATAATCGCACAGTCCAGTGCCACCCAGGTAACCGGGGCCAGAGACGCGAGCACGCGCCGCGTCCGCGGGGGCAGCGCCCGCGCGGCCGTGGGGAGGGCGAGGCTCCCGCCGAGCCGTCCATCGCGGTCGATCCCCGCACGGCCCGTGGCGTCGCGGCCGGGCTCCGCACCGGCCGTGGGCGCCGCGCCGTTTGTGCGGGTCCGTGGCGCCGGAAGTGCGGTAAGCGGGGCCGATTCCATGCGGGATTCCGTGCCGGAAACGTCGTGGGATCGCCGTAGATATCGGCCCGGCGCCGACGGGGCATGAATGCGGACGGAGCGGGGGCGCGGCGGCCCGAAAACTTACGCAGGCGGGACGCCGGCCAACCCGATAATGCTCGCAGGAGGGCGTGGCTTTGGGAGTGCGCCTATGGTTCGCACGCGATTCACGGCGTTACTGATCGTGGCCGGGATGCTGACGGGTTGCCAGGAGCCCCCGCCGGCCGTCGTTCGTTATGAGCCCCCGCTGCGGATGGACGATCTGGAAGCGGGGCTGACGTTTCAACCGAACGGTTTTCAACTGCTGACGGACGACACGACGACCGGGCGATTCCCGTGCCCCCTGGCGATCGCCAAGTACGTGCCGCGCGAAGTGGACACCGGCGGCGAACTCCAGTTCTGCCCGCTGACGCCGCTGGAGCAAGCCTGGTGGACCGAGCAGGTGCGCGGGGTGAACGCGATTCGGGACGTGATTTTCCTGCGCCCGCTGAGCACGCGGCCGGCCGGTCAGGGCTTGGCGGCGTTGTGTGACACCGCCGCGCGACTCGGGGCCCCGTGGCTGCTGGTCTATGCGCCGAACGGGCTGGGACCGAACTCGGCCCAGGTGCTGGGGGTGCTGTACGACACGTCGCCGCCGCGGGCGCTGGCCACGCTGCACGCGGAGACGGTCGTCGTGGATGCCCTGGCGCTGGAGACCTCGCCGTACCAGGAAACCGGCGATCAGCGCGACCGCGATGCGCGCTATCAGGTGCAACGGCGGTTCGAGCGCCTGCTGTTGGAGTGCCTGCACGCGCTGATTCAGCGCGACGCGCCGCCGACCACAACGCAGCCCCACAAGTGGGACAAGCCGCTGTTGGAGCGCTGGTGGCTGCCGCGACCCTGACGCGCGCTTTGTGCCGCGGTCGTACTCACGGTCCCAAGGCCATGCGAATCGGACTGGACGCACGCAGCCTGACGATGCCCCGATTGCGCGGTACGGGCCGCAACCTGCTCGACGCGTACCGCCTGATCCCCGCGCTGCGGCCGGAGTGGGAGTTCGTGCTGTACCACCAGCGGCCGGCGGAAGCCGGTCGCCGCCCCACGGCCGGTACGGAGCCCGGCCGCTACGTCGCTACGGACACCGGTCGCAACGATGGCGACCCGCCGTGGCACCGGCCGAACGTTCGGCGGCGGCAGCTCGATCTGCCGGGGGACCGGCTCGGGGCCTGGCTGCACGTGGCCCTGCCGACGGCGGCCACATTGGATCGCATTGATCTGCTGCACCTGCCCGCGAACGACGCGCCGTGGTGGTGCCCGGTACCGTACGTCGCGACGATCCACGACCTGGTGCCGCTCCGGCTGCGCGGCGAATTGTCGCCGGCGGCCACGCAGGCCTTTCGGCGGGGCGTGCGGCGGGCGGTCCGCGGGGCGGCGCATCTGATCACCGTGTCCGCCGCGACCCGCGATGAGTTGCGCGACGAGTTCGGGGTTCCGGCGGAGAAGATCACGGTGATTCCGTGGGCCGCCGATCAGCACATCGCGGCCCGCGCCCGCCAGCCGTTGTCCGACCGGCAGCGGTGCGCCCTTCAGATGCGCTATGGGCTAGGGCCACGGTGGTTGATTCAGTTCGCGGGGGCCAACCGGCGCAAGAATGCCCGCGGGGCACTGGACGGCTTCGCCCGTGTCGCGCCGGAGCGACGCCAGGGGCTGCAAATCGTGTTGGTCGGTTGTGAACCGGCGAGCTACCGGCGTGAGCTCGGCGTGGATGCGGAGCGCTTCGGCATCGCCGACCAGTGCCGCATTCTCGGGTTCGTGCCGCACGACGACTTGCCGGACCTGTTGCGCGGGTCGTGCGGGCTGCTGATGCCGAGTCGCGGTGAGGGGTTCGGGTTGCCGATTCTGGACGCGTTCGCCTGTGGCGTGCCGGTGCTGACGTCGAACACGAGCGCCATGCCGGAGGTGGCCGGGGACGCGGCCGTCTACTGCGACCCGAACGACGGCGAGAGCATCGGACGGGGCATCGCAGCCCTGCTCGATAAAGCCCGCGCCGCCGAGTTGGTCGCCCGCGGCCGGGCGCGATTGGCGCAGTTCAGTTGGTCGCGGACGGCGGAGGCGATGTGCGCGGTGTATGAGCGGGCGGCGGCATCGCGGCGGCCGGCGTGGCCGGTCCGCGCGTGGAACGTCGCCCGCGGCCCACGGCCGGTGCGGAGCCCGGCCGCGACACGTGGTGGCACAGGCGTCCCCGCCTGTGTTCCCACGGTTGGTGCCGCCCCGCTGCAATCGGCTTTGGGCCCGGTCATCACGACCGAGGAAGGCGGATAGACGATGTGTGCGCTGCGCCTACCGATCTGGGGCGAGCAAGCCGGGAAGTGGTTGCGGCTGGACTGCCGCCACTACCGCGGCGACCGGCCGTGCGCCGTGGGCATTCAGGGGGTCTGCCCGCCGACGTGCATGCGGTACGACGCGCTGGGGCAACGCATCGTCATCATCAAGCTCGCCGCCCTGGGCGACGTGATTCGCACTGCCGCCCTCCTGCCGGGTTTGAAGGACGCCTGGCCGCAAAGCCACATCACCTGGATCACCCGGCCGGCGGGTGTACGCGCCCTGGCCAACCACCCGCTCATCGACCGCCTGTTGCCGCTAAACGCGGACACGTTGAGCCACATCGTTCACGAGCGCTTCGATCTATGCCTCAGTCTCGACAAAGAGCCGGCCCCCGCCGGGCTGGCGCTGTCCCTTCAGGCGGCCGAGAAGCGCGGCATCGGCCTGAGTGCTCACGGCACGCCGTACCCGCTCAATGCGGAATGCGCCGCGTATTTCGAGCTGGGTCTGAGTGATCCGCTGAAGTTTCACGAAAACCAGAAGTCGTACCCGCAGCTCATCTACGAAGCCGTCGGGCTGCCGTACCGCGGCCAGCGCTACCGGCTATACCCCGCGGAGCCGCAGTGGGCCGCCGCCGCCGCGGTTTGGCACCGGCTGGGCGTGCGGGCCGACGACGTGGTGATCGGCCTGAACACCGGCGCCGGCCGCGTGTTCGCCAACAAGAACTGGCCGCCCGACAAGTTCCTGGCGTTGGGCCGGCGCTTACTGCAACGCCCGGGGTGGCGCGTCGCGCTGTTGGGCGGGCCGGACGAGCGTTCACTGAACCGGGAGCTGGCCGCCGCGTGCCCCGAGCTGCTGGACGCCGGTTGCGATCACGACGAATTGACGTTCGCGGCCTTGGTCTCGCGATGCCAGGTGCTGGTGACCGGCGACACACTGGCGCTGCACGTCGGCGTGGCGCTGGACGTGCCGTGCGTCGTGCTGTTCGGGCCGACGTGTGCCCCGGAGATCGACCTGTTCGGCCGAGGTGAGAAGATCATCACCGGCCTGGCGTGCGCCCCGTGCTACCGGCGCCAGTGCGACAAGTCGCCCAACTGCATGGACAACATCAGCGTGGAGCGCGTGCTGGCCGCGGTCGAGCGGTGGGCGACCCCCGCCGCCGCGCCGCGTACACCTCTGCCGGTCGTCGAGGTGAGTGCATGAGCGGCGGCGGGCTGCGGGTGCTGGTCGTGGCGGGGCGGGAGCCGTGGCCGCTGAACAGCGGCAACCGGCTGCACCTGTTTCACGTGCTGCGGGAACTCGCGGTTCGGGCGGACGTGACGCTCGCGCTGGCCACGCCGCCGGTGAATGCCGACCAGTTGCCGGCGGGAGTGCGCGTGCTGGCGGCGCCGTCGGGGGCCGTGGGCGGCGATGGTCTTACCCTCCCCCCACCCCTCCCTAAGAGGGCGGGGGGGCGGAATGGCCATGCGCGGGCGTATTCCCAAGCCGGCGGGACGCCGACGCTCCCCGCAAATGCCGGCAAGATGCCGACGCTCCCCGGTAACGCCGGACCTCCGAGTCCGGCATCGCGGAGCGGGGGCGTGCGTCTTTCGTGGATCGCGCGGCGGGTGCGGCGTCACTATGGTCCGCGCGACGCTCTGGGCGCTTGGCTCCATGACACGGCCCGGGCGGAGCACTACGACGTGGTGATGTTAAACGGGGCCGTGTACGGGCAGCTCGCGCCGTTCTGTCGCCTCCCATTCGTCTGGAACCCGCAAGACGAGTTGGTATTGCACACCCTGCGCGGCATCGGCGTGGAAGCATGGCGGCGCGCGCCGCGCACCCTGTGG
The DNA here is from genome assembly GCA_040755725.1 of Planctomycetota bacterium. Classification (GTDB taxonomy): domain Bacteria; phylum Planctomycetota; class Phycisphaerae; order UBA1845; family Fen-1342; genus JBFMAI01. The sequence goes on along the minus strand of JBFMAI010000031.1, from coordinate 65,801 downwards.
CACGCGGGGCTTTACGCCGCGTACGAGCGCTGGGTGGCCCGGCAGGCCGCCGCCACGATTTATGTATCGCCGATCGACGCCGGCTACGCCCGACGCTGGGCCGGCGCGGCCCGGATCGAGGTCGTCGCCAACGGCGTGGACCTGGAGTACTTCCAGCCGGACAGCACACCGCCGATCCCGGGCACACTCGCCTTTGTCGGCTCACTCGAGTTTCCGCCGAACATCGATGCCATCCGCTGGTTTGCGCGGCGAGTGTGGCCGACCTTGCAGCAGACGGGGGCGGCGCGACGTCTGCTGGTGGTGGGTCGGCGTCCGGTCGAGGCAGTGCGGCGGCTGGCCGAGCAGCCGGGGATCGAGGTGGCGGCCGACGTGCCGGACGTTCGCCCCTATCTGCGGCAGGCCGCGGTCGTGGTGGTCCCGACCCGTCAGGGCGGCGGGCTGAAGAACAAGGTCCTGGAAGCGTGTGCCTCGCGGCGGGCCGTGGTGGCCAGCCCGCGGGCGGTGGCGGGGCTCAGTGCGCGGCTCGGACGCGACCTGGTTGTCGCGCACGGGCCGGGCGATTGGGCACGACAGGTCCGTCGGCTGCTGGAGCGGCCGGAGTGGGCGGCGTGGGTGGCGGAGAACGGGCGCGCGTGGGTGTGCCAGGCGCACCGCTGGTCGTGGACCGGCGCGCGCTTCCACGAGATTCTGGCCACGGCCGCCGGCGAAGTCGATGCCCGGGCCGTCGTCGCAGACGTCTCCCCGGGGCCGCGGAACGAACGCGAATTCGTGGCGCCGGCTTCCGTGCGTCCGCGCGCCCGGATGAATCGGTTGCAGCCGCGCTCCGGGGCGCGGCTGACCAGGTGACGGCATGTCGATCACCGTCTTGATCTTCTGGGTCCTTTACGCCGGCGGGATCGCCGCGGCGCTGTTTAACCCGGTCGTCGGCGTGATGTTGTACGTGCTGGTGTACCACCTGAACCCGGAGACGCAATGGTGGGGCGGGTCGGTGCAGGCGCTGGGGCTGCGCACGTCGTTCACCGTGGCGCTGGCCGCGGGGCTGGGGATGGTGCTGCGCATGCCGCGGCTACAGCACGGCGCCCGCCAGTTCCCGTTGCCGTACGTGCTCGCGCTGCTGCTGACGCTCGTGGCCCTGGGCAGTCTCGTGTGGGGATTGGGGCTCAGCACCCGCGGCGAGTATCAAGCGGAGAAGCTACTCAAGCTGATGGTGGTCCTGTTCATCATCATCCGCTGCGTCCGCACCCCCCTGCACTACCACTTGGTGATGTTGGCCTGGATGGTCGGGGTCTTCTACCTCGGGTACGAGGCGACCGGCGGCGTGGGCTCGAACCGCGGCGGTCGGCTGACGGCCGGCTTGGGCGGCCCGGACTTCGCCGAATCGAGCGGCCTGGCCGTCCACCTGGTGGCGACGCTGCCGCTGCTGGGGGCCCTGTTTTTCATGGCCCGCAGTTGGTGGGGGCGGGGGTTCGTGCTGATTACCGGGGCGCTGGCGGTCAACACCCTCATCATGACCCGGACCCGCAACGCGTTGGCGGGGCTGGCGGGGCTGGCCGTGGCGACGGTCCTGTCGCTGCCGCGCGGGTACCGGCTGAAGGGGCTGGTGGCCATCGCCGCGGGTACCTTCCTGGCCGTTCAGCTCACCGACCCGTCGTGGTGGCACCGGATGGCCACGGTCAAGAACTACGCGCAGGACCCCTCCGCGGTCCAGCGCATTCACCTGTGGCGGGCCGCGGTCGAGATGGCCCGCGACCACCCGTTCGGCATCGGCCTGGGCAACTTCCACCACGTCGTCATGGACTACGTGCCCAACCTGACCATCATCCGGGCCGCCCACAACACCCCGCTGGCGTGCCTGGCCGAGCTCGGCTGGCTCGGACTGACCCTCTTCATCGGCCTGGTCGGCGTGACCTTGTGGCGCCTGGGGCGCATCCGCAAGCACGCGCACAGCCTGCCGCCCCATATTGAAATCCGCGTGTCCCGCTGGACGACGCGCTTCCATCTCGCCTGGCACGCGACGGCCCTGCGGGCCGCCCTCGTGGGGTATCTCGGCTGTGCGATGTTCACCACCCGCGTTACCAGTGAGGACTTCTGGCTGCTGATCGCGCTGGCAGCGGCGCTGGACAACGTATCCAGATACGCAACCGCGGAGCATGAGCTCCAGCCCGCGCCGACGCCCTCCTCCATCGTCCTGCCCCGGCCCGAACCCGTCATGCCGAACCACACCCCGCCGCGCCCCCTGCCGGCTTCGGCCCGCGGGTGAGCTGCCATGAATCTCGCGCTGCTGATCGAAAACCTGGAAGTCGGCGGGTCGGAGAGCGTGGTGCAGCGCCTGGCCCTGGGGCTGGCCCGCCGCGGACACGGGGTGTTCCTGTACTGCCTGCGTGCGGCGGACATTCCGACCGGCCACCTGGAGGCGGGCGGCGTGGTCGTGCGCGAGGCACGGGCCGTCGGCCGTGATTGGGGACTGCCGCGGCAATTGGTCCGCTGGTTCCGACAGGACCGCATTCACTTGGCGCATGCGCATTGCGTGGGGGCGGTGATCGCGGCGTTTCCCGCCGCCCGGATCCTCGGCATCCCGCTCGTCCACGTCTGGCACGGCTGGGACCCCGGGCGACCGACGCGGGCGCGGCGACTGGCCGTGGAGCTTTCGCGGTACCTGGCCGGCGTGGGGGTCAACTCCGAGTCCCTCCGCGAGCGCTTGCCGCAACGGGGACCGCTGCGCTGCGCGAGCAGTTTGCCAAACGGCATCGACCTGCCGCCTGTGGGGCCGCGCGAAGCCCGCCGCCGCCTGGCCGAGCTGTGCGGCGATGACCTGTCCGGTCCGGTGGTGCTCAGCATCGGGAACATCCGTCCGGAGAAGGACCAGATCACGTTGCTGGAAGCCGCCGCGCTACTGCGGCGCCGCCGGCCCGACCTCCGCGTCGTGGGGATCGGGTTGTGGCAGGATTGCGAGTACTGGGCGGAAGTGTGCCGCCGCCGCCGTGAGTTGGGGCTGGAACACACCGTGCTGTTCCCGGGCCCATGCCCGGAGGCCTGGCGGCTGCTGGCGGGGGCGGACGTGTTCTGCCTCAGCAGTTCGCGCGAGTCGATGCCAAATGTCGTGCTCGAAGCAATGACCCAACGCGTGCCGATCGTGGCGACCGCGGTCGGTGACGTGGGTCGGCTGGACTCCGTCCCCGAAGCTCACTGGCTCCTGCGACATCAGGACACCGCGTTGCTTGTTTCTCCCGGCCAGCCGCGCGCGCTCGCCGCCGCGCTGGCCAGGACGTGGCGCAATCCAGATGCGGCCCAACGACGGGCGGACCGCGCGTACGAGGACTACCGCCGGCGGTTCACGAGCGAGCACATGGTCCAGCGCTATGAAGCGTTCTACGCCCGCGGCCGTCGGCGTCGCCAACGACCGTCTCCGGAGCGACGCACAACCGCCCTCATGGTCGGTCCGTCGGCCGAGAGCCTCGGCGGCATGGCCACGTCCATCACGCGGCTGATGAGTAGCGCGCTGCGTGACAGTTACACACTGCACCGTTTCAGCACGCCGCAACGTGCGGCGGAAGCTGATTGTGGGGCATGTACTCGCGGCGGCGGCGGACGGGCCAAGCTCGTCGCCACGAGCGAGGCGGTGTGGCGCCACCTGAGCGCGCTGGGACGGCTGGTCGGCGTCCTGGTACGCCGCCGCGTGGACCTCGTTCACATTCACACGTGCAGCCGGTTCACATTCCAGCGCAACGTGGCGGACGCGATGCTGGCGCGGCTACTGGGTCGGCGCGTCATTCTGCACATTCGGGGCGGGCACTTCGAGCGCTTCTGTGCCGCGGCCGGCCGCATGGCGCGGGCCTGGATCCGCATGGGATTCGCCCTGGCCGATGCGGTGATCGTCCTCTCGCCCGACTGGCGGCGGCGGTTGGCGCCCTACGTCGGCCGCACCCCCGTCTTCGTGGTGCCCAACGGCGTCGAGGTGGTTGACCGGCCGTCCGCGACAGAGCGCGGTCCGCACGCCCCGTGCCGTTTCCTTTATCTCGCCGCGTTAACTGAAGCGAAGGGCCTGGCGGACCTGATCGACGCGGCCCGACAACTCAAAGCCGACGGCGTGCCCTTCGAGCTCATCGTTGCCGGGCCGGTCACCGACGCGCCGCTGTCGGTGTGGGAAGATCGCCTGCGGGCGGCGGGGTTGGCTGACGTGGTGCGACTGGTCGGCTCGGTCGCGGGGGCCGCCAAGGACCACCTGCTAGCCACGGCCGACTGCTTCGTTCATCCCAGCCACTGCGAGGCGCTGCCGAACGCGGTGCTCGAGGCGGCGGCCGTCGGCCTGCCGGTCGTCGCCACCGCGGTGGGCAGCGTGCCCGAGGTGGTCGGCGCGGGGCACGCCGAGGGGCCGTTTGCGCTACTGGTGCCGCCGCGCGACGCCGCGGCGCTGGCGCGCGCGCTGCGGCGGATGGCCGCGGACCCGGCGCGGCGGCGTCTGGGCGAGCGGCTGCGGGATCACGTGGCGGCGAACTACAGTCTGGCCGAGACGGTCCGACAGGTGGCCGCGGTGTATGAGTTTGTGCGGCGGCGACGGCCGGCCCGCGCCGTCGTCGAGGCGCCGCTGGTTCACCACGTCACCTACCGCCTGCACGAATGGCTGCGCGGCCGGCCAACGGTACGCGAATACCGCTGGCTCGCCACACTGCCGGCGCTATCACCGGCGGAGCTTGAGCGGGATGTGCAGCGGCGATTGCGCGAGCTGCTGCGCTTCGCCGGGGGAGCCCCGCGGTCACCGGAAACCAACACGACGATGGACGCGACCTTCCCCCAACCCCTCCCTGGAAGGGAGGGGGGTCGAAATGGCACCTCGCGGGTGCATTCCCAAGCCGGCGGGACGAAAACGCTCCCCGCACCTGCCGGCGGGACGCCGACGCTCCCCTATTATGCCCAGGCGTTTCGCCGCTGCGGCGTGAATCCCGACGGCGATGACCCCTTCGCCGAGTTGCGCAAGCTCCCCCCGCTCACCAAACGCGACGTGCGCGACCACGGCGACGCCATGACGTGGCGCGACGTGCGCGGCGGGCTGCGGCCGGCGTCCAGCGGCGGCACCACCGGCGACACGATCTACTTCCACACCGACGCCGTGCGGCAGGCCCAGGACCTCGCCGCCCGCCTCTTCATGCAGGGTCTGTTCGGCATCCGCCCCGGCGAGCGACGCCTGCATTTGTGGGGGTCGCCGATCGAATCGCGCGGCGGCCGGCTGCGCCGCTACCGCGACCGCCTGCTCAATGAAATGCTGCTCGATGCGTTCGACCTGTCGCCCGCCCGGCTCGACGCGCACCTGCGCCGCCTATGTCGCTTTCGACCGGCGGTCGTGTACGGTTACACGACGGCGGTGACCTTGCTCGCCCGGCATTCCACCGCCCGCTTTCGCCCCGGCGATTTCGACTGGCTGCGGCTGGCCGTGCTCACCGGCGAGGAAATCCTGCCGGAGCACGTGGCGATGGTGCAGTCGGCGTGGGGCTGCGCGGTGGCGGCGGAATACGGCAACCGCGAGGTCGGCCTCATCGCCCACGAGTGCCCGCGCGGCCGCCTGCACGTCCTCAGCCCGCATGTCCTGGTGGAGATTGTCCAGGATGGTCGGCCGGTGCCCGCGGGCCAGTGCGGCGAAATCGTCTGCACCCCGCTGAACACCCGGGCGCAGCCGTTCCTGCGTTACCGCGTGGGCGACGTGGGCCGCCTCGTTCCCGAACCGTGTCCGTGCGGGCTGGCACTGCCCGTGCTGCGGGTTGAAGGCGGCAAGATCGCCGGCTTCCTCACCATGCCTGACGGCCGCCTGTGTCACGGGGCCGTCTCGTCGCACGCCCTCAAAGGGCTCCCCGGCATCGTCGCGTTCCGCACGCACCAGCGCCGCGTGGACTGGATCGAGGTGCTGCTGGTCGTCAATGCGGCGTTTGAACCGCAGGCGATCGAGACCATCCGCCGCCGCTACCGCGTGCTGTTCGGCCCGCACGTTCGCGTGGACTGCCGCATCGTCGATGAGATCCCGCCCGACCCCTCCGGCAAGCGCCGGCACGTCATCTCCGACGTCTCCCCCCACGCCACCCACATCGAGCTGGCCGAGCTGCCGCACTGACACCGGGTCGGGATCCCCCTCGACACCTCACTCCGTGCCTAGGCAGGGGAGAGACAAGGCAACCGCCAAGCCGCCAAGAAGACGCGAAGAGCGCCGAGGACGCGGAGAGGACAGAAAAAGCAAGCGGAATAGAGAATACAGAGTAGAGAATAGCGACACGGCGACCAACGGCGCAGGGGCCGATGGGGCGGGGGAGTGTGGTCGTCCCGCCCGGGTCGCGGACTGTGGGCCGCGCGCCCCCGCCGATCCGTACCGGCCGGGCTCTATCCGGCTGGCGGGGAACATCGCCATCTTGCCGGGTAGCGCCGGCTCCCTGGGGCCGACGTAGATCGGTACCCTGAGCGTAAGCGACGGGCCGCGGCCACTGGCCGGCGAGGCCGGCACGGTGCGGGAGTTATCCGGCGTCGCGGCCGGTCGTACACTCCGGCGTGCCGTGGCAATGGCACGCGGAGGTCGATCGTGAACCTGCCTGATTTCATCGTGCGCGATCCGCAAATCTGCGGTGGCCAACCCGTCTCTCGCGGGACGCGCGTCACGCTCCGCACGGTGCTCGCCAGCCTGGCCGCCGGGGACGACATCGCCGACGTGCTGCGCGACTTCCCGACGCTGACCGTCGAGCACGTGCGCGCCGCGGTCGCCTTTGCCGCGGCGGCCGCCCAGGACGACCTGCCGATTCCAGGCGTGCCGGTGTGAAGCATGCGGCTGAAGCTGGATGAGAACATGCCGGCGACACTGGCCGCGGCCCTGCGCGCCAAGGGGCATGACGTCGATACGAGTGCCGACGAAGGACTTATCGGTCGGCCGGACGCGGACATCTGGGCCGCCGCGCAGCGGGCTGAGCGGGTGCTCGTCACGCAGGACCTCGACTTCGCCGATACCCGACACTTCGAGCCGGGCACACACCACGGGCTGTTGCTTGTGCGACCGCGCGAACCGTCGCGCGTGCGCCTGGTGGACCGCGTCTTGCAGGTTTTCGAACTGCCCGAAGCAGCCACATGGGCTCGTCGTCGTGACGGACCAGAAGATTCGTGTTCGGGCACCCCTTGTCGGCGGCGCCGCGGACAAGGGTTGAAGCCCCGCCACGCGATGCACTGCCGGGCCGGGCCGACAACTCCGTGGCCGAATCACCGGCCGGTTGGCCGGTGCCACACTGGCTGACGTGTCCCAACCTCCCCAGCGCTTGACAAGGCCCGGCTTCATGGAAGAGCGCAGAGGACGCCGAAGGTTGGTACGCAACGGGAAACAGGGAACGGGGAGCAGGTGATGGCGAGCGTGGAACGGGGCGCGGGGCCCGGTCGCGATGGCGGGCGGCGGTCTGTGCCCGCTACGCCCGGCCTTCGCGTTTGATCTGGCGATACAGCCTGAACAGCTCGCGGAACGCCCGCAGGATCACCCGCAGGTTCGCGCCGGTCTGTTGCCCCGCGGTGCGCGGGTAATGGTGGACGCCGAGCTGCGCAATGCGCAGCCCTAGGTTGCGGGCCTTGGCGAGCATCTCCGTGTCGATAAGCGCCCCCCGGCTGTGCAGCTCGATGCGGTCGACGAAGGTCTTGGGGTAGATCTTGAAGGCACAGTCGATGTCACGGAGCCGGATCGCAAACAGCAGGTTGACCAGCGTGCTCCACGCCCACGCGTTCAGCTTCCGCACCCACGGGTCCTGCCGGTTCAGCCGGTAACACGAAACGACGTCGTGCATCTCCAGCAGGGGCAGCAGTCGCGGCAACTCGTTCAGGTCGAACTGCCCGTCGCCGTCGGTGTAGAAGATCCAGTTCTTCGTCGCCTCGCGGAACCCGCGCGTCAACGCCCCGCCGTAGCCCTGGTTCGGCCGGTTGTGGACCGCCCGCACCTCGGGAATCTCCGCGGCCAGCCGGTCGGCGATTTCGCCGGTCCGATCGCGGCTGCCGTCGTTGACGATGAGGACTTCCAGGTCGTCCGCGATCCGCCGGCCGACTTCGACCGCGGCCCGCGTCACGCGCTCCACGTTCGCCTCCTCGTTGTAGCACGGGTAGAAGATGGTCAGCGAGAAGGGCTTCAGCGGCGGTCGGTCCACGCCAGCCTCCGTCGGCCGCCGCGCGGGTCAGGGAGTGTTCCCCACGTCCAACGGCCAGCACACCGGCGCCGCGGTGGCCGCGCCCGACAGATAGACCTGCAACTCGCGGCGACCGGGCTCGATTCTAAGAGCGAGCAGATCGGGCTGCAACGTAACGGACTGCCGCGCCGCCAGCCGCAGGCGGTACGCCGTGGCCAACGGCCCGTCCTCCTCGCGCACCCGGTAGGCGACCGGCTCCCCGTCGAGGCGCAGCAGCGGCATGATCTCCGCCGCCTGCGGGCCGCGGTTCAGTAGCTCGACGGTCCCGGTCCACTCGTCGGATACGACGCAGTCGGCGCCGATCGTCACGGTCCGCGGGCCGGCGAAGCGCACGACGATGTCCGGTCGCGGCGGTGGCGACCCGGTCCCAACGACGGCCCGCACGGCCCCCTTGTCCGGAACGTCGATCGCCACGCGGCAATCCCACACGCCGTCCATGGCTTCCGCCCGCTCGATCCGCCCCCCATCACACCACGGGCGCCGCTCGCCGTCCGGCCGAACGAGCACACGCACGGCGAGGTGGTCGAGGCGAAACGGCAGCGTGCTCAACACCGTGAATCCGGCGCGCGACCGCGACCCGTCGTTCGGGCCGTCCAGGGAGAGTTGCAGGCGACCGACCGGTATCGCCGACGGCAGGCCCGCCGGTCCGGCCGGCCCGTAGAGCGTGACGCGCTCACCCTCCAGGTCGATGACGCGATAGTGGCTTACCCCCGGCGCCCCGTGGCGGGTCGTTGTGCTGGCGGGTGGCGTGCGCAGCCGGATGGTTGCCGCAGTCTCACCGGTGGCCAAGGCCTCGGCGTCCGCTGACTCCTTCGTCCAGCCGCCGGCCAACCAAAGCCCGACCCGACCTGACCCGAGCAGTGTTGCCAGGGTGCCGGTTTGCTGCCAGTGGTCCAACAGGCCCCGGCCGGAATCGTGCGCCACGATGAACGTCATGCGGCATGGCGGCCGCGTCTCCGACAGCTCGCGCTCGATCCAGGCCGCTTGGTCCGTGTCATCCGATACGGGGCGACCCGGCAAGTCGTACAGCACCAGCCCCCGGTAGGCCCCGAGTTCGATGGGACCGATGGGGCTCGGCGCCATGTAGCGGCTGTAGAGCGCGACATCATCGTGGTCGCCGCACGCCAGCAGCACAGGGGCGTCGAATCGCGCCAGGTAGTCGGACAGCCGCCGCCAGCCCGCGTCCGGGTCCGGGTGCGTCACGTCCAGGTAGTCGCCGGTGGCGACGATCAGCGTCGGCGCGACCAGGTTGATCTCGTCGATGAGCCGTTGGTCGAAGTCCGGGACGCCCAGCTCGCCCACGTGCATGTCACCCACATGGACCAGCCGCACGCGCCGATCCAGCCGCGCCACGGCCACCGCGTGACGGCCGACGATCGTCCCGGCGGTCCCCCGGACATCGAGATCATACGTGCGCTCGACAACGTCGCTCGGCACCGCGAGACGGTACGTGCCGTCCGCGGGCGGCGCTGTGGACAGGGGGGTGAGTCGGTGGCGTTGTGCCGGAGGCCGCGTGGATACCAGCTCGAAGCTGAGTTCGTCGCCGGGACCCGCAGGTTGGGTCACGACGGCCAGAGTCCCGCCGGGCGGCACGAACGCGGGGCGTCCCTGCGTGGGCCAAAGTAGCCCGGGCGTCGCGGGCTGGGTGGTTGGAATCTGCTGCGCGGCAAACGTGCCGCCGGCGACCGCCAGGAGCCACAGCGCGGTCGGCGCGCGCACGCGGTTGGGGAGACTGGTGGGCAACAATTGCGCTCCTTGTGAGACCAGACGGCGCGGTCTAAGCTGTCATCGTGACGCCGACGGAGCCCACTTCAATTAGTGCTACCCTGCGCGAGTGGCTGCGCAACGAACGCCGACTGGGCGTGCCGCACTGGCCCCGACCGGAGACGCCGCGCATGACGGAACCAAGTCCGCCGACCCCGGCGACGGGGGCGAGCGCGCCGGCCGTTGGGCCGGCTGCCGGAACGCCCGCGGGGGTGGGCGCGACGACGGCGACGCTCTTCGCGGATGACCCGAGTCTGCCGCCGTTGTGCCACGAGGAGCTATCCAGCGCGGGGGCGGCCGCCGTCCTGACCGAGCTGGACGCAAAGTACGTTCGCGGCTGCACGCGTTGCCGGCTTCACGCGGGACGGACCCAAACGGTCTTTGGTGTGGGGTGTCCGCGGCCGGCGCTGGTGTTCGTTGGCGAGGGGCCGGGGGCGGAGGAGGATGCGCAGGGATTGCCGTTCGTGGGTCGGGCGGGGCAGCTACTGACGCGCATGATTGCGGCGATGACGCTAACCCGCGAACAGGTCTATATTTGCAACGTCGTGAAGTGCCGCCCCCCGGGCAACCGCACGCCGGCGGACGATGAAATGGAGACCTGCTGTCCCTTCCTTTTTCGCCAGTTGGCCATTCTCCGCCCCACGGTCATCGTCGCTCTCGGTCGCCCCGCAACCCAGACCCTCCTGGTGACCAAGACCCCAATAACGAAACTGCGCGGGACGTTTCACGATTTCCCGCCTCCGGCGTTAGCCCACCTAGGGCTTCCGCCCGCCCAGCTTATGCCCACGTTTCACCCCGCGTACTTGCTGCGCAACCCGCCGGCCAAAGCGGACGCCTGGAAGGATCTCCAGGCCGTTATGCGCGTCCTAGGGCTCCGCGTGCCCGGTTCCAGTCGGTAAGTTCCGCCCGACCGGGGGATTACCCGTACGCGCCATGCCCCATTTGCCCGGCGGCGACCGCGCAGGCACGAGCAGCCGGTGCCCCAACCCAAAACCCGGGTATTCACCCCGTAGCAAACCGAACGATGGGACGTATGCTGATACTCGTGTGACACGGTCGGATTCTCGGGTTCCCCAGCGCGCCGGCCAGAAGCGTGAAGTGCCGCGGAGAGGCGCACGCATGTCACGGGACGAGCAACGGGTCATGCCGACGACGTGCCTGCTGGGTCATTCCGCCCTGGACCGGCTGGCCTATCGCCGCCTGCTCGCCCAGGAGTATCAGCTCGATCTGGCGGTGGACACCGACTTCCGCCCCATTTCCGTCTGGACCGCGCTGCGCTACCAGCCCGACCTCGTGCTGGTCGATGCCGACCGCTTCCAACGTGACGTTCTCGACGCCTTGCAAATGGTCGCGCGCCTGCGGCCGCAAGCACGCATCCTCGTCCTCAGCTCCGGAGTCGAGCCGAGCCAGGTCGAAGCCTGGGCCCGTTGCCCACTGCACGGCTACGTCGTCAAGGACGGGCCACTCGACGAACTCCGCGCCGCGCTCGAGGCCCTCTGCGCCGGCCGCGAGTATTTCAGCGCCGGCATCCGCGAAGCCCTCGCGCGCGGTGAGCGGCAGAGCAACGGCGTGGCCCGACTCACCCGCCGCGAAGCCGAACTGCTGCCCCTGCTGGCCAGCGGGATGACGCTCCGCGATGCGGCGCGGCAGATGACGATCAGCTACAAGACGGCGGACGCCTACCGGACGACGCTGCTGCGGAAGCTGGGCGTGCATGATCGCGTCGAGCTGGCCCGCTACGCGATCCGCGCGCGCATTATTGATCCTTGACGGGCCGTCCCGGGGTTTGCATGGGAGGCTGCGCGACGGTCGGCGGTGTGCCGACCGTCGGCGCTATAGCGCGGTAAACGCGCGCCACGCGCGGCCCCCGCTGCGACGGCGTGCTCACGGGCTTTGGTACAACGCCCGGCCGCGCAGTTCCGCGGCGCGCTGCACCACGTCGTCCGTCGCGGGAGGCTCCGCCCGCTCCAGCACAAACGTCGGCAGGGCGTGCTCGTCGCGGATCGTCCCGGCCACGAGCGTCTCGGCGACGAGGTCGAACGGCGGGTACTGGTACCACGGCGGGTCGAGATGGTAGCGCGTCTTCACCGTCTTGTACCCGGGCTTGCGGAGCACGATGTCGTAGTGCCCGTACCACAGGAAATGGAACTTCACCGGGCTGACGCCCACTTCTTCGTCGTTCACCGTGACGAGGGCCCCGGGCGGGTCCGTTTGAATTCGCGCCGTCCGTTCCACACAGCCCGGCCCCAACAACCCCGCCGTCAGCACCGCCAACCATGACCACCTGGGTCGCTTCATGTCGATCGCCTGCTCGCTGTGCGGCGGCCTACCGACAGCCGCGCAATGCCGGGGCATTGTAGGGCGACCGGAGGGCTGCGTCACCCTGTCGCCGTCATGCCCAGCACGTGAACGCGACTGGTTATAAGCGCTTGCGCCGGACGGGGAGTCCACCGTGCCGGATTATTCGGCGGGCACCGGTCGGCGGTCGAGGTCCCGATGGTTGTCGTCCCCTGTCGGAGTTGTCGGCGGGCGCCGTCCGACGCGGCGCCGGCCGGCCGGTCCTTTGGGTGAGCGCGCCGCATCTTCCGGGACGCAGGGGTGGGGCGTTCCGATAGCCGGGGTCCGCCGCGACTTGTCACGCTTCGTGGACGTTCGGCGGATCGCGTCCGCCGGCAACGTCCGCAATGCGGGCCGGGTCGGGCCGTCAAGTCGTCCCGGCCGCGGGACGAATACACCAGCGCACCGACGGTGCCCGGCTTCCCAGGAGGACCCATGCCGACTTTGTGCCTCACCCGCCGCAAGACCCAGCTCGAGTTGCTCGCGCAGCTCTGCCAGGAGCGTCGTCGCCTGGACATCGTGCCGCCGGCGACGGCCCCAACGTCCGACGGAATCCCCGCGCGGTTCCTGGCCCTGGAGTCCGACGGCGTGCTGCTGGAATGGCCGCCCGGCGGCGTGGACGACGCGCTGGTGGTCGACGCCACGGTCACGGCCCTCTTTGAACACGAGCAGCGGACTTACGCGTTCCGCACTGAGACCTATGGCCGCGTGCGGTGGACCTGCCCGCGTCGCGGACCGGTGGCGGCGTGGAAGCTGCGTCTGCCGCTGCGAATCGACGAGCGTCCCCCGCGTTGCCACACCCGGCTTCGGCTCAGTGAATTGGGGGCCATCGCGGCCCGCTTCACGAGTGTGGCCGAACCCGACCGGCGCTTCGCCGTGCGACTGCAAGACCTGTCGGCCGGCGGCCTGCAAGCCCTGGTATCGGGGCGGCCCGGGGTCGCGGTACGCCCGGGGGAACTGTACTGGACCCAGTTCGCATTGCCGGGAGAGGACGACGTGCTCGAGTTCGTCGTGCGCGTCGCGCAAACGCGCGTCAACCCGCAAGACGGCGCGCTCGTGTTCGGCTGCACGTTCTGCGCGGGCGACGATCCGACGCCGCGACAGCAACAACTCGAACGGATTGAGCAGTTCGTGGCCCAGCGCCATGACGCGGGTCGGGACCGTCCGGATGCGGGCGTGGGGAGAGGAGAATAGAGCATGTTGGTGACGTTGGACTTGACGGTGCGGCAGGCGGCCCGGGCCCTGGCCCAGGCGGTGCAGACGCACGCGAAACTCGAGATCGAGCCGCGGCCGGAGGTCCACAGCACCCTGCTGTGGGGCAGTCTCACCGGCCGCGACGGGGACGTTCTGCAAGTCGATCTCCACGACTTCGGCCGCGACCTGCCCCTGGCCCCGCTCATCGGGGCGATGTGCGACGTCCGCACGATCCTCTCCGGCCAATTGTGCATGTTCTCGACGTTCATCGTGGACGTGGGCGAGACCTCCGTCCCGCAGCGCATCCTGCTGGCGATTCCGCCGACCATTCAGATCGCCAACCGGCGGCGTTTCGCCCGCAAAACGCCGACGGAACCCGTTCCCGTGCGCTTGACCGTCCCGGGAAATCCAACCCCCTTTGTTGCCATTCTCACCAACATCGGCCCCAACGGGCTGGCCTGCCGCGTCGTCAGTCAGGAGTTGGACGAGCTCCTCTTCATCGGCGACCCGATTCGCCTCGACTTCGTCCTGCCCTGGTCCAACGACGGGTTCAGCCTGGTCGGCAACGTGTGCAGCAAGAACCCTGCCGGGGAAGAGCACCATCGGATCATCGGCTTCGAGTTCACCGCCGACGATCCCCCCGCCGTCGAGCGCTTGCGCGGTGCCCTGACCGAGGAGACGGCCCGACTCATCGAGAAGGACGGTGCGCTATGAAGCCCCGTCGCCTGCTGGCCCCCCGCGAGGCCGCCGACGTTTTCGACCGCGCCGTCCAGGAGCACGCGCTGGCCGTCCTGACCCTCCAGGACGGCACGCAGTGGCAGACCTTCAAGTCGCGGTTCCTCGAACGCGACCCGCGCGGGCGCTTCTTCGTCTTGGACTACCTCCCGAACAACGACGAGCCCCTGCCGGCGCTCGCCCCAGGCCAGTACCTGGGCGTCAGCTTCCGTCAGCGCAGCCGCAAGTTGCTCTTTGCGACCGTCGTGGAAGCCAAGGGGCATTTTCTGCTGGAGGACAAACGCTCCATTCCCGCCGTTCGCTACCGCTGGCCCGACAGCTTGACCGAGCTTCAGCGCCGCGCGTACTACCGCACACCCGTGCCGCCGGACACCCACCTCCTGGTTCACCTGTGGCCTGGCGGCGTGCAAGCTCGCGGCAGCGCCCAAGCCACCAGCCTCCAGGTGACCGTTGGCGAGCTCGCGGACCTGTCCTGCGGCGGGGCCTTGGCCCGGCTACAGCAGACCGAAAGGCCGGACTGGCTTGACCAGCAGACGCTCGGCGCGGAAATCCACCTCCCGGACGGGCGGCCGCCGGTATTGCTCGACGTGCGTTTTCGCGGCGTCCGGGCGGACGAGGCCGGAGTCTTGCTGGCCGCGATCCAGTTCGTCGGGCTTGAGCTGAGCTTGGACGGTCGCGCGGTCCTTCACCGCTTGGCGAACTCGGTGCAACGGTTGCACCGGCTGGGGCTCGTGGCCGACCATCGCGACTCCGACGCAAATCTCAATAACTTCTGAGCCCGCCGGCACCTACGCCAAGTCGCGTGGCGCGTGCCGAGACGCCCGCGGAAGAAGTTTGCCGCGCGCGACACCTTTTCGGACGGTGGTTGTTACATAGGGTAGAACGCTTCAATAGCCCATCCCAGCGCATGGGTCACCGAGTGGGGCTCAAAGCCCATTCGGGACCCTTTTTTATTGGCTAATTACGGCCGCAGCACAGGTCACGTTGGTCTCGGCCTGGAGATCAACGGCTTGGTGGTAGCTCAGGATGCGGCACGGGAGGTGCGGGAGCGCACGGCACAGGGCGTAAATGCACCCGGAACTGCAAATCCTTGTTTTGTTTCGAGTGGCGCGAAGTCGCGCCACAAACTCCTCCTCGCGGCGCTGCTCCAGAAGATCCAGCAGCATCCGATCGGATTTGGCCACGTCCTCCAGAAACGCCGTCGTTGTGGGCTCGTCGTCGCCGAAGCGCTGCCCAACATGGCTCAAGTCTGCCGCCGCGATGATGACTGTCCGCCGGCCGTCGCTGGCGGCCAGCTCCCCAAGCGCGTCGGCGACGTCGCTCAGATCCGGCCCTTCCCCGTCCGCCGGAAGCGTTCCGGAAGGTCCCGCCACGTCCGGGCACAAGATCGGCACGATCTCGAACGGCCGCCTGTCTAGAAGAACTTGCAGGATATGCACCTGCAGCTCTATGGAGTGTTCGATTCGGTGATCGGCCTCGTGTACGCACAGATCGCAGCCCAACCGGGACTCCAAGCGACGCAGAAACCCCCGGTCCACTGGCGCCAGGCCGAGCGGCGTGGCGAAGTCCTTCCGCGTCGCCACCGCCGACCGCGCGCAGCCCGAGTGATTGGTGCCCAGGATGACGAAGCGGTCGGCCGGCGACGAGGCGCCCAGCGTCGCGTAGGCGTCGGCATAACAGGGGGCGCCGCGCGCGTAGTCCAGGTGCGGAGCAATCAGCCCGCGCACGTCGCGCACGGGGGCGGACACGCCCCGGCGAATCATCGTTTCGATCTCCTGGCGCAACGGCCCGGGCTCAGGGTGGCCGGCCCGGCCGTCCCGAACGGGGGCGGCAGCGTACTCGGTACGGCGCTGCGCCAGGGCCTCCTCCGCCCGCGGCCCGGCCAGCAACAGCGCTTCATCCAGCGCCTGCACGACGTTGCTGACCTCGGCCTCGGAGATGTCCCACCCCGCGTGTTCCCGATACGCGGCCTGCACATCCGCCACGGTGTGTCGGCCGTCCAGGTGCATCAGGACCAGGTAGCCGGCGGGTGAGATCACGAGGGTTTGCGGGGACAACTGCGTCGGGTCGCGCAGCGCCAGGGCCATCTCCCCGGTCGGCCGCCGGATCGGCACAATGTCGATGGCCCGCAACGTGGGCAGGCGGTCGTCGGTGTTCATTGGCGGGTCGGTCTCACTTCGTAGGCCCAGCGGGTGCGCGAGCCCCAGAACAAGTGTAGGCGCGGGTCACTGAGCGGGCGCGCGAATTCGAACCGCAGCGCCACCACGCCCTCGTGGTCCCGTTCGACCACGCGGGCCCGTATTCCAAGGTCGACCATGCGATCGACCACGTCGGGGACTTCGCCGCCCGAGGCCTCCCGGGTGAGCAGCCGCATCGGGCCGGCGAAGTACCGATCGCCGGCGACGCGAACCTCGATGGTGCGGTCGTCGAGAACGGTCAGCTCGGTAGGCGTGGCAGGACCGAGTAGGCGCGGAGCCCACATCAGCCCGATGACGCGTAGATTGCGCCGCCCGGTGCGCTCCTCGACCGCCAGGCGGACGTAGTGTCCCAGCAACGGCAGGTTGGCGACGTAGAGCGTGTCGCCGTCCTGCAAGCCACTGGGGGCGGCGGCGATTTCGTCGGTAAGGCAATCCTCCACGGCTTGCCCCGTCTCGATAGCCAGCCCGCAGTAGAACGTCACCACGCCAAACAAAGCGCCCAGCAGCACAAGACACGCCCACATGACCGGGCGCGGCCAACGCGCCGGGCGACCCGCCGCCATGCGGGGTCGTCCGATGCCCCGGAGGATCAGCATGGCCGCGACGGCCCAGCCGACGCCCGGCAGATACAGGTGATGGGGCGACACGAACACGGGCAGCGTCGGTGCCATGAACCCCAGGAGCCACGCCGGTCCCAGCAGGCCCGCGGGCTCACGGCGACATCGCAGCGTGACCCCGATCAACAACGCCACGACGCCGGCCGACAGGCCATAGAACAACAGCGGCCGCTCTTGGAAATATGGCAGCCCGCCCACGGGCACGCACGGGACTAAGGCATACTCGCCCAGGAGGTAGTACAACGCCTTGTCGCAGACAAAACGCGGGAAGTCCGGGGCCGTCGGCGGGATGACGTAGGGTCGCGGCGGCACGGACAGCCCCCCGAGCACGGCGCCACGCAGGATGAAATAGCCGACCCAGATGACCACAAACGCCACGTACAGCGCCAGCGCCGCCCGCCGTCGTCGGCGCCACACGAGCGGCTCCAAAGCGGCGACGACGAGCGGGAACATGACGGCGTTCTCGCGGCAGCCCAAGGCCAACACGAACAGGGCCGTGGCGGCGGCGGCCCAGGCGCAGGCCGCGCCGCGGGTGGTGGGCTCGCCAAACCCGGGCCAACCGCGAAACCGGGCAAAGCAAAGGACGGCGCCGAGCAGATACGTCGTGACCATCAGCTCCGTCTGGCACGCGATCCATTGCACGGTGGCCACGTGGCCGGGGTGAATGGCGAACAGGGCGGCCGTCGCCCAGGCCAGGCCCAGTGTCGCCCCGAGGCGACGCAGCAAGATCATCAGCAGCGTCGCCGCCGCCAAGTGCCAAACCAGCGATGCCGCGTGCAGCGCCGCCGGGTTCCACCCGGATAGCGTGTACACCAGCTTCATCGTGCCGAACGCCAGCGGCCGGAAGAAACGCAACGTGATCGGTGGCAGCCACCAGAGGTCGATCACGCCCTCGACCAACTCCAGCCGGGCCGCCGCCGTCAACCCGGTTAGCGACCAGTCGGCTTCCCGGAGCTGGCGATAGTGCGGGTAGTCATCGAGGAACAACCCGTCATCGAAACACTGTCCGTGCAACGCGACAATCACGACGGCCAGCCCCACGAAGGCCAGGGCCCCCCGCGGCAGCTCGCCGCGGCAGTGACCGGATATGGCTGTGGGAGAAAGGGCGTTCATTCGCCGCTGACCGATGGTTGGGCGCCGCGGCCCACCGGGTGCAGGACCGCACCGGCCGAGTCCGCGGCGTCATCCGCCTGAATCGCTTGCAGATCAGCTTTGCTCGGTCGGTGAGCGCCGAGCAGCGGCACCAGCACCCCCGGCAGGGCCCAGACGAGCTGGATCAGTCGCACCGCGACCGCCAGCGCCAGCGCCTGCGACGCCGTGTTCAGGCCGTCATGCGTGAAGAACTGCACGTACGCGTATTCCATGACACCGATGGCCTGCGGCGGGGCGATGGGGACCGCGGCGATGAGGAAGCCGATGGAGACGAAGATGAAGTAGTAGGTCATCGAGCCCCGCATACCGAGGGCCCACGCCATGACGGCCGCACTGACCATGACGATGGATTGCAGGATGAGCGTGACGACGAGCGAGCCCACGACTTTGAGTTTGTGCCGGCGCATGGCCACTGTGGCCCGCCCGATTCGCAGCAATTGGGCCCCCCCGGGCAAGCGGGCAGCCAGTTCCGGCAGCTTCAGCCCGTGCCGTAGCCGCCGGCTGAAGATCAGCACCGCGCCGATCATTAGGCCGATGAAGATGGTGACCAGCAACGTCATCAGCGAGCCGAACTGCCCGGTGTCCCGGGTGAGGGCGATGCCGCCGGCGGCCAGCACGAGAATGCCGAACAGGCCGATGGCGCGGTCCAGGAAGACGGTGGTGACGACCTCGGTCTTGAGGTGCGTGTAGCGCGTGAGGTAGTAGGCCTTGACGAGATCGCCGCCGGTCGTGCCCGGCAGGGCGAAGTTGAAGAAGTTCCCGGCGAAGGTGAACTTGATGGCGTTCCAGTAGGAGATGCGCACGCCCTGAATGGCCACCATCAGGACGAGGCGGTAGGCCTGGAAGAACCACACCGGGGCGAACAGCATTATGGCCCAGAACGCCTGGAGCTTGTCGACCTGCCACACGACGCTGGGAATCCCCAGCTCGATGTCGGGGACGCGCTGCCCGCTGATCTCGACGTGATGCACGTGGTCGAGCGGGACGGTCTCCGCGCGGCCGTCGCGCTGGACCACGACCCGGTCATCGTGGGACTCGATGAGGCGGACGCGCGGCCCGTCCGGCCCGTCCAGCCGCACGTGGTCGTGCCACGGGACGTTGTACGCGAGGTACACGACAGCGGCGACGCACAGCCCGCAGCGCAGCAGCGCCAGCGCCCATCGTGACCGCGGTCGGTTCATCGCGGTAGTACGCCTCCTGGCGCGGGCGGCTCGCCCGCGGACCCCCTCATGGCGGGGGCACCTCGTAAACCTCGGTCTCGCCCGAGGCGGCATCCGCCGGCGGGGTGATTCGCCGCAGGCCGGCGTCCGCCAGCCGCGCGGCCCACTCCCGCGTCACCAGCGCCGGGAAGCCGTAGGATGCTCGCAAACGCTCGATCTCGTTCCACGAAAATACCACATGCGTCACGTCTTGGGTACGGAGCCACGCGATCGCTTCCGCCGGTGAGCAATTGCGGGCGTACTCCAACCAGGGGTCGCGGCTGAAGACGACGGTGTAGTGCACGTGGTCGGGCAGGTAGAACGCCCGGGCCTCGCCGACCAGCCAAACGCGGCCGGCGGGCGGCAGCAGCTCGCGCACCGGGTGGATCGCGGCGAGACCCCGCGTTTCGCCGGGCAGCGCGCCCAGGCCGACGGGGCCGGCGCCCCAGAGCGTGCTGTGTCGGTGGTAGAGGCCGGCCAGAGTGACGCTGTTGGCGACCCCGGCGAGCGCGGCCAGACCGGTCACAACCCTCCCGGCCCCTCGGACCCACCCGATCGCCGGCCCCCGCGTGCCGACCTGCCCTGCCAGCAGCGCCAGCGGCACGACGACGGGCACGATGAAACGACCCGGCATGTGCGTCAGGGCCGCCCACGTGAGCAGCATGAGCACGGCCCACAGGGCCAGCAACGCGGCGGGGCGCGAGCGACCAACAATCAGACCGCTGAGCGCCAGGACCGCTAGCCCGGGGCCGAACAGGCGCGACGCGAGCCACTCCCGCACGACGAGCTGCCCGCGGCCGGCCAGCGTGTCTTGCGCAGGCGGCAACCGGTGGCCGCGGTCCCACTGCTCGGCCTGCTCCGGGCTCCACGCCCGGCCGTCGAACCAGTTGTAGGCGAACGGATAGACGGGATTGCCGGTCCACGCCCAGTTTCGCACCAGCCACGGGCTGAACGCCAGCAGCGCCCCGACGCCGAACAACCCCAGGCGCCGCAGATCGATCGCCCGCGTGCCGAGCGCGGAGAGCAACCACGATACCGCCAGCAGCGTGGGCACCAGGGCGACCGCGGTGTACTTGCAGCCCCCCGCCAGTCCGGCGCACAGGCCCGCGGCCAGCGCCCATCGCCCTCTTGTTCCGTCGGTGTCGCGGAACTGGTCGAGAACGAGGCCGGCGGCCAACGCTCCGTGCAATAGCACGCCGAGCTCGACATAGGCCAGGCACCCCAGATAGGCCATCCAGGGTACGGAGCCCGCCGTGATGAGCGCAACCCAACGGCCCCACCCCGCCGGCGTCCACGCCGCGATGCTCACTAACGCCAGAATCCCCGTCGCCGCGTGCAAGAGCTGCGCCGGCACGGCCCCCGCCAGCGGCCCGCCCGCCAGGTGCATGAGCAGCAGGTAGAGCACCTCCATCTGCTGCGGAAACGAGGCGTACACATTGTGCGGCAGGAACTGGATGCGGCCGGCATCGAACCACTCGCGCGGCCCTTGCAGGTGATACTCCAGAACGTCGTAGCCCAGCGCCTCGCCGATCCAAAGCAGCCCCGGCGGCAGGGTGGCGCCGAAGATGCCGATCGACAGCGGCACGGCGAGCGTGAGCAGGACGAGCGTCACGACCCAGCGGTTGGGAGCGGGACCAGTCGGCGGCGTGTCACGGTCGGGTCGCGGGCCACGTCCGCTGAGCCGCACGATGCCGAGAACTCCGCCTATCACGACCAGCAGCCATGCCGACCACCGTTCCAGCCCGCCCGCCAAACCAAGTCCCAGCGTCAGCACACCCAGCACGCCCAGCCCAAGCCCCGCCGACAGACAGACTTGTTGTAGGGGCCGCCGGCGACCAAGCCGCAGCCAGACGACCGGCCACGCCCCCCAACCCAGGCCGGCGGCCACGACCGCCAGCGTGAGCGAGCCTTGCTCGATAAGTGCGATCCAGACGGCGGGACCGAGCCGAGTTGCCAGGACAGCCGCCACCCCGACGAGCACGAGGGCGGGCAGGTACACTTTCCCTGTGCGTGGAGTGCTTTCGGACTGCGGTTCGCCGGCCGACATGCGGGCACACGTTCGGCGACCAGCGTGCGCAAGTCAAGCCCGGCGGGGCGCAACCGCGGGTTACGCTCAGGCTCCCCGGCGGCGCAGGAACTCGATCAGGAGTCGCACGCCGAAGCCCGTCGCGCCCTTGCCCAATGGGGTCTTGCCATCTTCATCGGTGGCGACGGCGGCGATGTCCAGATGTGCCCAAGGCACTCCCTCTTTGACGAATTCCTTCAGGAACATACCACCCGCGATGGCGTGCGCGTCCCGCTTGCCGGAGGAGTTCTTGATGTCCGCTTCCTGGCTCTTCAGCAACTCCCGGTAGTCATCCCACAGCGGCAATCGCCACAGGCGTTCGTGCGTCCGACGGCCGGCCTCGCCGAGGTCCGCCGCCAGCTCGTCGTCGTTGCACATCAGGCCTGCCGCCGCGTGGCCCAGGGCGATCCCCACGCCGCCGGTCAGCGTGGCCACGTCGATCAGGGCGGTCGGCTTGAGTTTCTGTTGGGCATAGGTGAGCGCATCGGCCAGGATCAGCCGGCCTTCCGCGTCGGTGCTGATGATCTCGACGGTCTTGCCGCTCATCAGCCGCAGGATGTCGCCGGGACGATACGCCCGGTCCGAGACGGCGTTCTCCGCCGCCGCGATCAGGCCGATGACGTGGCACTTCAACTTCAGGTCGGCCGCCGCCTTGAGCACCCCGAGCACCGTCATGCCGCCGCACTTGTCGAACTTCATCGCCTCCAGGCCGGCGGACGGCTTGATGGAAATGCCGCCGCTGTCGAAGGTGATGGCCTTGCCGACGAGGACGGTGCGGGCGCGGGTGCGCGCGGCCCCGCGATACTCGATCTGGATCAGACAGGCCGGGTGATGGGCCGCGTGCCCGACCGTGAGCAGGCCGTTCATGCCCAGCTTGCGGAGTTCGTTGGCGTTTAGCACCGTGCAACGCAGCCGCGTCCCCTGGGCCAGGCGGCGTGCCTCGGCGGCCAGCGATGCGGGGTTGATGACGTTCGCGGGCTGATGCGCCAAACCGCGAATGTAGTTCACCGCCTCGGCCAGCGTAAGGTTGTCGCGGATTTCAGACATCACGCGGTCGAGGTGGCCGGGCTCGCCGGCCCGCACCTGGACGCGCACCTTGTCCGGCGCCTTCTTGTCGGGTTCTTTGAACTCGGCGAAGCGGAAACCGGCCAGCGCCATGCCGAGGGCCCATTCCGCGGGGGCCTGCTCGACGCCGGTCGCGGCCAACCCGTCAATCCAGAGCGTGACGTTGGTCAGGTTCTCGCCGATCAGCCAACGGGCGGCGAGGCCGGCCGCACGGCGAACCTCGTGCGCGTTGAGCTTCTTTGCCTCGCCCAAGCTCACGACGATAATGCGCCGACAGGTCCCCGCCCGCGTCGTATGCGACAAGTGCCCCACCTCGTCACGAATCGCCTTCACCGACAGCAGCTCCGAGACGGCGTCGTCGCAGAGCTTGTCCAGCCGCGTGACCATCTCCAGCGGGGGTTGCGGCTCGGTCAGCAAGGGAACCAGCAGGACATCGCCGCCGAGCGGTCCTTTGGCGGCGCCGGTGAACGTGAACAGGGTGCCGTTTCGCGTCATGCGAGACCTCATCGCCGTGGGCTTTGGGTGCTGCGTACTTCGACACGCCCCAATGTCGTGGCTGGGCAGCGTACCGCGCCCGCGGTGGGCGGGAAAGCCGGCGGCCGCGCGGCGACGCCCGACTCAGAACAGCTCGTCCGGGTGATCGACGATCCGCGCGGCCCCCGCCGCCTCCAGGTCGGCCCGCGTTCGAAAACCCCAGGTCACGCCAATCGGGACGGCACCGGCGGCCTGCGCGGTCTGCACGTCAGTCGGTGTGTCGCCGACGACCCAGGTGTCCCCCGGGGGAACTCCGAGTTCACGGCAAATGCGCGTCAGGTACTTCGGAGAAGGCTTGCGGTACTCTTCCTCGATGTAGCCATAGATGCGGTCGAACGGTCCGTTGCGCCAGAACGCCCGCACCACGCGTTCGGTCAGGTCGTGCGGCTTGTTGGACAAGACCGCCAGCCGAACGCCGCTCTGCCCAAGCCGTGCCACCAGCTCCGGTACGCCGTCGCACGGCCGCGTGTGTTGGAGGGCACGGGTCCGGTATCGTGCCCGGGCCAGTTCCGCTAGCCGGGCCACAAGATGGGGGTGGGATTCCCCGATGGCCCGCCGACAGAGCATGGGGACGCCCTCGCCGACCATGTAGCGGTACGCTTCGACAGGGTGGGGGGGCAGACCGAGCAGCTCGAGGCAGGCGTTCAGCGACTCGGCGATGTCGCGGAGCGAATCCACCAGCGTTCCGTCAAGATCGAAGACGCACGCGCGCGGCGGCGGGAGCGGTTTCGGCGACACCTCGCAACCTCCATGCGCTTCCCGGGTTTCTGCAACCCGTCAGTCTGGTTACCTTATAATACCGATGGTTCGACAATGGAAAGCCGCGCGCCCCCCCGCGCGGCTGCAACTTGGGAGTTTGTCGCATGGCCGCACGTCGTTTGCTGCTCGCGCTGCTGCCGGCCGCGCTGTTTCTGCCCGTCGTGACGTCCGCTCAGGCGCAGTCCCCCGCAGCCGCCGACGACGCCACCCGTCCCAGCTACAGCCGCATGTTGAACATCGACGCGTTGTTGGAGAACCACGCCCGGTTCCTGGCGCGGCGATATAACCTGAGTGCCGACCAGGATGCGTTTACCCAGGCGTTTCTCCGGCAGAAGACGCAGGAGTTCCTAGCGCGGCACCGCGAGGAGCTGTTCGACCTGGTGGACCGGCTGGTCGAGGTGCGGGCCGGGGCGGAAATGACTCAGCAGGACTTGATGGCCTGGGGGAGGCGGGCCCTGCCCCTGTACGAAGAGGCCAAGACGCTCATCGTCAGCGGGAACCACGAGTGGCGGGAGATCCTGACGGAGGAGCAGCGTCGCACCCACGACGAAGACTTGGCGGAGATGCAGGACAGCTTCGCCATGACCGAGAACCAACTGCAACGGATCGTCTCGGGCGAGATGACGGTGGAGGAGTTCCGCAAGGGACCGGCGCAGCCCGCGGCACGGAGCGCCCCCAGGCCGCCCACGCCCAAGCCGACCCCGGTAGCGGCGAACCCCGAGCCTCCGCCGCCAGTTCAACCTGCCACGCCGGCGAACCGCCCAACGCCGATCACCGCCACCCCGCAGGAAGGACGGTCCGGCTCCACGGGCCGGGTCGGGCAAGGCGCCGCCGTGGCCCGCGCCCCAGACCAGCGGGGGTCGCGGGGTCGCCCCACGGTAGTTGGGGCCGTGTCCGGGATCGGTTTCGAGAGCCAATGGGAGGCGTATGTCCGTGATTTCATCCAGCGATACCAGTTGGACGAGGGTCAGACGCAGCGGGCCCAGGGCATCTTGAAGGATTGCCAGGAGATGGCCAACCGGTTGATTCAGAAGCGCAAACCTGAGCTGGAACGGCTGGACCGCCAGCTTCAGGAACTCGGCCAATCCTCGGATCCCGACAA
Source organism: Planctomycetota bacterium (assembly GCA_040755725.1). Classification (GTDB taxonomy): domain Bacteria; phylum Planctomycetota; class Phycisphaerae; order UBA1845; family Fen-1342; genus JBFMAI01. The sequence goes on along the minus strand of JBFMAI010000031.1, from coordinate 40,894 downwards.
GCTGAAGCAACTGTCGGAGCTCAATCAGAAACGAACCAAGCTATTCGAGCCGGTCAACGAGATCTTCGAGAAGCAGCTCAAGCCACGGCTGGAGCGGTTGCCCACGCGGGCGCAACGACAGGCGGCGGAACAAGGTCAGCGCGGGACCCCGGCCGGTCCCGCGAAGCCGGTCCGCCCGATGCCGACGCCGCAACCTGCGCCCCAGCAGCCCCCCCCGCCGCCGCAGGTGCCGCCGCAAGCTGAGCCCGAGCCGCCCCCGCCGCCGCCCGAGCCGCCGTCGCCGGACGCGGCGGAGCCGCCCCCGCCTCCGCCCCCGGAGTCAACCGGCTGATTGCGGCAGCGGTCCTTGGTCGGCGGGCGTTGGTCAACCGGGGGGCGGCGCGGGCCGATAGGAACGCCAGGGGGCGAGTGACGGTGTTCGTTCGTCGGGGCCGCTGCGCGGGTCAGCGGGCGGCCGCGGGCGGTGCAGTGAGGAGATCAAAATGCGGCGCTTGCTTCGACGCGGCCAGTTGTGGATGCTGACGGTGGCCAGCGGCGGTGGGCTATTTGTGCTCGAGGGCTGCGACCCGGCGGTGCGCAACACGGTGCTGGAGGGGGTCAGCTCCGCAGCGACATCCTTGTCGTCAACGTTTATCGGAGCTTTCTTCCAGTCCCTGCTGGCGGACGAAGAGGAAACCGCGACCACCGTGCGCGCGATCATCGACACGGCGTCGCAGATATTCGCGTAGCACCGCAGAACCGCGAACGCTCGTTGGGACGCCGCCCGCATTGGGTGGCGTCGCGCGGCGGCGTGGGTCCGAACTCAGGCGGGGGCGGCCGGCGGCGCCGTCAGGTCGAAGAACCGCAGTTGTCGGCGCTCGAACGCATCCTTCTGGAAGCTCGGGTCGATCGGGATGGGGTAGTCCCCGGTGAAGCAGGCGTGGCAGAACTCGCTGTCGGACGCTTGCGCGGCGGTCAGCATCCCCCTCAGCGACAGATACGCCAGCGAGTCCACGCCCAGATACTGCCGGATTTCCTCGACGGAACGCCCGTGGGCGACGAGTTCCTCGCGGCTGGGGAAGTCGATGCCGTAGTAGCAGGGGTGGCGGATTGGCGGGCTGGCGACCCGCAGGTGGATCTCGCGGGCCCCCGCTTGCCGCAACGATTGCATCTTGCCGCGGGTCGTCGTCCCGCGGACGACGGAATCTTCGACGACGACCAACCGGCGACCGGCCACGCTGCCGCGGATCGGGTTCAGCTTCAACCGCACCGTTAGATCGCGGATCGTCTGCGTGGGCTGGATGAACGAGCGCCCCACGTAGTGGTTGGTGGTGAAGCCGCGGCCGATCGGGATGCCGGACGCCTCGTGGTAGCCCAGCGCTGCACAGCGGGCACAATTCGGGACCGCGATCACCAGGTCGGCGTCGGCGGGTGCTTCCTGCGCCAGGGCCCGCCCCATCGCCATTCGGACGCGATGCACGTTCTGTCCGAACACCTGGCTGGACGGGTCGGCGAAGTAGACGTGCTCGAAGATGCACTGCGCGCGCCGCTGTTCCGCCGGGTCGGTGAAGCGCCGCGACGAGATGCCGTGCGCGGTCAGGGTCACGATCTCGCCGGGCTGGACGTCGCGGACGTAGGTGGCGTCGATGATGTCCAGGGCGCAGGTCTCGCTGGCCACGACCCAGGCCGGGCCCACCTGCCCCAGGCACAGGGGCCGGTTGCCCGACGGATCGCGGACGGCCTCGATCCGGTCCGGGTACAGCAGCAGCAGGCAATATGAGCCGCGCACCTGCCGAAGCACGGCCGCCAGCGGGTCGGGCTTCTCGACGAAGCGCTGGTCGGCCAGCATGTGCAGGATGACTTCCGTGTCGGAGGTCGTCACAAAGATATGGCCCTGCTGCTCGTATTCGCGGCGGATGCCGGCGGCGTTGACGAGGTTACCGTTGTGGCAGATGCCGACCTGCCCGATGGAGCAGGTGACCAGGAGCGGCTGCGAGTTCGACTCGCTGCACGAGCCGGTGGTGGAGTAGCGCACGTGGCCGATCGCCAGCGGGTTGGTGAGCGCTTCGAGGTCACGCGGGCCGATGGCTTCGGTCACCAGTCCCAGCCCGGCCCGGCGCTGGAGTGAGCGCCCGTCGGCCGAGCAGATGCCCGCCGACTCCTGACCCCGGTGTTGCAGCGCGTAGAGCCCCAGGTAGGTGAGTTGGGCCGCGTCGGGCCGGTTGGCAATGCCGAACAGCCCGCAGTAGTGACGCACGTCCGAGGACATTCAGCCTCGCACCGGCTCGCCGGGAAGCTGGAAAAGCGAACAGTTTACCAGAATCCCGGCGGGGTGCGAAGGGCGCGGTCAAGGGAGCCGCGATGGGTGTGATCAGGGATTGTGGCCGGCGACGACCAGCCGACCGGCCCGTGCGCAGCTCCGTAGGGCGTTTGAGTGTGGCGCCGGGCGCGAGCCCGGGACCGCGGCTACTGGCCGGGATAGACGATCACGCGATCGTGCACGATCAGCACGATGTCGTCGATGCGGTCGCCCGTGAGGTCACCGATCAAGACCTCACGCGGCTCGGCGCGGCTGTCGGGCGCCCCGGTGAAGCGTTTGCCCTGAAAGACCTGGAAGGACAGCGCCTTGACGAAGCCGCCGTCGGGGGGCGTGGTCAGGACTTCGAGGGCGGCCTTGCCCCAGTCGACGGCAACGACGTCGCGCACGCCGTCGTGATTGACATCGCCCACCACCGCGTCGGAGAGCCACGCTTCCTTGACATCGCTCTCGTAAGCATGTTGCTCGACGAGGGTGGGGGCGGGGTCGCCGCCGGCCGCTACGGCGAGGCGGCTGGCGTCCGCCAGCAGCACACCCCGGCGTCCGGTGTCGCCGAGCGGCAGCGCCTCCATCGCGGTGAGGTCGAAGCTGCCGACGGGCATGGTTTGGGAGATGGCGTAGGTCTGGTCGGCACGCGGCTCGAAGACGAGGAGATCGCCGGCCTTCTGTTCATACATGACCAGCATCGGCCGCCCGTCGGCCCGCGGCAACGCCGCCACGCCGCGCACGCGCGCGTCGTGCTGCTCGGCGTTGTACTGGTCGACCACGGTCCAGCGGCCCTGCTCGACAACCAGCGCGCGGGCCAGATTATCCTGGGCAAGGATCAGTTCCGGCCGCCCGCTGCCGGTCACGTCGGCCACCGCGCAGCCTTCGGGCCGCGCCTCCTTGAGCAGCCGCTCCCGCGTGTCCGGCCCCTTCAGGGGCGTGAACGTCCCATCCGCTGCTTGGAGAAACACCCGCGGCGACGCGAAGCGCACGAACAGCAGCAGATCGTTGCGGCCGTCCTGGTCCACATCCACGAATCGCAGACCCGCCGGATCGTCATCGAGCTTGTCGATCGCCAAGACCGGCTCGTCGCCCGTCGGCCGGGCCAGTTCGGTGACAACGAGCGCGAAGCCCTCCTCGGTGCGGGTGACGTAGGCCAGCCGGTCGGCCGGGCCGTCGGGCGCGAGCGCCCCAACGGCGAGGACGTGCGGCGTGCCGCGGGTCTTGAGCGGCTCCGGAAAAGTCAGCCGGCCGTCCTGATACCGGGAATGGCCGATCATCTTCTCTTCCGCCGACGCGACGAGAATGGCGGGCTGGCCGCCGGCGTCTTGGGCCACGAAACCCACATCGGTGGTCTTGACCGGTCCCGGGAAGGCCCGGCCCACGCCCAGACCGGCGGGGCCGCCCTGAAACAGGACGAGCTGCGCGGCGTCAGGGTCGGCGGATACGCAGTCGATGCGGCCGTCGCCGTCCACATCGCCCAGCGCGAGCGGCCGCCGCTTGCTCGTGCTCTTCACGGGGTACGAGTGCCACTGCTGCGACCAGTCGGCTGAGAGGCCCGGCCGATCCGGTATCTGCCAACGGTAGTGCTTGAGCCGACCGGTGGCGAGTTCGACGGCGTACAGGTCGTCGCCCTTCAAGCCGGCCGGCGGCGGCGCGACGGTCATGCTGCGCAGCCGGGGAACACGTGCCGGCCGCAACGCGCCGAGCGTCCCGTCAGCGGACTGAAGCCACACGCACGCCCCGTAGCGTTCGTCATCGGCCCCGATGATCAGATCAAGCCGGCCGTCGCCCTCAAAATCGCCGCTCAGCATCAGCCCCGGGCTCTTGATGCCATGCACGAGCCGCACGGGCTTGGCCAGGCCGCCCTCCGGCTTCTGGTGAAAGACGAGCAGCAGCTCATCGCCGCGCAAGGCCACGTCCGCCCGGCCGTCGCCGTTGAAGTCCCCCGTACACAGCGCGCCGCGCGCCGGGGTGCCCTCCGGGGCGCGGATAGCGTCCGCGGCCCCGAAGCCGCCCGTGGGGAGCCCGGGCATGACCACCAGCTCTTTCGGCTCGCCGAAGAAAACGATGTCCGGGCGTCCGTCGCCGGTGAGGTCGGCGACGTCCAGGGCGGCCAGTTTGTGCGTCAGCGGCAGCGTCACAAGGCGCAGGTTGCCACGGTTGGGGATTTCGTTTCGGTCGAGTTCGCCGGCCGCTGGGGTGACGTCGGCCTCCGGCGCCGGCTGGTAGAGCAGTTCGATGCGACTGCGGCGGCCGTTCCACACGAGGATGTCCGTCCGACCATCGGCGTCGAGGTCGGCCAGGTGCAGTGGCCCGATGCCCGGCTCGAACTTGTAGATCTGGAAAGGCCCGAAGCCAAAATGCTGGGCCAATTCGCCGCGGGACGCGCCCCCCTTGGGGGGTTCGCCGGCCCAAGCGGTCGTCATGGCCCACAAGACGATCAGCGCTGTACGGACGTTCATTCCGCGACTCCTTCGCGGTCGCGGGAACCGCCGCCCCGCACCGCACGGACCGGACAGCCACCCCACCCCGCTTCCATAACCAGCGGGCGAAACGCGAACCTACTTAGCGGCGAGAATCCGGCGCAGCTCGCTGAGCCGGCGCTGCGACTCGGCGCGGGCCCGGAGTGTGTCCGGCTCGTGCCCCTGATGCTCGTCCACCGCACGGGCGGCGGCCGTCACAACCTCTTGCGTCACCGCCTCGGCCGGCAGGGCCCGGGCCGTCAGGACGGTGACGTGGTTGTCCAGGACCTGCGCGAAGCCCCCGTCAATGAACAGGCGGTGGGTGCGCCCGGCCTGGGTGTAACGAAGTTGTCCGATGCCGAGTTCGCACACCAGCGGGGCCCGGTCCCGCAGCACGCCGACCTCGCCGTCGTGCGCTGGGACGACCACCGCGTCGGCGGTCTCGCTGAGGACCTGCCGTTCGGGCGTAATGACCACGAGCTCGATCTTTGTTTCGTCGGCCATCGGTGCTGGGCTTATATGTTCGCCGCGCGCTCCCGTCAAGCCGCGGGCGCCGCGGGGCGGTTCACTCCCCCGGGGCGTCTTCCGCGGGCAGCGCGGGTTCGTCGTCCTCCGCCGGCTCGGGGAAGTGATAGTCCGAGCGGTCGCCGTTGCCGCGGTGACGCCCGCTGATGGCGAACTCGGTGGCGCGGACCTCGCGCAGCACGGTGACCTTGATCTCGCCGGGGAAGGTGGCCACGTCCTGTTCGATCTTGTGGGCGATGTCGCGGGCCAGCTTCAGGGACGAATGATCATCGACCCGTTCGGAGTCGACGATGACGCGCACCTCGCGCCCGGCCTCGATGGCGTACGCCTGCCGCACGCCCGCGAACGACGTGGCAATCGCCTCCAGTTCCTGGAGCCGCTTGATGTAGCGCTCGATGGACTCCCGCCGACTCCCCGGCCGGGCCGCGCTGATCGCGTCGGCGGCACTGACCAGTGGCGTGTACGGGTGCGTCGCGGCCACGTCGCCGTGGTGGCCGATGATGGCGTTGAGGACGGCGGGTGGCTCGTTGAAGCGGCGGGCGAACTCGTGACCGACCTTGGTGTGGCTGCCCTCGGCCTCGTGCCCCAGGGCCTTGCCGATATCGTGCAGGAGGCCGCAGCGGCGGGCCAGGGCCCCGTCGAGGCCGAGTTCGTCCGCCATCAGCCCGCACAGGTGGGCCACTTCAACACTGTGCTTGAGCACGTTCTGCCCGTAGCTGGTGCGGAAGTGCAGCCGGCCGAGCACGTCCAGGACCTTCTTGTTGATGCCGTTGATGCCGACGGCGGCGGCGGCGTCACGCCCCGCTTCCGAAATCCGCTGCTCGACCTCCTTGGTCACTTGGGCGACGACTTCCTCGATCCGCGTGGGGTGGATGCGGCCGTCGCGGATGAGGCGATCCAGCGACTGGCGAGCGATTTCGCGGCGGATGGGGTCGAAGATGGAGATTTGGACGATGCCGGGGGTGTCATCGACGATAACGGTGGCCCCGGTGGCCTTCTCGAAAGCCCGGATGTTGCGGCCTTCGCGTCCGATAACCCGCCCTTTCATCTCATCCGACGGCACGTCCACGGTGTCCACCACCGACTCGCAGGTGTGCTCGGCGGCGTAGCGTTGGATCGCGGTCAGCGTGATGTAACGGGCCTTCTCGCGGGCGTTGTCTTCCGCCGTGGTCAGAATCCGCTCGACAAGCTGCCCGGCCTCGCGTTCGACCTCCTGCTCGATCTGTTTGAGGCACAACGTCTTGGCCTGATCGGGGGTCAAGCGGGAGATGCGCAGCAGCTCTGCTCGTTGCTTGGCGAGCAACCCATCCACCTGGGCCGACTTCTCGGCCACCTGCTTGGTCTGCTCGTTAAGACGCGCCTGGTCCGCCTCCAGCTTGCGCTCCTTGGTGGCCAGCACGTCCTCTTTCTTGGCCAGCGTGTCCTCCCGCTTGTCCAGGCGGCGTTCGGCGGCCCGCAGCTCGTTCCGCGTCTCTGCCGTCTCCTGCTCGAACTTCTCCATTGCCTCCAGGGCAAGCTTCTTGGCCTCGACTTCGGCCGCCTTGAGCCGGTCCGCGGCCCGCTGGCGGGCCTCTTCGACCAGGCGGTTCGCCTCGGCCTCGCGGGCGACTCGCTCCTGACGGCCCATGACCAGGAGGAAGATCCAGATGATCCCGCCCCCGACGACGGCCCCCAGCAGCGCGGACACCGGGTCAAAAGTGACCCCAAGAAGCAGGGCATGCGCGGGCATGATTAGAACCGCCTTTCTGATCACTCACAAAGGCGGGGCGGTGAACAAACGCGCCCCACGACCGGGCGCGATGGAAGGCCTACGTTGGGCGGGACCTCAAACCCACTCCTGCGCAACAGGTTTCAGGCCCCGGAGAGAAGAGCCGACGCAACACGTCACGTGCACTGACCAATCCGGCAGGTCGGAATGAAGATCGGGTATGAAACGTATGAAGCACTCGCAACCCGCCGTCTGACCGTCCATGTCCGCGAGTTTCGTTCACGCGGCACCGTCCTGGATGCTCGGCACTCCGCATTCAAGCCCCTGCGGCCAGCCGGCAACGCCTGTCATGCGCATGCCGCCGGCTGACAGGAGGCACAACCATCGACACCCCACAAACCTAAACATAACACTCTACTGAGAATTATATCGCCAGCCCGCCGGGACGCCAGTGCCCCGGGCCCCGCCTTGACAGGAATCGGCGGGGGACTAGAGTGGCCCGACGGCCCCGGTTGTCAGCCTGCGGACGGCTTGACAAAGGGGCCTTTCGAGCGTTTGGCGGGTGACCGCGGCGGAGCGGCCCGCGGCAAGGGCCCAGGTTTGGACGCGCCGTCCCTGCCCGGCCGGGCACGCCGGCGGGTGGCCGACCGCCGCCGGACCGGGCCCGGGTCGCGCGGCCCCGGCGGGTGCCGGCCTTCGCAGGGTTCGGGTGAGTAGTATTCAGGAGCGGCGCGATCGTCACGCTGCACAGCTATGTCCTGAGGGAGTTGCTCAAGACGTTCGGGCTGGCCCTGGCCGCCCTGACGGTTCTGTTCACGATGGGGGGCGGCCTCTACAACGTGGTGCGTTTCGAGGGGATTTCGGCCGGCGACGTGTTCGGGGTCGTCCCGCTGCTGTTGCCGATCGTCATCACCCTCACCATGCCGATGGCCGCCCTGTTTGCCGCCACCATGGTCTACGGACGGCTGGCCGCCGACAACGAGCTGCTGGCCTGCCGGGCGGCGGGCATCAACGTTCACCGCCTGTTTCTGTCGGTGGGGCTGCTGGCGGTGTTCGTGGCGGCCTTCACCCTGCTGGTGGGCAACTTCGTGGTCCCCGGCTTCGTGGACCAGATGCAGGATTTCGCGCGGCGGAACCTGCGTGACCTGGTGGCGCAGCAGCTCCAGCACAAGGGTTTCTTTCATCGCGGGAAGTCCGGAGAAGACCGCTACACGGTGACTGCGGAGAAGGCCGAGGGCGTCGCCCCCGCCGCCCTGCGGGCCAAGGGCTTCGAGGTGGCCGACGGCCTGCAGTACCTGCTGCTCACCGGCCCGACCTTTCTCAACGCGGACGCCCGCGGCAGCCTGGTCCGGTTCATGGTGGCGCGCCACGTGTTGTGCGTGTTCGACACGCGCGTGGACCCGCTGGCCGTCACCTTCCACGTGCGCGACGGGTGGGACTTCGAGGTCGGCAAGAGCGCGGCGGCCATCGAGCAACAGCAGTTCGGTCCGCTCTGGCTGCCCACGCCGACGCCCTTCCGCATGTCGTTGGTCGATCTCCGGCTGCTGTGGCGTTGGCGACACCGGCCGTGGGAAGTCCCGCGGTTCAAGGACGAGGTGGCCAAGTTCCTGGCCGACCTTCAGAAGCAGCGTTTCGCGGGCTGGGGGGCGGCCGAACTGCGCGCCGGGCGACCGCTGCTGCTGCGGGATGAGTACGGCCTGCACTACCGCATCGAGGGGACCGTCGCCCGGGCCACGGCCGAGAACCTGGAGCTCAAAGCCGCGCGCGTCACAGTCTCGGCCCCGGACGGCCAGCCGCGCACCATGTACGAGGCCGAACGCGCCGAACTCAACAGCGCCGTCCTGCCCACGATCATGCTCGCTGAGATCAAGCTGCTTCAGACCCCGACGCACGACGTGCTGGAGTACGACTACCGCACGGGGATCATCGGCGGCCCACGCCGCAAGCCAACGCTGAGTCTGGACCAGGTCCTTCCACCCAGCAGCGTGGTCGCGGAGGTGGCCCGGTGCGACCCCGCCACCCTGCTCGACCCGGAGGTGGACCTGGTCCTCGACGAGAGGTTGGCCGACCGGCGGTTGGGGCTCCAGAAGGGGGCGCAGCGGGTGCAGCGTAAGTTGACCGGCACCATCAACTTCCGTTTGGGCTGTACGCTCAGCGTGCTGGTCACCCTGTTCATGGGGGCGGCGTTGGGCGTCATGTTTCGCGGGGCGCGGGCCCTGGCCGCGTTCGCGCTGGCGCTGGTTCCCTTCTTCACCGTGCTGATTCTGCTGATGCTGGGGCGGCAACTGACGGAGGACGCGCTGCTGACGCGGGCCGGGCCGCTGGTCACCTGGGGCGGGCTGGGGCTGGTGCTGCTGGCCGACGGGGAGATCCTGCGCCTGGGTGTGCGCCGCTGAGGAACCGTACCGAACCATGCGGACCGTCGATCGCTACGTCACCGCCACGTTTCTCGGCAGCTACGGGCTGCTGCTACTGGTCGGCGTGGGCCTGTACGTCTTTAGTGACGTCCTCGTCAACCTCGACGAGTTCACCGAGGACCACACCCTGACGCTCCGCCAAGTGCTGGGCAACATGGCCGACTTCTACGGCCACAACCTGCCGCTCTACTTCCATCAGCTCGGGGGGCTGATGCTCACGCTGGCGGCGGGGTTCACCTTCGCCATGATGATGCGGAACAACGAGCTGACCCCGCTCATCGTCGCGGGCGTTCCGCTCCAGCGCCTGGCCGCCCCGGTCTTCGTGTGCTCCGTGGTGCTGGTTGGGCTGTGGCTGGCCAACGCCGAGTGGGTGCTGCCCCGCTACGCGGCCCAGATTGCCCGGCAACACGACGACCTCGGCGAACGCCGACCCGTCGAGGTCCGCTGCGTCCGCGACGAGCGCAACGCCATCCTCACCGCCTTGGAACTCCGGGCGAAGTCCGGCGTGCTGCGGGGCGTGTACATCATCGAACCCGACGACCACGGCGTGCCGCACCGCTTGATCCGCGCCGACGCGGCGACCTACGATCCGGCGCGCGCCACGTGGCGGCTGGAGCGCGGCGCCCGTCTGCTCATGTCGCCCGCCTTCACCACGGGGGAGTTCGGCGACGCGTTGCAGTGGCAACCGCTGGCGGAGTATCCCTTTACGCTCTCGCCCGGGCAGATCCTCCTGCGGCAGTCCTCGCAGTGGGCCGAGCTGATGAGCTTCCGCCAGATGAACGCTCTGCTCAAGAGCCGCAATCTGCCGAACCTGCCGGCCGTCGCCAAGGCCCGTGACATCCGGTTCACGCAACCGCTGCTGGCGTGGATCCTGATGTTCCTGGCGATTCCGTTCTTCCTCACGCGCGAGCCGGCCAACGTGCTGGTCGCCGGCGGAAAGTCGCTCGTGCTGACGGGTTTGTGCTTTGGTCTGGCCTTCGTGGCCCATAGCATGTCCACGGACGCACCGACGGCGCGGCTGGCGACGGCGCTGCCGGTGCTGCTCTTCGGTCCGGTCGCCGTGCTGCACTTTGCCAACGTGAAGACCTGACATGGCCCGCATTGTCATCATCGAAGACGAGCCCGACCTGGCCCAGGGACTCCGCGACAACCTGGAGTTCGAGGGCCACGAGGTGCTGCACGCCCCCGACGGCGAAACCGGCCTGCACCTTGTGAAACAACACCCCACCCACCTCGTCCTGCTGGACATCATGCTGCCGCGCATGGACGGCTTCGAGGTGTGTCGGCGGCTGCGCGCCGCCGGCTGCACCATGCCGATCGTCATCCTCTCCGCCCGCGGCCAGGAGATCGACAAGGTGCGCGGGCTGGAGTTGGGGGCCGACGACTACGTGACCAAGCCGTTCGGCCTGCGCGAGCTGCTGGCCCGCGTGAACGCCGCCTTGCGTCGCGCGGGGACCCCCGGTCCCACGACGCCCACGCGGTTCCGCGTGGGCGAGCGGGAGGTGGACCTGACACGGCAGGTGGTGACGGGGCCGGCGGGCGAGGTGCCGCTGGGCTACTACGAGTCCGAAATCCTCCGCATGTTGTACGAACACGTCGGGCAGGCGGTCCCGCGGGCGGACATGCTCGACCGCATCTGGGGCGTGGGGCTCGGGCCGGCGGACCGCACGGTGGACAACCACATTGTCAGCCTGCGACGCAAGCTCGAACCCGACCCGCAGAAGCCCCGGCACATCCTGACGGCCCATGCGGTGGGCTACAAACTCGTGCTGTGAGTGAGCATTGAGGACCATGGGACGCCCGCCGGGAGGGCGGGCCTCCCGGCGAGCCGCGGCTGGGCACGCTGGTCACCTCGTCGCTGTGCGCCGATGCGTTGCCGGGGCCCCGCCTCAGGGAACCCACCCCGCGCTGATCAACTGGACGTACCGGTGCAACACCCGCAGGCCGCAGTACGCCGGATCCAGGATGATCGTCACCCCGATCGCGAACCAGTGGAACGTGGCCAGGCGGCCGAGCCACGCGACCACGCGGCGCGTAGGCCCGCGGCACGCCTCAGTATCCGGCCGCGGGCCGCGGCGATCGGCCACGAAGCTGTACAGCGCCACGCCCGCCCCCGTCCACACACCCCACACCAGGCAACGGAGCTGGAAGCCGTGCAGTAGGCCGGCGTACACAAAGACCAGCACGATGTTGAGGTACTTGTGGCGGCGGTTGCCGCCCAGCGGGATGTAGGCGTAGTCCCGCAACCAGGCGGACAACGTGATGTTCCAGCGGTGCCACACCGTGCGCGGGTCGGCCGCGAGAAACGGCTGACGGAAGTTCTCCGTGCCGTGGACCGCGAACGCGCGCGACACCCCGAGCTGGACCGACGCGAACCCGCTCTCCAACGCGTACAGCAGCACGGCGGGAGCGTGCACTAGCACGAGGACCTGCACCAGGCTGAGTTGTTCCGGCGACGTGAGGAGCCTCGTCACGTCGCGCGGCGTATCCCGCCAGAGCACCGACTGGGCCGCGCTGGCGATGACCGCCGCGACGACTAGCGCGCCCAGCCCTCCTCCGATCCGGGCGAGCCCGCGGAGCACGTCGCGCGGGGTCCAGTGCTGCCGGGCTTGCCGCAGCAGGGGCGCGAAGGCGTGTGGGCGCTCGATGGGGCCGTGACGGAACTGCGGGAAGAACAGCATGAACGCGAAGAAGTCCGCCGGCGGCAGCGACGCGGCCCCGCGCCACAGCCGGTCCACGGTGTACGAAACCAAACGAAAGAAGGTCAGGCCGAGGCCGGAGAACAGGATGAACACGCCGGCCTGATCTTCCGGTCGCAGACCGACGCGAAACGCGGCGGGCGGCTGAATCTGGAAACAACCCCAGTACGCAGCGTGTAGACCGACGAGCAGCACGAACCCCGCCGCGCCACGCCGGGCCCGTAGCCGGGCAAGGCCTTCCACCAGGAGGTAGCCGACGGCGATGGCCGTCGCCAGACCAAGTGCCCACAGCGGCTTCGCCACCACCACCAGGGTCACGAACCCGGAGACCGCGAACAAGATCAGTGCATGTCTTCCCCGAAGGAGCGCAAAGACGGGCAGCCAAACCAGGAAGAGGATCGCCGGCAGCGCCGTGGGACGGATGAAATCGAGAGCTTGGAACAAGCGTGCCTTCCGTGCCGCAACGGCGGTCGCCGCGCCGCCTCCGCGGGGGCCGGTCCAGAGCGTACGTCCCCGAGGCCCGTTTGGCCAACGCCTCAGCTACCCCGCCGCGCGATCACGCCGCGAGCTCTACGGTGCAGACTCACGCCGCCGCAACTTGTGGTACGCCGCCGTGAGGTCCGGTCCCGTGAGGGCCGCGAGCGCGACGGCGGGGGCATCTGGGGGCGCGGCGGGCCGCACTTTGTAGCCGTCGTTGCTGTACTCCAGCAGGAGATGCACCTCGCGGTGGGTGGGGATCGGGCCGGCGACCTTGAGGTCGTTCAGGAGCACCCGCCATTCTTCCTCGGGCATCTCCGTCAGCGGCGCGCAATACTGAATGGCGTCGTGATCGACCCGGTACACGGCCCGCAGGTCGCGGTTGACGGGGTGCCAGCGGCCGTCGTCCAGCGGGATGTGGTCGAACTTGAATTCCCAGGTGTGCCCCCGCGGACACTGCTCGTACTCAACCTGCCACATGGGAGCGGTCCTCCGCGCGGGGGCCGTCCGTCAGTTCCCGGCTGATGCGCTGGCTGCACCACTCGCGGCCGCACATCGAACAATAGTCCGCGTCCGCCGCCAGCGACGCGTCGCGCAGCCGCCGGGCGAGATCGTTGTCAAACGCCAGCTCGAACTGCCGGTTCCAGTCGAGCCGGGCCCGCGCGACGGCCATCGCGTCGTCCCACTGGCGGACGCCGGCGAGGCCGCGGGCCACGTCGCCGGCGTGGGCCGCAATCTTGTACGCGACGCAGCCGAGCCGCACGTCGTCCGACCCGGGCAGTCCGAGGTGCTCCGTCGGCGTGACGTAGCACAGCATCGCGGCGCCGGCCCGGGCGGCCTCGGTCGCGCCGATCGCGCTGGTGATGTGATCGTAGCCGGGAAACACGTCGGTGACGACCGGCCCCAGGACGTAGAACGGGGCGTCGTCGCAGACGCGCCGCTGTGTCTCCATGTTGAATGCGACCTCGTTGAGCGGGATGTGCCCGGGGCCCTCGACCATGACCTGCACGCCCGCCCCACGGGCCCGTTGCACCAACTCGCCCAGCACGTGCAGTTCGGCGAGTTGGGCCGGGTCGGACGCGTCCGCCAAACAGCCCGGCCGCACGCCGTCGCCCAGCGAATACGTCACGTCGTATTCCCGCATGATGGCGCTGATCTCGTCGAACAGCTCGTACATCGGGTTCTGGCGCTCGTGATACCGCATCCACTTCGCCAGCAGCGAGCCGCCGCGACTCACCAGCCCCTGCCGGCGCCGCCGAATCAGCGGCAGGTGCTCGCGGAGAATGCCGGCGTGGATCGTGAAGAAATCGACGCCTTGCTGCGCCTGGTGCTCGATCTCCGCCAGGATCGTGCGGCGGTCAAGGTCCTCGATCACGCGGCCGACGATCATGCTGTAGATGGGGACCGTGCCGACGGGGACGGGGCTGTGGTCGATCATCGCCTGCCGACAAGCGTCCAGGTCGCCGCCGGTAGACAGGTCCATGACCGTGTCGGCGCCGTACAGCAACGCCGTGCGCAGCTTGTCGAGCTCGCCGCGCTGGTCGCTAGCCAGCGGTGACGCGCCGAGGTTGGCGTTGATCTTGGTCGTGACGGCGCGGCCGACGCCCATCGGGTCCAGGCGCTTCGGGGCCCGCTCCCCGCGGCAGTATTCGGGATTGTCCAGCCACGCGCGCCGCTGCTCCACCGTCTGATTCACCCACAGTGCCGGCGTCGGCGCGCCGTCGCCGTGGAGACCGGATTCACAGGCGGCGCACGACGGGGTCTCGGCCGTTGGGGCCTGTCCGCCGCTGCCGGCCAAGTGCCGCCGGTTGGCCGGGATCACCAGCCGCCCCGCCGCCACCTGTTCCCGAATGAACTGGGCCGACGCGGCCTCGCGCGCGGCGACGCGCCGCATCTCCGGCGTGGTAATTCCCTTGCGGGCGGCTTGAAGTTGCGTCACGGGAGTGCTCCTTGGACACGGTGGCGTAGCCGGATACCTGCCCACGACCGTTCGGGCTCATCCGGTTGGCGGCCGACTCGTCTGGGCGACGGGAGCGAAAGGCCGGAGCGGGGCAGGCGATCTGCTTCCCTACGCAGCCGAGAGCCGCCGGCCGGCCGCCGGCCGGTGCTCTCCCGACGCTGATCAGGTTCAAAGGGTCTCCAGGCCGATCGCGCCCGGATCTCATGCCCGCCGCGGCGGACCGCCCCCAGCACTGCGCATCATAGCCCCCCAGGCTCGGCCCGACAATTGCATACTGCCGTGGCGAAGGAGGCGCGATGACGACGACGAAACACCGCTGGAGCGTTCACGTGGTCGGCGTGGCCGCGGACGGCCCCATCCACGGGCAGCCGTCCTTCTGCGGGCACGTCTTGCAACCGTACTTGCGCGAAACGAGCGGCAGCACCAGGAACGAGTTGACCGCGAACACGATCGCCAAGCCTAGCAGGAACCAAGTGAACTCGCGGACGAGGCCGACCCCGGCCGCGACCAGTGGCAGGAACCACAATGGCACGATGACGGGGATGTGCCGCCGAAACTGGCGGGCGAACTGACCCGTTTCCTGACGCGGGCGCAGCCTGGCCGCGATTCGCCCGTAGCCGCACGGACACAGCCGCGTGTCATAGAAGTGGCAATACGGGCACACGAAGAACATGATCCAGAGCGCCCCGACGACGCCGTACACCGCGTAGACAATGGCGGAAGCCCAGCGCCAGGCCGGCCCACCCGGCCCGGCCAGGCACAAAGCGGCCCCGCAGAGGATCATGATGATGTACGGCAGGTTGTCGATGAGCGCGCGGGTGCGGCTGACGCCGCCGGTGCGGCAGGCGTCGGGCAGGGGATCGACCGTGCATTTCGCGGGTCGCCCCTGATCCAGGGGAGACCTGCCACCGGGAGTGCTCATCCGGCACCCTTTCGACCTGACCGGACTGCGTGGGCTGACCGGCTGGGTCGCCGACCCCGGCGCAGCGGGGCCGGCGACCGGGTCTTCCGAGCGAACGCCGCCTAACGGCCGTTCGGCTTGGCGGATTCGTCGGCCGGCGTGGCGGCGGGCTTCGCTTCCGTCTCGGCAGGCGGCGTCGGCTCGGCGGCCGGCTTGGGCGGTTCCTCGTAGTTTGTGATCTTCCGCGTGAGGTTCACCTTGCCGTCAAAGGTCGTCACGGAGCACGTCGAACGGTAGAAGTCCAACGTTCGCACCACGCGGCCGACCTTGTTGAGGACGCTCAGCACCGTGAGGACGGCGGGGTTCTTGGTCGCCTCGGGGGGCATCATCATCTGGACGACGCCCACCATCGCAAACATCTGACTGAGCTCCTCACCCAACTTGGAGAGGTCCTGGAAGGCGAACTCCGTCACGTCGGCCCCCAGCGGCAGTCCTTCCTTCTGGAAGCGCTCGTTCTTGGTGAAGTCCTCGTGCTGGCCCGCGCCCGTCTGGAGCGCCTTGACGACCAGTTCCGGGCTGTTGCCCAGGAACAAGTGGCCGTCCTTGACGCCGACGACCGGCCGACCGAGACCGGGCAGCATGGCGAAGAACGCGGGCAGGATGATCCGCTTGAAGCCGGGGGCCTGCTCGAGCTGCGCGTCTTCCACGCCGCCGTTCTGCTGGGCCAGGGCTTCGTTGAGCTGCGCGTAAGCGCGATTCAGCAGTTCGTTGGCCTTCGGCTCGTCCCGGACACCGAGGACCAGCACCCACTCCTGCGTGTAGGCGGTCGCGCCCGGGGCGGTGAAGGAGACGTAGCCGCCGCCGAGCCACGACAGCACATCCTTCTCGACGTCGAGCTCGATCTTCTTCTGGGTCTCGGCCCACTGGGCCAGGAGCTCCTGGCCCTGCGGCACGTGCTTCTCAACAAACTCGACGATCGCGCGGTACAGCGCCCGGAAGTCCACGCCGCTGCCCACGCCGACGCCCGTGGCCTCTTTCGGCACATACTTGAGCGGGCTGGAGACCGGGGCGTTGCCGTAGAACGCCTTGTGCAACGGCCGGCTCTTGGCGTCCTCACGCAACACCGCCGCCGTCTCGCCCGTTGTCTTCAGCCCGTCGGTGGTCGCCACGCTGGCGATCGTTTCCCACAGGTCGAACGAATCGACCAGCGGGACCAGGAAGCCCACGGGGGACGGACCGGCTTCCGCCGGCTCCGTGGTCGGCGGCGCGGCCATCGCCTGCACCATCGTGGCGAACTGCCGGCTCTGGGCCATGATCTTGGCCAGGTCCACAAAAGCGAGTTCATCGGTGGGGGCAGGCAGCCGCTGGAACGCCTGCCGGAAGCGCTCCGTCGACGCCAGCGTCGCCGTGCCCGCGTCACTGTCGCCGCGCAGCAGGGCCAGCGACTGCTCCACGAGCACCGAGCCGATGCCGAACAGCACCACGTCCTTGTGCCGCGCCAGCGTCAGGGCGAAGGGCACCGGCGAGCCGGGGATCGACACGCGGTGTAGCACGCTCTCGCCTTCGCCCTCGCTCGTGAGCTGCAACTGCCCCTCCGGCACAAACGACAGGATGGCCTTGAGCGTGGCCGTCAGACCCGCGAAGTCCTTGTCCACGCGGTCGGCCGGCGGCATGAACAGCAGCAGGAACTCCCCCCCGCTGGGAAACGCGAGCTTCAGCGCGAACGCGAACTCGCGGTCGGCCAGCGTGGACCACTGCACGGTGGCGGCCGGGTCGGCCACCTTCTGCCACTGCTCGTCAAACGCCGCGGCGTCGCCGCCCTGCTCCTGGATCAGCCCTTTGATGAAGCGCTTGAGATCGCGGTCAAAGCCCTGCTTTTGGACGGCTTCCCAGACGCGCTCAAACTGCGTGTTGAGGAAGCTCAAACCCGCATGGTCGCGGTAATGGACGACCAGCATGGCGTCCGCCGGAATCGCCCGCGCGAGCTGAAAGTCCGCAATCCCGCCGGCCCAGGCGAACCCCGTGGCGGCGAGCATCCCCAGTACCACCCAACTCCTCATCCACCGGTCGGCTGTGCGTGTCATCCGTCAACTCTCCTTCGGTTTCGGCCCGAGTGCGCGGTGCCGCAACGGACCCCGGCGGGCGGCGCGCACCGCCGCCCCGGAGTTCCTGAACGCCCCGTATCCTATCGCATCGGGTCCCCTGCGAAACCCGCCCGCCACAGCAACCGACCAGTTCGCACGCTTTCCGACACGCGCCGGGCGGCTCGTTCGCGTGCCCCCCGGCGGCTATATTCGGGGCATGAACGCCGCCGGGACGGACGCCACGCCTTGGACCGTCGCCCGTTTGCTGACCTGGACGCGGTCGCACCTGGAGCAACACGGGATCGAGTCGCCCCGCCTGTGTGCCGAGTTGCTGCTTGCGCACGCGATGCAGTGCCAGCGGATTCACCTGTACACGCGCTTCGAGGACGTGCCCTCGGCCGACGTCCGGGACCGCTTCCGCGATTTGGTTCGTCACGCCGCCGCCGGACACCCCATCGCTTACCTGACTGGGACGAAAGAGTTTTTCGCGCTGCCGTTTGAGGTCACGCCGGACGTCCTGATTCCCCGACCGGAGACCGAGATCCTGGTCGAGCGGACCGTCGACCTGGCGCGCAAGTCCGGCGGTCGGCTGTGCGAGATTCTCGACCTCGGCACCGGATCGGGTTGCATCGCCGTCAGCTTGGCGCGGCACCTGCCCGAGAGCCGCGTGTTGGCCAGCGACATCTCCGAAAACGCCCTCGCCGTGGCCCGTCGCAACGCCAAGCGCCTGGGCGTGGGTGAGCGCATCGAGTTCCGTTGCGGCGACCTGTTTGCCCCGTGGTCCGATTCGAAATCGACTTCGCCTGCCGCTGCCGCGACGACCTTCGACATCGTGGTCTCGAATCCGCCCTACGTGGCGACCGAAGGCGCCCCCGTGGAGGCGTCCGTGCGGAAGTATGAACCGGCGGCGGCGTTGTTCGCCGGTCCGGACGGGCTGGCGGTGATCCGGCCGCTGGTGGAAGGGGCCGCGGCCCATGTGCGGCCCGGTGGGCATCTGCTGCTCGAAGTCGCCTTTGACCAGGCGCCGGCGGTGCGCGCCCTGTTGGCGAACGGGCCGTGGGGGGATATCGTGACTTATCGAGATGGCGGCGGGCACGAGCGCGTGGTTCACGCTCGGCGTGCCGTGTGACGGCCGGCGGGTCGCCGGCGAAGAGCACTGCTTATGAGCGGTGGCACACCCGCATGGGGAGTGCGGGCGCCCCGCCGGTCGCGGGTGCAGGCGTCCCGCCGGTGCAGCGGCTCGCCACAGCGAGTCGCCTTTGGCGACCGGGCTCCGCACCGGCCGTCGGTCCGTACCACGACCGTCAGGCCGCGGCCGGACAGCCGAGGGCGGCTGTCCCATGTTGGCAACGCACCGGCAAGGAGGCACCTTTGGGTCTACCCTACTTCGAAATCAACGGCGGCCCGCGGCTGAAGGGCACACTCCGCGTCAGCGGCGCCAAGAACGCCGCCCTGCCCATCATGGCCGCGTCCATCCTGTGCGAAGGCGAAGTCACCCTGCACGACATCCCGCGCGTCGCCGACGTGGCGTCGCTGATCGAATTGCTGAACAAGCTCGGCGTCGACACGGCCTGGGTCGGTGAGAACAGCCTCAAGCTCGTCGCCCGCGACGAGATGAACTGCAAGGCCGAGTACGACATCGTCCGCAAGATGCGCGCCTCCATCTGTGTCCTCGGCCCCCTCCTGGCCAAACGCCGCAAGGCCCAGGTCGCCATGCCCGGCGGCTGCGCCATTGGTGACCGGCCGGTGGACCTGCACATCCGCGCCATCCGGCAGCTCGGCGCCGACGTCGAGCTCGTCAACGGCGACATCTGCGCCAAGGCCAAACGCCTGCGCGGGACGGAGATGTTCCTCGGCGGCCCGTTCGGCTCGACCGTGCTGGGGACCGCCAACGCCATGATGGCCGCCGTGCTGGCCGAGGGCGTCACGGTCATCGAGATGGCGGCGTGCGAGCCGGAGGTCGTCGATCTGGCCGCGTTCCTCAACAAGTGCGGCGCGTCGATCACCGGGCAGGGCACGCCGCGGATCGTCGTCGAGGGCGTCGCCGAGCTGCACGGCGCCGAGCACCGCATCATCCCGGACCGCATTGAGGCCGGCACGCTCATGGTCGCCGCCGCCATCACCAACGGCGAGCTCACCCTTGAGAACTGCCGGCTCGACCACCTGATGGCGTTCGTGGACCGGCTGACGGCGATCGGCGTGAACGTCGAGAAGAGCGATCGGGGCGTGACGGTCTCCTCGGCCCGCCGGCTGGAACCCGTCGATGTCACGACGCAGCCGTTCCCGGGCTTTCCGACCGACCTTCAGGCGCAGCTCATGGCGCTGCTGTGCCTGGCCGACGGCAACAGCATCATCACTGAGAAGATCTTCCCCGACCGGTTCATGCACGTTGCCGAGCTGAACCGGATGGGCGCGCGCCTGCGCAAGGAGGGGCCAACGGTCATCGTCGAGGGCGTGAAGCGGCTGATCGGGGCCCCGGTCATGGCCTCCGACCTGCGGGCCTCTGCGGCCCTGGTGCTGGCCGGCCTGTCCGCCCGCGGCGTCACCAAGGTCAATCGCGTCTACCACCTGATGCGCGGCTACGACCGGCTGGACGAGAAGCTCCGCAGCGTCGGCGCCGACCTGCAACGCAAGGAAGGCGAGGAAGCCTAGGCCGTCCGGACGGCGACAGCTTCCGGTGACCCTGGCGGTGTGCCACTGCTCGTGAGCAGTGGTCCCCAGGAAGCGGGTCCGACGCCATCGACTGACCGCAGTGGCACGGGGGCCGTGTGGTCAAGGCGACCCACTCTGCGCTTCATCGACGCATTGGGGCGCGGTTCGGGTCGAAGGGGCGACGTGCTTCGCGGACCCCGCGCCGGCGCATAGACTCGTTCGTCAACCCCACGGCCGGCACGGAGCCCCGTCGCCAAAGGCGACTCGCTGTGGCGAGCCGCTGCGTACCGGCGGTTGCCTGGCCCCGGATCACGGGTCCCGCGGCCCGGCCGCCGGGCCGCGAACCCCATCGCCCACATTGTCCAGGTACTCCCGCAGCGCCATCGGCGACCAGCTCATGACGAGGTACCGTGGCGTCACCGTCCACGCCGGCCCGGCCAAACCCAGCCACCCCGGACCGGGCAGCGCGAACCGCACATACCACACCCCGTCCGCGTCGCGTTCCAGCCGCAACGGCGGCGGATGGCCCGAGCGGGCGGCGGTCGCGTCCAGCGCGTCCTTCCACGCTTGGCAAAACGCGTCCACCGTCTTGCGCACCGCCTGGGGCTCCTGCCGAATCTCGATCAGCGTCGTCACCGCCAGCGGCAGCCGCAGCGGGTGCGGCGGATCGTTGTGCAGGATGACGCGGCGGCCCAGGTGCGGCAGGAAATCGCGGTCCACGTCGAACCCGTGCTGGGCCTGAATCTCCGCCCACAGCCGCTCGATGTTCGCCCGCGCCTTGGGCCCCTGAAGCACGAGGAGCGCCCGGAAGAATTGCGGCAGGAACCGCCCCGCCGGCACGTCGAACACGGCGTAGCGTGCCCGCGGCGGAATCGCGGCCAGGATCCGCGGGTCACGGTAATCGGGGTCGGCATAGAGTCGCCGCTCCGTCGTGTCGCCGTGGCGGAACTGGCCGAGGCAGTACAGCGCGCGGCCGTCGAGCCCCAGCGCCCAATGGGCCTGCTCGAAGTGGCCCAGGTTCCAGACGTCGAGGAACAGGCCGGCCCGCCCGTCCAGGAACGGGTCCAGTCGCGCGCGGACGGCCTGGACCGCCACCAAAATCTCGATCAACGCGGTTCGTCGGCGCGGCTCGCGGGCCGCTGCGTACCAGGGGTCGCCGCTGAGGGCGGGGGCCTGGCCGGCGGCGACGGCGGCGACGGCCGGCCAGACGTCGGGCCCGATGGTCAGAACGAAATAGCCGTCGATCTGCCCCCAGGCGATCGCGGCCCACTCCGGCAGCCGACGGTCGCGCAGTTCCTGGTAGGTCCAGGATTCCGCCCGCCGGGTCTCCAACGTTGCGGCGCCGCTGTTGGTCTGCTCGTTCACGGCCTTCTGGATGATTTGCAGGAACGGCTCAAAGGCGGCGCGGTCGTTGTTGCTACCGCCGTTGTCCGCTGACCCTTCTCTCGCACGAACAACCACCGCGATGCGCAGCCGGTCCACGCGGCGCGCGGCCGGATCGGTCCGCGTCGGCTTGGCGGTGGCGTCGATGAGCGCGATGGCGTGGGACCGGCGGATCATCAGCGCGAACATTTCGGCCGCGCGCAGGCCAAGCTGGGCCTCGTGGTCGAGCGGCCGACCCGCCAGCCGCGTGCCGACTTCCAGCAGCGTCTGCCAGGTCGCGGGTTGCGACGTCAGCGGAGGCAGGTCCGGCAGCGGGCGGCCGACCCAGCACGCCAGCGCGTCACGCGGGACCAGGTCGAGCGGCTCGCCCGCCGCGGCCGCCGCCGGCAGGGCACACGCCACCAGCGCCACCCACGTCGCCGCGGACCATAGTCCCATCTGCGCACCATGGCGTTTCGCACAATCGCTGTTCAGTCGATGAACCGCGTGGCGGGCTCTCTTGGCGGGTCCGGGGGGAAGCTCTAATTCACTTCTAGATCGGCATTCAGAACCATGGGACGCCAGCCGGGAGGGCGAGCCTCCCGGCGAGCCGCGGCTCGGCCGGAGCCCCGCCCTCCCCTGTTGCGCGGTCGTGAATACCCATTTGGTCATCGCTGCGAGAGTAACGCCGGGACCGGTTGGCGGCCAGTTCTCCGACCGCCGGCGTGTGGCAGGGCGCGAGGCCCCGGCACGGCGGTTGGCCGCGCCGGGGCCTCCGGGTGCCCATCCGAACCCCGCACGCCGGTGGGGGGCCCAACGGCCCACCATTCGCGGGGCGGGTCTTCTCGACGGATCGCGCGCTTATGGACCGGTCAGCAACCGCACGAACGGATTGATGTCGCCGAAGTCCACGTACCCATCGAGGTTGATGTCGCCGTTGCACAGACTGCACGTGGGGAACGCGAGCTCATAGCCCGCCGGGTTGGTCAACGCCTGCACAAACGGGTTGATGTCACCAAAGTCCACGTGCGCATCGCAATTCAGGTCACCCGGCGGCCCCAGCCGCACGCGATACCGCGACTGACCGGCGCCGGTGAAGTCCTCATCGTACGAGCGACTGGTGACCGCAGCGCTCAGGGGATACGTCCCGTAGCCGCCGGCGGCCTGCACGGTCCACACGGCGTCGGCCGTCTGGCCGGCCGCGACGGTGCCGAGAGGAGCCGGGTTCGCTCCGCTGACGACCGTCGCGCCGGTCAGCTCGACCGCGACGCCGTGCGCCGCCAGATCCCCGGTATTCGTGACGCGGGCGGTGACTTGGAACTGCCCGCCGGCGGCAACGCACGCGGGCAGGAGCCACTCGACGCCGAACGCCGGGCCGGTGGCGGCGACGAAGTTCTCCTGCGTCGCCAGGGCGAACTGCTCCGTCGGGATGTCCGGGTCGAACGAGCCGAACGCCTCGACCTTCAGCACCGTGCGGGCCGCCTGCTCGACGTGGAACTGCTCCACGTTGTCGATCCGCGACCAGGATTGGCCGAGCTTGGTGTTGTCAGCCTCGGCGTAGGCGGTGAGGTCCAGATCACTGAAGCCCTCGATCTGCGTGGGGTAGGTCGCGCCGTTGTACGCCACGTGCCGCTGCCACACCAACGTGACCTTCTCCTTGGGGAAGAGCTGGCCGACATACAGCCGGTAGTCGGCGTTTTCGGGCTCATCCGGCACGGCGTCGATGAACACGTCCGGCCCGTGCAGATACGCGTTGCCCAGGTGCAGGTAGCCCCAACCATAGCGGCGGTTCCACAGCGAACCCTCGACGAACTGATCGTCGCCGGTGCCGCTGGTGCCGTTGTCGGTGATGGCGTCGGTGGTGTTCAGCAGAATCGCCTTGCCGGCCATGACGTTGGTGACGCCCATGTCCCACAACAGGACGATGCCGCCGCCGGTGTGCGGCGAGGCGGAGCTGGTGCCGCCGATGTTGGCGAAGCCGCCGCTGGGCGTGCAGGACATGCTGTTGGTGCCGGGGGCGGTGATGTCGGGCTTCTTACGGCCGGCCAGCGTGGGCCCGACGCTGCTCGACGTGTCGATCCGATCGTCGGTGCGGGGGATCGTGTTGGCATCGTTCATGTTGGCCGAGGCCATCAGGTTGTAGGCCGGGGCCGGGTGGGTAATGGTCGGCGACGACGCGCTATAACCGCCGTTGCCGGTGGACTTGGAGACCATGAACCCGAACGTGCTGATCACGCCGTCGAAGAACTGGTCGGTCGGCATGTAGTCGCCGTCGGTGGCGGTGCCGTTGCCGAAGCTGTAGTTGACGTTCTCGGGCTCGCCGGTGCCGGCAATGTAGTGCATGCCGGGCATGGAGGTGTTGATGTCGCCGGCCAGGGCCACCACGATCGTGTCACAGCCGTAGGCCATGCCGCGGTAGGTGGCGTCGCGGGAGGCCAGAATGCCGGCCATGCCGGTGCCGTGCGTCCCCGTGTCGTTCACACCCATGTTGGACAGGAAGCGGTGGTCGCGCAGGGCCGGGTGGTTCTGCTGGACGCCGGTGTCCAGCACGCCAACGTCGTGGACGCCGCCGTTGATCCCCGCCTGCCAGAATCCGGTCTCCAGGCCGAGCGAGTGGCGGTGGTTGTCGAGCTCCGGCCGGCCGGGGTGGTTCAGGTCGAGGCGGGCGACGAGCCCGTGGCGGGCAAGCTCGGGGACGCGCGCGGCCGGCAAACGGGCGCCCATGAAGTTCATCACGCCGGTGCGCATCGTGACGTGGCCGCCGAGCTGGGCAATGTAGCTCGCCAGCGCATCCTGGTCGGGCTGCACGGCGACGGTGAGTTGCTGGGCAATGTTCACGCGCACCTGGCGCACGAGCTCGTCACGCAACTCGGCCAGCGCCCGGCGCGTGGCGAAGTCCGCCGCGGACAGCGGCGTGGGGATGTACTCGCGCTCCTCCGCCGGCGTCAACGACGCCGTGGGCAGTGTCTTGCGCGTCAATGCGCGAATCTGCTCGCCTAGCGCGTCGAGCTGCGGGGCCGCCGCGGCCCAGGCGGCCCGGCTGATCGGTCCGGCCGGTTGGGAACGCAGCATGATGGTCACTTCGACCAGGTCATCCGGCCAGGTGGCGAGCAGGGCGCTTTGGAGCGCCGGCGTCACGACCCGCGGTTCCTGTCGGGCCACGTGGGCCCGCAGTTCCGCCGGGCTATAGGCTTGACCGGCGGCGTCGAAGTAGGTGACCGTCTCGACGCCGTCGATCAGCGTCTTCTCGACGCGATACGCGGTCCCGTTGTGTTCCTCCATGGCCGCGGTCACGAACGCGGGGGCGTGGTCCTGGCCGTCGGCGAAGGCAACCAGGCCGGCGAGACACAGGCCGGCGGGAATCATCATGTTCCAACGTGTCATGGGGCACCTCCTGGGTGAGAGCGTTACCTCGCGGTCCGCGCGAGCACGCCGCGTGGCCTACCTC
The DNA here is from genome assembly GCA_040755725.1 of Planctomycetota bacterium. GTDB lineage: Bacteria > Planctomycetota > Phycisphaerae > UBA1845 > Fen-1342 > JBFMAI01. The sequence continues at coordinate 15,915 of JBFMAI010000031.1, read as the reverse complement.
ACAAACACGCGGCGCCGGACCAGGGCCCGGCGCCGCGATGACAACGAATCAGGCACGACGTCGCCGGCTTACGGGCCGGTCAGCAAGCCGACGAACGGGTTGATGTCGCCGAAATTGACCAGCCCGTCGTTGTTGATATCACCATTGGACATCGGGCAGGTCGGGTACTGCACTTGCCACGCCGCCGGATTGGTCAGCAGCAGCACGAACGGGTTGATGTCGCCGAAATCGACGTTCCCGTCGCAGTTCACGTCGCCCTTGAGGCCGCGCAGCACGCCGCGGATGACCAGGGCATAGGCCGCGTCCATCTGGGGTGTGTTCAGGTAAGCGTCCTGCACGATCTCGTCGCCGTAAACCTGCACGATCCAGGCACCCGCCGACGGGTTCAGGACAATCACGTTCTCGACGGTGTCCTTTGTATTGGGGACGCCGCCGGGGGTCGAGAAGTTGTCGTCCCGCAGGCCGTTGTTGCCGTAGTAGACCGTGCCGCCGGGCGAGGTGACCTTGAGGGTCAGGTCGTTGATGCGGTGCTGGGTCTGGACGGCGGGATTGCCCTGCGGGTCGATGTAGACCAACGTGACGACGAACTCGGCCTCGCCGGCCGGGACGTTCACGTTGTACGTCTTGACCGCGAGCGGCGTGAGAATGTCCGTCTCGTTGATAATGATCATCTTGTCACGGTAGGTGTAGAGCTTGCCAAGGTCGGCCATGCCCCAGCCCTGGCGGTCGCGGTACATGTTGGCGTTGGAGCCGCCGGCCTTCCAGTTGTACCGATAGGCGGTGTTGATCAGCAGCGCCTTGGCCGTGGTTGAACGCGGCCGGTCCGCGAAGACCGACGGCCCGCCGCCGAAGCCGGGGAACACGCCCTGGTGCCACAGGTCCATCATCAGGCCGAAGTGGCCGGCAGTGGCGGGCGTCGCGTTGGACGTGCCGCTGAACTGCCCGTAGCCGGTCGTGGACGTCGTGTAGGTCGTGTACGTTTGGTCGTAGAAATGGGCCAGGTCGGGCTTGATCCGGTTGTCCGACGCGGGGCCGGTGCTGCCCGACGAGTAGTCATCGGTGCGGGTCAGCGTGTCGTTGTGTGTAATGCCGCCGACGCTGACGATGTTCTTGGCCCACGCTTGCGGCCGCGAATCCTGATTGAGCGACGCGTTGCTCTGCGACTGGCAGCTCAGGTAATCGACCTTGAACAGGTAGTCATCCGTCTCGGCCGAGATCGTGGTGTACTGCCGCGTTCGCGGGCTGCCCACGCTCGAGGTCTGGTAGCACGACCGGTACGGCCCGTTCGGGTCGGTCGCTTCGGTGTTCATCGCCAACCGGGTAAAAGACCCGCCGAACTGGGTGCAGAGGTTGTAGTTGAACGAAATGCCCTGCTCGCGGTTGGGGCACATGCCCTTGGCCTGGGCCACGACGCCGCGCGAGAAGTTGTTGCCGAAGCAGGCGGTCCCGTGCGAATCCGAGGACGCGGTCTTGTGGTAGAGGACGGGCTTGTCGGACCACTCCTGGTGGGCCGCGACGACGCCGCCGTCAAACACCTCGCCCCGCACGCCCTGCCCCGTGAAACCGAGTGAATGCAGCGTGGCGCCGCCGCCGATCTGGCGCACGATGTCCATGTCGTACTCGCCCGGACCCCACGGATCGATGAACTGCACCTGGTCCATGTGGGCGATTTCAAGCAGTTGCGGCAGGGTCGCGTAGATGGTAATCCGGTGCCCGTCGGGGGCCACGTTCATGACCTCACCGCCGGCGGCTTGGACGTAGTTGGCGATGGGCTGCTGCGAATCGAGCCCAACGCCGAACACCATGACCGAATAAGTGCTCAGCTCGCTGTCCGCGGCTCCACTGGCCAGCGCGTTCAGAATCGCGTCGTCCAGCTTGTAGGCCGGGTGCAGGGGGCCGACCCAGCGCACGAACTCCATCTGGGCCACCGCCTCGCGGGCCGCCGGGCCCATCTGCGCCACCACCGCGTTCTCGGCCACAAAGGCGTGAATCGTCGCGCCGGCGTCGCGCAGGGCGTTCTGGAACGCCTCCAGCGGTTGGCTGATGAACTGCACGACGTACATGCTGCTGCCGGCGCGGGCCTGGAGCTCGGCCGGGATCAGCGGCGCGTCCGTCGCCGGATCAAACTGGGCGTACCGGAACTGAATCTGGTTCGTCGTCGGGAACGTCCGCGAGAAACTCTGACCATCCAGGCTCACCGCATAGAAATGCGCCGGCCCTTCCGCCGTGAGCTCGCTCCAGACCGCCACGACCCCGTCGGAGTTCGGGATCGCGACGACGCGGCTGTCGAGGACCGGGTTGGTCGTATTCTGGAACGGCAGGGATCCCAGCGCCAACCCAACGGCCTGATCGGCCGGTGCCGGCAGCGTCATCGCCACGATGAACGCCGCCAAGCAACCCATGCTGCCCACCACGCTTCGGTTTCTCATGCTGTGCCTCTCCTTGATGTGCGAGACCATCCCGGTCGCATCCACGCCAGACGTTACATCGTCTGCTCACGCTACGTAGAATTGACGCGCAGCTTCGCTTCGCCTCACTCGTTTCTTTTACCGGAGCCGGCCTCGGAAGGCAATCGAAAAATCAAGGAATTGCGTCGGACTTACGCCCCTTATTATCGGCTGCCCGGCCCCGGGGGACCGAGGCCCCGAAGGTCCAGCCGCACAGGCGGCTCCTCGCTGCGACCATCCCGCACTTCCCAGAACCGCACGCGGTCGGCCGCCAGGTCCAGGGTGGCCACGGTGTACCGCGGGGCCCGGTGCAATGCGCCGGGGTTGATGACCCGGACCGCCCCCAGCCGCAGCGACGCCGGCACGTGCGTGTGTCCGTGGAGAACATACTCGGCCTGGGCGAGTTCCTCGGGTCGGCCGCGCCCCTGCACAAGCTCGCGCCACAGACCGTCGAACGCCATTTCGTGGCCGTGAAAGACCACCAGCCTTCGCCCGCCCACCTCCACCCGCAGCGGCCCCTCGCCCAAGGTGATCCCGGGCCAGTCCGGCCCCCCGAAATAGGGCGCGTCGGGCACGTCGGTGTTACCCGCCACCACCCACGCCCGACGACCCGCCAACTCGGCGAGCACGTCCGCGCTGCCCACGTCTCCGCAGTGGACCAGGGCCTCGGCACCCAGCCGGTCCAGCAGGCGCACGGCGTCGGCGGTTCGTCGCCACTGACCGTGCGTGTCCGAGAGAATCCCGAGGATCACCGCGTCGGCCTCTCGATCCCGACTCAGGCGCGCAGGCTGCCCAGGAAGGACTCCAGCGTCGGGTGGCGTTGCAGCCGTTCGAGCAGGGTGAGCATCTGCTTCGTCGGCGGCAAGTCGTTGAGCTGCCGGCGGAGCATGTAGACCTTATCCAGTGTCTCGCGCGGCAGCAGCTTCTCTTCCTTCCGCGTCCCCGACTGCCGCAAGTCCATCGCCGGCCAGATGCGCAGGTTGGCGAGCTCACGGTCGAGCACGAGCTCCATGTTCCCCGTGCCCTTGAACTCCTGGAAGATGAACTCGTCGGCCCGGCTGCCCGTGTCGATCAGGGCCGACGCGATGATCGTCAACGACCCGCCGCCCTCCACGCACCGGGCGGACCCGAAAATCTGCTTCGGCTCCTGGAGGGCGCGGATGTCCAACCCCCCGGTCATCGTCCGCCCGCTGGTGCCGACGAAGTTGTTGAAGGCCCGCGCCAGCCGCGTGATGGAGTCCAGCAGAATGACGATGTGCCGCCCCAGCTCGACCAGCCGGCGGGCCCGTTCGATCACCAGCCGCGCCACCCGAATGTGCGAGTTCACGTCCTGATCGTTGCTGGACGCGATGACTTCCCCCCGCACGTTGCGCCGCATCTCCGTGACTTCTTCCGGCCGCTCGTCCACCAGCAGCACGATCATGTAGACGTCCGGGTGGTTCGTGGCGATCCCGTGGGCCATCTGCTGCAACAGGATCGTCTTGCCCGTCCGCGGGGGGGCCACGATCAACCCGCGCTGACCGCGACCGATCGGCGTGAACAGGTCCACCACACGCATCGTCGCCGGCCCCCCGGGCGTGTCGAAGTGCAACACCTGCGTCGGGTCGACCGCCGTAGTCTCGGCCAGCGGCTTCGGCGGCAGCCACTCGCTGGCGGCACGCCCCTCGATCGCGTCGATGCGGGCCAGCTTGAACCGCCGGTTGCCCTTGTTCTCCACGCGGGCCAACGGCCCACGCAGCAGCTCCCCCCCGCGCAGGGCAAACTTCCGTACCGCGTCCACCGAGACGTAGGCGTCATCCGCGTGTATCGCGAGGTGCCGCTTCGGGGAACGCAGGAATCCGGCCGACTGCGCGTCGAGTTCCAGCACGCCCTCCACCACGGTCGCCCCCGCTTCGTTCCCATTCCGCTCGGACGGACCGCGTCCGTTCGGCCCGCCGCTCTTGGTGGACTGACCTTTGCCTTCGGGCATGGACCCTCCAAACACGGGCCGCCGCGGCGACCCAAGGCGCGACGCAGCCGCGCTTCCGGCGCCGGCTGGCCACGCGACTTACACGACCGGACTTCCCGCCCCGAACGACCGGGCCAGCGAACTCGCCCGGCGCCGCGCCGGCGTGCAACCGCCGACACACCCAATAGTCTAGCACGCGCCGGCGGCCGCCACAACGTCGCCGGTGGTCGAACCGGCCTCCGCGACCACCGGGTTCCACAACGTCCCGATCCCCTCGATCTCCACCTCGATCCGGTCGCCCGGACGCAGAAACACGGGGGGCTGGCGCGCGAACCCCACGCCCTCGGGCGTGCCGGTGAGGATCACGGTACCCGGCCGCAGCGTGAACTGGTGCGACAGGTAGCTCACCAGTTGCCGACAAGAGAACACCATCTCCCGCGTGCGGGCCGCCTGCATCACGCGGTCGTTCAGCCGGCTGCAGATGGCCACGTCCCGCACGTCCAGCTCGTCGGCCGTGACCAGCCACGGCCCCAGCGGACAGAACGTGTCAAATCCCTTCGCCCGCGCCCACTGCTTGTCACTCCGCTGGCAGTCCCGGGCGGACACGTCGTTAGCGCACGTGTACCCCAGGATGTAGTCTTCCGCCGCCGACTCCGGCACGCGCCGCGCGGGTCGCCCGATCACGATCGCCAACTCGGCCTCGAAATCCACCTCGTTGGGGGCGGCGGCGGGTAACACAATCGGCTGCCCGGGGGCCAGCAGCGACGTGGTGGGCTTCAGAAAAACGAGCGGCCGCTCGGGCGGCGCGGACCCCATCTCCGCCGCGTGGGCCGTGTAGTTCCGGCCGATCGCCAGAATGTTGGGGGGCTCGACCGGGGGGAGGAAGGCCACCACCGTCACGCGTTCGTCGGCGAAGCTCAGCGTTCCGAACAACTCGCCGATCAGCGGTTGGGCCGTGTCGGGCGCCACCAGCCGCCCGATTCGCGTCCGGCCGTCCGGTCCTGCGAACCGCGCCAGTTTCATGTTGCATCCTGTCCCCCACGCGCGTCGGATAGCCGCCGGAGTGTGCGGGCCGTCCGCGCGGCCCGCCGCCGGAAACCCGTCAAATGGGCATTCGGGATCATGGAACGCCAACCGCGAGAGCGAGCTTCCCGGCGAGCTGCGGCTCGGCGGGGGCCTCGCTCTCCCATGTCGCACGACGGTGAATACTCATTTGGAGCGCCGGTCAGAACCCCGCGCGCCAGTGCGGGGCCAACCGATCCACCACTTGCGTGGTGGGTTCTGTTGGCCGCCCTTAGTAGAACACGGTCACGATCAGGTGCGGATCAACGTGCTTGCCCTCGACCACGCCGATGGTGGACGTGGCGAACTTGATCTCGATGTCGTCGCTGCTGTCGGCCCACTCGTTGATCTGCTCATTCATGTACGCGATCGGGCCGTCGGCCAGCTTGCAGTGGAAAGTCCGGCAGCGCGTTGCGTTCGGCGAACCCCGCAGCAGCGGGCGCCGCAGTTGCTGCTCGCGAATCTCGCCCACGCCAGGCATTCCCGTGGGCGCCCCGCCGATGGCGCGAATAGCCGTCGGCTTGCGCTCGTAGGCGATGGGGGCATCCGTGAGCAAATCGGCACTCGCCTCGCCCAGGTCCACGAGCGCCACGGGCGCCGGGGCCGCGGCGACGCCGGCAGCCGACGCCGAGCGCTTCTCCCGCAGGCAGTACGGGCACAGCAGCCGTCCTTGCCATTGCTCGGCCACCTGCCGCTCCAGGTGCTCGGGGTAGATGGTGGCCCCGCACTCCTCGCAATTTTGGAAAGTCGGTTCTTCGCCGGCCATGTCGCTACTCCTTTCGCCGGCCCCGCAGCCGCGTCCTGCGTCGGCCGCCCGCCGCCGGTTTCCAGGGCCGCTGGCGCTCGGCTCCCCGCGGCGACATGACCAGTCCTGGTCCCGGTCGCCTTGTCTTGCGCTGTAGCCCGCGCGCCATCCGAGATGCCATTTGTATTCTAGCCCCGGCGACTCCCCGGCGCCAAGCTTGACCGCGACCCAAGCGGGGCCGCGGCCGCGGTCAGTCCCCCGGGCGTATGCGAATCCGCTCCGCCGTCACATGGAAACGCGCAAAGCCCCCGCGATCACCTCCCCGCCCGCTGCTCGCGGGACCCGGGGGCGGAATCGCCCGGCGATCACGGGGCGATCCCTAAGGCCTCCAACAGGTTCCCGCCGATCACCGTCGCCCGCTCGCCGCGCAAACGCACGACCACACACGCCGGCTGCCTGATCCAGCCGGCGCGCCCATTCGGAAACGGGCGAAAGACGACGGCCAGGTCCTGCGGCAGCATCCATGCGGCGACGGCGGGGAACTCGGACTGCAACTGGGCCCGCGTGGCGACAAGAACCTGATCGAGGGTAAGGTGCGCGAGATCCAGCGGCGACCGCGCCGCGACAACGCGGGACACCTCCTTGGCCGGAACGGGCTTGGCGGGCCGCTCCAGCAACGGTCCCGTCAAGGGCAGCGACTGGTAGCCCACCACGTCGATAAGGTTGCCCGCCGCCGTGCCGTCGGCACGACCAAGGGCCAAGGCCAGCTCCAGCCCGGCCAGAAGCGCCCGATCGCTTCGCGTCCGCTCCTTGGACGCGGTCCGACTGAGCCGCTGACGGGCGGCGGCGAGCGTCTCCACCGCCGGTTGCGTCGCCGGCAGTGACGCCGGCGGCTGGCCCGCGGCCGCCGCGCAGCAAAACGCGACGACCAGCCACGCCGACCGTCGCGCCGCGTCGTTCCGAGAGTGGACTTCAGGCATGAATCTCGGCGATCCGCACCTTAAGCATGGTCTGCCGGTGGCCCCAGCGTTTCATGTAGCCCTTGCGCCGCGAGAACTTCACGCCGCGGACCTTCGGGGTCTTCAGCTCCTCCAGCACGGTCCCGGTGACGGTGGCGCCGTCCACCCAGGGCGTGCCAATGCGGCTGCCAGCCCCCTCGCCGACCATGAGCACCTTGTCGAAGGTGATTTGGGATTCGCCCTCGGGCCGGTCGCGGGTCTCGACCAGCACCACGTCACCCGGGGCCACCTTGTACTGCTTGCCGCCGTCGTCAAAGATCGCGTACACGGTCCGTTCCTCGTCTGGGTTCAGCCGCCTGGCCCTCGGGCAGGCGAGCCACGTAGTATAGGGCAGGTCCTAGCCCGACACAACGGCTGGTCGAGCCGCTGCTGAACTGCGCGCCCGGACGACGGGCGGGCGCGCGGCCTCGACCGCGTCCCAACGCGCGAGACGCAAGTTGAACGCCACTGCCGAAGCTGCGCGGTGCTCGGCACCGGCTGGAACATACAAGCGACCGGAGCGGGGCATTTCCGTGAGCGCTCGCGGATACTGGCGCTCGCCGACGCCGGCCCCCAGAGAATGCGGGGGTTCTGCCGCGGGGGCGTGCGGCTGTCACTTTGGCAGGAAACTCGACGTGGACCATCGCGCCGCCGAACCGGCACAAGATTATGCCGTAAAAGATCTTACGTGCAAATCTGCGTCGCCGGTCTCTTGGTACCCGGCTTGCCGGTTGGCCCCCCGGACATGCTGCGCCCAAGGCTGGGCGGCGGCACCTCACTCATATGGAGAAGGCGATGTCCTCCAAGATTATCGGTATCGACCTCGGGACGACGAACTCGGTCGTGGCCGTTATGGAAGGCGGCCAGCCGAAGGTTCTCATCAACGATTCCGGCTCGAGGCTCACCCCTTCCGTGGTGGCGTTCACCGACAAGGGCGAACGGCTCGTCGGCCAGCGAGCTAAGAACCAGCAGGTAACCAACCCAAAAAATACCGTCTTCTCAATCAAACGCTTCATGGGCCGGCGCCACCGCGAGGTGTCCAACGAGGAGAAGATGGTGCCCTACACCGTCGTTGGCGGGCAGGACGAACTCGTCCGCGTGAAGGTCGGCGACAAGGAGTACGCCCCACCTGAAATCTCCGCCATGATCCTCCGCGACCTCAAGGCCACCGCCGAACGCTATCTCGGCGAGAAGGTCGAGCGGGCGGTCATCACCGTGCCGGCGTATTTCAACGACTCGCAACGCCAGGCCACCAAGGAAGCCGGCCAGATCGCCGGCCTCAAGGTCGAGCGCATCATCAACGAGCCCACCGCCGCCGCGTTGGCCTACGGGATGGAAAAGAAGGCCAACGAGAAGATCGCCGTGTTCGACCTCGGCGGGGGCACGTTCGACATCTCCATCCTCGACGTGGGGGAGAACGTCTTCGAGGTGCTGAGCACCAACGGCGACACGCACCTGGGCGGCGACGACTACGATGAGGAGCTCATCAACTACGTCGCCGAGGAGTTCCGCCGCAAGGAAGGCATCGACCTCCGCAAGGACCCGATGGCCCTCCAGCGGCTGAAGGAAGCCTGCGAACGGGCCAAGTGCGAGTTGTCCGGCAGCCTGGAGACGACGATCAACCTGCCGTACATTACGGCCGACGCCGGCGGCCCCAAGCACCTGCAAATGACGATCACGCGGGCGAAGTTCGAGCAGCTCACCGACCACCTGACCGGCCGTTGCCGCGGGCCGGTCATGCAGGCCCTCAAGGACGCCAAGCTCAGCCCCAAGGACATCGACGAGGTCGTCTTGGTCGGCGGCTCGACGCGCACGCCGCGCGTCCAGCAGCTCGTCAAGGAGATTTTCGGCAAAGAGCCGAACATGAGTGTCAACCCCGACGAGGTCGTCGCCGTCGGGGCCGCGATCCAGGGGGCCGTCCTGTCGGGCGAGAAGTCCGACATTGTGCTGCTCGACGTAACGCCGCTGTCGCTGGGCGTCGAGACGCTCGGCGGCGTGATGACCGTGCTGATCCCGCGGAACACGACGATCCCCACCAGCAAAAAGGAGATCTTCTCGACCGCGTCCGACAGCCAGCCCGCCGTCGATATCCACGTGCTGCAGGGCGAGCGGAAGATGGCCGGCGACAACCGCACGCTCGGGCGGTTCCAGCTCACGGGGATTCCGCCGGCGCCGCGCGGCATCCCGCAGATCGAGGTGACGTTCGACATCGACGCCAACGGCATTCTGAACGTGTCGGCCAAGGACCTCGGCACCGGCAAGGAGCAGTCGATCGAGATCAAGTCGTCGTCCGGCCTCAACGACGACGACATCCAGCGCATGGTGAAGGACGCCGAGGCACACGCGGCCGAGGACGAGGCCAAGAAGAAGGTCATCGACATCCGCAACCAGGCGGACCAGCTCGCGTACGCGACCGAGAAGTCGCTGAAGGAGCACGGCGACAAGGTGGACGCGGCGATGCGGGCCGACATCGAGCGGGCGATCAACCACCTCAAGGACGTTCAGAAGGGCGACGACGTGACGGTGATCCAGAAGGCGATGGACGACCTGACCGCCAAGTCGCACAAGCTGGCGGAGGAAATCTACAAGGCCGCCGGTCCGAAGTCGGCGGCGGCGGCCGCCGGCGGCCCGTTCGGCAGCCCCGGCGGCGGCCCGGGCCCCGAAGTCCACGTCGGCGACGCCCCCAAGCCCGGCGGCAAAGACGACGACGTGATCGACGCGGAGTTTGAAGTCAAGAAGTAGCGCCGGCCTCCGTGCCGGCCATTGCTCAGTAGCGCCGGACCGGAGCTTGCCCGCCGTGGCGGGAGTCCGGCGTTCGCGGATGCCCACAGCCGGTACGGAGCCCGGTCGCCAAAGGCGACTCGCTGTGGCGAGCCGCTGCACTGGACAACGCGCTGAGCGTCCCCCGCTCCCTGACGGTCGCAGCTCGGATTACCGCTCCACCGGTCCCGGCGCGCCGGGATGCCACAGCAGCCCCGTTCAGTCCCGCCAAGTCCAGGTCCCAGGCGTACTTGCACAGCACCGTGTCCACCGGCGGGTCGCCGATGCTCCCCACAACCGTATGCGCGCCGGGACGCCGATGCTCCCCTCAAGCTCCAACAGCATCAACCACCCGCCGGCGGAGGAGCCGCCAGTGCCACCCCACGCAAACTTCCGCCGCACCGCCGGCGTGGCCACCCAGTCGTCCGGGCCCGGCCCCACCCGATCGTACACCCGCTGGTCAACCCGCCGGCACCGTTGTTCAGCGTTGGGGGCCTACACCTGGATGCAGTTCAGCACGCGCCGGCCCAGAAAGCACACCCGAACTCGGCCTTCTTGGCTCCGTCCGGCGGCGGCGAAGACACAATTCCAGGCCACGCAAGAAGAAGTGCGGAACTTCCACGAACTGCATTACGCCGCCAAGACCTGGGACCGCCGGCGCCGGGTGATCGTCAAGGCCGAGCACCTGCCCGAAGGCCCCAACGTGCGCTTCGTGGTGACCAATCTGACGGGGCCGCCGGCGGCCCAGATTTACGACGAGTTGTACGTGGCCCGCGGCGACATGAAGAACCGCATCAAGGAGCAGCAGCTCGCGCTGTTCGCCGACCGCGCCAGTTACCACGCCTTCCTGGCCAACCAGTTCCGCGTGCTACTCTCGGCGGCGGCCTACGTCCTCGTCGAGACCCTCCGACGGACGGCGCTGCCGGACACCGAGTTGCACGCCGCCCAGGCCAGAACCATCCGCTTGAAGCTCTTCAAGGTCGCGGGTCGCGTCGTGGAGGATGGACGCGAGTCGCTCGGTCGATGTTGGCGCTGGCATTGCGGGCTCCTTTCGGGCTTGCCCACGACGGCCTTCGCTTCGCGACCGGTGCGTCGTCTGGCAGTTTCGGGCCAGCGCGGCCCGCTACTGGTTACATACGCGCGGCGTTAACCAGGTGGTTGGAGGTTATCATGCACCCGATGAACGAGAGCCGGGATGATCCGCCGCCGTTCGAGAACGTCAGCGCCCCAGAGGCCGTGATCTACTGCGACGAGGCTGGGAACAGCGGCCCAAACTACGTGGACCCTGCCCAGCCGTTCTACGTGCTCGCCGCATGGGCCGTCCCATACAGGGCGATCCCCGAGGCGGCGGCTCAGGTAGAACTTCACCGCCAGCGCTACTCGGCTCAGGTCCCTGAGCTGAAGTCGGCTTCGCTGTTGCGAAGCGAGCGGAACAAGCTGGGCTTGGTGAGCCTGCTCGATACCCTCATCAGGTTGCGCTGTATTCCCTTCTTCGTCGTCGCGGAGAAGCGATTCTGCATTGCCGGAAAGATCGTCGAGACGTTCCTAGACCCGCGGGACAACCCGAAGGTGTCAGAGGGTTTCATTCCTGACACGAAGACCAAGCAGGAGTTCGCTAACACGCTCTACGACAAACTCACGGACGACGAGTTGAACACCTTCGCGAATGCGTATCGCGCCCCCTCACCGGTGGCTCTCGAGGCCGCGCTGGACGTCGTCGTTGCCGCCGTGAGAAGTCGCGTGAATGCTGAGCTCGCCGAGCTACTGGAAGGATGCCGTCCACAGATTGAGGAAATCGCGCGGATCGAGGCCGAGGAAACCCTGATTGGAAAGTTCGGCGACACCTTGAACCACCCCGCGCTCGCAGCAATCTTCGTCGCGGTCGAGCTTGCGGCACGGGCGGGCCTGTTTCGACCTCTGAAGTTCGTTCACGATGAATCGCACGCGTATCAGGACGGTTTCAAGCGACTATTCGCCGTGTTGCGTGAGCCGGGTTCAGTCAAGACGGCCTATCCATACGGCCTGATGCTGGAGGCTCCCATCCGTCATCTGACCGAATTCGAAACGACCCAGTCGAAGTCGAACTCGCTTATCCAGGCTGCGGATGTGCTTGCCGGCAGCATCCGGCATTGGGCAGAGATCGCAATAGCGGGACAAAGGGCGTCGCCGGCCGACGTTCAACTCGCGCTGCGAACTGTGCCGTCGCTCTTGTCTGACGATCCGCGGACCGGTTCATTTGTGGGTTCTGACAAGGTGCTGTCATCGCTATGCCGGCACTTTCTGGTTCCTGACATCAAAGCCAAGCTCGGTCCGCTAGCCCAGACCGCCGAAAGCACCACGACACCTGTTCCGCCTGACCCCGCGCCGCTCATGCCAAGCGTGTCCGTGGGCAAACAGCCCGAACAATCAACGGGCTACGGGCTCCACTTTCCCATCTATGCATTGGTTGGTCGTGAGACAGGCTTCTTGTACTGCGTCGAACGAGAAGATCTGAAAGAACGCGGCGGTGTGGCAACTCTGCTCTTTCACACCGAAGACAGTGCGCAAGCATGGCTGGAAGCAGCCGGGGCAGGCCCACTAACTGAGCCGTTTCAGATCCGCCGATTCGAGGAGCGTGACGGTTTTGAGCTTATCGACGCGCTCAGATCTGTCGCTGAACTCGCGCGAACGATCATCGTTTTCGTCACCGAGGCGGAGCAGCAGTTCGTCGATCTACCGGACCTCGTGCGGGCGGCCGATCGTGCGAAGGAGCGCGTCGGCCGAGCGATCTCGTCGGGCATGTTCGAGCAGATTTACGAGGAACACGAGGTCGATGGCCTCAAGGTAGCGTCCATGCTGATGTCCGACGGCTCGTATGCGGCCATGCTCAGGCCGAACGGTCCATTGTTCTCGGCCGATTCACGCCAGGCCGCTATTGGCGCTGTACTGGCTCACGCGAAGTCTCAGGCCGGGCAAGGCGGCGACGCCACGACCTGATTGCCCCGCAGTTCTGATCCCGCCTCACCCTTCGCTTGGCGACCGGTGCGTCGTCTGGCGTGTTCGGGCCAGCGCGGCCCGCTACTTGTTATATACGCGTGGCGTTAACAGAATGGTTTACTCGTTACTCGGGAAAGTACTGCGCAGAAGCACGGGCCGTTGTCCCGTCGAAGCCCGGGATCCCACGGAGTATAGAGTGGCCCAGTACAGCAGGCCGCGTTCCCGAACGGCCGTTATGTGAAGGCGGAGTCGAATGAGTCGATTCGAACCGGAAGTGGTTCTTTGCTACGACAGGCTACAAGGTGGTAACCCGGCTGGAGAAAGGTGTACGGGGGCGAGATGCCCTTCCTTTCCAGAAGCCCGGGAACGTGGTGGACCCGCGGTGGGCGTTCCCGATCGTAGAACATCGCAATCGCGATCGCCGCATCTTCGAGGCATAGTTCCGGCAGCTTTTTTTCGTCTACGACATCGAACTGCGCCGTCTCGAAGCAGTGCTCAACGAACCCGCAGCACGAACCCCTGAAGGGGAATGCACGGTTGGGGTCCCCCTCATATTTGAAATCCGTGGCTCGAGACGGATGTGGTGTGTACAGGATATCGGGCACGCTGCCAGTTGACATCTGAATCGTTCGACCCAGGATTTTGCGCGCCTCGTCGCAGGCGATTCGATAGACGTAGGCGCGGTCGCTGAATAGCTCCGCAAACCAACCGATCGCCAGATCTGCCGTCACAAGAACAGCGCATCTTGTTGCGTGCCCGCCCACTTCATGTTGAACCCAATCGCCATCGCTTTCGACGGGCCAGTCCAGCACGAGCAGAGGCGAGTTGTCCGCGTAAACACCGGATTCGTCGAACATGCCGACGTGCCAGACGTACCTGCCCCGCTCGCTCGCCTTTCGAAGTTGGAAAAAAAGAAAACCTGCCTGGAACTCGCAGCCGATAGTTTCCGGTCCGAGCAATGCCGGCACGTTACAGCCCTCCCCGTCACAACATCGCCTGGGCATCTCTGATTTTGCGCAGTTCCATCAGCGCCGTGCGAAACGTCGTCTCAGTCTGACTTTCCCAATGCGCCTTTCCGCGAGCAGCGAGAGCGTTCCAGGCAGTGCGAAGATGGCTCGCCATTCTGATCGTGATGGCTTCGTCCTCTGACTTGCGCACATGCTCGAGCGCGCATTGGACTTCGGGCTCGTACATTCGCGCGCACAAAGCTTCCAGAACTCGCGATACGCGCGAGAATATATCTGGACACATTAGTGCTGCGGGGCGAGCGAGTTCTCTCAGAAGAGTGTCGCCTAGGTCGCAAAGTCGCGCAGAGGCACGTGTTGGTATGGAGTCTGGGTAGTTCGAGAAAAGCAAAGAAAGAGCGCCTACGACTGCTTCCCCATACAGCCACTCTCTGTCCTTTTCCAAAATAGAAACCAGCAACTCGGTGTCATCGGGGTGGCCGAAACTACCGAGCGCAAGAGTCAGTTGCCGAACAATGTTAGCTCGCAGTCCAGGAGCGCAGCCCGGTTCTTGGAGCAGCGCGGTGAGGCGAGTCCGAATCGCTGGCGCGACAGAACCCCACTCGTCCGCGCGGACTTTGACCAAACGGAGCATCATTGCGCAACCAAGAACGTACTCGTCCGCCGTTGCGCCTGCTAGCTCGTCCAGTATGGCTGGCACAAGATCCACGGCTCCCGCCTGAACGAGGATCTCGATCAATCCACGGCGCTTCCTGGGCGAGAGAGAACGAGACCCCAATTTCCTTTTCGCGATGCGAACGGCAACTGCGGATCCCGACTCCTGCAGGAGCCGCCGTACTTGACTGAGGACCGTTCGAATGTTCGGCTCGCTGCTAACGGAGTCGAGCATCGATAGAAGACCCGCCACACCGAGATCAGCTTCGGACTCACGCGTAGCGAGTAAGCTGCGCCGCTTAGGGAGCGCGTTAACAAGGTCTTTCTTGGCCGCGACGCGGTATCCTCCACCGACTGCGGGTGCAATCTCGAGCATCGGGCCTACGCCTGACTTGTGAAACGGATCGTCGATCCGCCCAGTGTCTCGCGCAACCGTTATTCGCATGCCAGGCAATTGAAACTCCGTACGCGAGCCCTCCGGTTCGTTCAATCCGTAGGAACGTCGGCAGAATTCAGCTGGCGCGACCTGGTTTGTGTATGACAGAATCGACATCGGTACCTACTCTGCCTCAGGTGTTTCACTGCTCGCGGACTCAGTATCTGCAATCTTGAGAAACTCCTTGAGAGCTGCGAGGTCTGTCTTGGCTGCGGTGAACTGGTCTATTAGCAGATTGATCTCTTCTTCATCACACTGGAATGCGAAAGGCTCACGGTCACCAGTGACGCCGATCTCTATCGAAAATACCCCTGTCACGCCGGATATCTTCGGTTGGTACTCGGTCAATGACTTGCCCCACCTATAGGTGCTCTCCTGGACCGCTCGCAGCTCGACAGTGACGCCGGTGGATTTCAGCGATGGCATGACGCCTGCACCGAATCGGCGTCGTCTCATTACCTTTTCGATTCGGGGAACGACCTTTGTCTGCAAGTCCGCGAGAATCGAAAGAAACGTGCCTCGCTCGCTTTCGCTGATAACGTCCATCTCAACCAGGTCAGCTGCCCAGTCCTCGGGGGTGCCCCGATCCCGCTCGTCCATGAACTCGTCAACAAAGAAGTACATGATGCGAAGGGCCCGCTCCAGACGGAGACCGGGCAAGCCGGTCTCCAATTCCAGGCGATCGATGATGCCGTCTCGTGCCGATCGAGTCTTTGCAAGGCAGTATTCTGCCAGAGCCTCGGAGCAGGCGACTCGGTTGTTCTCGGGGAGATCGAGCGCCTCATGGAGGTCTCTTCGTGTCACCGGGCAGGTTAAAACCAGCCAGAGGTGGGCAGGTTAAAACCAGCCAGTTGTATGCATGATGTTTACTTCTCCACGGGTTCGCAAGCGGGTTCGGGTTTTGACTTTTCGGTGATCGCGGCG
>JBFMAI010000030.1:0-161111 GCA_040755725.1 Planctomycetota bacterium | reverse complement strand
TCTCCGGATCGAACCGCTTCGTGCTCCAGCGGAACGGGTTCGCGGCGGCGTAGAAGCCGGGGTCGTCCTGCCCATCGAACTTCCCGTCGCTGTTGGTGTCCGGCCCGACGATCCGCCCGTACGGGTCGTACTCGTACCGGGCGACGAGGCGGTCCACGTGCCATTCGTCGGCCTGCGCCCCGCCGTAGCCCGTCGCCCACGCCACGAGCTGGCCGACGTTGCCGCTCGTGTCGTGGAAGTACAGGTAATCGCCGGCGTCCAGCCCGCCGCCGCCCGCTCCGCCGCCGGTCTGGGCCTGATGGACGGCCAGCAAGCCGCCCACGCCGGCCAGGCCGTCGAGCGTCCCGGATAGGTCCAGGCCCCAGGTGTAGGCCCGCAGGACGGCGTTGCTGTTCATCGCGTCCAGCTCCAGGATCGGCAGCCAGCCGTGATACATGAACTTCCGCCGCTCCGTCACCACGTAGTCGTCCGGCGACCCGGTGGTCGACGTCTGCGGTCAGCAAGAGCGCCTCACCCCCACTCCGTCAAGCCCGTCTCCCGCGTGTTAGCACGCGTTTCCTGGGCCCACTGACGCGCTGTGCGAAACTCGCGCGTCGCCGCCGCCACGTACGTCTATAATACCCTGAAAGCAGTAGGCTTGGAACGCACCTTCCAGTTCTTCGGCAGACGAACCGCGCGCGCACGCTATTTGCTGGTATGCGGCCTTCGGCGTGCGTGCATCATGCTGCCTCAGACGTTCCAAGACCAGGCGCAGGGCTTGAACCCCATTCCAGCGTGACGACTCCAAGAAGGCCGCCAACCACAGCGCCGAGTAGGCGGGCTGGTAGTACCGCGACCGCCAGTCCCCAGACGCCGGGAAGTCCTGCGTCGAGGTTCGGGCGCATATCTGATCGCAGACTGTCATAATCAGATCCTGCGATGCATGCGCATGGTCGTCGGCCCGATGGCTGTCGCGCGCCTGTGATCGGTGTTGGCCAAGACAATAACCCGTAATGCGTCTGCCCACGAGTAGCGCCAGCCCCTCCGCGAGCGCCCACGGGTACGGGAAGCCACACGTCCAATGCGACACGAGACCATGGCACAGCTCATGAATCACCATGTCAACGGTATCGAACGTGTTGTTCAGAAGCACGACGGCGAGCTGTATGTGGGGTGCCCACCATGCAGCGGCGCGACACCCGTATGCGCGCACACCCAACACTGCGGGCAACCGGCGCAATCGTCCGGCCTGCCCAACGCAGACCACATCTGTAACCGAGCCGGCCCGCGCGACGCTGAAGTACGTGGAGGTCAATTGGACTACCCGTTCCATGGTATGCACATCGACATTGGCAAGCTCAGCTAGTTCGCGATCTGAGCAGCACACTGCACGAAGCCGCACCGGACCGCGTCGGAGCACTACGGTCGAGTACCGGAGAGCCATCTGCAGAAAAGCCTGCTGACGGCGCGCGCCTGCAACAGCACTCCGCAGCATGTGGCCAAACGCTCCCAAGCACCTCTCCGCGCTCAGCGCCCTGCGTGGTTCACTCCCGCCATCCGGGACGCCCGTGCATAAGTCGTCTTCGTCGCCACCTCGGGGGGCGTGGATGCTTTGCGCACGCCCGCGAACCGCGCGTGTCTGGTCAGGCCACCGCACGGGAAATCCGGGGTCACCGCAGCCGGACCCAGCTGGGCGTCGTGCGCTGTGGAACACCTGTATTCAGTTGTTTCTCCACCAGTCGTCCTCCGGTGGCAAGGGCTCGTCAGGAAAGATCAACGGATAACTGCCGCCATCTGGTCCTCGAAATTCATCCGGGGGGCCCAACGGGTACGGCTCAGGTTCGCGTGGCATGCCATCCCGAGACGCCCGTGCGACCCATACAATGACGTACCTTCCGCTCACGTATATGGTTGTGCCGAGGACAACCGACACGGCGCCCGCTTCGACAACGACTCGCGTGTCCGACATTCCCGCCAGCGTTTCGTCGTCGTGGACAAGCCGCCAGCCCTCGCGCGCAACCCCGTGGATCCAGGTCGAGGAGAACGAGTACGGGTCGCTGGCCAGGGCCTGCGCATACGCGGCCGCCCACGCGTCCACGAACTGCCGGAACATTTCACGGAAGCGTGCGTTGCGGCTGTTGATAAGCGCCTTGTATGCCTCGAACCACAAGCGAAACAGGTCGTCCTGGTCAAACCACTTGCCCTCGTAGCCGTGCAGATAAATCAGCAACTGACGTCGCTCCCTTTCCTCTCGCGCAGCAGCCTCCATCTGCGCACGGAGCTTGTCCAGCCACGCCCTGAACTTCTCCCAGTCGAACGGCGGCAGGGTGTACAGGTTCGTGCCGTCGTCGCCCGGACGGCCCCGGCCGGCGTGCGGGCAGGGCCGGCGGTCGCCCTCCTCGACCGTCGTCGGCTCCGGGCTCCACGGGTCGCCGCCGCCGCCGCCGCCAGAGGAGAGGCCGCTGTGACAGGGCTCCCCGGGCCGGCAGGACGCGCTCGCCAGGCCGAGATAGTCGGTGAAGTTGGTCGGGTTGTTGCCGACGTAGGCGTACACGTTGGCTCCGCCGAGTCCGCTGAACGTCCGCCTTCGGCGAGATTCGCTGTGGCGAACGAGATTCGCCGTGGCGAAGTCGCCGATGGGGTCGCGGTTGAGCCACCGGCCCAGGGTGGCACTATAGTACCGCATCCCGAAGTCGCTCAACCCCGCCTGCGGCGAGATTCGCTGCGGCGAACCCGTCTCCGGATCGAACCGCTTCGTGCTCCAGCGGAACGGGTTCGCCGCGGCGTAGAAGCCCGGATCGTCCTGCGCATCGAACTTCCCGTCGGCGTTCGTGTCCGGCCCGACGATCCGCCCGTACGGGTCGTACTCGTACCGGGCGACGAGGCGGTCCACGTGCCACTCGTCGGCCTGCGCCCCGCCGTAGCCCGTCGCCCACGCCACGAGCTGGCCGACGTTGCCGCTCGTGTCGTGGAAGTACAGGTAATCGCCGGCGTCCAGCCCGCCGCCGCCCGCTCCGCCGCCGGTCTCGGCCTGGTGTACCGCCAGCAAGCCGCCCACGCCGGCCAGGCCGTCGAGCGCCGGATCTCCGCACCGGCGCCCCACGGCCATTGGCCGGAGCCAGACCAGAACCGAGGCCCGTTGCTGACGCTCCGGCGTTACCGGTTGCCCTGCTGAGGTCCATTCACGGTCCGCGTTTCCTCACGCCGGGGCATGTATCCAAGGTTCCTCTCGCACGCGCTCCCACTCCTCAAGCTGGTGGCGGATGTTCTCGGAGGTGGGGTCTGAGCACATGGCGTTTAGTAGCATAGTCACATACGCCCCCCCCGCCCACGGGGGGAGAATCTCCCGGCGAATCCTGTCGGCCAAGTCCGGGACCCACTTTGCAACAAGCCAGAGGTTCTCGGCCCTGCACGATGATCCGTCTTCGAGCATCCACGCCCTCTCGCCGTGAAACGTTCTGCCCAACAAACGACCCCGCCAGTCGTAATACTCTGTCTTGCAAAAATGCCAGCGACCTTGCTGCGATGGGGGATGTGTTCGCAGAAACGCGGTCACGGTGCTTTCGCGCGCCGGCCCGGTGGTCGTTCCGACAGCCCGACCAAGCACCCAATGGGTCGTGTGGTCACGGAGAAGACCCAGCCCATCTTCAACCTCAGTAGTAACGCTGCGCCAATAAGTCCGCCCGATGCCAATCAACCCGACAAGCAGGAGCACCAAGACTATCGCCACCTGCCAGATCAAGCGGGGTCCTCGACGGCGAGGGCCGTCCACTCGCGCTACCGTTGTGTCCCCATTCGTCACCATGACGGATACGCCCTCGATGCCCTGCGCGCCGGCGTTTACGCCACCCTGAGCACGCGTGCATTCATCGCCGGTTGGCCGGACATAGGTTGTTCACCATGGCCTGAACACGTGGAGTAAGCGACCCTACAAAGGAACTAACTGTACACTGCCGGTTGATGCACATCGATCTGATAACGAAGGCGATCCTATTATCCACTTCCTGCTCACATGCTGCATTGCCTCCACAGGCAGCCCGGCCGGCGCCCAGGCACTGCAACTCAACTCCGTAAGCAGGGCACTCTGCGGCTGGATTGCCCGGCCGGCCCCCGCCTCCGCCACGCGGTCCCAGGATCATTGGACCGCAATTGCCGGGGGGGGCACGCGGCGAACCCCCCTGGCTCGCTCCCGCTGTCACTTACGTGAAACTCCTCGTGTTGGGTCACGCATGTCCCAATCACCCGCCTTGCCTGTGGGCCCCCTACACCCTGGAGAGCGCCTTGGTTGACACAAGCGCATTTGCATCCATCCGGACGACAAAGCACATACCCAAGTGCGACGGCGGGCGACATCGCCTGTCCCTCGGCCGAGTTGCAGGTGGCCCAACAGTCCGAGCAATTCCCGGGAGAAGCTGGGGGCGGCAATGGACATTGCGGCTCGCGGGGCCACCACATTGCCAGCGGTGGTACGGAGAAAGAGCGACCGGCCACCAGCGACTGCCGTCGCGGACACGGCATCTTGTCGTTTTCCTCCGGGCCGCCCGGTTCCGCCAGGGTGCGCCCCGGCATCTCCGGCCCCTGTTCGTGGCACGGCTCCCCCGGCGGGCAGGGGATGTACATCATCCCCAGGTAGTCGGTGCGGTTGGTCGGGTTGTTGCCGACGTAGGCGTACACGTTGGCACCGCCGAAGTCGCCGATCGGGTCGCGGTTGATCCACCGGCCCAGGGTGGCACTACAGTACCGTCGCCCGAAGTCGCTCAAGTCCGCCGACGCCGGCCAGGCCGCGGCGGCACTTACCTCAATCCCTCTTCCCTGTTCCCTGCGTTGTCACGACGGCGCTCAATCGTTCACGCAGTTCAGCACCTTGCCGGTCTTCTTGAACTCGGCCACGATGCGGACGGTCTCCTCCGCGACCGCGTTCTGGGCCTGGTCGGTCGAGGCCCCGATGTGGTGCGTGCCGTACAGGTTCGGCACGTCGCACAAGGGCGAAGTGATGTCCTTGGCGTCGGCGGCCGGCTCGTTCTCGTACACGTCCACCGCCGCCGCCCGGATCTTGCCCTCCTTGAGCGCCGCGATCAGCGCCGGCTCATCGACGACCGAGGCCCGGCTGGTGTTCACCAGGCAGGCGTTCGGCTTCATCATCGCCAGTCGCTGAGCATTGACGAGGTGCTTCGTGTCGCCGGTGCCGGGGACGTGCAGCGTCAGGTAGTCGGACTGCCGGAAGATCGTGTCAAGGTCGGCCCGCTTGCAGTGGGGGTGGTTCAGCGGCTTGAGGTCCGGGATGACGTCGTACCACAGCACGTTCATCTCGAACGCCAACGCCCGCTTGGCAACTTCGGTACCGATCCGCCCCATGCCGACGATACCCAGCGTGCTGTCCTTCAGCCCGCGGGCCTTGCTGTATTCCTTCTTGTTCCACTTGTGGGCCCGCAGGTCGGCTACGTTGGTCGAAATCCGCCGGTCCATGTTGATCAGGTGACCCAGGACCAGCTCGGCGACGGCCACCGCGTTCATGCCCGGGCAGTTGGCAACCTTGATACCCTTCTCCTTGGCCGCCTTCACGTCGATGGTGTCGAAACCGGAGCCGGCCCGGATGACGAGCTTGAGGCCCTTGCCGGCCTTGAGCTGGTCCGCCTGCACCTTCGTCGAGCGGACGATCAGCACCGTCGGATCGAGTTGCCCGATCCGCTGCGTCAGCGACGCCTCCTTCAACTCCGGCTCCAGGACGACTTCCTCCGCCAGCTTCTTCAGCTCGGCGACCCCGAACGCTTCGAACTTGTCGGCAATGAGGACCTTCATGTGGCAACTCCCGCAGGAACTCGCGTGACCCCGGCGGCCACGGCCCCGGACGCGGGGCCGCCGCCGGAACCCGTCAGTATACGCCGAGTTTCCGCGGTGGTATAGTCCGCCGGGTGTGGACGCGCTCGTAGCTCAGCCGGATAGAGCACGGGATTTCTAATCCCGCGGTCGCAGGTTCGAATCCTGCCGGGCGCGGTGCCGACCGGCGTCGGGGGACCGGCGGCCACGGCACTTTCCCTAACCACCGAGGCGTCGTGGCGGTTGCGCCCGACCAAATGGGTACTCAGCACCATGAGGCGCCGGCGGAGAGGGCGAGCCTCCCGGCGAGCCGCGGCTCGGCAGGCCGGCCGGGTCGCCGCAGGAGACAGCCTCGCCCTCCCCTGTCGCACAACTGTGAATACCCGGCTAGCGACCCGTGCCGCACACCAGGGCCGTGAAGGCGTTGATGTCGCCAAAGTCCACCAGCCCGTCGCGGTTGCAGTCCGCGCGGAAGTGCTGGCAGTCGGGGTAGTTGGTCGCGTAGTACGACGGACCGATGATGGCCCACACGAAGGCGTTGACGTCGTTCGCATCGACCGTGCCGTCGCAGTTCATGTCGCCGTAGAGAACAAACTCGTCGATCCCGATGTCGGCGTGCCCGTCCAGCACCCGCGGCTGGCCGTCGCAGTCCACCTGCCGCGTGTAATCGGCCTTCGGGTGGCCGCCGTTGATGCACGGCGAATCGACCTGCAAGTGGTAGTCGCCCATGACCCAGAAGTCGTCGGCCGTATTGCCGGGCGTGCCGTTGTCGTCCCAATACCCCAGGTCATAAAGCAGCGGGTCCTCGTCGCCGTTGCCTGCCCCCCAGGCCACCGAGGCATACAGACCCAGGTCGATCCCCTCCTGGCCGCCCTGGACCATCGAGTAGTCGATCACCATCGTGGACGACGGGCCGACCGCCACCTGCGCGCCCTTGGGGGCCTCGTTGCCCCACACGATGCAGTTGCGGACGATCGGGTTCGGGATCCCACCGAACGACCCCACCCCGACCCCGCCGCCCGACACCGCGGCCCGATTGCCCACGATCGTGCAGTTGACGATCCGCGGCGAACAGCCGGAGATGTTGACGCCGCTGGCCCGGTTGCCGGCGATCAGGCAGTTGCGCACGGTCGCCGTGGACTGCTTGCCGCAGAACACGCCGGCGTTGGTGCAGCCGGTGACGATGCAGTGCTCGATCGTCGGTGCCGACTTGAAGCAGTAGATACCGGAGGTCGCGCGACGGACCGTGAACCCCACGATTTGCGTCGCCGGCGTCTCGGTGGTCGTCGCCCGGAAGCCCATTGCGTTGCCGCCGGCGTCGATGATGCAGTTGCCCGGCCCGTTCTCGCTGCGCACCAGCAGAATGGTCTTGCCCCGCAGGTCAATGTTGCAGTTGCCGGTCCCGCTGTACACCCCGTCGGCCACCAGCACCGTGTCGCCCAGATTGGCCGCGTCAATGGCGGCCTGAATGGTCGCGTACTCGGACGGCACCTTCCGCACCGCCTGGCACTCATCGGGAATCCAGTTTCCGTCTTCATCCTTGCTGAAGCCGCTCGCGATGTCGCAGATGTCCTTGACGCCGTTGTTGTTGCAGTCGAGGTTCCACTGCGTCTCACACTCGTCGGGAATCGCGTTCTCGTTGCAGTCGGTGCTCGTCCCGGCGTAGATGTCGCACAGATCAGGGGTGCCGTTCTGGTTGCAGTCCTTGTTGTGGCCGGGCTCGCACTCGTCCGGGACACCGTTGAAGTTGCAGTCCGTGCTGAACCCGCCACCGATATCGCACTCGTCGGGTACGAGGTTGCCGTTGCAGTCGGCGCTGCCGCCGCTGTACAGGTCACACAGGTCCGGGGTGCCGTTGAGGTTGCAGTCCACCGTGCCGCCGACCTCGCAACTGTCCATCAGGCCGTTGTTGTTGCAGTCGGCCCAGCCCGGCTCCTGTTGGTCCGGGATCCCGTTGCGGTTGCAGTCCTCCGGGCGGAAATCGACCCAGCTCGTCAGGTAGCCGACACAGGCGCAGTCGTACTGGATGTACATGTAGCCGCCCATGCCCCAGCTCGGCGCCCAGGAGTTCCGCAGGATCCACACGCCGTTCTCGCCCAGCGTGTCGTCCCACCCGACGAGCGTGATCAGGTGGTTCAGCTCGCCGGTACCGCAGGCATTGAACACGCCGCTCTTGTACGCCTGGAACGCGCTGCCGACATAGACGAGCGCGGACACGGGACCGTACTCGAGGATCGCCTGCTTCACATCATCCACGTTCGGGTAGTAGGTGCCCGCGTTTACGAAGTCCCACGCGTACAGGCACGCGGGGTGGTCATACGGACACTGGCACGGCAGGTCCTTCGCCTCGTACGGAAAATCCCGCTCGTAGACGGCGCCGCCGCCGCCGCAGGGGTCTTTCTTCCCGTCGCACAGGTGGTAGTCGTGGGCCACCCAGCCGCCGCTGCACCCCCAGCCCTCCTGGTTGCAGCTCACCAGCCACTGCTCGGAGAAGTCCTCTTCCTGGCCCGTGCGGAGCATGTAGTTACACTCGAAGGGCCCCATCGTCCCGAACGCCCAGCAGCTCCCGCACTGCCCCTGGTTCTTGATCGTCGGCAGCCCACCGTGCTCTCGCCAGTCAAACCGGTACGGCAGCTCCCGCCGCGGCCCGCGATACAGACCATCGCCGGGACGCGAGGAGGGTGGAATCACGGGCGGCACGACCGTACCGCACAACTCCGACAGGGGGCGGTGCGTGGCCGCGCTCTCGCCTACCGTGAAGGTCCAGCCCTCAATCTGCCCCCGCTTGCGGAGGTCCCAGATATCAAACTCGGTGAGTTGGGCTTGCGCGACGAGCGTACCCAGCAGACCGGTGACCGCGGCGACAATGACAGAGTGCTTCATGGTGACGTACCCTTCCTCGTTGGGCCATGCGAGCAGGAGTCGCGGAACGACAGACAGACCGGTTCAGACGATCCTCGCTGTGACGCTACCTCCCTTGCGGCCGGGGCCTCGCGCCCCGCGCCATGCCCGTACCCTCAATCTCCTCTTCCACCATACCGCCTGAGCCCGCGAATGCAACTCAAAGTCCAAGCTCCTGGTCGACCCCGCGTCGGCAAATGCAGGCGTAACGCCCGATAACCAGGGCCGGCCCGGCGGAGAAACCCCGTCGCCGGCTCGCACCGGAAGGCCCCGACTTCAGACGTGGCGCTGTCGCGTCGGCAGCAACGCCACTGACAAATCCCGCCATTATGGGACAATAACATCCGGCTCAGAGTTCGGGGCCGGACATACCTCGGGACCGGTGATGGAGGACCACATCATGAAGGCAGCACTTGGACTCGCGGCTGCGATGGCACTGGCGCGCAGCGCGACGGCGGATGGGCGCGTGTTTGTCACCAAGGCCGACGGGACACTCGGCGAGTGGGGGCTGGACCTGCCCGAGTACCACCTGACCTGGCCGCAGTCGGACACGTTCTGGGGACCGAGCCAGCAAGGCGGCGGATGGACCATCGACGAGATCACCCGCTGCCAATACGGGTACTCGCTATTCCCGAATCGCTTCGGCACCGTCCCGCCGAAGGACCTGGACACGAGCGGCCGCGTGGAGATCAACTGCCCCCTACGCGAATGGGGTTATATCTGGCTCCAGTTCCATCGGAACGAGTTCGGGCAGTACCGTCCTGAAACCGCCGGAACGCTGAACGGACTGGTGATGCGTTTCGACCCGTTGGGCGGGGCGCAGTTCGACCACCTGCTCACCGTCTCTACAACCCGGCGTCCCAGGGGAACAGGCGTTGGGACGGCGGCCTCGAGACGTTCCTGAACCAGAACCCCACGCGGCTGATCGCCATCACCTCCGGCGGCATCCAATTCGGACCGACGTGCGCCGCCTGGAACCTGTACTGCGGTCCGGAACAGGTTTGCACGGCCCTGCTGGGGGCGGTCGACTGCGTGAAGTCGCCGGGGGTACAGGACTTCGATATCGTCATCGCGGCGATCAACCTCGTCAGCGGCCAGGTGCAAGGGCCGCTGCACGCGGCCCGCGTGCGGTTCATCTGCACGCTGGTCGGCGACCTGAACTGCGACGCGCACGTGGACTTCGGCGACATCAATCCGTTCGTGTTGGCGCTGACCAACCCGGCGGGCTACGAGTTGATGTACCCGAACTGCTACATCAAGAACGCGGACATCAACCGCGACACGCGCGTGGACTTCGGCGACATCAACGCGTTCGTGCGATTGTTGACAAATCCGTAGCGGCTCGCAACCCGTCGGCCGATGCGACGGGTGGAGTGCGGCCGGCTACCCAGGTACATCGACCGGACGTAACGGGCGTTTCTGTGGAAGCGCGATCCCGCGTGCTCGTGCGCGGGCCCCGTGGGTTGATCGTCCGCAACCGTGCAACACGGGGGAGCGATCCCGGCGCGCCGGGACTGCCGAGCTGCGGCTCGCCGGGAGACTCGCCTTCTCATCCAGTCCCCTGCTCCAGAACGCCCGCATCGGAGAATGACATGAAGTACGGCGCGAGAAACCAACTGGACGGCGAAGTGGTTGAGATCAAGAAGGGCGGGCTCATGTGCCAGGTCAAGGTCAAGATCCCCGCCGGCGCGACCCTGGCGTCGGTGATGACCATTGACTCGCTCGACGACCTCGCCCTCAAGAAGGGCGACAAGGTCAAGGTACTCGCCAAGGCCGTCAACGTGCTGTTGGCCCGCGAGTGAGTACAGGTGTCGGGCAGCCGGCGGCACCGGCCGCCCCGAACCCCCTCGCCGCGCGGCGGTGCCACCGTGACCTCCGGGGCCGGGGAATCCGTGCCTCGCTGCCCCGTCGACGTATCCCCGCCCACTCCCCGTCCCACGTCAACTTACCCCACGACCGATAACCGCAAACGCCGGACCCGGGCCGCCGCCGCGTGGCGCCGCGAGGCCAATTGCGCTTGAGAAGGTGAGCGCGGCGAGAAGCCCGTGGCCTCGCCTCTCCACACTCGTGCCCGGCGCGCGGCGCGATTGTCGCGGCCCAAGGAGTTCGTCATGTGTGTCTTTGCTCGAAACCGGACTCGGCAGCCGTCGGTCCGCAAGAACGTGCTGCTGGGCGTGGCGTTGCTGCTGGCCGCCACCGGCGTCGCCGTCGCGGAAGATCATTACTGGAGCGCCCTGTGGGGCGGCTCGTTCAATTACTGGCTCAACTGGGTTCCAAACTGGGTGCCGGGCGAGGACGACAATGCCGTCTTCGAACTTGGCATGAACCCCGCGTACGAGGTCACTTTTTACGAATCGGTGACCAACCAACGCTGCATCTTCCGCACCGACCAGGTCGTCCTCAATCTGGGCGGCTGCACCTACAACCTGATCTGTCCCGGCTGGGGCCTGACCGTCGCCGAAGAGCTCGGACACGTCGCCAACGTCCTCTTCTACAACGGTACGCTCAACACCGAGACGGCGCGCGTCGGGGCCTGGGTCGGCTCCGACGGCGTCTTGGAGCTCGTCGGTCCGCTGACCATGAACGTCACGGACTGGCTGTTCGTCGCCGATGAGGGCGCCGGGTCGATGAAGATCGGCAACGGCGTCACCGTCAACGCCGACTACCTCTCCCTCAGCGCCCACGACACGGGCGCCAGCGGCGAGCTGGTGGTCGACGGCCCCAACGCACGCCTCGCTATCCAACATATCGCCTTCGTCGGCGATGGCGGTGCCGGCTTCCTGAGCCTGGACCGCGGCGCCCGGGCCAACGCGCGCGCCGCCTACGTCGGCGGCGCCGCAAACGCCTACGGTGAAATGAACCTCGCCGACGGGGCCGAATTCGTCGCCGACTGGCTGGCACTCGGCCGGCAAGGCAGCGGCCAGTTGACCGTCGAAGGGTCCGGACGTGTTGCTATCAAGGACTTCCACGTCGGCGCTGAGACCGGCGGGATGGGCTGGGCCGACCTGGTCGGGTCCGGCTCACGGATCGACGCGTCGGCCTACCTCCTCGTCGGCTCCGACGGGCAGGGCACCATGAACGTCTGGGGCGGGGCCGACGCGACCGCCGAAACACTGCTGGTCGGCGCCGCCGAAGACAGCGAGGGCGAGTTGAACGTCGCGGGCCCCGGCACGACCGTGACGGTCTTGAACAACATCCAGTCCGGGCAGTTTGGCGTCGGCGCCATCAGCATCACGGACGGCGCCGAAGTCCGAACGACCGAGCCCAGCGGGTGGATTCACATCGGCCGGGAAGCGGGTTCCGAGGGCCACATCTTCCTGGATGAAGGCAGCACGTTAGCCGCCGAGCAGGCCCCCATCGTCGTCGGCGAGGCCGGCCAAGCCACCCTCGCTATCTTCGGCGGCTCCGACGTTCATTCCAGCGGCGAGCTCTTCATGGGCTGGACCGAGGGCAGCGCCGGGAAACTGACACTCAGCGGGGCCGGCTCGACCTATGTCAGTGACAGCGTCTATCCCGCCATCGTCGGGAACCAGGGCACCGGCCAGGTAACGATCGAGGCCGGCGGCCGCGTCGAGAAGACCAACGGCGGCTTCATCCTGGGCAACGGCAGCGCCGGTACCGGCACGGTCGCGCTCGCCGGAGCGATGTCCGCCTTCAAGAGCCCCATGCTCACCGTCGGTCAGTACGGCGCCGGCGCGTTCCACGTCAACGACGGACGCGCCGCCCTCGGCGATATCGACCCCGCCGCCGTCCCCTCCGGTCATGCGTACATCGCGGGCTACGGTCAACTCGCCGGGACCGGCACCGTCGCGGCCACGGTGGTCAACCTCGCCGGCTGGGTCAAGCCGGGTGGCGAGGAAGCCGCCTCGCTCACCGGCGTCCTCACGGTCAACGGCGACTACACCCAGCAAGAAGCCGCCTTGGCGATCAAGATGAAAGGCCGGCTCGCGGGCGGTGAATACGGCGTGCTCAACGTCACGGGCACCGCGAGCCTCGACGGCGGATTGCAGCTCCTCCCGATTGAGGGCTTTGAGCCCCAGCCTGGGGACCAGTTCGTGGTGCTCACGGCGGCCAACGTGGTGGGGACCTTCGCCGCGAAGTGGGCCCCCGTGCCGTTCATCGTGAGCTACAGCCCCGACCACGTGACGGTCACCGTGCTCCGCCGCGGGGACTTGAATTGCGACTTCGCGGTTAATTTCGGTGACATCAACCCCTTCGTGCTGGCGTTGACCAACCCGTCGGCCTACGCCGCTACGTTCCCCGACTGCGATATCCAGACCGGGGATATCGACGCCAACGGGCTCGTGGACTTTGGCGACATCAACCCCTTCGTGCGGCTGCTCACGAATCCATAGCGGACGAGTCCCGTACGTGGGCGACGGCCCGGGTCCCGGCGTCGCCGGTGCGCCGGCGGCGCCGGGCGTCCCCGTCGCGTCCCGACGTCACCGAGGTCACGGGGTGGGCGGTCCGACAGCCGGGGGCGCCGGCACCGCGGCGCGGCCGGCACGCCACGCCACCCACGCCAGCAGGACCGTGGCCAGACCGTAGCCGACGGCTATCGGGAAAGCACGATACGCGAACGTCGGAGGCCCGGCCGCCAAACTCGCGGCAGTCACGGCGGCGGTCGTCGGCGCGGTGGCGGCCGTGGTCGCCGCCGCGCCCGCTGTCGGCGCAACTTCCGCGACCGCCGGGGCGGATTGCCAGATGAAGTACTCGTGGACGACGTTCCCTTCCAGCCGGTAAGCGTGCAGCAACCCGACGGCGGTCAGAACGGCCGCCGCCCCGCACCAAATCGCCGCCGCCTTGTACCTGCGGTCGATCAGTGACGCGCCCAGCGCACTGAGAATCAGGGCCGTCATCAACCAACTGGAGTTGGCCCCCATCAGCGCGATCATTCCGGGCAGCGTCGGCTCCTGCGTGATCGGTCCGACGTTCAGCACCATCTCGGTCATCGTGTATCCCGCCTGGGCGTCGGCCAGAAACAGCGGCAGCTTCACGATGAGTAGCGCCGCCATCGCGGGGAACAGCGCCAGCGCGACGGCTGGGGCGTGCTCCCGCGGCGTCACCTGAAACGCCTGCGCGGTGATGATGATCCCGATGTACACGACAATCGCGGCCCCGGCCTCGATCGGGATGAGCTCCTTCAGGAACACCCCCCACCCGAAGAGGAAGCACGCGGTGAAGAAGATGCCGTTAAGAATCGAATACCCCGCTCGCGCCCCGAGCGCCTTCCACGCCGGGTGCCCGATGTAGATCGTCGTCGGGAAGCACGACCCGAACAGCGCCGCCGCGATCGAGCCGAGGCCGTTGACCGCCAGCGACGGGCCGGTGGCGAAGTGGTCGCCACCCGCTTCGGCCGACTCGATGTTTTGCAGCGACCCCAACGCGTTGATCAAACCCATCGGGACCGAGACGGTCAGAAAACGCAGCAGCAACTCGGGCCGCGAGAGCACGTCCAGCAACTCACTGTCGCGAAACACCGGCACCACCCAGCCGATCTGGTCCAGGGCAGCCCGCAGCCGCTCAAAGGACTGCGGCGGCGTCCCGCCGAACCAGGACACCCACACCGATGTGGACAGCCCCCAGGCGATGAGCGTGCCGATGACGACGGCAATGAACCCCCCGGGCAGACGCCAGGGAAACTGGTACTTGGCGAAATACGCCAGCAGGAGGATACCCAGCGGCAGAAGACCCACGAGCGGCAGGGTGTAAATCTTGAACGCGAAGTCGGCGGCGATGAACGCGATGCCCAGGGCCGCCAGCACGCCGAGCAGCGCCGCGCGCGGCGTCACCCGCCGCAGCCGCTCCGCGAAGAACGCGGACAGGAACTCGATGATCCCGCTGACCAGGCACGCCAACATGCCGGCTTTCCAGGCCAGTTCGCCGGCCTTCTCGTGCCCCAGCTCCGGAAGGTACGTCTGGTACACCGGCGCCATGATGAACAGCGCGAAAGCGAAAACGGTCGGCGTGTTGATTCCGTACGGGAGCGCCGTGCATTCCGCGTTGCGATCGCGCCGGGCCACCCAGTGCGCCTGGAGTCCATAGAAGACATTGCCTACCAGCAAGCTGATGGCCACCCCCGGCAGGACCGCGCTGTACACCAGCCCCGGCGCCATGCCGGCCGCGGCAGTACAAAGCAGGATGATCATCAGCACCTGCACAAGGTTGTCAACCATCAGCCCGAAGAAACCGTCGAGGTCGCCCCGGACCCAAACGGGGTAGCGAATTGCATTCCCGGCGGCCATGAGTCGCTCCACCTGCCCCCGGTCTGACCGTGCCGGCGGACATCGTAGGATCTCCATCGCCCCGCCTCAACCCCGGCGCGGTGACAGGACCACCGTGCCCCGGTTATCATCGGTCCCGACGCGGTCAAGCTCCCCGCTTCCGGCGCGCCTCGCCGACGCCGCGGGCCGGCCGGAGCGCTATTTCCGCCACGACGGAACTCAGCGATGGCGATCCAATTCTGTTGCACGCAGTGCGGCCAGCCGATCGAAGTCGACGACGAACACGCCGGGCGGACGGCCGCGTGTCCGTACTGCCGCCACCTGGTCGCGGTACCGCACGAATCGACCTACGAGCCGCGGGCGGCCGTCAGCGCGCGTCCACTCGGGCCTCCGTCTCCGCCCGTCATGGAGGCCACCGGGCCGGAGCAGCCCCACAGGGTTCCGGTCCCTCCCCAGCGACGCCGCACCGCCCGAACGTTCGGCTTGTTCGCTCTGATTTGCGCAGGCTTGGCCGCAGTGTTGTTCACCGCGTCGATGGTGCTGGCGGCCAGCGTGGTCGTGCCTCATGTGGCCAGCGCTCCGGCGAACACCCTGACGGACTCACAAATGAGGCAAATCGAGGAGGAACTGGGGCAAACGCCGGCGATTGCCGTCACGGTCTTCGGTGCCATGTTCTTCGCCGTGGCGGGTTTGTCGCTGGGGATCGTCAGCCTGACCCAGAACGCGCGCGGCAACTGGCCGGGCAGCATCGCGGTGTTCGTTTCCGGGCTGATGTTGCTGTGCTTCTGTGCCGGGATGGTCATGCGAGTAATGCAGGGCTTTGAGGGGATGGGCGCCGGCTGACGGGTGAAGGGGCCAAGCCGGCCGCCCATGCGCGAACTGAGCACGCTGACCGTCCTCAGGCCGCGCTGGAGCACAGGTGTCGCCACAAACGGGCCGACACGCTCAAGCTGTTCGGTCACCACGCTTTGCGCGCCCGCGCGTTGACCCGACCCTGGGAGGGGCCTACCGTTATCATGCCGAGCCGGTTTGTGCGACCGCCTGTGAGGTGATGGAATGCCCCCAGATCACGCCACCACCGTCCTTCCCGCCCGTCCCGCCCGCCCGCCGCAAACCTTCAGCCTGCCGCGGGCCAATCAAGCGCTGGTTCTGGTCCGCAAAGTCGTGGCCGACATCGTCGCCCGCTACGCCGAGCTGATGGACCTGCGCAAGGAGCGCGACGAAGCCCTTGGCACGCCGGGTGAACCCGAGCGCACCCAGGAGCTGGGCGAGTTGATCGGGCAGCGGGTCGCCGAACTCAACCGACTGAACCGCGAGCTGCTGACCATCGGCTGCGTCCTGAAGGACTGGCGCGTGGGGCTCGTGGACTTCCCGGCGGAGCGCGACGGTGAGCGCGTCTGGCTCTGCTGGCGTCTCGGCGAGCCGACCGTCGGCCATTGGCACGGCTTGGAGGAAGGCGCCGCGGGGCGACGCCCCGTCAACGGCGAGCAATTCGACTAATCCGCCCGACTTGTAAACCAAGCGGCCCAGCGCGGCCACGGGCCGCGCTGAGCCTTCGTACCTTCGTGGTGAGATGCCCGGGGCCGTCCGAGTCAGGGCTTGTGGTTCTGTTCGTAAGCCCGGATCTTGTCCACCCGCCGGGCGTGACGCCCGCCCTCGAACTCGGTGTTCAGCCAAATGCGGACGATCCCCTGCATTAGGGCATCGCCGACCAGGTCTGCCGGGAGGCACAGCACGTTGGCATCGTTGTGACGGGCGGCCATCTGGGCGGTCAGCTCGTCGTGGCACAGGGCGGCCCGCACGCCGGCAACCTTGTTGGCCGTGATGGACATGCCGATGCCGCTGCCGCAAAAGAGCACTCCACGGTCCGCCGCCCCGCGCGCCACCGCCTCGGCGACGGCCAGGCCGTGGTCGGGGTAGTCACAGGCGCGTTTCTCGTGCGTGCCGAAGTCCTCGACCTCGACGCCCATGCTCTGGAGCAGGGCCTTGATTCGCTCTTTCGCTTCGTAGCCGCGGTGGTCGCTACCAATCGCGATCTTCATTGAGGAACTCCTCCAACCGCGCGTCCACGGCGCGCTGGATGTGCTCCGCACAATGTCGGTACCCATCGTCGGGGCCGCCCATCGGATCGGGCACCGCGCCCTGCGGGTCGAGCAACGCCACGCGTGCCGCGGCCGAGGGCACCAGGTCGAGCACGGCCTGCCGATGTTCCGGCCCCATCACATAAATACGCTCCGCCTGGCGGACCAGTTCCACGGTCAGCGGCCGAGTGCGATGTCCGGTCAGGTCCAACCCGCGTCGGGCCATCTCGTCCATCGCGCCGCTCGACGCCGGCCCGCCGCCCGCCGACAGCGTCCCGGCCGAACTCACGTAGTACCCCGCGGGGCCCAGTTCGTCCACCGTACAACCCAGCCGCGTGGCCAAGCCGTGTCGGAACAGGTGTTCCGCCATCGGCGAGCGGCAGGAGTTGCCCGTGCATACGAACAGTATCTCGCTGCGGGCCAGACGCTCCAGCGTCCGGCGGTCCACGGCCCCCGGGCGGGCGATCCGCCACTCGTTCCCCCGTATCAGCACCACGGTCGAGGCCGCGCCGTACCGCGTGCGGCCGGCGTCGATCGCGTACGCCGCCACCCCGTCGAAATCACGGAGGGCCTCGCCCAGGGTAAACGGCGGCGGGGCCCGGTGGCGATTGGCACTGCTGGCCACGACGGGGACTCCCGCCTCGTTCAACAGCCGGGCCGCGACGGGATGATCGGGACAACGCAAGCCGATCGTCCCCGCGTGATACATCTCGCCCAACTGCGACGCAGGGCACACGTCCGCAATCGGGGTCTGCGCTGGCGCCGACTCCTCGCAAACCAGGGTCACTGGGCCGGGCCAGGCCTTCCGGGCCAACCGACGGGCCACCGGTGGCGCCGACCGCACATATCGCTGGGCCTCGCGTCGCTGCCCGAGGTGAACAGTGAAGGGACGGTCCACGCTCTGCCCCTTGGCGGCCCGCAGCCGCGCCATCGCTTGCGGATCGGCGGCGTTGGCGGCAACCCCATAGACCGTTTCCGTCGGAAAGACGACCAGCTCGCCACGGCGCAGCGCTGCGGCGGCTTCGGCCATGTTCGATGCGTAAGTATTTGTATCGCCACAACTTATGGTGACAGTCCGCATGCGCCGCCTTCCGAGACCGCATTCTGCGGGACGCTTCCCCCACTGTCAACCGCCAACCCAACCGGTATACGCGCTCGCGCAACACGAGGGGGCGAGGCTCCCACCGAGCCGCGGCTCGCCAAGAGTCTCGCCCTCCCGTCCGTCGTCCCACGTCGTCGAATGCCCATGAAGGTGCTCTTTCTCCCGTCGTTCAACGACCTGACTCACGGCACGCCCCGGCTTGCCGCCCGTGGCCACGGTCCGGTGTCGAACGCTCATTCTTCGACCGGCGCTGTGAACAGCGTCCGGCGGAGTAGCGCCAGCGCGACCCACACGGCTATCCACGCGGCGGCGGCGGCCGCAAAGGGCACGACGAACCGGTACGGGGGATACGGAACATACAGGGGGTTTGGCGGCGTAGTCGCACCGCCCCACGTTTGGTCCATGATGTGGCAGGCCAGCGCCAGCAGCGGGGCAAACACCACCAGCCCCCGGCCCAACCACCGCGCCCCTGCGGCCAGCCCCACACGCCGCCCGGTCGGGCCATACAGCATGGCTTGGAGCACCATTCCAGCCGTCATCACGTCCAAGGTGTGAAAGGCCAGAGGGCTCGCCAGCCAGGAAAACCCCAGCAACATCAGGACGGCCACGATCGTCCCCGCCAGGCCGAAGTACCCCCCAACCGTGTCCTCCTTGCCGCGGCCGGCCACGCGGCTGGCCCAGGCCGCCACGATCGCGATCCCCAGGCGGGAGACAAAGAGCATCTCCGGCAGCAACAAGAGCCTGAGAAGCAGACTCGCCGACACCAACCACAAGACGTGATCGAAGCGCGCCGGCTCCGGTCCGTCAAACCACTGCTCGAGCGTGTCGGGGTCACACGGTCGCCCGCACTCGGGGCAGCGGAGCTCCCGCACGCCCGCCAGCGCATATCCGCACTCCAGACAGCGATAGGTACGATCGAGCGGCACGGCCGGAGGCCGGGCCGCGGGCGGCAGCGGGGGCTTGGGCCGCGCAGGCCGCGGTGGAGCTTCGAGGAGGTTCTCCAAAGCGTCCACCGTGTCGTCGTCCCTGGGCGGAGGGTTGGGCATGGGTGCTCCCGTGACGGCTGACCGGCCGATTATAACGTGGTGAGGCTCGGGCCGGGGCGCCCTGCGTCCCGCCTCGCGGGTTGCCGTTTCCCCGCAGTGGGCCCGCCCGTTGCCGCTACGTATACTGTTCCGATGGAATACACCTATCGTGACAAGACGATCGTCGTGGCCCTGGGCGGCAACGCCATCTCCAAGCCCGACCAGGAGGGCAACGTCCCGCAGCAGTTCGAGAACACCAGCTACACCGCCAACTACCTCGCGGAGCTGGTGGCCCAGGGGTACCAGCCGATCGTGACGCACGGGAACGGCCCGCAGGTCGGCAACGTCCTGCGACGGGTTGAACTGGCCGCGAAGGAGCTCTACCGGCTGCCCTTGCACATCTGCGGGGCCCACACGCAGGGCGGCATGGGCTTCATGATCGCCCAATGCCTGAACAACGCCTTGCACCGCCGCGGCATTGAACGCCGCTTCTCCGCCATCGTGACCAGCGTCGAAGTGGACCGCGACGATCCCGCCTTCCGCAAGCCCACCAAGCCCATTGGCAACTTCTATCCGAAGGACAAGGCCGAGAAGCTGCAAGCAGAGCAGGGCTGGAATATGATTCATGTGCGGCGGCAAGGCTGGCGACGGGTCGTCGCTTCGCCGCCGCCCAAGGCCATCGTCGAAATCGACCTGATCCGGCGTCTGGTGGACGCGGGCGAGCTCCTGGTGGCGGCGGGCGGCGGAGGTATTCCCGTCGCCCGGAATGCCGCCGGGGAATGGTCGGGCGTCGAGGCGGTCATCGACAAGGACCGCACCGCGGCGCTGCTGGGCCGGGCCCTTGACGTCCCGGTGTTGATGATCGTGACGGCGGTCGAGCGAGTGGCGTTGGGCTACGCCACCCCCCATGAACGGCCGCTGGAGCGCATGACCGTGGCCGAGGCGACGATGCACCTGATGTCCGGGGAGTTTCCGCCGGGGTCGATGGGGCCGAAGATCGAGGCCGCGATCGAGTTCCTGCGGGGCTGCGAACCGGGCAAGGCCGCGGTGGTCATCTGCGACATCGAGCACATGGGCGAGGCCCTGGCGGGGCGCAGCGGGACGCGCATCGAGCCGGACGGATAGAGCGTCGAGCGGCGCGCCGGGCCCGTCAGGTCGCCCCCACCGGCGCTGGGCCGGGCTCCGAGGAGGTGTGCCATGACGATCCGCCCCCAACGCATTCTCTGGCCGACCGACTTCTCCCCCCTGTCGCCGTGGGGCGCCCGTTACGCGCGGGCCTTCCGCGACACGCTGGGCGCCGAGCTGCACGTCATCCATGTCATACCCCCTTCGCTGACGCCCGATTTCGCCGTCACCCTCCCCACCGAGGTGCCGGTGACGTACTCCGAGGACGAACTGGCGCGCTCGTGCCGCACACGATTGGACGAGCTGCTGCCCGCCCAGTTCGGCACATCGTCCGGGATCGTCGCGGAGGTGTTGTTCGGCAACCCCTGGTCGGCGATCTGCAAGTACGCCGCAGACGCCACGATCGACCTCATCATCGTGGCCACCCACGGGCGAACCGGGTTGCAGCATGTGCTGATCGGCAGCACGGCCGAGCGCATCGTCCAGAACGCACCCTGCCCGGTCCTGACCGTAAAGCGCTCGGGGCGGGATTTCGTCGTGGAATGAACCAAACCCGCCCGCCCCGGTTGCCCCGGGCGCGCACCCCGAGCGGCCGGCTGTTGGCGGCCCCGGCGCCGGCCGGTATCCTGAAGCCGTGCTCGGGCACCACGTGCGATGCCCCGGGCCCCATCGAATATGGAACGGGAACACGCTATGAACGCGCATCGCCTCGGGTCGCGAATTGGCGGGGGCACGGTCGTTGCCGTAGCGCTCCTCCTGGCGGGCTGCAAAGGGGAGTCGACCGACAAGGCAGCCACGCAGCCCGGTAGCACGGGCGGCGCGGGCGGCGCGGCGGCCCCCACCGCCGAGCTGACGCTGCCTGAGTTTGATGCGGGCCAACTGCCCTTTGCCGTGCAGACGAAGCTGGGGGCGGCGCGCCGGGAGGCCCGTCGTGCCCCCAACGACGCCGGGAAACTCGCCGACCTGGCGGCCCTGTGTTACGTCCACGGCTTCCCCGACGTGGCCCTGGCGTGCTTCGAGCGGGCGGCCCAGGTCGAGCCGCAGCGGTTCCTCTGGTGGTACTACGTCGGCCTGACCCGCGAGAAGATGGGACAGCTCGCCGAGGCGCGGACGGCCTATGAGCGGGCACTGGCCAACGCGGCGGACCGTTACGAGAACCAGGTCCTGGCGTGGGTGCGCATCGGCGCTCTGCTGCTGGACAAGGACCCGACCCAGGCTGCCGAGATGTTCCGTCACGTGCTCGAGAAAGAAGGCCACCCCAATCGCATCGCGGCCCACTACGGGCTCGGGGTGTGCGCGCGGGCCGCCGGACGAACCGACGAAGCCACGGCCGCCTTCAACGCCGCGCTGAAGGAGGCCCCCGACTTCGGTCCGGCGCACGCAGCCCTCGCCGACCTGCTGACCGCCGCGGGCCGCGCGGAGGAGGCCCGCATCCACCGCGACCGCGCCTCCGGGACCGACGACCGCATCCGGCCGGTCAGCGACCCGATCGAACTCCAACTGCTCCGCCAGGGCCTCGACGTGAATGCCGTGCTGACGGGGGCGATCGAGGCGGCCCAGCGCGGGCGGTTCGCCGACGCCGAGGAGATGGTTCGCGCGGCGATGGACGCGGACCCCACCGGCGTCGAGTCCCACAATATGTATGGCTTGGTGCTCGGGATGCAGGGAAAGCTGGACGACGCGGTCCGCGAATTCGAGCGGGTGCTGAGCCTGCCCGAGGGACGCGACTTCAAACCCGCCAAGCTTAACCTCGCGTACATGCGCATGCGCCGTCAGGAATACGACCAGTCGGAGCAGCTCGTCCGCGAGATTCTCGCGCAGCAGCCCACGTACGGGGACGGCCTCCGGCTGTTCGCCACGCTGGCCGTCCTCCAGCGGGACCCGGCCCGCGCCATCCCGGTTCTGGAGGCCGCCTTGGCCGCCGCCCCCACCGATGGCGCCGTGCATCATCAGGTGGGCGTGCTGCTGCTGGAGCTCAACCGGCCGAACGAAGCCAAGGCCGCGCTGTTGAAAGCCCTCGAGCTGCGTCCGGGCCTGGCGGAGGCGCGGATTCCGTTGGGCGCGATCTTCTTTCATGAACAGGACGTGGAGCGTGCCCGCCGCTACTGGGCCGACGCCATCCGCTTCGACCCGCGTCTGGTCCAGGCCCGGGCCGGGCTCGTGGGGTTGTACAAGCAGGAGAAGGAGTGGGACAAGATCGAGCCGCTGCTGCGGGAGGGATTGCAGGTAGTCCCTGATTCGCCGGACCTGGCCAACTACCTGGCATGGCACCTGGCGACGTGTCCCGAGGCCGCGCGCCGCAATCCGGCCGAGGCCGTCGAGCTGGCCCTCAAGGCCTGCGCCGCGACCGGCTATCAGAACGCCATGACCGTCGATACGCTGGCAACGGCCTACGCCGCCGCCGGTCGCTTCGACGAAGCCCGCAATTGGATCGCCAAGGCGATTGACCTGGCCCGCGCCGCGGGGTCGCAACGGGATGTGCAGGACTTCGAGCAGCGCCGCGCGTTGTTCGAAGCCAACCAACCCTTCCTCGAGCAGTAGCGGGGTGCCGGACCTCACGCGGTGCGACCCGCACAAGCTGAACAACGCGGGCGGAAGCGGCGGCGCCCATGACCGGGTCGGCGAACGAGGCCCCTGTTGACATCGCGGTCATCGGCGCGGGCGCCGCCGGTCTGATGACCGCCATCGCCGCCGCCCGCACGGCCCCCGACCTCTGCATCGTGGCCCTGGACGGGGCCCGGCGACTGGGAGCGAAAATCCGCGTCAGCGGCGGCGGCCGCTGCAACGTCACGAACCGAGCGGTCACGCCGGCGGACTTCCACACCGACAGCCCCACCGCCCTGCGCCGCGTCCTGGCCGCCTTCGACGTCCCCCGCACACGGGAGTTCTTCGCGGACTTGGGCGTCGCTCTGAAGGAGGAGGACGCCGGCAAGCTCTTTCCCGTCAGTAACCGCGCTGACACCGTGGTCCAGGCCCTGCTCGGCGAAGCCGAGCGGCGCGGCGTCCGGCTCTGGACCGCGCACCGCGTCATGGCCGTCGCGCGACGGGCGGAGGACTTCGCGCTGACCATCCAGAAGGCCACCGCGCCCGAAGTAACGACCGACGCACTGGTCGCCCGACGTGTGGTCCTGGCCACCGGGGGCCTGTCGCTACCGAAGACCGGCAGCGACGGGGCGGGTTATCTTTTCGCGCAGCACCTGGGGCACACACTCGTGCCGACGACGCCGGCGCTCGTGCCGCTGTTGCTCGACGGCGACTTTCACAAGCCCCTGGCCGGCATCGCGCACGAAGTGGAGCTTACCTGCGGCGTCGCGGGCCAGCGTCCCCGCCGACTGCGCGGCCCGCTGTTGTGGACCCACTTCGGGATCAGCGGCCCCGTCGTACTCGATGTTTCACGCCATTGGCTGCGCGCTCAAGCCGACGGACATCCGGCCACGCTGACGGCCAACGTCCTGCCCGGCGACAAGTTCCCGGACGTGGAGCGCTGGTTGATCGAGCAGGCGGCGACCAACGCGCGCAAGACCCTGAGCACCCTCCTCCGTGCCCGACTGCCCGCCCGAGTCGCCGCGGCACTGCCCGAGCGGGCCGGCGTGAGTGCCCAGACGCCCATCGGGCATCTGCCGCGCGACGACCGGCGCCCTCTCATCCACGCGCTGCTTGAGTGGCCCCTGCCCGTCACGGGCAGTCGTGGCTACACCCACGCGGAGGTGACCGCGGGCGGGGTGCCATTGGTCGAAGTCGACCCGCACACGATGGCCTCGCGCCGCTGCCCCGGTCTGCACCTGGTGGGCGAGATCCTGAACGTGGACGGCCGTATCGGCGGCTTCAACTTCCAATGGGCCTGGGCCAGTGGTCACGTCGCCGGCACCGCGCTGGCCGCGGGTCTTCGGACCTGACCGGAACAGCCCCAACCCACAAGGTACCCACGCCGCCGGGGGGGCACCGCAGGCCGCTGGACCCGATAACGACGCCCACGGAACATCTCCCGCCGGTCGCCGTGGCCACCCGGCGATCCGCGCCCAGCCCGCATCCCCTTCCATGTCAAGATCAAGCAGAGCCACGGCGCGAGCGGCGGGCCGCGCGGCGCCCGGCGGGGCGATTACCGGGCGAAGGCAAAACTTCGCCGGTATGCGCTTGAAATCGCGGAAGACGGGTGCCTAGAACCTTGCGGCGTGAGAAAACGGGTGCGAGTCACCCAGGAAGACTGGTCTCAGGAGGCTGAGAAAGCACACCTCCACCGGCACTTTTAGGAAAGGGAGAATCGGATCATGAAGAAAGCACTCTGTCTGGTTGCACTGTTGGGCCTCGTCGCCTCCGCGAGCGCGAACGTCGAGTTCTTCTTCACCAAGAGCACCGACGCGTGGGGCCTGAACGACCCGGCGTTGGCCTTCTTGCACGGCAAGGGCAACGGCACCGACTACCTCGATGGTTACATGCTGTCCCCGGCCGGCGCTCCGACGGGCGCCACGATGCCGGACGTCGTCATCAACGACCCGCAGACCGAGTATGCGTACATCTGGGGCCGCTTCGTTGATGAGCCCACCGGCGCCAAGATCAACGGCATCGCGATCGGCGTGGCCAATGCCCTGGCCGGTGCCGGCAACATCTGCTTCTACCAGCTCGACAACCTGAATGATGAGGACATCGGCGCCAAGCGGTGGGACGGCGATCCGAGCGTCTACTACTTCAACCCCAACGGCCTGGTCGCGGTCACGGCCTTCGGTATCACGAACCGGACCTCCAACCTGCCCTGGAACCTGTACGTCGGCAACCCGGCCCGCACGTTCCTCCTCGGCGCGGTCAAGATGCCGCAGGGCGTCACCGAGATGACGTTCACCTTCGGCCCGACCCCGGTCAACTACGCGACCCCGCCGAACCCCGGCGTGCTGGCCCTCAACAAGGTCGTCATCCCCGAGCCGGCCGGCATGTTGCTGCTCGGCCTGGCGGGCCTGGTCCTGCGTCGCCGCTAAGCCCGACGCTCAGACCGACCTGACGTAAACCCACGGAGCCGGACGATTCGTCCGGCTCCGGTCTTTTTTCACGTCAACGCCAGCGGTGCGTGCCGCTTGAGATCGGCGATCCGGTCCGCCAGTCCGCGGGTCGCTTCCACATCGCGTCGTATCTGCCGAATCAGTTCCTCCGGCCCCGCAAACCGACGCTGCTCCCGCAGCCTCGCCAGAAAATGCACCCCGATGGTCTGGCCGCGCACGTCATCCCGGAAACCGAGCAGGTGCACCTCCACGCGACACCGGGCCTGGTCGAACGTCGGCTGCGGCCCGACGTTCACCGCCGCCAGGTGCAACGTCCCGTCGTCGAGCTGCGCCGCGGCCGCGTACACCGCCTGCTGCGGCAAGAGATGCACGATGCCATCGACATTCGCCGTCGGGAAACCCAACGTTGCTCCCCGGCCCGCGCCGTGACCCGTCCTGCCGACCACGCGATACGGCCGCCCCAACATGACGCCGGCTGCGTCCACCCGTCCGTCCACCAGGGCCTGACGAATCGACGTGCTGCTGATGATGGGATGTGTCGGAAGCTCGGTGCAACGCGCTGCGGGCACTTCGTGGACCTCGTAGCCCCACCGCTCCGCGTGCGCCCGCAGCGTGTCCACGTTCCCGCCCCGGCCCCGCCCGAAACTGAAGTCCGGCCCTTCCACCAGCGCCCGCGGCCGGCAGTGGGCCACCAGACTCGCCAGAAAGTCGCCGGCCTGCTGCGTCAACAGGGCCGGCTCACTTCGCAGCACCAGGGCGTGGCCGACCCCAAGCCGTTCCAGCAGCGCCAGCTTCTCCGCCAGCGTCGTCAGCGGCGCGGGCGCCCGCTCCGGCGCCAATACCGCCAGCGGGTGCGGGTCAAACGTGACCGCGAGGACCGGGGCCGAGAAGTGCGCGGCGACCCGTTGCGCCGTCGCCACCAGGGCCGCGTGGCCCCGGTGGACGCCGTCGAAGTTCCCAATCGTCAACACCGCCCCGGCGACCGGCGCCGGGAGGCTGGTCAGTCCGTGATAGACCTCCATGCCCCGAGCATATTCCGCAGCGCGCAGGCTGTCGAATCCCGCCCGAGAGAGCTCCCCCCAGCGTTCGCCGTGGCCCAGATGCCCTAGAACCGCACGCTCAGCCCGAGCGACCAGGCCAGCCCGCGGGCTTCCGGCAATGGAACG
Organism: Planctomycetota bacterium; assembly: GCA_040755725.1. Lineage (GTDB taxonomy): Bacteria > Planctomycetota > Phycisphaerae > UBA1845 > Fen-1342 > JBFMAI01. The sequence continues at coordinate 134,700 of JBFMAI010000030.1, read as the reverse complement.
CCCGGGTCCTCGCTGATCTTCGTGACCGTGAGCGGTTCCCCGCCGACGATGTTCAGCACCGGCGACTCATCGTTCATCAACCCCCGCGAGAACACCCGCAGCAGATGTCCGCTCCAGCCGCAAACATACGCCCCGGGCGAACGAACGGTGTCAAGCGGAACGGTCGCCCCCGTGATCGGGCACTCGCGCGAACGCGGACTGGACGCGGTCGTCGGCATCGCGGTCATGACGCTGGACATGGGAGCCTCCTGCACCCGGGGCCGTGCCGCCGCGATCAGTCCGTGCGCCGCACAGCCCAATTGGACCTCTCTCCTGTTTGAACAGCGTGAACGACGCCGTCGCTCCGCGACAGCGCGATCACCCGTATTTTTCTATCGACGGGGCCGGCTTCGACACTTTAGCGCATACGTCCAAAACTCGCGCGGAGTTCGCGGTAACGGAATTGACAAGCGCTGCGGGACCGGCCACAACTCGGCCATGCAGTCCGTGACTCCCCAGGCCGGCCCGACGGACCCGCGGCTGACGTGCTATTTGACGAACCTTGGGGCCCTCTATTCCACCGATCCCGGGCTGGCCGCCCGCCTTGAGCAGCTCCCCTTTGCCGCCTTGCCCCCTCTTCTGCCAACCCGCGACGGCCTCTGGACAACCCAGGTGACCGCCGACGACGGCAAGGCCGTCACCGTTCACAGCCGGTACCAGCCGCTCGATGAAGCGCGCTCGCTGATCGACACCCAGGCCAAGCGCCCGCGCGAGGCCCCGACCGGTGCGGAGTCCACCGCCCAGGACGAGCTGGAAAACGAGTGCTTCCTGGTGCTGGGTCTGGGCCTGGGCTACCACGTAGCGGAGCTCGAACGACGTTTCCCCCGTCCGTTCCTCATCGTGGCGGAGGACGACCTGGCGCTGCTGAAAGCCGCCCTGTGCGTGACGGACCTCGCGGTGCCGCTGCGCGAGCGCCGCCTCACCTTCCTGACCGCCGCCGACAAATCGCAGATTCACGAACGTCTGCGTCCGATTCTCACCGCGTTGATGCTCGGGCTGCGGTTCATCAACCCCCCGCACGCCCGGCGCTATCACGCCCGTTTCCACACCCAGATCAGCACCCTGCTGCGTGACTTCGTGTCCTACGGGCGGCTGCAAATGGTCTCGGTGGTGCGCAACGCCCGGCTCACGTGCCACAACGCCGCCTTCAACCTGGCCGCCTACGTCGCCCACCCCGGGGTCGAGGTGCTGGCGGGCCGAGCGGCCGGCTACCCCGCCATCCTTGTGGCCGCCGGTCCCTCGCTCGCCCGCAATATCGACCAGCTTCCCGCCCTGCGCGACCGGGCCATCATCGTGGCCGTGCAGACGGTCTTTCGGACGCTGCGGGCCCGCGGCTGCCCGCCGCACTTCGTCACTAGCTTGGATTACCACGAGATTTCGGCCCAGTTCTTCCGCGATGTCGAGGCGGGCGACACGATCCTGGTGGCCGAGCCGAAGGTGTCCTGGCACGTGCTGGACACGTTCCGCGGGCGCACGCACGTGCTGAACTCCGGCTTCCTCAACGACCTGCTGCGCGACGCCGCCCCGACCCGCGGCCGACTCCGCGCCGGCAGCACCGTCGCCCACCTGGCGTTCTATCTCGCCGAACACCTCGGCTGCGACCCCATCATTCTGGTGGGCCAGGACCTCGCGTTTCCCGAGGGGCTGTACTACCCCCCCGGCATGCAGATCGAACGCATCTGGCAACCCGAGCTGGGCCGCTTCGTCACCGTGGAAATGAAGCAATGGGAGCGGATCGTCCGTTCCCGCTCGAACCTGCGCCGGGTCAAGGACATTCACGGGCGCGACACCTACACCGACGACCAGATGTTCACCTACGCCGAGCAGTTCCAGTCCGACTTCCTGGCCAGCCCGGCGCGGATCATTCACGCCACCGAAGGCGGTCGCCGCCTCGAAGGCACCGAAGTGATGACGCTGCGCGAAGCCGCCGAGCAGTACTGCCGGCGTCCTCTGCCGGCGGGCCTGTTCGCCGCCGACCCCGCCCCGCCGCCGGCCGACCTGAAGTCGCGGGTCGTCCGGGCCCTGGAGCAGCGGTTGGAGGAGCTGAACGAAACCCGCGGGATCGCGACGGACACGCTGAACATTCTTGAACGTCTGGCGGCCCTGGTCGAGCAACCCGCCGAGTTCAACCGCCTGGTCACCCGCGTGGACGAGCTGCGGGCCCGGATGCAACGCAACAACCAAACGTACGGCTTGGTCAGCCAGGTGTCGCAACTGGCCGAGCTGCGCCGCGTTCACGCCGACCGCGCCATCCGCGACGAGCAGGCCGAAACCCCGGGTACCGCCCGGCGGCGCCTCAAACGCGACCGCGAATACGTGGCCGCGTTCATTGAGGGCTGCGACTACTTGCTGCGCATGCTGCCCGAGGCCATCCAGCGGGTCCGGGAGCGACTGGCATGAAGATCGTCGCCGCCGTCTTCGCCGATTTCGCCCAGGCCCCCGCCGGCGGCCCGTCGCGGCTGCTCACGCCGCTGGCCGGCCGCCCGGTGCTCCGACACACCCTCGAGCGCCTGCTCCGTGTGGAGGGCGTCGCGGAGCGCTGCCTCTTTGTCCGCCCGCGCGACGAAGAACCGGCGGCCAAGTTCCTGCAAGAAGCCAACCTGAACGCCCGGATCGAGCTGCTCCCCAAAGACGACGCCCCGCGCCCCCGCCGACTCCTGCTCACGACCGCCCGCAAGTGGAACCTGGAATCCTGGCGCGGGGGACTGCTCGGCACGACGTGGTTCGATGAGTTCGTCGATCCGCACGCCACGGCCCTGCTCATAAACCACTACAAGTGCCAGGCCGTCTTCTGCGTCGACGGCCACCAGCCGGTGTTCGATCCGGAGATCTCCAGCGCGATGATCACGCACCTGCGCGAGCACGAACAGGAGTGCAAGATCGTCTTCACCCAGGCCCCCGCGGGGTTGACCGGCATTCTCGTTACCCGCGCGTGCCTGGAAGACCTGCTGGAGTTCAATATCCCGCTCGGCATGGCCCTGTCCTACCGCCCCGAACTGCCGCAGCCCGACCCGATCACGTTCTACCCCTGCTACCAGCTCCCGCCCGAGGTCGTCCAGACCCCCGCCCGACTCGTAGCCGACACCCGGCGGAGTTGCGAGCTCATCGAGGGCGCGTTGACCGAGCTGGGCGCTGCGGCATCGGCGGCCACGGTCGTGAACTGGCTGCGCCAACCTGACCGCCACCGCGCGGGCACATTGCCGGTCGAGGCAGAGCTGGAACTGACGACCGCCGATCCCCTGCCCGACACCACCCTCCGTCCTCGCGGAACGCGCATCCCCGCGCGGCAACTCGACAACGTGGACGCCCTCACGCGGCTGGCCCGGGAACTCGCCGCGTACGATGACCGGCTGGTCGTGCTGGGCGGCGCCGGCGACCCCCTGCAACATCCCCGCTTCGCCGAGGTCTGCGGCATCCTGCGCGACGCCGGCGTCTACGGGCTGTGTGTCACTACCCCGTTGGTGGACCTGACGGACGACCAGTTGGCCGCGCTGTTTCTCCACCGGGTCGATGTATTGGAGGTCTCGCTTGACGCCCACACCCCGGCGACGTACCAGCGCGTGCATCGCCGCGACGTCTATGGGCGAGTGATCACCAACATCGAGCGTATCGAGCAGGTCCGCCGGCAGCAGCAAGCCCCCCAGCCGATCATCGTGCCCAGCATCACGCGTTGCGCCGCGACGATCGGCGAAATCGAGCGATTCTATGATGATTGGATACGTAAGACCGGTTTTGCCGTAATTCGCGGGTACAACGATTACGGCGGACTGCTACCTCGTGATAGTCTGCTATCGACAACGCCGCTCGTGCGCAGTCCGTGCCGACGCCTGAACAGCCGTCTGACACTGCTGGCTGACGGCAAAGCGTCAGCCTGTTCTCAGGACGTGGCGGCAAAGATGTCCGTCGGCGACTGGTTCACCGAGCAGCTCGCGGAAGTCTGGGCGGGGTCGAGGCTGGCGGCCCTGCGTGAAGCTCACATGTCGCTGTCGTTGGAAGCCTTCCCGATCTGCTCGAGGTGCGGCGAGTGGAACCGACCGTAGCCCGAATGCGTCTAATCGTGTGCTATCCGTAGACGGCGCGCCAGAGTTCAGTGATTTCGCGCGGTTTTGAGTTGCACGGCCCCTGGGAGGCCGATAGGATGTAGGTGGAGCGTGTCGGCTGAGCGCGCTCCGTGAGTTGCTATCCTCTCACTCATCTCGCTCATACTGCTCATACTCAGCCGACAAGCGGATTGCTCGTCTGAGCCGCGGTCCAGGCCGTCCCGGCAAGGTTGACCGTCTCGGCGGTCGCCGGCGCGCGGACCGAACGAGGTGAGTCATGGCGGAGTCCATCAAGTGTGCCTGCTCGCACTGCGGGGCCAAGTACCGGCTCCCGGTCGAGGCGCAGGGGCGCACGGCTCGCTGCAAACGCTGCGGGAACCGGTTTGAGATCCCGCGCGAGCAGAGCCTCGAGGACAGCATCATGTCGTGGCTGATGACCCCGGAAGAGGACGAAGACGAAGTCGCCCCCGCCAAGCCGCGCGTCATCACCATGCCCAACGAGCCCGATAACGACGGGGCGGAGGCCGCCAAGCGTATCCGCGGCACGATCCGTATGAAGACCCCCACGCCCGAGAAGCAGACTTAGGTTGAGCCAACCCCGCCACCGCCAGCAACTGGATCAGCGTGACCGTCGGCGCTGTGTGTAAGTGCGCGCGGACATGGGACACTGGTGGGGAAAGCGAACCTCCCGGCGAGCCGCGCCGGTTGGGAGGGCGAACCTCCCGGCGGGCCGCGGCTCGGCAGACCGGCGGGCTCGCCGCAGGAAACAGCCTGGCCCTCCCGTGTCGCACGATCGGTAGTATCCGCCCAGGTACCTCGCGCCTTCTTGTGGCCCTTCTGACCGGGTTGGGGCACCTACCCGTTCTCTCCCTGTGTCGTACAATGAACTCCCCGCGTCGCCGGCAACCGTCGCGTGTTCTGGGTACCCCACGTGAGGACACAGAAGCCCGTCGTAGTCCACTTGCTGACGGCCGACCTTAGGCCGGACGCCACTCCCACGCTGCGGCTGTTGCTCAACCATCCCGAGGTCGCCGAGGCGCAGTACGTGTGCCAACTCGGCGGTGGGCGGGTGACACCGCTCAGCGTGAAGGCGACGCGCGTTCACGCGCCGGCCCCGCTGCGGTGGCTCCGGGAACTCGCGTTGCGTCGGCAGTTGGCCCGCTTGGGGTTATGGGACGCGCCACGTTCGACCGTACTGCACGCGTGGTCCCCGCAGGCTGCCGCGTGGGCCCGTGGCTTGCGGGCCGGTCATCGCCCGCTTCTCGTCGAAGTCGATCCCGGCGATGATCTGCGGCCGGTCGCCCGGTGGTCCACCACCGGCACGTTGGTCTTGGTCTGCCGCACCGACATCTTGCGGGACCGGCTTCTCGACCTGGGGGTTCCGCCCGTCAGGATTCGCTGCATTCGCCCCCCGGCCGTCGACCCGCTGGGCGCACCGGCTCGCCGCGCTGCAACACGGCAGATGCTGGGGATCAGCGACGATCACCGAGCTGTCCTGGTCCTCCCTCCGCTGACGCGCGCGGGCGGCGGCTTCATCGCTGCCTGGGCGGCCCTGCTCGCCGAGAAAGTACGCCGCGACGTGCGTTTGGTGCTGCCTGCCGACGGCCCAGACACGCTGCGGGTCCGCCGGCTGATCGAGGACTGCCGGCACTCGTGGATGGTGCGCTGGGGGCCGCCGCACCTGCCGTTGGAAGACATGTTGACCGCGTGCGACGTAGCGGCGTTCACCCCCGTCGCGGACGCTCCGCTGTCCGGTTTGGCGGCAACCATCGTCGCCGGGATTCCGGTCGTCGCGGCGGCAGTCCCGACCGTACGAGAACTCCTGGACCGGCGGACCGGCCGGCTGTGCCGCCCCGGCGACCCCAAAGACACCGCTCGCGCGCTGCTCGACGCACTGGAACACCCGGACGACTCGCACCGGCGGGCTCAGCAGGCCCAAGACAATCTGGGGCCGCTGTTCGCCGAGGAAGCCATAAGCGGCGAATACGCAAATGCTTATGCCCGCCTCGCTGAGCGGCGACCGGTCCGGTCCCAGTAGACCCGCGGCCGCCACTACCCTTTCCTGGCGGGTTAGCACAACCCGGCAAGCATCTTGAGCAGCACCCAGAGCCACGCGATTTCCCTTGCGAACGAAACGGGGGCAGGATTATACTGCTAACGCAGGCGGGACAGCGATGCTATGGGGCCGCGCTGCCCGCCGGAGGAGCGTTTCTCGCTATCGTCGCGAGAAGGAGGTGGACGGGATGAAATACCGATTCTTGCTGGTTGCGCTTGTGTTGGGCGCGTGCCTGTTGCCCGCCGCGGAGCAGGCGTGGGCCCAGAAACCGGACGTGGCCATTGTGGCCGCGGCCAGCTCGACGCTGACGGATCCTCGGTTCACGGACCCGCAGGCCAAGTTGCTGGGGACAGGGCAGTTCAACAGCGTCACCATCGTGGATTGCATCACGAAGACGCCGACGTTGGCGGAGCTGCTCGCCTACGACGCCGTCATCACCTGGAGCAACACGAATTACTTCAGCGGCGAGGCGTTGGGCAACGTGCTGGCCGACTATGTGGACGCGGGCGGCGGCGTGGTGGTCGCGGTCTATGCCAACAGCACCACGACGGCGAACCGCTATCTCGCCGGCCGGTGGATTACGGGCGGCTACGAGGTTATCCCCTCGCGCAGCGGGACCACGACGGGCCAACAGTTCCTCGGCACGATCCTCGTGCCCGGCCATCCGATCATGCAGGGTGTCAACACGTTTGACGGCGGCACGAGCAGTGCTCGTCCGACGACGGTGGACGTGACGGCCGGCTCGACCAAGATCGCCCAGTGGACCGACGGCAAGACGCTGGTGGCCGTCGGTGCGAATCCGCACCGGGTCGACCTGGGCATGTATCCGCCTTCGAACGCGGTCAGTTCCGGGTTCTGGAACCAGACTACCGACGGCGCGATCCTCATGGCCAATGCTCTGACCTACTCCATTCCTGAGCCGGCCACGCTGGCTCTGTTGGGGTTGGGGCTGGTACTGGCACGCCGGCGTTAGGCCGAGCGACACCGCCATCGCGATACGAACCCGGGGCCGGGCACGGCGTTGTGTCCGGCCTCTTCGTTTATGATTCGGGCGCTCGGCGGCGGCTGACGCGCTCTGCCTCCGGCCGCCGTGCGGACGGGCGCGGGCCGCCGCCGACCCGGGCGAGGCAGATGATCGATCCGGCGTACTCACCCCATGCAGCGACCACCCCTTGTGCAATGCCGCGCCCTCGACCCGCGACCGGCGGAGCAAGCCGCCGAGCACCCCATCGCCAACGCGGTCAACGTGCCGTTCGATGATCTGCCGCGGCGCACGCACGAGTTGCCGCCGCGGAACACCGTCGTGCCGGTCGTCGGACCGAACGCGCTGGCGCGGGCCACGGTCGAGTGGCTGCGCGCGCACGGGCGGCGCGCGGCCGTCGCGAGCACTTTCAACTACGCCTCGACAGCCGATCCGGGGCTCGGTCGCCTCTGGCAGCCGACGGCCTTCCTGGGCGATGTCGTTCAACACTGGCGGCCGGGCGCCGCCCTCGATCTGGCCTGCGGTGTCGGCCGCGATGCCGTATACCTGGCTTCGCTAGGCTGGCGGGTGACGGCGGTGGACGTACTGCCCGACGCCTTGGACCGGGCGCGCGGGCTGGCCGGGCGGTACGCCGCCGCCATTGAGCCGGTCGAATGGTGCCTGATGGACCTGGAGCGCGAGGCCCCCACCTTCGAGAGGGCGTTCGACCTGGTCGTCGGCTTCCGCTATTTGCACCGCCCGCTGTTTGAGCGCCTGCCCGGCTGGCTACGTCCCGGCGGCCATGTGGTGTACGAGACGTTCACGACCCTGCACCGGGAGCGGCACGGTCGGCCGGCGGCAGATGCGCATGTGCTCAAACCCGGCGAACTGCCCCAGCTCCTCGCCGGCTTCGACCTCCGGCACCACAGCGAAGCGTGGCGTGGCGAAGCGCACACCGCCCGTGTGTGGGCCGTCAAGACGTAGGACTTCGTCGCGTGGGCCGCACGCGGCCCGGCATTGAAACCGGATCAACACGCGCAATCGAGCGACGAAGCAGGGCCATCCTCGCACACCGGAAACGTCGTCACCAGCGGCGCGACACCCGACGCATGCAGCGCGGGGGCAACCGGCGCCGAATCACAGCTCCGGCCCGCCGTCGTATTGCCCGTAGACGCTCTTCAGCGTTTCCATCATCTCGCCGACCGTCGCGTCGGCCTCGGCGGCTTCGATGAGCGCGGGCATGACGTTGGCCCCGTCGGCTGCATCCTGGCGCAGACGGGTCAGCGCGGCCGTGTGCCGTTGCTTGTCGCGCCGGGCCTTCAACGCCGCCACGCGCGCCACCTGCTCGCGCTCCACCTGCTCGTCAATCTTCAGGATCGGGATGCGCTCGTAGTCCTGCTCATGGTACTTGTTCACGCCGATCATGATCCGCTCGCCGCGGTCGAACTCGGCCCCGTAGCGGGCGGACGAATCGGCAATCAGCCGGCGGAAATAGCCCTGCTCGGTGGCCGGCAGCACCCCGCCAAAATCGTTGTACGTGTGGTCGATGATCTCCTGGGCCCGCCGCTCGACCTCGTTCGTCAGCGACTCGATGAACCAGCTTCCGCCGAGCGGGTCCACCGTCCGCGTGACGCCGGTCTCGTCGGCGATGATCTGCTGGGTGCGCAGGGCGATCTTGACGGCGTGCTCGGTGGGCAGGGCGAGGGTCTCGTCCATGCTGTTGGTGTGCAGCGACTGCGTGCCGCCGAGGACGCCGGCGAGGGCCTGGTACGCGACGCGGATGATGTTGACCATCGGCTGCTGTTCGGAGAGCGACACGCCGGCGGTCTGGCAGTGGCACCGCAGCCACCAGCTCCGTTCGCGCTTCGCCTTGAAGCGGTCGCGCATGATGTGGGCCCACATGCGCCGGGCGGCGCGGAGCTTGGCGATTTCCTCGAAGAACTCGTTGTGGACATCCCAGAAGAACGACAGCCGCGGCGCGAACGCGTCCACGTCCAGGCCGCGTTTGAGCGACTCCTCGACGTAGCACATGCCGTCGGCGATCGTGAACGCGAGCTCCTGCGGAGCGGTCGCGCCGGCCTCGCGGATGTGGTACCCGCTGATCGACACGGTGTTCCACTGCGGCATGTGGTGCGTGCAATACTCGATCGTGTCGATGACGAGCTTGACGCTGGGCCCCGGCGGAAAGACGAACTCGTTCTGGGCATGGAACTCCTTCAGGATGTCGTTCTGGAGCGTCCCGCGCAGCTTCTCCAGCGGCACCCCCTGCTCCCGGGCGACGCAGATGTAGAACGCCAGCAGGATCGCCGCCGGGGCGTTGATCGTCATGCTCGTGCTGACCTCGCCCAGGTTGATCCCGTCAAACAGGACGCGCATGTCGTCGAGCGAGCTGATCGCGACGCCGCACTTGCCGACCTCGCCGAGCGACAGCGGGTCGTCGCTGTCGCGGCCCATGAGGGTGGGCAGGTCGAAGGCGGTCGAGAGTCCCGTCTGCCCCTTCTCCAGCAGGTACTTGAACCGCTGGTTGGTCTGCCGCGCCGTGCCCATGCCCGCGAACTGCCGCATGGTCCAGACGCGCTGGCGGTACATGTCGGCGTGCATGCCGCGGGTGAACGGGAAGTGCCCCGGCGCGCCGATGTCGCGTTCGACGTCGATGCCGGCCACGTCGGCCGGCGTATAGACGCGCTTGATCGGGATGCCCGACATGGTCGTCGGGTCCGACGCCTCCTTGCCCCGGCCGCAGCCGCACGATGCCTTGGACTTGTGACCCGCCGCCACCTTGGTGCTCATACCACGTCTCCGACAAACTCTGCGACGTCGGCCGCCCGCGGGGCGCCCGCCGACGAGCGGACCGGCCCGCCCGGTGGGCGGCACCGGCCCAGCCCCCTATTCTACACGAAATGGCGTGGTTTGGCGGGGTCCGAGGCTCCGCGTTGCGGCATGGGACAACGGCGGGGTAAGCTGCTCCGCCGGCTCGCCGACCGGCGACCCCGCGCCACGGGCCGGATGCCGGCTGCGCGACAGTCTGAGGTGGCGGATGCACATGCGGCGGCTCCTGCACCCGGCAATCGGCGTCTTCCTCCTGTCGCTGGTCATCCGCGTCGGCTGGACCCGGGCGTCGGCGATCGAACTCCTGGGCGACTTCTACTGCTACGAACGGTCCGGGTGGCATTGGGTCCAGACCGGGGAGTACCTGCTGCTGCCGTGGAACTCGGTGCCGCGGCAGGCCGATCGCCCGCCCGGCTACACCGGCTTCGTCGCCCTGAACTACCTGATCTTCGGCCGCGACATCCAGGCGGTCGGCTGTGTCCAAGCCGTCCTGGGAGCGCTGACTTCCGGGCTGATCGTAATATTCGCGGCGCGATTCGTCTCCCGGCGCGCCGCCGTCGTCGCCGGCCTGCTGCACGCCTTCTGGCTACCGGCCGTCGCCTACGTGCCGATTCTGGGCAGCGAGAACGTTGCCTTACCGGCCCTGTTCGGAACCCTGGTGCTCATTCAACGTGCTGAGTCGGCGTCTGGAAGGGCGCGCTACGCGTACCTGGCTGTTGCCGGTCTGCTCTCAGGGCTGACGCTGCTGGTTCGGTCCATCACGCTGTTCATCGCACCCGCGCTGTTCCTGCTGTCGCTACGCGGTCCGACCACCACACGCCGCAGGTTGACCGGCGCGGCCGTGTGGGCGGCCGCCGTCGTACTCACCCTGATGCCGTGGCTGGTCCGCAACTACCTGATCGGTTTCGGGTTCCCGACCTTCGCCACTCAGGGGCCCCGCGCGCTGTGGTGGGGCAACAACCCACGCACGGTGGACGGGGGCACCGGCGCCCCACCGACGACCGACGAAGAATGGGCCCTGCCCGAGCAGGACTTCCAGCCGGTCAACCGTGAGAAGGCCTTCCAGTGGATTCGTGAAAACCCCGGCCGCTACGCGGCCCTCTGCGCCACGCGCTTCATCCGCTTCTTCGGCACCGAGACGGACATCTGGCTAATAAGGTACCTCGACCCGCGGCCTGCCGCCCAGGAGGCGATGGGGGCCCACAACTGGCACATCAAGGAAGGGCGGCCGGCCACGGAGCAGCAGATCAAGAATGCCAAGGACCTATGGGCGCGAAACACGTTCCGGGCGCGCGTCTGGCAAGTCATCGTCGCGCCCCTGATCCTCGTCGCCTTCGTCCTGGCCGCGTGTCGGCCACGGCAGTATGTCTATCTCCTTCTGCCGATCATCTGCTACGTGGGAGGGATGACGCTGACGGCGTTCGTCGAACGCTACCGGCTGCTCTCCGATCCCCTGCTGCTCATCCCGCTGGGGGCCCTGCTGAGCGACATCTTCGCCGGGGGCCACGACCTCGGTCGCCTGCCACCCCGCTGGGCCAAGGCCGCCGCCGCGGTCACCTTCCTGCTCGCGAGCATCGTGGTCCGGGCAACCGGCGTCGACGAGGCGTGGTACGAACTCGCGCCCATTCCGCATCCGGCGCCCGATGTATCGGGATACGAGTTCACCGCGGTCCCCCTGGAGGACCAAAAGGCCGTCCGTCGCGTCGGCAGTCGCTACACCGACCTCACGCACACGGCCGACGGCGTTCGCTGCGACATCGGCCGGCCTGAGCAGAAAGACGTGACCGCGTACGGCGGCGTTGGGTTCCCGGTGCCCGGCTTTGCCGCGCTGCGCCTCGACCTGTCTTTCGACCAACCTGAGAACATCGCCGTCGTGTTCGTCGACGGTCTGGACGACACCGGACAGCGTGTTTGGCGGTGGGTGTGGCGCGTCCGGCCCAGCGGTCACAACCGCCCCACGTTGCAGCGCGAAACGTACGTCTTCGTCCCCGGTCAACCCACCGGACATTTCGCGCCGCACGGGGAACAGGCCGCGGCCACGATCCGGGAGGTGCGGGTCATGATCCGGGTCGAGCCCGGCACACGCGCCGCGTTTGTGCTCCACCGCGCCGAGGCGGCGCCGTAGACGGCGCCGCTCAGGGGCGCAGCCTGGGGTCCGATGGCCCCAGCGCCGGCGGGAAACGCGTCGTGAGCGTCACCGGCTCGGTCTGGCCCCCGCTGCGAAAACGCAGCCCCGCCCAACGCAGCCGGTCGAAGTCCCACGTCCGCGCCGCCTGCACCAGCGCGATCGACACGTTCGGCATCAGCAGGCCCTCGAACACGGTCCGGCCGCTCACCTTGAGCGTAACGGGGCGCTCCCAGTCGATCATCCCGTCGCCGATCCAGACGGTCAGCTCCTTGACCCGCTTGCGCGCCACGCGGATTTCCGGCCCCGCGATCTCGCCGCTGAGCTGCCCGAGCAGGCCGCGATACGTCCGGGCGACGGCGGCGTCGAACTGCTCATCGTCGTATGCGTTTTCCCCCGCGCGCATACGGATCGTCAGGCTGTTCTTCGTCCACTGCTCGCCGGTCCAGACGTGGCCTTCGAGCCAATACGCCCGGGCCTGCACGATGTGGCGAAACGTGTGCGCAACCTTGGGGGGCCAGTGTACGCGCCTCCGCGCGAGCAGCTTGCGGAGTTCGTCGGTCGGCGGAACCACGTTGTAATGGTCGGCCTCGGGCAGCTCGATCATCGTCGCCGGCAGGTCGGGCCGCGCGAGCCGCTCGCGCAACGCCCGGTTCACGCCGGCGATGCCGCCCTCCGGGCTGATCCGCTCGCCGCCGTACTGCACGTCGCCCTTGCCCCACACGCACAGAATGGGCAGATGCGCGAGGTTCGGTAAAAATGTCTCCCACAGCAGGTCCGGCAGGAGCAGCGTAAACGTGCCGGCCAACGGCAGGGCCCCGGCGAATTCGTCCGCGTGCAGCGTCGCCACGGTCCATGTCGTGTGCCCGCCGAGCGAGTAGCCGGTGATGAACACGCGATCGGCAGCGACGTGTACGGTCTGGCGCAGCTTCAGTAGTGCCGCCGGGTGCTCGCCGGTCGGCGGCCACTCCGGTTGGTGAATGATGAGGTCGGCGTAGCTCTGCGGCGCCGCGATGACGTACTGCTCGGCCGCGTCGCCGAGGACGCGCGCGACGTACCCGCTGATCGCGTCGGCCCCGCTGCCGGAGCCGTGCAACGCGTAGATCAGCGGCCACGGCTGCCGGTGGTCATAGCTTTTCGGGATGCGGAGCACAACGGTGCGCGCCGCCCCGTCGGCCAGCTCGACGGACAGCTCGTGCCGCCCCGGCGTCAGCGGCCCGAACAGGTCCGCCGCGTGCAACCAGTGCGACAGCTTCGCCCGGTCAAACGCGGGGTCGGCGGCGATCTGCCGCGCCAACTCCGCCCGCCGATGAACGTCCTCGGTCTTGAAGAAGGACTCGATGTCGGCCACGATCGCGGCCTCATCACCGCGGGTCACCCCACCCCCGGCCGCGAGGATGGTAAATACCGCTGCTCCGACGGCCGCTGGCCACGTCCGGCGCATTCCATTCTCCCACCCCCCGTCAGCATTGTAGGAAGTCCCCGCAACTCCCCTCCCGGTCTGAAACCCACTAACAAAAACCGCCACGCAAGTAGTGGACCACTTGCCCCCCGCACTGGCGTGCGGGGCTCTGATTGGCGCTCGGAGTGTGGGGGGCGGACACCTGCGTAACAGGTGTTACCGAGCCGCGACTGCCCGGGTGGCAGCGGAGGTGTTGCCGATCACGTCCGAATGTCGGGAGTCTGTGCAGCGGGCGGAACCGCGAATGCCCCACGCCGCGCTCCCTGGCGCGTCGCGTGCTGACTGGACACGCGGGAGCGTCTGCCGCCGTGGCTGGGCTCTTCTCATTCTGCCTTTTTCATTCTTCATTCGCCCCCATACTCGTCCGCGGCGCGGCGTCCAGCTTCCGCAGCCCCTCCGCAATCTGCTCCAGCTCCTTCGCGCGCAAGCGCACCGTGTCGCCCGGCGGCCGGCGATCGTCCATCCGAAGCGCGGCTTGGAACTGGCGCCGCGCCCGCTCGGCGTGCGCCGCGTCGCCCGTGTGCTGCCACAGTTCCAACCACGCCCGGCCGGCCGAGAGGCGCGTCCGCGGGTTGGTCGGGTACAACTCAACGGCGCGCTCCCAGGCCGCCACGGCGTCAGTCCAGGCTCGCCGGCGCTGCTCGGCGTCGCCGTCCCCCTCGCGGTACCACGCCAGTTCCTCGGCCACCGCCGCCAGGGCGGCGTAGTTGGTCGTGTCGTGCGGGTTTCGAGCGCAGGCCAGTTCGGCGAGGCGATACGCCGTCGTCAGCCACTCGAGTTCCTGCCGCGGGTCGAATGCGGTCCCCGTGGCGATGCGCAGCAGGGTCTGCGCCGCCGTCCGCGACAGGACCGGATCACGCGGCCGGCACTCTTCGATCTCCCGGGCGATTTGGAGCACGACCTGCGGCCCGGCCGGCGACGGCGTGCTCGCGGCGAGCCTCAGTCTGTTCAATCCCGACGCGGTACGCGTCGCGGGCAGCGTGATCCCCACGCCGTGGGCCAGCACAACCAGGCCGGCGACGGCCGCGAGCAGGCCGCGTTCGCGGCCCGGATCCGGCCCCGCAGCCGGCACGCCCGCCCCCGCGAGCCCGCCCGCTGCCGCAGCGCACAGCACGAACACCGCCAGCCCGCCCGGCGTCAGCAGGGTAAAGTCCACCAGCCCGTGCAAGAGGGCAGCCAGGATCGCGGCGCACAGACCGGCTCCCAGCATGGCCTGCGCTCGCGTCGTCACTCCTGGGTGGCGCAGCAGCCACAGCACGAGCAGCACCGCGAATAGCCAAGGGGCTGCGATTTCCTGGGCCCAGACGATCGGCATGCCCAGGTGGCCAAAGGCCGTGCCGGAGAAGAACGCGTGCAGCGCCAACGGGACGCCGATGACCGCTATCGTGGCGCCGGTCGGCGGTCCGCCAACCGCCGGCGGCACGGCCGGGGTCACGCGCATCGGCTGCGGTGGTTCGAGACCACGCAGGGCGGCGCGGACGCACGCCGCACATAGGACGCCGCCGGCGATCAGCCCCAGCGGCCCCAACTCCGTCAGCAACGACACCCAAACGTTGTGCGGGTCGCGCACCTCCTCGGTGCTCTCCGCCGGCTTGTAGCGCGTGTACCCCGCCGCGAAGTTCCCGCGGCCGATGCCGGTCAGCGGGGCGTCCTCAAACGCCCGCACCGCCGTCGTCCAGTAGTACCAGCGGAACTCCAACGACGGGTGCGGCAGCGTGCCGCGCGCGACCCCGTAGGTCGCTACGCCAGCTACGACCGCCAGGTACAGCCCCGCGAGCCCGGCGAGCACCGGTCGCGCGTGGCGCGCGAACCACTCCGGTCGACGTGTGAGCACCGCGACCACGACCAGGCCGAACGCGGCCGCCGCCAGCCCGCCGCGGCTGGCAGTGAACCACAGGGCCGCCCCCAGCATCCCGGTCAGCACAAGCACAACCAGGAGCGGGAACGCGGACGTGGTCCTGCGCATAAGCCCCAGCGCCACGAGCGTCCACAGCGCCAGGCACGAACCCGTAATGTTCGGGTGACCGAGGAACCCGTAGGCGTCGGCGGCGACCATCCGCCGCTCGAAGTTGACCATCATCGGACTGTCGGGGTCGAAACCCTGGCGGACGAGGTCCGGCTTGTAGACGGCCTCCCACTGCTGTTGTGTCTGCGGGTTATCCACGTAGCGCTGCAACGCGCACTTCACCGCCGTCGTGACCCCGCCCGCGAGCAGGGCCGCCACGGTCAGGTTCACCACCCAGCGTGCTCGCAGCAGCGAACAGAGTGCGGCCCCGGCCAGCACGGCGATCACCAGGCTGGCCCCCGCCAGCCACGCGAGCGGCGGGTTCCCGGCGTGCCAACTGGACAGCGCGACGCCCACGAGCAACAGCACGACACCGAGGGCAACCGGGCCCCGATGTCGCCAACGGCCGCGCGTGAGCAGGGTGTCGGCGGCGACCGCCAGCGTGAGCAGGTCGAGCCACGCGGTGGCCGCCGGTGTGGGGCCGGCGTCCACCTGAAGGGCGGTCAACATCGACACCTGCACCGGCTCGAACGTTTCCCCGATGACGGGCCGGACACTGAGCAGCGCCAGCAGCGCGACGAAACGCACGGTGTCGAGGCGCGAGATCACCGTGACCGTTTGGGGCGAGGCGCCATTCTGCTGCACGGCTTGGATCATGACGACTTGCGCAGCGGCATTTCCAGAATGGCGATAATCGCCAACACCATCACCACAATCGCCCCGACGGTGATCGTCTGCCGCAGGTCCGCCCCGGGCAGCAACGTGGCCGCCAGACCCGTGGTCGCCGTCGCCAGGTAGATCGTCAGGACGGCGAACCGGCGGCTGAGCCCGCGCTCCACCAGCCGGTGCGAGAAGTGGCGCTGGTCGCCGCGCATCGGGTTGCGGCCCTCGGCCAGCCGGATGACGACCACGCTGCCGAAGTCGTATAGCGGAACGGCGAGGATGACCAGGGGCATGGTCATGGCGTACGGCGGCGCGCCGTGGCCGCTCTGGTAGTACGTCGTCAGCGTCGAGACGGTGGCCAGCATGTAGCCGACGACGAGGCTGCCGGCGTCGCCCATGAAGATGCGGGCCGGCGGGAAGTTGAAGATCAGGAATCCCGCGACCGCGCCCAGGAATACCCCGGCCAGCGCCGGCACGAGCACCTGGCCCGCCATGAGGCCGCACACCGCCAGGAACAGCAGGCCGAGGGCCGCGACACCGGCGCTCAGGCCGTCCATGTTGTCCAGGAAGTTCAGGGCGTTGACGATCACGACGAACCACACGGTCGTCAGGGCCACCGAGACTCCGACCCCCGCGAACTCCGCGATGCGCACCCGCCCGACCACGGCCACGAAGAGTGCCACCGCAATAATGACCAGCAGCTTCTGCCCGGGCGGCAGGGGCCGACGGTCATCCAGCAGACCCAGCCCGTGCAACACCGCCCCGCCGACTAGAATCACCACCAACTGCCCGGCCCGATCGCGCATGCCGCCCACGTAGGCCCGCGCCGTCTCGCCAAACGTCTCGGCGATCCACGCTTGCGGGAGCGCCACGGCCAGCAGCAGGCCGCCCAGCAGGGCCGCCCAGGCGGACAGGAAGATCGCGCAGCCCCCGCCGTACGGCATCGGCTCCCGGTGCGACTTGTGGCCACCCGGGTGGTCCACGAAGCCGATGCGGAGCGCTACCCGGCGAGCCGCCAGGGTCAGGATGGCCGACGCCGCGAGCACGACAACCGCGGCCGCGCCGAGGCCCACGGGGAGGGCGGGCGTCGCGCCCGCGGCCAGCAAGTAAATCGGGCTCATAACGCCCCCTGCTCGGCGGCGTCAGCCAGCTCCTGCCGCTGGATGCGCAACCGGTCTCGCAGCGTAACGAAGAACGCATGGGCGGCGGGAAGGGCGTAGTCCGGGTAGGTCCAAGGTTGCGCCTGCCAAGCGCCGCTGGCGTATTGCAGCGTGACCTCCCCGTAGATGCCGTGGCCGAGGTACAGGCGGTGGCCGCGGTCCTTCGTGGTGGCCAGCACGAGCTTGGTCAGGTCAACGTAGCCGGGGTCGATATTGACCGGTCGCACGATATCGGGGGAGAGGCACTGCTCCGCGATTTCCTGCTCCAACGCGTTGGTGTCGTGCTTGATCTGGGCAATCTGACCCGGGCTGACCAGCGGCTCAAAGGCCACGAACCACCGTTGCAGCCCTGGTCCCATCTCGTCTTGGTAATAATCCGTCTGGTCGAACGGCCAGACCTCGCTCTCGGCGTCCACCCGGCCGAACCGCCGGGACAGGAGCTGCCGGGCACGCCGGAGCAGGTCGGGGTCGCCGCTGAGCAGACCGGCGAAGAGCTTCACGGGCTGCGGAGCTCGGGCACGGGCCATGGCGCGCAGTCTACCTCGCGGTCGGCGGCACCGCGACGGGGGTTGGCGGGTCCTGTGCAGGCACCAGGGGCACGACAAGCGAGGTTCCCGGGCCGGATGGCGCGGGTATCGGACCTTGGCGCCCGAAACATCGAAGAAAAACTGTTTTCTGACAGAGATTTGCGCCGGATTGTTGTTGAAAGCCACCGGGCGGCTGTTATACTAAGAGTGGAGTCAGGTGGCCTGGTGCTGTCTTCGCCACCGGTTGAAGCGTAACTCCTTCAGCCAAAATAACTTGCTTCCACTCGCTGCGGCACCCTCAGACCGCGCCAATACCCACAGGGTGCCGCACGCCTTATGTAGGGGGATCGTCGTTCCGATCGGCGTGCCTCGGTGTCCCGGCCGGGCGGACGAGCGTTACAATCGCGCCCCGAATGAAATCGTCGCCACCGGTACCTCGTCGTCGTGTGACGCATCCCTGGCTGTATGCCCTGCCGGGCGCGGCGCTGCCGAACGTAATCTGCTGCCACGGCCGGCAATACGAGCTGCTGGAGACGTTCAAGCACGACTTCTTTGCCGCCACGGGGCTCTACCGCGGCCCCGCCGGCGTTGTGGTGGCGAAGATCAACCGCGTCACGCCTCTGTTCGGCCTGCCGATGGAGTGGGCGGGACGGTTCCTGGCGCGACGCGAAATCCGCTTCTACCGAGCGTTGCAGGACGTGTGGGGGGTTCCGCAACTGATCGGCCCCGTGGGACCGACCGGCTTTGTCCACGCCTTCGTCCCCGGGCACCCGCTGGGCCGGCACGAGGCCGTCGGGGACGGCTTCTTTGATGACCTGCTCGCCCTGGTTCGTATGCTCCACGCCCGCGGCATCGCCTACGTGGACCTTAACAAGCGGCAGAACATCCTGGTGGGCGACGACGGCCGGCCGTATCTGATTGACTTTCAGATTGCCCTCGGCGGACCACGCAGCCTGCTGACACGCTGCGCTCCGCTGCGCTGGCTGCTGGCACACTTCCAGCACGGCGACCTCTACCACGTTCTGAAGCACAAGCGCCGGCTGCGCCCGGATCAGCTCACCGAGCCGCAGCGGCAGGTGGTGGAACGCCTGAACACGTGGATTCGTCTGCACCGCTGGATCGCGCGGCCGCTGACGCAGCTTCGGCGTCGGACCCTGCGGCACCTTCGGGCCGGCGCCGAGGAGGTCATCGCAGGCTCGGACGCTAAGTGAGCCGGCCGCGCCCCCCTCGGTACTGGCTTGACGGCCGCGCCCCCGGTACACTGGCTGCGGTCGTCGTGGGCAGCAGAGAGTGGCGCGGCTGAACACGCGGGCGTTACGGGTTTGGAAACGAGGAGACGGCATGAGAACCACTTTGATCATCGCGTCGATGGCGGGGCTGTTGCTGACCGCCGGCTGCGCGTCCACGCCGCTGGTCGGCAACGGCGTGTCGCGGGCGGACCAGTTCTTCGGCGACGTCGGGATCACCGGCAGCGGGAGCGTAGTGACGATCCTGCGCGGCTCGCGGGTCAACAAGTTGTCCATACTTGGCAACGATTGCAGTGTGACCGTCGAGGACGGCGTCCGCCTGTACAAGATCGAGTTCTGGGGCAAGAACAACACGGTCAGCATCCCCGAGCACCTGATCGTGCGGACGGCCGAAGTGGGGACGAACCAGATCATTCGACGGCCACGCGAGGTGCGTCCGCCGGCCGACGAGTCGCGGTGGGAACCGCCGCCGAGCGAAAGGGCCCCGGAGTCCAGCTCCCTGCGCCCGCGACCGGCGCAGCCCGGCTCGCGCATGGAGACGTCGCCCGCGCCGGCGTCCGATGAGTGGCGCTATCGCCCGCCGCCGACCATGCAGCCGGACAACGACTCCGACCCGGCCCCGGAGGAGCTGTAGGTCGGCGATCGAATTGGGGGAACCCCCGTCGGGGACCGGAGGCCGGACCGCGATGCCACGGGCCGAGTGGTGCTACGTTGACAACGGCAAAGCCGTCGGGCCGCTCACCCAAGCCGAGTTGATCGACCGTTTGCCGACGCTGCAAGGCGCCGACACGCTCGTCTACGGCCCGGGCATGAGCTCATGGACGGCGGCGCGCCACATTCCCGCGCTGCGCTTGTCGCCCGACGCACCCGTTTGCCGCCCGCCGGCCGCCGTCGCGCGCCGCAGCGATGAGATCGACTACCGCATCACCGGCGACGACATGCAGTTCGTCGAGATCGAGCTCGACCCCGGCGAAATGGTCATCGCCGAAGCGGGGGCCATGATGTACATGACGCCCGGCGTGCGCATGGAGACCCGCTTCGGTGACCCCAGCGCGGACGACCAGGGGCTGCTCGGCAAGGTGTTCAGTGCGGGCAAACGCGTGCTCACCGGCGAGTCGTTGTTTATGACGACGTTCACGGCGGACGGTCCCAGCAAGCAGCAAGTCGCCTTTGCCGCGCCCTATCCGGGCAAGATCATCGCGATGGACCTGGCGCAGCTCGGCGGCGAGCTGTTGTGCCAGAAGAACTCGTTCCTGTGCGCGGCCCGCGGCGTGCGGGTCGACATCGCGTTCACCAAGCGGCTCGGCGCGGGGCTCTTCGGTGGGGAGGGCTTCATTCTCCAGCGACTCAAGGGCGACGGGCTCGCCTTCGTTCACGCCGGCGGCACGCTCTGTCAGCGGCGCCTGCAAGCCGGCGAGACCTTGCGCGTCGACACGGGCTGCATCGTCGCGTTCCAGCCGTCCGTCGAATACGACATCCAGTTCGTCGGCGGCTTCAAGAACACGCTGTTCGGCGGCGAGGGCCTGTTCTTCGCCGCGCTCACCGGCCCCGGCGACGTCTGGCTTCAGTCGCTCCCGTTCGCCCGGCTGGCCGACCGCATTCACGCCACCGGCCGCGGCCCCGGCAAGCGCAGCACGGGCGAAGGCAGCATCCTGGGCGGCCTGGGCAATCTGATCGATGGCGACTAGCCGGTGTCCCAAACCCCGCCGCCGGCGGGGACTGTGCACTCTCCTCCCTCTCAAGGAGGGGTTGGGGGGGCGTCGAGGCGGTCGCGTTCTCGCCCGCCAACGGACGAGACGCCGATGCGCCCCACGTGGGCGGTTGGGGGACGGTTGCATTCGTCGTCACCACCTGCCGCCGCGGTGGCGCCGCACTACAAACGACCGGATTCCTCGCGGCGTGACAAAATCTCCCGGCGGCCGACGGCCGGTGCGGAGCCCGGTCGCCAAAGGCGACTCGCTGTGGCGAGCCGCTACGTTGGGTTGCGGTCTCGGGCGACGCGCGGCCTCAATCCCTAGCGGCGCGAGCCTGGGCGAGTCTCACGGAGACCGTCATCTCGCCGTGAACGAGACGCGACCCCAAGAAACCCCATGACCGATCCGACCGTCACCCCGCCGCCCCCCCGCTCCGCCCACGTCCGCCATCGCGCCCGGCGGCAGTTTGACCAGTGGGCCTTGAGCTACGACCGCTCGTGGCTGAACGAGCTGGCGTTCTTCCCGGCGGTGCGAGCGTGCCAGGAGGAAATCCTTCGCTGGCAGCCCCAGAGCGGGCGGGCGACCTTTCGGCTGCTCGACGTGGGCTGCGGCACGGGCACGCTCATCAACATCCTGGCGGCGATGCCGCACGCCGGGCGGCTGGTTGGGCTGGATTATTCCCCCGTGATGGCCCGGCAACTGGCCGCGAAGATCGCCGCCTCGCCGGTGCGCGACAAGCTGCACGTCGTGCTGGGCGACGCCGAGCGGTTGCCGTTTGCGGACGAATCGTTCGACGTCCTGACGTGCTGCCATTCGTTCCACCACTACCCGCACCAGGCGGCGGCCGTGCGTGAGTTCCACCGCGTCGTGCGGCCCGGCGGCCTGCTTGTGCTGGTGGACGGGTTCCGCGACAACGTGGTCGGTTGGGTGGTATTCGACGTGGCGGTCGCCTGGGTGGAGAAGAACGTCCATCATGCCCCGTGGTCAGAGCTGCGGGCGCTGCTCACCGCGGCCGGCTTCACCACCGTGAGGCAACGCAAACTGAACGTGCTGGCGCCGCTCCTGGTGAATGTGGCGGTGCGCTGAGCGGGCGGGCGGGTCGGCGAGACGACGTTCGGTCAACTCGAAGGTGGGGTCGCGGGAACCGGTGTCGCCGAGGGCCCGGACCCTCCTCCCGTCTCTCCCTGAGAGCGCCCATCAGAACCCCGCACGCGAGTGCGGGACCGGCCATCCCACCACTCGCGTCGCGGGTTCTGTTAGCTGGCCCAGGATGACGGGGCCCCACCACACCACCGCATCGACACGCGCCGCTGTCCCTATCTGCTGACCAGTCCCACGAACGGATTGATGTCGCCGAAGTCGGCCAGGCCGTCGCCGTTCACGTCGGCGTTCAGCCGCCGGCAGTCGGGATACTCCTCCGCGTAGCGACTGGCGTGGCACAGCGCCAGTACAAACGCGCTCACGTCGCGGCTGTCGGCCACGCCGTCGCAGTTGAGATCGCCCGGCTTCTCGCACTCGTCGGGCACGCCGTTGCCATTGAGGTCGGCACTGAACCCGAGCGCGATGTCACACGCGTCCAGGCGCCCGTTGCCGGTGCAGTCCGCCAGCCCCTGAAAGGCGTACGCCGCCCCGGAGTCGAAGCCGAACGGGTCGGCTTGAAACGCCCCCACCACGACCGTCCCGCCGCATACGGCGACCGCGGCCCCGAAGTAGTCGCCGTCGGCGCCGCCCGTGGAGATGAGCTTGACGCGTTCGGCCCACCCCGAGCCGGACCGCCGATAGACGTACGCGGCGCCCGCGCGAACCCCGCCGTCGCGGTTGCGGCGCGCGCCGATGACGGCCGTCGGCCCCGCGATGGCCACCGCGCAACCGAAATCGTCGAAGCTCACGCCGTCGGAGCCCACCAGCTTCGTCCAGTTCGTCCACGTAGACCCCGTGCGGCGGAAGACGTACGCCGCCCCGGAGAGCGGGGCAAGACCGACCGCCCGGCGGGCGCCGCAGATCGCCACGTCGTCGCGCAGGGCCACCGCCTCGCCGAAGAAAGAGCAGCACTCGGTGCCCCAACCGACGAGCTTGGCCTGCTGACTCCAAGCCTGACCGTCCCACTCGAAGACGTAGGCCGCCCCCGTGGCGTTGCCGCTGCCGTCGTCCTGGGCGGCGCCGATGAGCAGCGTCTGCTCCCAAACCGCGACGGCGTCGCCGAAACGCTGACTCGCATGCGCGTCCGCCGCGAAGAGTTCCGCTTCCTCCCGCCACAGGGCCCCATTCCAGCGATAAACGTACGCGGTCCCACACGTCACGCTCTGGACCGCGGCCAGCGGCGCCCCGACGACGGCTACGTCGTCACGGATGGCGACGGCGTCACCAAAGGCCCCCGAGCGCCGGTAATTGCTGCTCGCGATCCAACCGGCGGGCGTGCGGTGCAGGAAATACACTTTGCCGGTCCCGGGAGCGCCGATGACCGCCGTGTCACGCCACAGCGCGACCGCCGCACCAAAACGGGCACCTTGGGCGGGATCGGGCGCAGCGAGCTTGGTTTCGTAGACCCAGTGCCGGCCGTCGAATCGAAAGACCCCGACGGCGCCCGCGTTGGGCAGGCCGGTGTCATCCTGCGGGATGCCGACCAGGGCCGTGTCCGCATCGACCGCCACGGCGAGACCGGCCTGGTCTCCCGACCCGCCCGCTCCCGCCGTCAGCAGGGGAGCGAGCTCGGCCCGGCAATCGAAATCCGGCGGGTCAGCCCGCACTGGGGTGAGACCGGTCGCCAGCACAACCCCCGTCCAGCCGGCCAGCACGCCCCGGATCCAGCACATGGCACGTCTCCGTCACGCAGGAGCGCTCACTCCGTCTGCGCTCATTTTACCGCGGCGTGCTGAGCAACGTGGGGTGGCTTTGGCGGCCCGCAAGCGCTACAGGTTAGCGATGCCAAGAAGAGGCAGACGCCGGCCTCGTCGGCCGACGTCTGCCCCAAACGTGAAACGGGCATTCCACTAGAAGTTCTCGAGTTGGCTATCCTTGGACGTTGCGGGTTCCGTCGTGGCGCCGTGATCCGGAGTGTGCCCGGCGTTGTGTTGGAACGTCGTGGGCGCGGCCGCGTGCGCGACGGGCTTCCCTGCGGCATGGCTCCCGGTGCCGGCCAAATGGCCAACGTGCGCCAGAACCTTCTTCGGCCGGGTCGGCTTGGCCGACCCCCCGGCGCTGCCGCCACTGGCGTTGCGCTCGGCCGCCCCGCCGACCATCGCCACCAGCTCGCGGACCATGCCCTTGACCGTCTCAGCCTGGGAGCTGAGCTCCTCGGCAGCGCTGGCGGCCTCTTCGGCGCCCGCGGCATTCTGCTGCGTCACCTTGTCCATCTGCGACACGGCCGTGTTCACCTGATCGACGCCCTGGGCCTGTTCTTGGCTGGCCCGCGCGATGCCGTTGATTAGGTCCGAGACCTTGGTGGCTTGCTCGACGATCGCGCTGAGCGACTTGCCGACCTCGCCCGCCACCTGGGTGCCCTGCTGAGCGCGGTGGACGGCATCCTCGATCAGTCCCGTCGTGTCCTTGGCGGCCGCGGCGCAGCGCTGGGCCAGATTGCGGACTTCTTCAGCCACCACGGCGAAGCCCTTGCCGTGCTCGCCGGCCCGCGCCGCTTCAACCGCCGCGTTCAGCGCCAGCAGGTTCGTCTGGAACGCGATCTCCTCAATCACCTTGATGATCTTGCTGATCTTGTCCGACGACTCGTTGATCCCCGTCATGGCCTCGTTGAGTTGGACCATGCTCTTATCGCCGTCGCCCGCGGCGCGCCGGGCCTGGCCGGCCAGCTCATTGGCCTGCGTCGCGTTCTCGGCGTTCGTGCGGGTCATCGCGGCCATTTGCTCCAGGGCGCTGGAGGTCTCCTCCAGCGACGACGCCTGTTCACTGGCGCCTTCGGCCAGTTGCTGCGACGCCGTCGCCACCTGCGCCGCCGCATCGTTCACCTGGTCGGCCCCTTCATTGAGCTGGGTGGCGATGCGGGTCAGGTTGCGGTTGATCCCGCGGGTGATGAGGACGCCGAGGGTCATGGCGGCCACGACGCCGATGATAGCGGCGGCCAACGAGACAGTCTTGAGGACGCCGGCCTGGCTCTGGCTGCTAACGACCTCGTCGTTGGCCAGGTCCCGGTTGATTTGCACGATCTTATCGAGGAGCTCGCCCGCCGCCCGCTGCGTCACGGTGACCGGCCCCAACACCTGCTCCTGGGCGGCCGCCACCGTCGCGTTGGCCTCGTTGGCCAAGGTCAACATGCCCTCAAACTGCTTGAACACCTCTTGCATGCTCGAAACCATTTCGCTCTGGTAGACGGCTTCGGCCTCGTCCCTCTTGCCCTCGCTTACCAGGCGTTTGATCTTGCCGACCGTCTCGTGGAAATGACGGTGCGGGGTCGCGAAATCGCGCAGCATCCCGGCCAACTGCGCGTTGTCGGTCTTGAACGTGGGCAGCCACTTGCCCGCGTTGCACGCCGTATGGTCATCGCCGCCGTCCAAGGTCGCGTTTTCCAGGTGGATCAGGTGCAGGACTTTCTGCGCCAGGGCGTAGTGGTCCTTGCTGAAGCGCTCGAGCTGACGGGCCAGTTCCGTCGGATCGGCGATGCCGATATCGTCGAAGTGTTTGCACATCTCGATGAACTTGTTGTTCTCCGCGCGCCACGTCTCCCACGCGGGCACGAACTGCTTCCACAAGGCCGCTTCTTCGACCGTCTGCGGCAGCGGTTCGTAGATCTTCCAGGCCGCCTCGTACACCTCGCGGGCCTTGGCCAAGTTGTCATACTGGCGCTGCCGAATCTCGCGCGGCAGCCCCGGGATACCCAGCGTGCGCATCGTGCCGCGGATGTCCTCCGCGTTTTCCTTGATTACCAGCAGGCTGTCCACACTGGGCAGCCGCACTTCGCCAATCTCGTCAATGGCCTTGGCGCCGCTGTTCACGGCGTAATAGCCCACGCCGCCCAACATCGCCGTGATGACGCTCACCAGCAGAAACGACGCCATCAGCTTGCGCCCGATCGTCCAACCCGTCCGCGCATTCATGGTCGGCTCCCGAAAGGCTGTTGCGCCCAATACGACGACATGCCCGCCGGCTCGGCCTATCGTCTTGGTTCCCGTGCGACCGGGCGGCCCAGACGCACTTCCTCGGACCCGCCCCAGCCACGGGCCAGGTCAGCGGGTCGGCGGTTTCCGGCGGTGGAGAGATCGGTCCGCAATCAGGAGCCTTGCATCGCCCGTATGGGCGAATTGGGGGTGTGGCTGCGGCACTCCGCCAGCCCAACGGCACCTGCTTTTGGAGCGCGGCAGGGTCCCCGCATAAGCTATGGAGGCGCTGGCCCTCCCCCGCCCCCTCCTCGCCACAGCGAGTCGGTCACCACAGCCACCGACTCATCCGCCGTGGTGGACGCGTCGCCCGTGGCAACCCGCAAGGGAGGGGAGTTCGGAAGCGACCCCCTTACTCCAGCCGCCCGGCCGGGGGCGTCGATAGATCATGACGGCGACCAGCCGCCCGCGGCCGCCATGCGACAAGGAGAACCGCGCATGCCGCTCATCACCTGGGATCAGAGCCTCAGCGTCGGCGTCCCAGACCTGGACGCCCAACACCGCCGCCTGGTAGACATGATCAATGACCTCCACGACGCTATGGCCAAGGGCCAGGGCCGCGACGCCCTCAAGCCGCTGTTGACCCGGCTGGCCCAGTACACCGTGACGCACTTCCAGGCGGAAGAGCAGTACATGCGGAAGATCAACTACCCCAACCTGCTGCAACACAAGGCGGAGCACGAGAACCTCGTGCGGCGGGTCAAGGAGTTGACGCAGTCCTACGAATCCAACCAGATCGCCCTCACCATCGAGACCATGAACTTCCTGCGGGATTGGCTGACAAGCCACATCCGCCGCGTGGACCGCCAATACGCCCCGACCGCCGCCCAGACTCGCAGCAGTTGACCGGAGCCAGTCCCCCGGAGGGGGCGCCCGGCCTCATCCTCCCCGCGGCCCAAGTGGGGCCGTTCAATCCACGCGGGACAATTGCGGCCAAAGGTGGCTTGGCAGGGCCCCGCCATGTGGGGGGGCCGACGCGCTGGCGGTCAGACCTTCACCAGCCCCTCGCGCACGGCGAAGGTGGCCAGCTCAATCCGGTTATGAACGCTCAGCTTCCGCATCAGGTTGGCCGTGTGCGCGTGGACCGTATCGGGGCTGAGGCACATTCGGCGCGCGATCTCCTTGCGCGTGAGTCCGCGGGCCACGTGCCGCAGGACCTCCAGCTCGCGGGTGGACAGGCTGTTGCCGCGCGTCGTGGTTGGCCTGCCCAAGCGCGGCCCGTGGCAGTCCACGATGATCCGTTCCTGGACTTCGGGCGAGAAGTACACATGCCCGGACGTGGCCCCGCGAATCGCCGCCGCCAGCACCTCCGGGGGGCTCCCCTTGCTCAGGTAGCCGGCCGCCCGCACCGCCAGCGCCCGCTCGATGTAGCAATCGTGGACCAGGGCGCTCAAGAAGATGATCCGCGTCGGCGGCAGCGCCCGACTGATCGTCTCCGCCGCGTCGAAGCAATCGCGCCCCGGCATGTCGATGTCCAGGACCACGACGTCGGGCCGGTGGTGCAGGGCGGCGGTGACGGCTTCATCCGCGTCCCCGACGCGAGCCACAATGCGGACATCGGGCAACGCCTCGAACCAGCGTGCCAACGTCTCCCGGACCAACGTGTGATCATCCGCCAGCACGGCCGTGATCGACCCACTCATGGCACCACTCCGGATCGTGACGCAGAGGCCAAAGCAAGATACACCGTCTCCGCGAACTGCGGAAGCGTGAAAGGCTTGTCGAGTCGGCGCGCCGCCAGGTCGCTTCGTCGGCGCCGCGATTCCGCCGCCCCGCTGATAAGGATCGCCGCGACGCGGTCTCCCCGGCGGCGAATCCGCCGCAGACACTCGCCGCCGGTCCGGTGCGGCAGGTCGTCATCCAGCACCAGCAACCGCACGGCCGGGCGGCGTTCTTCATACAGGCGCATCAACTCGTCGCCATCCGCGGCCGCCGCCACGGTGTAACCCAGCCGTTCGAGCTCGGTGGCCAGCAGCGCCCGAACGTACGGGGCGTCCTCCGCCAACAGCACGAGCTCTCCCCGGCCGCGCGGCTCCGCAGGAGCCGGACCCTGTTGGGGTGGCGCACCGCTCGGGGCGGGGATGCACGGCAGGATCACACGGAAGGTCGAGCCCCGGCCGGGCGCCGAACGCACGTCGATGTACCCCCGGTGCTCTTTGACAATGCCGAACACGACCGGCAACCCCAGGCCGGTCCCCCGCCCACGCGGTTTCGTCGTGAAGAATGGCTCGAAAATCTTCGCTTGCGTCTCCGACGACATGCCGCAACCGGTGTCAGCCACGCACAAACACACCGCCGGCCGCGCCACGGGCGACGCGCCGTCCGGGAGGGCTTCGTCGTCCGGCAGCGGTGTCACCACGACGTCCAACCGGCCGCCGTCGGGCATCGCGTCGCGGGCGTTCAGGGCTAGGTTCATGATGACCTGCTGAAGTTGCGTGCGATCGCCGCGGACCCAGACCGGCCCGCCGGGGGGCTCCGCAATATGCAGCGTCACGACCCGCGGCACGACGTAGCGCAGCAGCTTGGCGGTCTCCGCCAGGAGCTCGCCCAGGTTCACGGGTTCCAGGGTGGCCTGCGACCGACCACTGAACAGGAGCAGCGACTTGGTGACGCCGGCGGCGTGGACCGCCAGGCTCTCGATACCCTCCAGCGCTTCGCTTGTGGCGGCGTCGGGCTGCGCAGTCTGCCGGGCGATGCCGACGTAACCCAGCAGCGCCGTCAGGAGGTTATTGAAGTCGTGGGCAACGCCAGCGGCGAGCTGGCCGATGGCTTCCATCTTCTGGGCCTGGCGCAACTGCTCGGCCAGGAAGAGCTCTTCAGTGACGTCTCGTTTGACGGCGACGAAGCTCGTGATGCTCCCCTGCGCGTCGCGGACCGGCGCAAGGACCGCCTCCTCGTCATACAGCGTGCCATCCTTGCGGCGATTGACGAAGCGGCCGCGCCACACGCGGCCGGCCGTGAGCGTCTGCCACAAGTCCTGGTAGAAGGCCGCGTCGTGGCGGCCGCTCTTGAGAATACGCGGATTCCGGCCGATGGCTTCGTCGCGACCGTAGCCGGTGATCCGCTCGAACGCCGCGTTGACATACTGGATCGTGCCGGCGGGGTCGGTGACGACAATGGCCTCGCCGGCCTGCTCGATGGCGGCCACCAGCCGCGCCCGCTCGTGCTCCGCCTGCTTGGTTGGGGTGATGTCGTGCAGGACACCGTCCAGCCAGAGCGGTCGGCCCTGGGCGTCATAGCGGGCCTGCCCCCGCGCCAACAGCCAGCGCAAGGTACCGTCGGGATGCACCAGGCGGTGCTCAACCTCGAACGGCCGATGGTTGGCCACCGCGTCCGCCACGGCCCGTTCCAGGCCGGGCCGGTCGTCCGGGTGGACCAGCAAACCGTATAAGCGTGTTCCACTCAAGAAGTCGGCTGCGGGGTAGCCGGTGACCGCCAACGCGGCTTCGCTACAGAACAGCACGCGCCACGGCGGGTCTACCTCCACGCGGTACACGACGCCGGGGGTGTTGGCGACCAGCGTGCGATACTGCTCCTCGCGGTCGCGCAGGGCCTGCTCGGCCTGCTTGCGCTCGGTGATGTCCTGCCCGAACTCCGCCGCCCCGATGACCTTCCCGTCGGCGTCAAACAGCGGATAGCCGCGCAAGAACCACGCGCGACCATTGCTTGACACGCGTTCCGATTCTTGCGGCCGGCGCAGCTCCATCGCCCGCAGGACCGGGCACTCCGGGCACGGCTCGTTGCCCTCACCCCACAACTCATAACAATGTCGTCCCACCAGCGCCTCGGCCGGCAGTCCGACCGAATCCCCGGACGATTTGTTCGCCCACACGATCCGCAAGTCGCGGTCGCAGCGGGCGAACATCTCAATGGTCGAGTTGAGGATGATCGCCTTGTCAGCCTCCGCCGCGCGTAGCGCCGCCTCCGCAGCGCGTGCGGCCGTCACGTCCCGGCCGAAGATGGCCAGCTTCCGCACCACGCCGGCGGCGTCCTTTACCGGGTGAACGTGATGCTCCAACTTCAGGCCGGCCCGCTCGTCCTCGAAGCACACCGGTTGCCCCGTCCGCAAGACTTCTTCGACCCGGGCCCTACGGGACTCGGCGAGGTCCGGCGGCAGGAAACTGTAGATGTTCGCTCCGACTACTTCCTCCTCGGTCCGCTTCAACCGCCGGGCCCCGATCTCGTTGATGGCCAGGACCGTCCCGTCCGGGTCGATGAGGATCGAGGAGTCCGTCGCGGCGTTGAGCAGCACCCGGCGGGTTTCCTCACTCTCGCGCAGGGCCATTTCAGCTTGCTTGCGGTCGGTGATGTCGGTGAACATCCCAAGCGAGCCGGCGAACCGACCGTGTTCGTCGTGCAGGGCCGTCGCCGAGACCAGGGTCCAACACACGCCGCCGTCTTTGCGGCGGAAGCGGCGTTCGTAGATCGCCGTCTGGCCCTGCCGTCGCCGCTGCATCTGCGCCTCGTGGTCGGCAAGGTCGTCCGCGAACAAGAAATCCGTGAAGGCGCAACCGATCAACTCGGACGGTTTGGCGTTGAGCATCTCGGCCAGGCGGGCGTTGACGAAGGTGACCCGCTGCGCGGCGTCCAACACCACGATACCTTCGTTGGCGGTCTCGACGATCCGCCGGTAGCGCTCCTCGCTCGCCCGCAGGGCCTGCGTGGTCTCGTCTTGGCGCGCCTGGGCGCGCAGCGCGTGAATGATGTTCGCTCCCGCGGTCAGAAAGGGTTCCAGGAAACGCGCCAGGCGCTCGTCGTAGCCGCCCGCGCGGTTCGCCACGCCGGCGACCCCGACCACCTCGCCGCCGAAGCACATCGGCAGGCCCATGAACGTGCGGATGGCAGGATGCCCCGGGGGCAAGCCGCCGGCGCGCGGGTCGCGGGCGGCATCGTTGGCGATCAGCGGTTCCCCGGTCAGCGCCGGCAGTCCCGCGAGGTTGTTCAGATTGCGGAACTCCAATTGTCGCGCCTGGAGTTGTGCGTACAGCTCCTCGGTCTCCGGGCTCCAGGCGATATTGGAAATCGCCAGGCTGAGTTTGTACGGCGTGCCGTCCGCGTCGTGGAGGACTTCGTCCACGAAACCGAATTCACTCTCGGTCAACGAAACCAGCGTCCGCAGCAGCGACGCGAACACCGGGCGCGGGTCGCAATGCGCGATGAAGGCCGCCTGGGCCGCGCGGACCGATTCCAGAAGCGCGGTGGTGCGGCGCCACTCGTCCTCGGTCCGTTTGTGCGAGGTGATGTCGCGGATCAGCGACTGCGTCCCGACGATGCGCCCGTTTTCCTCCACGGGCGAAGCGTGAACTTCCAGCCACAATGTGGCCCCATCCCGGCGCCGCCCCTCGTATTCAAAACGCTCCGGCACCTCCTCGCCGCGTACCCGTCGATCGTGATAATCTCGCAGCTTCGCCCGGCAGCTCGGCGCAACATAGTCTTCGAGACGAATCGACGACAGCTCATCGCGCCCATAGCCGAACAGCCCCAGAAACTGATCGTTGGCGTAGACGACACGCCCTTCGATATCGTCCACAATCAGGGCGTCGGAGATGTTCTCGACTAGCCGCCGATAGGTCGCTTCGCTCTGTCGCAACGCCTCGACGGCGCGCCGCGCTTCCGTCGCGTCCCGCAACAGACAATGGGTCCGGGGCGAAAAGTGGCGATCTCGGTCAACGCAGCCGTCGATGGAAACGGTGACGACGACGCCGTCCTTGCGGACCAGCTCGCGCTCCACCCCGTGGATTTCTCCCGCCGCCAGAAACTCCGGAAACCGCTCCCGGAACGCAGCCCGGCTGGCTGGCGTCATGAAGTCCCCGAAAGACCGGCCCAACACCTCGTCGCGCTCGTAACCCAGCAGTTCCAACCACGTGCTGGTTACATCGAGCAAACGTCCTTCCGCGTCCAGCGACTGGTAGCCCAAGGGAGCGTGCTCATGCCGGCGCCGGAAGTGCTCCTCGCGCCCCCGCGGCACGACAACGTCCCCCGGGGCGCCGACTTGCCCCGCGTACCTGGGCGGTCGGAGCTACACGGACGTCTTGATCCCGATCCGCCAGATCGAGTTTTCCGCGCGGAGTCTCTCTCACTGCGGATTTGGCCTTGTTCGGGGGGACTCGGCGAAGTGCGTCTCTTCCGGCCCATGTCCGTCGCTCCCCGGCTCGGTCGCGTGCGCCCCTAGAGGCGACCGGCGACGAACCCCGGTGTTCGCGGAACGTGGCTCCGGACTCGCGTCCGTGCGATGTTCCTATCGTAGGACACGATTGGGTGACTCACCAGTGTTTACCCGTGTTAATTCGACTTCACCCAAATGGGCTACTGGCGTGCGCGCCCCTCAGCGCTCACGCACAATTGGCACGCGCTCCCGGCCGCGGGGGACGCCGACCCCACGCCGGCAGCCGGCCGCCGCGCACCAACGGCCGGTGCGGCGCCCGGCCGCTACGGCAGGGCCACTGCCCTCGTGCCGTGGTCTTGCCGTCCCCAGCCGCCAGGCAACCCGATCAAACGCTACTTCCCGGACTTCAGGCGTTGGCGCAAGCGGGCGTCGATGAACGGCTGAATGTCGCCGTTGAGCACCCGCTGCACGTCGCCGATGGCCAGGTTGGTGCGATGGTCCTTGACGTGGATCGTCGAGCCGTGGATGACGTAGCTGCGAATCTGGTTGCCCCAGGCGATGTCGCCCTTCTCGCTGTAGATCTTGGCCAGTTCGGCGTCCTGCTTGGCCTTCTCCATCTGCTCGAGCTTGGCCTGAAGCATGCTCATGGCGACGCGGCGATTCTGCGCCTGGCTGCGCTCGTTCACACACTCGACGACGACGCCCGTCGGCTTGTGCCGGATGCGGACCGCCGTGGCGACCTTGTTCACGTTCTGGCCGCCGGCGCCGCTGGCCCGGCGGAAGAACTCGACGTCGAGCTCCCCCTCGGCGATCTCGATCTTCGCTTCCTCGATCTCGGGGAAACAATCGACGGCGGCGAAGGAGGTTTGCCGCTTGCCCTGGGCGTTGAACGGGCTGATGCGGACGAGTCGATGGACGCCGACTTCACAGGACAGATAGCCGTACGCGTACGGGCCCGCGATGTGCAGCGTGGCGGACTGGATGCCGGCCTCTTCGCCCGCCCGACGATCGACCTCCGTGGCCTTCAACCCGCTGCTCTCGCAGTACATCAGGTACATGCGCAGGAGCATCTCGGCGAAGTCGCAGGCATCGACGCCGCCGGCCCCCGCCTGCACGCTGAAGAAGCAGTCGCGGGCGTCGTTGGGGCCGGACAGCAGCGTGAGCAGCTCGACCTGATCGGTCTTCTGCACAAGCTGGGTCAGCTCACGCTGGACTTCCGCGTGGGCCTCTTCGCCGCCCTGCTCCTCGGACAGCTCCAGCAGGACGTGGGCATCGTCGATCCGGCGTAGCAACTCCTGTACGGGTTCGACCTGCGCCCGCAGCGTCTTGAGCTCGGCCACGACCTGCTGCGCCCGCTCGGGCTGGTCCCAGAAGCCCGCGCGTTGCATCTGCGCGTTCAGGGCGTCGAGCCGGGCGGCCTTGGTGGGGAGGTCAAAGAGAATCCCGGATGGCGTGAATACGGGCCGTCAACTCGCGTAACGTCGAGGCAGGATCTTCGTAGGTGGTGACCATCACGCTCTAGCGGTACCCGCCGGGGCATCGTCCGTCTGCTACACCGCGCAACCGTCGCGCGGCCCCCGGCCGGGATTGTACAGCGCAGCGGCCGCTGCGACACCCCCGGGGCACCACGCTGAAGAACGCACCGCAGCCGGCGGTCGCCGCCCGCGGAAGCGTGGCGCCGCCCGGTGGCCGCACACAAGCGTGCCCCACCCGTGCTACGCACACGGGTGGGGACTTGGTGCGCCCGCGGCCTCGGGTAACACGCGGGCGCCGTTCGCTCACTCACTCTCGCCAGGGGCCTCAGCGTCCTCCTCACGCGGCCGGCAGCGCCCGTTCTGACCCTCCCCCAACCCACCCCTGGAAGAGAGGGGAGTCAGTTAGCGTGACCGCACGACGCGGTGAACGGTTCGCACGTAGCGGGTCGATCCGTCGTCACGGCCCGCGACTCGGCCACCGACCGCGACGGCCGGACCGCGCACTTCGATCCGGGCCGCATGGCCGATCGTCGGCAGCACCCGGTAGTGATCGCTCGTGGTGCTCGCCTTCACCACGCCGCCGCCGACGGTGCTCCCGCCGGCCCGGGCCGTGGAGGTCGCGCCGAAGCGGGTGCTCGCGGCGCTGCCGCCGACGTTCACCGTCCGGGCCAGGCCGCCGGCGGCAAGGCCCGTGCCGACGCTGGAGGCGACCTCGCCGTTGCTCCCGAGGGTCATGTTGAAGGTGGTGCCAAAGGCCGGTCCGAGGCGGGGAGCGATGGCCGTGCTGAACGAGAACGACAGGCCGTCCTCGTCGAGCCCGACGGCGACCCCGCGGGCGATGTTCACGCTGCCACTACGGGTGTCGGTGCGGGCGAAGCCGAGGTCGCCCTCGTAGCGGGCGGTCGCCGTCGCGGTGCCGGGACCGAAGCGGGAGCCGGTCGCCCGGGCCGTGGTCTCCGCGTCGCTTCCCAGAGCCGGCAGGACACCGGCCAGCATGAGGGTCATTCCACACAGTCCGCTCTTTCGAATCGTGCGCTTCATGGCTGTTTCTCCCGGTTTCTTCATGGGCCTGAGTACGTGCTGATCCTCGATCATCCGTCAGGGTTGTTCTTGTTGACTTCTCTGTTCCTTGTTCACCGTCGGTCGCTCTTACCCTCCCCCAACCCCTCCCGAAGAGGGAGGGGAGTGGGGGCCGGGTCGGGGTTACGGCCGCACGCGGATCATCACCGCATCCGAGCGGCTGCTGCCGAACCGGACCGACCGGCTCTCCGCGTGGACCCGCGAATCACTCCGCAGCAGCAGTCCGCTGATGCTTACGCCGAGGCCGTTCGATTCGGCGCTGGCGTGCAGGCTCGCGTCGCTGATCACACGCGCCCGGCTGGTGGACACGCCGCCGTAGGTCAGCGCGGTCGAATCGCTGTTGCTGGAAGCGTGGCCGCCGAACAGGCCACGGCTCGTGGCGATGCTGTCACTCACCGACACGCCGTAGTGCGACAGGGCGGTCGAGGCCGATCGGCTGCGGGCGTGGCCGAAGAACGTGCCGTCGGCGACCGCCGCGCTGTGGCTGATCGCCAAGCCGCCGATCGCGGCGGCGATGCTCTCGCTGTCGGCGATGGCGCTGCCGCCGAACAGGCCCCGGGCGTCGGCGCGGGAGTCGCTCAACGCCACGCCGCGGTCGGCCGCGGCCACGGCCCGGCTGTCGGCGTAGCCGTGGCGCTCGCCGACGGCGTTGCTCGTGGCCACCGCCCGACCGCCGCGGGTCGCGCCCGCGATGGCCACCGAACTCGCGTTGCCGACGGCGGTGGCGGTGGCCGAAGCCCGGCCGCCGTTGGAACTGGTAGACACGGCGATGGCGTCGCCCGCGGAAGCGGCCGCGGCCATCAGGAACGAAACACTGAGCGTTGCGGCGAGCAGGCGTTTCATGGCGTTCTCCTTTTCGCTGGGCCCCGCGCGGCTTGCGTCGGGGTCGTTGTCCGCGGCGATGGACGACGCGGCCGGGCGGTTTATTCAGCGGGCGACAGCGGAAATCCGGCCAGCGAACGGGTATGGTGTTGTCGCGATTTTTTTGAGGATTTCAGTGAATAAGGCCGCCCCCTCGATCGCCGATATCCCAGAATTGCGCCTGGTGGACCAGGCGGCCGGCGGCGATCGCGACGCGCAGCGCCGGCTGTTTGAACTGCACCGCGACGCCGCCTTTCACGTCGCGCTGCGGATCACCGGGCGCCGCGAGGACGCGCTCGACGTGGTGCAGGACGGCTTCATCCGGGCCTTCGAGCGGCTGGGCGAATTCCAGCGCGGATCGTCGTTCAAAACGTGGCTGCTGCGGATCATCAGCAACCGCGCGCTGGACATCCTGCGGGCCCGCAAGGTCCGACTCGCCATTCCGCTGGACGGCGACGACCACGAGGCGCGGGTGCAGCTTGAAGACCGACGCGGCGAGGTGGCCCCCGCGGCGGACCTGGAGCGGGCGGAGTTGGCGGTGAGGCTTCGGCAGGCGATCGAGAGCCTGCCCGCTGACCAACGCACCGTGTTCGCCCTGTACGCGACGGGCGACCTGACCTACGGGCAGATTGCGGAAGTGCTGGGCATCCCGATCGGGACGGTGATGAGTCGTCTGTACCACGCCCGGCGGCGACTTCATGAGCAGTTATCGGACCTCGCGCCGCTCGCGGCCGATGTGAATAGCTCGGCGCCTTCGGCCGTCCATCATAACGACGATACTGTGAAGGACTGACCCATGACGCCTGCACCGCACAACCTGGCCAACGCCTTCAAGGCCCTCGCCGCCGGCGAACTCGACGCCATGACGTCGGAGCAGGTGCGCCAGGCGGAGGCCGTGCTGAACCGCGATGAGCGGCTGGCCGCGGCTTTTGCGGGCGAACGGCCCCGAGTCGAGCCGCACCTCGCAGCCACGCTCAACGAACTCGATCGTGGCGCTCAGCCAACGCCGGCGGATTGGGAGCGGGTTTGGATCAGCATTGACGCGGCGGCCACCCGGCGCGGACGGACTGATGCCGGCGTCGCAGGACGGATTCTGCGGGCGTGGCGACCGTTAATGGCGGCGGCGGCATGCCTGCTGCTCGTTCTCGGCTGGCGTGTCACCCAGCCTGCGGCGGTCGATTCCTGGCCGCTACAGCTCGCGGCCGAGGTCGAAATCGATAACCTGGAGGTGTTCCAAGGAGCCACGAGTTTCGTGGTCGCCGTGGGCGGCGACAACGGCGGCGAGATCATCTGGGTCTTGCCCGCCGGCAGCAATCTGTAACGCCGGACCTGTACCGCCGGACCTCCGAGTCCGGCGTCCGTGTGGGCCCGGCGCGCGTACGAGCCCGGAGCGCCAGCGACGGCTCACGCGGATGCCTGTGTGGCGCGCGCGACCACGGTCACGGTACCAATCAGGAGGATGCACGATGTCCCCACGCACCGGATGCGCCATGCTGATGATCGCCCTGGGCCTGTGGGGGGCCGCCGCCGGCTTCGGGCAACAGGACGACCGCAAGTCGGCGGACCTCCAGGTCTGGACGATCCGCGCCACGACGAAGAACAGTGATATCTCGCCCGAGCTGCGGACCATCGCTGAGCAGCTCAAGAAGCAGTTCAAGTACACCGGCTTCAAGCTGGAAAAACGGTCCACGGGCAAGGCCGACCTCGGCAAGGCGTTCAGCACCGCCCTCGTCGGCGACTACCAGGCCCGCGTTACGCCGCAGAAGCACGACGGCCGGCGCGTCACGCTCCAGGTAGAAGTGCTGAAAGGCGACCAGCGGCAATACAACGCCACGGTCACGCTCGAGGCGGCGAAGTTCCAGTTGCAGGGGGGCTGGGCCCTGGACGGCGGCGACGCTCTGATTGTGGCGGTGGCGGCGCGGTGATTCAGGAGGGCTGGGCGGCGGGCGCTTGCACCTGTTCGGCCAGGCTGATCAGCAGCGCCTGCCAGGACCGCGCCAGGGGCTGGAGCTCATAGCGGACCAGGTCGGCCAACAGCACCATGTCGCGGGCCTCGAGGGCCCCGCGCAGCTCGGAGAGCCGATCGACCAGCGTGGCGATGCACTGGATCACCGGCTGCCCCTCGAACTCGCACGCCGTCAGGTCCCGATTCAGCAGCCCGCTGCACTGGGCGATGGCCCGGTACGCGGTCTGCCACAGCGTAACGAAATCGCCGACGTCGTGCATCGCCCGGGTGGGATCGGAGCTCTTGAGGCCGTCGGCCATGGGGTCGATGCCGTCGGCGGCCTGGCTGAAGCTCTCGGCCAGCCCGCGAAATGCGCGCTCGACGAGCTCCGCGGGCTCCGACGACTCCAGGTCCACCTGGGCGTCGCTCTCAACGGGTCGCTCCAGCGTCTCCGTCAAGACATCATCATCCAGTCGCTCGCCGTTGACGGCGACCGATACGATGATGCGTTTGGCGGACGACATGTGGCTGCGGACTTGATCGACCACGGCCTGGAGCTTGCACCCCGGCCGAAACGACTCGTCCACGCGCTGACCATCGAGTGTCACAATCATGGCCGGCCTCCGACTGCCTGACTTATCGGGACTTGGCGGGGACCGCTGAAGCCCGGCGGCAAGACTTGCCGACCGCCCCCGGCTATCATCGCCCGCGTGACCCCCCACCGCCCCGCCTGGCTGCGAAACTGGCTCGAACGCCACCAGCACCCCGTGTCGCGCGGGCTGCACTACGTCGGTATCCCGCTGGCGGTGGCCGCCGTCGTGCTGGCCCTGGTCCAGCTCGCCCAGTGGCGGTGGGACCTGTGGTGGCGGCCGGCCGTCCTGCTGACGGCGGGGTATCTGCTCCAATATGTCGGGCACCGCCTGGAAGGCAACGACATGGGTGAGGTCGTGCTGGCCAAGAAGCTGCTCGGCCGCCCCTACGTGGCCGTCTCGCCGCGCTACCAACCGTCGGACCGGACGTGGCCGTCTGCGCCCCCTTCTTCGCCCACCCGGAGATAAACCATGCCGCCGACCGTGGCCATTCTCGGAGCATCCACCGATCGGCACAAGTTCGGCAACAAGGCCGTTCGCACCTATCTGCGGCGCGGCTGGGCGGTGTACCCGATCAACCCGCGTGGCGGCGAGATCGAAGGGGTGATCTGCTACCGTTCGTTGGCCGACATCCCCGTGCGGATCAACCGCGTGCTCTTGTACCTGCCGCCGGCCGTGGGGCTCACGCTGTTGCCGGCGATCGCCGCAGCCAAGCCGGACGAGTTCTACGTGAACCCGGGGGCCGAGAGCGACGAGTTGCTCGCCGAAGCGCAACGCCTCGGGCTCGACCCCATCTGCGCCTGCGCCATCGTCGCCATCGGCGAGCGGCCCGACGCGGACGAGGACTGACCCCCGTGGCGCCCCCGCCCCAAATGGGCATTCAGGAAGACGGAGCCCCGAATGGGAGGGCGAGCCTCCTGGCGAGCCGCGGCTCGGCAGGAGCCTCGGCCTCCTGTATTGCACGATCGCCAACGCGCCTTTAGGCGACAGCGGGTGCGCTCAAGCGTCGATAGACTTCTTCGTATCGCCGGCGGGTCTCGGCCAGAACGTCCGCGGGCACCGGCGGCGGCGGGGGCTGCTTGTTCCAGCCGGTTGACTCCAGGTAGTCGCGCAAGACCTGCTTGTCGTAGTTGGGCAGCTCCTGCCCCACGCGGTACTGCTCGGCGGGCCAGAAACGCGACGAATCGGGCGTGAGGACCTCGTCGGCCAGCAGCAGCTCGCCGTCGTACAGCCCGAACTCGAACTTCGTGTCGGCCAGAAGAATGCCGCGTTGCTCGGCGTGGCGCGCGGCCTGCCGATAAATGTCGAGCGTACGTTGCCGCACCGTCGCCATCAGTTCCGGCCCGCCCGGGCGCAAGCCTCGCTTGCGGGCCAGGAACTCGCTCACGACCATGCACGCCTGATCGAACGAGATGTTCTCATCGTGTCCGATCGCGGCCTTGGTGGACGGCGTGAAGATCGGCTCGGGCAGCTTCTGCCCGCGCTGCAACCCCGCGGGCAGGCGCACGCCGCAAACGGTCCCGGCGGCTTGGTATTCCTTCCATCCGCTGCCGGCGATGTAGCCGCGGACGATGCACTCGACCGGCAGGATGTCCACGCGTTTGACGACCATCGCCCGACCGCGGAGCTGGTCGAGGTACCGGGCGTAGCCGTCGGGGACGTGCTCGTCATCCACGACGTATTCGAGGTGGTGCGGGCGGCACGCGGGCAGGGTGTCGAGCCAATAGCGCGACATCTGCGTGAGCAGGACGCCCTTGCCCGGGACGGGCTCGTTCATCACCACGTCAAAGGCCGAAATGCGGTCCGTCGCCACGATCATCATCCGGCCCCCCAGCCGGTAGAGATCACGCACCTTGCCCCGGTTGACGAGCTCCGGCAGGTCGGTCTGACGAATGGCAGCGGGGTTGTGGGTCATGGTCCGTCCTTTCTGGCGGGCCGCTGCGGACCGCACGGCGTTCGATGCCGTAAGCACGCCGCGTTGTCCGGGGGACGCCACCCCGCGGGAGGCGGTGGCACGAACCCACCGCCCGGCACACAATGTCGCCCGGCGGCGCCAACCCCGAGGCCCGAACGCCCCGTGGCTCCCGCGCCGCATGGGATAGTACGCCGACACGCGACGCGCGGCCCCGTATCATACGCCGATGCCCACGACAGACAACGAGCACAAGCCCCAGGGTCCGGTCCGCGTCGGACTCATTGCCGACGCCGCGACCGGCGACGCACTGCTCGCGGCGGCGGACGCCTGCCTGATGCTCCAGCCGCTGGGTCTGGCCGGGACCGCGGCGCCGGGCAACCTGGCGGATGTGCCGCGGTTCGACGACCCGCGCCAGCTCCTTTCGCAACCCGGCCTGGAGGCCGTGCTGCTGGCCGCTTCCACCCGGCAAGACTTGGAACTGGCCGCGTTGGCGGCGGAGCGCGGGCTGCACGTGTGGCGGCCCCCGCCGCTGGCGGCCAACTTCGCCGCCGCGACGGAGATGGTGACACAGGCCAAGCAGTCGCCGACGGTCCACCGTGTCGCATCGTGGTGGGAATACGTGCTGGACCATGTGTGGCACGAACTGGACTGGCCAACGGACTTCGCTCCGGTTTACTCCGACCTGCGGGCCGCGGCACCCGGTCCACCCGCCGACGCCCGCCAAGCCCGCGCAGGCCAGGCGGCCGGGGGGGCGCTGGCGCAGGCTGCTTACGCCCTGCTGGAAGCCCTGGTTGCTCTCCGCGGCCTGCCCGATCTCGTCGTCGGGGCCGCGGCCCGTTTCCGCAAGGGCGCCAGCGGCGGACCCCGCGAAACGGAGGACGCCGCCGCGGCGATCCTCCACTACGCCGGCGGCGGGCACGCCGTCGTCACCGCCGCGTGGGACCTGCCGCCATTTGAACAGCAGCTTGTCCACCACAGCCCGACGGCGACGGTGATGCTGACGGCGGACGAGGTGCGGCTGGAGCGGGTGGACCGGCCCACGCCGGAGCGCCGGCCGCTGCCGGGCGACTATCTGGCCGATGAGCTGATGCGCTTCGCCGAAGTCCTGCGCAGCGGGGCGCGCGAACGGGCGACGCTGCCGTTGGAACGGCACCTGGCGGTCAGCGCGCTGCTGGAGACGATCTACCTCGCGGCGCGCACCGGCCACCCCGAGTCGCCACGCAAGCTCTACCAGGTGCAGGGATGGCCCGAGCCGCGATGACCTGGGCCCCCGCCAATTCCGCCCGCCGCACGGCGACTGGGCTGGCCGTCCTAGCTGTGTGTACGGTGGTCGCCGGTTGCATGCCGGGCGGCCCCGCCCGCGCGGTGTCGGTCTGGATCGTCAGCGGCGACGATGACTTGTCGGTCGACACGCCGCCCAGTCCCGAGAACGACATCTACTCCGCGTCGCGCGGCGAAGTCCGCGTGGACGCGGCGCTAAACGAGACCCTCGCCTTCCAGGTCGTCCTGCGCACGTCGGCCCCGCCGGCGGGCCCGTTCGAGCTGCGCCTCGGCGACCTGCGCGGGCCGTCCGGGACGCTGACGGCGGCCGATGTCGCCACCCGGTATCGCGTCCAGTACGCCCGCGTCGAGTCGTTCCGCAGTTGGTACCCACCCCACACCGGCCGCCCCGCCGTCCCGACGCTCTTCCCCGACATCCTGGTCCCGTGGGACGCGCCGCGAGGCGGCGGGCCCGTGACGCTGTCTGAAGCCCGCAACGAAATCGTCTGGCTGGACGTACACATCCCGGTCACGGCCCGACCGGGCGAGTACGTGGGACTGGTCGAAGTGGCGCCTCCCGGCCCGGGGGCCCCCGTGTTCACCTGCCGGCTCCGCGTCAACGTGCTCCCCGTCGCGCTCCCCGACCGCCGCGGCTTGCCCGTGGTCTGCCGCGTCGATCCGACAGACCTGCTGGTGACGCACCTGCGCTGGCCGCGACAACCCCCGGAGCTGACGCGGCTGCTGCCGTCTTCTCCCGGCCACTTGGCCGCGATCCGGCTCGTGGCTGAAACGATGCAGTTGTTCCAGGCGCATCGAACTACGCCCGTGCTCTGGGCGTCGTTCCCCAAATTGCAATCCGTCGGTGAAAACGCCGTCGAGGTGCAATGGGACGACTACGACCAGCTCGTCGCCGGCTGGCTGGACGGCACGGCGTTCGCCGACGGCGTGCGACTGGAGTTCTGGCCGCTGCCCCTCGCCGCGACCTGCCCCGCGGCCGAGCGGCACGGCGGGCTCGATTCGCCTCGCTACGCCCGCGTGCTGCGGGCCTACCTGAGCGAATGTCGGCGGCACTTCGCCGAACGCGGGTGGCTCGACCGCGCCGCCCTGCGCCCGCTCCCGCCGGGGCCGCTGACGACCGCGGGGGTCGAGCGGTGCCGTCGGGCGATCGCGATTCTCCGGCAGGGTGAAACGCCGACGCCCGTGATCGCGCACCTGCCGGCGCAGTCGCTGCGCGGCCTGGGCTGGCACGATGCCCCGAGCATCGACCTGTCCGACGTCAGCATCTGGGCCCCCCCCGCGATGTGGTTCGAACCCGACGCCATGGCACGCGAGCGCAAGCTCGGGCGGCAAACGTGGCTGATGCCGGCGTATCCGCCGTACAGCGGTTCGCCGGCCATCGAGGCTCCGGCGGCCGATACCCGCGCCTTGCCGTGGTTGGCGTACCGGTACGAAGCCGCGGGGGTGTGGGTCGAGGACGCGGCCCGCCTGGACGCGCCGGCCGCGAGCGACGTGCTGGGGCGACCGTGGCTGTCGGCGGGTCTGGTACACGCCGGGGAGCCCTATGGGCTGCGCGACCGGCCCGTGCCGTCGGTGCGGCTGAAGCGGCTGATGCTCGGGCTGCAAGACGTGGAGCTGCTGCGGCTGCTGGAAGTCAACGGGCGGCCGCAGTTGGCCCGCGAGCTGGCCGGGGAGATGGTGCGCTGGGCCGGCACCGACGCCGCCCTCGACAACCTCCTGCACGGCAAACCCGCCGGCTGGCCCCGCTCAACCGCGGTCTTCCGCCTGGCCCACGCGCTGATGCTGCACGAGCTCGCGGCGGAGTTCGTGCCCGACGCCGCCGCCCGGCAGCGTCAGGTCGACAGCCTGACCCGCTGGGGCGTCCTGCTGGGTCCGCGGGACCGGCTCGTCGCCACGCTCGAGGGCATCCGTCTCACGCCCGAAGCGGCGGGGCTCCGCGCGCACCTGCTCGGCCGCGTCGAGAACCTTGGTGCGAGGCCCGTGCAGGGACGCTGGGAGTTGCCCACACCGCCGTCCGAGTGGCAGCTCGTCACGCCGACGGCGTTTCATGTTGCGCCCGGCGCGCGGCGACCCGTCCACCTGGAGCTGAGTCTGCCGGGGCTGGCCTACAACATCGACGGGGTGTACCCGTTCGGGTTGGCGTTGGAGACCGCGGGCGGCGCGTCGCAGCGCCTGGCGGCCCGCCTCGCCGTCGCCGTCTGCCCGCGGGTGGACGGTCCGCTCCGCATCGACGGACGGCTCGATGATTGGCCGCTGGCGGCCGACAACACGGCCGGCGACTTCCGGCTCAACCGGCTGGCGCCGGATGGGGCGGCGGCGGAGGGACCGGCACGGGCAACGCGGGCGTTCTTCGCCATGGACCAGGAGCACGTCTACGTGGGCGTGCGCTGCACGCTGCGGGCCGGGGAGTCTCCCGTCTGCCAAGCGAACAACGACGTTCCCGTGGACGGGGCCGTGCCTTGGAGCCAAGACGTCGTGGAGGTCCTGATCGACCCGCGCGGTGAGCCGGTGGGGTCGCCGCAGGACGTGTACGCGCTGCAAATCAAGCCCACCGGCTTGCTGCTCGCCCGGCAGGGGTGTCGCACCGAGCCGCCGGTGGGGCCGTCGCTCCCCTGGCCGTCCGGGGCCCGCGTCGCCGTCACGGTCGAGCGCGAGGCGTGGATCGTGGAGCTGGCGGTGCCGCTGGCGGCGTTTCCGGTAGAGGCCCGGCGGCAACGTATCTGGGGCGTCAACGTCGCCCGGCTGGACGCGGCCCGCGGGGAGTACTCGTCGTGGTCCGGCGCCCGCGGGACGTGCTACCTCCCGGCCACCCTGGGCAACCTCATCATGCTGTGGCCGTAACGGCCGCGGCGGCCTACTTCACCCCGTGCATCCCGCGCTTCAGCAGCGGGCTCAGCAGGAACAACAGCACGGCAGCGGCGCCGGTCAGACCGGCGATGCAGAGGAAAACTTGGGCAAAACCGTAGCGCTGCGTCATCGGGCCGACCGTTCCGCCGGTCAGGACGTTGGCAATCGCGGACGAAAGGAACCACACGCCCATGAACATGCCGACCAGCCGCGCCGGCGCGAGCTTCGTGACCATCGATAGTCCGATGGGGGACAGGCACAACTCGCCGGTGGTAATCACGAAGTAGGCCAGGACGAGCCACAGCACACTGGCTTTGCCCGTCGGGCCGGCCTGTTCGGCCGCCCACCACAGGACCAGGAAGCCCAAGCCGAGCTGGAGCAGTCCGAGCGAGAACTTGACGGGGGTGGATGGGTCAAGTCCGCGGCGATCCAGCCAAACCCAGACGGCGGAGAACCAAACCCCCATCGCCACGATCAGGGCCGGGTTGATGATGTTGTTGATGAACGCCGCTTCGAGCTTCCACGGTCCCACCGTCAAGTCCATCTTCTGGTCGACGAAGCGCTGGATCGTGCTGCCGGCCAGCTCGAAGAAGCCCCAGAACAGCATAGAGAACATGCACAACACGATGATGACGATCATCCGCGCTCCCTCCTCGCGCGGCGAGCGCCAAGCCTCGAACAGCAAATACGCCAGCACGGGCACCGCGATGATGACCGCCAGCCCCTGGACGTACTCCGGCCGCGACATGAGGTAGGCCGCCAACGGCAGGAAGATAAGCACACCGATGATCAACGGCACCACGTTGGGCACACCGAAGCGACCGGCACCCAGCAGACGGGCGCCGGCG
Organism: Planctomycetota bacterium; assembly: GCA_040755725.1. Taxonomy (GTDB): domain Bacteria; phylum Planctomycetota; class Phycisphaerae; order UBA1845; family Fen-1342; genus JBFMAI01. The sequence goes on along the minus strand of JBFMAI010000030.1, from coordinate 89,839 downwards.
GGGGGCAGTCCGCGACCTGCGATCCAGCGCCGACCGAAGGCGAAGATGATGAGCGACACAATCATGCCCACGCCGGCCAGCATGTATCCGATGTACCAGCCCCACTTCTGTCCCGCCCCGCTGGCGAAGCTGGACAGCGCGGCGCCGATATTGATGCCGACGTAGAAGATCGTGAACGCGCTGTCGCGCCGGGCGTCCTGTTGGGTGTACAGCGTGCCGACGATGGTCGAGATGTTGGGCTTGAAGAAGCCGTTGCCGCAGGCCAGCAGCGCGAGTCCGAGGAAGAACATCGGTTCGAGATAGGCAAAGGTGCTACCTGATCTCGTCAACAGCCCGTGCGTCATCAACGTGAACTGGGCCAGCGACATCAGGAAGCCGCCGATGTAGATCGCGCGGCGCTGGCCGAGCAGCCGATCCGCCAACATGCCCCCGATGAACGTGGCCGAGTACACGAAGCCCAGGTAGGCGCCGTAAATCTGATCGGCGCGCGCATTGGCGGCCTCGTCACCCAACCGCGCCAGCACCACGCCGACCATGTACAGCGTCAGAATCCCCCTCATGCTGTAGAAGCTGAACCGCTCCCACAGCTCCGTGCTGAACAGAACAAACAGCCCCTTCGGGTGGCCGAGCAACTCGCCGGAGACAGCGGCGGGGTCGGCACTCGGCGACGGTGAGGTGGACACGATGTGCTCTCCCTGGGCCGGACGGCATCAACGCCACGCGGGGCGGCGCGCCGCCGCCCCGCCGCACCAATTGGCCGCGTAGCATAGCGGAAACCCCCCGGCGGGACGAGGTGCCGGCGACGCCGGCGCGGTCGCCTCGCTACAATCCCCGGCGGCCGGGGCAACCCGGCGCCACCGCCGCGGCGCGGTGTGCCCCAGCGAGGGACGACATGGGTGCAGCCCCGGAAAACGGCCCCGCCCCGTCGACGGACATCGTCGCGGCCCGCCCGATTGCGCGGCCCCTACCCCCGCCGGCGGCCCCACCTGCCCCGCCGCCGCCCGATCCCCGCACGCTGTCGGACTTGTCGCGCCGTCAGGCCGCCCTCGACCTGGGCCTGGTGGTCACCGTCGGGCTCGTCGTGCCGCACGGGTTCGAGTTGGCGGCCCGGCTGTCCGCCGCCGGGTCGGAGGCCGAGTCCGCACTGCCCGATTTCAACTGGCTAATCGTCACGCACCAGTGGTTCGGCGCGCTACTCGCGGTGTCGCTGGCGGCCTACCTCGTCTATCGCCACCACGTGCCCGCCGCCGCCTTCGGGCTCCAGCCCCACCGCCTGGGCCGACAGGTCCTGCACGGGGCGGCGACCCTGGGAGCGCTCTACGGCGTGTTGGCCGCGATGATGATCGTGATCAGCATGCTCGCGGCGCTCCTGCCGGGTGTCGAACACGAGTTCGCCCAACGCGAGGAGTTCCTCGGGCTCCTGCCGATCCACAGCCTGCCGGCCACGCTCCTGCTCATGTTGCCGGTCGCGATTCACGAGGAAGTGCTGTTCCGCGGCCTGCTCCTGCCCTACCTCCGCCGCGTCGGACTCTCCTGGACGGCCGCCGTGCTGGCGTCCACCGCCGTGTTCGCCGTGCTGCACATCGACCAGGGCGTGGCGGGCATCGCCCAGGTGTTCTTCGTCGGCCTCGTCCTGGCCGTGGGGTTCTTGTGGTCCCGGAGCCTGACGGCGGTGATTCTCGCGCACTTCGCGTTCAACGTGGTGCAGATTCAGGTGATTGTCCGCTACCTGATGCCGGCGATCGAACGGCTTTCGGACGGCAGATGAGCGGAACGGCCGGGCCGGGCCGCGGCCCGCGGGGGCCGGCAACCTGCCCCGCAGCGGAGTCTGACCAACCTCGGTACTGCGGACGATCGAATCTTCGCGGCGCCACAAGGTCCTCGGGCCGGCAACGGCCGGTACGGGGCCCGCCTGCCACGCTGCGTCGCGGCCCCACGCCGCGCCAGTGGCACCGCCTGCCGCCGCCGCATACCATGCCGCGCGACCTGCTGCGGAGCAACGGACAATGGCGGAAATCCTCTTTTACGGGGCGGCACGCGATGTCACCGGGTCGATGCACATGGTCCGCATCGACGACCACTGGGTCGCCCTGGACTGCGGGCTGTATCAGGGCAAGCGGGCGGAGGCCGAAGCGAAGAACCGCGAGTGGCCCGTGCCGCCGCCGGACATCGCCGCGGTGTTGCTTTCGCACGCGCACATCGACCACTCCGGCCGCCTGCCGTTGCTGGTGAAGCAAGGGTTCACGGGCCCGGTCTACTGCACGCCGGCGACACGCGACCTGTGCGCGATCATGCTGCCCGACTCGGCCCACGTGCAGGAAGAAGATGTCTACTACCTGAATAAGCGCCGTAAGAAGAAGGGCCTAGGACCGATCGAGCCGCTGTACGATTACGACGACGCCCTGGCGGCGATCCAGGTGATCCAAAGCGTCTCGTACGACCGGCTGTTCCAGGTCGTCCCCGGCCTGCTCGCCTGCTTCCAGGACGCCGGCCACATGCTGGGTTCCTCGGGGATCCGCCTGGAGTTCGCCAAACGCAACGGCCACACGCCCTCGGTGTTCTACACCGGCGACCACGGCCGCCCGAACAAGCCCATCCTCCGCGACCCCCGCCCCCTGCCGCCGGTGGACACCATCTTGTGTGAGAGCACCTACGGCGGGCGGATCAACGAGAGCGTGGACGACGCGGAGACGGCCCTGCGCGACGTGGTGGCACGGACCATCGGCCGCGGCGGCAAGGTCATCATCCCCTCGTTCGCTGTCGGCCGGACGCAGACGATCGTCTACTTCCTGCACAAGCACATGGTCGCGGGGACGCTGCCGCGAATCCCCGTGTACGTCGATAGCCCGCTGGCGGTGAATGCGACCGAGGTGTTCAAGATGCACCCGGAGTGCTACGACGCCGAGGCGCGGGCGTTTCACCGCGTCACGGGCGACATTCTCGGCAGCGGCTGCTGCACGTACATCCGGACCGTCGAGCAGAGCAAGGCCCTGCACGCCCGCACGGAGCCGTGCGTGATCCTGTCGGCCAGCGGCATGTGCGAGGCCGGCCGCATCCGCCACCATATCAAGAACAACATCGGCAATCCGAAGAACACGGTCCTGATCGCCGGGCACATGGCGGCCAACACGCTCGGACGCAAGATCGCGGACGGCGCGAAGAAGATCACGCTCTTTCACGAGGAATATGACGTTCGCGCCGAGGTGGCGGAGATTCACGGCTTCAGCGGCCACGCGGACCAGAGGGAGCTGCTGGAGTGGCTGTCGCCGCAGGCTCGCGATGCCCGGCGGCTGTGCCTGGTCCACGGCGAAGAGGACCAGGCGGCGCAGCTCGCCGACCGGGCCCGGCCGCTCGGATTCGCGGAGGTTCAGGTGCCCCAACGCGGCCAACGCATCGCCCTGTGACGTTGACCGCGGCCAACGCATCGCCCTGGCCAACGCCCACACGGTGCGTGAGGCCACCAGGGAGCCCAGCCGACTCCCCTCCCCCCAGGGAGGAGTTGGGGGAGGGTCGCAGCCGGCTGCGGTCGCAGCGTGCGACGCCGACGCAGAGATCTGGAACATGGACGCCATCGCCACCCACGGCCTGACCAAGCAATACGGCACACAGGTTGCCCTGCGCGACCTGGACCTGCGCGTCCCCGAGGGCCGGCTGTTCGGTTTCCTCGGGCCCAACGGCGCAGGCAAAACGACGGCACTGCGGCTCATGCTGGGGCTGCTGCGGGCCACGCACGGCCGCGCCGAGGTGCTTGGCCGCGACGCGTGGCGCGACGGCCCGACGCTGCGCCGCGACGTGGGCTACCTTCCCGGCGACGTCCGCCTCTACCCGCACCTGACCGGGGCAGCGACGCTCGGCTTCTTCAACGCCGCCCGGCGGGCCGACGCCGGCCCCGAAATCCGCCGGCTGACGCAGTTGCTCGACCTCGATGTGCGCCGGCGCGTGCGCGACTATTCCCGCGGCATGAAGCAGAAGCTCGGACTCATCGTCGCCATGATGCACCGCCCGCGCTTGCTGATCCTCGACGAACCGACCACGTCGCTCGATCCGTTGATGCGCGAGGCGCTCTACGGCGAGCTGCGGCGCGTGGTGGCCGAGGGGCGAACGGTGCTGTTCTCCAGCCACACCCTGTCGGAAGTCGAAACCCTGTGCGACGACATCGCCATTCTGCGGGACGGCCGGCTGATCGAGCAGGAACGGGTCGAAGTCTTGCGGCAGCGGGCTCTGCGACACGTGGACGTGCGACTCGGCCCCGGACGGTCGCTCGCCACGCCGCCGCCGGCCGGGCTCGAAATCTCGCACGCGGGCGACGGCTACCTGCGCGCAACGTGGAAAGGCCCGGTGCAGCCGTTGCTCGATTGGCTGGCGCAGGGTGGCGTCCACGACGCGACGATCGCCCCGCCCGACCTCGATGATCTGTTCCTGGCGTATTACGCGACCGGGGCGGTGGAGCAGGCCCCATGAGCCGCGCGGTGTTCGCCAAGACCGCCCGCGACTCGTGGCTCCTGGGCCTCGCCGCGCTCGCCGCGATCTTGGCCCTCGAGGCGGCCATCGCACGAATGCTTGTGACCGCGGGCGAAACGCTCGACCGCTGGCAACCCGTGCTCGAGCTGCCGCTGGTCCGCAATTTCGTCCACCTCATCATGGGGGCCGACCTGCTCGGCGACCTCTCGCCCACCGCGCTGGCGACCTTCGGCATGGCCCACCCCCTCCTGTGGGTCCTGGCCTGGACCCTGCTCATCGCGCTCGGTACCGGCGTCCTCGCCGGCGAGGTGGACCGCGGCACCGCCGACGTGCTGCTCACCCTGCCCGTGTCCCGCGCCAGCATTTATCTCAGCACGTCCGCCGTGATGCTGGCCCTGACGGTCCTGGTCAGTGCCGCGCCGCTGGCGGGGCTCTTCGTTTTCAACCGGGTCTTCCCGCTCAACGCGCCGGTGGACTTCGCCCGTCTGGCACCGGTCTCGGTGAACTTGCTGGCCCTGAATCTCGCCGTCGGCGGCCTGACGCTGGCCGTGTCGAGCGCGTGTTCACGACGCGGCAAGGCCGTCGGCATCGTGCTGGCCGTCCTGCTGATTTCCGATCTCGTCAACCTGATGGTGCAGTTCTGGGAAGCCGCCCGCCCGTTGCGGTTCCTGGGCTTCCTGCACTACTACCGACCGTTGCCCATCGTCCGCAGCGGCCGCCTGCCGCCCGGCGACCTGACCACACTGCTCACGCTGGCCGCCGTGACGTGGCTCATCGGCCTGTGGCACTTCCGCCGCCGCGACATCCCGGCGGCGTGAACGCGACTTAATCGGCCGTCTCGAAGAGCCGCGCCGCTGACCGGTGTCGCACGCGCGCGGCCAGTCGCGGATATGCCGCCACGAGTTCCGGCGGCGCGTCCACCGGCCCGCCGCTGAGCAGGGCCTTGAGCTCCAGAGCGTTCACCGGTCCCTGCCCGCGATAGTGGTTGTTGGCGAAGACGTAGACGTTCTCCGCCTGCGCCGCCATCGCGTTCAACCGCGTCACCCACTCCCGTAGCTCGTCCTCGCTGTACAGATAGTTGTAGCGCTCGTAGGCCGGCCGCCCCTCCGCAAACCACGCCGACGCATTCCGCCCGTGCAGCCGCACATACGCGTTCCGCCCCAGCACGTGCTGCGTCGGCCCCAGACAGTCGCGCAGCCGCGGCTGATCGATGTTGCACACGCCGCCGACCGCCCGCAGTGCCGCGACCGCCTCGTCCGTCGCCCACGACGTGTGCCGGACCTCCACGAACCGGTCGTACGCCGCGAAACGCTCCGCCAGCCGCTTCATCCACTCGACCGCCTCCGGCGTATACCGGAACGACCACGGAAACTGGATCAGCAGCGGGCCAAGCCGACCGGCGTCGCGCACCGGCGCCACGCCGGCGTCGAACGCCTCGACCTCCGACCGCGGGGGGAACTCCACCCGCTCGTGCGTGAAACTCCGTGTCAGCTTGAACGCGAAGCGGAAGTCCGCCGGCACGAGCTTCGGCCACGCGGCCGTCATGCGGGCGGCGGGAATGCGGTAGAAACTCGTGTTGACCTCGACCGCGTTGAAATAGCGGGCGATGTGGGCCAGCGGCTTGAAACCCCGCGGTCGCGTCGCCGGATACACGATCCCGTCCCAATCGTCGTAGCTCCACCCCGCCGGCCCGATCCACAGCCTTCCCTGCGTCGTGCTCATGGTGACTTTGAGCACGCTACCACGAACGCACGCTCCCTCCCAGGGAGAGGCCAGAGAGCGCCGTGGCAGTGGGTGCGGCGGTTGGCTGAGCACGCCCCGGGTGGGCGTGAGCGCTTCCGATAACAACGCCCGTCGCGCTGAGCCGGGTTGTCACCCAGCCGGGCCGCGCCTACACTCTGCCGTGCGAACCGGCGACAGCGCGGTCAGCCGAAGTCGCCTGAGTGCCGATAAGTATGGTGTGCGGTTGATCTCAAGTGGGGTCGAGACCCGGGCGGACCGGTCCTCGGCCGGCGCGTGAGTGTGCCCCTACCGCAACGTCAAAGCGACCAGGAGCGGGAGCGGACCGGCCTGCTCCGCTATGCGAGCATGGGTTTCGAGCTCGCCGCCACGATTGTCGGCCTGACGTTGATGGGTGTGTGGTTCGACTACCACTTCAAGACCAGCCCCACCGGCGTGCTAATCGGCGCGGCCCTCGGCGTGACCGGCGGGTTGTACAACTTCATCCGCGCCGCGTTGCGCTTGACCACCGAGCGCGGCGGGCCGCCGCCGCCGAACCGCGAGAAACGGAGCGATGACGACCTCACTGGTCAATAGCCTGCATACTCGCCCGCTAGCCGCACTGGCGCTGCTGTCGGTCGTGACGGCCGCGGCCGCGCTGGCCATCGGCTACTGGCCCACGCGGTCCCTCGGCGGGCCGGAGAGCGTCCCAGCCATGGCCGCCGGCATCGGCGTCGCGCTGGCCGCCTCGCTGGCGGGCCTCGTGCCGCCGTTACTCGTGCGCGGGACGGGGGCCAAGGACCGCGCGCTGGGGCTACTGGCGGGCACCGGCGTACGGCTCGTGATGATGCTCGCGTTGCTGCTGGTCGCCTTACTGGGCACGGATTGGCCGAAGCGGCCGTTGGCGCTATGGGCCGTGATCGCGTACCTGGCACTGCTCGCCGTGGACACGATCGGGCTGGCCCGCTGGGGCCGACGCCCGCAGGGGAACTCGATGCCATGAGTCTGATACTGGCGGACAACCCGCTCGTTCACGTCGTCCAGCACCGCCTGTTTCCGCCGATCCCGCTCCCCGTGGAGCTGCCGTTTCTTCAGTCCTTCACGTTCCTCAGCAACCACATCATCATGCAACTCATCGCCGCAGCGCTGCTGGTGATCTTCGTGCCGCGCATGATCCGGCGCCGCGCGGGGCAGGACCAGATCGGCCGGCTCCTGCCAACCGGCTTCGGCAAGGCCATCGAGGGGCTGTGCGAGGCGATTCGGACGCACGTGGCCCGGCCGGCGTTGGGGCCCTACACAGACCGCTTCATTCCGTATATCTGGACCGCGTTCTTCTTCGTGCTGACGTGCAACCTGCTGGGGCTGATTCCGCTGGCCGACTGGACGCGCTTCGTCCCCGGGCACGCGTTGGGCGGCACCTCGACCGGCAACATCATGGTCACCGCGGCCCTGGCCATCAGCACGCTCGGGATGATCGTGGTCAACGGCCTGCGGCTGCACGGCTGGGCCTATGTGGCCCACTTCTTCATGGGACCCCCGGGGCTCAACGTCTTCATCGCCGGGCTGGAGGTCGTCGGGCTGCTGGCCAAGACCTTCGCCCTGGCCATGCGTCTTTTTGCGAACATGGTCGCCGGCCACGTGTTGCTGGCGGTCCTGCTCAGCTTCATCGGGATGTCCTGGAACGCCCTGGGGGCGGCGGGCGGCCTGGTCATCGCGGTCCCGGTCGTGCTGGGCAGCGTGGCGATCAACCTGCTCGAGTTGTTCGTGGCGTTCCTGCAAGCGTTCATCTTCACGTTCCTCAGCGCGATGTTCATTGGACAGGCGGTGAACATCCACCATGACCATGAACATGAAGAGCACGCGCCGGCCCACGACCAGGAGACGACTTCCCCCGCGGCCGCCTGACGGCCCGGACCCGAAAATCGAAGGCCATGCCCGGTACGTGGGGTAACGGGCCGCAAGGCTGGAATACGCGATGGCCGCATCGATGAACCAAGTCGCCGGCCCCCACCCGGCGACGCCCAGGAAAGGATGATCGTCATGCAGAGGACACGTGCAATCGTCGCGCTCGGGCTCATCCTGGTCGGTTTCGGCCTGATGGGCACCGACGCGGCCCTCGCCCAGGAGCACGGCGGCGGCGCGTCCGCCGCCCCGCTCTTCGGCGACCCCGGTTTGAAAGGCATCGGCGCGGGCATCGGGGCCGGCCTGGTGGTCATGGGCGGCGCCGCCGGCATCGGCCGCATCGGCGGTAGCGCCGTGGAGTCGATGGCGCGGCAGCCGGAGACGGCCGGCGCGATCAACACGGCGATGCTGATCACGGCGGCGATGATCGAAGGCGCCACGCTGTTCGCGGTCGTGGTGTGCCTGCTCGCCATTATCTTGTGAAACGGATTGGCCGACGCGGGCGGCGAGCCCCAAGCCGCCGCCCGTGGTCGCGTCCCCAAGGAGCCCTTCCTGTGCCCCACTGGAACCTGCTGGCGCTGTTGCTGGGAGTTCTCGCGGCCGGCGTGCCGGCGCTGGCGGCCGCCGACCACGGCGACGAGACGAACATCTTCAACGCCGACATCGGCAACTTCGTCTTCACGCTCATCATCTTTGGAGCGTTGATCTTCATCCTGGGGAGGTTCGCCTGGAAGCCGCTGCTGAACGTGCTCAACGAGCGGGAGAAACTGCTCCGCGAGTCGCTGGAGCGCGCCCAGCAGCAGCGGCGGGAGGCCGAGAAGCTGCTGGCCGACTACCAGGCGCAGCTCGCCAAGGCCCGCGACGAGGCCACGGCCATCGTCGCCGAGGGCCGCCGCGACGCCGAGGTCCTCCGCCGCAAGCTCCACGAACAAGCCCGCCAGGAGGCGGACGAGGTCTTGGCGCGGGCGCGGCGGGAGATTCAGTTGGCGACCGACTCGGCCCGCAAGCTGTTGCACGACGAGGTGGCCGACCTGGCGGTACAGGTGGCCGGGCGGGTGCTGCGCAAGGAGCTCTCCCCCGCCGACCACCGGGCCTTGGTCGCGGAGTCGTTGAAAGCGATGCAGGCGGGCGAGAAACCGCGGCTCAATTAACAAGGAAGAATGCAAAATGAAAAAATGGACCGCGCCGACGCCAAGGGTCTCCGCCACCGCAGAACGCGAGCAGCGGCAGCGCGCCCTTTTTGAATTCTGCCTTCTTCCTTCGGCATTCTGATCTCATCCTATGGCTGACACCTTCGACAAAGACCTTGCCCTCGCCGACGTGTACGCCGCGGCGCTGTTCGACCTCGCGGCCGCGGACCAGGCCATCGATGCCGTCCGCGAGGAGCTGGGAGCGGTGGTGCGACTGCAATCCGACGATCCGCGTTTCGCGGCGTTCCTGGCGTCGGCGGCGATCGACGACGACGAGCGCGCGCGCAGCCTGGAGCGGATGTTCCGCGGGCGGCTGAGCGACCGGGTGCTCAACACGCTCCAGGTGATGAACCGCCACGGACGCGTCGCCCTGCTGCCCGCCCTGCTGCGGGCCTTCGTCATTCGGACCGAGCACGCTCGCGGCCAGATCGAGGTAACCGCGACCAGCGCGGCCGAGCTGGACGCGCAGCAGAAAGCCGCGATCGAGGCGTTGGCCGGCCAGCTGTCCGGCAAGACGCCGCTGGTCACCTACGTCGTCGACCCGGACATCCTGGGCGGCTTGATCTTGCAGATCGGGGACGTGCGTTACGACAACTCCCTGCGGCACCACTTGCAGGCGGCCCGCGCCCGGCTGCTCGAACGGACCGTCGCCGGGGCAGCCCCGGCCGGCGCGTGAGGAGTGTGCGATGAAGTTTCAGGCAGACGAAATCGCCAGCGTCATCAAGCAGGAAATCAGCCGCTACCAGTCGGCCCTCGACGTGGCCGAGGTGGGCCGCGTGCTGGAGGTCGGCGACGGCGTCGCCCGCGTCTACGGCCTGGCCCAGGCCATGGCCGCCGAAATGCTGGAGTTCCAGAACGGGGCCATCGGCGTCGTGTTCAACCTGGAAGAGAACTCCATCGGCTGCGTCGTGCTGGGCGATTATCTCGGCATCCGCGAAGGCGACGAGGTCCGCACCACCGGGCGGCTGCTGAGCGTGCCCGTGGGCGACCCGCTCGTCGGCCGCGTCGTGGACCCGCTGGGCCGTCCGCTGGACGGCCGCGGCCCGGTGCAGTCCGAGCTGCGCCGCCCGCTGGAAGTCATCGCCCCCGGCATCGCCGAACGCCAGCCCGTCAAGGTCCCCCTCCAGACCGGCATCAAGGCCATCGACAGCATGGTCCCCATCGGCCGCGGGCAGCGCGAGTTGATCATCGGCGACCGCAAGACCGGCAAGACCGCGATCGCGATCGACACGATCATCAACCAGAAAAACAGCGGCGTCATCTGCGTGTACGTGGCGATCGGGCAGAAGGAATCGACGGTCGCCGGCCTCGTCGAGATCCTGCGCAAGCACAACGCGATGGACTACACCATCGTCGTCACCGCCGGCGCCTCCGACCCGGCCCCGCTCCAGTACATCGCCCCGTACGCCGGCTGCGCGATGGCCGAGTACTTCATGTACGAGCACGGCCGCGACACGCTGTGCATCTACGACGACTTGTCCAAGCAGGCCCAGGCGTATCGCCAGCTTTCGCTGCTGCTACGCCGCCCCCCGGGCCGCGAAGCGTATCCCGGCGACGTGTTCTACCTGCATAGCCGGTTGCTCGAACGCTCCTGCAAGCTCGCCGAGCAGCGCATCATCGTGAAAAAGGGGACCCCGGAGAACGTCGAGCAGGGTGTCAACGGCAAGGTCTACAAGGGGCTGCAAGACAAGCACGCCCTGGAGCACGATCTGGCACAGCTCGGCAAGGACACCCACGAGGAGCGGAAGCTGAAGAAGTCCGGCGGCAGCCTGACCGCGTTGCCGGTGATCGAGACGCTCGAAGGCGAGGTGTCGGCGTACATTCCGACGAACGTGATTTCCATCACCGACGGGCAGATTTACCTGGAGCCGGACCTGTTTTTCGCCGGCGTGCGCCCCGCCATCAACGTCGGCATCTCGGTCTCGCGCGTGGGCGGCAACGCCCAGGTGCCGGCGATGAAGAAGATCGCCGGGTCGTTGCGGCTGGACCTCGCCGCCTTCCGCGAGCTGGAGGCCTTCGCCCAGCTCGGTACGGAGCTCGACCCCGCGACGCAGCGGCAACTGGACCGCGGCCGACGGATGGTCGAGCTGTTGAAGCAGCCGCAGTATCAGCCGATGGACGTGTGGGACCAGATTCTGGCGATTCACGCCGGCGTCCGCGGCTTCCTGGACGACGTGCCGCTGAACCAGGTGCGGGCGTTCGAGCAGGCCCTGCTGCGGCACTACCACGACGAGTTTCCCGAGGTCATCGAGCAGCTCCAGCGCGAGCGGCAGTTGAGCGACGAGCTGGATACGAAGCTGCGGGAGATCGTGAAGAACTTCAAGCGCGGATTTGCCGCGCAAATGCAGAAGGAAAAATGAAGAATTCAAGCAAGGGCGCGCGGACGCACATTGGCTCTTCGGCGCGGTGACAAACATGGTACGCACGGCGCGGGACATTGAGGAACGGACGCGGCGGTTCGCGGTACGGACGTTGCGCGTGGTCCGTTCGCCCTCCCCGGGACGTGGCGGGCCTCACGTTGAGCCGGCCGCTCGCACGCTCGGGGACCTCGATCGGCCCGAACGTGGAAGAGGCCCAGGGGGCCCACACGCGGCGCGAGTTCGTGCGCAAGATGAACATCGCACGCGGCAAAGCGCTGGAGACCCGCTACGGGCCGCGGCTGATCGTCGATGCGGAGCTGTTGTCAGCAACCCGACTTGGCGCTTTGGTGAAGGAAAGCGACGAGCTGATTTGCATCCTGACGAGCATTGTCAAACGCACGCGCCAGAAACGAGACGACGGTGAGTGACTTTTTGCATTCTGCCTTTTTCTTTTTGAATTGGCCGTAAGCCATGGCTAAAGCCCGCGCGATCGTCAAACGCCGCAAAGCGGTGCAGAACATCAAGAAGATCACGCAGACGATGCAGCTCATCGCCACCGCGCGCTTCCAGAAATGCCTGCAACGCGCCGTCGCGTCGCAACCCTACACCCGCAAGATCACCGAGCTGATCCAGACCCTCGGCGGGCAGGCCGCCGTCGACCACCCGCTGTTGCGCCCCAACGACGCCGAAGGCCAAAGCCTCCTCCTGGTCATCACCTCCAATCGCGGCCTGTGCGGGTCGTACAACGCGAGCGTCCTGCGGCAGGTCCTCGAGACCCGCCGCACGCTGGAATCGTCGGGCCTCACGCCGACGATGGAGGTCGTGGGCAAGAAAGGCATCAACTACCTGAAATTCCTACGGGTCGAGGTGGCGGTGAAGATCACCGACGTGGAGGACCGTATCGCCTTCGACCGCGTGGCCGAGATGGCCGAACGCTACATGCGGCTCTACGAGGCCGGCCAGATCGCGCGGGTCGATGTCGTGTACATGCAATTCCACAGCGTCGGCGTGCAGCGGCCGACCGTGACCCAGCTCCTGCCGATCGAGACGCCGCCGCCCGAGCCGCGGGCGCCCGCGAGCGCGGCCGCCGGCGCGCGCGAAGCAGCGCGGCGCCGAGCGGAGTTCGAGTTCTCGCCGCCGCCAGCGGAGCTGCTGTCGCGGCTGATCCCTGAGGCGGTGAAGATCCGGCTGTATCAGTGTTTCAACGACGCGATCGTGAGCGAGCAGGTGGCCCGGATGGTGGCGATGAAGGCCGCGACCGACGCCGCCGGTGACATGATCCGCTACCTCACGCGGCAGTACAACCGGGCCCGGCAATCGCAGATCACGCTCGAGCTGGCGGACATCGTGGGCGGGGCGAATGCGGTGCAGTGAGGAATATGAACCACAGAGGCACAGAGACACAGAGAGGAACATCCAGGTGTGGCCCCGTTGCGCGTTCGCCGTCTGAAGCACGCAACACGGCCATGATTTGTCATTCCTCGGTGCCTCTGTGTCTCTGTGGTGGGTCCTGGTTTCATGGGAGTCACCCATGGTGACAAACGCGCAGAAGGCCGGCAAGATCGTCCAAGTCATCGGCTCCACCCTCGACGCCGAGTTCGACCCCGACCAACTTCCCAACCTCCACAACGGCCTGCAAATCGAGGTCACAACCACCCTCAGTGGCGAAACCACGAAGCGCACGCTGTGGTGCGAGGTCGCCCAGCACCTCGGCGGCAGCAAGGTCCGCGCTGTGGCCCTCGGCTCGACCGACGGCCTCGTCCGCGGCATGCCTGTTGTCGACCTGGGCGGCCCGATCCGCGTCCCCGTCGGCGAGTGTACCCTCGGCCGAGTTTTTAATCTCGTCGGCGAGCCCATCGACGGCCGCGGGCCCATTCAGGCCAGCCGCTTCGAGCCGATCCACCGCGAGCCGCCCGAGTTCGCCGACCTGACCCCCAAGACCGAACAGTTCGAGACCGGCATCAAGGTCATCGACCTCCTCGTCCCGTTCGTCCGCGGCGGCAAGATCGGCCTGTTCGGTGGGGCCGGCCTCGGCAAGACCGTCGTCATCCAGGAACTCATCGCCCGCATCGCCACGCAGCACGGCGGGTTCTCGGTGTTCGCCGGCGTCGGGGAGCGCACCCGCGAGGGCAACGACCTGTGGCTGGAGATGCAGGAGGCCAAGATCGGCAACACCGGCAAGTCCGTCATCGACCAGACCGCGATGGTCTTTGGGCAAATGAACGAGCCGCCCGGCTCGCGTCTGCGGGCCGCCCTCAGTGCCCTGACGATGGCGGAGTACTTCCGCGACGAGTCCGGGGCCGACACGTTGCTGTTCGTGGACAACATCTTCCGCTTTTCCCAGGCCGGCAGCGAGGTCTCGGCCCTGCTCGGCCGGATGCCGTCGGCCGTCGGCTATCAACCCACGCTCGGCACCGAGATGGGCGAGCTACAGGAGCGAATCACCTCGACGACCAAGGGCGCGGTCACGTCCGTGCAGGCCGTGTACGTGCCGGCGGACGACCTTACCGACCCCGCCCCGGCGACGACGTTCACCCACCTGGACGCGTTCATCGTGCTGGAGCGCGGCATTGCCGAGAAGGGCATCTACCCCGCGATCGACCCGCTCGCCTCGTCCAGCCGGGCGCTCGACCCGAGCGTCGTCGGCGAGGAGCACTACCAGATCGCCCGCCGGGTGCAGGAAATCCTCCAGCGCTACCGTAGCCTCCAGGACATCATTGCCATTCTCGGCGTGGAGGAGCTGAGCGAAGAGGACAAGCTCATCGTGTCCCGCGCCCGCAAGATCGAGCGCTTCTTCAGCCAGCCGTTCTTCGTCGCCGAGCAGTTCACGGGCTTCCCCGGCAACTACACCAAGATCGAAGAGACGCTCCGCAGCTTCAAGGAACTGTGCGAAGGCAAGTGGGACCACTTGCCCGAGTCGGCCTTCATGTACGTCGGCCCGATCGAAATGGCCGCGGAGAAAGCCGAGAAGATGAAGGCCGAAGCCTGATCCGGGCGCCCGCCGAGTACCTCGCAAGGGGGTGTCAGCCGGCACGACCGCGCCGCGGTCCCCGCGCCCCCGTGGGCGGGGCGGTCACCTTTCGCGATCCCCCGGCGTCGCCCGGATGGGGCCGTTGGACCGGCCCCTCCCGAGCGACATGAGCAGCGCACAGCGGCGGGCCGCCTACTCAGAGGCGGGTTCCGCCGGGGACTCTTCCGGCTTGGGCTTCTCCGCGAGCACACCGAGGACGGCCTCGTCCGGCCAATCCGTGCTGATAATACGGCGCTCGGCGGTGCAGGTGGCCCAGTTGACGCGCGCCAGGGCAATTTGGGCACGCTCCTTCGCCCCCGCGGCGCCCGGCACCACGCCGACGGTGAGTTCGTCGTCGCTGCGCCACGCGGGCTCGGTGCGCAACCGGTCCGCGTCGTCCTTGGCCACGACCTCGCAGATCGCACCGGTGGCCAGCGTCAGCACAACGACCCGGCCGTCCATCCCCGGGATGCTGACGTGCTGCTCGTCGGGGCTGACCTCGAAGAGGGCCATCGCGTCGGGCAGCTCGGGCTCGACCTGCCGCGAAACCAGCCGCAGCACGCCGGGGTACCGCTCGGGATGGACGGCGAACAGCGCGGCCCGCTGCGGCATGTCCTTGGCGGTACAGGGTAGACCCATCTCGAACGAGGCGAACAGAATCCGCCCGTCGCTCAGGCACCGCACTCGAACCTCCGGCTGAAACACCAGTCCCGCCAGCTCATCCGGTTCCGGCAGTCTAGCGAGCAGCGCCCCATCTTCCCCGGCGACCGGCTGCCGCAGCAGCGTCCCAAGGCGCAGCTCGTCCGACTCGTCGGTCATGGCGCGTTTCGTGGCGGCGTAAACGATGGAGCGGCCGTCGGGCGACCAGTCGTAGAACAGCGCCGCATACTCGGCCACGGCCCGCGGTGCCGCCCCCGTTTTCAGCGGCAGGACCGAGATGCACTGAGTGTGGTCTTCGTCCGTCATCGGGCGTCGGAAGGCCACAAACTGGCCTGGTGGTGAAACCCGCAGCTCTTGGAAGTTGTCCACGTCACGCAGGAGCACGTCGCCAAGCGTCAACCCACCGGTGTCGTCAACCCGCGCCCGCTGGAGCAGATGTACCGCCCCCACGACCTTCTCGACGTCCGCCCACTTGTCGCCCATTCTCTGGACCAGGGCGGCGTCGCGGCGCTCGCGGACATACAGGAGCAGCGCCAGCGCCTCGCCGCCGCTCAGTCCGCCGAGCGAGCGCGGCTTGAAGGTATCCCATTCGCCCTCGTGCATCAGCAGCTCGGAGCGGAACTTCGGCCCGCGGGCTTCGACCTCGGCCCGGCGCTCCGGCGTCATCACCGCCGCCATCTCGGCCCACGAGTGGACCGGCTCACGCCGCGACAGAATGACCTGCCGCGAGTCCGGCGCCCACGTGACGGCATCCACCCGCTCGGCCACCCGCGGAGAGAGCTCCCCGTCCGCACCGCACAGATAGAGCCCCTCATCGCCGCGCACCAGCGCCCACTTCCCGTCCGGCGACCAGAGCACCCGCTTCTCGGGCAGACAGCCGGTCAGAACCACCGTCGTGAACAGAGCCGCAAGCAGCAACCAGCGCGCTTTCATGACTCACCTCCAACACGCGGCCGACTGGCCGCGGAGTCCCAGATCAACCGTGCCGAACTTGTTTGACGCATGTGGCGGACCCGCTCGTACAAACGTGCCGCCGACCAGAAATCACCGGCCCCCGGTCGCTCATCGGCCGCGGCGAATTGGTGCTCGACGCCGACGGAGACCACCGTCCCGCCGCTCGGGGCCTGAGCTCGAAACAGCCCGGCCCCCAGCCCCACGCCGAGCACCAGCGCCGCCGCCAGGCCCGCCACCTGTCGCACCAATCGCAACCGACGCCGGGCTTCCGCGACCTGGTGCAGACGAATCGCCGGGAATGGTGGTAGCGCCGCCGGTTGGTCACCGCGCAACACCCGCCGGGCGGCGTCGGCCGCCGCGATGTAGTCGCCAGCCCGGGTGGCGGCCGTCGGCGTCCGCTCCAAATAAGCCGCCAGGAGCGCCTCAACATCGGGCGACAATCCGCCAAGCGCCCGGTCCATCAGCAGCCGATCCAGCGTTTCACCGTCCATCTTCGCACCTCACCGCACGGGGGCGATCACCACAGAGGCACAGAGAACACAGAGGTCCACAAGCGAGGAGTGGAACGATGGCACAGATTGCCGATGAATTCGCATCGTGTTGTTCGTACGCCGCCCGCCCTGACGGAACAGCATTACGCCGGTTCCTCATTGGCTCTCTCTGTGCCCTCTGTGCCCTCTGTGCCTCTGTGGTAAGTCCGTCCTACGCACCCGATAGCGCCGCGCGCAGGCGTTGCAGCGCCAA
The DNA here is from genome assembly GCA_040755725.1 of Planctomycetota bacterium. Classification (GTDB taxonomy): domain Bacteria; phylum Planctomycetota; class Phycisphaerae; order UBA1845; family Fen-1342; genus JBFMAI01. The sequence goes on along the minus strand of JBFMAI010000030.1, from coordinate 72,839 downwards.
GTGCAGCCGCGAGCGCACCGTTCCCACTGGGATCTCCAGCACCGCCGCGATTTCCTCGTAAGACAGCTCGCAGCGCAACCTCAGTTCCAACGTCTCCCGCAGCGTGTCCGGCAACTCCGCGATCGCCGCCCGCACCCGGGCCAACCGCGGATCCTCCGCCGGCGACTCGGTTACGACCTCGGCCGGTAGCGGTTCAGTCCGCCGTCGGCACCGCACCGCCGTCGCCGCCACGTTGCGGGCAATCGTGTACAGCCAGGCCCGCGGCGAGACCGCTTGCGACACGCGCTCCAGCCGCCGGGCAGCCTGGAGAAACGTCTCCTGAAGCAGGTCTTCGGCGGCGTGCCGGTCCGCCAGCCGCCGCCGCAGGTACGACAGCAGGTCCGGCCCCAGCTCGCGGTAGAGCGTTTCCAGCCGTGTCCCGGCCTCGTCCATGCGGCTCTCCATCAGGTACGTCGCGCGCGGGCGGCCGAAAGTTCGCGCCGCCCGCCCTGAAATTGTCCCTTGGTCGGTCCGCCGCGACCACCGGCGGCCGGGAGCTTGGAGCGCTGATCCGAACCCCGCACGCCAGTGCGGGGCCAACGGTCCACCGCTCGGGTCGGGGGTGCTGTCAGCGGCCCTTATTCTCCCGGCCGCTCGCCCGTATGATGTGAGCACACGTTGCGAAGCGCGTGGAGCCTGCCGGGAGGGCGAGCCTTCCGGCGAGCCGCGGCTCGGCAGGCCGGCAGGGTCGCCGCAGGAGGCAGCCTCGCCTTCCCTGGCGCACGATCGTGACGGCTCGTTTGCGTTTCGACCAGCGGTCGCGGGCTGTGCCTGCCGCGGCCCGGGAGGACGTTCATGCGACCGGTGGTGCGATTCCTGACGGATGAGCTGATCGAGCGGATTCTGGCCGAGGCCCGCGGCCTGCTGCGCGAAATCGGCGTCGAGATCCACAACACCGGCGTCGTGGACCTGCTCGCCGGACACGGGGCGCGGGTCGGCCCCGACCGGCAGCGCGTCTTCGTGCCCGACGACCTCATCGACCGCGCACTGGCCACGACGCCGCGCTGCGTCCGGCTGTACGACAGCTTCGGCGAGCTTACCCACGAGCTGGCCGGTCACAACGTCTATTTCACGCCCGGCTCAGCCGCCATCAACGTGCTGGATGCGGACAGCGGCGCGATCCGCCCGGCAACAACGTACGACTGCGTGCGTTATGCGAAGCTGGTGGCCGGGCTGCCGAACCTCGCTTCACAAAGCACGGCCCTGGTGCCCAACGACGTTCATCCGCGCATTTCGGACAGCATCCGGCTGTTCCTGGGCCTGCTGCTGGGCCGCAAGCCCGTCGTCACCGGGGCGTTCACGATCGAGGCGTTCGACGTGATGCGCGACCTGCAAGTCATCGTACGCGGGACGGCGGAGGCCCTGCGCGGAAAACCGCTGACGATCTTCAGTTGTTGCCCGACCGCCCCGCTGAAATGGAGCGACGTGACCTCGCAGAATGTGGTGGACTGCGCCCGGGCGGGCATCCCCGTCGAGTTCATCTCGATGCCGCTGTCGGGCTTCGTCGCCCCCGTCACGCTGGTCGGCTCGCTCGTCCAGCACACCGCCGAGACCCTCAGCGGCCTGGTCATCAGCCAACTCGCTCAGCCCGGGGCGCCGGTCCTCTACGGCGGCTCGCCGGCGATCTTCGACGTGCGCTATGAGACGACGCCGATGGGCGCGATCGAGACGATGATGATCGACTGCGCCTACAACGAGATCGGCAAACACCTGGGCTTGCCGACGCAGGCGTACATCGGCCTCAGCGACGGCAAGCAGTTCGACGCCCAGGACGGGCTGGAGAGCGGCGTCGGGGCGACGCTGGCGGCCCTAGCCGGCATCAACAACGTCTCCGGCCCCGGCATGCTCGACTTCGAAAGCTGCCTGAGCCTCGAAAAGCTCGTGCTCGACAACGAAATCGCCGGCATGGCGTTGCGGCTCGTCGCCGGTGTCGAGCCGCGCGACGATTTCCCCGCCCGCCCGCTCTTCGACGAGCTGCTCAAGAGCCAACACCTGCTGATTGCCAAGCACACGCGGCGGCACCTGAAGACGGAGCACTATCGCCCCGGACCGGTGATCGACCGGGCCAATCGGGCCCGTTGGCTGGAAGAGGGCGGGTTGAGCCTCCATCAACGGGCCCGCCGCGAAGTGGAACGGCTGGTCGCGGCGCACGAGCCGCCGCCGCTGCCCGACGATGTGCGGCGCGAGCTGCGCCGCCGCATGGAGGCCGAAGCGCGTCGCTACGGCGTGGAGCACCTGCCGGCCGCCGTCGATCTTCCGTAGCGCCGGACATGAGCTTGCCCGCGGTGGCGGAAGTCCGGCGTATCGTCTGCGGGTCGCCCCGCAACGCCGGACCTCCGAGTCCGGCGTCTCGACGAGCCCGGAGCGCCAGCGACGGGTTGGGCGGAGGCGTGTCGTCGCCCCGCGGTGCTACGCGGACCCCTCGCTGGCGCTCGGGGCTCGTTGCGCGGCGGTAAGTCCGCCGAGGAGAATGCACGTGGACGTACTGGCAGCACTGGCGGACCACCTGGTGCGCGGCGAAGACGAGGCCGTCGCGCGGCTGACGCGGCAGGCCATCGACGAGGGCCGACCGCCGGCCGAGATACTGAACGCCGGCCTCATCGCCGGCATGAACCGCGTCGGCGACCTCTTCAAGGACCACGAAATCTACCTGCCGGACGTGCTGCTGGCGGCCCAGGCGATGAACGCCGGCATGGCGCGGCTCAAGCCGCTCCTCCTCATGGAGGGCGTCCCGACCCGCGGCAAGGTCGTCCTTGGCTCCGTGCAGGGCGACCTGCACGACATCGGCAAGAACCTCGTCGGTGTCATGCTCAAGGGCGCCGGCTTCGAGGTCATTGACCTAGGCAACGACGTGCCGCCGGAGCAGTTCGTCGAAACGGCCCAGCGCGAAGGCGCCCCGCTGATCGGCATGTCAGCCCTGCTGACCACCACCATGCCGGTCATGGGGCAGGTGGTGACGTTGCTGCGCGAACGGGGCTTGAGCGAGCGGATCAGGACGATCGTCGGCGGGGCCCCCGTCAACGAGCGGTTCGCGCGCCAAGTCGGCGCCGACGCCTACGGCTACGACGCGGCCAACGCCGTCGAGCGCGTGGCCGCGCTGCTCACGCGCTAGGCCGATCATGCCCAGTGGGAGGGCAACGCTCCGGCCGAGCCGGACGGGCGACGTCACGGCGCCGGTTGATGGGCCGGCGTCACGAGCCGCATTTCATACAGCGTCGGCCGGTTCCCCTCACTGAGCGTAAGGAGCGCGTTGCCGTCCATCGAGTAGCACAATGCCTCACCCTGCCGCTCGGGGGCCAGTGATAGGCGCACGGGCAGGGTATCGAAGATGCGGTCGAAGTCGGCGTCGGCCGTGTCCGCCGGCAGCCGCCACTCCCATCCGTCGGCGTAACAACGCACGGCCACCCGCCGACCGTCGGGGCTGACATCGGCGGCGGTCACAACCCGCAGCGGGACCAGTGCCGGCGGAATCCGCAGGGGCCCGACGCGCACGAGCTCGCCCTCCCGTTGCTCGTTCCAGGGGGCGGACAGTCGGTAGACCATGCTCGCCCCCGTCGTACGCTTGGTGATGATGTAACCGTGCCCCGTCCGCGGGTGAACCAAGAACGCCTCGGCGTCCACCGGGCCTTCGGGGTAGTGCCAGCGGTACGCCCGCGGCGTGACCTCAAGCGCGGCGTCGCCGGCGCTCAGCAACTCCGGTTCCGGGAAGCGATAGATCGTGATGTGTCGCCGACGGGCGTCGTTGTCGCCGATGTCGGCCACGCAGACCTCGAACGTCCCCGGCTCGGCCCCGGGCGCCAGGGCAATGTCCTCGTAATCGGCCGCCTGGGCCCCCTTAAGGTGTAAGGTCAGCCGCGTTTGCCCTGCGCGGTCGATGAGGTAGACGTACGGCCCGGCGCCGGAATCGTTGTGAACGTAATACAACCCCGGATGACGCCGGCTGGCAACGAGGCCGGAGATCTCATCGAGTCGATCATCGGTGATCGTGGCCACCGCCTGCGGCGGCTCCAGCGCGGGCAAGGACTGCGCCGGCAGCCCGCAGGTGCCGGTCGCAAACAGCAGCGCGGTCAAGGCAACCCGTTGACAGGCGGCGCGCCCGGCGCACGAAATCAATCGTCCACTTCTCATACGCCCGCCCCGGCCGGGGTCCGGTCGCCGGCCGATGACCGCGTACGTCCCACGGCGGCCAGTAGTCCCGCGGCGGCCCCGAGAAACACCACACCCGAGCCGCCGGCGGAAACGAAGGGCAACGAGATACCCTTGGTCGGGATGCTGTTGGTCACGACGCCGACGTTCATCGCAGCCTGGAGACAAATCAGCAGCGTGAGCCCCAGGGCCAGCAGTTGCCCAAACGGATCGGCGGCCCGCCGGGCGATCCACGCGCCGCGCCACAGCAGTAGCAAGAACAGACCTACCACAACGAGTCCGCCCGCGACGCCGAGCTCCTCACAGATTATGGCCAGGATGAAATCGTTGTTGTCCTGCGGCAAGTAGCCGTACTTCTGCACGCCGGCGCCCAGCCCCCGCCCCCACCAACCGCCGGAGCCGATGGCCAGCAGGGCCTGCTGAATCTGGTAACCCGCGCCGCGCGGGTCCGGCTCGGCGGTGAGCCAAGTCGTAATGCGTTCGATGCGATGCGGCTTGACCAAAACCAGCGCCACGCCCGCCAAGGCCGCCAAAAGCCCCATCAGCGACAAGTGGGTCCAGCGCGCACCGCCGAGAAACAGGAGAATCAGCGTCACGACCCCCATCAGGGCCGCCGTGCCGAAATCCTCGATGCCCGTGAGCGCAATGAGCACGCCGGCACTGAGAACCACCGGCACAAACCCGCGACGCAGATCACGCACGTCCCATCGTCGTCGATCGCCCACGGCGGTCGAGCTTCCCAGCCGCTGCCACTCCACCGCCGAACGCACGGTGGCGGACCGGCTCAGCAGTGCGGCCAACCAGGTGACCAGGACGACCTTAGCGATCTCGGACGGTTGGAAACCAATGGCCAGCCCGGGGATCTCAATGGCCCGCCGGGCACCGAGCGCGGCCCGGCCGATGCCCGGGATCAACACGGCCACGAGCAGAACGGCCGACAGGGCGTACAGCGCGCCGGCCCGCCAGCCGTCGCCGGGCCGCCGCCACGCCAGCACGCGGTAGTCCATGTGGGCCACGGCGAGCATCACCAGAAAGCCGGCCAGCGCGAACACGCCCTGCCGCAGGGGAGAGTCCCACCATTGTCGCCAGTGGAACGCGGCCCCCTGCACCGTCACCGACGCGGAGTAGACCATCGTGACGCCGAGGACCATCAATACGCCGGCGATGAAGACCACGACAGGGTCATAGAGGGCTGACGAGACCGGGGGACTTTCCACGCTGCGCCCGATTCGGGGAGCATCGGCGTCCCGCCGGTCGTCGCCAATTGACAAGGAAAAAGGCAAAACGAAGAATGCTGGACGGGCCGACCAGGCCGACGAGGCCGGACGGCCGCTGGACGACCGCTCGCCGCCGGCCGATGTCTGTCCCGGCCGGCCATCCGCTTCTTTCCTTCTTCCCTTTTCCTTTTTCATTCCGCCGCCTACCGGAGTTTGATTGTCAGCAGCGCAAACGCGGCAAACAGCGCCGACAGCAGCCAGAACCGCATCACCACCTGGGTCTCGGTCAGGCCGCCGAGGTGGTAGTGATGGTGCAGCGGCGCGCAGCGAAACACGCGCCGGCCCCCCGTCGCCTTGTACACCAGAATCTGGACCAGCACCGACACGGCCTCGATGACGAAAATGCCGCCGACGATGAAGAGCATCAGCTCCTGTCGAGTGACGATGGCGACATAGCCCATGAGCCCGCCGAGCGGCAACGCCCCGGTGTCCCCCATGAAGACCTGGGCCGGGTAGGCGTTGTACCACAGAAAGCCGAGGCAGGCCCCGGCGACCGCGCCGCACAACACGGCCAGTTCGTCCGTCCCGGCCACGTGATAGAACACGAACTGCTGCGACAGCCGGTAGCTGCCCACGACCACCGCGAACACCATGAACACCAGCGACGTCAGCACCATGCACCCGCTGGCCAGACCGTCCATTCCGTCGGTCAGGTTGACCGCGTTGGAGGTGCCGGCGATGACGATGACCGCGATAATGGCGAACGCCGTGCCGCTCAGCGCCACCGGGCTCTTGAAGAACGGCAACGCCAGCACGTTGTAGAACGGACTGACCGGCGTGCTCAGGTCGCCGTAGCGGGCCTCGGCGAGGTTCGCTTCCCCATAGCGATAAATGAACGTCGCCAGCAGGACGCCGAGGGCAATCTGGAAGACGAGCTTCTCCCACAACCGCAGCCCGTCCCGCGTCCCTGACCGGCGCGTGACGGTCAGCTTCAGCCAGTCGTCAATGCCGCCGAGGACGGCGAGCCAGACGAGGCAGAACAGGCCCATCGCCACGTAGAAGTTCCGCAGGTCGGCTAGCAGCAGCACGGTGACGGCAATGGCCAGGACGATCAGGACGCCGCCCATCGTCGGCGTGTTGGCCTTGTCACGCATGGCCTGGTTGAGGGCGGCGTGATCGAACTCGGGACGGTCGCCAATCTTGAGCTGCACAAGCTTGCGGATGACGCGCGGGCCCAGGCCCCAGACGATCAGAAACGCAACGAGAACGGCGACGACGGCGCGAAACCACGGCTCGTTGTGGGCCCAGGGCCCCTCGGCACGCCACCAGTGAAGCAGGTGATACAGCATTGTCGATCCGAACGTCCGTGGAAGTGCGGCGCCAGGTCGGCGGCGCTAGGACTTTGGACGCGGCTGCAGACGCTCACGCAGCGGCTCGACAACGCGCTCGAGCCCCACGGCCCGCGAGGCCTTCAGCAGCACGACGTCCCCGGGCCGCACGCTGTCGGCCAGCCGCGCCAGGCAATCGTCCACGTCGGCGCAGCGCTCCACACGCGGCCCGAACAGGTCGCCGCCGGCCAGCGCGTCCCGCATCGCGTCCGTCCCCGCGCCGACCAGAATCACCCGGTGAACGCCGCTGCTCCGCAGCCGGTCCGCCACCTGCCGGTGCAACGCCGCCGACTGCGGCCCCAGCTCCCGCATCTCGCCGAACACGGCGATCCGCTCCCGGCGGCAGGGCATCTGCTCCAGCACCTCGATCGCCGCCACCGCACTGTGCGGATTGGCGTTGTACGCGTCGTTGATCACGGTGACCCCCCCCATCTCGATGATCTCGTTTCGCATCGGCGGAGTCACGAACGACTCCAGCCGCACGGCGGCCTCCGGGTAATCAAACCCGAGTCGGCGGGCAATGGTGACGGCGGCGGCCGCGTTGACCGCGTTGTGCATGCCGGCCATCCGCAGGCGAAACGGAAAGCGATCATTCAACTTGAATCGCAGCCACGGGCTCTCGTAGCTCAGCTCCGTGAGGCGCACGTCCGCCTCCGCGTGCCGCCCGAATGTCGCCACGTGCAGCGGGCCCGGCCGCACACCCGGCGCCGCCCCGTCGCCCGGCAGGTACCGGACCACCGCCGGGCTCTCGATGTTCACCGCCGCGAAGCCTTTCGGCCGCACGTGCTTCAGGATGGAGCACTCCTCGGCGGCGACGCCGTCCAGGTCGCCCAGTCCCTCCAGGTGTTCCTCGGCGATGCAGGTGATGACGGCCATGTCGGGCTCAACGATCGCGCCCAGGGCGTTGATTTCTCCCGGCGAATTCGTGCCGATCTCCACGACCAGGACTTCGTCGCCCGGTTCCGCCGACAGCAGCGTCAGCGGCACGCCGATCGCGTTGTTGAAGCTCTTCGGTGAACAGCGGCCGCGCCGCCGCCCGCTCAGAATGTGATGGATCATCGCCTTGGTGGTCGTCTTGCCGTTGCTGCCGACGACCGCAATGACCTCCGCCGGGTGCTGCCGGCGGTGGAACGCCGCCAGCCGCCCCAACGCCGCCAGCGTGTCGTCCACCTCGATCAGTACGGCGCTGCGCGGCAGGCGCACGTCGGCCGTCCGCAGCCGCTCGGCCACGCGGGCCGCCTGCGCGGCCTCCACCACCGCCGCCACCGCGCCGCGCTGAAGCGCCTCCGCCACGAAATCGTGGCCGTCAAAGCGCGGGCCGCGAATGGCGAAGAACAGGTCACTGGCGGCGGCCGTGCGCGAATCGGTGGACACCCCGCCCACGCTGACCGTGGCCAGCTCGCCCCACGGTCGCCCCTGCATGGCCTGCACGACCTCCGTCAACGTCAATTTGATCACGGCCTACGCCACTCCTGACCCGCCGGACCGCAGCTCCGCCGCCGCCTGAATCGCCACCTCCACATCGTCAAAGTGAATGCGACGGTCACCGATGATCTGGTAGTCCTCATGCCCCTTGCCCGCGATCAGGACCACGTCACCCTCGCCGGCCCCGGCCAGCGCGGCCCGGATCGCCGCGGCCCGATCCGGCTCAACAGTGACCCGGCGGCGTACGCCGGCACGGAAACCCGTGAGGATCTCGTCAATGATCTGCCGGGGGTCTTCCGTGCGCGGGTTGTCGCTGGTCACGATGATCGCGTCGGCCCGTTCCGCCACCGCCGCCGCCATTCGCGGCCGCTTGCTCCGGTCGCGGTCGCCGCCGCAACCGAAGACGACGATCAGGCGCCGGCGGGTGAGCGGCTTGAGGGCGCTGAGCACGTTTCGCAGCGCATCGTCGGTGTGCGCGTAATCGACGAACACGTCGGCCGCGCTGGCACACGGCACCCGCTGGAGACGGCCGGGGATGTTCCGCACCGACGCCAGCCCGGCCGCGATGGCGTCGAAATCGGCCCCCACCGCCCGCGCCAGGCCCGCCGCCGTCAGCGCGTTGTACACGTTGTGTCGCCCCACCACCGCGTTCTCCAGCACGAGCTCGCGTCCCTCCAGCCGCAGTCGATAGAACGTCCCCTGGCTGGTGCTGCGCGTGATCCGCGCGCTGATGTCCGCGGGCTGCTCCAGGCCGAACGTCACCACCCGCGCTCGGCACCCCTCCAGCAGGAACTCGTGGCTGGCGTCGTCGCGGTTGACGACCGCCACCGCCTCGGGCCCCAGCCCCTGGAACAGCCGCCGTTTCGCCGCCCGGTAGCTCTCCAACGTCCCGTGGTAATCGAGGTGGTCACCCGTCAGATTGGTGAACGCCGCCGCCGCGAACCGCAGCCCGTCCGTCCGTTTCTGGTCCAGCGCGTGGCTCGAGACTTCCATCACGGCGGCGTCGGCGCCCGCGTCCGCGCACTCCCGCAGATACCCCGCGAGCTCGAGCGGGCCGGGCGTCGTCAGGCGGGCCGTCACACTGCGCCCACACAGGTCGTAGTGGACCGTCCCCAACATGCCGCACTTCCGCCCTGCCGCCCGCAGGATCGCCCGCACCATGAAGGCCGTCGTGCTCTTGCCGTTGGTGCCCGTGACGGCCGCCAGCCGCAGCCCCGCGCAGCCGTCCGCCGCCAGACCGTGCCAGCGGAGCGCCAACTGCGTCAGCGCCGCGCGGGCATCCGGCACGCGGACCGCCAGCGCCGCCCCCGTATCCGGCAGACCCTCCCCCACGATCCCCGCCGCCCCGCGACGGACCGCGTCCTCGACGAATCGCCGACCGTCCGCGCTGGTGCCGCACACGGCGACAAAGAGCCCGCCCGGCCGCACCTGCCGCGAGTCGTCGAACACCCCGCTGACCCGCTGGTCGGCGCGCCCGCGGAGCTCCTCCGCGGGCACGAGCCCCGCCAGCAGTCCACCCAACGTTCGCTCGCCTTGTCCCGTTCCGCCGCGCGTCATCGTACTGCACGCCATCCCTGGTCTCCGCGCCGCGTCAGCGTCGGCGGCCCACCCCGGCCGGCCCCGGCGACACCTCGGGAACCAACTCGGGCGGCACCTGCATATAGGCCAGCGTCTCCGCGATGATCTCCCGCACCACGGGGGCCGCGACCACCCCACCGTAATACCCCTCCCGCGTCGGCTTGTAAATCGACACCAGCACGACCACGCGCGGACGGTCCGACGGCGCCCCCCCGACGAACGAACCCACGTACTGCCCCGACAAGTACCCCCGCCCCCCCGGCGTCGCAATCTGGGCCGTCCCGGTCTTGCCGAAAACCTGGTATTCGTCCAGCGCGGCGGACTTGCCGCTCCCTTCCCGGACCGTCTCCACCAGGGCCCGCAGCCGGAACGCCTCCGCGGTCTCTTCGCTGAGCACCCGGCGAACGGCCACCGGGGCCGACCAGTCTTCCCACGTCTGCCCGTCGGGGCCGATCACGCCCCGCACGATGCGCGGCCGCAGCAACAGGCCCCCGTTGCAGAAGGCACTGAACGCGGTAACAACCTGGATGGGGGTCACCGCGATCTCCTGGCCGATGGGAATGGACTGGGGCGAGAAGGACGGGTTCCAGCGCGAGAAGTCCTGCACCAGCCCCGTGTGTTCCCCGGGCAGGTCGATCCCCGTCAGGTCGCCGAAGCCGAACGAGCGAACGTAGCGGTGCAAGCGGTCCATCCCGCAGCGTGCCCCGACCAGCCCCATGCCGATGTTGCTGGACTTGCTGATGACCTCATGCAGTGTCAGCGAACCGTAGGCATGGACGTCGCGGATGGTCCGCCGGCCGAAGCTGCGCACCGGGCCGTTGATGGCGAACACCTCGTCGAGGCGCACCAGGCCTTCATCTAAGGCGCAACTGGCCACGAACGGCTTGAAGATGCTGCCCGGCTCGAACGAATCGCTCACCGCCCGGTTCCGCCACAGCGCCGCGCGGGCCTCGCGTTGGGCCGGGGTCCAATCGTTGAAGTTCGCCGGGATGGCCTCGTCCGGCGCAAAGTCGGGAACGGTGGCCATCGCCAGCACCTCGCCGGAGTGCGGGTCCATGACGACCGCGCTGATCCACTCCGGCTTGTGCTTGTCGAACGCGCGGCGCAGCGTGTCCTGCGTGATCTGCTGAATGTAGGCGTCGAGCGTCAGGACCACCGTGCCGCCGTCCACCGCAGGCTCAAACTCGTCGTGCCGCGACCGCACCCGCCGCCGCCCGGCGTCGACGGTCGCCGTCCATCGCCCGGGGGTGCCGCTCAGCGTCTCGTCGAAGGTGGCCTCGATTCCGGCCAACCCCTGCAGGTCCACGCCGACAAAGCCGAGCACGTGCGGGGCCACCCGACCCTGCGGATAAACACGCACGGACTCATCCTGAATGTCAAACGCCCGCAAACGCCGCGATTCCACGACCGTCCGGACGGCCGCTGCCACTTCGTCCGAAACCCGCCGCTTCAGCCAAACGAAACGCAGGCCCTCCGCCTGCCAGGTGTCGAGCTGCTGCTCCAACTCGGCCGCCGACAAACCCAACACCGGCGCCACACTGTAGGCGGCAAACCGGGTGTCGCTGACCAGGTACGGGTCCACGAACACCGACGGCCGCCGCACGGTCCCGGCCAGGACGCGGCCGCGCGTATCCAGGATTTCGCCGCGGCGTGCCGGGATCACCCGCGTCACGCGCTGCTGCCGCTCCGCCCGTTCCCGCAAGGCCTCCCCCTGCCGAACTTGAATGTAGGCCAGGCGTGTCGCTCCACCGGCCAGCAACACCGCGACCGCCGCCGACAAGACCAGGCCGCTGCGCATGCCCCGTGCCTCCGTTCCCCGGTCACACCCATGCCGCGCCCGAGTGCTCCGACACAACTCGCGTCCCGCGACCAAACCAGGCGCGCGAACATGCGGCGCCGCAGGGCGATCCCGGCATGGTGGGACTGCCGAGCCGCGGCGCGCCGGGAAACTCGCCCTCCCCGGCTGCGCCGGCCCAGCGCGCCCGCCCATTCAGCGACGCTCACGCTTGCGGGCCGGCACCGGAGCAGGCGCCGGGCGCGCCGGCGACTCCGCCGGCGGTTCCTCGACCAGCCGGCTGACGGCCTCCTGCATCCGTTGGCGCAGCCGGACCGGGTTCTTGAGCCGGGCCAACTCCAGCTCCGATTCAAGAAGCTGCTGGCGCAGTGACTCTGCCTGCCGCTCGCACCGCGATACCTCGTAGTGCAGACGGGTCGTCTCGGCTCGCAGGATCACCACCGCCAGCAGCAGCACCAGTCCGCCCGCCAGCACCACCGTCATGCGGAACAACGTCATGCCAGGTCCTGCCGCGGCGCCGGCCCGACCCGCCCCGGCGCCCGTCTAGCCGCGCGCCAGCCGGATCACCGGCGGCAGCTTGATCCGCGTGCCGGGCACGATCTTGTGCGGCTTCAGGCCGTTCAGCTCCGCGATTTCACGCCACCGGCCGCTGTCGTTCAAGAACCGCTGTGCGATGTCGGCCAACGTGTCGTTGCGCCGTATGGTATACCACTGCTCGCCCCCCGTCGTGGGGAGCGGCACCGCCCCGGCCACTTCCGACGCCGGGAGGCTTCCCGCCGCCTGGGCCAAGTCGGGAATCCGCAACTCCTCCCCCACAAGAATCCGCCCGCCCCTGCGGTCCGCCAACTGCGGATTGGCGGTGACCAGCGCCGCAACGAGCCGTCGGTCGTCCGAGTTCCAGTGCCGTCGGGCAATGCCGGTGAGCGTGTCACCCCGCACCACGCGGTACGAGCGCGCAGACAGGCGCTGGGAGACCGACGCCGTGCTCCCCATGTCACCCGCGTCCGCCGCGATTTCCGCCGCCACCGGGATGTCACCCACCGGGCCGCCAGGTTCCGCCGCCGCCAAGCCCTCGCTCAGCTCCAACCCCACCAGGGGCGGAAGCGTCGCGGGCGGTGCCCCCTCCGCCACCGGCGCCTCGGGGGACCACACCGCCAGCGCAACGTCAGCGGCCCGGTTCGTCGCGGCTTGCGCATCCAGCGCGTTGGGCCGTTCGAAACGGCGGACCCACGCCGCTCGGCGGTCCGCGTCCCCTTCGGTCAGCGTCGCGGCCGCCCCCAACGCCCGCGCAAAATCGACCGGCGTGCCGACGGTGAGGGGCGAGGTCACGCCGATCCGCGGCCGCTCGACCTGGTTGGCTACCCAGGAGATGGCCCCGATGAAACCCATGCACAACAACATCGCCGCCTTGACGCTCAGCGCCATCGCCGCCTCCTTGCGTGCCGGTCTGCTCAACGACGTTTCAATAGAGGTCTCTCGCGCGCGGGGCGCCGGCCCCCGCGCGAGCAGGGAGAACGGCGTGCTCGGCATCCGTGCCCACGTTGTCATGACGACGCTCCGCATGAACTTCCCTTCTCCACGCGCTGCGCGACGCGCAGCTTCGCGCTGCGGCTCCGCGGGTTGTTCTCCCGCTCCTCGGCCTCCGCGACCACCGGCCGACGCGTGATCTCCTCCATCCGGCCGGCGGCCCGTTCCGACCGCAGGAACTGCTTCACAATTCCATCTTCCAAGCTGTGAAAACTGATCACCGCCAGCCGCCCGCCTGCCCGCAAGTGCTCCACCACGTGCCCCAGAAACCGCCGCAGATTGCCCAACTCGTCGTTGACCGCGATGCGGAGGGCCTGGAACACCCGGGTGGCCGGGTGCAGTCGCCCCGGGTGCCCCACCCCCGGCACGGCCGACGCGACCGCACGCGCCAGCGCCAGCGTGGTCGTGATTCTCCCTTCATGCCGCACCTGGCAGATTCGCCGCGCAATCCGCCGGCTGTTGGACTCCTGCGCGTTCTCGTAGAACAGGTCGGACAACTCCCGCTCCGACAAGCGGTTCACCAAGTCGAGCGCGCACCGCTCCGCCCGTTGATCGAACCGCATGTCGAGGGGGCCGTCCCGTTCAAAGGAGAAGCCACGCCCGGCGTCGGCCAACTGGGCCGAGTTCACGCCCAGGTCCAGCAGCACATGGTCAACGGCCGTCAACCCTTCCCGCGCCAGCACTTCGGGGAAGTCGGCGAAATTGGCCTGATACAGCGACAGCCCGCTCCCCCCAACCGCCGCCAGCCGTGCCCGCGCCTCTGCCAGCATGGCTTCATCCAGGTCCAACCCGATGTACCGTCCGCCGGGCTGGGTCAACGGCCACAGCGCCGCCGCATGTCCGCCCAGCCCCACGGTCCCGTCGAGGACCACCTGCCCCGGCGTCGGACCGAGCAGCCGGACCACCGCGTCCAACAACACCGGCCGATGTTCGTGCGGCACCAAGACCACGTCGGCTTTCCACACGCCGGCGGCGCGCAGACCGTCTCGGGCTGACCAGGGGAGTTACCACTGGACATGGTGCCCACCACCGGGTACCGTGCTTTCACTCGCTGCGGACCGGCAGTGAGAGCGATGGCCGCCGCGTGCCCTCCCTGGCCTGCGGACGGCCCCAAGGTGGACAGTCCCGTACGACTGCCCCGTGGGGGCGCGACGCTTCCGTGCTCCATCAATCCTCGCTACCCACGGCGAGGATCGCTCGCGCCGTCCACGTATCGGCGGGTTGCCGGGTCAGCCGCGCCAGTCCTGACCGCAACCCAAGGTCACGAAACCCAACCGCACCAACGTTCGCTCAGCCGTCACGGCGGCTATCGTCTTCGCTCCCGGCCTCGCACCGGGCCGCGAGTTCTTTCATCTCGGCCATCGCCCGCGCACGCTGCTGCGGGTAGTCCTGCCACTGACGCCGCTCGAACTCCTCGAAGTCCGCTCGTCGCCACAGCTCCAGGTGGTCTCGCACGGCGATCAGCACGACGTCCTTGTCCAGGCCGGCCCGCTTGAGCAAACGTTCCGGGATGAGCACCCGCCCCTGCCCATCGGGTTCGAGCAGCGCACTCTGCGAATACTCGAACTGGCGATACTCGTACGCCGCGTCGGACAGGCTGTCGTCCGGGGGCAGGTCGCCACGCAGACGTTCGTAGTACTTCTCCGGGTACAGGGCCAGCGTTCCCGGGCGACGACCCGGCAGCACGTAGAAGGCCTGGCCGTCGCGATCCTCGGAGAGCTTGCGGCGGATGCCGAACGGGACCGACAGGCGGTTCTTCGCGTCGATAGTCAGTTCGTAGGTGCCCGCCAGAAACATCTGCCCGCCAGCAACGTCCGCCACTTTCCGCCACTTGACTTATTCCGATAGGGATAGAATACCACCGGTTGCCACGAGACGCAAGTTTTTTTGACGGATTTTCGGACGTATTCTGGCGTTTACGCGTGCCTGCTCTTGGCGCGTGCCGAATGCGGACCGCTACGCAGTAGCGTCTTCCGGCTACAGGCCCTATTTATTGGGGTCAAGGTCCGCCCGAGACGCTACGACACGACGTGGAACAGGCGCGTCCAGTACAGCCAGGCCACCGGGGCGGCCAGCAGAGGTGAGTCAACGACATCCAGAACGCCGCCCAGCCCCGGGAACGTGTGCCCCGAGTCCTTGACGGCTGCGTCACGCTTGAGAAGTGAGGCGGCGAGGTCTCCGGCCGTTGAGAAAAGCCCCAGCAGAAGACCTAAACATAGCATCATAAATGGGATAGAGACTGATTCGGCCCGGAACTTGAGCAGCCCGCCACTGTGCAGCCACGAACCGACCGCTAGCGCGCACAGCAGCGTGACAATGATCCCACCGAAGAATCCTTCCCAGGTCTTTTTAGGGCTAAGCCAAGGGATCATTTTGTGGCGCCCCACCGCTCGGCCGACGAAGTAGGCCCCCGTGTCCGTCATCTTCACAAGGAACACCGAGAACATGAGCACGACGACCCCGGTGCTGCCGCCAATCTCCAAGCGTAGCTTCGTCATGAAGCCCGCCAGGCCCCCAGAGTAGAAGATAATGAATATTGTAAATGCCAGATTCTCCATCGCGTTGGTCGTGCGGTGACGCCACGCCTGGAGCAGGAACACGAAGCCCAGCGCCACGGCCATCGCGAGCAGCCCCCACGACTCATCGTACCCCCCGGTGATCGGCGACAGGTTCAGCGAGACGTACGGACCGACCACCAGGGCCGCGGCAAACGCCTGCGCGGTGAGCCCAAACGGCCGATGCCCACGTGTGCGGGCGAGGTGAACCAGCTCATGGGTGGCCGCTACCGTCAGGACCAGAACGATGAGTGTGCAGATGGCCCCCTCGCACAGCCACGGTCCGAGGTCAAAACTCGATCCCGGGAGCAGAATCCGCACGGTCGGGCGCGCGGCCAGCCAGCCGTCCGCCGCCAGCAGGGCGATCAGGAGCGCGGCCAGCGACGTGCCGACAATGATGCGCTTGCCCATAGGAACTATCCGACCCGGTCAACGGGCGCCGCCCGGGCAGCCATCGCAAGGCGGGGAGACCGACCGAGGGGGCTCCCCTACCACGCCGCCGAAACGCCGCACTCGCTGTGCATAGTCCCGCAGCGCCGCGTTGAAGTGCTCCTTGCGGAAGTCGGGCCACAGCACGGGCGTGACGTGCAGCTCGGCATAGCTGATCTGCCACAACAGGAAATTGCTGACGCGCATCTCACCCGCTGTTCGAATCACCAAGTCCGGGTCCGGCAAGCCGGCCGTGTACAGGGCCGCGCTGATGTCCTGCTCCCGAATATCCTCGGGCCGGAGCCCACCCGCGGCCACACGCCCGGCGATTTGCCGCACGGCCTCGGTGATCTCCGCCCGCGAGCCGTAGTTCAGTGCCAAACAGAGCGTCAGACCCTTGTTTTGGCAGCTCATGTTGGCGGTAAGGTCCAGTTCCCGCAAGACTTCGGCCGGCAGCCCCGCCCGCGTCCCGATCTGCACCAGCCGAATGCCGTTATCGAGTATTTCCTGGCGCTCCGAGGCGAGATACTCGGCGTACAGCGCCATCAGCCCGTTCACTTCGTCGCGCGGCCGCCGCCAGTTCTCCAGACTGAAGCTGTACAGCGTCAGGCACTCGAGCCCCAACCGGGCCGCGTGCGTCACGATGTCGCGGACGGCGGCGCCGGCATGCCGGTGCCCCTCGATGCGGGCCAAGCCGCGCTGTTGGGCCCAGCGCCCATTGCCGTCCATGATGATCGCCACGTGCCGCGGCAGCGCCGTCCGAGGCAGTCCAAGTTCGTCCATCGGGTCGAGCGGCGGCTGCGTGGGCATCGTCAGTTCTCAGGGCCCGTCACGATGACCTGCTCACGGGCGGGGCCGACTCCGATCATACGAACGGGGGCCCCCAGGCGTTCGCTGATGAAGCGGAGGTAGGTTCGCGCGGCGTCCGGCAAGTCGCAGACCCGCTGGCACGCCGATATGTCCTCCGTCCATCCCGGCAACGTCTCATAGACGGGCTCGACCCGCTGCAACCGCCCGATGTCGGCCGGGAACTCATTCAGCGGCTCTCCGTCGATCTGGTAGCCGACGCAGACCTTCAGGGGGTCGATCCCCGACAGCGTGTCGAGGTGCAATACCGCCAGGCAGGTCGGGCCGGCCAGCATCGCCGCGTAGCTGCCGGCCACCGCGTCGAACCAGCCGCACCGCCGTGGTCGCCCCGTCGTCGTACCGAACTCGCGGCCCCGCTCACGGATGGTCTCGCCGAGGCCGTCGGTCAGCTCGGTCGGAAAAGGGCCGGCGCCGACGCGAGTGGCGTACGCCTTGACGACGCCGACGATCGACTGCACGGCGGTCGGCGGGACCCCGGCGCCGCTGGCGATGCCGCCCGCGGCGCTGGAGCTGGTGACGTACGGATAGGTGCCGTGGTCCACGTCGAGCAGCGCCCCCTGGGCCCCTTCGTAGAGGATGCGCTGGCCCGCGCGGCGCAGGCGGTGCAAAAGGGAGGTCGTGTCGCACACAAACGGCCGCAGCTCCTCCGCGAACGCCAGGTACTCCTCCGCGAGCCGGTCCGCGTCGAACAACTCGCGCTCGCCGTACACGCCCGCGAGATACGCGTTCTTGTGGGCCACGACCGCCGCGAGCCGGCGGCGCAAGTGCTCGGCGGGATGAAGGTCGCCGACGCGGATCGCCCAGTGGCGGGCGTGTTTGTCGGCGTAGCACGGGCCGATGCCGCGCGCGGTGGTCCCGAGCTTGGACTCCGGCCGGGCGGCCCGCTCGGCCAGCACGTCTTCCCGGCGATGGTACGGAAATACGACGTGGGCACGATCGCTGAGGCGCAGATTGTCCGCGACCCTGACACCACGCTGGCGCAGCGAAGCGATTTCGCCCAGCAGCACCGCCGGGTCCACAACGGCCCCCGCCGCGATGACACACACGACCTCGGGCCTCAGAATGCCGCTGGGGAGCTGATGCAGGGCGAACGTCTCGGAGCCGATCACGACCGTATGGCCGGCGTTGGCCCCGCCCGCGTACCGCACAACGGCGTCGAAGTCGGCCAACAGCAGGTCGACGACCTTCCCCTTGCCCTCGTCGCCCCATTGGAGCCCGACGACGCCCGTACTGCCCAAGTCGTGGAAGCTCATGTTCGCGCGGTCTTCCTGAAAACGGTGACGGCTCGCCCACCGCGACGGCGGCAGCCCAAGCGGTGGTTTGTAGCACGTCCGGCCACGGCCCGCAAACCAGTGGCGGCGCGGATTCGCGCGAATCGCACGCGGACTCTCAGACCGTCGGCCCCCGTTCGATCAGGCGGATCAATCTCCGCGTGAGGGCATCCTGCCACGCCGGCGAAGCATCGCCGTGCAGCCCCTCGTCTTGGGGAATCGTGATGACCAGGTCCGCCGGTTCCGGGGCACGCTCTGCGGGCCCGGCCAACCGCAGCCGCACCACCTGCGGCCGCCGGCCGTCGGTCGGGTGGGCCGCATCGAACAAGACGGCGTACTTGAGCCCCCCGGCTGTGTCGAACTGCCACACGACGGGGCACCCCGCCAGATGGGTCTGGGCCCACGCGGTCCGCTCGCGGGCTTCGCGGGCCAGCCACTTCATGAAGATCATCATCGGCTCGGCCGGCAGCCCGTCGTGGA
Source organism: Planctomycetota bacterium (assembly GCA_040755725.1). Lineage (GTDB taxonomy): Bacteria > Planctomycetota > Phycisphaerae > UBA1845 > Fen-1342 > JBFMAI01. Next base: position 54,122 of record JBFMAI010000030.1, on the reverse strand, counting down.
GGGCGTCGTCGTCGATTCGTCCGGTGCGAATCAGCAACGGCGGGCGGGCGTCCGGCCCCGGCATCGTCAGGCTCAACCCGAGCCGGGCGCGCCCGGCGTCCACCGGGGCCCAGCGCACCGGCCGCAGGGGCGCGTAGCGACCGGCAAGGTCGGCGATGTCCCGGATGAGGACATCGCCGGTCGCCCAGCGATTCCAGTATTGCACGTGGTCGGGCAGCGGTGCCGCCAGGTGCATCCGCAGCAGGTGGGTGGCAATTCGCGGCGCCAGCAGCGGCCCGTGCCGCCCGGCCGCGAGCCAAGGCAGTTCCGTCACGATCAGCTCCCCGCCGCCCACCGCCCGCATCGCCGACAATACGTCGCCGTGCTCGGCTTCCCAGGGCGTTTCGGCGCAGAGGAGCGTGGCCCAGCCGGCCTGGTCCGCGAGGCGTCGCCAGGCCCGACCGGCCCGCAGACCGCGGACGCGAAAACGCCCCCGGTCGTCGCACGCGGCGTAGGGCACCACGTCCTGAAGGGCCAGGCCGCGGGTGGGAACGTCGGCGTACTCGACGCGCGCCGACATGATCCCGTGCGCGGAAGCGTGCGAAACCAGGCGGATTTCGCCCGCGCCGCAGGCCGTGAGCAGCTCCGCCGCCGTTTCCAGGTCCACGAGCAGCCACGCCGCGGCCGCCAGCGCTTCCACATCGCGCCACGACATTCGCAGGCGACGCACCCACCGCGGGTCGAGCACGCAAGCGGCCCCGCGGGCCGCCCGGAACAGCTCGTCGCGCGTGGCCGGCTGATCCACCACCCGCGCCGTCAGTTCCGGCACCGCGCGCGCCAACGCGGCCAGCGGGGCCGGCAACACCACCCGGTCGATGGTGAACGGCGGGCGATACGTGCTCCACCGCGGGACGTTGGCCAACGGGTGGCACTTGGGGTCGCGCTCGGCCACGTCATGGAACACAACTTCTCGCAGGCGCCCCCCGATTTCCGCGTCCGGGACCGCCACCTGCAAGTGCGTCGCGCGGGCCGGCGTCTCGAGCCAACCGAGCAGTTCAACGCCGGCGGCAGTATCAGCGGCGTGCAGCCGCAGCCGCCGCCGTTCGAGTGGGCGATCGTCCTGATAAAAAGTGACCAGCAGCGTCGTGGGCGCCCCGGAAGCCGCATCGACCGGCCGGGCCCGGACGATGTACCAATCCTCCCGGCGACAACGAACAGGCCGCGACACGAGTCCGCCGCGACCGTTCCACCGCCAGCCGCGCAGTTGCCGCGCGCCGGCCCGCACGCCGCCGAGCGGACCCACGGCTGTCTTTGGATTGACGGACATGCACACTCCGTAGCGGCGTCGCGTGCCCCCCGCGGCGGTATTATCGTGGTTGTAATCGGGCTGGCAACCCGCGCTGCCCCGCCTCGGCCGCGGGGCCGTAATCGTGCGGTGGATCGCGGCAGATCAGGCGGTGGCCGCGGGCTTCGCGCCGGCGGGGACATACCCCTCAATCTGCGGGTCGTAGCGCAGGTCGCTGAAATCGTACGGATCGCCGGCCGTCGGCGTGTAGTCGAAGTTGTGCGCCGGCGGCGGCGACGCGCAGCGCCACTCCAGCGTCGCCCCGCCCCACGGGTTGGCCGGGGCCCGTCGGCCGGCGAAGAGCGCGTGCAGCAGATACCCGGCGATCAGGAAGAACGCCACGGACATCACGTACGACCCGATCGTCGAAAGCACGTGCAGGGCCTCGAACTGGGCGGGGTAGTTGTAGTACCGCCGCGGCATCCCGTGGCTGCCGAGGATGAACTGGGGGAAGAAGGTCAGGTTGAAGCCGACGAAGAGGATGATCCAGGCGGCCTGGCCCCAGCGTTCGGAGTACATCCGCCCGGTGATTTTGGGCCACCAGTAGTGCAGGCCGCCGATCAGAGCGATCAGCGTGCTGCCCATCATCACGTAGTGGAAGTGGGCCACGACGAAGTACGTGTCGTGCAGGTGGACGTCCGTCGCCAAGGCGCCCAGGAACAGCCCGGTCAGCCCGCCGATGCCAAAGATGAAGATGAAGCTCAGCGCGTACAGCATGGGCGTGCGCAGCGAGATCGACCCACCGTGCATCGTTGCCAGCCAGTTGAAGACCTTGACGGCGGACGGGATCGACACGCTGTAGGTCAGCACGCTGAAGATCGCGCTGAGCAGGCTCGATTGCCCGCTGACGAACATGTGGTGCCCCCACACGAAGAACCCGAACAGCGCGATGGCGATGCTGGAGAACGCGATGAAATGGTAGCCGAAGATGTGCTTGCGGCTGAAGACCGACACCAGCTCGCTGATGATCCCCATCGCCGGCAGGATCATGATGTACACCGCCGGGTGCGAGTAGAACCAGAAGAAATGCTGGTACAGGATCGGGTCGCCGCCCAACGCCGGCAGGAAAATGCCGAACTGAAACAGCCGCTCGACAATCAGCAGCAGCACCGTGATCCCCAGCACCGGCGTCGCCAGAATCTGGATCACCGCCGTCGCGTACAGCGCCCACAGAAACAGCGGCAGACGGAACCAGGTCATCCCCGGCGGCCGCATCTTGTGGATCGTCACAATGAAGTTCAGCCCGGTGAAAATCGAGCTGAAGCCCAGCAGGAACACGCCGGCCAGCACCGGGACCACCCCGCCCATGCTCGTCTCGGTGGCGTAGGGCACGTAAAACGTCCAGCCGGTGTCCACGCTGCCCATCACGATCGACACGACCGCGAGCAGCGCCCCGGCCACCCACAGGTAGTAACTCGCCAGGTTGATCCGCGGGAACGCGAGGTCCTTCGCCCCCAGCATGATCGGCAGGACGAAATTCCCGAGCGTCGCCGGGATCCCCGGGATGATGACCAGAAACGTCATCACCGCGCCGTGCAGCGTGAAGAAGCGGTTGTAGTTGTCCGCCTTCATGATCGTTTCTTGCGGCGTGAGCAGCTCGGTGCGCACCAGGATGGCGAAGATGCCGCCGAGCAGGAACGCCGCCAGGATCGACACGAGGTACAGGACGCCGATGCGCTTGTGGTCCACCGTGACGAGCCACGACCGGATACCACGGATGTGGTTGAGATAGTTGTCGCCACCCGCGGCAGACCGGTCGGGAATGGCCGGATTGACTGTGCTCATATCCTTCACCTGGAGCGGCTATCCCGCACCCCCCCTCTCAGGGAGGGGTTGGGGGAGGGTCAGATCCCCCGGCCGGCATGGCCCTTCCGATTCCCGAAGGGCTGCCGGGACCGGTTTCGAGACAGCTTCTACTTGCTCAGCTCCTTGATGTACTCAACGATCGCCGTGATTTCCTTGTCCTTCAGCAGTCCCTTGAACGACGGCATTTCCTTGCCGTAGCCGGCGACGATCTTCGCCTGCGGATAGAGGATCGACTCGCGGATGTAGTTGTCGTCGGCGGTGACGGTCGTGCCGTCGGCGAGCTTCACTTCGTGCTCGTAGATGCCCTTGAACGACGGGCCGATGTTGGCGCTGCCGTCCACCGAGTGGCACCCGCCGCACCGCTTCATGTGCAGCAGCGCCCCCACCTCCGCCAACGTCCGTGTGCGGAACGGGTCGGCCGCCTCGGCCAGCCACTGCTCGTACTTGCCCGGCTCGTGGACCACGACGCGGGCCAGCATGTCCGAGTGCTTCGTCCCGCAATACTCCGCGCACAGCAGCAGGTACTCCCCCGGCTTCTTCGCCTCGAACCAGGCCTTGTTGTACCGCCCCGGCACCGCGTCCTTCTTGATGCGAAACGCCGGTATGTACAGACTGTGAATCACATCATTCGATTCCAGAATCAGCCGGACCGGCGTGTCGACCGGGACGTGCAGCTCGTTGTCGCTGTGCCCGTTGGGGTACGTGAACGTCCACACCCATTTCTGCCCCAGCACGCGGATGTCCAGCGCGTCGCGCGGCGGATTCACGATGTCCATGAAGCCGCGGAACCCCATGTAGAACATGGCCACGACCAGCACCAGCGGGACCGCGGACCAGGTGATCTCCAGGCCGGTGTGGTGCGTCACGCCGCCGACCGCCGCCTGCCCCGCCTTCCGCTGCCGATAGCGCAACACGAAGTACACCATCAGCGCCACGATCAGCGTGAAGAAGAAGACGGAGACCCAGAAGATGAAGTAGAAGACCGCGTCGGTGTGCGGCGCGGCCGTCGAGGCCTGCGGCGGCAGCCACGTGGTCCCCGCGCCGGGGGCGACGGGCGGCAACTCGGCTTGTCCCAGCAACAGGTTCGTCATCCGCAGGTGCGTTCTCCTCTGGGTGGCACAGGCGTCCCGCCTGTGGCCGCTCATTGGCTGCCGCGCGGCCCGCTGACGCCGACCCCCCGAGTCCGGCGTCGCGGAGGCTGACCGTCGGTCCCGAGCGGCCCTCGCCGGCTCGTGTGGCACCGGCCAATGGCCGGTGCGCGGGCACGGGCGACGTCAACCGCCCGTGGTGACCTCGCCGCGTTGGGCGCCGGCCCGCCGCCGTTCGCGTCGCCACAGACCGATCAACAAGGCCGCGACCACGACCGCCGACAGCCCGCCGCCGGCCCGGGCAATGTTCATCGCCGCCAGGCTGTACCCTTCGCCATCGTAGTGGTAGCAGAAGAGCAGGATGTGATCGAGCGGCGTGCCGATCTTCCCCTGCGACGCCTCCACCAGCGACAGACGCAGCGTCTTCGGTTCGTACACCAGATTGACGAGGTAGCGCGAAATCCGTCCGTCCGGCGTGCAGATCACCAGCGCCGCCACGTGCAGCCACTGCTGCTCCTTCTCGCTCCAGGCGATGCGGAAGCCGGTGGCTTTCAGCAGGGCGTCGATGCTCTTTTTGCGACCGGTCAGAAAGTGCCAGCCGTCGGCCGCCTCCGGCCGCCCGTACTCGCGCAGGTAGTTCTGCCGCTTGATCGCCGCCAGTTGGGGCGTTTCCAGCGGGTCGAAGCTGACCGTGAGCACCTGGAACTTGTCGCCGGCGGTCCAGTCCAGCTCCTTCAGCGTTTCGGTAAGGCTATTGAGCTGGAGGCCGCAGAGCATCGGGCAGCGGTAGTAGTTCAGCGTCAGGATCACCGGCCGCCGGCCATCGAAATAGTCTCCTAACTTCACTTTGCGGCCCGCATCGTCCATGAACTCCAGGTCCACCGGCAGCGGGGTGTCCAGGTGCTCGTCGATACCGACGTTCTGGAGCTCCGCCGGCAACGGTTCGGTGCGGTCCTGCCCGGGCGGTCCGGCCTCCGGCGGCTCGTCCTGGGCCACGGCCGGCCACGTTGCGATCAGCGCCGGCAGCACGGCGGCGAGGAGGGCGACCCCACGTTTTTCGACCGGCTGTCTCATGGTGTCGACTCGGCGGCCGGGCTCGGCTCCGCGTCCGTCGCTTTCGGCATTGTAGTCGCCATCGGGGCGTTTTTCATTTCGGCCACGTACAGGCGGATCGCGTCGTCGATCGGGATCGCGACGACACCCCTCGACCGGTCCACGAAGCGGTAGCCGTTGAGCTGGGCAAGCTGGGCCGCCTGGAGGTCCGCCAGCTCGCGCGGCTTGACGGCGTACAGCTTGCGCTCGTCCTCGTAGCGCTGGACGTTGTAGAAGAGCACCTGTGCGGCGACGACGACGACGAGCAGCCCGATCGCGCCGATCAGACCGGCAATCAGCGTGGTCGAGGATTTCGGATCACCGCCCGTGCTCATGCGCGCGCCCGGAAAAGGAAAACCACAGAGGCACAGAGACGCAGAGAAGAAGTCTGTGTAGTTGATTGCCCAAGTGAGTACTCACGGCGATGCAACATGGGAAAGCGAGGCTCCCGCCGAGCCGCGGTTCGCCGGGCGGCCTGCCCGCCCATCCGTTGTTCCACGCCCCCGAGCACCCATCTAGGCAACCACCGCGGCGCGGGGCCTCTAGCGAAAGACAGCCTTCTCGTTCCAGTCGCCATTCTCTCTTCTCTGTGTCTCTGTGGTGATTCTCAATCTACACGTTGTGGAACGACAGGGCCTCGTCCAGGCGCGGATCGCGCTGCGGCAGCAGCGCCACGCGGGCCATGGGACGTAGCAGCAGCCATGTGAACAGCCCGCCCAAGCCTACCAACAGCGCCACGTCGCTGACGTGCAAGGGCGTGGTGTGCCCGCCGGCGTGCGCCCGCGGAATCACGAGGTAGTACAAGTCCAGCCAGTGCATCAGCAGCAGCCACACGCCGGCCGCCGCCAGCGTACCGCGCCGCCTTTTCGGCCACCGCGACAGCAGCGCGACAAACGGCGCCACAAAGTGGCCGAACAGCAGCACCAGGCTCACGCCGATCCACCATGTGTCACCCTGCCGCGGGAGGTACCACGCGGTTTCTTCGGGGATGTTCGCGTACCAGATGAGCAGGTATTGCGAGAAGGCGATGTACGCCCAAAACACGACAAACCCGAACGCCAGCTTGCCGATGTCGTGGTAGTGCTCGACCGTGATCGACCGCGTGAGCCGTCCGGCCCGCTGCACGCCCCAAACCAGCACCGCCAGCAGCGCGAAGAAGCCGACCGCGCAGCCCGCGAAGAAGTACACCCCGAAGATCGTGCTGTACCAGTGGGGGTTCAGCGACATGAGCGCGTCGATGGCGAACACCGTCACCGTCACCCCAAACAGCAGCATCCCCGGCGCGCTCCACCACTGCATCCGCAGCGTCAGCCCCGGGTCACCGCTGGCATCCTGGGCGACCGATGTCCTCAAATAGAAGCGCGCCAGCAGCGACCAGACCGCAAAAACGATCGCGCAACGCACAATGAAGAACGGCGCATTCAGATACGCCTGCTTGTGAAGCAGCAGGCCGGTCTCATCGCGCGCGACGGCGCGCGGGTCGGCCCATTCATACACCCCGCCCATACCCGTCAATACAGGGACCAGCAACGGCACGAACAGCACCGCCAGCCACGGCAGCGTCCCCGCAATCAGCTCCGCCAGCCGCCGCAGCGATACGCTCCACCCCGCCCGCGTCAGGTGCTGGAGCAGGACGAAGAACAAGGCCCCCAGCGCGACGCTGAGGACAAAGCAGAAGTTCAGCAAATAGGAGCGGAAGAAGGTGTCCCCGCCGTCGATCGCGCCGCAGACGACTCCGGCCGCCAATCCGACGAGCGCGACGACCAGCGCGGTCCGGGCCGCGCGCGGGGCCGCCTCCCGCAAGTCCCACTGCTCAGCACCCATGTCCGACGCCGGTTTCATCATGTTTCACCGCAACTCCGACCGCGTCTCCGCCGGCACGTCCTCGACCTTCGCCGCCTGGCTCCGCTGCAACGCCCGCACGTACGCCACAATGGCCCAACGGTCCGCCGGCCGAATCTGGTCCCCGTACGGCGGCATGGTGCGGATGCCGTTGGTAATCGTGTTGAAGAGCTGCCCGTTCGGCTGTTCCAGCACGATTTCGCTGAACATGGACGTCGGCGGCACCCACCCGGGCGTGTCCAGGTCGAGCGCCCGCTTGGCGATGATCCCGTCGCCCGCCCCGCCCAGCCCGTGGCACGGGGCGCAGTAAATATTGAACCGCTGCTGACCGCGACGGACAAACGTCTCGGTGATCTCGACCTGCGGCGGAAACGTCGCGGCCCACTGCTGGCCGACCTTGCCGGCGTGGAAATGCGGGTCTTTCGGCCAGTCGCCGCGGGCGATCGTCCCCGGCACCTGCGGCCGGGCCGCCCGCCCGTCGGCGAACAGCAGCGCCGCCTGCTGCGCCTTGAAGCGCTCCTGATTGTCCATGTCCTGGATGATCTGGACGCGCGGCTGCTCCGACTTCGACAGCCGGGCCTTGGCCACGAGCAGCGGCGGCAGCGGCGCCAGGCAGACCAGCACGGTCAGCGCAATGACCAACCCGCGCGGCAGCTTGTCGCTCGACGGCGGTTCAACCACGCGCTCCACGCCGAGACCGCCCAACGACGCCAGGAACTGCTCCGTCCGCACCGGGTCGAAGCGCGGGTCGGCGGCGTCGATGGTCACGAAGAAGCGGTCGTTCGTCACCCGCCGAAACCGCGGCACGCCGAACAGCGCCTGGTGGTGTCGCGGCAGGTTGTTCATGGCCAACATGCCGATGACCGCCCCCAAGGCGGCCAGCAGCACGGTCAATTCGAAGATCACCGGGATGTTCGCCGGCAGGCTGAAGACCGGCTTGCCGCTGATGACGAAGTCGTAGCCCTGGAAGTGAGTCGGGACGAAGCCGAAGCGGGTCGGATCGGTGGCGTTCGTCCACCAGACCAGCGCCAGCCCCATCACGCACCCCAGCACCCCCAGCGCGAGCACTACCCACGGCAGCCGCGTCCGCCGAATCCCCATCGCCTCGTCAATGCCGTGGACCGGGTACGGCGAGTGCGTGTCCCAACGCGTGTAGCCGGCGTCGCGGACCTTCTCGGCGGCGGTCAACAGCGCGCCGGGAGAAGGCAGCTCCAGGAGGAGGCTGGTCAACTTGGCAGGTTGTGTTATCACCGCAGGCAACTCCCGCGCCTCAGTCAACCGCGTGCAAAGCCGTACGCCGATCAGAACGCGCCGCGCGAGCAAGCGCGGTTGTTAGTTGCGCTCGCTGGCGCTTCGCGTTCTGTTGTCTTTCACTTCTCAATGGCCGCATCAAACTCATCCGGGTTGTAATCAAATCCCCGCGTCGTCGGCACGTGCGCGTGCGGGTGCGCCTGCGGGTCGCGCACCGGCATCACCGTCTTCACCTCCGCCATCGCCACCATCGGCAGGAACCGGCAGAACAGCAGAAACAGCGTGAAAAACAACCCGAAGCTGCCCGCCAGCGTCAGCAGCTCCACCGCCGTCGGCCGGTACGCCCCCCAGTTCGCGGGCAGAAAGTCCTGCGCCAGCGACGTGACGATGATCACAAACCGCTCGAACCACATCCCCACGTTCACGAGCATCACGACGGCGAACATCAGCCACGGCGTCGTGCGGAACCGCTTGAACCAGAAGAGCTGCGGGGCGACGACATTGCAGCCGATCATGGTCCAGTACGCCCAGGCGTACGGCCCCAGCGCCCGCGCCCGGAAGATGAACCCCTCGTACGGGTTGCCGCCGTACCACGCGATGAAGAACTCCATCAGGTAAGCGTACCCGACGATCGTGCCCGTCAGGAGCGTGATCTTGCAGCAGTTCTCCAGGTGCCGCAGCGTGATGATGTTCTTCAGCCCGAAAAGCTGCCGCGCGGGCACCGCCAGCGTCAGTACCATCGCAAAGCCGCCGAAGATCGCCCCCGCGACGAAGTACGGCGGAAAGATGGTCGTGTGCCACCCGGGAAGCTGCGAGACGGCGAAGTCGAAGCTGACGACGGAGTGGACGCTAAGGACCAGCGGCGTGGCCAGGGCGGCGAGGATCAGGTAGGCGCGCTCGAAGCGGTGCCAGTGCCGCGACGAGCCGGTCCAGCCCATCGCCAGCAGCCCGTAGACGGCCTGTTTGACGCGGCTGGTCGCCCGGTCGCGGAACGTGGCCAGGTCGGGGATCATCCCGATGTACCAGAACAGCAGCGACACGGTCGCGTAGGTGCCGACGGCGAACACGTCCCATAGCAACGGGCTGCGGAAGTTCGGCCACATCGCCATCTGGTTCGGCACCGGCGCCAGCCAGTATGCCAGCCAGACGCGCCCGACGTGAATCCCCGGGAACAGCCCGGCGCACATGACCGCGAAGATGGTCATCGCCTCGGCGAAGCGGTTGATGCTCGTCCGCCACTTCTGGCGAAACAGGAACAGAATCGCGGAAATCAGCGTGCCCGCGTGCCCAATGCCCACCCAGAACACGAAGTTCGTGATGTCGAACCCCCAGCCGACCGGGTTGTTCAGCCCCCACACGCCCACGCCGTTGAAGATCAGATACCCGACCATCGCCCCCAGCACCCCCAGCAGACCCAGCGAGATCACCAGGGCGACGTACCACGCCCGCGGCGGGCGGGGGGCCTCCCACGGGGCGCAGGCGAGGTCGGTGAGCGACCCGAAATCGTGGCCGCCGGTGATCAGCGGTGCGCGCTCGCCGGGGCGGTCGGGGGTGTTGTCGAACTCACCAACGATCGTGGACATTCGGGATCCAATTCAAAAGGAAAAAGGAGAAATGCAAAAAGGGGCGCGCCACGCAAGTTGCTTGGGTGCAAGACACTCGAGTCGACAGACGGGCATCGTCCGCGCACCTTTTTGAATTTTGCCTTCTTCCCTTTTTCATTTCTGACTCTCGCTTCCCGCCGGATTGCGGAGTTTCGCCAGATACGCCGTCCGCGGCTTGATGTTCAATTCCGCCAACAGGTGGTACGCCCGGTTGTGCTCGTGCAGCTTGCGCACGCGGCTGTCGGGGTCGTTGAGATCGCCGAAGACGATGGCGTCGGTCGGGCACGCCTGGGCGCAGGCCGGGACGATCAGTCCGTCGGGGACCTTCGCCCAACGCTCATTGCGGGCCTTGATTTTGACAGCGTTAATCCGCTGCACGCAGAAAGTGCACTTCTCCATCACGCCGCGGCTGCGGACGGTCACCTCGGGGTTGTGCCGCAGCTTCTCGATCTCGGACAGCTCGGCCTGTTTGAGTAGGCCGGGGGCCTTGGACTTGCCGTCGGCCTGCGAGCGCGGGTGGCGCGGGCCGTGGTGGTTGTAAAACCAGTTGAAGCGGCGGACCTTGAACGGGCAGTTGTTGGAGCAGTACCGCGTGCCGATGCAGCGGTTGTAGACCATGACGTTCAGGCCCTCCTCGTCGTGGACGGTGGCCGCGACGGGGCAGACCTGCTCGCACGGGGCGTTTTCGCAGTGGACGCAGGTAACGGGTTGGTGGACAACGTGGACGTCCGAAGACGTCGGACTCGAAGGTCCGGCGCTACTGCCGCCGCGGGGGTCCTCGCGGAAGTACCGATCGACGCGGATCCAGTGCATCTCCCGCCCCATGAGCACTTCGTCCATGCCGACGACGGGGATGTTGTTCTCGGCCTGGCAGGCGATGACGCACGCCCCGCAGCCGATGCACGCCGACAGGTCGATCGCCATGCCCCAGCGGTGGCCGGTGTATTCCTTCTCCTGCCAAAGCGACTTGAGCTGCGGCAGGTGGACGACGTGCTGGGCGAAATCCGGATGCGCGCGGTAGTGCTCCAGGGTCGCTTCGCGGACCAGCTCGCCGGCCCGCCGCTGCGTCTCCTCGTCGCCCACCGCCGAACGGATCGCGTGGTGGTCCTGCGTGGTGGCCAGCTCGTAGTGTTTGCCGAGCGTCGCGACCTTCCCCCCCGTGACCATCCACGGCGACTGGCTCGTGCGCAGCACGAACACGTTGAAGCCCGTGCTACTCGCGACAGCGCCGGCCGCCGGTCCGCGGCCGTGTCCCAGCGGCAGCGTGACCGAGCCCTCGGCGTGACCGGGCAGAACTAAGGCCGGGACTTCCAACGCCCCCGCGTTGCCCGCGACCCGCAGCATGTCGCCGTTGCGCCGAACGCCGAGACGTGCGGCGGCGGCCGGCGAGATCAGGGCCGCGTTGCCCCAGGTCACCTTGGTAATCGGGTCGGGCCATTCCTGGAGCCAGCCGTTGTTGGCGAACCGGCCGTCGTAGACGCTGTAGTCAGGCGCGAAGACGACTTCGAAGTCGGCGCCGGCGCCGGGCGCCGGACTCGGAGGTCCGGCGCTACTCCCGGGCGCCGGGCTCAGAGGTCCGGCGCTACTGGTCGGCGCGACGACGGGCCACGCGGTGTCAGGGACAACGCCATCGTGCAGCGCCTTCTCCCACAGCTCCTGCCGGTTCACGCCGAAGTCGAACGCGTTGCCGAACGTCCGCCGCACAATGTCATGGCCGGTGGTCAGCGGGTCGCCGCACAGCAGCGCCAGCAGCTCGATCGGCGACCGGCCACCGTAGAGCGGCTCGATGAGCGGCTGGGCGATGCCGAGCGTGCCGTCCCAGGCCAGCCCGTCCCCCCAGGCTTCGAGGTAGTGCGCCCGCGGCAGGTGCCACGTGCAGACTTGCGACGTTTCGTTGTCGTACAAGCCCAAGCGAACCGAGCAGGCGATGGTCGGTAAAAGGTGTGCCAAGCCGAGATCGGCCGGCGCGTCAAACACGGGGTTTCCGCCGAGGATGACCAGCGTTCGGATCTCACCGGCCTTGACGCGTTCGGCGAGGGTCTTGATCGCGTCGAAGTGCGTGGGCCGCTGCGGGTCCGGGTCGTCAGTGAACGTGATCGTCGCACCGTGGGCCCGCAACGCGGCGTTGATCGCGTGCGCGAGGGCGTGGACCTCCGGCGGCTGCTGGGGACCGACGGTGAGCAGGCACTTGCCAGTGTGAGCTTGCAGGTCGGCGGCCAGCGCGTCGATCGTCGCGCGCGCGAGCGGACACTCGCCGGCCGGCTGGCCGTTCAGGATCGGCGTCCCCAGCCGATCGCCGAGGACGACGGCCAGTTCTTCCAGCACGCGCCCGATCTGCGACGGCCGCACCGCACAGCGATGGTCCGCCATGCTGCCCGTGACGGTCAGCCCGGTCTCGAAGACGTACAGCCGGTTCATGCGGCCGTCGTCGGCGCGTCGCCGGGCGGCGAAATCGCCCGCATACTTCACGGCGGCGGGGTGCAGCATCAGGAAATCGTCGTCGAAGCTGACGACTACGTCCGCGTGATCGAGGTGCAGGTGCGCCCGCAGCGGCCGTCCGAACGCCCGGCGGGCCCCTTCGCGCTCGTTGTCGCGCGACAGCGGCTCGTACTCGTACCACGCGGCTTGTGGAAACGCCGTCAGGAACCGGCCCTGCATGTCCCGCAGGCTCGGCGACGACGACATCTCCGCGAGCACCGCCAACCCGGCCCCACCCTCGGCTCGCACCGCGTCGAAGTGCTCTTTCGCGAAGGCCTCGAACTCCGCCCACGTGCGGCTTCTCACCACGGGTGGCACAGATGCCTCGCTTGCGACTTCACCGGCGGGACGCCGGTGCCACCCGCGCTGCACGGGCAAACGACTGCGGTCGGGATCGTACAAGTCGAGGATGCTGGCCTGCATCCAGTGGTTCGTCTTGCCCCGACTGAAGGGGTGCTTCTCATTGCCCTCGATCTTGATCGGCCGGCCGTCATAGCTCGTGACCAGCAGGCCCGTCGCCGCCCCGCCGAGCTCGAACACGGTCGCATACTGCACCGGCACGCCGGGCACGCGGTCGCCCGGCTGCCGCGTCGCGGGCACGATCGTCTCTTTCGGCCAGCGGCACCCGGCCAGCCCCGCGAGCGCGAGCGACGCCCCCATGAGCTTGAGGAACTGCCGCCGGGACGGCCCATCGACGAACCCGGCCGGCAGGTGCGGGAACTCGCTCTCGAGCCATTGGCGAAACGCCGGCGTGTCGGCGAGCTCATCCAGACTACGCCAGTAGCCGCGGGAACGTGGAAACGTGGCAACAGGGGAACGGGAGCCCTTCACCGACTTCCCTCCGCCGCGTGCGATTCGCCTTCCTTCGTTCCCACGTTCACACCTTCCTACTCACTACCGATGGCATGTCGAGCAGCTCTGTAAGTACTTGGGGCTGCGAATGTTGTATTTCCGCAGAAGCTGCCGCGCCAGCTCTTCGCCCGCAGCGCCCGGCGGCGGCGTCCATGTCATGTCCGTCGCCGACACCTGGTCCAGGTCGCGCAGCCGCGGGCCCGGGTTGCGGTGGCACTCCAGGCACCAGCTCATGCTCAGCGGCTTGGCCTGGTACACCACTTCCATCCGGTCCACGCGGCCGTGGCACTCCACACAGCCCACGCCCCGCGTTACATGGGCACTGTGGTCGAAATAAGCATAGTCGGGTAGATCGTGAATGCGGACCCACGGGATCGGCAGCCCCGCCGGCCGCTGCTCGCTCCCGTAGAACGCCTCGCGCATCAGCACCAGCTTGGCACTCTCCTGGCGCACGCCATGCCCCTGCGCGTGGCAGTTGATGCACGTTTGCGTCGGCGGAACGCCCGCCCGGGCCCCGGTCTCCACCGCGGTGTGGCAGTAGCGGCAGTCGATGCCCAGCTCCCCGGCGTGAAGCAGATGGCTGTAGGGGATCGGCTGGACGGGCGCATAGCCCACATCGGTGGTCTGCGTGGACGCCCCGTACGCCATCAACAGCGTCAAGTACAACGGGGCCAGCAACGCCGCGACCAGCACCAGCACGCGGAGTCTGTTGGTCCAACGCGGAAAGACCGGCGACACGCGGTCGGCTCCCTTCGCTCGGGCTCGTGGCCGGTGATATTCGGGGCTGCCTCGCACGTGGTCAAGGGGTCGGCAGCTTCCAATCCTTCCGACACCCGCGGCGCGCCGCAGGCCGGCGTAGGGGACCTTCGCACGCTCCCCGCGGTCGGCTATACTCCGCTCGATCACCCCGGCCCGGATCCGGTGCGGAGCATGGACGGGTCCACCATCGCGCTGTTCGCCGGCGGCTTGGCCCTGCTCGTGGCCGGGGCGGAAGGCCTCGTGCGCGGCGCCGGGCGCCTGGCCGCCATCGTCGGGGTTTCGCCCCTCGTCATCGGCCTGACCATCGTGGCGTACGGTACGAGCGCGCCCGAGCTGGCCGTCAGCGTCAAGGCAGCGCTCGCCGGACAGCCCGACCTCGGCCTGGGGAATGTCGTCGGCAGCAACCTCTTCAACCTGCTGTTCATCCTCGGCCTTTCCGCCCTCATCACCCCCCTGGCCGTCGCCCAACAGCTCGTCCGGTTCGACGCGTGGATGATGACCGGCGTCTCGTTGGCCGCGCTGCTCTTGGGGCTCGACGGCCGTGTCGGCCGGGTGGATGGGTTGGTACTCGTCGCGGGCGGCGTCGCTTACACCGCGTGGTGCATTCGACAGGGCCGGCGCGAGAACGCGGCCGTGCAAGCCGAATACGCCGCCGAGTTTGGCCCACCCCCGCGTGCCGGACTGACCGCGGGGCTCGTCAACGTGGCCCTTGTGCTCGTCGGCCTGACACTGCTCGTGCTCGGGTCGCGGTGGCTGGTCGCGTCCTCCGTCGTCATTGCCCGGGCGCTGGGGGTCAGCGAACTCGTCATCGGCCTGACGATTGTGGCGGCGGGTACGTCGCTGCCGGAGGTGGCCACGTCGGTCGTCGCCGCGCTCAAGGGCGAGCGGGACATCGCCGTCGGCAACGTCGTGGGCAGCAACATTTTCAATATCTTGATTGTCCTCGGGGGCGCGGCGGTCGTCGCACCGCAAGGGGTTGCCGTCGCCCGCGCGGCGCTGATCGTGGACATGCCGCTGATGATCGTGGTATCCGCGGCGTGCCTGCCGATCTTCTTCACCGGGTACCGCATCAGTCGTCTGGAGGGTGCGCTCTTTCTGGTCGGCTATGCCGCCTACACCGCGTACCTCGTCCTCGCCGCCCCGAGATGAACGGACCGCGCGCTCGTCAGCGGGACCGGCGACTTGTGGTTGAGTCCCGAGCACGCGGTGGGGTAAGATGACGGGCGGAGAGTGAGGCCCGAACGGCCGGGGCGTCCGAGCGGAGGAACGAATCATGGGGCGTGCTCTGGCGGTGAGCGTGCTGGTCTGCTGGGCCGCGGTGGCAGCGGCGCAGCAAACGTGTTTTGGCCCGGGGGACATCAACGCGGACAGCCAAGTGAACGCGGCCGACTGGCTGGCGTTTGAAACGTGCCTGGTCGGCCCGGACGTGACGGTCCCGCCGCCGGGCTGCGACCCGGAGCAGTTCGACCGCGCCGACCTGAGCGGCGACGGCGACGTGGACTTGCCGGACCTGGCGGCGCTGATGCCGCTCCTCGGCCGGGCGTACTTTGACTACGGTCCGCACCGCGACAATCTCGAAGCGGAGATGCTGGCAATGGACCTGCGCCAGATGCTGCGGGCCCAGGAGGCGGACTACCAGCGGGTCCTGCGGGACCTGGCGCTGATTCGCGCGGCGTATCCGAAGCTGAAGGACGTGATTGACGACACCGACTGGGTGCCCAAGGAACTGCTGTTGAAGCTGGTAGCCGGGCAGCCGACGGCCGGGTACCAGGCGCTAAACCGGTTTTATCAGGTCGTTCGCGAGCAGGTGCAGTCGTGGGGCATCAAGCTCACGTTCTGTGACAATCTGAACGCCGAAGTGCTCGCGTTGGAGTACGAGGCCCTCCCCGAGGTGCAGTGGGCCGAGCCAAATCACTTAATCGGCATCGACGACTACATCACCGTGACCGACCTGGGAGAGCGGTGGCAGTACTGGATCGACGACGGGTTCATGGACTGCTTCGACGGCTGCGATTGCCACCGCGAGTGGATACTCCAGGTTGACACCGTGGGCACGGTCTACCTGATTTCCTACCGCGAGTGGGGCCAGCCGTGGTGCGAGTTCGGGCGCGACGCCGGGCCATGAGCACGCGCCCACGGCCCACGTAGCCGAGAGTATATGGGCGGGGAGCAGGGCTGCGGCGCGGCCATCCAAACCGCTTTGAAAAACTCCCCAAGACCCGGTCGGACGAATCAGAGAATCGAGAACCCAACGCCGGCCGGGGATTCGGACCCTCCCCGGCGCCTCCCTGACAAAGCGGGGGGTCGGAAGCAGCCGCTAGAAGCTCAGGCCGCCGCGGAGGGGCTTCTTGCGCTCTTTCTTCTTGGGCGCGGGAGGCGCAGTGGCAGTGGACGACTCCTCGGCCGGGGGCGCTTCGCCGCCCAGGCCCTTGAGCGTAAGCCCGATGCGCCGCTGTTCCGGGTCCACCGAAAGCACGCGGGCCTGGATGACCCGGCCGACCTCCAGCACGTCGCCGACGCTGCGCACACGGTGGTCGGCGAGCTGCGAGATGTGTATCAGCCCTTCGATGCCCTCCTCGAGCTGGACGAAAGCCCCGAAGTCCGTGATGCGGGTGACGGCCCCGCTGACGACGGCTTCCGGCTGGTAGCGCTCGGCCACGCCCACCCACGGGTCTTGCCCCAGGGCCTTCAGGCTGAGACTGAGCTTGCGTTTCTCCGGCTGCACGGAGAGCACGACCACTCGCACGCGGTCGTCCACTTTCAGCACGTCCTTGGGGTGCCGGACACGCTGCGTCCAACTCAGCTCGCTGATGGGGATCAACCCCTCCACGCCGGGCTCTAGCTCGACGAACGCCCCAAAGTCCATCAGTTTCGAGACGCGGCCTTCAATCGTGGCGCCCACCGTGTACTTGTCGGCCGCGAGGGTCCACGGGTCGGCCGCGAGCTGCTTGAGCCCCAGCGAAATGCGGTCCTTGACGAGGTCCACTTTCAGGACTTTGACCTCGATCTCCTGCCCCTCTTTGAGCACGTCACGCGGGTGGCTCACCCGGGTGTAGCTCATGTCGCTGATGTGCAGCAGCCCGTCGATGCCGCCCAGGTCCACGAACGCCCCGAAGTCGGCCAGCCGCCGGACGATGCCCTTGCGCACCTGCCCCTCGGCCAACTGAAAGCGAAGCTGGCGACGCTCTTCCTCCCGTTGGCGCTCGAGCACCCGACGCCGGCTGAGCACGACGCGTTTGCCACGGCGGTCGATCTCGGTGACCTCGCACTCGAGCCAGTGGCCGATGAAGGAGCCGAAGTCCTCGTGGCGGACCAGGTCGACCTGACTCATGGGCATGAAGCCGCGCAGGCCGTGGAGACGGAGTTCCAGGCCGCCGATGTTGCTGCCGGTCACCCGCCCCTTCACCACGTCGCCCACGCGCAGGGAGTCCAGGTCGGCCTGAGCTTTGGCCTCCCGCAGGGACAGCCGCATGAGTCCCGAGTCGCGGTCGAAGCCTTGCGGCACGAGATTGAGCACCTGGCCGACCTGGGGGGGTTCGTCGGGCTCGAACTCGTCCAGAGGGATGACACCCTCGCTCTTCGTGCCGATATCCACGAACACGTCGGAGCCGTGGATGCCGATAACACGGCCGGAGATCCGCGCCTTGCCGTCCGCATCGGGGGCGGGCCGCGGGGCGGCCACGTGGTGTTCGAAGTCCTGGGCCGACAGGTCTCCGACCTGCTCAGCCAGTTCACGGTTTAACTGCGCGTCATCCAGGTGGTGGGGGTCGATCGACACGGCGTCACCGTTTGTGGGTCGAGAAAGCTGCCAGAACCTAACATCGTACCATGCCCGGGGCTCAGCACAACGGCATTTCAACGCCGCGTGCCGCGGCCCGCGACCGTGTGCGCGGCGTGTCCGCCGGGCTGTCCCCGTGCCGCCGGGGCCGCGTTCGATAACCGGGGCGGCGGCCGTCGCGACGCGACGTGCCGCGTCGCCGGGGGGTCGGGACATCACCGTGGCCTTCCCAACCTCGAAAGTCGCGGGGGCGTGCCCCCGAGCGACTTCCCGTCACCCCGGCCGCCGCTCGGGCGCGACCAACACGGCCTGTTCCGGGCAGGATCAGTCGGGCATCAAGAGGACACAGACGCTACTGTGGAGCTGATTAATATTGAATAACTATATTATATTTGAAGTTTGGGACGGTATGAGCAACGCGGCTCCGTTTCAGTCTGCTTCTGGCTTTTTGGTTGACTGGCCGTGCCGGGTTCCGCTACTATCATGTCCGGAGGAGCGAGTCGAGGAAGGCACGCTCAAGTCTTGCCCAATCTGCTTGCTTCTGTGAACGGCGCGGGACGACGCGCACGGAAATGCCGGTTCGGGTTTTCGCGCACAGGTTCCTCGCCCCAAGATGTGGCCGTCGTGGATGATTGACGCTCATCCTTTCTCTCACACGTGAGGAGGTGCGGGACGTTCCTGCACGCAAGAGGTACTGGACGGGCCTGCCGGACGGTGGCAGAAACCCCAAGGTGATGGAGGAGATGGACAAAATGAAGAAGTTATTGTTGGCTGCACTTGTCTTGTCGCTTGGGTCGACGGCTTGGGCCGATGTGCTCTGGAACCAGGCGCTGGATCCGAACGCGGCGGCGTACGTCGATCAGGAGTTCTCCGACTACCCGACGTATTCGAGCTATCAGGTCCATGATATCGTCGTCCCGGCGACCGGCTGGACGATCCAAAAGATCACCACCTGGTACATCGACGGCGCGACCCCCGGCAACTGGACCACGGTCACCCAGGGCCGCCTGAACGTGTTCCCCAAGACGGGCTCCTTGCCCGCGGCAGGCAATGACCCTGCGGCCGGAACCGCGTATCCGATCACGATTGTCAACCCGGCCGGCGGGGTCGCCGAGATCTCGATGAGCGGCCTGAACATCGTGCTGCCCGCCGGGCAGTACTGGATCGGCTTCACGCCGATGACCACTTTCGCCACGCACGGCCAGAAGTTCCTCGGCCAGACGACTTCGATCCAAGGCAATCAGTCGGCCATCCGGAACCCCGGCGGGGCGTTCGGCTTCGGCACCGCGTGGGCCGCGACCTCGGTCATCGGCGCCACGTTGGACTCGGCGATCAAGATTGAAGGTCTGCCGGTTCCGGAGCCCTCGTCGCTGCTGCTGCTGGGCGCTCTGGCCCTGCTGCGCCGGCGCTAGTCGGCCCCTCGGCGACGCCGCTCGCGCGGCGGTTGCCACTTTGACCTGAGATGCGACTCGGGAGGTCTTCGCGGGCCTCCCGAGTTTTTTGTTGTTCGCGAATCTCCGGGGGCGGGAGGGCGAAACTCCCGCTGAGCCGTCCTGTGGCGGAGCCGGAACCGCCCGGCAGTTTCGGCGCGCCGGCATCGCCCTCCCACGTCGCGCGACTGTGAATGCCCAGTCAGGCTTGCGCGGGGGACTGCGGAGGCAAATCTGCGCGGCCGAGCACCGCGATGCGGTGGCGGGTCGCGAGATCCACAAGCCGCTCGCGTTCGAGCACCAGCGTCCGCCCGGCCTCGATCACCAGGCCCGCGGCCCCGGCCCGGTGCAGGTTCTCGATCGTCCGCGGCCCGATCGTCGGCACGTCAAACCGCATGTCCTGGTCGGGCTTGGCCACCTTCACCAGCGTCCAGCCGCCGGCCGGGCACAGCGCACCGGCCCGCTCGATGAGGCGGTCAGTGCCCTCGATGGCCTCGACCGCGATGATCTCACGCTCCTTGACCGCAACCGACTGCCCGATGTCCAGGCGGGCGATCTCCTTGGCCAGCGGCCAGGCGAAGTCGGCGTCGTCGAGGACGCGGCGCGGCGGTTCGAACGGCGTCAGCAGTCCGACCGGCGCGAGGGCCTCCGGGCAGTATTTCGTCGAATCGATCAACGTCAGCCCTCGCCGCGCTAACTCGACCGCGACCGCCCGCAGCAGCGTGTCATTGCGCTTGTCGCGGGCGTGGAAGTACCAGACGCGGATACTGGTCCAGTCCGGCAGGTATTGTAACCACTGGCGCCAGCGCGGGCCGGCGAACATCTCCACCTTGCGGACCCGCCCCGCGAGGACCACCTCGCGGCAGCCGGCGCGCCTCAGCGCTCGAATCCAGCGACCAAGCTGGACGATGCCGCGCCAGCAGAAGGTGTCGGCCAATTCCCGCAGCGTCGGGTCCGCACAGCCACGCAGCGCGACCACCGCCACCGGCCGCCCCGCCGCCCGCGCCCCACGTGCGACGAGCTTCGGCAGCTCCCCCTCGCCGGCGATAAGACCCAAGGGGCTCACGTCGAATCGGCCGCCTCGCATCCAACACGGCGCACTACGGAACCTCCGCGGGGGCATCACGGACTTGCCGCTGGCGCGTGGGCCCCCGGCGTCCAGCACCGGTTGCCATTCGCGCGCACCATGGTACGGCATCTGCACGGGCGCGCAAACGGGGGCCGGGCCGCCGGCCACGGGACTCTCGTCGCGCCTCGATCGGATTCCGGTGACCACGCCCCTCGCGGCGCGCTTCTTGGCGTTGACCGGTTCGTGCCGATAGGATGTATGCGCTCCGACGAGCCGGCTGGCGGGAGTCTCACGTCGCGCGGGGTGCCGGTCGCTGGGGCGGGCCAGATGTCGAACTGGTGAGGGTGGGAACATGACACGTCTCCGCGTCACGCTGGACAAGCTGGTGGTCACGGTCAAGCTGAACTCGTCGCGGACCGCGCGACAGATCTCCGACGCTCTGCCGATCGAATCCACAGCGCAGCGCTGGGGCGACGAGGTGTATTTCGGCATCGGCGTGGAGGCCCCGGAGGAAGAGGCGCGGGCAGAGGTCCCCGTGGGGACTGTCGCCTATTGGCCCCCCGGCAAAGCGCTGTGCCTCTTCTTCGGGCAGACGCCGTACAGCCCCGTCAACGTCGTCGGCGAAATCGAGGGCGACCCGCGCAGGCTGGCCCAAGTTACCGACGGGCAGCCGGTGCGCGTCGAGCGGGCTTGAGCACGCCGACGGCGGCGTTGCCGGAGCAACACGCCCAGGCTACGCTGGCCGACCGCCGCCTCGCGCTGTGCGCGTGGCGCCGTGACGAGCCCCGACCGAGACCATCCGATGAGTACGTGGAACGCCGACACGATCCTGGGGGTAGCCCGGAACTTCATGGAATGCCGCGTCCTGCTGAGCGCGGCGGAACTAAACCTGTTTACCCTGCTGGCGCGGACGTCACTGGACGCCCCCGCGGTCACCCGCCACCTGGCCGGCGACGAGCGCGCCGTGACGATCCTGCTCGACGCGCTGGCCGCGATGGGGCTGCTACACAAGACCGACGGCCGGTACACGTGCGAGCCGGCCGTCGCGGCGTTGCTGGCCGCCGACGCGCCGGACTCGGTGCTGCCGATGGTCCTGCACTCGGCCGCCCTGTGGCCGGCGTGGTCGGAACTGACGGGGATGGCACGCGGTGACGACGCGGCCCGACGCCGCGCCCTCGCGCCGCGGGGCGATGAACACCAGCGGGCGTTCATCGGGGCGATGCACGTGGTGGCGGGACCGCGGGCCGCAGGCATTGTCGCCGCCGCCGATCCGGGCTGCGCCCGCGCGCTGCTGGACGTGGGCGGGGCGTCGGGCACGTATGTGATCGCGTTTCTGCGGGCCGCGCCCACGATGCGGGCCACGCTGTTCGACCTGCCCGAGGTCATCGAGCTGGCCCGCGAGCGGCTGCAAGCGGAGCGCTTGCTCGACCGCGTGCGCCTCGTCGCCGGCGACTTCTACGCCGATGAGCTGCCCGGCGGCCACGACCTGGCTCTGCTATCGGCCATCATTCACCAGAACAGCCGCACTCAGAACGTCGATCTGTACCGCAAAGTGGCTCGCGCCCTGCTTCCCGGCGGCCGGTTGCTCATCCGCGACCACGTCATGGGCCCCGACCGGACCGAGCCGCGCGAGGGGGCCGTTTTCGCCGTCAACATGCTCGTCCGCACCGAAGGCGGCGGCACGTACACCTATGACGAGATTCGCGACGATCTGCACGCCGCCGGTTTCGAGCGCGTCCGCCTGATCCAGCGGGGCGGCGGCATGACGGGCCTGGTGGAGGCGTTTACGCCGCCGACGTAGCCCTGCCGCGCCGGACGGGGCGACGCGTCAGGGCAAGTGCCGCGCGGCAAGGATCGGTGCATGGGCACGACGCGCTGCGACTGCAAGGAGCTCAGCTTCGTCGCGCTGCGCGCGTACGCACGGCGGCACGGCATCACGGATATTGAGGAGCTGATCCGCCGCACCGGTTGCTGCACGGGCTGCGGGACCTGCCGCCCACATCTGGAGGAGTTCCTGCGCACAGGGCAGGTCCGCTATGGCGACCAGACCTTCCGGCTCCCCGACGGCGATCCGCCCACCGGGCCCTGACGCTCGGAACACCACACTCCACGGGCGCACAGTCAACACAAGTACAGAGTCAACGGTTGTCCGCAATGATCCGTAGGACAGAAGCGCGCACGCCGTAGGAAAAACCCCGCGCCCATTTGACTTCCGTCCGGCCGTGGCGTATCTTATGGACGGTGTTAATGTACCGCCGAAGAGGCCGCGTCTTCCGTCCCCCTCCGGAGCCCTGCGAAGCGCGGTGACCCCGCCGAACGACGCCGTCCGCGGCGCCATTTTGCGCAGCCTACCGTGCGGTCAACCCCGGTCCAGCAGCCGGCGCGGCCCCGCCGAGAACCACTTGAGCTTTGAATCCGTGTGTCCCGGGGCGCCGGTACAGCGCCGGGACCGCGCAATTGCCTCCGACTCGGGCGTTTACGACCCGGCGCGTCGTGCGCCGCGCGCCCGCTGTCGCGCTGTGGTTTCAGGTAAGGAGCCACTCTCATGCGTACGTGCGACCGAGTACCATTGTGTGAGCGCCCCCACGTCGTGTCGCTTAGTCCGCGCGCTTGCGCGGCGACCGCGGTGGCGACCGTCCTGTGGCTGACGTTGGGAGGCGTCCCCGCCAACGCGTTCCTGATCAACAAGGACGTCAAGCAGACGTTTGTGGATCCGCAGGACAACTATGAGGTTGTGCTCGCGGGCGACTGGCGGGCGGCCACCGGCTTCATCAACCCGTTCCTGAATGGAAGTGTCCAGAAGTCATACGATGGACAGAACACGACTGTGTCGTTCGCCGGGGACCCGATTCCCAAAGGCAACAACTGGCACCATTTCGGATTCGGGTCGGGCATCTTCCAGGACCATTCGAAGATCAAGGCCGAGTACTGGACGCGCGGCACGGCGGCGAGCAAGACCCCGGGAGCGTCAACCGGCTACAACTACAACCCCGGCGCCGGGACCATGCAGGTCACGTTCGGCAACGACACGCAGGACCCCGTGCGCCTCGTGGACAGCTTCTTCGACGTGTTCGTCGAGTTGCCGGCGCTCGAGATGCTCAACCGTCAACACATGCCGCCCGGTTCGGGCAGCCCCACCGGCGTCACTCCGATGATCCTGTACCCCGGCCAGTCCGTGCAGTTTGAGATCCCCAACGTGCTGCCGACCGATGGGGTCGTGACCTTCGTGGAAGTCGCGTTCCTGCAACCGGACCCGGGCGGCTACGAGGACACCGTGGGCATCTGGACCGGCATCCCGGAACCGGCCTCCTTCAGTTTGCTGGGCCTCGCCGGCGCTCTGCTGATGCGGCGGCGATAGCGGCCGGCCCCCCCGCTGCGGGCAGGTCGCAGCCGAGTTAGAATCCTGCCGGCGCCGAAACGCCCCGCCCGGCGGCGTCGGCGCCGTGCAGGAGCCTTATGTCCAGTCGCCGCCCTGCTCGTCCCGCTTCGGCCACGACGGCCCCGCGCCACGTTCCCCCGGGGCCGGCGCGGGCGGGCGTTCTTCGGCAGGTCGCGGTGGCGGCGGGGGTCGCGGCAGTAGCGGTCATCGCCCACTGGCGGGCGCTCTCGGCGCAGGCCGTGTTGCTCGACGACCGCCAGGCCGTGCTCGACAACCCGCTGGTGCAGACGCCGGGATGGGCGTCCGCCCGCCGGTTCCTGATGGAGATCACGCGACCGTCCACTGTGAGCGGGTACTACCAGCCGTTGTCCATGATCTCGCTCATGGCCGATTGGGCGGCGGGCGGGCGGCCGGACAACTTGCGACCGTTTCACCGGACGAGCCTGCTGCTGCACGCGGCCAATACCGCCCTCGTGGTCGTGCTTCTTCACGCCCTGCTGGGTCGCCTGGGCGCGGCCGCCGCCGCGGGGCTGCTGTTCGGCGTTCACCCGTTCACCGTGGAACCGGTGGTGTGGGTCGCGGAGCGCAAGACGCTCCTGGCAGCGTTTTTCGCGCTGGGTTCCCTCGTCGCCTACGTGCAACATGCCCGACGGCCCGCGTGGCACCATTGGGGACTGTGCGCGTTGCTCTACCTGTTCGCCGTCCTCGCCAAGCCGACGGCGACCCCCCTCCCGCTGCTCCTGCTGTTGCTGGATTGGTGGCCCCTCCGTCGACTCAGTGGGCGCACCGTTGTCGAGACGCTGCCGCTACTGGTCATCGCGGTTGTCTCCGCCGCCATCACCGTCGAATCGCAACGGCAGGCAGCGGGGCTAGGCGGGCCGGCCGGTTCCAACCCCTTCCAGCTCGTACTACTGGCGTGCCACAACGTCGTGTTCCACCTGCGGACCCTGTTCTGGCCCGTCGGACTGGCGTGGCACTACCCCTACGTCGCACCCCTCAAGCTGTCGCAACCGGCGGTCGCGGCGGGCGTCGTCGGAACGCTCGGGCTGCTCGTCGTGCTCTGGCTGACGCGGCGGCGGGCCCCGGCGGTGACCGTCGGCGGGTTGTTCTTCCTCGTGGCCGTCGCACCGACGCTCGGTCTAGTCGGGTTCACGTACATCCTCGCCGCCCATAAGTTCGCCTACCTGCCCGTCGTTGGGCTCTTGGTGCCGCTGGCCGTCCTGCTGGCGTGGCTGTGGGACCACGCCGGACGCCCCGCCGCGCGAGTCCCCGCTCGCGTCGCCGTAGTTCTGGTGACGCTCGGACTGGCAGGCAGCGCGGCGGCAATCACGCGGCGCGACCTGGGGCAATGGCGAACGACCGAAGGGCTGCTGCGCTACATCCTGGCCGCCCAGCCCGATGCCCACGCCATTCGCCACAGCCTCGGGGTGTTGCTCGACGAACAAGGACGCACGCCGGAGGCGGTCGCCGAGTTCGCGGAGGTGGTCCGGCGTGAGCCGAACCACTGGATGGCGCGCCACGGACTGGGTCTGGCCCTGATCCGGCTGCAACGGCCGACCGAAGCCGTGCCGCACCTGGAGCAGGCGGTCCGGCTGAAGCCCGACAACTTCGCGTCCCGCTACAACCTCGCCCAGCTTCTGCACGCCCAGGGCCGCGCGGCCGACGCCATCCCACACTTCCTGCAAGCCACCCGCCTCCGGCCGCGTGACGCGGACGTGCTGATGCGCTTGGGCGACGCGTACGCGGCCGACAAGAAATACGAGGACGCGCTGAAGGCGTACGACGCCGTCCTGCGCCTGCGACCGGCCGAGCCGCGCGCGGCGCTGTGTCGCGGCGTGGCCCTGGTCAACCTGGAGCGGTTGGACGAAGCGGAGGCGGCGTATCGGCAGGCGCTGGAAATCAACCCGCAGTACGCGCCCGCGCGCGAGCAGCTCGACGCGCTGCGCAAGTGGCGTGCGGAGCGCCGTACGCCCTGATGTCCGCCGCGATGATTCCGGCTACCATGCGCCGGTAATGATGCGGGACCGGACGGCCGGGTCCCACGTCCAACCGAGCGCCAAGCGATGTGGGTGTTTGTCTCTGATCTGCACGGGCGGGGCGAGCGCTGGCGGAAACTGTGCGACCTGATCGCGGCCGAGCGGCCCGCCGTCGTCCTGCTCGGCGGCGACCTGCTACCGCATGTCTGGGCGGCCCACGACGATGAACGGGCCGAGGGCGACTTCATCTTGGATTTCCTGGCGCCTCGTTTCGCCGACTTGAGGGCCCGGCTCGGCTCGGCGTATCCCCGCGTGCTGCTGATCCTGGGGAACGACGACCCGCGCATCGAGGAACAAGCCGTCCTCGAAGCGGCCCGCCAGGGTGTGTGGGAGTACCTCCACCAACGCCGCGTGACGGTCGGCCCGTACGCGGTTTACGGTTACGCCTTCGTCCCGCCCACGCCGTTCCTGTTGAAAGACTGGGAGCGGTACGACGTGTCGCGGCACCTGGAGCCGGGCAGCGTACCACCCGAGGAGGGCCAGCGCACGGTGCCCGCGTCGGAGAGCCAGGTCCGCTGGTGTACGGTGGCCGAGGACCTGGCCGAGCTGTTTGCCGAGCGAGATTTGACCCGCGCGATCGGGCTGTTCCACGCGCCGCCGTACCGGACCGCGCTCGACCGGGCCGCGCTGGACGGTCGCATGGTGGAGTACGCGCCGTTGGACGTACACGTGGGCAGTGTCGCGGTGCGCCGCTTCATCGAGGAACGGCAGCCGCTCGTCACGCTGCACGGGCACATCCATGAGTCGGCCCGGCTGACGGGACGGTGGCGCGAGAAGATCGGACGGACGCACTGCTTCTCAGCGGCACACGACGGACCGGAGCTGGCGGTCGTGCGGTTTGACCCCGACGACCCCGACGCGGCCACGCGGGAGCTGCTGTAGTCGGCCGGCCACGTTGGGCCGACCCGACGAGGACCGCGCGGCCGCCCGGACTGTGGGAGAGCAACGAATGGTCGAGAAGGCAACGGTGGTCGGGATCGGCGCGATGGGTACCGTGATGGCCGAGATTCTGGCCGGCAACGGCGTCAGCGTCGCGCTGCTGGCGCGAGAAGACGAGCCGGTCGACGAGATCTTCGTCGAACGCGAGAACCGACGCTACCTGCCGGGGGTCCAGCTAGCCGACCTCGTGGCCCCGACCAACAACCGGCCGGCGGCCTTCCATTGCACCGATCTCATCGTGTCCGCCATCCCCTGCCAGTACCTGCGAGAGGTGTGGAAACCCTTGGCGGCCCACGTGCCCGCGGACGTGCCGATCGTGAGCGTGACCAAAGGGATCGAGGTCGCCACGCTGGCCCGGCCGACCGACATCCTGGCCGAAGTCGTGCCGGGGCACCCGCTGGCCGTGCTCTCCGGGCCGAACGTGGCGAAAGAGCTGGCCCGGTGCCTGCCCGCGACGGCGGTCGTGGCCGCGGAGCAGCCCGCAGTCGCCACCCTCGTCCAGCAAACCGTCAGTACCTCCTGGTTCCGGCTCTACACCAGCCACGACGTGACCGGGGTCGAGCTGGCCGGAGCACTCAAGAACGTCATCGCCCTGGCGGCGGGCATCCTGGACGGGCTCCACGCCGGGGACAACGCCAAAGCTGCGCTCGTCACGCGCGGGCTGGTCGAAATCTCCCGGCTGGGGGTGGCGCTGGGAGCGCGACCGGAGACGTTCGCGGGGCTGGCCGGCGTGGGCGACCTCATCACCACCAGCGTCTCGCCGCACGGCCGCAATCGCACCGCCGGCGAGCGGATCGGCCGCGGGATGCCCGTGGCCGAGGTCGTCCAGCAGTGCCCCGCCGTCATCGAGGGCATTCCGACGACGCGGGCGGTGCTGGTGCTGGCGGACCGGCACGGCGTCGAGATGCCCATCACCCGGGCGGTCTTCGAGGTGCTGTTCGAGAACAAGCCGCCGCTGGTCGCCATTACCGAGCTCATGAACCGTCCGCCGAAGGCCGAAGATGGGGCGTGAAGACCGATTGACAACCGCGGCCGGGCGGTCGTACTATCGCCGTGTCCGTCGAGGGTTGCGGTGAGCAACGGGGCCGCGCTGCGGTAGAGGACGGCACACCATGTCGCAAGACTCGTTGTCACCGCGCACCGGGGCCTGTACCTGCGAAGATGTGAACGGCGTGCCGACGATCGGTTGCGAGGCGGGGCCTGCGGCCCGGATGCAGCAGCTCCAGCAGGAGCTGATCGCGTGTCAGCGGCTGGCGCTGCTCGGCAACATGGCCGCCATGGTGACGCACGAGTTCAACAACCTGCTGACGCCGATCCTGGCCCGCGCGGAGGCCGCTCTGGGAGAAACCGACCCCGCGTACCTGCGTAAGACGCTCGAACGCATCGCCGTCCAGGCGCAGCGCGCGATGACCGTCACGCAGCGGCTGCTCGAGCTGGCGCATGGCGAATCCCAGCCCGTCGAAGACTGTTCGCTGGCCGACGCGGTGCGCGAGGCGCTCGCCACGCTCACCCGCCCGTTGGAGAAGGACGGGATCGAGCTGCACTTCCACGTCCCGGAGGAACTCCGTGTCGCCGCCCATCCCGACTTGCTCTGCCAGGTGTTGTTGAACCTGCTGCTCAACGCCCGCCGGGCCATGCTGGACCAGCCGGGGATGCTGGCCATCACCGCCGCCGCCTGCGGCGAGCACGTGCAGATCGACGTCCGCGACAACGGCCGGGGTCTGTCGGCGGCCCACCTCAACGACAAGGTCAACCCGTTTCTCGCCGCCGATCCCCACGCGCAGCCCAACGACTGGCAACAGGTCGGCCTGGGCCTGAGCGTGTGCCGCATGATTGCCCACCATCACGGGGCGACGCTGCGCGGGCTCACCAACCCCGACGGCGGCTGCACGTTTCAGTTGCTGTGGCCCAAGGCGAGCGCTTTCCGCCGCGAGTCACCCGGCCGCTGCTGATCCCACACGAGCCCCCGGCATCAGCCGGTTCTCCGCGTCCCACAGGTACTCCAATCGCAGCCCACCGCCGCCCCCGGTAGTACCGCTCGGCCACGACGTTCGCCCGCGCAGCGGCTCCACGTCGCCGGACCCGAGGCGGGATTCGCGGCGAACTGGCCGTGCCGCGCGAACTGAAACCACACAACGACCGCCACGCCGACAACAGCCACCTGCGTCGGTGCCCCGCGGCGACACAGGCAGCCGGGCGCGCGCGACCTCTCAAACGCCCGTGGGGTCCCCGTCGAGCAGCTCGACCCGCGTGTGCGGGTCCACGTTGATCGTGGTCAGCTCGCCGTCGTCCTTGGCCAGCCGGATTCGCCACACCCAGTACTGCCCATCCTTGGTGTGCGCGAACCAGCTCGCGGTCTTCTCCGGCCGCACGGCCTGGACCACGCCGACAACCACGCGCTGCCAGTCGCGGTCCCGGCGGTCGATCGTCTGCGTGATGCGGACACGCTGTCCCGGTTTGAGCGCTTCGATGTCCATGCTCCTTCGCGACGTCCGGCGGACCCGCGCCCGCCGGCCCCTACAGCGCCACGCGCCGATTGTAGACCCACCATTCCAGCAGTACCAGCACCACCGCGGCCCCGGCAAACCACTGCCAGACCTCCGGCGTGGCGGTCCGAATGCCCGCCAGCTCGCCGACCGTGCCCGCCGCGGTCTTCAGCGGCCCGCGCGGGGGGGCGATGTCACTCTCGTACGGGTCCGCCACGTTTACGGCGAAGCGATCGTGACCGGGCAGGCCGTCCGCCACGCGGTAGACGCCGGCTCGCTCCGTGCCGCCATAGTGGGCCACCCCCGAGGCATCGGCGGCGACGGTTGCTTCGCCGCCATCCGGACGCAGCACCCGCACGGTGCGGTCGCCCGCGCCGACCGGAATACGGAGGGTCCCGCCCGGCCGCAACGGCGCCTCCCCCGCTTCCGTTTCCCCGCCGCCCAGGTAGCGAATGGCGTTGTACATGAAGACGCCGAAGCTCAACTTGCTCCACCACGTGCTGTCCTCGATGGCAAACGTCAGCACGAGGCCGTGGCGGCCGCCCTCGGCGTAGCGGAACAGGACCGGCCCCTCCGGCCCTTCGATCAGGGTCTCGGCCGCCGGTGGGAGCTTCACCGCGCGACTCTCGGCCACGAACACATGGTCGAGCGCGACATGACGCAGCACCGGGTGCGTCTGGTCCCACCAGATCAGCCGATGTTCCTTGACCACCGAACCGACGGCGACATTCGGCCACGACGGCACCGCCCCAAGGAACAGGAACGCGCCGGTGGGCAAGCGCGGCGGGGCGCACTTGTCCAATACGACCACGTCGTAGTTCGAGCGGCCGTTGGTTTCATACTGCCGCCGGTCGGCGTCGTACCGCGCCGGGGTAACGGCCGCATACTCCTGCAGCGGCAGCCCGCGCATCACGCTGTCCACAAAGGGGTACTTGCCGTCCGAAACCACCAGAACGCGCTGCCGCTTGGGGGCCGGGACGACGGCATAGGCCGCGTTGTCGGCGTCCAGTGCATCGGCGCGGGACAGCCGCACTTCGAGCACCGCGGCGCGGTTGAGCACCAGGCTCGCCCCCAACGAGCGCGAGTGGCCGCTCGACACGACTTGCTGCTCCGACGCCACGGCGGGGCCGCTGGCCGTCGGGCCGCCCGCCGCCACCGCCAAGCTGACCGGTTCCACACGGGTCAACACCCCGTCCACGTAGATGGATAGGTCGGCGGTCACGGGCTGCGGCCCGAAGTTCTCCACGCTCACGAACACGTCAAGCTGCTCGGGACGCTCGAACTGGCGTCGCGCGCGCAGGCCAGTGATGCCGACGTTGTCCTGCGCCTCTCCGACCCGCACCAGTTCCAGCTTGGACGCCCGTAACGCGATGCGATCGAGGTCCGGAATGCGTCCGTCGGAGATCAACACCAGTCGGGCGGGGCCCTCCCCCGGGCCCGCGCCATCCGCCGGTCCGTCGCCACCGGCCGCGCCCGGGGAGAGGTAGGCCTCGGCCAGGTCAATCGCTTCGCGCACCCCCGTGGCCTCGTCGGTCGGGGCAATTCGCTGAATCGCCTCGATCAGTTCCCGCGTGCTGGTCGTGAATGGGGCGACGACGCCGGCGCGGTCGCTGAACGCGATGACCAGCACCTGCGCCTTCGCGTGGGCCCGAGTGAACGAAAAGTACGACCGCCACCCCTCGGTGTGCCGATTCAGGCTCTTGACGAACCGGATCGCCTGCTCCTTGGCCAGGTCCAGACGGGTCACGTCACCTTCGCGGGCGTTCATCGACCCCGACCGGTCGATCAACAGCACCAGACGTGCCTCGTCCGCGATCGACGTCTCGACAATCGGCCGGGCCAGGGCGAGCAGGGCGGCGACCACCACGAGCAGTTGCAGCAGGAGCAGAAGGCTTCGACGCAGTCGCTGAAACGACGCGTTGACCCGCAGGTCCTCGACCGCTCGCTTCCACAGCAGCGTCGATGGGACAAGCTGCTCCCGACGCCGCAGCTTCAGGAAGTACAGCAGGAGCAGCGCCGGAACGACGACCGCGGCCACCGCCGCCGCAACCCACAGGTTCAGGAAGCTCATGCCGCACCCGCACCGACGCCGTCGGCGCGGCGTCCGCGCCGGCATTCTACAGCGCCCGTGTCACGCCGGCGCCTGGCCGGCCGCCGGCCCCTCCTTGGTCGGTCGTGAACGTCGCGGCGGTCGGTGCTCGTGCAGGAACGACACGCGCTCGTCGAGCACGCCGGCCAGTTCCCTGCGCACGGCGTCGCGGGCGGCGGACAGGGCCGTGCGACGTGACAGGTGCGTCAAGACGATGCGCTCATTGCCCAGCCGGGGCAGAATGTCGCGCAAGTCGCTGACGTGCAGATGGTTGCCCGCCCGCGCCCGATCGCGATGGTCCGGCTCCACGAAGGTCAATTCGAGGATCAGCACCTTGGCTTGCCGCACATACTCAAGATCAAGGAACTCACCCGCAGCCGTGTCGCCGCAATACGCGACCAGCGGGATTTCAACGCGCCGGGTAATGGGCACGCCCTGCCGCTTCAGCTCCACCAGTTGCGGGCCAGCGAGCGATTTGTACTCGTCGAACAGCTTCTGGCGAACCTCAATGGCCGCATAGCCGAGCGTCTGAACAACACTGCGGTCGTGGCGGTGGCACGGATGCCGGACCGTGAAGGGGCGCACGACGAGATCCCGTCGCAGCGCGATGTCGCTCCCCGCGCCAGCGGGGTGAATATTGGCCGGCGGCTCATGCCCGTCGATGTCCGCCCACACTCGCAGTAGCCGCCGTATCGGTTCGACGAGTGGTTCCGGAGCGTAGAGGTGTCCCGGCTGGTTGCCGAGGAACTCGCGCTGGGAGAAGTAGTAGGCAATGCCGGCGGCGTGATCCATGTGCCCGTGCGTCAAGAAGATATGATCGACCGCCAGCGCGGCCCGGGGGGCGCGACCCAGATCAAACGCGAGGTTCAGCTCCGGCATGACGAGATAGGTCTCCTCGCCGGCCAGTGACGACCCGACGATGCGGAGTTCTCCGTGGACGAACTCGGCGGGCGGCGGACTCATGGGGTGGTCGTTATACCGGCGCCGATCACGAAAGTCTTGTCGAAGCCGCAATTTTGTTTGACATGCAGCATATTGTGGTTTACACTGGTCAACATAACAACCTGTGGGACTGCTGGACCCCGGTCCAGGGAGTCTCGCCGGCGGCGGTGAGGCCGATGGCGGTCGCGGCCGTGCTGCCCTCAGTTCTGTTCGGAAACAGGGTGCGATGCGGTGCCCGTTCTGCAAGGAGGACGACGACAAAGTCATCGACTCGCGGGCGACCGACGATGCGCGGAGCATTCGGCGTCGGCGACGGTGCCTGAAGTGCGGGCGGCGCTTCACGACCTACGAGCATCCCGAAGAGGCGGTCAAGCTCGCAGTCATCAAACGCGACGGCTCGCGCGTCCCGTACAACCGCAACAACATCCTGCAAGGGATTCAGCGGGCGGCCTACAAGCGGCCCATTTCCGCCGAACGCCTCGAACAGGTGGTCGACGAGGTCGAGGAGTACCTCGTCACCCGCTTCGAGAAGGAGGTCTCCAGCCAGACCATCGGCGAGAAGATTTCGGAAGTGCTGCGGCGAGTGGACAAGGTGGCGTACGTACGGTTCGCAAGTGTGTACCGCCAGTTCGAGGACGTCGGCGACTTCATCGAGGAAGCGCAGGACGTCCTCGATCGGGCGGCCAGCGACATCCCGGGGCAGCAGGATCTTTTTGATCGGGACGCCAAACCGTGAAAAGCCTCCGACAAGTGGTCATCACCAAGCGCGACGGCACGGTCGAACGGTTCAGTCTGGCCAAGCTGACCAACGGGTTGGCGGCCTGTCTGCGCCAGCTCAACTACGACCCGGCCTTGGCGCCCCCGCTGGCCCGCGCGGTCGCGATGCACCTGCAAGAGTGGTCGGAGCCGAGCCCGCCGTCCACGAGCTACATCTACCGCTGCGTGCGTGCGGTCCTGCAACAAACCGGGCTGAGCGACGTGGCCGACGCCCTGGCGGCCCACCGTCGGCGACGACAATCTCAGCGCCAGGCCATCCGTGTGGTGGATCCCGGCCAGCCCGGGTGTCCCGGCCAGGCATGGCGCAAGAGCGCTCTGGTGGCCACGTTGCACCACCACTACGGCCTGCGCCATACGGTCTGCCGCTTCATGGCCGGGCAGATCGAGTCCCACGTGTTTAACCTCGGGTATCGCGTGGTTTCGCGGCCCTTCTTGCGTGAACTGGTGCGAAATGAGGTATTGGCGTGGGGATTGGCGGACGAACAGGCGCTGTACGTCAAGTCGGCACCCGTCGCCCCCCCCGCCCACCTCGAGCAATCGGACAAGGAGACCTGAAGCCTGTTGCGGTTCACGGCGCCGGCGCGGTGCTTCGCTTGCCGCTTTGTCGGCTGACAATCGCCGGGACGGCGAGCGAATGAGCTCCGGTCGGTGACAGGTGGCGCTGGTTGGCGCGGGGCGCTGCTTGCGGCCGAGTGTGGCCTTGCCGGCGGCCGTGAACGACACCGACAGATTGAAGCAGCGGCCCCTGGTAGCGCCACGGTTGGATCGGCTGCTTCGTTGGTCGGTGAAGCCATGATGGCTCGGGGCTCGGAGCGTGCTCACGGACGGCCTGTCCCGTTCCTCCGCAGTTTGCCGCTCGGAAGGCCGGGATCGCTCCGGGCCCCCTCGTTGAACCTCCGTTCCCCTGATGCAGGGCGAGTCGAGTCCCGCCTTCGCCCACGCTCGACTCGCCCCCTCCCTTTCTTGCACCAAAAAGGGGTCGGGAGTCTTTTTCTGCGAAGGCCCGGAGAGGGCCGCCAGCAATTCAACAAGACTCCCGCCCCCGTCTTCCTGAGAAAAAGACTCCCGACCCCTTTTCCCTGCTGAGCTGCGCGGGGGCGCGGTATAATCCCGCCGCGGCACCGCCGGCGGTGCCCGGAGCACTGCCCCATGAAATTGCCGATACTCGACCAGCCCCACCGCTACCGCGGCCTGTACGTTTACGACTTCGGCCCGTGGGCGGCGGTCGGCTACACGGCGGAAGAGATCGCCGTCCTGCTGGAGAGCGACGCCTACCGCCACGGCAAGGTCTACAAGATCGTCCGCGCCGGCCCCGACGGGTACCTGGAGCTGAAGGGGCTCTCCGCCGAACGCTTCCAGTTGGAAAGCGGGATGTTCTTTCAGCGCGACGCGGAGCGGGCCGCTCGCGCTGACTTCGCGAAGCTCTGCGATCTGGCGCGGCGCTGCCCCCCGCCGGCCCGTGCCGTCGTGCATCTGGCCGACCGCGGCCCCGCCGCCGGTCGGACGCGCTACGTCACCGCGTTGATCTATCCGGCGGAATACGAGGACGAGATGGCGGCGTGGTTGCTTGAGAACGCGTACGCGGGCGGCGAAACCGTGGAAGGCGGCATCAGCCACGTCAGCGATTACCAGGTTCAGGCCAAGACCATCCTGGCGCGTGAGCAACTATGGAGCGCAGCGACGACCCCCGCGCGCAGCACGGCCGACGTGCTGGCCAGCGTGCGACAGACCGTGCAACGCCGGCCTGGCGAAATCGCCTGCTAGCCCGCGTGTGGCTGTGGGCGACGCGCTGGGCCGCATGGCGACGCCCGCGCCCGCAGCCTGCGGATATTGAACAGCAGCTCTGGCCGTCGCAGACGCGCGGCCGGGGCCTGCGGCTCACCGAGTTCTTGCGGGACCGGCTGCGCCCCCGTTGGCTGCGCGTGGTGCCTCGGGGAAAAGGCGAGGTCTGACACGGGGCGGTCGCCGCCGCAGGGCCACTGAGGTGCGAGGGTCCACCGGTTGAACGTCGTGCTGCTGGTCATCGCGGCCTATTTACTCGGCGCGGTGCCGTTCGGTTTACTCATCGGCCGGGCCCACGGCGTCGATGTGCGCACTCTCGGCAGCCGGAACATCGGCGCCACCAACGTCGGCCGCGTCCTCGGCCGACCGTGGGGATACCTGTGCCTGATACTCGACATCCTGAAGGGGTTTGCCCCCACACTGCTGGCGGCGCTGTGGCTGGGCGGTCCCAGGGGCGGCCCGCCGTCGCAACTCGCCATTCTGCTGGTCGCCCTGGCCGCCGTCCTGGGCCACGTGTTCCCCGTGTACCTTCGTTTTCGCGGCGGCAAGGGCGTGGCGACGACGATCGGGGTGGCGCTAGGGGTGTGGCCGCACTATACGCTGGCGATGGGCGTGGCGCTGGCGGCCTATGGCCTGGTGCGGTGGACGACGCGCACGGTCTCGCTCGGTTCGCTGACGCTCGCGCTGGTATTCCCGTCCGCCCACCTGGCGCACATGGAGTGGACCGGCGTCCCGCTCCGGGAGCATTGGCCGCTGCAACTTGTGGCGGCCCTGCTCGGGCTGCTGATCATCGCGCGGCACCACGAGAACATCCGCCGGCTGCTGACCGGCCGCGAGCTGACGCCCGTCGCCGGCCCCGACGCCTCCGCCCCGACGAAACCCGATCCCGCCGACACCCCCTGAATCACCGTGCGCGAACATGCGGCGCGCGGCCGATACGGCGCGGCAGCGCGAGGCTGTCTCCTGCGGCGACCCTGCGGGCCTGCCGAGCCGCGGCTCGCCGGGAAGCTTGGCCTCCCTACAGGTGCCGCCGAATCGCGCACCACCATTCAGGCCGTGGCGATCTGCCGCAGGACCTCCTCGCGGCACTTCTTCAGCGGGACCCCCAGGCTCAGCAGCGTCCGCTGGGCGGTACTTTCCTTGTCGTGATACAGCGCCAGCAGCAGGTGTTCCGCCCCGATGGCGTTGGATTCGAGCTGGTCGGCAATTTCCATCGCCCGCTCGATCACGTTGCGATAGTGCGGGCTCCCCGGCAGGCGACCGAACACCCAGGTGTCTTCCTTGGACCGGCGGTAGAACTCCTCGAGCGCCTGGCGCACCTGCGCCTCGGTGAGTCCCAGGTTGGCCAGCGCCCGCGCGCCGACGTTGTGGTCATGCCGCAGAATGGCCAGCAAGATATGCTCGGTGCCCACGTATTCCAGCTCGAACTCGTGGGCGATCTCGTTGGCCAGGGCCACCACGGCCCGGGCCGCATCATCCAACCGTCGCAAGGGCATCCGCCAAACCTCTTTCGCACTTCGTACGGCGCTACCCCGCCAATGTACCCGGCCGCTTCCCCGCGAACAAGGACCGCCGGGCCGGGCGGTAGGTGCCGCCGCCCCCGTTTCTCCCGGCGGCAACACGGGCGCGCTATTCCGTGCGGCGCTCGTCGGGCGGCAACCCCTCGAACAAGGCCGAACCGACGCGGACCAAGGTCGCCCCCTCCTCGACCGCGACCCGATAATCCTGGCTCATGCCCATCGACAAGTGGACGCACTCCGCACCGACCGCGCCCGTGCCGCGCAGCCGCTCCAGCAGCTCGCGCAGCCGGGCGAAGCAGGGCCGGGCCGCCTCCGGGTCAGGGTCGAGCGGCGCCATGGTCATCAGGCCGCGCAGCCGCAGGTGGGGATGTCGGCGGACCTCCGTCGCCAACGCCGCGACTTCGTCGGGCGGCACCCCTTGCTTGCTCGCCTCGCCGGCCACGTTCACTTCGATAAACGCGTCCACGGTCGCGTCCAGGGCGGCCGCGTGCGTTTCGAGCGTATCGGCCAGGCGGTCCGAGTCCAGCGAATGCACGATGCGGGCGTGCGGCAGCAGGGCCTTGACCTTGTTGCGTTGCAGGTGGCCGATCATGTGCCAGCGCGGTCGCCGCGTCTCCGCTGGGCCCGCCGCCGAGGTCCAATCCAGCAGCGGTTCCCCTATTTCGAGCGCTCGTGACGCCAGTTGCTGGACCCGGCTCTCGCCGACGTCTTGAACGCCGGCCGCCAGCAGCTCGCGGATTACCGGGGCTGACACGTACTTGGTGACGCCCACGAGCCGGACTTCGGCCGGGTCGCGCCCGGCGCGAGCGCAGGCGTCGGCGATGTGCGCGCGGACGCGGGCGACGTTGTCGTGCAACCGCTGTGTCCAGTCCGTCGCGGTCATCGGACCCCGGTCTCATGGTGCGGCGCTCCCCGCGGCCGGGCGGGTCGAAGCCGCGCAGGCCCGCTGGCGCCGGTGGAGCGACCGCCGGCACCATTCTATACTACCATGCGACGCATGGGCGACATGCTGAGAAGCCTGTATTACCGCTTGACCAGCGGCGCGTACGACCTGCCCGCGGTGGTCGTCGAACTGCTGCTGATCGGCCTGTGCGTCCATTGGGTCGCCGGCGTCCTGCACGGCACGCGCGGGACGCGGCCGTTGCGCGGCGTACTCATCATCCTGGTGGGGGCCACGCTGATCGTGCGCGTGGTGACGGCCCAGTTCGAATGGGAGCGGCTGAACCTGCTGTACAGCTACCTCCTGTACAGCCTGGCGTTCATCGCCCTGGTCGTTTTTCAACCGGAGTTGCGCCGCGCGATCATCCGCGTCGGCGACGTGCGTTTGCGGCGGGCCGGGACGCCGGAGTCCCAGGTCATCGCCGCCCTGGTGAAAGCGGCGGGGTATCTGTCGCGCAACCGGTACGGGGCCCTGATCGCCATTCAGCGGAGCGTGGACCTGCGCGGCTGGGCGGAGAACGGAACGATCCTGAACGCGGAGGTCTCCGCCAACCTGCTCAACAACATCTTCTTTCCCAATTCGCCGCTCCACGACCTGGGGGTCATTATCGACGGCACGCGCATCGTTGCCGCCAACTGCCAGTTCCCTTCGGCGGAAAGCGATGAGGTGGACACGGCGTTGGGCAGCCGGCACCTGGCCGCAGTCGGGATGAGCTACGAGACCGACGCGCTGGTCCTGGTGATCTCGGAAGAGACCGGCGTCGTGTCGCTGGCCGACAACGGGCGGCTGACCCGCTATCTGTCCCTCGACGATCTGGCCGAGGAATTGTCCACCCGGCTCGCCGGGCACGCGCAGCGCATCAAGACCACTGACGGCCAGCCGTGGCATCGGCGGCTGTGGGGGCGTGCCCGCCACGCGCTGGTCGTCGTGCCGCTCACGCTCGTCATCTGGTATGTGGCCGATCAGGCGACCTTCGTCACCGACACCTGCCAGGTCCGCCTGGAGGTCCGCCACGAAGACCCCGGCCGCGAAGTCGAGGTCCTGGGGCAGCCGCTGGTCTTCGAGGCAACCTTCACCGGTTCCGGGCGGTCGATCGACCGCTTGCGGGCCACGTACGCGAAGGAACCGATGCCCGTGACGTGGGTGACGCCCCATGCCTACGGTCCGCGCCCCGAGGCCTATGCCATCGAGGCCCGCGAAGGCGGCATTCGCAAGCTGCTCGAAAACGCCCGGGAGATCCGCGAACGCGGCCTCACCGTCACCGACGTCGGGCTCGCCCGGCTCACCTTCCACGTGTTCGAGCGCACCACCGTGGTGCTCCCCGTGGACGTGCGCACGGGGGGCGGGCCCGTGCGCATCGCCCTCGAGCGCGCCGAGCCCCCGACCGTCACCGTGGACGTGCGCCGCGACGACCTGCGGACTCTGGAGGCGCAGGGGCGGGTGTATGCCACCCTCGGACGCCAACTGGAGGGACTGTCGGCGGGCGACGTGCGGACCTTCCGCAGCGTAGCGGTCTCGGCGCCCGCCGGCCTGATCGGGCCCGCGCGGCTGTCCCCCGATAAGGTCACCGTCACCGTGCGGGTCGTCGCGCAGCCGACCTTGGTCCGCAACGTGGTCGTGCGCCTGTTCGTCAACCCGGAGGTCGCCGAGCGCTACCGCGTCGTCCGCAATGACCTGAACGAATGGCGGATCGACGTGGAGGTGCAGCGCGACGAAGCCGTCTTCGACGCCCTCAGCGGCCCGGAGATCGACGCCTTTGTCCACGTCAGCGCGGATCTGCTCCCCGGCCCCGACGAGCCGCCGGAGGAGCTTTTCCGCACACTCCCCGTCATCTTCACCACGCCCAAGGGCGTCTCCGTTGTCGGTAGCCGCTCCGTGCAGGTCACGCTCGTGCCCCGCACGGCGGAGGGCGGCTGATGCCCCGCGAACCGCGGCCCGATCACCTCTTGCTCCTGTACCTCGACGAGCACCTCGTGGTGGTCAGCAAGCCGGCCCGGCTGGCTTCGGCGGGGACGCGCGGCGGGGAAGCGGCCATCCCGGACCTGCTGCGCGACCGGGCGGAATTGGCCGCGAATCCGGCGCTGCGCATCGTGCATCGGCTGGATCGGGACGCCAGCGGCGTACTGGTCTACGCCCGGACGCTGGCGGCCCAGCGGGCCCTTGTGTCCCAATTCGCGGGCCGCCAAGTGGAGAAGGTCTACCTCGCCCTCGTGACGGGGCACGTCGCCGGGGACGGCGAAATCGACCTCGCCCTCGTCTACGATCGGCGGCAAAACCGCGTGCGGACCACCGTCGGTCGCGGCCGGCCGGCCCTGACGCGCTACCATGTCGTCCAGTACCTGCCCGGCCATACGCTCTTGGAATGCCGGCCGGTGACCGGCCGCAAGCACCAGATTCGCGCGCACCTCGCCGCGCTCGGCTTCCCGCTGGCGGTCGACCCCGTGTACGGGGGCGGTCAGGCCCTCTGGCTCTCGCACTTCAAACCCGATTACCGCCCCAGCCGGCGACATGCCGAGCGACCGCTGATACAACGGCTGACCCTGCACGCGGCCCGGATTACCCTCACCCACCCCGACGAAGGTTCACCGATGACGTTCGAAGCGCCGCTGCCGAAGGACTTTCGCGCCACACGGAACCAATTGCAGCGGCTGGCCCCCTCAGAGTGACCCACTTCAGCCCGGCTTGCGCAGGACCAGGCCGGCGACGATCCCGGCCAGCGGGATGCCCACCGCGGCGACGATGGCCAGACCACCCAGCACGAGCCCGGCTGTGACATGGCGCGCGCCCGTCCAATACCCCGGTTCCATGCGGAGCCGCCGACGCGCGCCGACCGAGACGGCGACGCCGACAATCCCGAGCACCAAGCCGGTCAGCAGCCCGGCCAGCACCCCGAGCCCGGCCAGTATGACCGGCAGCGGCGGCAGTTGCGGCCGGGCGGGGTCGAACGTCGGCACCGGGTACACCCGCATGACAACCTGCTGCACCACCAAGGCCAGGGCGAGCAGCGCGACCGCCACCAGGCTGCACGTCAACCCGGCGATGGCGCCCCGTACTCGCCGGGCGCTGGTTGCCGCGCTCTCCGCGACCGGGGCCGCCGCCACGCCGAGGGGGGCCGCCGTCGCGGCGACCGGAACGCTCTCGGCGGCGGGTGCCGGTTCCGACACCTCCAGCGCCTGCCTGCCTTGCGGGGGCGCTGGGCCGGCCGGTTGATCGGCCACGATCTTGCCGTCGCGCATCAGGATGACGCGGCGGGCCTGGCGGGCAATGGAGGGCTCGTGCGTGACGATGACGATCGTCACGCCCTGCACGCTAAGGTCGCGGAAGATGCCGAGTATCTGCGCGCCGGTCTTCGAGTCGAGGTTCCCCGTCGGCTCGTCCGCCAGCAGCACCGCGGGGTCGTTGACGATGGCCCGGGCGATGGCCACGCGCTGGCGTTCGCCCCCGGACAGTTCGTTCGGGTTGTGGTGCGCTCGCTGCGCCAGGCCCACCCGCTCCAGGGCGCGCAGGGCCGCGGCCCGCGTGTTGGCCCGGCGGGCGTAGAACTGCGGGACGATCACGTTCTCCAGCGCCGTCGTGCGATTGATCAAGTTGAAAGTCTGGAAGACGAAGCCGATCTGGCGGTTGCGGATCGCAGCGAGCTGCCGATCGGACAGGTCGCTGACGTCGCGGCCGTCGAGCAGATAGCGCCCCGCCGTGGGCCGGTCCAGGCACCCCAGCAGGTGCATCATGGTGCTCTTGCCACTGCCGGAGGCCCCCGTAATGGCCACGAAATCGCCGCGTTCGATGGACACGTCGACGCCGTCCAGGGCGCGCACGATGGACGTGCCCATGCGGTAGAGTTTGGTCAGACCGTGCGTTTCGATCAGCGGCACGTGGCGCAGCTCCGCGGCCTACTCTTCGGTCAGTTCCTGCGGCAGGCGGGTGTAGACTTCCAGCCCCTCCTTGATCTCGAACCCGCCCAGGGCCTCGATGACCTGCGTGTACTCGCCGTCGCTCACGCCGAAACGGCACGCGACGAACCGCTTGCCCCACTGCTCGCCGCTGCCGGGCGCCGGGGTCGTCTTGACGTACACGCCACGCTGGTCCTCGAAGGTCTTGACCGCTTCGGCGGGCACGCGGAGGACCCCCACGGCACTTTCCACCGTGAACTCCACCTGCGCCTGGGCGCCGAGCGGCAGCATGTGCCGCTGCGGGTCGGTGATCTCCACGTGAACGTCGAACTGGATGATGGACGAGCCGGCGTTGAGTTTGCCCTGGGGTTCGACCCGCTCGATCCGCCCCTCGAAGTGCTGGTCGGGGAAGGCGTCCACCGTGACGCGGACGCGGCCGGTGCGCTTCTCAATCTGCTCGGCGTTCTCGGCGGCCGCCTGCCGCAGCCCGGGCATGTCGGGCAGCGCGTCCACCGGGGAGATGGCCAGGACGCGGCCGTAGTCGGCTTCGTCCAGCCGCGCGATGACCTTCTTCTTCGACACGTCGGCCAGCATCATCAGTTGCGACCCGCCCATGATGCTCTGCGTGCCGGATTGCACCAGGTTGCCGGCCTTGACGAAAACCTGCGTCACGATGGCGTCGCGGGGCGCCAGCACGGTCGTCTTGCGCAGCCGCGACTGCGCGTCTTCCAGTTCCTTCCGGGCCGACTTCACGACGGCCTCCTGCGACGCGACCGCGGCCTCCGTGTCCTGGCGGGCCAGCTCCGCCGCCCGGATCGCCACCCGGGCCGACGCCTGCTGGGCCAGCACGATCGCGTGGCGGGCGCGGGCGTCGTTGAGCGACTGGGCGCTGTACACCTCCGCCCGTCCTTCCCGCGCGTAGCTCTCCTGTTTCTCGAGCTCGAACTGCGTGATGGCGGCCTGCGCCTCCAGTTCCGCCAACTGCGCCCGGGCCCCGTCGATCTTGACCTGGGCCTGCTCGACGGCCACTCGCGCCTGCCGCAACAGGGCTTCGGCCCGGTCGTAGTTCGCCTGGGCCCGATCAACCATCCGCTGCTCGTCGTCCGGGTTGATGACCACCAGGGTGTCGCCCCGCTTCAGATACGTGCCTTCAATCACCGGCACGTCGGTCACGACCCCGGACGCCTCGGGCTTGATCTCAATCACCTCACTGGCGTGAATCAACCCCGCGGCGGTGATCGGCACGCGGATGTCCCCCCGCGTCACCGGGCCGAATTTCGGCTGGGCCCAGATCGGCACCATGACCCGATTCCGCGCGACCAGCCACACCACCACCACGAGGGCCACGACGACGATCAAGATGAGCCATTTCTTCATAAGGTCATCCTCGGCACGGAATGTCCCCGCCGGCGGCCGGCCGCCCGGTCGCCCGTTCCGCGCGCCGCACTGCCCCGTGGGCCGCCGCTATTTCGGCTCGTAGGGTTCAAACGGCAGATTGAAAGCCTCGGCCACGGGGCGGTTGGTGATCTTGCCGCGGACCATGTTCACGCCCGCCGCCAGACCGGGATCGGCCGCGCAAGCCTTCTGCCAGCCCATCCCGGCCAGCCTGACCAGGTACGAGATCGTCGCGTTGGTGAGGCCGAAGGTGCTGGTCCGCGCGACCGCGCCCGGCATGTTCGCCACGCCGTAGTGGACCACCCCGTCCACAACATACGTCGGGTTGGCGTGCGTGGTCGGCCGCGTCGTCTCGCAGCACCCGCCCTGGTCCACCGCCACGTCCACGATGACCGAGCCGGGATGCATCAGCGACAGGTACTCCCGCCGAATCAACCGCGGCGCCCGCGCCCCCGTAATCAGCACGCCGCCGATCACCAGGTCCGCGGTCTGAATGTGCCGCCGGATGGCCTCGGGGGTGCTGTACACCGTCTTGACGTTGGCGGGCATGACCTCGTCGAGGTAGCGCAGACGATACAGGTCGATGTCCAGGATGACGACGTTGGCCCCGAACCCGGCGGCCAGACGGGCCGCGCAGGTGCCGACAATCCCGCCGCCCAGCACCACCACGTTGGCCGGTTCGACGCCCGGAATGCCGCCCAGCAGAATCCCCCGCCCTTCCATCGGGCGCTCAAGATACTTGGCCCCCTCCTGAACGCTCATCTTGCCGGCGACTTCGCTCATCGGCGCCAGCAGCGGCAAACGGCCCTGTTGATCGTAAATCGTCTCGTACGCGATGGCGATACAGCCCGAGTCGCGGACGCCCTCGGTCAACTCCCGACTGGCGGCGAAATGGAAGTACGTGAACACGACCTGGTTCTCACGGATGCGCGCGATCTCCTCCGCGAGCGGCTCCTTGACCTTGCAGATAAGCTCGGCCCGCTCCCAGACCTCGCGGGGCGAGGCGATCAACTCCGCCCCGTACGACTCATAATCCGCATCGGCGATACCGGACCCGACCCCTGCGCCCCGCTCGATAAGGACCGTGTGGCCGGCCCGCTTCAATTGCTCGACACCGGCCGGCACTACCGCAACGCGATACTCGTCAGGCTTAATCTCTTTCGGAACGCCGATGATCATGCGGACAACTCCTGGAAGGGCGGGAATGGGTCGATATAGACCCCGCAACCATGCCAAGGCACAAACAAAACGTGAAGGTAAGGAGAGTCCGCGGGGTTTGCAAGCATCCGCCCCGCGCGCGGCGCCGCACCCTGGCGCGGGTACTCGGACTGACGCTCGGGGCGACGTTGCTGCCCAGCTGCCAACCCGCCGCCGCCCCCCGAACCATCACGGTAGCCGCCTTGGAGAGCGCCCCCCCAGCCCGCAAGTCCGCCCAGAAGAAGCTCGTCGTTCCGGACGCCGCCGCGCTGCAACGCGTGTGTTACCCGTTGGGATCCCGGCTCGGGCTGCTCCAGGTCCGGTCCGCCAAGGAATGGGAGCTCGTCGCCCGAGCAATCCCCCAAATCGGTCCCTGCCCCGACTTGGCGCGCGGGGCGCTGGTGGGACTAGCGTGCTGGACCGGCACGCCCGTTGACGGCGCGTGGCCGGTGTCCCTGGCCGCCGTGCGAGTCCGCGAAGGGGCCGGGCTCCTCGAGGGCGACTTTCATCCGGGCACCTACCTCCCCGACGGAACCGCCTATTTGGAAACAGCTTACGTCCCGGGCCTGCGCACTGTCCTGATCGTCGACGTAAGCGGCACCACGTTCTACCCGGACTGATCGCCAGCCCCATCTTCTCCATCAGCGGCGCATTCCCTGGCGGCACCGCCCGGGACACGCATCCTTTCAGATTCAAACCCGCTATCTCCTAATCAGGTGCGCCTGCATCGCTCGCCGCAGCGCCGAGAAGTCCGCCGAAGCCCGTTGTTCCTGTTGACCCACCGGCGTTTTGTGGCATGATGTTGCCCATAAGCATCATGGGACGTTCACGGCGAGCGACGGGCGTGGCCGCCGCGGTTGTGATTGCCATTCGGGAACCGTCGTAAAGGGGTTAATGCGTTGTGTGCGGCGGACTCGGTACCACGAGGCCGTCGCGTCGCTGGGTGGTGGCCGTTGAGAAAGGCCGCAGAGGCCTGTGGAAGTCGGGTTGCCGATGCTGGCCAGCCAGGGGTGCTAGTATGAGCGAGATGCCGACTACGGAACCGGGCGACCAATCCAAACCCAACGGCGCCCAAGCGCTACGGGGCGCGCGGGTGCTTCTCGTTGACGACGATCGTCTTGTGCTTCAATCGCTTGAAAGGTTCCTGGCCTCTGACGGTCATGAGGTGGTCCCCGTGGCATCCGCCGGGGAGGCCATCACCGAACTCAAGCGGTCCGCGTTTGACGTCATGATCACGGAC
The DNA here is from genome assembly GCA_040755725.1 of Planctomycetota bacterium. Taxonomy (GTDB): domain Bacteria; phylum Planctomycetota; class Phycisphaerae; order UBA1845; family Fen-1342; genus JBFMAI01. The sequence goes on along the minus strand of JBFMAI010000030.1, from coordinate 9,137 downwards.
GTGATTCTCCGCGACGGCAACGGCGTGGACCTGCTCCGCACGGTCCGCGATCGTTGGCCCGACCTGCTAGTGGTGGCGATGAGCGGGTACGGCACCATCGAGTCCGCGGTCGAGGCGATGAAGGTCGGCGCCTTCGAGTTTCTGTCCAAACCCGTGCGACCGGACGAAATCCGCCAGGTGGCCCGCCGCGCCATCGAACAGCAGACGCTGCTGCGGGCCAACCGGTCACTGCGGCGAGCGCTCGAGGCCCCCGCCAGCCTCGATGCCATCGTGGGCCGCACCCATCAGATGCAGCGGGTCTTCGAACTGATTGCCACGGTCGCCGATTCCAGGACGACCGTGCTGATTCACGGAGAAACGGGGACGGGGAAGTCGGTCATCGCGCGGGCCATCCACCAGCAGAGCCAACGTCGACGGGGACCGTTCGTCGAGATCAGTTGCGGGGCGATCCCCGAGACGCTGTTGGCCTCCGAGCTGTTCGGGCACGTCAAAGGGGCCTTCACCGGGGCGTTGGCGGACAAGGACGGCAAGTTCCGCGCCGCCGAGGGCGGCACGATCTTCCTCGATGAAATCGCCTGCGCTTCGCCGGGGCTCCAGGTCAAGTTGCTGCGCGTGCTTCAGGAGCGGCAGTTCGAGCCGCTGGGGTCAAACAAGACGCTGACGGCGGACGTACGGGTCATCCTGGCGACCAACGTGGACCTCCAGCACGAGGTGGAGGCGGGCCGCTTCCGGCCGGACCTCTATTACCGCATCAACGTGGTCAACATCGACCTGCCCCCGCTGCGCGAGCGGCTGACCGACATCCCGTTGTTGGCCGAGCACTTCCTGCGGAAGTGCGCCCACCAGTGCGGCAAGCGGCACCTCAGCTTCACGGAGGCGGCGCTCCAGTGCATGCAGCGCTACCGTTGGCCGGGTAATGTCCGCGAACTGGAAAACTGCGTCGAGCGGGCCGTCGTGCTCTGCCGCGGGCCGCAGATCGACGTGACCGACCTGCCGCCGGCCGTTGTGCGGGCCGCCGAGGCCGACAGCGCGCTCTTCTCCCCGCGGTACGGTCGCCCCCTGACGCTCAAGGAAGCGCTCGAGGAGCCGGAGCGCCGCATCATCCATGCCGCGCTCGAGGCGAACGACTGGAACCGGCAGAAGACCGCGGCGACGTTGGCCGTCAACCGCACGACGCTGTACAAAAAGATGAAACGCTACGGGTTGCTCGAACCGGGGGCGTCGCGGAAGCGCTCGACGTAACCGCGCGCGGCCGCATAACCGTGCGCCAACATGCGGCGCGCGAGGGCGGGGCTGTCTCCTGCGCCGACCCTGCCGGCCCGCCGAGCCGCGGCTCGCCGGGAGGCTCGCCCTCCCTGCCGGCGCCGCCGAATCACGCACGGCCATTCCGTCACCATGCCACGACGATCTTGCCGAAGTGCTCGCCGGCCTCCATGCAACGGAAAGCGTCGGGGAGTTGCTCGAACCGGAACCGCCGGTCAATGACCGGGGCGATTCGGTGCGCCGCGAGGAAGGAGTTCATGGCCTCGAACGCGGCCCGGCTGTCGACCATGATGCCCTCAATGCGTAATCGCTTCATCAGGATCAGGCCGGTGGTCACGGGGCCCTGACGGCCGGTGAGCGCTCCGAGCAGCGCCACGATGCCCCCCGCCCGCGTGGCCTTCAGTGAACGATCGAGCGTGCCGGGACCGGCCGTCTCGACCGTCAGGTCCACGCCGACGCCGCCCGTGTATTCCAACACGGTCTGTTCCCAGTCAGGTGTCCGCGCGTAGTTGATCGTGTGGTCGGCCCCGAGCGCCCGGGCGCGGTCGAGCTTGGCGTCGCTGCGGCTGGTGATGATGACGCGGGCCCCCAGGGCCTTGGCAAGCTGGACCGCGAAGATCGACACCCCGCCCGTCCCCAGCGTCAGCACCGTCTGGCCGGCCTGAACGTGGCCGACGGTTTGCAGCGCGCTCCAGGCCGTCAACGCCGCGATCGGCAGCGTGGCCGCTTGCTCGAAGTCGTAACCGCCGGGAAGCGGGACGACCGCCTCGGCCGGCAGCACAACCTGCTCGGCGGCCAGACCGGCGGCCGGCGTACCCAGTGTCGTACTCAGGTAGTCCTGCGTGAACGGTCCGTCGATCCAGCCGGAGACGAAGTGCGACGTCACCCGGTCGCCAACGCGGACACGCGCGACCCCCGGGCCGACGGCGGAGATCACCCCCGCCCCGTCGCTGAGCGGGACGGCGGGCAGCTTCAGCCGGGGGTTGTAAAGCCCCTTGACCACGAGCAGGTCGCGGTAGTTCAGGCTGACGCTCTTGACGTCCAGCACGACCTCGCCGGGGCCGGGCCGCGGCGCGGGCACATCCTCGATCTTCAGGTGCTCCAGACCGAACGCGGCGAAACGGTAGGCACGCATGCTCTGTTCTCGCTTCTCGACTTCACTCGGCTTCCTCGGCTGGGGCCGGCGCGGCCCCGCCAACCTGCGGGAGGGCGACCAGCGGCAGTCCCTCCGCCAGGTCCATCAGGCCCCGCGCGCCGCGGCCGGTACCCACCAACACGAAGCTGCTGTTGTTCACCGTGGCACACACCACGCTGACCTCGCCCTCGCACGACGACCGGTATCGACGTTCCCCATGCGTACAGCAAGGACACACCCGGCCCGCCGCGCAGAGCGCTATCGGGCCGTCCGCCGCGAAGACCGAGATGATCTCGCCCTGCTCCGAACGGAAATAGGCGTGGACCACCCGCAGCTCCGGGCAGGGCGAACAGGTGCAGGCCCCCGCCAGTTGCAGCCCACGCCGGGACAAATCTGGAACCGCCCCCGTCATCGCCGCCCGCGTGCGCAGTCGCGCGACGGCGACCCCGCCGTCCGTCGGCGCAAAGTCCGCCTGCGCTTGCCCGCCGCGGACCCCCAGCGTGTCATGGTGATTGAGGAGCGCGCAAACGCGGTGAATGTCGGCGAACCCGCGGGCCTCGACCGGCCGGGCCACGGCGCCCCGCGGCCAGAGCGTGACGCCGGCTACGAGTGCGGCGGCCGCGGCCAAGCCCGACAACCCAAGGCGATACACGCGCGGATGGTACCGGGGCCGGCCGGCTTCGGCCCGCAGCCGCGCGCGGACGCGCTCCGCCAGCCCGTCCGGCACGGTGGTCGTGCTGATTCCTCGCTGGGTGCAGCGCCGTAACCCCTGCCAGCGCTGCACCTCCAAGCGTAGATCGCAATCGGCGGCCAGGTGACCTTCCAGCGCGTTCCGCCGGGCCGCATCGAGCTCGCCGTCGGCGTAAGCGGGGATCAGGTCTCGTGCCTCGCTGGGCGTCATGGTCTTGCTTGCAGCCGCAGCAAACGGCGCTGCCGGGCGTACGCCTGAAGCGCGCCGATCATCAGCCGGCGGGCCCGGTGCAGCCGGCTCATCACGGTGCCGATGGGGACTTCAAGCACGTCCGCGATCTCCTGGTAACTCAACTCCATCGTAGCCCACAACAGCAAGACCGCGCGGAACTCCGGCGGCAGGCGATCCAAAGCCCGGACGACTTCCTCATCCAAGTCCTCGTAATCGAGCTCGGGCGGCACCAGCGACGCGGAGTTGGATGACGACTGGTCCAGGAACTGCTGGTCCACGGCCCGCGGGGCCCGCTTTTCCCGCGACAAGCGGTTCAGGAACGTGTTGTGCAAGATTCTCAGCAACCACGGTTTGATGCCGAAAACGCGGGCCTCATAGCTCGCAAACGCCCGGTACGCCTTGAGATACGTCTCTTGGACCAGGTCTTCCGCCTCGTGTTCGTTCTGCGTCAGCCGCCGCGCGATCCGGTACAGCGACTCCAGGTGCGGCAGCGCCATGGCTTCAAAGGACGTGTCATCCGCGCGGGCCATGCACCCTCGTCGCCGCCTCTCGGCGACTGCCACCCCAGTCAACCCGTATGCCCCCGTTTTCATTCCCGAGTCGGGCAACGTCTCAACGGGCACTGGCGCTCGGCCGACACAGGAGGACGATCCCGGCGCGCCGGGACTACCGAGCCGCGGCTCGCGCAGAGGCGCGCCCTCCCGTTCAGCGTCCCATGTCCCTGAATACGCGCCGGGGGATTATCGGCGGCCGGCTGGTGAACGGCCAGTGGCCGTCGCTACAATCGACGACCACCCGGGATCGAGGTGGTTGGTCGCTCCCCGGCGCGGAGCGACAACGGAGGGCGTGCCGTGCGACATTTCGGACGGCTGAGTGCGTGTTCGTGGGGTGTGGCGGGCGTGCTGTTGGCGACGTGTCCGGCGGCGGCCGTCGAGCCGCGGCCGGCAACATTCCCGGCTGCCGACGGCCTGCGTCTGGCCGCCGACTACTACCCGCCGCCGGTCGCCAACCGCGGACCCGCCCCGATGGCCATCCTGCTGCACGGGGCCGGCGCGGACCGCCATGCCTGGGAGCCGTGGATCGCCCCACTCCACGAAGTCGGATTCGCGGTCCTGGCGCTGGATCTGCGCGGGCACGGCGACAGCGCCACGACCGAAACGCGGCAGGCGGTAGCCGACGGGCGCACCGACGTGTTTCGGCACATGCAGGACGACCTGCGCGGCGCCTATGACTGGCTGGCCCAACAACCCGGCCTGGATCGTGCTCGGTTCGCTCTGGTCGGCGCCGGGCTGGGATGCAGTGTGGCCTTTCAGTACGCCGCCAAGGACCGCAGCGTCGATGCGCTCGTCGGTGTGTCGCCGGTCCTCAACGAGCACGGCCTCGACGCCGCCGGCGACATCAGCCAGATCACCGGACGTAAGGTGCTGCTGCTGGCCCCCGAGGACCAGCGCGACGCGCCGTACACGCTACAACAGCGCGGCCGCGGCGTGGAGGTCCGGCTCCTGACCGAGGCGGGCACCGCGTCCAGGCCGGTCAGCGTGCCCGCGGGCCATGTGGCCGAAGCCGCCCGCTTCCTCCGAACGGCGGTCGGCGACCCAACGGCCACCGTCGTCTACGGTTCCATCAACAGCCACATCTATCATCAACCTGAATCCGCGTGGGTCGAGCGCATCTTGCCGACCAACCTGCGGTACTATTCCTCGGCCCAGGAAGCGGAGAGCCGCGGGCTGCGCGCCGCGCGCGCCGGCCCCTCGTCCCGTGATCCGACGCCGGAGGACGAGCGGCCGCGCCGTCGCCGCTCGCGGTGAGTCGCCCGCTTCCGCGTGACGCCACGAGGTCCAACATGCTTCGTATCTTCTACCCCGCGGTGATGGTCATGCTCTGGTTGCCCCCCGCCCCCGCCGAAGAGAACCAATGGAAAACCAAGGTGGCCGACGCCGTACAACGGGCCGAGGCGGATTCTTCGCCCGCCGTGCTCCGCGAGGCGTTCGACGTCGTGTGGCGGGCTGACGACTGGCTGGCCGGGTTGCGCCTGGCGACGCGCGCGCTCGGCGAGCCCCGCCGCGTGGACGTGTTGCGGCCGCTGATCGTGCGCGCTCTATGGCGGGCCGGACGAATTGAGCAGGCGGAAGAACTCGCCGCGCCGCTCGACGCCGCGACCTCGGACCGCGTCGCGCTGCGCGTCCTGATCGAGATGCACCTGGCGCGGGGCAACGTCGAGAATGCCGAGCGCTGGGCCGATCGGCTCTGCGGCCTCGACGACCTCACCGCCGAGGACCTTTACCTCATCTTCGCTGCTCGCTTCAGCGCGCAACGCCTGGCCGACTTGCCGGCGTTGCTGCGGCGGGCCGAGCGTCTGACCGACGCCCGCCACGGCTACCCGGAGACGCATCTGTCCGAAGCGATCGAGGGTTTGGCCGACTTCCTGGAGGCCGTCGGCCCCGCCCCGCTCAACGAGGTGGTTGAGTACGGCGCCGCCCCCATGCCCCCGCTGGTCATGTTCAATCTCCCCAGTTGCGACGTGTGGATCAACGGCCACGGACCCTACCGCATGGTCGTGGACACCGGGGGCAGCATCATGATCGCCCTGGACGAGCAGGTCGCCGCTGAGATCGGCCTCAAGTCGCTGGCCAAGGCGAGCGTGCGCGGCGTGTCCGGGCGGACCGAGACCGGGCAGGCGTTGATCGAAGACCTGCGGATCGGGAGCATCCGCTGCCGCCGCGTCGTGACGCGCATCTTCGACGTGCGGGGGGCGATCATGAACGCGGCCGACGGCATCGTGGGGACCGGCATCTTCGGCGCGGCGCGGATGACGCTGGACTTCGCCGGGGGACAACTGGTCGTGGCCCGCTCGGGGCCCGAGGCCGCCGCCGGCGTCCCGGTCAGCCTGCGTGTCGTGGCCGACGCCAAGTTGGTCGCCCCGGTCCGCATGGAGGATGAGCCGGCGCTAGCCCTGCTCGATACGGGGGCGGATGTCGTGGCCGTCGCGCCCAGCCGCCTGCGACTGCTGTTCCCCGATCGCAAGGTGCAGACCTTCCGCCCCGGCGTGGCCATCGGCGTCGGGTCGGATCAGGCCCCCTCCGTGTCCCTGGGCTCCGGCGTCCGGCTCACGTTCGGCGGCCGGACGTACGCCAACTACGGCGGCGTCGGGCTCGACGTGCTCGACGAGATCCTCGGCCCGGTGCTCGGCGTCCAGTCCGACATCCTGCTGGGGATGCCGACGTTCCGCGACATGCGCAGTTGCACGGTCGATTTTCCCACTTCACGCATGTGGATTCACTGGCTCGACCGACCGAGCCCGCCCGCGACCCAATCCGCGCCGACCGGATCACCCTAGAGGCGACCCCAGAACCCCCCTCCCTCTCCGGCCGCCGTGGTGACCGATTCGCTGTGGCGCGGAGGGGTTGCGGGAGGCTGGAAACCCTCGGGAGACACCGCTCTGAGCAACAGAAGCGTGCCTGCGAGATGAAGGAAGCCCGGGAACAACTTGGTCAACTCCTCCCAGCGGATGCACAGCCGACGGAGATTCTGGATCCAGGCCATGCTCCCCGCCACCGTCTACCGCCGGCGGTAACGCTGCAAGGGCCGGCGGTCCTGCGTGACGTTCTCCGGCTGGCGATTGCCGCGATGCGGAGCGATCAGTTCCACGCCACGCCCGGCCAACGCGGCATCCCACGGGTCACAGGCGTACGCCCGGTCCCCAATTACGCGCGGCGGCCTCTGCTGGGTCAGCATGAAGTCGAAGAGCCGCAGGACCAGTTTGCTCTCGTGCGGGCCGGCAGAACCGGTGTCAACGGCGACCGGCAGACCACGGGCATCGCCCAGAACCATGCCTCGGACGCCTTGTCCGAGATGCCCGCGTCCCAGCCCCTCGCCGCCGCCGCGGGCCGGTGCGGGCTCCGCTTGGCGAAGTGTCCCAGCCAACAAGGTGCGTGATTCATGGTGCCTGCAATCGCGCCACGTCGCCGGCGAACTCACGGCACGCGGCGGCGACGGCAGCGGACCAGTCGGCGTCGGACCGCGCGCGGCACTCCGAGCGGGCAAATGCGTAGATGACCGACCGCGACGCGTTGATGATCGCCCCCGTGCCGTCGGCGCGGAAGCACGGCCGGCAGCTTTCCGCCGTTGCACCTTGCGCCCCGTAGCCGGGGACGAGGAAGGGCGTGTGCGGCAGCGCGGCGCGCAGGGCGGCGGTGCTCGCCGCGTCCTTGGGGGCGACGACCGCGCCCACGCACGACAGACCACAGTCCCCGATCAAGCCCTCCGCCGCGCCCCAGCGATGCACGAGCCGCGCCATGTGCGCGTAGAACCGCTCGGCGCCGCCAAACTCGTGGACCTCATCGGCCCCCGGATCGGACGGCCGCACCAGCACGTACACGCCGCGGCCCGCCGCGCGTCCCGCGTCGATGAACGGTCGCACGGCGTTCTCGCCGAGGTAGCCCGCCAGCGTCACCGCGTCGGGGAGGCACGCCGGGTCCATGTCCTCGAATACCGGCGGGGCGAGGTGGCCGCGGGCATACAGCTCGGCGGTGGAGCCGATGTCGCCGCGCTTGATGTCGCCGATGACGAGCAGGCCGCGGCGGTGGGCGTGCGCGACCACGCGGTAGTACGCCGCCAGACCTTCGCCGTAGAACGCCTCGAAGAACCCCGCGTTGATCTTGACGGCCGGAACCCGCTCGGCGACCACGTCCACGACGCCGCAACAGAAACCCTCAACCGCCTTGACCGCGGAGTGGAGACGTCCATCGTGCGGCTGCAACACCGCCGGCAGCTTTTCGAGCACGGGATCGATGCCGACGACGGCGGGCGTGCCGCGGGCGCGGACGGCCGCGGTCAGCCGATCGGCGAAGTTCTCACTCATCGACCACTCGATTCCGGTCCCCGCCGGCAGGTGCGCCTATCAGGACCCCGCACGCGAGCACGGGGCCTCCGTGGCCCACCACTGGCGTGGTGGGTTCTGTTAGCATCTCTTGGCGGACCACCAGAGCACATCGCGTCCCTGGCCGGTTGTCACACCGGCCATTCGCCGCTCCCACAACGGCTTGCCTCCACCGCGCTCAAGACCCCAGGCGCTGCAATATCTCCTGCTCGTGACCGTCGGGCCGCACGTTGCGGAAGACGTGCTCGATCCGCCCGTCCGGGCCGATGACGAACGTCGTTCGCGCGATGCCCATCGTCGTCGCGCCATAGCGCTTCTTCTCGACCCACACGCCGTACCGCTCCGCCACGCGGTGGCCTTCGTCGGCCAGCAACGGGAAGTTCAAACCGTACTTCTGAACGAAGCGCCGGTGGCTCTCCACCGAATCGGGCGACACGCCCAACACCACCGCGCGGTGATCGGTGAATGAGCCCAGTCGGTCACGAAAGCCGCAGGCTTCGGTCGTGCAGCCGGGCGTGTCGTCTTTCGGATAAAAGTAGAGAATGACCTTCTGCCCGCGATACTGCGATAGCGCGTGGGACCGACCCTGCTCGTCGGACAACGTAAAGTCCGGGGCGAGGTCGCCCGCTTTCGGCCCCGCGTCGGCGGGGCCGCCGGACGAGGCTGTGGGCCCACCCTCCTCGTCGCCGGTCTCCATCCCCGTCGGCTCCGCCGCGGGGGCGGGCGGCGTGGACGGCGCGGGGGGCGTGTAGGGCGGCGGGGTGATCGGCGGCGCGAGCGGCTCAACGTCCACGACCGGCGGCATGATCGGCCGCGGCTCAGGCGGCAGCGCCGCCGTCGTCCGCCGCGGGCGCTTGGGCCGCGCGGCGGGGGCGCGTGCGGCCACCTTGCGCGGCGCCTTGGCGGCGTGCTTGACGGCCTGGCGCCGCGCGGGCTTG
>JBFMAI010000029.1:0-29458 GCA_040755725.1 Planctomycetota bacterium | reverse complement strand
CGATGCCGGAACCGGCCGAGCTGGCCGCGCTCCTGGCGGCGAACATTGACCCGGAGTTGTATGATGACCTCGTTGCATTGGCGGCGGCGGTCGCCGCGTACGATTGCGATCCGGAGGTCGCCGCCTACTGGCAGGCGGTCTACGAAGCCCTGACCTCGTGAGGGCGCCGCACAGTGCCGAGCCGCGCTGCCTAGAACCGAGCCGCGCCCGTGAGGAAGCGGTCTTCGGTGCGGCAGGCACCGAACCCTCACGGTCGCGGCTCGGTTCGGACTTGGCGCTCCCCCGGCGGATGACCAGGTACCGCTCGCCCCGTCAAACGACGACGACTACGCCCAGCTTCACGACCTTCTCCGACCGTGGCCGACCGCTTCCCTGGGCTGTTCCAAGGGACCGTTCATTCCGCACCGGCTTGCCCTGCGCCGCGCAAACATGCTAACGGTCCCACACGCGGTTGCATGGCCCCGGGGCCCATTCTTCTTGAGCCACCGCCCGGCAGCCGATAGCCTCAACAGACGGATGACCGTCCGGGCGTGCGCCCGGTGGCGGCTGGGGTTCCCTCACCCCGGTTGGGGCCTGACGGATGAGCGAAGCGCGACGCCGGCGAGCACGCTTGAAGGAACGGAGACCTGCTGTGGCCAGCGTGCAGCCGGACAAACTGGATAGCCTGATCGCCCGCGCCCGCCAGCGCGACGAGGCGGCCCTGACCGAGCTGCTCCAGGCCCACGCCCAGCGGCTGCTGGACTCCATTCGGGCGGAATTGGGCGACCGGCTCCGGCAGCGGCTGGAGTCGCAGGATGTCGTCCAGCAAGTCTACGTGGACGTGCTCAACAGCATCGACCAGTTCGTGGACCGCGGGCACGACAGCTTCTTTGCCTGGCTGCGGCGGATCGCGCTGAATCGCATCTGCGATGTGGACCGGCAGGCGTTCCAGACGCTCAAGCGGGCCGGGGAAGTCCGGGCCGGCGACCTGGGCCACGATGATTCACTCAATCCGCTGTTTGACGCCTTGGCCGGGTCCTTGACCAGCCCCAGCCGGGCCGCGGACCGGGTCAACCGGGAGCGGTTGCTGCGGCGGGCCCTCGACCAGCTCAGCCCCGACCAGCGGGAAGTGATTGATTTACGCTACCTGCGACAGTTGAGTGTCGCCGAGACAGCCGCGAAGATGGACCGTACGGAGCGGGCCGTGCGCAGCCTGTGCGTGCGGGCGCTGATCCGTCTACGGGAGCTGTTGGGCGATGCCGTCTGACCCGCCGGGGTCCCCCGGCCCCAAGCCGAGAGACACCTCCGCCGATGAGGGTTCGAGCCTGGAGGCGGTCCTTGACCGCTATCTGCAGGAGCTGGCCGACGGCCACCAGCCGGACCAGGCGAGTTACCTGCGTCGCCACCCGGACTTGGCCGAGTCGTTGCGGGGCGTGTTCAAAACGCTGGACTTCGTGGAGGCGACGAGCCGGGCGCTGAATGCGTCGAAGCTCGAGCGCGGCCAGCAGCTTGGCGAGTACCGCATTGTCCGCGAGGTGGCCCGTGGGGGCATGGGGGTCGTGTATGAGGCGATCCAAACGTCGCTCAACCGCCGGGTTGCACTGAAGGTCCTGCCCGCGGACGTTCTGCTGTCGAGCAGCGCTCCGGAGCGGTTCGGGCGGGAGGCGGCGACGGCCGGGCGTCTGCACCACACCAACATCGTGCCCGTGTACGCGGTCGGGCAGGAGCAGGGCATCCACTACTATGTGATGCAGTACATCGAGGGACGCTCGTTGGCGGAGCACCTGGTTCGCTTGCGGCAGGCGGCGTCGCCGCCGGGCCGCGACTACTTCCGGCGTGTGGCGCGCTGGGGGCAGCAGGCGGCCGAGGCCCTGGACTACGCCCACAACGAGGGCATCGTCCATCGCGACGTGAAGCCGTCGAATCTGTTGCTCGATGCCCGCGACAACGTTTGGATCACGGATTTCGGGCTGGCCCGCGTGGACGCTTTGACGACGATCACGGCGGCGGGCGACGTGCTCGGCACCGCCCGCTATATGTCGCCGGAGCAGGCCCGTGGCAGCCACTCGCGCGTGGACGCCCGGACGGACATCTACTCGCTGGGGGCCACGCTGTACGAACTGCTGGCGCTGCGGCCGGCGTTCGACGGCGAATCGCGCGAAGTCGTCCTGAACCGGATCACGTTCGCCGACCCGCCGCCGCTCCGAGAGCTCAATTCCACGATCCCGCGCGACCTGGAGACCATTGTCACCAAGTGCATGGAGAAAGAGCCGGAGCGTCGCTACGCGCGGGCGCGCGACGTGGCGGAGGATTGCCGGCGTTTCCTCGACGGCGAGCCGATTCGGGCGCGGCGGACGTTGCTGGTAGTCAAAGCGGCCCGCGCTGTACGGCGACATCGGTGGAAGACGCTGGCGGCGGCGCTGGTGGCGGCGTTGAGCGTCACGGCGTTCGTGTTGCTCGTGAATCTCCGGCACCTGGAGGGGCAGCGGTGCGTGGACGAGGCGGCGCAGGCGATTCTCTTCGACGAGGACTGTGCTGCGGCCAGACGCCTGCTGGATCGGGCGAGCGCGCTGGGCGTGAACTCCGTTGAGTTGCACTTGTGCCGTGCTCTCATCCCGCTGACGGCCTTCCAGGGCCGCGAGGCCGTGCCTCACCTGACCCGCGCGTTACAGAAGGCGCCCGGGCATGTCGAGGCCACGCTCGCCTTGGCGTGGGCGTACTCGATGGTCCCGGACTATCCCAGCCGGCAGCGGTTGTTGGACCGGGTCGCTGAGGCGGACATAGAAACCGGGCTCGGGTGGTATCTGCACGGACAGGTGTTGAGCGGTGTTCAGCGCAGCCGGGCGGCGGCCTCGTTCAGCCGGGCCATCGACCTGCGGGCGGAGTTCACCCCGGCCATCAGTGCCCGGGCTCAGTTTCGCGCGTTGCGGCTGTTGGCCGAGGGGGCGCGCGAAGAGTTGAACGCGATGCTCAATGACTACGATGCGCTCGTCACCTTCCGGCCCAAATCGTCGCTGGCGTATGCCAGCCGTGCCCACGGCTGGCTGGCGGCCGCCTCCTTCGCCGCCACGCAGCCCGACCTGCGATCCTACCGGGAGGCGTGGCTCGAGAACTGCCGGCAAGACTTGGACGAGGCCCTGCGGCTCCGCCGTCCCGACGAAGTGGAGGTCTTCCAACAACGGGGTCACTACCTGCGCTGCACTGGTGATTATGCCGGGGCGGCGGAAGCGTATGCCCGGGCCCTGGTCGTCAAGCAGGAAACCACCGGCCAGGTGGACCCGGCGCTGGTCCACAAGCACGCGATGATGCTGTATGCCCTCGGGCAGACCGAGGCGGCGCTGCGGGCCATCGAACCCCACCACGCCGCGGCGCCGAACTACTATCCGCTCAGCTTCCAACAAGCCTTGATGCTGGCGGAACTCAGCCGTCTGGACGAAGCCCACCGCGTCTGCCGCGATTCACTCGAACGGCACCGCGCGCACGCCAACGCGATCTTTCTGGCCGTGGTCATGGCCGAGTGGGTCGGTGAACGAGAAGCCGCGGCGGCGGCGATCGAGTTGCTCGCCGCGCGCGGCCCCGGTGAGTTGACCTCGGAGGATGGCGAGGGCGGCACGCCCGGCCCGGCCATCGAATACCTGGCGGGTCGGCTGGACGCGGCGGGTCTGCTGGCCGCCGCGGGCGATGTCCCCGGGCCGCGCTGCGAGTTCACGTTTCTCATCGCGCTGCGGGAGTTGGGGCGCGGCAACCGGGCGACCGGATTAGCCTATCTGGAGTCCTGCCGCGACTCGCATATCTTCCGCTTCCTGGAGCAGCATTTCGCCCAGGTCCTGCTGCGCCGCGCGGCCCAGGATCCGAACTGGCCGCGCTGGTTATCGGCCACCGCCGAGCCCACATCACTCCCCAGCCGCTGAATCCGCCCGGGAACCCGCTCGTCCATCGTGGCGCCCACCCGCCCGCTGCGCTTGAGAAGCGTGAAGAGGCAAGGGGGCGGGTCCCGGCGCATGGACCGCCGGCGTGGAGCCGTCGCGTGGCACGCCGTCGGCCGCCCCAAGGACCGGGTGTTCTCCGGAGGACGCCGATCATGGGACACGGATTTCGACTTCGACAGACGGCGTGGATGGTCGCGGCGCTCGCCGCGGTACTGGCGGGGCCGGCGGCGTGGGCCGTCGAGTTCACCCAGACCACAGTCATCGCGGCCAATGATCCGACGTATGACGGCCAGGACATCATCGTCACCGGCTGCACCGTCACGATCAACGGCTACCACCCCTTCAACAGCCTGCTGATTCGCGGCAACGGCGTCGTGACGCACTCCGAGAACAACGATGCCCACGTTAACTTCATGGACCTCGCTATTGCGGGTTCGGTGACGATCGAGCCCGGCAGCCGACTCGACGTCAGCGGCAAGGGCTACGCCGCCGGATTCGGCCCCGGGGCGGGTGGCTGGGTGAACTTCCGCAGCTCCGGCGGCGGGCACGGTGGCAACGGCGGCGACTCCTCAACCGGCGCAGCCGGCGGCGCGGCGTATGGTTCGGTGCTCGAACCGATCGAGTTTGGCAGCGGCGGCGGCGACCCGGGCAACGGGGGTCGCGGTGGCGGCGCCGTCCGGCTGACTGTGGGCGGCAGTCTGAACGTTGATGGCACGTTTACCGCGAACGGCGGCGCGGCCCAGACCGCCGCGGGCGGCGGCGGCGCGGGCGGGAGCATCTACCTGACCGTGGGCACGTTGGCAGGCAGCGGCACTATCACGGCCGACGGCGGCAGCAAGGGAGGTTACACTGAGCCGGGCGGCGGCGCGGGCGGACGGATTGCGATTCACAGCGTTACCAGCGTCTTCACCGGCACGTTGACGACGCACGGTGGCAACGGCTGGATGCGCGGCGGCGCCGGCACCATCTATCGACGTCTGTCCGGAAATCCATACGGCGAACTGTGGCTGGACAACAACGGGAACGTCGGGGCTGCCACACCGATTGGCTCGATCGATGGGGACTTGACGATTGGCAACAGCGCCTGGGCCTACCCGACCGAGGTGCTGAACATCGGTGGGGATCTGCTCATCGCGGCCGTGGGGACACTCACCCACCTAGCGGGCGGGCCGGCCCTCGAGCTGAACGTCGGCGGCAATGCGACGATCGCGGCCAACGGCGCACTCTCCGTCAACGGAAAGGGCTACGGGGGCCAGGCTGGTCCAGGCGCTGGCGGCTGGGTGAACGGTCGCGCAGCCGGCGGCGGCTACGGCGGGCGCGGCGGGAACTCCGCCACCGGCGCGGTTGGTGGGTCCATGTACGGTTCGCTCAGCAGCCCTGACGATCTGGGCAGCGGTGGCGGCGGCACGACGCAGGGCGGGGCCGGCGGCGGCGCGGTCCACCTGGTGGTGAACGGCGTGCTGACAGTTGACGGCCAACTCAGCGCCAACGGAGCCAACGCGACGCACGCCGATGGTGGCGGCGGCTCCGGCGGCAGCTTGTGGATTGAGGCCACCACGGTCGCCGGCGCCGGCACGATTGGTGCCAACGGCGGCAACAAGGGGGGCTACATTGAGCCGGGCGGCGGCGGCGGTGGTCGGATTGCTGTTTACACTTGTGATCTGCAGATGTCGGGCGGACAGATTACGGTGAATGGTGGAACAGGCTGGCAGAACGGCCAGAGCGGAACGTTCTTGCACGGCTCGCCGTTCATCACGATCACGCAGCAGCCGGCGGCGCAACTGGTGTTCTTCGGCAGCCCGGTGACCTTCCACGTCGAAGCTAACACGACACACGGCACGTTGCGTTATCAGTGGCGGAAGGACGAGGCCGATCTCCAGAACACCGGCCACTACACCGCCGTCACGACCCACACCCTTCACATCGACGCCGCCAACTACGACGACAACGGCTACTACGACGTGTGGCTCACCGACGACTGCGGCAACTACGTCAGCGACCAGGCCCGCCTGATCGTCCCGCGGCCGGGTGACATGAATTGCGACGGCGCGGAGGACTTTGGCAACATCAACCCGTTCGTGTTGGCCCTGAGCAACCCGGCCGGGTACACGCAGCAGTTCCCCAACTGCCGGCTGTTACAAGGTGACTGCAACGGCGACGGGCTGGTGGATTTCGGCGACATCAACCCATTCGTCCGTATCCTCACCGGCCAGTAGGCACGGGGGCTTGGTGGCCGGCTTGTCCGGGGAAGCCGGCCGTATCTTCCGCCCAGCCGGCGGTGTGCCCGTGACGCCGCCGGCCGGGCCATTGCGCGCTCGCCGCGCCGGCGATACCATCCGCACGATGCGAGCGGCGCGGCTGGTCATCGGGGCGGTCGTTGTGCTGGCGCCGGGGCTGATCCTGGCCCCGGTCTGGCAACTCGGCGGACTCGGCGCGGGCGAGGACGACGTGCTCTACTACTACCCGGCGCGGACGTTTTTCCACGAGTCCCTCCAGGCCGGGCAGTGGCCGTGGTGGAACCCGTGGACCGGGCTCGGCCGCCCGTACCTCGCCGACCCGCAAACCGCGTTCTTCTATCCGTCCACGTGGCTGTTCGCGGTCCTGTCGGCGCGGTGGGCTTATCCGGCGAGCTTGTGGATTCACTACAGCTTGGCGCTGTGGGGGATGTACCGGCTGCTGCGGGCGTGGGGGCAGGAGCGGCGCGCGGCCCTCTTCGGCGGCTTGGCGTTCGCGTTCAGCGGGTTTCTGCTGGCCCATCGCGCCCACTTCACAATGCAACATGCCGCCGCCTGGACACCCTGGGTGCTCTGGCGGCTCCTGCGTTTCGTGACGCCCGACGAACCGGCTGCGCCCGAGGTGCCCGGACGTGGCGCGCATCGCGGCGGGCCGGAAGCGCCGGTGACGGGTGGTCCGCAGTCGAACCCGACCCCTCGCTTGCGCTTGGGGCTCGCTTGGCCGTTGACGGGCGTCGCCGTGGTCATCACGCTGCAGGCCCTGGCCGGACATGTTCAGGTCGCCGCCCTGACCGGCGTCGGCGGGCTGGTGTTCTTGCTGTCGCGCGTGCGGCCCAGCGTCGCGGCTTGGTCGCGCGCCGCGGGTCGTTGGCTACTGGCGTACGTGGGTGCCGCGGGGCTGTTCGCGGTGCAGTGGCTCCCGACCGCCGACTATGTGCGCCTCTGCACGCGCGTCGAACGGACGTACGCGGACTTTGTCGAGAATAGCTGGAGCCCCGTTTCGGCGGTCGGCTGGCTGCTGCCGATGTTCCTTGGCCAGCGCACCCCGAACCTCTTCGATCAGCCCTACTGGGGCCCGTCGCACCAGGTCGAGCAATTCGGCTACATGGGCATCGTGCCGCTGCTGCTGGCGGTGCTCGCGCTACGCCGCGGCTGGTGCCACGACGCCCGCCGCCGGCCGTGGGCGTTCCTGGCGTTCTTTGCGCTTCTGCTGGCTCTGGGAACGTTCGGCCCCATCTGTCCCCTGCTGTATTGGATCCCCGGCAGCAGCCTGTTCCGATGCCCCGCCCGCGCACTTCTCCTCGTCAATTTGGCGGTGGCCGCTTTGGCGGCGGTCACACTGCACGACCTCGGCGCCGCGCCGACGCCCGGCCGCGCGCGGCTGCGCGCCACTTTACTACGATGGACCCGCCGGCCGGTCGTCGTCACGGTCCTCCTCGTCGCGGTCCCGGTCGGACTCGTTGTGCTGGCGACGCCGCTGTTGCCGTTGGATGTGCGGGTGGCGGCCCTCCAGGCGCTCCGCCCCTGGAACGCGGCCGTTTGGGTCCCGCTGCTAGTGATTCTCGTGTCGCTGCGGCTCCTGCGGCACGTTGCGCAGCGCTGGCAGCAACCACAAGAACTGGCATGGCTCGCGGTCTTGGTGGCGGTGGATCTAGGTGTCATCGGCTGGACCATCGACGTGCCGGTTGGCGCCCGCACGCCCGCCGACCTCCTGACGCCGCGGCGCCCAGCCGCGTGGATGGACAGGGTGGCCGACTCGCCGCACCGCCTGTGGGTCGTTACGTCGCGGCGCGGGTGGACGCCGGGCGAGTACGTCGAGCCGATCGAGAAGGCGGTGGCCAACACGAATGTGCTGCGCGGCATCGTGGCGCTGCCGGACTACGGGCCGTTCCAGCCGCGCGGCGTGGTCCGCCGACTTGGCTTTCATCCGTGGGGGGAATCGTGGTGGATGACGGAGTTGCTGGCGGACACGGCCTGGATGCGGGCGTGCAACGTCGGCTGGGTGCTGGTGTGCGACGAGGACTTGCCCACCCCCGCCGACTGCGACCTCGTGCTAACCACCGACGCCGGCTGGCGACTCTACGCGAATCCGTCGGCCAGCGGCTGGGCGTTCTTCGCCGATCCCGCCCAGCCGGGCGCGGTGCGGCACGAACGTCAGGGCCCGTCGGCGTTCTCGGTCTGGGTGGACACGTGGCCGACGAGCCGACCGACGACGGCCGGAGTGGGGGCGCCGTCGCCTGATCCGCTGCTGGTCGTTTCCGAGCTGGCTCTGCCGGGCTGGAGCGTCACGGTTGACGGTTACCCGGCCGAGATCGAACCTGCGGACGGCTGGTTGTTGGGGGTGCGTATCCCTCCGGGGCGGACGGTGCGCGTGGACGGATCCTACCGGCCGCCGGGATTGCGCGCCGGGGCCGCCGTGTCGCTCGTCTCCGTCGGCGCGCTGGGGTTGGCGTGTATCGGTGAGGTTGTCGCCGCGGCACTGACGACCTTATGCGGCGCGGGCCGCCTACAATCGGGCAAGCCGAAGGAGGACCGTCATGCCCGAGACCGCCGTCGGACTGACCACCACGAAGGCCCCGTTCATTGAGGAGGCCCGGGCCGGGGGCGAGCTGTTCATCCGTCAGCCCTACGAGCTGTACAGCGACGAGAACCAGGACACCTGGCGGCGGCTGTACGCCCGGATGCGGCCACGGTGGGAGCGGTACGCCAACGCCAAGTTCCTCGCGGGCGTGCGGCAACTCGCGTTAGACCCGGACGCGGTCCCCCGGCTGGAAGACATCAACCGCTTTCTGCGGCCGCTGTCGGGGTTCACGGCCAAGGCGGTCAGCGGGTATGTGCCGGCGTATGTCTTCTTTGACTGTCTGCGGCAGCGGGCGTTCCCAACCACGATCACCATCCGCGACGGCGGGTCGCTCGACTACCTGCCCGAGCCCGACATCTTCCACGATGTCGCCGGGCATGTGCCGATGCACACGGACCGCGTGTTCGCGGACGTGCTGGTGCGTTTTGGCGAGGTCGCCCGGGCCGCCGCCGAAACCGCCCCGTCCATCGCGGACGAGAAGGAGCGAATCCGCGTCGTGGAGAGTCGGATCAAGGCCCTGGCCCGCTTCTTCTGGTTCACGGTCGAGTTCGGGCTGATGCGCGACGACGGCGGCCTGCGGGCCTACGGCAGCGGGCTGCTCAGTTCTTTCGGCGAGCTGGCCCACGCGGTGGATTCGCCGCGGGTGCAGCGTTACCCGTTCCAGCTCGAATGGGTCGTCAACCAGTACTTTGAGATCGACCACTACCAGCCGCTGCTGTTCATCGTGGATTCGTTCACGCACCTGTTCGCCCAGGTGGACGCGCTGGAGCGCTGGCTGGGGACCGGGCGCCTCGACAACGTCAGCCCCGGCGAGCCGGAAGTGGACGAAGCCGACTTGCAGTCATTCCTGAGCGCGGGCCGGGTAGCGTGAAGTGGTCGGTGCAGGGGGGTTGTCGCGTACGCGGGTGGCGCTAAAATCAAGTACCGGTTCGGGCCGGTATTGTGCGGCCGCGAAGAAGCGCGGTCCGCGTCCCTCATTTCGGAGAGAGTCATGCACGTTCGGAGCACGCTTGTCTCATTGTGCGCCGCCGGCGCCCTGGTGTTCGTGGGGTCGCTCGCCATTGCCCAGCAGGCCAAGGAGCCCAAGACCGGCGCGGGGCAGCAGCCGGAAATGAAACTCCCGCCGGGGTGGACCGAAGCCGACATGCAGGCTTGCACGGCGGCGGGTACGCCGGGGAAGATGCACGAGCACCTCATGCGGGACGTCGGCGTGTGGCAGGGGAAGACCACGATGTGGATGGGGCCCGGCGCGGAGCCGGTGACAAGCGCGTGTACGACCAGCATCAAATCCGTCATGGAAGGCCGTTTTGTGCAGTGCGAGATCAGCGGCGACATGCCGGGCGTGGGGCCGTTCAGTGGCTTCGGCCTGTACGGTTTCGACAACGTCACGCAGCAGTATGTCACCGCGTGGATCGACAATTGCGGCACCGGCATCATGAACGGGGCGGGCGAATTGTCGGCCGACGGCAAGACCATGACCTGGAAACTCACCTATAACTGCCCGATTGCGAAGAAGCCGGCCGTGATGCGCGAAGTTGAGACAACCACCGGCCCCAACACCAAGACGCTCGAGATGTACGGCCCCGATCCCAAGACCGGCAAGGAGTACAAGATGATGATGATCGAGTACACCCGAAAGTCGTAATCGGCGACCGGCTATCTTGGTCGAGTCCGCGAGAGGGCGAACCTCCCGGTAAGCCGCCACGAAGCGGTCCCGAGCCGCCTTGGCTCGGCTGCTGCGGCACGCCGGGATCGCCCGCCGCGCGTGGATCTGCCAGCAGAACCGACCACGCCAAGGGTGGACCGCTCAACCCCGCACGGGCGGGCGGGGTTCTGATCCGTATTCTCGCAGTGCGGCGAACACCTGGAGTCAACGGCGGGTCATGGGTTGCGCGAACAGGAAGCGACGCCGCCAGGAGTTGCGAATGCAGACCGAACCGCAAGCGGAACATCACTGGCTCCAGAAACTCGTCGGTGAGTGGACGTACGCCGCCGAGTGCGACATGGGGCCGGACCAGCCGCCCGCCAGGCCGACGGGCTCGGAGATCGTGCGGTCGCTGGGCGGGCTGTGGGTTCTGTGCGAGGGGCAGGGAGAGATGCCGGGCGGCGGGCTGGCCAACACGCTGATGACGATCGGTTACGACCCGCGGACAAGACGTTTCGTGGGCACGTGGATCGGCTCCATGATGGTCCACCTGTGGCTGTACGAAGGAACGCTCGACGCCGCCGGCAAGACGCTGACGCTGGAGGCCGAGGGCCCCAGCATGACCGGGGACGGTCGGACGGCGAGATACCGGGATGTGATTGAACTCAAGGGGGACGCAGAGCGCGTGCTGACGTCGTACCTGCTGGGAGACGACGGCGAATGGCACCGCTTCTTGACGGCCAACTACGTGCGCGTCACATAGACGGCCGGACCGCATTGCCCACGCCCAGAATCGGTCCTCCGCCCTGCGCGCACAGGGTCACCTCGACCTTTCTCCGTTCGCTGGGGGTTGGACACAGCCCCGCTTGTCACGCGTGGCAAGCGGATGTAGAAATGGGATCGGTCCCAGTCGAGGGCGTCATGGGCGGTCCCCCCGAGAGTTCACCGCAGCCGCCGGCGACAGCCGAACTGCTGCCCGGTCCGGCGTCCGCGGAGGGCAGGGACCCGGCACGATCCGGCGTGTGGGGCCTCATCGGACTGGTTCTGGTCGCGTTGTTGCTCACCATTCTGGTGCAAGTCGTGGTTGGATTCGTGGGGGGGGTTTATCATCGGCTTTCGAGCGGCCGTCGGTGGGCAAAGGCTGAGTCCGCATGACAGCGCCCAGGCGGTTCAGGAGTTCATCACCGGCCCCGTCGGTCTCGGCATCGCGATTGTGATGTCGCAAGCGGTCTTCCTCGGTGCGGCGCTGTTCGGCGTGCGGCGACTGCCGAGCAGTCTGAAGCGCGATCGGCTCGGGTTGCGGCGTCCCGGTGTTCCCGTTACGGCCTACCCCGTGCTCGTGCTCGGCAGCGTGTTCGTGGCGGCGTTGGGTAACGTGCTCGCAGGGGCGACCCGCGGAGTCAGCATCTCCGGCTTCGACGCCGATGCCCTTCACCGCCAACTCACCTGGACCACGGGGGTCTGGTTCCTCCTCGCGGTGACCTTGCCGCCCGGGTTCGCTGAGGAAATGCTATTCCGGGGCTATATCCAGCGCCGGCTGCTGCGCCGTTGGCGTGCGGGCTGGGCCATCCTGTTCACGTCGGTGACGTTCGCGATCGTGCATTTGGAACCGGTGCAGGTTGTGTTCGCCCTGCCGGTCGGCCTCTGGCTGGGGATCGTGGCGTGGCGGGCGGGCTCCATTTGGCCGAGCGTGGTTTGTCACGCGTTCATCAATCTGTCCATGAACCTGGGGCGGATATGCGCCCTCCATCTGAACGCGTCTAGGGCGACGCTTGCAGAAGTTGGCGTTGGGATCTTCGCCGCCGGCCTGGTTGGCTTCCTCGCCTCACTGGTCCTGCTGAGGCGGATGCGCCCACCCGCGATTCCGGTCGAGGACGACGGCGAGACCGCCCCGGGCCCGGCCCTCGCCGCCGTCGTGGCCCGTCCGTTGGACGGTACGTCGCCGACCGGCCCGTCATCGTCGTTGACGGACGCGGATTAGGTGCCCATGATCCGAAGTCCAGCAGACCATCCACATCCGGGAGACGCCGATGACGGTAGTGGCCGTTTCGTTCGCGGCGTACACGCTGGCGATCGTGCTGCTCGGGCTGTATTCGGCGCGGTACTCCCAGCGCAGCGACGAGGACTTCTTTCTCGCCGGTCGCTCCCTGGGGCCGTGGGTTGCGGCGCTGTCGGCGTCGGCGTCCAGCGAGTCCGGCTGGGTCACGCTGGGGCTGGTCGGGTGGGCCTTCACCAACGGCGTGCAGGCGTACTGGATCATCCCCGGCTGCCTGCTGGGGTACCTGTTCAACTGGTTCGTCATCGCGGGGCGACTGAGCGACCGGTCGCGGGCCCTGGGGGCGCTGACGCTGCCCGACTTCTTCGCGTTCAGCTTCCGCGAGCGCCTGCCGCTGCTGCGCATCCTCTCCGTCGTCGTGATCCTGGTGGCGATGGTGCTGTACGTCGCGGCCCAGTTCGCCGCCGCCGGCAAGGCCTTCGCCGCCACGTTCACCGCGGGAACCTTCCACATCACGTACCATCAGGGCGTGTGGATCGGGGCGGGGATCGTGTTGATCTACACGGTGAGCGGCGGCTTCCGGGCCGTGTGTTGGACCGACTTTCTCCAGGCGCTGCTGATGGCCGGCACGCTGGTGGTGTTCCCGATCTACCTACTGATCGTCCACGGCGGCTACGGGTTCGTCACGACGCTGCTGGCCCCGGTGGCCCCCGACGGCGGGCAGGTCGGCGACCTGCTGCGGTTCTTCCCCGACTTGGCCGCGCCGGCGTTCCTGGGCTTCCTGCTGGGCAGCGGCGCCCTCGGCATCAACTTCGGCTATCCCGGCCAGCCGCACGTGCTGGTCCGGTTCATGGGCCTGCGCGAGAAGCGGGCGGCCCGCGTCGCCGGGGCCGTCGCGGTCGTCTGGGGTTTCTTCGTTTATTGGGGCGCGGTGACGATCGGCCTGTTCGCCCGCGCGATGACCGAAGAGCACGACGCCTGGACCGCCAAGCTGTTTGACGGCGAGCTGAGCCTCGTCGTCGCCGCAATCAACCTGCTGCCCGGCGTGCTGTCCGGGATGGTGCTGGCGGCGGTGCTGGCCGCGATTTGCTCGACTGCCGACAGCCAGCTCGTCGTCGCGGCCAGCTCAGCGGCCAACGACATCTACGCGCGGTTGTTCAAGACGTCGGAGGCGGGGGCCCACCCGTGGCTAAACCGCGCCGTCGTCGCCGCGCTCGGCTTGATCGCGGTCTGGCTTGTGTACGACCAGCAAGTGCAAGTCTACAAGTACGTGCTTGACTACGGCTGGGCGATTCTCGGGGCGTCGTTCGGCCCGCAGGTGATCCTGCTGCTGTTGTGGAAACGGGCGTCGTACGCCGGCTGCCTCGCCGGCATGGTCACCGGCTTCGCGGTCGCCCTGCTGTGGCGGCACTTCCTGGGCAACGAAGTGGCGGGCGTCCACGTCTACAACCTGCCGCTGGCATTCGTCGTGGCGCTGGTCGTCAACGCGCTCGTCAGCCTGATCGCGCCAGGCCGTCCGCAGTCCGCGGGTTGACGCCGGGGGCGCCGATGGCGAGCGGCCCCCGACTGGCGTCGGGGGGTCGGATCGACAATGCCCCCCGCGCGCGAGCCCGAACCCGCGGGCGCGGCGATCCGAACCCCTCACGCGCGTGAGGGGTGGGACCGGTGCGCGGCGGCCCTTGCAAACCGGAAGCAGCGCTCCGACGATGCCGGTATGTCCGCAACTCACGTTGTCATGGCCGGCGGAGGCACGGGTGGGCACCTATTCCCCGGTCTGGCCGTCGCCGAGGCCCTGACGCGGCGCCACCCCGGCGCCCGCATCACGTTCTTCACCACGGGCCGCACCCTGGACCGACAACTGCTTCACGCGACCGGCCACGAGCAGATCGAGCAGCCGGTCCGGCCATTCACGCTGCACCCGCTGCGCTGGCCGGCGTTCTTGTGGGCTTGGCGTCGGAGCGTCGCGGCGGCCACCGTTTATCTGCGACAACACCAGCCCACCGCTGTGCTGGGGTTGGGCGGGTACGCCGCCGGGCCTGCGGTGGTTGCGGCGCGGCGACTGGGACTTCGGACGGCGATCCTGAATCCGGATGCGATTCCCGGACGGGCGAATCGCCATCTGGCGCGCTACGCCGATCTGGTTGTGCTTCAGTGGGACGTGTCGCGCGGGCATTTTCCGCCCGGGACCGCGTGCGAAGCGCTCGGCTGCCCGATTCGGGCGGACTTTGCCCAGGCGGACGGGGAGGCCGGTCGGCGGCAGTTCGGGTTGGCCCCGGGCCGCCCGGTGCTGTTGGTCACCGGGGCATCGCAGGGCGCGAGCACGGTCAATCAGGCCCTCGTCCGCGTGTGGCCCGAGTTCCACGCCGCCCATCCCGAGTGGCAACTCCTCCACCTATCAGGGCCCGTCGAGGAGGAGTCTGTGCGAACGGCCTACGCGGCGGCGGGCGTGTCGGCCCGTGTGCTCGCGTTCACGCCGGACATGGCGCTGGCGCTGGCGGCGGCGGACCTAGTCGTGTCGCGGGCGGGGGCCTCGACGCTGGCGGAACTCACGGCCTTGGGCAAACCGTCGATTCTGCTGCCCTACCCCTACCATCGTGACCGGCATCAGCATGCCAACGCCCGCGTACTCGCCGAGTGCGGGGCTGCCGTGCTCCTGGAGGACCGGCTGTCGCCCGAGCTGAACGGCCCACCGTTGCGCGCGGCGCTGGAATCGCTGGCTGCGGCGTCGGCGCGGGAAGCCATGGCGCAGGCCGCGCGGGGATTGGCCCGGCCTGCGGCGGCGGCAGCGGTGGCGGACTGGCTGCTGGCGTGAGCCCCGACCGCCGGGGGTAGCGGCGAAATTTCCGGCGGAACTTGACCGGCGCCGGTTGCGCGCTATCGTGGGTAAGCGGGCATGGATATCCGCTGGGAGGTGTGGTGTGATCAGTCAAACGACCGAATACGCGCTGCGGGCCGTCGTCTGGTTGGCGGCCAACCCTGAGAAACCGTTGACGGCCCAACAGATCGCCGAGGCGACCCGGGTGCCACCCGGGTACCTGGCCAAGGTCCTGCAAGGGCTCAGCCGGGCCGGGCTGTTGCACTCGCAGCGCGGCTTGGGCGGCGGGTTCACGCTGGCCCGCCCCCCCACGAGCCTGAGCATGTGGGAGGTGGTGCAGGCGGTGGATCCGCTGCGGCGGATTCGCACCTGTCCGATGAACTTCGAAGCGCACAGCGGCGAGTTGTGCCCGCTGCACCAGCGGATCGACGACACGATCGCCATGATCGAAAAGACGTTCGGGGCCTGCACGATCAGCCACCTGATCGAGAGCTCGAACGGCTCGTCGCCGCTGTGTGCCTACCACCCCGCGGGCAAGGCGGCCCCGACCGCGTCTCCGCCGGGCCCTTGAGCGGGGCCGCCCCAAGGACAGCGGCCGACGGTACGCCGGTTGTCGGGCATCCAGAGAGCACTTCGTTGGGCGCGATCAGGCCGGGCTGGGCAGGGGGCCGGCGCGTTCGTCGGGCGGTTTCTGCACGGGACGGGCCACGGGCGTGTCGGGCCGGCGACTTTGCTCCGCGGCGATCAGGTCCGCGACGGTGGGCTTGTCGAGCGTTTCGCCGGCCATGATCTGCCGTACTTCCTCGCCGCTGAGCGTTTCGTATTTCAACAGGGCCTGGGCCACCGCCTCCAATTGGTCGCGGTGTTCCTGGATCAGGCGGCGCGTGTCGGCGTAGGCGGCATCGATCGTCCGTTTCACTTCTTCGTCGATCGTCTCGGCGGTCTTGTCGGAGAAGTCGCGGCCGGGGCCGAGGAGCTCCAGCGGACCGCGGTGCTGCAGACCGTCCTCCCCGTAGTACACGAACCCCAGCCGCTCACTCATTCCCCACTCGGTTACCATCATGCGGGCCATTTGCGTGGCCTGGCGGATATCGGCGGCGGCGCCGGAGTTCACGTCCTGCCCGACGAGCTCCTCCGCCAGCCGGCCGGCGCAGAGCACCCGCAACGTGGCCTCGACGTACGAGCGGTTGTACGTCTGCCGGTCCTTCTCCGGCAGCGAGAACGTCGCGCCGCCATACGGCCCGCGCGGGATGATGCTGACCTTGTGGACGGGGTCGGCGTCCTTGACCAGCGTCTGCACGACGGCGTGACCGGCCTCGTGATAAGCGGTCATCAGGCGATCGCGTTCGTCGACCGTGCGGCTGCGTTTGGCCCGGCCCCAGCGGACCTTGTCGCGGGCTTCCTCCAGGTCTTCGAGCTCGACCGCGTCCTTGCCGGCCAGCGTGGCCAGCAGCGCCGCTTCGTTGATGATCGCGGCCAGGTCGGCGCCGCTGAACATGGGCGTGCCGCGGGCGATTCGTGACAACTTGTTCTCGACCGGCGTGCGGATCTTCACCTTCTTGGCGTGGACCTTCAGGATCTCCAGGCGGCCCTTTACGTCGGGTAGCGGGACGTAGACTTGGCGATCGAAGCGGCCCGGGCGGATCAACGCCGGATCGAGCACGTCGGCCCGGTTGGTTGCCGCGATGACGATGACCTGATCGTTCGTGTCGAAGCCGTCCATCTCGACAAGGATGGCGTTCAGCGTCTGCTCGCGTTCGTCGTGGCCGCCGCCGTTGTAACCCATGCCGCGCCGCCGGCCGACGGCGTCAATCTCGTCGAGGAAGATGATGCAGGGGGAGTTCTCTTTGGCCTGGCGGAACAGGTCGCGGACGCGCGAGGCGCCGACGCCGACGAACATCTCGACGAAATCCGAGCCGCTGATGGAGAAGAACGGGACGTCGGCCTCGCCGGCGATGGCCTTAGCCAGCAGGGTCTTGCCGCACCCGGGCTCCCCGACCAGCAGCACACCGCGCGGGATCCGCCCGCCCAGCCGCTGAAACCGCTTGGGGTTCTTGAGGAACTCGACGATTTCGAGCACTTCCTCCTTGGCTTCCTCGACGCCGGCGACGTCGGCGAAGGTCACCCCGGTGTGCTCCTTGGTCATGATGCGGTGGCGGCTGCGGCCGAAGTTGCCGAGCATCCCCGCGCCCCCGCCGGACTGGCGGAGCTGACGGAACAGCAGGAACCAGATGATGACGAACAGCAGCAACCAGGGGACCAGCGACAGCAGGATGTTGACGAAGAGGTTGTTGCTGGCCTGACTGCCGAACTCGACGGGCTGGGGGCTGAGCTTCTCGATGTCCTTGCGCACGTCCTCGATCTTCTGCACGACGCCGAGGTATTCGCACTCGAACTGGCGGGTGTCTGGCGGCGCGGTGGCCGGGGTGCGGCCCTCGCGGAACTCGCCGGTGATCAGGTTCTCCTTGAGGATGACCTTGGCCACGTCGCCGTTCTCGACGTGGGTCCAGAACTGGCTGATGGGGATCTTGTACGCCTTGCGCATGCTCTGGTTGAGCATGACCAGGAACATCAGGGCCAGGCCGACGATGATGACCCAACTGAAGGTCCCGCGCGACATGCGCACGGGGGGACGCGGGGGACCGCCGTCCCCACCGGAGCCGTTGCCGCGTGGTCGCGGCGATGGAGTCTGGTCATCCGGCATGGGAACCTGTCCGGCCGGCGGGCCGACGGTGGACGACGCGCGTCACGGACCGCGGCTCACCAGTCTTCGTACAGCGCGGCAACGATGCGGGCTGCCATCCGGTCCGCGGCCCGCTCCTGGGCCAAGCGTTCGCTCTCGCCCGCCGGCGGCAGGTAGTCGGCCGCCTGGAGCATCACCGGCTGGTCCACCAGAACGCGTCCGGTTCGCACGTCCTTCCACTGGACGCGCACCGCCAACGTCGCCTGCTGCTCGCGCGGCTGCCGTGACCGAAAATCCGGGGCCAAGGCCGCCTGCCGCTCTTCGAGCACTTCCGCCATCAGTATCGTATCGGCATCCTGGCGGTTGGCCAGTCGATAGGGCGTGTCGGTGGCGATGCGCTTCTTCACCGCCTCGGTGAGCAGGAACTCCAGGTCTCGACGGAACTCCTTCGAGCCGAACATCTCAACGTAGACCGTGCGAATCTCGGAGCGGAAGGGGCCGCCGGCGCGATAGCCACAGCCAGGGACGGCGAGCAGGGCGAGCATAAGCGCTGCTGCGGAATGAAAAAGGAAGAATTCGCGATGAAAAAAGCCGGCCGTGCGCGACGAAGCCCGGTCACGCCGGTCACCCCGCGTACCCCCTTTCTTCATTGTGCATTTCTCATTCTGCATTCTGACGTTGCTCCGTCCCGGTGTCGCGCTCTTCCACCTGGACTCCCAGCGCCCGCAGCCGCGACTGGGCCTCGGCGGCGGCCAGCGTCCCGGGCCAGTCCTGCAGGATACGCCGGTAGTAGAACTCGGCGGCGGCTGGCTGGCGCGTCCGTTCGTACCAACGGGCGATGTCGCAGTCCTTCTCGGCGCGTTGCTGGCGGATGCCCTCCAGGCGTTGGTCGACGCCCTCGCGTTCGGCATATCCGGGGAAGGTCGCCTGCAACTGACGATAGCGCTCCTCGGCCTCGATCAACGGACGGTCGTCGAAGCGGATGCCCGGGAACGCGGCCTCGGCGGCCACGGCGGTCCGCAGCATGGCGAACTGGACGTAGCGCCCGGAGGGGTATTGCTGCGCCAGGTTGGCATATTCGTCCTGGGCCAGGTCCACGTCGCCGCGATTGAAATAGAAGTCCGCCTTCAGCTTGAGGGCCAGCTCGCCCAGGCGGGAGCCGGGCACCCGCTCCCACACGCGGTCCAGGAGTTCGACGCCCTCGTCGTAGGCCGGCAGGCGCAGAATGCGCCAGACAATGCGCTTCTGCCCGGACAGAAACGCGCGGGCCACGTCGACGCAACGCTGGTTGGCCGACTGAAACAGCTCGCCGGACGTGTTCTCGGCCACGGTCGTGTACTGTGTGGCGGCCTTCCAGAAATCGCGCAACTCGAAATACGCGTCGCCCAGCAGGAAGACCGCTTCGTAATACCGCTCTTCATCGCCGCCGCTTTTCAGCCAGCGAGTCAACAATCGCCGGGCTTTGGCCGGCTGCCCCTCCGCGAGGTCGGCGCGGGCCTGGCCAAGCTCGTCGCCCGGGCCCTCGATCACCGGCGGGGCCTCATCGACCCACTGGTCCGACTGAGGATCAAGCACCTGCCGCTGGCGGTAGCGCTGTTCCTGAAGCTCCAGCGCCGTCGTCACCAGAACAAGTCCCACCGTCATCCACACACGTGCGTCGGCCAACCCGATCATGGCGGGCATTATAGGTCGCTGGCGGGGGGGCCACAACGCGGGTCACGCGGCCTGGCTGGCAGCTCACCCTGCGCGGGCGATTCGGCCCGACCGTGGGCCTTCCAGCACGTGCACCAGTGTTCCGGCCCCAGCGCGCGCCGTGGCGGCACGTCCTGTCGGCAGATCGGATCGTCCCGACCCGGATCGCAGCGCGGGTGAAACGCGCAGCCGCCCGGCCGGTGCCGGGGGTCCGGCACCTCCCCCGGGATCGTCGGCAGACGGCGCTCGGGGGTGCTGGGGGTCACGCGCGGGCGCGTGCTCAGCAGCCCGCGCGTGTAGGGGTGACGTGGGCCGGCCAGCAACTCGCGGGCGGGGGCCTGCTCAACGATCCGACCGCCGTACATGACCGCGACGTGGTCCGCCACCCGCGCCACGACGCCGAAGTCGTGCGTAATGAACAGCATGGTCAGGCCGCTCGTGCGCTGGAGGTCCCGCAGCAGGCCCAGAATCTCGGCCTGGACGGTGACGTCGAGCGCGGTGGTGGGCTCGTCGGCGATGAGCAACTGCGGCTCGCACGCCAACGCCATCGCGATCATGACCCGTTGTCGCATCCCCCCGGACAACTCATGCGGGTATGCTGCGGCGACCCGCGCGGGGTTCGGCAAACGCATGCGTTCCAATAGCGCGATGGTTCGGCACCGTGCGTTGCGGCGTGACGAGCGACGATGCGCGGTCAGGGCCTCGCCAACCTGGGTCGCGATCGGTAGCAAGGGGTTGAGGCTGGTCATGGGCTCCTGGAAGACCATCGCCACTCGGTCGCCGCGAATAGTTCGCATGGCGGATTCGGGCAACGTCAGCAGGTCGCGGCCGCGGAGGCGGACGCGCCCGCCGACGATGCGGCCGGGCGGCGGCACCAGGCGCAGGATCGACAGCCCCGTGATGCTCTTGCCACACCCGGACTCGCCCACCAGGGCCAGCGTTCGTCCCGCGGGAATCGTGAACGACACGCCGTCCACCGCCGGCACCAGGCCCGTCGGGGTCTCGAAGTGCGTTCGCAGGCTCTCGATCTCCAGCACCATGACGCGGACTCGTGACCCCGGTATGACCGCCAATCGGACGGGAGCGAACACGGCGTTGCAAGGTGGTGGCCAAACCTGGGCCTAAGGCGCCTGGCACGCTGCCCCCTGCGCTGCGCCCAGAGAACACGACCCGGCCCGAAGCCGCCGGCCGAGGCGCGCACATGACCGCGCCGGACGCATCGGCATAACGAACCCCGCTGTGGGCCCCGGGCAGGTCGGGCACGAGGCCAGGGGCGCCTCGCGGCGAGCGTGGAAGCGGGACGGCCAACGCGCCGTCAGCGTCGCGCGTCGCGCCGTACCGGACAGACCCTTGGTCCAGCGGGCAGAACAAGCATCGACGGCCCGCACCGAACATCGGTCGCTGCGCGTCGCGTGTCGGACCCCGGGGACGGGCGTTGCCGGGCTACTGTTCTTGGCGCTTCTTGATGATCAGCAGGACGATGACCAGGATGGCCAGACCGACGATCAGCAAGATCTGCCATGTTTGGAAACCTAGAAACGCTAGTTCCATACTCGCGTCCTTTAACGAGGTGGCCGTCACGGCCTGGCTGCGGTCTGGCGTTAGTTAATCGACCCCCTTCAACGGTGTCAACCGCGGCGCCGGGAGCCGGGAAGTCGGCCGATGCCGTGGTGACGCGGCCCGGCGAACGGCGCGGCGTCGCACGCGGCCGACGGGCCCGCGCCGGGTGCCTGGTGTGGAGGAGGCGGGGCGTTCACGATGGGCGGTAGCGACCTCGGGCGTGCCGTGGCGGGGCGTCCCAGGCTGCTGATTGTGCCCCCGTGTCAACCGGATTGCCTCGCGGACTTAGTGACGGTTCGTCGCCAGCTCGGGCCTCGGCAATCATCCGACAGCAATGCCATAAGCCATTACGCTTCTGCGCTTTATGTAACACATCGACTTCGCGGTGACGGCGCGTCGTCATCTCGCCCGCGCTACCGCGGAGACTGGCGAGCGTGACTTAAATTATGCATAGACAGCATCTTACAGATTATATGAGAAGCGTGCATGGTTCGGCATCTTTCTTGCAGGATCGCTTTATCTACGCAAGTGTCAGTGTGCGCATGTTTGGCTGCGGTCTGAATTAGAGTATTGGTGCGGATCGAAACGTTAGCTGACGCCCGACCGTCGCGGGCAGAGTGGAA
Organism: Planctomycetota bacterium; assembly: GCA_040755725.1. Lineage (GTDB taxonomy): Bacteria > Planctomycetota > Phycisphaerae > UBA1845 > Fen-1342 > JBFMAI01. The sequence goes on along the minus strand of JBFMAI010000029.1, from coordinate 7,721 downwards.
CAAGAAGGAGATGTGCCTATGTCAGGACGACTGTATCGGATGTGCCTGTTTGGCGCGGTCGCAGTCGGTGTGCTGGCGAGTCCCGTGCTGGCGGACGAGGGGACGCCACCCGGGGCGGACAGCCAAGTAAGCCGACTCGAGGCGCTGCTCGAGGCACAGCAGGCGCAGATCGAGGCCTTGCAGCAGCAGGTGTCGGCTGCCGCCCAGGGAAACACGGACGCCGCGCGAGTGGACCAGATGAAGCAGCAGATCCGTGAGGTCCTCAGTGAGCGGGAATTCCGCGAGAGCCTCATGCCGTCGGCGCTTCAGGCGGGGTACGACAAGGGCTTCTTCATCCGCAGCAGCGATGAGAAGTTCCAGATCAAGTTCAACGGCTTGTTCCAGTTCCGTTGGACGCACTACGGCACCCGGAGCCAGAACCGGTACCTGTCGCCCGGCTTCCGCCGCAGCGACCGCACGGGTTTTGACTTCGCGCGGGCCCGGTTCATCTTTGGCGGCCACGCCTACAGCAAGGATTTGACGTACCACGTGACGTTCGATAGCAGTGAAGGGGACGGGTACAACACCTCGATGCTGTACGGCTGGGTGAACTACCGCGTGATGGACGAGTTCCAGATCATGGCGGGCATCTTCCGGCTGGCCAGCACCCGGGTTGACATGGCGTCCACCTCGACGATGCAGTTCGTCGAGTACCCGATGATGAACTCCGTCTTCGGACTGGTGCGCGGCATCGGCGTGCGGTTCTGGGGCAAACTGCTCGAGGGCAAAGGCGAGTACTACTTGGACGTGGTCAACTCGCTCGCGCGCCCGACGCGGACCATCACGACGGACGAGACGCTGTATGCCGACGGGCATGACAACAACCCGGCCATCCTGTTCCGCACGATCTGGTCGATCCTCGACGGCTCCACCAGCTACCCCGAGTACAAAGGAGCCAAGGACGAGCCGTGCGACCTGGCGATGCACACCGAGCCGGCCTGGAATGTGGGCTTCCACTATGCGTTCAAGGAGGATCGCCACGACGGAACGCTCCGGATCCCGTTCCCGCGGAAGAACGTGTTCCGTGACGGCGGCTTCGGCCTCGTGACGTCCGAAGGGCTCCAGATCCACCAAGCCGGTTTGGATACCTGCTTCAAGTTCAGCGGCTTCTCGGCCCAGGCTGAGTACGCGATTCGCCTGCTGGACGTCCGCAACGGGACGCGTCCGCCGTTCACCCCGCTGTTCCTCGTGACGGGTGATGATTCGACGAATGCCCAGCACGGCGCCTATCTCCAGTGCGGGTACTTCCTGCCGATCCCGGGCTTCGAGCGCAAGCTGGAAGTCGTCGCCAAGGTCGAGGGCATTTCGGCCCTCGCGGGCGGTAGCGAAGGGACGTGGATTTACAGCGGCGGGCTGAACTACTTCATCGAAGGTCACAAGGTCAAGCTTCAGACCGACTTGACCAAGATCTCCGAGGTGCCGATCAGCAGCTCGGGTTACAGCCTGGCGAACGTAAACGACGACGCCTTGATCTGGCGCGTGCAGCTCCAGGTGGCGTTCTAGCGCTTGTTAAAAAACCGATTTTCAAAGGACTTCATGGAGGAACCAATATGGCCAAGATGAGCAAAACGCTGCTGCTGCTGGCGATGGGCGCGTCGACCCTCGGCTTCTTCGGCACGAGCTTCGGGCTCAGTGGGCCGGTAGGCTGCAACTACGCCCTGAATCGCGACTACGAAGCCATGTATCAAACGATGGGCGTCGCCGTCCTCAACACGGTCTACGAAACGTACTTCAAGCCGATCGGGACGGACTACGACACCTTCATCGGCCAGCCGACCCTTGAGCTGGCCCGTGATGCGTGGCGGAACTGGGTCGACTACCGCGTGCCGGACGATCCGACCGTCAGGTAGCGACTTCGCCCAACCAGTCTTACTCTCTGAGCCGGCCGGCGTTCCAACGCCGGCCGGCTCGCTAGGGCTCTGAAAAGGGGTCGGGAGTCGTTTCGAACACAAGGCCGGTAACAAGCGTCCGTCGCCTTCCGCAAGGAAAAGGCACAGAAAACGACTCCCGACCCCTTTTTCTCCAGCGTTCGTACTGGTTCAGCACGTTGGACGTGTGCGTCGCCGTGACCGGACCCGCGGTCGTGTACGTCCGGCGGTTGCCGATCGGATCGTAGGCGTAGCCCCACGACGCGACCCCGCGGCTGGACGAGATCAGCTCGTTGCGGTCGTTGTAGCCGAACGGCTGGGCGATCGGCGGCGTCGGCGAGCCGAACGCCACGCCGGAATACGCCGCGTTCGTCCGGCGGCCCAGGTAGTCCGTGCGGTTGGTCGGGTTGTTGCCGACGTAGGCGTACACGTTGGCACCGCCGAGTCCGCTGAACGTCCGCCTTCGGCGAGATTCGCTGTGGCGAACGAGATTCGCCGTGGCGAAGTCGCCGATCGGGTCGCGGTTGATCCACCGGCCCAGGGTCGCACTATAGTACCGCATCCCGAAGTCGCTCAAGTCCGCCGACGGCGCGATTCGCTGCGGCGAACCCGTCTCCGGATCGAACCGCTTCGTGCTCCCGCGGAACGGGTTCGCCGCAGCGTTACGCCGGCTTCGGTAGCCCGCCCTGTCGATGATAGACACGGCGGCTGGCATTCCGCTCACATGGGTTCTTGATCTGTTCCGCGCGCGGCTTCAAGCAGGTGCAGCGAGAAGGGGGTGCCGCACTCCGGGCATCGCGGCTGCGGGAGCCCCTTCAGCGCATAACCGCAGTTGTCGCACCGCGGCGACTTGGTGACGGCGCGGCGGACCGTGTCACGGAGGACGGCTGCGAGGCCATGCACGAGTCCTGCGCCCAGTACCGCTGGGCATGCGCCTATCGAAGCTACGTACAGCAGGCGGTCGCACAGGAGACCAACCGCAGTGTTGGACAGCAGCCCCGAAGCAATAAAGGGTGCCGTGATGACGCACAATGCTCCGGCCACAGTAACCCACCATCTCCGCTGATAGGCGCCGACACAGCCCGCCGCCACAAGAAGCCCGACCACTATGACCACCGTTGCCCACCGGTATGGCAGGGTGGGCCCCAGCGCCACACTGCCAGCCGGGAGGAGCACAGAAAGAGCAAAGAGGAGCGATAGGCTCCACATAGGCCTGCGCAGCACCGCCTTCACGGCTGGCACCCGATGAGCCACCTTGCAGCGGCCGGGACCATGTCACAAATCAGATGTCCTGCCCCGTGCACGAGGTCGAGATCGCAGAACCCGTGGCGATCTTCTCCGGTCGACGGGCCGACGACATCAGATGTTCCGGCCCCCGGAGCACCGTCTCCGATAAGGCACCCCAAACCGTCGTAGCAACACTGTTTGCCAGAGTTTGCGCCGTAGCCCCTGGCGCAGCCCGCCGCAGGCGGCATGTGAAAGGGATTGCGGTCTTCAATGCACCAACCATCCCCAGGCATCGAGCCGGGATTCTGCTGCGGGCAGTTCTGTGCGTTCGGTACTTGCGGGCAGGGGCCGGGCGAAGTGGCCGTGGGGCCATAACTGCACCCGCGCATGCAGGCATCCCAATTGGACGAGCCGAGGGAATAGTGAATGCAAGTCTGCTCGCAGTCAGCATTTGGTTTGCGAAGACACCCTAGAATACAACTAGCCTTCAACACTATATCCGTGTAGTTCGAGCAAAACGTCTCGCAACGGCTGGGACCCGGGGGGTCAGGGCGGCACGGCTGGCCGTCGGCCGTCACGTAGGCGGGGCCGCATGACACATCCTCAAACGGGCCTTCGCCGGGACACGGCTTCTTGTCGTTCTCCTCCTGCGACGGGGGGCCGGACGACGACGAGCCTTCGTCGTCGCACGGCTCGCCCGGCGGGCAGGGGATCCACATCATCCCCAGGTAGTCCGTGCGGTTGGTCGGGTTGTTGCCGACGTAGGCGTACACGTTGGCTCCGCCGAGTCCGCCGAAGGTCCGCCTTCGGCGAGATTCGCTGTGGCGAACGAGATTCGCCGTGGCGAAGTCGCCGATCGGGTCGCGGTTGAGCCACCGGCCCAGGGTGGCACTATAGTACCGCATCCCGAAATCGCTCAAGTCCGCCGACGGCGCGATTCGCTGCGGCGAACCCGTCTCCGGATCGAGCCGCTTCGTGCTCCAGCGGAACGGGTTCGCGGCGGCGTAGAAGCCCGGATCGTCCTGCGCATCGAACTTCCCGTCGGCGTTCGTGTCCGGCCCGACGATCCGCCCGTACGGGTCGTACTCGTACCGGGCGACGAGGCCACCGCGCGCCTCGGGCCTCGCCTCGTCGCACGGGAATGAGGACGGCATGCTAGGGCATCGGCAGTCCCTGGTCATCGTCGGCTCGCGATGCGCGTTGGTGCTCATCCATCACCGCCTGCCACGCGCGCAGGAGAAACACGCCCGACACGACGCAGCAGGCCGCATACGCTGCGATGCAGGCGAGAAACCCAAGCCATACAAGCCACGAATCCGGTTCATCCTTCATGAACCATGTCGCGAAACCGGCCGCCAGCATCAGAGATGCGAACATGAATCCCAGGGCGCCGAGGGCGCCGGCGTGCCACCTGCCGCGCTGTACCCTGCTGGCTATGACCAAACACAGACACACCCACCCGGCTGCCAGGACAAGCCCGATCAGAACACCAGGCTCAAGCGGCCCATACCGAGCGCCCATTGCCAGAGCCACTATGACGTAGCACACGTGCGCGCCTGCAATCCAGCGCACCGAAGCTGCGGCCACCTTCTGTCGCCTGTGTCTATCAGCAGATAACAGCCCACTGTCGCGCGACATGCTATTCCTGCTCTTCGAAGTCGTCGAAGTGGGCCTCTACCAAGCTAATGCATATGCCAATGACTCGTCGAGTACAGAAAAACCAGTCGCCACGGACCTCCTTGTCAGGAGGCCCCCACACAGGCACGAGTGTCGCATCCATGGTGGCGTCTCCAACGACCGCTCCAACCATACCAAAGCTCCCGACTAGCAGGACATTATGGGCAGTATCAACCCACCCGACCGGTCCGCGAATATGCCGTTTCACTTCCACTCGCGGAAACACCCGGTTCCTGAGCCACGCCCGATGTGCCCTGTACCACGCGGCGACGAACTGCTGGAAGATCTCGCGGAACCGCGCGTCGTCCTCGCGAATCGCGCGAAGCGCCTCCATATACAGCAGCAACAGGTCTTCATCGCCGAACAGCCGTTCTCTATACCCGACGAGGAGTCTCAGCAGTCGATGTCGCTCCAATAGTCGATTGTGAGCCTCCACAAGTGCGATCAGTTGCTCCGGCGTGATGGGCATTATCATGTCGATTATGCGGCCGTCGTCGCCCGGACGGCCCCGGCCGGCGTGCGGGCAGGGCCGGCGGTCGCCCTCCTCGACCGTCGTCGGCTCCGGGCTCCACGGGTCGCCGCCGCCGCCGCCGCCGGAGGAGAGGCCGCTGTGACAGGGCTCCCCGGGCCGGCAGGACGCGCTCGCCAGGCCGAGATAGTCGGTGAAGTTGGTCGGGTTGTTGCCGACGTAGGCGTACACGTTGGCTCCGCCGAGTCCGCCGAAGGTCCGCCTTCGGCGAGATTCGCTGTGGCGAACGAGATTCGCCGTGGCGAAGTCGCCGATGGGGTCGCGGTTGAGCCACCGGCCCAGGGTGGCACTATAGTACCGCATCCCGAAGTCGCTCAACTCCGCCTGCGGCGAGATTCGCTGCGGCGAACCCGTCTCCGGATCGAACCGCTTCGTGCTCCAGCGGAACGGGTTCGCGGCGGCGTAGAAGCCGGGGTCGTCCTGCCCATCGAACTTCCCGTCGCTGTTGGTGTCCGGCCCGACGATCCGCCCGTACGGGTCATACTCATACCGGGCGACGAGGCGGTCCACGTGCCATTCGTCGCCCTGCGCCCCGCCGTAGCCCGTCGCCCACGCCACGAGCTGGCCGACATTGCCGCTCGTGTCGTGGAAGTACAGGTAATCGCCGGCGTCCAGCCCGCCGCCGCCCGCTCCGCCGCCGGTCTCGGCCTGGTGTACCGCCAGCAAGCCGCCGACGCCGGCCAGGCCGTCGAGCGTCCCGGATAGGTCCAGGCCCCAGGTGTAGGCCCGCAGGACGGCGTTGCTGTTCATCGCGTCCAGCTCCAGGATCGGCAACCGGCCGAAGTACATGAACTTACGGTCCTCGGTCAGCGTGCAGGCCCGGCTCGGGGAACTCGGACCCTCCTTCCAGATTTGCCGGGGGCGCGGATGTATACACCGTGCATGAGTCATTGATCTCCGCTGCGCACAGGGTAGCGTTATCGGAACCACCCAACGCTCTCACTTCCCATGCCAAGAGCGCTTTGCCCCGGCAGTCCTCGATAACCAGACGTGCTGGACGTTCCGTCGTCATGGCGCGATAAATGGCTGACCATGAAAGCACAACTAGTCCTTTAGAGTGGTGCTCAAAGGTCACCCCGTTGGCGTTCACCAGGACAACACAGTACCGCCGCGATGGCGAGCACACTTTCCAACCTGCAACAACCGCGCTCGCGACAACTACGAGGAGGAGAATGAAATCTGGAACACCGAAGGGACTCACCTTCCACAAACGGCCCAACACTATCGCAATCAGCGCAGCGAGTGTGAGCTGGCCCAAGGGTTTCCAATACAGCGGAAACCGAAGTACCTTGCAATGCGGATCGTATCGAAGCCCACACTCGGGACACACGCCAGACGCAGCATGCCCCCTGAGATCGTATGCGCAACGCCGGCAGGTCGTTTGGGTCAGGCACATTCGCACACGCACTGCTCCGATTCGCCTGCCGACCACTGCGGCTCGCCTCTTGCGAGACCGCGAACGCGCGCAGGCGGAGGTCGTCGCACGGTGATTTTAGTAATTCGTGAATTCGCCGCGGACATCCAAGGCATGGTCTGTGGCTTGATCCACACAGTCATCAAGCTCCTTGAGGTAGCGAAGGTCATTGCCAATTAGCAAACCGCCCTGAAGCATGCGACAAATCGAGCGTTGAGTCTTCTCAAGAGCATCACATCCGAGCGAGCACACCCATGTCGCGGATCCACCGCCCAGTTTCCCACATTCACCGACGCACGCCGCTTTACCACTGGCGGCCCCTGTAACACACACGTTGTAGGCGTCGTTGTACACATCGCGCATCGTGTCGCGAGTATACCTCGCCTCATCCGCACAGGGCGCATAACTGTCATTAAAGGCATTATTGAAGCACGTCATGTACTCCTGCCAATAGCCTTTCCAACTGCCCTTTCGCGGCCCCAATGGCGGGCGGACCGGCGCGCTCGGCTGTGACTCCGGTTTCTTCGGACACGGCTTCTTGTCGTTCTCCTCCTGCGACGGGGGGCCGGACGACGACGAGCCTTCGTCGTCGCACGGCTGCCCCGGCGGGCAGGGGATGTACATCATCCCCAGGTAGTCCGTCCGGTTGGTCGGGTTGTTGCCGACGTAGGCGTACACGTTGGTTCCGCCGAGTCCGCCGAAGGTCCGCCTTCGGCGAGATTCGCTGTGGCGAACGAGATTCGCCGTGGCGAAGTCGCCGATCGGGTCGCGGTTGATCCACCGGCCCAGGGTCGCACTATAGTACCGCAACCCGAAATCGCTCAAGTCCGCCGACGGCGCGATTCGCTGCGGCGAACCCGTCTCCGGATCGAACCGCTTCGTGCTCCAGCGGAACGGGTTCGCGGCGGCGTAGAAGCCGGGGTCGTCCTGCCCATCGAACTTCCCGTCGCTGTTGGTGTCCGGCCCG
>JBFMAI010000028.1:0-60211 GCA_040755725.1 Planctomycetota bacterium | reverse complement strand
ACCCAGCACCTCGATAAGCTTCGCGTCCGCCATCGGCAGCTCCTGTTCTCTTGATGTCCTTGCAGAACAACAAGATAGAACGGGACTGCCGTTGGCTCATCTACGCCCCGGAATTCGGAGATGAACCCGATGTTGACGTGGATGCCGGCATCGGCCAGTCCGGCCCGGTGCTCATTGCCTCCGGCTCCTTCACCGCCCCGGCGACGCACGGCCAGTACACGTTCCGGCTGGAAAACGTGGTGGCCAATGTGCTGGACAGCGTGGGGACGCCGCCGGCGCATTCGCCGGTGTCCGCGGCAAACGTGAACACGGCCGCAGCTTCATTCAGCCTTACGGTGGCGCGGCCGATTTGTCGCGGCGACCTGAATTGCAGCGGGTTCATCGATTTTGATGACATCAACCCATTCACCCTGGCGCTGTCGAATTGGGAGGCCTGGAAGCTCACGTATCCCAACTGCCCGGAGCAGAATGCCGATGTGAACGGCGACGGGCAGTACGGCGGCGTCAACGGCTTCGGCGACATCAACCCGTTCATCGAGCTGCTGGCTTCCGGCGGCGGCTACCCGATCCCGTGTCCGTAGCGCCGGACCTCCGAGTCCGGCGTCGCGGATGCCCACGGCCGGTGCGGAGCCCGGCCGCCGCATTGGGCAGGACAGGCGTCCCCGCCTGTCGTACCTGGGTCGTGCGGGCGTCCCCGCCTGTGCTCCGCTCCCTCATGGTTACGGCTCGGATCGGCGGGCGGGACGCCCGCACTCCCCGCGGCCGCCACGGAGTCCTGCCGCCCATGTCGGCTGGCCGCGTACGGCCGCCTGGCGTCCGGTCGCCACCGACGCGGGGCGACGCGCCACCGTTCGCCGCCCCGGACGGGGGTGGGTTTTCGGGGGAGACCGATTCTTGCAACTGCCCACCGGCACCGGTATCGTCGCGGCCGCGCAGGACCTTGCAACGGTGCCCGCAGGCCCGGCATCGGACCGCCCCGTCACCCGCCGGAAGGTAGCGGCGGCCCGCCGTGGCCGACGCGGATGAGCAGCGCTTGTCGTGGTTCCGCGCCGCCCACGGGGGGGGCGACGCTACAAACCCGCCGATTCTGTCGCGCACCCGGCAAGTTCCACCCGCTCGTTGCCCGCCCGCGGAACGGGCGCGACCCGTGCACTGCGTCGCCTACCCCCCCGATCGCCTCACCAACCCGAGATACCCTCGCCGAGCAGTTGCCGCATCCGTCGCTCGACGATCTGCGCCCGCTGCTGCTCGCGCTCGGCCAGGTCGCGCTCCATGCGCTCGACCATCTCGTGCAGGCGGCGCAATTCGTGCCCAAGTCGCTCGAGTTCCACGCGCCGCAGCTCCGAGCGAACGTTGAACTGCTCCTGCACGACCCGCTCCAACTCGTCGTGCAGACGCCGCCGCTCGTCCGCGTTCGCTTCCGGCCGATCCAGTTCGCGCCAGCGCTGGGCCAGTTCGTGCGACCGGGCCTCCAGGCGGCCCTGATGCTCCTCCAGCTCGCGCAGGCGGAGCCGGTGTTCCTCCGGCGGCCCCGGCCGGTCGGGCGGCCGCGGTCCTTCCGGTTCCAGCGGTTCCGACGGCGGCGGCCCGTCGCGCTCCACCTCGTTCAGCTTCTCCTCCAGACGGTCCGTCAAGGCCTCCAGCAGGACGCGCCGAAACCGCTCCGGCGAACGACGCCGCAGCCGCTCCAGCCGCTCCGCCAACTCGGGGCGACGCTCGGCCAGCAAGCGCAGCAGCAGTTCGGCGGGCGGCGCCGGCGGCAGGGGGGGCCGCGCGGCGGAAGGGAAGTTCACGGCTTCGGGCGTGCGGGGTGGGGCCGGAGCGGGCGCGGGCTGTCGCTGGGAGGGTGGCACCGGCGGCTGCGGGGCCGCCTGCTCGTTGGGACGACCCGGCGGCGGTGGGGCCGCCGGCTGTTCCTGGCCATTCGCCGGCAATGCGATCCCCACCAACACGAGCGCAGCGGCCAAACCGATCACGGGTCTCATGACGTTGCTCCTGTGAACGCGGCCCCATCACGGGTCGCCGCGAAATCGGTCCCTTTGAACACGGGTCGTCGGTGCTGGGCGTGCCAATCCGCCGACCGCCGGGCGCCCGGGGGCTGATCGCTCGGCGCGGGCAGGTCCCAATCGTCCTCCGGGGCCCACGGCAGCGGCCCCCGCGCACCGGCCCGCCGCTCGAGGGTCCGCGACACCTCGTTGATCCGGCTCGTGACCGCGTCCACGGGTTCATCGAGCCACGGGTCACAGCCGGACAACACCCACACGGCCACGATCGTCGCCGCATCCGCGTCGGTAAGCCGCGTCGTCTCCGGTACCACGGCGGGCGTCGGGTCACGCGATGTCCCCACCCCGGGCCAGAGGAAAGCCGCGAATAGGCCGGCCGCCGCCGCTGTGACCAGCCGAAACACCGTGCTTCCTGTGAATCGCATCGGGGGTCTTTGGGCCAGCAACCGGTCGTGAATTTGGGCGACCAAATCGCTCGGCAGCGGTCCCGCCGCCAGCGCTGTTCGCAGTTTCGTGACGAGTTGCGGGGCGGATTCAACGTACGCCCGACACTCCCCGCAGATCGCCAGGTGCGTGTGCAGCGCCGGGGACGGTTCGGTCGTCTCGCCGCAGGCCAGCCGAACGAGCTCCGGTTCCCAGGCGCGACAGGCAGCGCCCAGTTGTTCAGTGTTCATACAAACGTCCCAGCCTTTCGCGCAAACAACCGATCGCCGTGTGCATCCGCGATAGGGCCGTGCCCAGCGGCAGTCCCAGCAGTCCGGCGATGTCCTCAAACCGCAATCCCACGGTCAGGCGCAGCACGACGACCTCGCGCAGCGGCGCGGGCAACTCGGCCACCGCCGCGCGCAGCCGGCGCCGCGTTTCGTCCCGCGTCAGGCCGGCCGGCGGCCCATCCCGTGCCGACGCGGACTGGTCGATCCGTTCCGGCGGAAGGGGTTGGGGACGTCGGCGCCGGAGCCCATCGCGGCAGAGGTTGCGGGCGGCGGTGAGGAGGTAGAGATCGGGGCGGGCGCTGCGGCGCAGCGCGCCGAAGTTCTGCGCGGCCCGACAGAAGACCTCGGCCACGACATCCTCCGCGTCCTGGGGCGACGTCAGGTGCCGCGTGTAGGCGAGCAGCCGGGGGCCGAACTCGGCCACGAGACCCTCCAGCTCGGCCCGCTCATCGGCGTCCAAGCGGCCGCGAAGTCCGGATCGCACGCCCATCTGTTTCCTCAACAGAAGACGCCGTCGCGGCCCGCTTATTCGGGTCGCCGCGGCGGGGGCGACGGACCTGAACCGGCATCAGGCCAGTCCGAGCTGCGGCGCCACCGACTGCAACGCCGCCACGCAGTGCCGAATGTGCTCGTCCATCGGCAGGCCGACGAGGTCCGGGCCGGCGTGGACATCGTCGCGGTTGACGGTGGCGGCGAAGGAAGGGGTCTTGAGCTTTTTCAGGACGCTCTTCGGCTCCAACCCCTCCAAACGTTGCGGTCGGACGAGGGCACAGGCCATCAGAAACCCGCACAGCTCATCCACGGCAAAGAGCGTCTTGCGGAGCGGACGGTCGCGCGGGTACTCGTCCAGGTTCCACGGCACGTGCGACAGAATGGCCCCGATGATCTCCTCGTTCGCGCCGTGCGAGCGCAAGACTTGCGCACCCTCTCGTGTGTGCTCGGGGACCGTGGGCCACCGCTCGTAGTCGAAATCGTGCAGCAGTCCGACGACGCCCCAAAGCTCCTCGTCTTCGTTGAAGTGACGGGCGTAGTGGCGCATGGCGGCCTCAACGGCCAGCGCGTGTTTGCGGAGCGAATCGCTGGGAGTGTACTCGCACAGAATCTGCCAGGCGTGTTCACGTGTCATGGGGGGCTCCGAGTCTGCTTGCACCGGCTTCGCGGACGCAAAGTTTTTTAAATCAACAGCTTGTGATCTCACGCCACCGATTTTTCCAGCCGGGCCGCGCTGGCCTGCGCGGCCGGCGGGCACCTCGCGTGCGCTGCGTCGCCATTGTCGTGGTTTGCGCACACTTGGCAACCACGGCGCCACGCCGGTGGCGCCGCGGGTCGTCACCCGCGGCCGTGTCGTCCGCTATGCGCCGTGTCCGGTTCCCGGGCGGCACGCGCGGCATTGGCCGCGTGCACGGGCCCCAGCGCCCGCGCCGGATGCCGTTGACGGCTGCCGATAACTGGACTAGTTTTCCGTGGAACGCGGGCGGCCGGCAGCACGCTTGGCGCAGTCGGGCTTCGGTCGCGGCGTGTCACCTCAGGCGAGTCGAGGTGGTTCACGGTTCTCAAGGAGAATGCGCATGTTGAAGAACCCCAAGACGATGTTGCTCATGTTCGCGGTCGCCCCGACGATGATGGCGCTCGGTTGCGGCGGTAGCGGCTGGTGGAAGTGGGCCCACACTGCGGCCTACCACATCGCCGAGCTGATCCAGACAGCGGCCGCACTCAACCTCATTTAGATCGCCGCGCGGCAGCGTGCAGCATGGGAGGGCGGGGCTGTCTCCTGTGGCGACCCTGCCGGCCTGCCGAGCCGTGGCTCGCCGGGAGGCTCGCCCTCCCCACTTGCGCCGCCGGGGTGCTCACGTTAACTTGAGCCGCTTCGCGGGCGAACAGGGTACTCTGCGGGCGGGCCGATCTGGTCCGTGTTTCACGGCCAGAGAACGGCGCTGTCAACGTATCCCTTGACGCGTCCCAGAGCGGCGGTGGCTTCGTTGTAAGTGGCGTAGCGTCCCACGACCACGACGTGGTACACACCGTCCGGGCGCTGTTCTTGGCGCGTGCGCGCGTCCAGCCCGTTCTGCGTCAGTTCCGTGACCAGGCGGTCCGCGTTCCGCCGATCGGAGAACGCCCCGCACTGGACCGCGAAGTGGTCCGCGTTCAGGCTCAGCCGGCGATCCGCGGCCGTGCGGTACGTTCCGCGGGGGAACTCGCTGACGATCTGCCGATACGCGACGGGGGCGGCGGACCAGCGCCCGGTACGTTCGCAGCACAGGCCAATGCGGAACAGCAGGGCATCTTTGGGGGCGATCGCCGACATCTGGTCCGTGGCCCGGCGGAGTGCTCGTGCCGCGGCGTCCCACTGCTCATCTTCGAACAGCAGCACGCCCAGCACCGCGTCCGGCTGCCACGTGAGTTGGGGATCGGTGCTCGAACGGGCGGCCTGTTCCAAGTCGCGATAGGCCCGCGTTCGGTCTCCGACCATGGCCAGGGCCATGCCGCGGACGTAGCGGGCGCGAGCAGCCTCGGGGCGGTTGGCGTTCTCGTCGAGGAAACGCGACAGCCGACTGACGGCTTGCTGGTAGTCCTTGTTGCGGAAGGCCCGTTCGCCTTCGAGGAGCGAGATTCGCTGCGACTGCGGAAGCGTGTTGCAGCCGGCCGCCAGCACGGCGGTCGCCACGGTCAGGCACATCCAGGTTCGCCGGTTCATGCGGCAAACAGTACCACTGGGGGCGTGGCGTGGGAACACCACGGACGGCGGCCCCGGAGGGCGGCAGCCATGTCCCCAGGGCTTGTTAGCCTGGACCCCACACGCCGGGGACTCGGGTTCCGCAGCCGGGACACTGCCCATTGTTGAGGTGGATGGTCCGCACATGGAAGCCGCGGCGTTCGATCACCGCGCGACCGCAGCCCGGGCAGTGCGTGTTTTCGAGGTCGCCGACGCGGCCGTGGACGTTGCCGGGGTAGACGAACTTCAGCCCGGCCTGCCGGCCGTGATCGTACGCCCGCAGCAGCGTTTCGGTCGGCGTGGGCCGCGCGTCGGTCAGCTTGTAATCCGGGTGGAACGCGGTCACGTGCCAGGGAATGTCCGGCGACACCGACGCGATGAAGCCGGCGATCCGCTTCAGCTCTTCGTCCGTGTCGTTCAGCCCCGGCACGACGAGTGTGACGATCTCGACCCAGAAGTCCATTTGCTTGAGGCGACGGATTGTATCCAGCACGTTGTCCAGCACGCCGCCGAGCTGCCGGTAGGTCTGGTCCTGAAACGACTTCAGGTCTACTTTGAACAGCGGGACCAGGGGGCGGAGGTATTCCAGGACCTCCGGCGTCGCGTGGCCGTTTGACACAAACGACCCGACCAGGCCGTGCGGTTGACCCAGGCGAAAGACGGCGGCGGCCCACTCGGCGGTGATCAGCGGCTCGTTGTAGGTGCTCGTGAGGACCGGGCAATCGTGCTCCAGGGCCAACTGGACGATCTGCTCGGGTTGCACGAAGGTCGGCTCGGCGATCGCCTCGTTGTCCCGCAGCGTCTGGCTGGTGATCCAGTTCTGGCAATACGAGCAGTGCAGGTCGCAGCCGAGCATTCCGAACGACAGCGCGGCCCGCCCGGGAAACGCGTGATAGAACGGCTTCTTCTCGATGGGATCGACCGCGAGGCTGGAGACGTAACCGAAGGGGACGCGCAGCTCGCCGTCGCGATTGAACCGCACCCGGCAAACGCCGTCGCGGCCGCGCAGGACCTTGCAACGGTGCCCGCAGGCCCGGCATCGGACCGCCCCGTCACCCGCCGGCGTGGCGAGTTCGGCCGCGGCGGGCGCGGTGTGCTCCGAAAGCAGCCTCTTGAGCGAGATCAGCCGCGGCGTCGGCGAAGGCATGACGACACCCGGACCCGGACGGCAGCCGGGCCCCGGCGCGGACCAACGGCGGAACGTTACCTGGGGCCACGTTGGCCCGGCAGGGCAGTCGGTCGGCCCACGCTGTGGTACTCAAAATTGTAGCGGGCCGGCGTGGCCAGGGCATAGAGGTTGCGCCCGTCGAAGATCAGCGCCTGGCGCATGGCCGACCGCATCCGCTCGAAATCCGGGCTGCGGAACTCCATCCACTCGGTCATGATGACCAGGGCATCGGCCCCGGGCAGGGCGGCGTAGGGGTCGTCGCAGTAGCGCACCCGGTCGCCGAGCACCCGTCGGGTGCTGGTCATCGCCTGCGGGTCGTGTACGACGATCTCGGCGCCGGCCCGCAGCAGCTCCTCGATGATCGCCAGGGCCGGCGCCTCGCGCACGTCGTCGGTCTGCGGCTTGAAAGCCAAGCCCCACACGGCCAACCGTCGGCCGCGCAGGTCGGGCCCCAACCGCGCCACGATTCGCCGGGTCATCAACTCGCGTTGTGCCAAGTTGCGGCGGTGGACGGCTTCGAGCAAGGTGCAATCGGCCCCCGCGGCCCGCCCGAAGCTGGCCAGGGCCTGCACGTCCTTCGGGAAGCAGCTTCCGCCGTAGCCGAGTCCGGGATACAGGAAATGGTGGCCGATGCGCTGGTCGGAGCCCATGCCGCGGCGGACCTCGTTAACGTCCACATCCAGCCGGCCGCAGATTTCGGCGATTTCGTTGATGAAGCTGATGCGCGCAGCGAGGTAAGCATTGGCGGCGTACTTCGTCAGCTCGGCGGCCCCGCGGCTCATCCGCAGGATCGGGCGGTTGTTGCGCACAAAGGGCTCGTGCAGCTCGGCGATTTCGTCGCCGGCCGCCGGGTCCTCGGCCCCGATGACGACGCGGTCAGGCCGCAGGAAGTCCTGAAGGGCCGTGCCCTCTTTGAGGAACTCGGGGTTGGAGACCACGGGGCAACGGTGGGCGGTGAGCGAACCGACGAGAGACTCGATACGGGTGCCGGTGCCGACGGGCACGGTGCTCTTGATGACGATGATCGCCGGCCCCGTCAACACGCGCGCCGCCCCCGCCGCCGCCGCCTCGAGCGACGACAAGTCCGCCGACCCGTCCGCGCGCGGCGGCGTGCCGACGGCCAGGAAGATGACGCGGGCCCCGGGGACGGCGGCCGTCACATCGGTCGCAAAGCGAAGGCGCCCCGCCTGGGTGTTCTTCCGCACCAGTTCCGCCAGCCCGGGCTCGAAGAACGGGCACGTGCCGGCCCGCAGGGCGGCGATCTTCTCGGCGTCACTGTCCACCGCGACCACGTCGTTGCCGGTGTCGGACAGACACGCCGCCGTGACCAGACCCACGTACCCGCTGCCGATGACGGCTATTTTCATGGTGCTTCTCCACGATGACTCGTGTCACGTCGGCCGCGGGGGACCGACGCCACGGGTGAGCCGGTGCCGCCACGCGGGGCGGGCGCTCGGCGAGGCCGGCGCCCAAGAAGATTCGCGCGCGGCTCACGCCTTCACCTGCCGCGCCGCTTTACCTTGATCCCTTGTCACGTTATCACCTTATCACAATGCCCGGCTGTGGAGCAGTCCATGCGGATTCTGGTCGCGGGTTGTGCGGGTTTCATCGGCTGTCACCTGACGCGGCACCTGTTGGAGGCGGGGCATGACGTGGTCGGGGTGGATAACCTCGGCACCGGCCGCCGGGAGAACCTCCGCCCCTTGGCCGATCACCCGCGCTTCCACTTCGTCGAGCACGATATCGTTCGGCCGCTGCCGGTCGCGGGGCCGTGGGACCGCATCTACGATATGGCCTGCCCCGCCTCGCCGGTGGACTTCGGCCCGCGGCGATTGGAGATCCTGGCCGTTTGTTCGCGGGGCGTCGAGAACCTCGCGGAGGTCGCCCGGCAGCACGGCGCCCGCCTGCTGCACGCCAGCACGAGCGAGGTTTACGGCGACCCGTTGGAGCACCCGCAACGGGAGTCCTACTGGGGGCATGTGAACCCGATCGGGCCGCGGTCGTGTTACGACGAGGGCAAGCGCTTCGCCGAGGCGTTGCTGACGGCCTATGCCGCCGCGCACGGGCTGGCGGTCCGCCTGCCGCGGATTTTCAACACGTATGGTCCGTTCATGCGCGCGGACGACGGGCGGATGCTGCCCACCTTCATCATGCAGGCCCTGCAAGGCCGGCCGCTGACGGTGCATGGTGACGGGAGCCAGACGCGCAGCTTCTGCTACGTGAGCGACCTGGTGGCGGGACTGGTGCGTCTGATGGAAAGCGACGTGACCGGCCCCGTCAATCTCGGAAACCCGGTCGAAATAACCGTGCTGGAAGCCGCCCGTGAGGTGCTGCGGCTGACCGGCAGCGCCAGTCCGATCATTCAGGCGCCGCGGCCGCCCGACGACCCTGCCGTCCGGCGTCCCGATATCACGCTGGCCCGCACGCTGCTGGGTTGGACGCCCGTGGTCGAACGGGCGGACGGCTTCGCCCGGACGATTGCGTGGTTTCGGGACGGCGGCCCGGGGTAGCACGAGGGCTTATCCGACAGGCGGGGCGGAGCGCGTCCGAGATTTCCCCGCCTTGGCCTTGGGGTGGCCGCTTTCTTCCGTCGTTTGAGCTCAGCCGGACCGACCGGTGGTTCTTGCCGAACAGTAGGTTGGGCCGCGTGGTCGTTGCCCGACGCGCGGAGGGCGCGCGCCCGATCGCGGAGACGGCACGACCTGGTTCGACGCCGGCGACGGCGCGGTCGAACCTCCGCGGGACGCGTGGTTGAGGACGGCGGCATGAACACACGTACGTGGGTTCCGGCGTATCGCGGCGGTACCCCGGGTGCCGGCCTGCCGGGCAACGAGTCGCAGCTCCGGGCGCACCTCATGAGTTTGCTCGCGGAGAAGGAGGTGCTCGGGCGGGAACTGCTGCGCTGCCACGAGCAACTCAACCTGGTCTTTGAGATTACGGGGCACATCTCCCGCCTGCACGACCCGGACGTGATCCAGTCGGCCCTGCTGCGCCGCTACGCGGACGTGATGTTGGCCGGAGCCCTGTTCCTGGACCGCGGCGGTTGCTGCATGCGGATCGAGATCGCCGAGACGGGGGTCCGGTCGCTGGAGCTCAAGCCGGAGAACGTGCGCGAGACGCTCGCGGCGCTGATTGAAACGGTGCGCCAACGCCGACACTCGTGGGCACCGGTGCTCAGTCCGCAGCAGGCGGCCGAGCTGAACGGCGCGCGGGTGCTGCTGGGGACGCTGCCGCGGGCCGACACGGACCTGGGCGTGGTGATCGCGCTGCGGGATGCCGACGAGCCCCCCTTCGACCGCGGGGACGTGCTGGCCTCGGAGTCCGTGCTGGCCTACGGGGCCCAGGTGCTCAGCAACGTGCTCATGGTCCGGCACCTCCAGCGCACGGCCCTGGAGACCGTCTGCACGCTCGTCAACGCCATCGACGCCAAGGACAATTACACGTCGGCCCATTCGGAGCGCGTCGGCGGCTTTGCCCGGATCACCGGCGAGGCCCTGGGGCTGTCGCGCAGCCGGCTCCAGACGCTCGAATGGGCCGGGTTGCTGCACGACATCGGCAAGATCGGCGTGCCCGAGCAAATCCTCAACAAGCCGGGCGTGCTGACGCCCGACGAGTTCGAGCAGATGAAGAAGCACTCGTCGATCGGGTACGAGGTGCTCAAGCCGGTGGCCCAGTTCGAGCCGGTCCTCGACGCCGTGCGTTACCACCACGAGAACTGCGACGGCTCCGGCTATCCGCAGGGTCTGGCCGGCGAGCGGATCCCGCTCGACGCCCGCATCATTCACGTCGTCGATGTGTTCGACGCGCTGACGACGACGCGGCCGTACCGGGCGGCGTACGAAATCCCGCAGGCCATCGCCCTGCTCGAAGAAGGCGCCGGGCACGTGACGGACCCCGAGATCACGCGCCTGTTCATCGACACCCTCCGCCGCTTCATGACCGCCGACCCGGCCGGGTTCCGTGCCCGCTTTGGTCATCTCGGCGAGGGACAGGAGTAACGGACACCGTTTCACGGAGGTCTACGCCGTGTTCAGCCGCAAGCCCGTCCGCCTGGTCGAAGCGTTCATCGCGGTCGGGATGCTGGCGTTGGTGGCGACGGCGGTGGCCCCGCGCTGGGGCGCCGCGGCGCCGGGGACGCGGTCGGCGGCCGGCCCGGACGCCGCCCTCCGCCAGGACCTTCAGGTGTGGCGCGTGGCCATCGAGGCGTACTACCGGGACCACGGCGTGTTTCCGGGGCAGACGGACGATGGGCAGAACCCCGCCGGCACGGCCGCCGCCGTCGTCGCGCAGCTCACCGGCTTCACCGACGAGGCCGGACAGGTGTCGACGACGCCGCGCGGCCGGTTCCGCTTCGGCCCCTATCTGCGCCGTGGGATTCCCGCCTGCCCCGTGCCGCCGCGCGAAGGACTGCGCGGTCTGCTGGTGGTTCGCGGTTCGGCGGCGCCGGCTTTCCAGGGGGAGGCGAAGGACGCGGGCTGGGTCTACAATTGCGACACGGGGGAGGTGGCGGTCAATTCGAACCACTTGGACGGGTCCGGTCGGGCGTTCCTGCGCTATTGATGACGCGCCGCTCCCGCCGTGACGCCCGCTGAACGGGAATCCGCGATCGCGCCACATGGGAAGGCGGGGCCCCGCGGCCGCCTCAGCGACGGCGCCGCTGCGCTACAGCAGCACGCCGCCGGTCAGGCCCACGGTGACCGCGGTCCACAACTTCCCGTCGGGCGAATCGAAGTGCGCGTAGGCGACGGCGTCCCGGAGGCGACGCTGCGTAAGGAGTTGCAGTCCGGTCCCACTGATCACGGTCGGGAAAGCGAACTTCACGGCCACGTTGCGGGCGCTGAGGGCGAGCTTCACACGGCCGGCCACGATGTTCGTCAGCTCCCCGATCGCATCGCCCATGTCCAGGCCCGCGAGGGGCTCCGGGCTCCCGGCGAAACGGGCCGCGATCTTGCCCGCCGCGGCGCGCGTGAACCCCAGTCCCAGCGACCAGTGCAGATCGCCAAAGAGCGTAATCATGCTTAAGACGACCTCGCCGTGCCGGATGGCCTCGTCCACCGGGGCGGGCGTGAGCGTCAGCCCGCAGGCCTTGGCAAGCACCTGCTGAACGCCGGCCGGAACGCATTCACCGTGCGGGACCACACAGGGGCCCTGGGCTTCGGGTAGGCTGTCGACCAGGGTCTTCAGACCGGTCCGCAGGCGGTCGCGGTCGACGGGTTTCAGCAGAAACGCGGCCACGCCGGGCTCGCTCATCGCCTCCTGCAAGCGCTTGGCGTCGGACTCGCCGGTGATCATGACGGCCGGCGGGCAGCCGGGATGGCGTTTGCGCAATTCACGAATAAGCGCCAACCCGCCCATGCGGGGCATATTCAGGTCGATGAAGACCAGTTGCGTCTTGCCCGGCTCGAACTTCTCCAGGGCCTCGAGTCCGTCCGCGGCTTCCACGAACGTGAACTCGGCCAAACCGGCCTGCTTCAGCGCCGCGATGGTCATCTTGCGTGTCGTGGTCGAGTCTTCAACGACGAGTGCGTGAATGTGTCGAGCCACCGAGGTACCTCGCTTTCGCCCGCGGGGCACAGAGGCCGGAACCTTGGTTCGCCCGCATTATTGTGGCCCGCGGCTCCCCGGGAAAGGGGCGCCCCCGGCTACCCGGGCTGCGCCCCGGCGCGGCGGCGCATCCCTTGGCCCGGGCCCGCCGACGCGCTTATAATCTCGCGCTTCCATGATGTCCGCGCAGCCCATGACATGCCCGTGGGGGACCGGAGACTCACGACGTGCCTGACTCTGCCCCCGGGTTACTGGATCGCCACCACTTCGCCCTGCGGCGGCTGCACTCGCTGACCGGGATCATCCCGGTCGGAGTGTTCCTCATCAATCACTTGCTGGCGAACTCGACCGCGTTCCTGGGGTCGGGCCATTTCAACCACCACATCGAGCTGATCCACAGCCTGCCGTGGTTGCTGGCCATCGAGATCGTCTTCATCTTCATTCCGCTGGCGTTTCACGGGGCCTACGGCGTCCTGATCGCCTGGCAGGGCAAGCTGAACCAGAACCAGTACCCCTACATGGACAACTGGCGGTACACGCTCCAGCGCGTCACCGCCTGGATCACCATCGTGTTCTTGCTCGTCCACCTGGCACACTTTCGCTTCGCGCACTGGTTCGGCGTGATGGAGTACAAGGCCGCGCATGACGACCCCGGGTTCTTCTTCTTCACCAAGGCCGGCTTCCACGGCCTGTGGCTGCCGCTGTGGCTGTGGATGGTGGTCTACGCGATCGGCCTGACGGCGGCCGTGTACCACTTCTGCAACGGCATTGTGACCTTCTGCATCACCTGGGGCATCACCACCGGCGTCGCGGCCCGCAAGAAGATGTCGGTCGTGGCCGGCGGCCTTGCCCTCGTGCTGATGGCCTGGGGCCTCCTGTCCCTGGTCGCCCTCGCGCGGCCGCCGAAAGACACGGAGCGAAAGACCTTGGTCGTTAGTGGGACGCACGCCGTTCAGACCGCCGAACGCCCCTCCGTGGCTGCGCGACCGTCGCCCGGTACGGGCATTCCGAGACATGAGACCCCGGACGAGAGGGCGAGCCTCCCGGCGAGCCGCGGCTCGGCCGTCCCGGCGCGCCGCGATCGCCCTCCCGAGTCGTAGGTTCGTGAATGCCGGCTTAGCCGACGGCCGCGACCGGCGCCCCCGGGGTAACCGCGAAGCAACTAGAGCAAAGGACTATGGCCAAGCAACGTGTAGCAGTCGTCGGCGGCGGGTTGGGCGGGTTGTGGGCCACCCTGCGGTTGGCCGAAGCCGGTCACCCCGTCGATCTGTTCTCCCTGTTTCCCGTCAAGCGCTCGCACTCGTGCTGCGCCCAAGGTGGCATCAACGCCGTCCTGGACGTCAAGGGCGAGCACGACTCGGTTTGGCAGCACATCGTCGATACGATCAAGGGCGGCGACTACCTCGCCGACCAGCCTCCCATCAAGAGCCTGTGCGAGGAGGCCCCCGGCCTCATCCGCACCTACGACCGCATGGGGGTCACCTTCAGCCGCACGCCCGAGGGCAGCATGGACCAGCGGTTGTTCGGCGGCGTGAAGAACCGCCGGACGTGCTTCGCCGGCGCGACGACCGGGCAACAGCTCCTATATTCAATTGACGAGCAGGTGCGGGCCCAGGAAGCCAAGGGAACGGTGAAGAAGCACGAGTACCATGAGTTCCTGTCGCTGGTGCTCGACGACGCCGGCACATGCCGCGGGCTCGTCGCGCTCGACCTGAAGAGCGGGCAGGTACGGGCGTTTCGCAGCGAGGCGGTGATTCTGGCCACCGGCGGCCTCGGTCTGATCTGGGGCCGCTCGACGATGTCCACGAACTGCACCGGCGCCGCCGCCGCGCGGGCCTACCAGCAGGGCGCCAAGTTCGCCAACGCCGAGTTCGCCCAGTTCCACCCGACCGCGATGAAGGGGCATGACAAGCTGCGGCTGATGTCGGAGGCCTGCCGCGGCGAAGGCGGGCGCATCTGGGTGCCACGCAAGGCCGGCGACAAGCGCGACCCGCGCCAGATTCCCGAGGACGAGCGGTTCTACTTCCTCGAAGAGTGGTACCCGACCTACGGCAACACCGTTCCGCGCGACGTGGCCTCGCGGGCCATCGTCCGCGCCACCCGCCGCATGGGCTTGGGGCTCGACGGCGGCGACGTCGTCTATCTCGACCTGTCGCACAAGCCGCGGGATTTCCTCGAGCGGCGCCTCGGCGGCATCCTCGAAATGTACCAGACCTTCTCCGGCGAAGACCCCTACACCGGGCCGATGAAGGTCTTCCCCGCGATGCACTACACCATGGGCGGGCTGTGGGTCAGCTACGAGACCGACACCAAGACCGGCGGCATGACCCGCGTCCATCCGAAGAACCACGCCACGACCATCCCCGGCCTGTACGCGTGCGGCGAATGCGACAGCGGGTATCACGGGGCGAACCGGCTCGGCGCCAACTCGCTGCTCAGCGCGTCGTTCAGCGGTCGTGTGGCGGGCGACGCGACCGTCGCGTATCTGAAGGGACTCAAGTCGAGCTGCGACAAGCTGCCCGCGAGCCTGTACGACGGTGAGGCCCGGCGGCAAACGGAGATCAACAAGGCCCTGCTGTCGCGCGACCGCGGCGAGAACGCGACCACGCTGCACCACAAGCTGGGCGAGCTGATGCAGACGCACGTGTTCGTGGAGCGCGACAACGCCGGCTTGGACCAGGCCCTGGCCGGCATCGCCGAGCTCAAGGAGCGGTCGCAGAACATCGCCCTCGATGACCACACGAGCTGGTCGAACCAGTCGTTGCCGTGGGCGCGACAGGTGCAGGACATGATCGTGCTGGCGGAGGTCATCACCAAGGGCGCCCGCCTGCGCGACGAGTGCCGCGGCTCGCACTACAAGGCCGAGTTCGAGCTCAAGGTTCCGGAGGGCAAGTTCGCCGGCGACCCCGAATACGAGGATTACAAGGCCCGCTGGAAGGCCAACAACGAGAAGTGGATCCGGCACACGATCGCGACGCACACGCCGGACGGCCCCAAGATCGACTACCACCCGGTGGACCTGTCGATCCTGCCGCCGGAGACGCCGCGGGACTACAGATAACCACAGAGGCACAGAGACGCAGAGAAGAAGAGCTCTGAGAGGAAGACCTTTGAGCGAAAGACTTCGTGAATCCAAATCGCCGTGCGCGATTCGGCAGCGCCCATGGGGAGGGCAAGCCTCCCGGCGAGCGGCGGCTCAGCAGGAGCCTCGCCCTCCCGCGCCACATGTTCGCGCACGGTCCTTTGGAGGCCGCCCCGTAACCCCCCTCCCTTCTAGGGTGGGGTTGGGGGAGGGTTGGAACCCCCCAGGAACCGCCCTCCGCGCCGTCCTGTCTTATGGAAATAGGCGGGATACGGGCACAGGTGCTGTTCTCTGTGTTCTCGGTGCCTCTGTGGTGACTTGGAAACCATGACATGAGCGACGTGATTCGTTTTCGCATTAAACGCCAGGACGGGCCCGACGCGGCCCCGTACTGGGACGAGTTTCACCTGCCCTACGCCCCCGGACACAACGTTATCTCCGCGCTGCTCGTCCTGCGCGAGAACCCGGTCAACGTCCGCGGCCAGCGCGTCCCGCCGGTGGCCTGGGAATCCAACTGCATGGAGGAGGTCTGCGGGGCCTGCTCGATGCTGGTCAACGGCGTCCCGCGGCAGGCCTGCGCCGCGCTCATCGACGAGCTGGAGCAGCCGATCGTGCTGGAACCGCTGACGAAGTTCCCCGTCGTCCGCGACCTGGTCGTCGATCGGCAGAGGATGTTCGATGCCCTGCTCAAAGTGAAGGCCTGGGTACCCATTGACGGCTCGTGGGACATTCACCGCCACGCGCCGCTGTTCTCCCCCGGCGAGCAATCCCTGCAATACCTCTTCTCGCGCTGCATGACCTGCGGCTGCTGCATGGAGGTCTGCCCGCAGTATCACAAGGACAGCCGTTTCATCGGCCCCGCGCCGCTCGGCCAGGTTCGGCTCCACAATGAGCACCCGACCGGGGCGTACTTCAAGGAGGAGCGGCTGCATGCCCTGATGGAGCCCGGCGGCATCGCCGACTGCGGCAACGCCCAGAACTGCGTCAAAGTCTGCCCCAAGGACATCCCCCTGACGCAGGCCATCGGCGAACTCGGCCGCCAGACGACGATGCAGTGGCTGCGCGATCTGTTCACCAAATAGAAGAGAAGGCAACCGCTGAAGCGCAAAGAGCGCCCAGGACGTAGAGGGGGGAGAGGGAGGCATTGCGGGATGAAAGGGGGCGAGGAATTGAGGGGCGGCAGACCAAGGCAGCCGCGACAGCGCAGCGGCCGGGTTCTGTACCGGCCGTGGAACGGGGAGTAGGCAACCGCCAACGTGCCGGGAGTTACAACCCTCCTCCAACCCCTCCGCGCCACGACGCGTCGGTCACCGCAGCGACCGACTCGTCCGCCGTGGCGGACGAGTCGCCCGTGGCGACCTGAGAGGGAGGGGGGTTGGAAGTGGCCTTCAGCACGGCGGGGAGTCGGGCACGCCGTCGGCGGCCAACTCAAACGTCGGCAGGTCGCCCAGTACGCGGACACGTTGCAGGACCGCCGCCGCCGTGTCAAAGCGGAACTCAGCCAGCAGGCGGCGGAGCTTGTCGGTCGTAGTGTGCAGATTGACGCGGTGGCGCCACTGGGCCAGCCGGCCGACGGGCAGTCGCGGCTGGTCCGGGTCGAACTCCCACGGATGGACGTAGATCATCACCGCCGCAGTGCCCGGAGTCGGCCCGCCGAGCCGTCGCTGCCGTGCCCGGATGCACCGCCGCAGCCAGCCCCCCGGCCACAGCCGCAGGTATCCCCCGCCGCCGACGGGCACGCGCAGCGGCCCCCACGCGAGCGTCAGCGGCGGGAACTCCAGCAGCCGCCGGCCGCTCGGCGTCACGGCCCAGAACGGTTCGACGGGGGCATCCGGGACGCCGTAGCGATCGTGGCGAATCGGGAAGATGCTCGCGTCGTACTCGAAGCCGGCGTCGAGGATGACGTCGAGGGCCCAGGCGGTGGCGTGGGTGACGGAGAACGTGGGGGCGCGATAGCCGCGTGGGCGGACGCCGATCAGGTCCTCCAGTTGTCCGCGGGCACGGCGGAGGTCTTCGCGCAATTGCTGCGGATTCAGGCGGGCGAGGTGTTCGTGGCCGTCGCCGTGGCAGGCGATTTCGTGGCCGGCCCGGGCCAGGTCGCGCAGCACGGGGGCCAGGTGCGGGACGTTCCAACCGAGCACGAAGAACGTCGCGTGCGAGCGGCTGTCCGCGAGCCAGCCGGCGATTTGCTCCAGGGCGGGTCGGGCCCGGCGTTCATACGTGGTCCAATCGGCCGGCGAAACGCAGCGGCGGAATACCTCGCACTGGAAGTACTCCTCCACGTCCACGGAGAGGCAGTTCAGGCAGCCGGCGACGGTCGTTTCAGGCAGCCGAAGAGTCAGCGCGGCGGGGGCCGGGAGCGTGGCGACGTGCATACCGGTCGTATCGGACGGGCGTGGCCGCCTCGTCGCCGGGAGCAGGCATTGGGCGCGCTTTCGGCGCCGTTTCGGCCGCAGTGGCCGATTTCCGCCTAATCCCGGGTGGGGCAAGCGGGCGATTCAACCAATATGGTGCCGGTTCCCCCACAGCCCGTCGAGACCCCCGAGGGGGCCTGCGACCTGATGCAGTTGCGCAGCGGCGGCTGGGCGCTGGACACGCCCCCGGAGAGCGAACTCGGGGTCGAGTCGGCGCCGGCGCCGGCCCGTTCGCCACCGGCGGCGGTGCCCGTGCTGCGCTGTGGGTGGTGTCATGGGGTGATCGACGAGGTGGGGTCGAGCACGAGCGTGCGCTGCCGGCACTGCCGGCACAGCGTCGTCGTGCCCAGCCGCATACACATCACGTGCGACCGGTGCGGGCACCACACCAGCATTCGACCACGCACGCTGGCCGCGCCGCGGCTGTGCTCGCAATGCGGGGCGCCGCTGCTGATTGGGGACGTGGTATTGACGCCGCGACGCCGGCAGCGGGTGCATCATCATCGGCACCGGGCGTTGTCGCCGGCGTACGCCGATGCGGCCTGGGCGGTGCTCATCATCGGCCTCGCCCTGGTCGTGGCCCTGTTGGCGATCAGCTAAGAGCACCTAGCAGTACTCCGGGGCACGGGCTCTCAGCCCGCGTTTCGCCCGCTGGAGAGCCGGTGTCCCTCCGTTGTGTTGGCGGCACTGAATGACAGTGCGCGATCCGGCCGCGTACGTGGGGAGGGCGAGCCTCCCGGCGAGCCGCGGCTCGGCAGGCCGGCCGGGTCGCCGCAGGAGACAGCCGCGCCCTCCCGTGTTGCCCGACTGTGAATACGCATTCAGAAGCGCCCCCGAACTCCCCGCCCTCCCAGTTCGCTGTGGTGACCGACTCGCCGTGGCGCGGAGAGGTTGGGTGAGGGTTAGCATCTACAGGATCGCCCCCGGCTGAACCGACGGCAGCGCGTGACCAGCGCCGGAAGTGGCCGCAGCGGCCTCCACGCCCCCCCCCACCGGCGTCGGCGGCAAGTGCTCCACCAGGTGGGACAGCCACTCGACGCGGGCTGCCCAGCCCTCGCCATGCACGCGCTCCTGTCGGGCGCGGCGGTTGCCGGCGGCCGCCTGCCGCCACGCGGCCTCGCACGCCTTCAGGAACGTCGGCAGCGTGTCGGCGGTGTGTACGTCCGGCGCGTAATCGCGGACGGCCGCCATCGGGGCGGACACGACCGGGAGTCCCGCCGCGAGATACTCGCGTAGCTTGATCGGGTTGACCGCCCGCACGAGTCGGTTCATCTCAAACGGAATCAGCCCCACGTCGAAGCCGCGGCAGTACGCGGGCAACTGCTCGTACGGCCGCCCGCCGAGTAAGTGCACGTTCGGCAGGCCGGCGACGACGCGGACATCGCGGCGGGCATCGCCGAGCAGCACGAACGACCAGTCGGGGCGAGCGCGGGCCGCCGCCGCCAGCAGCTCCAGGTCCACGTACTCGCTGATCATGCCCATGTAGCCGAACACCGGGCGCGGCAGTCCGCGCACGTCCGGCGGGACGGCCTCCCGCGGCAGATCGACGGCGGCCGCGAAGTGCTCGTAGTCCACGCCGTGGGGGACCAGGTGGACGCGGCTGTGTCGCGGGCGGTGGCGTTCGAGAAGGGTGCCGGAGGTAGTGATGACGAGGTCCGACTGCGCCACCGTCAGGGCTTCCAGCTTCTCGATCAGGGCCGCGTCGAAACCCGCGAAGCCGGCGAAGTCGTCCACGCAGTAGTACACCACGCGTTCGGCGGGCAACGCGGCGATGAGCTCGGGGACGTCCGGCGTGAACAGCCAGAGCTGGATAGGGCGCGGCGGCTGACGGCGCAGCGCCGCCGCGATGTGTCGTCGTAGCAACCAGGTGTTCACGGTGCGGGCCACGGCGGAGGCAGGCAGCGGGACAAGCAGCGGCGAGAGGACCTGGAGGCGCGGCATGACACGGCCGGCGGGTCGGACCGCGTGACCCAGCCGGCGCCACGCCAGACGCAGGTCGGTGCGCGTCAACCGCGGGCGGCGCGAGGCGTGGTAATTGACCCACAGCACGTCGTTGGCCGCGGCCAACCGGCGCATGACGTGGTGCTTGCTCGTGGGGTGGTCGTCCCAGTTGCTGGCCACGCAAATGATGTGTCGGCCGCGAATCACCGGCGGGCCACCTCATGGCCCGCGGCCATCGGGGCACATTCCAACCCCGCCTCCACGGCCGGTCTGCTCACGGGCCCGGCGGGAATGCATGCGGGATCGCATAGAAACGCGGCGATGCGCCGGGACTGGCCGGCGATGCCGTAGTTTGCCTCCGCCACCGCGCGCGCCCGCGTGGCCAGCCGGCGGGCCGCCGCGCCGTCGCGCAACAACTGCACGACGGCGTCGGCGAAGGCCGGCGCGGAGCGGGCGACGCGGAATGGGGGCGGGTCGTCGTAATCGATACCGGCGGCGGCGTCGGGCGTGACGACGGCGGCGCGGGCCGCCGCCATCGCCACGATGAGCTTCGATTGTACGCCGAGGTCGCCCTCGACGGCGTTGACGAGCACACGGGTGGCGGCGAGGTACGGCCGCACGTCCGGGACGTAGCCGGTGACGGTCACGCCCGGCTCGGCGGCCCAGCGCCGGACCGCGCGGGTCGGCCGGCTACCGACGATCCACCACTGCGCCGCCGGCACTTCGCGTTGCACCAGCGGCCACACCCAGCGGCCGAACCAGTGTACGGCGCGCACGTTGGGCGGGTAGAACATCGAGCCGATCATGCCGATCACCGGCTCGGTCGGCGGCCCGACGGGGAGGTCGGCGTACTCGGCGAGGTCCACGACGGTCGGCAGGACGCCGGTGCGGGCGTTGGGCAGCCGCATCCGCAACTTGTGGCGTTCGCGCTCGTTGACCAGTAGACACAAGTCGTGCGTCGCCACCGCCCGCGCTTCCAGGGCGCCGACGCGAGCCGCTTCCGCGCGGTACAGCCAACGTTTTGGCGGCAGACTGCGCCGCGCATACAACGCCCACTTGGCGCTGTCCACGTCGCCGAGATCAACGATGCGCCGCGGCGCGTCCACGGCGTCGGCGGCCGGGGCCATCGCGGACGAATAGGTCCACAGGGCATCGAAGCGGACTTCGCGCTGCCAGCGGTCGATCAGCCGGGGCAGGCGGGCGTCCCCGAAGTAACCCGCGGTCAGGCTGTGGCCCGCCAGCAGAGAGCCGACCCCGCGCGCCAGGGCCGCCGCGCCAGTCATCGGCAGCGCGACGGCTTGGCGGCACAAGCGTTCGACCGGTGCCCGGTGCTCCGCGCTTGGCGCGGCGCGATCGACCGCCGCCAGCCACACCTCGTGCCGGTCCGCCAGCGCTTGCAGCACGTGCCACGAGCGCAACGTGTCGCCGCGGTCGGGCGGATACGGCCAGCGTGGGGCAAGCATCAGGATGCGCACGGTCCCCCCTTTCAGCCGGGAATTGAGCGGGCCAGCCACGCGCCCAGCACGCGCGTTACCGGCAACGGCAGGCAACGCCACGCGCGCCGCGCCCAGGCGAACCGCGGGTTGGACGGCCTGAGGTCCGGGGCCCGCCGGCCGGGCGGCACGTACCGCTGATAGCCCAGCGGCCGCGGCTCGAAACCCTGGTTCTTCTTGAAGCCGACGGCGCCGGCGTTGTCGGCGCGGCTGCGGCCGTAGTCGAACCGCCGCAACCCCCGCTCGACCGCCCGCTCCATCACCGACCAGTACAGCAGGTTGGCCGCCCCTTCACACGGGATGCGCTCGTCCAGGCCGAGGATGTACGGCATGAGCGTGTCGCGGAACTCCAGGCTGATCGTCCCCGCGAGCGGCCGGCCGTCGCACCACGCCACGCTCGCCCACGCCCGCGGTCCCCGGCGGCCGGCCAGGGCGTCGAAGAAGCGGCGTGGATAAGCCAACGAAGCGATCCGGTGCATGCTGCGGCAGTACAGTGCCCACACGAGCGGGATGAGCCGCGCGTCGTGTTCCACGGTGACGCCGCTCCGGTCGCGGGCGTGCCGCGCCGCGGCCCGCGCCCGCTTGGGGAGCGACGCCGCGACGTCCTCGACCCGCTCGGGCAATTCGCGCCAGAAACCCAGATAACCCGCGACGGGCTCGAACGCGGGCACGTCGGCCGTCGCCGACCGCAGCTCCAGCACGCGGGCGCCGCGCTGCCGCGCGGTCTCGGCCGCGGCGTCCGCCAAGACGGCGCCGACCTGCGGGTCGTCGGCCAGGAGGCCGCCGTAGGTGCCGTACGGCACGCTGACGTGCAGGCGGCCGGCCAGCAGGCTGCGGACCTCCATCAGCGGCAGGACGCCGACCGGCTCTCCGTCGCGGGTGGCCAGCAGATGAAGGGGCCGGT
Organism: Planctomycetota bacterium; assembly: GCA_040755725.1. Lineage (GTDB taxonomy): Bacteria > Planctomycetota > Phycisphaerae > UBA1845 > Fen-1342 > JBFMAI01. The sequence goes on along the minus strand of JBFMAI010000028.1, from coordinate 38,236 downwards.
GATGAAACACATCTTCGACGGCGTCGCACCAGTCGGGGTGGTGAAAGACGGTGGCGGCGGCGTGACGCTCGACGTAGCGAACCCAAGCGGCGCGGTCGGCTGGGTCGGTGACGGGCCGTACCTCCGTGGTCCGGGGGGCAAAGCCGCGCGGAATGCGCTCGCACGACGCCGGCCGCGGACGACCCGCGCGGCACGCCGGCGGCGCGTCCCGCAGCGCCGGACCTCCGCGTCCAGCGTTATGGTTAGCGGTAGTAATAGGAGTAGTAGTGTTCATAGTACGCCGAGCCCCGCTCGCGGAACCGCGACAGGATCGCGCCCACAATCTTCACGTTGTTGGCCTGGAGCGTGCGGACGGCCTGCTGCACGGTGGGCTCGGGCGTACGCCGCATCTGCACCACGACCAGCGCCCCGTCGCATCGCGGCGCCAGCAGGCAGACGTCGGAGACGGTGGTGATCGGCGGCGTGTCGAGGAACACATAGTCGAATTGTTGACGCAGCTCACTGAGCACCTGGCCGGTGCTGGGGCCGCCGAGCAGCTCTGCATAGGCATTGTCGCGCACCCGGCCGGCGGGCAGCAGCTTGAGGTTGGGCAGCGGCGTCGGCTGGAGGGCGGTCGCCAACGGCACCGCGCCGGTGAGCACGTCGGCCAGTCCGGGGGTATCGGAGACCCCCAACATGCGGGCGATCGACGTGCGGCGGAAGTCGGCATCCGCGATCAGGATGCGGTGCTCATTGCCCTCGGCCATGACCAGCCCGAGGTTGACCGTCGAGACGCTCTTGCCCTCTTCCGGGATGGCGCTGGTGATCGCGAGGATCTGGGGAGCCCTGGCCGGGTTCATGGTGAGAAGCCGCGCCCGCACGCCGCGATACTGCTCGCACACCGCCGAGTAGCGGTCGTGAAAGGCCACGATCACGGGATCGACCCGCTGAGGATCCCAGGTCACGGTGCGACCGTCGTCGGCGCCCGCGTTTCGTTCCGTGCCGGCCGCGTCGCCTTGTAGCGGCCGGGCTCCGCACCGGCCGTCGTCGGGGGCGACGGCCGTGTCCGGTGCGGCCTCCCCGGGCACGAAACTCGAGACGGCTTCCTTTGTTCCAGGCGGCGGTGCTGACGTGACGGCTTCGGTCTCCGGGACCGACGGCGCGGGGGCCGCTTCGGCCTCCTGGATCTTCTGCATGACCTTGGTCATCGAGCCCATGCCGCGCGCCTCAGCTCACTCCGCCTGCCCGGACGGCCGTGCCGTCGCTGCTTCCCTCGCGGAACGAGACCTCTGTGTCCGCCGGTCCCTGTGCAGCGTTCTCTGTTCCCGGTTCCCTGTTCCCGGTTTCTGGGGCACCGGTTCTTAGCCGGTGACTGGCCCCGTTCCCGGTTCGCTCGGACCCGCCTTCTACTCCCTGTTCCTCCCCGTTGGCGTCCCACGCCGCCGCCACGTTGGCCGCATCCAACATGCGGTCCATCTTCTGCATCGCGCGGGCGTGCAGCGTCGGTCGCACGAGGCTGGTGTAGGCCAAGCCGGCGCTGGCGGCGAGCAGCCCGAGCAGCACCGCGAGCGTGGGCGTCCACACCGCCCGGGCCAGCAGCGCCCGACGCCGTTCGCGGGGGGTCAGCACGGTGCTGATGCACTCCAGCACCGGCACCCCGAGGGCCCGCGTCACCTGCCCCACCGAACGGAACGAACGATCGAACAGCTCGGCCAGACCCACCAGCAGCGCCGCCGCCGCCAACCCCAGACCTGAGCACACCAGAAACACCGAGGCCACGCGGGGTTTGGTCGGCCGACTTTCGTCCTTGGGCTCTTCAATCAACGTGAATTGCGTGCCGCGGTCGCCGCTTTCGGCGGCCAGCACGCGATCCAGTTGCGCCAAGTGAGACTGCCAGATGCTGAGTTCGTTCGTGCCGGCGGACTGCCGCTCGCGCAGCGTACGCAGCTCCTCCCCTTCGCTCAGGAGCTGGTTGTATAGGCCGGCGAAGCGTTCCACGCGGCCGTCGATCTCGGCGAACTGCTCCTTGGTGACGGCCAACTGCCGGCGCAGCGCGTCCAACTCCAGCTCGATCCGCATCCGTTGGGCGCTCCATTCCCGCCGACCGCTTTCAGCCTCGGGGTTCTGGGCCACGGGGGGCAGGCCGACGGTGTCGTCCACGGTCGAGGAGGCCAGGTTCTCGCGCAGCTCCTCCAGGGCTTCGAGCCGTCCCAGCAGCCGCTTGACGTCCGGGTGCTCCATCGTCATCCGTTTGCCCGTCACCAGCTCGACGATCTGGCGGCGGACCCCCTCGATCGCCTGCTCCACCACCGGACTTGACGGGGGCGGCGTGGGGGCCGGCGGCCCCATCAGCGCCGGAGCGGGCCGGATGTACAGCGCCGGGGCCGAGACGAGGAATTGCTCACGGGCCGTGATCTGGGCCTCCAACTCCGCTTTGCGCTGCAACATGTCGTTGCGTTGCAGCCGCAGCGTCTCGAGCCGGTTACCGACGGCGGCCACGTCGGTCGGATCCAGGCCCGGGAAGTCCTCGAAGCCCTTGCGCAATCCCCCCGTCGTCCGGGCCAGCTCGTCCTGCACGCGGGCGACCTCCGACGCGAAGAAATCCCGCGTGCCGTTGAGAATGTCGCGAATCCGCTCGCGCGTGTCGGCGATGTAGTGGTCACGCAGGGCGATCACGAACTCGCGGGCCGCGACCGGGTCATTCGCCGTGCAACTGACCTGGATCGTATCCAGGCTGGGCGAACTGTGGATCAGGCGCACCGCCGGCCGCAGCTCGCGCTGCCCCAGCGCCCCGTCCAGGGCGGCCCGTTCGCTTTCCGTGAGGGCGCCGTCGCTGGTGAACGTCTCGGCGGGCAGCAGGCCGGCGCGGACCGCGGCCCGGGCCAAGGCCCGCGACCCGAGCATGTCCAGTGTGAGGGTGCTCTTGAGGCGCTGGAAGCTGTACGGCGAGTTGGCCTGCACGAGGTTCTGGAGCACGACGTCGTCACGGCGTTCGAAGATGGTGGTGGCGGCGTACTCGCGCGGCAGGTATTGACTACCCCAAAAGGCCGCGGAGCCCACGACCGCCAGCCCGACCAGCGCCAGGCGCCAGCGGTGCCGGACGATGCGCGAACACTCGTTGACGGTGTTGCGCAGGTCCTCGAAGGCTTGGCCTTGCTGACTGGTCATGAGGACTTCACGCGCTCTCAGTTTGACCGGCCTCCGTGCCGGTCGTGGGGCTCAGGCACAAATGAAAAATGAAAAAGGAGCAATGAAAAAAGCGGGCCGTGCCGCCGGCGAGGACCGGCGACTTGGAAGGGCGTTTTTTTTCATTTGGCCTTTTTTCTTTTGCATTCATCGGGCTTCGCCCCGCCTAGGGGCCGAACACGCCATGGCGCCGCGTGTCCGGATCGTCGGACGCGGAACCGAACTCGTCCCTGTACACGTGGTTGGCGCTGACCGCCGCAGCCGGCGTCGTGTAGGCGTTGATCGCCGGGTCGAGCGGGTACAGCAGTTCGCGGACGCGGTGGCCGACCCACGCCAGCGGGGTCGGCGGGACTTCGATGACGTCACCTTCCTGAAGCAGGACGTTCTGGCTGAGGTCGCCCTGCCGGAGCATGCGGTCGAGGTCGACGACGATGGTCTTGCTCTCGCCGTCGGGTGTGGCGGGGGGCCGCACGATGCGAATCTGCGACTTCCACGCCAGGAAGGTGGGCCGGGCGTCGGCCAGGGCCATCAGCAGCGTATCGCGTCCGGTGTAGAGCTTGGGTCCGCCGTTGGCGACTTCACCAAAGACGTAGTAGTACTGGCTGCGGTAGGCGGCGACCTGGACGACGACTTCGGGATCGACATAGAAGCGGGACAGCAGGCCCCGGAGCTTGGCGGCCATCTCCTCGGTGGTGAGCCCGGCGACATCGACCTCGCCGAGCAAACGGAGGACGACCTTGCCGTCGGGTCGGAGTTGCTGCACCGTGCCGTCGACTTCGGGGGCGCCGGGGGCGTGGATGGCGATGGCGTCGGGGGGGCGCACGACGTAGCTGCCGGTCGAGACCTCGGTGTCGTGCGCGCGCAGGAAGGAGACGAGCTGGCTGTGGGTCGTGGCGCAGCCGCAGAGGGTCGCGCTGACGCAAACGAGCAGGCAACCTGCGACCCGCCGCAGGCTCGGTCCACAGGACCGTCGCATTCCGCGGGGCAGCACGAGCATCAACGTTCGTCGGCTTCCTGTAGCCACGTGGGCTCGCTGGTACTTGGCCCTCCGTGGCCACAGGTACGGCTGCACTTCCCACCGCAGTTATCGACGGATTCCGGGGCTCCATGAAACAAGCGCCCGCCGGCCGGCGCGGATTGACCCATAGCAAGCCCGCCCCCAGGGTCCCCCACCCCGTATTTCAGGGCCGGCGCGCCCCTGCCGATAACAAGACCAAGCTACGGGACGTGCCGTGCCTGGAATCGAACTGTACCGACACTTCGGCCTCTCGGCCTCGCCCTTCGACGGGCGACCCGACCCGCGCTTCTACTACGCCACCGCCGCCCACGCCGAGACCCTCGCCACCCTCCAGTACGCCGTCCGCACCCGCCGACCCTGCACGCTGGTGCTGGGCGATTCGGGGTCCGGTAAAACCCTTCTAGGCCGCCTGCTGGCCCAATCCCTCGCCGGCCAGACCGGCATCGCGTGGATTCACGGAATCGGGCAGCCCGATAATCGCACCGATGTCACGCTGTGCCCTGCCAACCGCCTGGCCCGCGCCGACCCGTTTGGCCCGACGAACACGCGCGAGGTCGCCCTCGGCGAGTGGCTGCGGGTCGATCCGTCCGCCGCCCAGGCCGGCGTCGTCATCGTCGACAATGCCGACGGGTTGCGCCCGCACAACTGGGACGACATCCTCTCACTCGTGACGCGCGAAATCCGCTCCCCGCGGACCGTGGCCCTGATTCTCTTCGGATTGCCGGGCTTGGTCGAGACCCTGGCGGGGCCCAGCCTGGTGCGGCTCCAGCGGCGCGTTTTCCGCGCCTGCCGACTCAGCCCCCTGTCCCGCGCCGACGTCGACGGGTATGTGCGGCATCGGCTGCGCGTCGCCGCCCTTGGCGCGCCGCGGCGACCGGCGGGGACCGCGGCCGGTGAGGAGCCCGGCCGCTACAGCGCCGGCGCGGGGCCCGCGCACGTCGGCGCGGCCGGTACGGCACCCGGTTGCCCCAACTCGGATGCGGGGCCCGGGAACGTGGCCCCGGAGGAGATCTTCACGCCGGCGGCCCTCGACCTCGTACACCGCTTCTCCGATGGCAACCCGGCCTTGCTCAACCAACTCTGCGACAATGCCCTCGTCGACGCCTTCGCCGACGACCGCACCGAGATCGACGGCCGCCACATCGTCGCCACGATCCACGCGATTACCGGCGGCATTCGGTCCCGTCGGTATTTGCCGAGCCCGCCGACCGGCGCGGAGAGCCCCTTCGCCGCGACCCGGATGGCCGGGGGCATCGCGGGACCGATGGTCACCGCCGCGTGTCGGGCCGAGTCGCGGCTGCGCCGCTGGTCGTCGGAACAGGCACGGCCCGCGGTGGACCTGGGCGATTTCATCGGAGAGCCCCGCCGGTGGGACGCGGACCACCCGCTCCCTCGCGTCCACACAACAGAAGAGCCGCAGCGCGACGATTCCGGGATTTCGGGAGCAGCGCCAACGACCGGCGTGCCCGGTGCGGATGCCACCACCTCCCAAGAGCCCATCGCCGCCGGCACCACCGCTCAACCGGCCGCGCCGGACGGAGCGCCGGCGCCGCCGCTGGACCAGCGTCTCCGGGCACTGGAGGGGCGTTTGGCCGAGGCACTCGCCCGGGTACGTGAGGCCCGCCGTCGTCCGTACATTCTGCCGCCCCCGCCGCGGGGGCAGACCCCGTGGCCGGAGTTGTCACCCGTCGAGCCGGTTGCCATGCCCGTTGTCCCGGACGATCCACTCCCATGAGCGCGCCGGCACCGCCGGTCGTGTGCCCGCGTGAGCCGGGGAGGGAACATCGCCCGGCGGCCGTGGCTCGGCCGGAGCCGCGTCCTCCCGAAGCGGCCCGGCGGGAGTTTGTCGGGCGCGGGGACCCCGAAGGCACCTGTACGGTAATCCAGCCGGTCGGCTCCGATATCATGTCCGAGCTGCGGGAGCTGTGGCGCTATCGGGAGCTTCTGGGATTCCTGGCTTGGCGCGACCTGCGGGTGCGGTACCGGCAGACGCTGCTGGGGGCGGCGTGGGCCCTGTTCGAACCGCTGGTCAGCGTCGTGCTGTTCACCCTGGTGTTCCATAACCTCGCCGGCCTCTCGGCCGGTTCGGTACCCTACCCCTTGCACTGCTACGCCGGCGTTGTGGTTTGGACGTTCTTCGGTCGGGCGCTGCGCTCCACCACGGTGAGTCTGGTCGCCAACGCGAACCTCGTCACCAAGGCGTACTTTCCTCGCCTCATCCTGCCGCTGTCCGGGCAATTGGCCACGCTGATCGACCTGGCCTGCGCGCTGCTGATGTACGCGGGGCTCGTCGTGTACTACGGCGTGACGCCCAGCGCCGCAGCCTTCACCGTGCCGCTGTGGGTCGCGCTGGCGGGACTCAGCGCGCTCGGCGTGGGGCTCGTCCTCGCCGCGATCAACGTGCGTTTCCGCGACGTGTCGCAGGCGGTCCCGTTCCTGGTGCAGATGTGGATGCTGGCCACGCCGGTGGCCTACCCGCTGGCGACGATCCCCGCGCTGTGGCGCCCGCTATACGGCTTGAATCCGATGGTCGGCGCGGTCGAGGGGATGCGGTGGGCGCTGCTGCCGGGGTACCACCTCGACATTTACTGTCTCATTCCCAGCGTGACGCTCGGCCTGACCGCCCTGCTGGTGGGCTGGGTGTGGTTCCGCGGGGCGCAGCGGAGGTTCGCGGACATCGTGTAGGGGGGAACGGGGGGCCGAGGGGTCAAGGGACCAAGGGTCACGAACTGCGGGACAGCGCGCTGACGAGGGCAACGTTCGTTCCCCCCAGGTTGCGACCGACGCACGTTCCCACCTTGGCACGTTCCCACGTTCCCCCGGAGCTTGGCGCTGCGAATAGCACCCGCCACGCCAGTAGCGGGCCGCTCGGCCCCGCACTGGCGTGCGGGGTTCTGCTGGGCGTTCTTTGTGCGGTCCGGACTACAATCGGCATTGTCGGGCGGCCCGGCGGCGGTATGCTACCCGCCCCGGGACGTGAGCGGCCGGCGATCGCCGCCGGTGCCACCGGACCTTCAACCAGGATCACCGACGGATGAGCGACGCGTCGTCCCCCCCTCCGGCCCCGGCCGCGGCTGCCGCGGCCGGCGCCCGTCCCGGCTGGCACCTGCATCGTCGCCTGTACGACTGGGTGCTGAGCTGGGCCGCCACGCCGCACGGGGCCGTCGCCCTGTTCGTGCTCTCGTTCGCCGAGTCGAGCTTCTTTCCCATCCCCCCGGACGTCCTGCTCATCGCGCTGGTGCTGGGGGCGCGGGCGCGGTGGTGGCGACTGGCGGCGAACTGCGCGGTGGCCAGCGTGTTGGGTGCCGTGGTGGGGTATCTCATCGGCATGTTCCTGATGGACACCCTCGGGGTACGGATCATCGCTTTGTATCACGCCCAGCAGTACTACCAACAGGTCGAAGCCTGGTACCTCAAGTACGACTACTGGATCGTGTTCGCTGCGGCCTTTACGCCGATTCCGTACAAGGTGTTCACAATCGCGTCGGGGGCGTTCCACATGCACCTGCTGCCCTTCCTGGCCGTGTCGCTGGTGGGGCGCGGGGCGCGGTTCTTCCTGGTCGCAGGGCTGTTGTACCTCTTCGGCCCGCCGATCAAGCGCTTCATCGACCGCTACTTCGATCTGCTGGCGATCTTGTTCGTCGTGCTGCTGGTGGGCGGGTTCCTGGCCATCAAGTGGCTGAAGTGAGCACGCGCCGGGCAGCCAAGACGTTGTGCCGGTCGGTCTCCTACTCCGGACACTGACTTCATTCCGCGAAGATGTGCTCGGCTTCCTCGATCAACTCGGGGAGCTCGTCCACGACCGGGTCGAGTTGCTCCGGCTTGAGGCCCACCAGGTCCAACACCGTGCCGGGGATTTCCTGCGTGTGGCCCGTCAGCCAGAACCCGTGCCGCGCCCGGCAGCACAGGGTGTCGGCTACGTACACGAGGGCGGTGGGCTTCTGAAACTCCGGCTGCAACGCGGCCACGTCATGGTGATACGCGACGGCGTACCGCAGTCCCGGGGGAAACCGCCAGCGCGCGGCCAGCGCGCCGCCGAACGTCTGGTGGTCGGCGCCCACCAGTTCTTCCTCCACGGCACAGAACCGCAAATTGGAAGCCTGGCACCGCTCGACCGTCGATTTGAGCTTGGCGGGGAAGAGCTGCTGGACGGCCAACAAACCCATATCGTGGACCAGCCCCGCCACGAACAGCTCATCCACGTGCGACGAGTGGACCAGGTCGGCCAGCCGCCGGGCACAGACCCCCACGGCAATGCAGTGCCGCCACAGGTCGCGGGCGGCGAACTGCTCGGAAAGGGCCTCGACGCTGAACAGGCGGGAGAGCGACGCGGCCAGGGCGATGTTCTTGACCGCGCTCAAACCCAGTAGCACGATGGCCCGCTCCAGGCTGGCGATCTGCGACGGCAGACCGTAGAAAGCGGAGTTGACGACCTTGAGGATCTTCGTCGCCAACGCCGGGTCGCCGCGCACAATCTCGTGCATGTCGTGGGCCGTGGCCCGGGGGTCCTCCACCACTTGTACGATCTTGGTCGTGATCTCGGGCAGCGAGCTGATCTCGGTCAGCCGCCCCAGGGCCTTGCTCAGCTCGGGAGGCAACGTCTTGCCGGCGGCGCCCGCAACGGTCGTCATAACGACCCACTCCTTTTTCTCGGTCGGCCTTCGCCGCGCCACGCGCCGCCCGCCGCGACACCGCGCGCGACGGTCGCCGACGGGCGGTATCCGCGTTGCAGCGACGCCCCCGCCCTGCCGGTGGGCCGGGAACCCGTGCAGCGCAGGCCGCTGTATTCATCGGCCGCCGGGGGGATACGCTTGTTCAGGGCCGAATGGCGCCCGTCCGCCCCGGGGCACGACGCGGCCCGCGAAAGCGCACCCCGGACGGCTCGGGGCGATGGGCCCGCCCGGTGGACCGATAACGTCTTCGCTTGCCGCTCGCGCGACCGCGCGCTACACTGGCCGTCGGTCGAGCGCGGGCCGCAGTGTGGGACGGCCGGCGAGTCGGGTTCGCGGCACGCGCCGGGTAAAGCAAAGTCCGACGCGGAAGCGTTGGACGGTGGACGGCATGCAAGTCGAACGTCTGCTCCCGTTGGCCCGGCAACTGCTGGCCCTGCCCCTGGGGGAAAACCACCGCGATTGGTGGCTGTGGGAGCACGCCGAACGGGTGATGCACCTGACCCGGCAGGTGGCCGACCTGCCTGAGACCGGGGGGGCGGAAGCAGACCGGACGGCCCTGGCGGCCGCCGCCCTGTTTCACGACGCCGGCTGGGCCCTCGAAGTCCACCAGGGCCGGGTCGCGCACTGGCAGGTGCTGACGCGGCCCACCAACGAGATCCAACGCGAGCTGGGGGCGGCCATGCTGTTGGAGGAAGCGGGGCACCTGCTGCCGGCGACGACGGCCCGCTTGGCGGCGGACGCGATTCGCCAGTGCAACGACCGCCGCACCACCCTGCGCGAGGCCCTGATCCTGGCCGAGTCGGAGGCGCTCGACGAGGTCGGGACCACCTATGTGCTGCGGCAGTTTCGCCAGTACCAGGCCGAGGGCCGTCCGTTGCAGCAGCTCGTGGATACGTGGCGGCGACAACAGGAGTATCGCTACTGGGATGTCCGTCTGGCCGAAGGGTTCCGCTGGGAAACGACCCGGCGACTGGCCCGGGCCCGGTTGGACGCCGTGGACGCCTTCATGACCGCGCTACAACGCGATCTGCGCGGCGATGACGTCGCGTCGGTCGGACCCGGGCCGCCCGCCCCGGGGGCCGGCGGCCCGGCGTAGGCCGGGGGGCGGCCTCCGCCCCGCAGAACGGTGTCCGATGCAAAACGACATCGCGCGCATCCTGATCCACCGCGAGCAGATTCAGGCGCGGAACCGCGCGCTGGCCGCCGAGATCGCCGCCACGTACAACGGGGAGGCCATCGGACTGACTCTGGTGCCAATCTTGTCGGGCTCCATCATTTTCCTGGCCGACCTGATCCGCGAGCTGCCGCTGAAGATGAAGCTGGCCTTGGTGCAGGTCTCGACGTACCCCGGTGCGGCCACCACCCCCGGGATCCCGCGGACGGTACTTGAGCTCTCCGGCGAGGTGGCCGGACGGCACGTGCTCATCGTGGACGACATCCTGGACAGCGGGCGGACGCTGCGGCGTGTGCAAGCGCTGGTCCATGAGCGGGGGGCGCGGAGCGTCCGCTCCGCGGTGTTGCTGCGCAAGCCGAGCAAGGCCCCACCCGACCTCCCCGTGGAATTCGTCGGGTTTGACATCGAGGACCTGTTCGTCGTGGGGTACGGCCTGGACTACAATGATCACTATAGAAACTACCCCCACGTCGGCGTGCTGCACGCGGAGCTGATGCCATGAGCCCGCCTGGCCCCATCAAGAGTGTCATGGCCGACGCCCCGCCCTCCGTTCCCGCCCACCCGGTGGCCGTCAAGGCCGCGGCGAAGCTGGAACTCGACGGCGACGAGCTGGTGCAACTGTCCATCAAGCCGTCGGCGTGGTTCATCCCGCTGGCGTCGCTGAATGTGCTGTTGCTGGCGGCGTTTCTGGCCGTCGCCCTGGCCGTCGCGATGCGCACCGGGTCGGTCGCCGCCGGCGCGGCCCCCTTCCAGCTCCTGGCCCTGCTCGTCGGCGTCCGGGTCGGCTTGGCCACCCTTCAATGGGCCAGCCGGCTCTACGTCCTCACCAACCGGCGCGTCATGCGGTTCCGCGGCGTCCTCAACGTACAGGTCGCCGAGTGCCGGCTGTCGCACGTTACCGCGGTCGAGGCGGACGTCGCCTGGTACGGGCGTGCCCTGCGATTGGCCACGCTGCGCTTGCGGCCGGTGGACACGGACGCGGCGCCGGTGGTGTGGGAAGACGTGGCCCGTCCGCAGGAAATCCACGAAATCCTCATCCGGGCGGTCCGAAAAGCCCAGTCCTGACCACCCGCCGCGGCCATCGTGCCCCGCGCCCTACCCTGGATGTGTGCCGGCGCTTGGAGTTTCCGCTCCCGCCGGATAGGGTCAGATAGCCGCGGAGCAGACTGTGACGGACGCAACCGCTCTGGTCCGAAGACGCCTCGACGTGCGCGGGCAGGTGCAAGGGGTGGGCTTCCGCCCGTTCGTATACCGCTTGGCGGCGCGGCACGGCGTGGGCGGGTCGGTGGCCAACGACAACAACGGGGCCACGATCGAGATCGAAGGGTCGCCGGCGGCCCTGGCGGCGTTCGAACGCGAGCTCCTGGCCGAGCTGCCGCCGCTGGCCCGTATCAACGAGCTGGCGCGGCGCGACTTGCCGGCGTGCGGGGAGACGACGTTTCGAATTCGTGCTTCCGAGCGCGACGCGGGGCGCCGGCCGGAAGTGGCGCCGGATGCGGCGACGTGCGCCGATTGCCGTCGCGAGCTGCTTGATCCCGTCGATCGGCGCCACCGCTATCCGTTCATCAACTGCACCAACTGCGGGCCGCGGTACTCGATCATCCGCGACGTGCCCTACGACCGGCCGCAAACCACTATGGCCGTGTTTCAGATGTGTCCGGCGTGTCAGCGCGAATACGACGACCCCGCCGATCGGCGGTTCCACGCGCAGCCGAACGCGTGTGCCGTGTGCGGACCCCGGCTGGAATGGCGGGGGTGCGGGAATGCGGCAGGCGCGGAACAGGGCACCCGGTCGGTCCACGGCGATGACGCGCTGCGCGCCGCAGCGCGCTTGCTCCAGGAAAGCGGCATCGTCGCTATCAAGGGGATCGGGGGGTACCACCTGGCCTGCCGCGCCGACCGCGAGGAGGTCGTTCGGCGTCTGCGTGAACGGAAGCTGCGCGACGGCAAGCCGCTGGCGCTGATGGTCCCCGATCTGGCGACGGCCCGACGACTGTGCCGTCTAACGCCGGCTGACGAGGAGGCGTTGACCTCGCCGGCCGCACCGATCGTGCTGGCCCCCAAAGCGGAGGGCGTGGCCATTGCGCCGTCGGTGGCGCCGGGTTGCGGCGACTACGGCCTCCTGCTGCCCTACGCGCCGGTCCATCACCTCCTGTTCGCCGAGGGACTGGGCCCGCTGGTGATGACCTCGGCGAACCTGGCCGGCCAGCCGCTCACCTACCGCGACGAGGACGCGCTGCGTGAGCTGTCCGACGTGGCCGACGCGTTCCTGCGGCACAATCGCGAAATCTTCCGCCCGATCGACGACTCGGTCGTGCAGACCTTCCGCGGCGAGGCGGTGCCGATCCGCCGGGCGCGCGGGTACGCGCCGCGGCCGATTCACCTGGGACTGGCCCCGGCGCGCGGACCGGCGCCGCGCGTGCTAGCGGTCGGCGGCGAATTGAAGGCCACCGTCTGCTTGCTCAGCGGAACCGAAGCGATTCTGAGTGAGCACCTCGGCGACCTGACACGGCCGGAGGCGTTTCGGCATTACGTCGAGGCGATCGGCCGCTTGAAGACCCTGTGCGACTTCGCGCCGGACGCCATCGCGTGTGATCTGCACCCGCGCTACTTGTCCACCGAGTACGCCCGCCGACTTGACTTGCCCCTCATCGAGGTCCAGCACCACCACGCCCACATCGCCAGCGTCATGGCGGAATGGGGCGAGCCGGGACCCGTCCTGGGTCTGGCATGCGACGGCGCCGGCTTCGGGCCCGACCACGCGGTGTGGGGCTGTGAGTTGTTGCGCTGCGAGCGCGGGGAGGTCGAACGCATCGGCCACCTGGAGTACTACCCGCTGGTGGGCGGCGACGCGGCGGCGCTGGAGACGTGGCGGCCGGCCGCGGCGCTACTGCGCGCGGCCCTGGACCAGGGACAGGGGACACGGGACGGGAAGACAAGGCCGCGGCCGGCCGGCGGCTCGCCGGGAGGCTCGCCCGGCCGCGCCGGCCCCGGCTGGCCGGACGCTTTGCGTGCCGCCGGTGCCGGCTCGTCACTGCCGTCGCCCTCGGACGAGGCCTTGGCATTGTTCGAGCGTTTGGCCGGCGCGGGCGCGCAGTCCCCGCTGACTTCCAGCCTTGGCCGCGTGTTCGACGCCGTCGCCTTCCTGCTGGGCTTATGCGCCCGCAACCGACACGAAGCGGAGGCGGCGATGGCCGTCGAGGCCGCCGCCGGGGACCACGCCGGCGCCGCCGGCTCCTATCCGTTCGATTTCGACGAGCGCGGCAGCGTTGTCACCCTGTCGTTGCGGCCGATGTTCCGCGAGCTGATCGCAGCCCGTCAACGCGGTGAATCACCCGCCCTCGTCGCGGCCCGCTTCCACGAGGCCCTCGCCGACGCCCTGGCGGCCTGGGTCCGCCGCGCCGATCCCCCGGGGGCCGTCGCCACGGTCGCCGTCTCCGGGGGGTGCTTCGCCAACCGCCGCCTGTTGACCCGCCTGGTCGAGCGGCTGGAGGCGGACGGCCGACGGGTGCTCTATCACCGGCACGTCCCGTGCGGGGATGGCGGGATCGCGCTGGGGCAGGCGTGGGTGGCGGCCTGGCGCCTAGCGACCGAGCGTTTGCTCGATGCCGGCGCCCCGGGTACTTTGGGGAGTTGATCGGCCCGCACGACCAGGCGGCGGGAACGCCTGTGCCATTGGCGGGAACACAGGCCGGGACGCCTGTGCCACTGGGTGACGGCGATGGTTGTGGACGGAGGGCAACCCTTCAGCGCCCCCGGCGCGACGGCGGGCAAGCCGTACGCGCTGGTGGTGCTTCTGCAACTGCACTGGTTCATCCGCCTGCGCTGGCTGTTTGCCGCCGGGGCCCTCGCCGTGTTGGCCGTCGAGCGCTTCGTGCAGCCGGCGGCCCGCCGACCCGGGGGTCTGCTCGCGGTGGTGCTGGCCGTGGCGGCGACCAACGTGATGTGGACGGCGGTGGCGCGGCTCCTGCGGCCGCGGCTGAATGAGCCGGGCACGGACCAGCGGGCAGCGATTCGCGCCGGGCAGATCTACGCCGGCGCCCAGATCGCGACCGACCTGCTGCTGCTGACGTGGATTCTGGCGCTGACCGGCGGCGTCGAGAACCCGATGTCGCTGTTCTACCTGTTCCATATGGCCATCACCGGACTGCTGCTGCGGACCTGGCAGGCCTTCCTGCTGGGCGGCTGGGCCGTGCTCCTGTATGCCGCGATGGGCATCGCGCAGTGGCACGGCTGGATCGCCTTCTACCCGTTTCTGCCGCAGTTGGGATCGACGCACCTCTATCAGCAGCCGCACTACGTCAGCATCGCGGTGACCGTGGCGGCGGCGGCAATCTTCGGCACGCTGTACTTCACCGACCGCATCGGCAAGGTGCTGGACCGGCGCGAGGACATGCTGATCCGCATGAACGCCGCGCTGGAGCAGTCGCGGCAGGCCATCCAGGACCTTCAGGCCCGTCGCTCGCGGTTCATGCAGATCGCCGCCCACCAGCTCAAGAGCCCGTTGGCGATGGTGCAGACGCTGGCCGGGCTGATTCGCGACGAGATCGTGGCCGACGAGAAGGGCATTCTGACCACCTGCGAGAAGATCGTCCGCCGCTGTCGCGACGGCATCGTCCAGGTCACCGAGTTGTTGACGCTGGCCCGCGTTCAGGAGGCCGATCCGGGGCGGCACCGTCAGGCGCAGGCCGACGTGGGCCGTATCGTCCGCGACGTGTGGGCGCGCCACCTGGCCGTCGCCGAGGCCAAGGGGGTCGCGTTGCAGCAGAGCGTGCCCGACGGCCCGCCGCTGTTGGCACGGGTGGAGCCGCGGGACCTGGGGGATTGCGTGAGCAACCTGGTGGAGAACGCCATCAAGTACACTCCGGCGGGCGGCCGCGTGGACGTGCGGGTGGTCGGCGGCGCCGCGGCCGCGGGGGCCGCGGACCTGCCCCCCCCGCCGGCCCGGGCCGGACGTCTCCGCGACGTCCGCGATTACGTGTTCGTCATCGTGCAGGACACGGGCATCGGGCTGGGCGACGCCCTGCCGCTGCGGGAAGATGGCTCGCCGGCGGCCGGGTCGATCTTCGACGCGTTCCACCGTGGCAACGCCGCGCTGTCCGCGGGCATCCCGGGTACCGGGCTGGGGTTATCCATCGTGCGGGAGGTCGTGGAGCAGGCCGGCGGCTACATCCACGTGCGGTCGCGCACCGGCGAGGGCTCGACGTTCACGGTCAGCTTCCCCGTGAACGTCGAGGCCGAGGCACCGGTCATCCGCGACACGCGGTCCAGCGCGGTGATCGTCGAGTCGACGGCCGCGCGCCCCACCACGTAATCAACCGGCTGCTACATAGGGTGGTCCAGGCGTCCCCGCCTGTGGTCCCGTGGCCGGTGGGGTCCCCACGCGCGTGCCAGTGCTGTTCGTGTGTGCCGCTGCTTTTGAGCAGTGGTCGCCCCGTCTGCGGCCGGTGCGGAGCCCGGCCGCTACTGACTGATGCGGAGTCCGACCGCTACCGGGTGGCCGGGGCGGATCAGAGTGGTTCGACGGCTTGCGCCGGCAGCCAGCCGGTCTGGTCGTTGGCGAGTTGCACTTCGACCCACTCCCCGTGCTGACGCAGGAGGCGCAGCTCGACGCCGGGGCCGAGCGGTTGCTTCAGGGCGAGATCGGCCCCTTCACCGCGACCCAGGCGGAGCGGAACGGCGTTACCGACAACGACCGCCGGCGGCCGACGGGCTTCGTCGTGAAGCTGCCACAGGAGTGAACCGGTGACGGCGACCACGGCGACCAGGAAGGGAGCCGCGATGAGCATCAGGGGACGCCTACGCCACAGCAGCCCGCCCAGCAACAGCAGCCACCCCGCGCCGGAGGCGACAACCAAGACGACGAAGCGCTGCCGCGGCGACGTGTCGTAGTGCCAGAACAGCAGGCTGCGGACCAACCGGCCTTGTCCCGTGGGCACGATCATCGGCTCCACACGGTCGCGCGCGAAGCGGAGATTGGCGCGCAGACGAGGATCACCCGGGGCCAGGCGCTCCGCCCGACGATAGTGCAGGACCGCCCGACCGAGTTCACCCAGCCGGAAGTAGATGTTGCCGAGGTTGTATTCGACGGCGGCGTTGTCGCCGCCGGCGTCGCGCAGCGCAAGCAGCCCGCCCGCGGCCTGCCGATAGAGCTGCCGCGCCTCGTCCGGGTTCTCCCGCGCGACCGCGACCGCCTGGTCGTAGGCGGTCAGCGCGCTGCGCAGGATTTCGCGCTGCCGCTGCGGCGACAGCGGTTCGCCGGCCCGGAGCGCCCCCGGGGCCACCAAGAGACACAGCGCGAGGGCCGCGGCGGCCCGCCAGTGGGCCGCTGGGAAAGTGGGAGCGTGGGAACGCCGGCCGTTGTGCGTCGACCGGTTACTCGGGTGCGGCCGCTGCCGTCCCCACGTTCCCACCTTGCCACGTTCACACGTTCCCGGCTGGCTCATAGCCGCTGCCCCTCCAGGGCTTTCACGCACGCCGCGGCCGCCGCCCGCAGGGCGTCCCCGTCCGCTGCCGTCGCGCCGCCGAAGCTCACTTCCTCGCAACGCTGGATCACCGCCGCCCACTGCGCGACGACACTCTCCGGCATCCCGTGCTCGCGGAGGTAAGTCAGGGCGCCGGGGCCGGTGAAACGCCCTGGGGGTTCGCCCAGTCGGTCGGCGAGGTAGCCGGTGAGGGCCGCGACGATGCGACTGCCCAACTCGCGCGGCGGCGCGGAGCGCGTCTCGGCCAGACGGCGGCGTGCCGTCCGATGAGCTTGCTGGCGGCGGCGGCGCAGCGGGTCGGCGGACCGACGCTCGGCGATCGTGCGTCCGCCCCATACCAGCAGAACGAGTGCGCCCGGGCCGCCGGCCACCACGAGTATCATCCGGGGACTGACCGTGGACTCGTGCGCCAGAAGCGCGCTTTCGCTCGTCTCGATGTCGTGCAGCCCGTCCAGCGCTTCCAGCCCCTCCGGTGTCGGCACCGGAAGCCGCGTCAGGCCGCTCATGTCCGGCGGCGCGACTTCCGCGACCGGCCGGATGGTGAGAGGAATCGGCTTGCTGCGGGCGACGACGAACCGTTCGGCGTCGGGGTCGAAGTACGGGTACTCGATCGGGGGAATCTCGGTCACATCGTCGCGCTTGGCGCGGAGGGTGAACTTGTAGCGCCGCCGACCTTCCTGGGTCTCCCCCGTCAGTTGCTCCGAAGGCAGCCGAAAGGCGGCGTCGAGACGGGCGTTACTGCTCAACAGCGGCGGCGGCAGCGTTTCCAGCGGCCCGTCGCCCAGAATGTCGAGGGTCACTTCGATCGGGTCGCCGACGCGGACCTCCGTGGGCCGCGCGCTGACCTCGATGGCCAGCAGGCCGACGGCACCCGCGTAGTCGGCGGGCCGGCCCTCGGCCGGCACGGGCAGCACCTCCAACCCTTCGCCCGTCGGCCGCGCCCGCAGGTGCCGCGTGCCGCCGCGCATTGGATACGCGATGCCCAACTCGAGGTCGTCGAACGTCAGCCGCCCGGGGCGCTGGGCGACGAAGGACGCGGCGAACTCGAAGGCGTAGTAGAGCTCCTGCGGGTCGCCGTCCGGTCGCGGCCGGCGCGTCACCTGCCGAAACTGCGGCTGCGGGAAGCTCCCCAGGTTGACGGCCTGGATGCGGCGGAACATCTCCTCCGCGTCGAGGACCTGGCTGCCGTAACGGGCCGGCTTCACCCAGATCGTCAGCGTCAGCGGCACGCGCTGGCCGACGTACACGCGCTGCCGGCCGGTGGAGACCTCCACGGCGAACAAGCGGTCGGCGTCGCTGGGGCGGACCGTGAGGCGTAGCGGCGCGGTCGTCAGCGCTTGCCCGTCGGCGCGCACGCTGAACGGGGGAATGAGCAGCTCGCCGGGCACCGTGGCGATCAGCTCGAACGTGTACGTCCGGCTGCGCGTCTGGGTGACGCGGCCGTTGACGATGGACGTGTACGACGATTCGGAGGTGCCGGGCTGTTCGCGCAGCGTGGCCCCGTCCAGGGTGGGCGGGATGGGCGGCTCACAGGTCTGGAAGTTCTCCACTTCGACCAGCAGTTGGACGGCTTCCCCCGCAAACACCTCGTCGCGGGCGATCTTCAGGTCCACCGTCGGCTGCGCTCCGGCCGACGCCGGCAGGGCCGCCAGCAGGATGGCGGCACCGAAAACCGACGCGGCCAAGCGGGGTCTGACGCTCCCTGGGCCGGCCGGGGCTTGTAGGGCACCTCGTAGCACCGGGCTCGGTTCCTCGCTGGTCGTGGGCCGTGCGCACCCGGCCGTCACTCCACACGACGACGGCCCGCCGGCCGACCGGACACGAAATCTTACCCACTGCCCGCGGGCGGGTGAACGCGGCCTGGAGTATGATGTCGTCGGCAAGGGAGATGCAGTATGAGCGGTCAGGAACCCGAAGCGCTGCCGACGGTCGTGTCGCTGCTGATCTGCGACACGGTCGTTGACGACCGCCTCAGCAACAAGAAAAGCGCGATCGGGATCTTCAATACGATCCTGGTGCCGCGCGTGCCGGCGATCATCAACCAGATGGCGATTCTCGCGTCGGTGACCGAGATCAACGGGAGGGCGGAATTGGAGTTGCGCCTGGTGCGCGACGCCGATGACGTGACGCTCTTCAGCGGCAAGGGCCAGGTGGAGGCCCCCAATCCGTTGGCGGTGGTCGATCTGCTGTTCGCCATGCAGGGTGTCCACATCCCCCAGGAGGGGCAGTACGCCTTTGAAATCCTCAGCCACGAGGCTTTGCTCGGCCGGCGGCGCTTTCAGGTATTGCTGCGACCTCCCGGCCCCGTCCCACCTCCCGGTCTGCATCCCCTGACGTGAGGGCCCGCTCGTCGTGAGACCGGCGACACGCCAGCCCACGGGGGCCGCCGACGCGCAAGCCACGCCGACACCGCCCCGCCGCCGCGAGTGGGCCGCGCTGCTGCTCTTGCTCGGAATCGCGGTCGCGTACGCCCCCGGCGTCCGCAACGGCTTCGTGGACTGGGACGACGACGTCTACATCCGCGACAACGCCTACCTGCGCTCGCCCGCCGGGCTACGGGCGATCTGGCTCACCCGCGAACTGCCGCAGTACTACCCGGTCACGTTCACGTCACACTGGTTGGAGTGCCAATTGTGGGGGGAGCGCGCGGCGGGCTACTACGTTGTCAATGTTGTGCTGCACGCGGCCGCCGCGCTGCTCAGCTTCGCGCTATTCCAGGCCCTGGGCGCCGGCCCGCGGGCCGCATGGCTGGCGGCGGCAATCTTCGCCCTGCACCCCGTGCAGGTTGGCTCCGTGGCGTGGCTGGCCGAGCGCAAGAACCTGCTCGCCGGGCTGTTCAGCGTCATCACGTTGCTCCTGTATGTGCGGCATCGGCAGACGGGACACTGGCGCTGGTATGCCACGACGCTGACGGCCTTCGCCTTGGCCGTGCTGAGCAAATCGGTGGCGCTCGCCACCCTGCCGTCCATGTGGCTGATGGACCGCTGGGCCCTGGGACGGCGCGGGTGGGGCGGGGTATTGCGGCTGGTGCCCGCGGCGGCGCTGGCCGTGCTGCCGGTCCTCGTGACGGCCGAGCGGGAAGGGGCGCTGGGCAGCGCTGGGGCGGCCTCGGCGCCGGCCCGCTTGCTGCACGCCGCCGCGGCCCTGTGGGCATACGTCGGAAAGTTCGTGCTGCCGGTGACGCTGTCGCCCCTGTATGCCAAGTGGAACATCGCGCTCACTTCTCCCCTCGGGTGGGCCGCCTTGGGGGCGGTCGTGGCGGCCGTCGTGGCGGTCGTACTCGTCCGACGTCGGCTGGGTGGGCTTGTGCTGTGGGGACTGGCGCACTTCGTCATCGCGCTGGTCCCCGCGCTGGGGCTCGTGCATTTCGGCTATCTGCGACACGCGCCGTTCGCCGATCATCTGGCGTATTCCGCCTGGCTGGGGGCCGGCCTGGCGGTCGCGGTGGGGCTGGACCGCGGCGCGGGGGCTTTGTCGCCGCGCCGGCGGTGGGTAGTCCGAACGGCCGTTCCGGGCCTTTTGCTGTTGGCGTTGGCCGCGAAGAGCTTCGTTCAGGTGCAGGTCTGGCGTGATCCCGAGACGCTCTGGTCGTACGTCCTGCGGCACAACCCGCGTGCGGCGCCTGCGTGGGTCGGGCGCGGTCGGCTGGCCGAAGCGCGCGGCGACCTGGCCGGGGCGCTGGCGTGCTTTCAAAAAGCGGTGGAGTACGACCCGGACAACTTCCACGCCCGCAGCAATCTGTGCGTGGCCCTGGCGCGATCGGGACGCCTGGTCGAAGCGGTCCGGCAGGGCACGGTCGCGGTCGAGCTGAACCCCCAATCGGTCGAGGCCCGCACCAACCTCGCCTCGGCGCTGCTCGATGCGGGGCGGCTCGACGAGGCCCGCCCGCACGCGACGCGCGCCGTGGAACTCGTGCCGCAAGACCCCATCGCCCACCTGACGTTGGGGACGATCCTGGCCGCCGGGGGTGACGTCTCACGGGCCGTCGAGCATTTCCAGACCGCGGTCCGCCTCGACCCGCGCAATGCCCTGGCCCACCTGCGACTGGCGCAGGGCTTCGCGGAACAGGGGCGTCTGGAGGCGGCCTTGGCGGCCTGTCGCCGCGCCGTGAACCTGCAACCCGATGATTTCGCGGCCCGGCGTTTGCTGGCAGCGCTCGAAGCCGCGGCGCGGCCGCAGCGGCCGTAGAGAAGTGCTCCACACGAGCATGGCCGCTCCGGGCCGCGGCCATGCCACCTGGCGCGGCCATGCCAACGCGATCAGCGGCGTTTGCGGGCGCTGCGGAAGCGGCTGCCCAGCGTGCGCTTCACCGGCCGGTATCCCAGGGCGTCGAGCACCTGGTCGCGCAGCCGCGGGTCCTGATACCGGCGCGGCACCACCGGCTCGTCGGATGGCGCGGTGGCTTTGGGTGGCGGTTCCTTCGGCGGGCGACCGGGCTTGGCCAGCAGCCACGCCGGCTCGAAGCGCGGGATTTCCTTGTTGATGAGCTTCTCGATCTCGGTCAGGAGCTTGCCTTCCTCGCGCGTGACGAACGTGTACGCGATGCCGGCGCGGCCCATCCGGGCGGTGCGGCCGATGCGGTGGACATACACCGACGAGTCTTCGGGGACGTCGTAGTTGATGATGTGCGAGATGTCCGTCACGTCCAGCCCGCGCGCCGCCAGGTCCGTGGCCACGAGTACCGGCGTCTTCTGCGTGCGAAACGCCTTCATGACGCGCTCGCGCCGCTCCTGCTCCAGGTCGCCGTGAATCTCGCGGCACTCAATCTTCTCGCGCTTCAGGTGCTGCGCGACGCGGCGGGCCTTGTGCTTGGTATTGGTGAAGACGATGGCCAGGGTGGGCTGCTCGTGCCGGAGCAGACGGACCAGGGTCGCGGCCTTGTCCTCCGGGTCCACGGTGACAAAACCCTGCGTGACGCCCTCGACCGTCAGCATGTCGCGCGACACGTTCAGCTCGACCGGATCGTGCATGAACGACCGGGCCAGCTTGCGAATCTCGTCGTCGATCGTGGCGGAAACAAAGATCGTCTGGTGCTCGGTGTGGACGGCCCCCAGGATGCGGCGGATGTCGTCGCGGAAGCCGATGTCGAGCATCCGGTCCACTTCGTCCAAGACGACGGCGCGAATGGCGTCCAGCTTCAGCGCCTTGCGGTGCATCAAATCCTGCACGCGGCCGGGCGTGCCGATCGCGATTTCGGGGTTTTGGGCCAGGGCGGCGAGCTGTTGCTTCACGCCACGGCCGCCCAGCACGGCCACGGTTTTCAGCGGCGTGTGGTGCGCGAGCAAGCGCACGTGGTCGTCAACCTGGATGGCCAACTCGCGCGTGGGAACCAGCACCAGGGCCTGGACGCCGCCGCCGGGGGTCAACTTGTGCAACAGCGGCAGCGTGAAGGCGGCGGTCTTGCCGGTGCCCGTGCGGGCTTGGCCGAGGCAGTCTTTGCCCGCCAGGGCGACAGGAACGAGCACGCGCTGGATTTCGGTGGGCTGTTGAAAGCCGGCGTGTTGGACCGCGTCGAGCAGCGGCTGCGGCAGGGCCAACGATTCCCAGCCGGCGTCGGTGGGCGACGGGGGTGATTCGGGTTCGGACGCAATCGTCTCAGGCATTCACAGAGTCCTCAGGGCCGCCGAGCGGGGGTGATTCAGGGGGACGGGAGCAGGGTCCGATAACGGCAACGCTTCTCACCGGCCGACGTTCACGCCATAATCTAGCCGACAACGGCCCAAGCTCAAAGGCCGCATTTGGACCTGCCCGGCCGGCGGGTCGTCGGAGCGGCCCCCTGGCCGCCGCATCCGCGGGCGGGCCGATGGGTATAAGTGGCGGCCGGCGGCTGCGTTGCGTCGCCGGCCGACCCAGAGTGAGTATATGCCGACGTTTGCGTACCGAGCCCGGAACGCCACCGGCCAGGAGGTGCGCGGCACCCTCCTGGCCGACAGCGCCATGGCCGCCGCGCGCATGCTCGACGAGCGGTCGTTGTTGCCGGTGGAGGTGGAGGAGCAGGCGGCGCGGGAGCGGTCGGTGCTGACGGGGCGGGCGCGGCGGGTGAGCTTGTCCAAGGTGGGGCAGATGTACGAGCAGTTGGCGGACCTGCTGCGGGCGGGCGTACCGATCATGCGAGCGCTGGAGGTGCTGGGTCAGCAGGCGTCGTCGCCGGCGCTGGCCCGCATCCTGCGGGAGGTGCGCGACGACGTGTCGGGCGGTGACGCGCTGGCCGACGCCATGCGCCGCCACCCGCATGCGTTTCCCGAGTTGCACGCGGCGATGGTGCGGGCGGGTGAGAAGGGCGGGTTCCTGGAGGACGTGCTGGCCCGCCTGTCGGAATTCGTGGCCCGCCAGGACGCGCTGAAGAACAAGTTCATCGGGGCGCTCATTTATCCGTGCGTGCTGCTGTTCGGGGCGATTGGGGCGGTCGCGTTCATCATGACGTACGTGGTGCCGAAGATTCGCGCGGTGCTGGAGGGGCAAGCGCTACCGCTGCCGACGCGCGTGGTGTTCGCGATCAGCGACGTGCTGCGGGACCACGGGCTGTGGCTGGTCGGCGGGCTGGTGCTGGTGGTGATCGGGGCGGTCGCGTTCCTGCAAAGCCAGGCGGGCCAGGCGGTCCGCTCACGACTTCAGTTGCGCATGATCGGCGTGGGGAAGATTTACACCATGATTTCCATCTGCCGTTTCTGCCGCGTGCTGGGGACCATGTTGTCGAACGGCATCCCGATCCTCCAGTCGCTGAAGATCTCGAAGGACTCGACGGGCAACGCGATCCTGGCCGACGCGATCGACGAGGCGGCCGAGAGCGTCCGGGCGGGCGAATCGCTGGCGCGGCCGCTGAGCAGCGCCGGCGTGTTCCCCCCGGCGATCGTCGATATGATCGCGGTGGCCGAAGAGAGCAATACGCTCGACAAGGTGCTGGTGGAAATCGCCAACACGCAGGAGGAGCGCACGGCCCGGCAGATCGACTTCACCATGCGGATGCTTGAGCCGCTGCTGTTGTTGCTGATGGGCGTCATGATCGCGTTCATCGCGATCGCGCTGCTCGTGCCGATCCTGCGGATGGCGACGACGGCGATGAAGTGACGGCAGGGGCGGTTGGTTTCGACGGAGTGGCCACACTTAGCGGAGACGGCGATGAACAGGCAGAAACGCAGAACACGGTCCCGGGCGCGCGGCTTCACGCTGCTGGAAGTGCTGATGGTCGTCGTGATCATCGGCCTGCTGGCCGCGTTCGTCGTGCCGAACTTCTTCGGGGTGCAACGCGACACCGAGATCAAGCTCGCCAAGGCCGCCATCGAGGGCAGCCTGGCCAACGCCCTGAAAATGTACCGCCTGAACATGGGCCGTTACCCCACCGAGGAAGACGGCGGACTGATGGCGCTGGTCCAAAAGCCGGACGATGAGGAGGCCGCGGCCAAATGGAGCGGGCCCTACATCGAGGACGCGGCCAAGCTCAAGGACCCCTGGGGCAGCGACTACGTCTACCAGTCCCCGGGCCGGTACAACGAAGGCGGCTTCGATCTGTCCAGCCCCGGCCCCGATCGCCAGGCCGGCACGGACGACGACATCACCAACTGGAAGCGCACCTGACGCGGCGGCCCCGCGCCGACGTTAGGTCACTTGGTGCGAGTCGCCGCGCGCGGCCCGTCGTGGTGACGTGTATTGCGGGAGTATGCTCGTGCGCCGGACGGCCCGACAAGCCTTCACGCTCCTGGAGGTGCTGTTGGTGGTGGCCCTGCTCGGGCTGCTGGCGGCCTTCGTGCTGCCGGACTTCACGACCGCCGCCACCGCCGAGCACTTGAAGGAGTCGGCCCATCGGCTGCGGGCGCTGGCGGCGATGTGCCGGGCCGAGGCGATGAACGCCACCTGCCGCCATCGCATCCTCATCCGCGCCGACGGGAGCGTGCGCGTGCGGCGGCAGGCCGATCCGCTGAAGGCGCCGCATTTGTACATCACTCCCCGCGAGGACTGGGCCCAGAGCGAGGTACTGCTGCCCGACGTGTGGATTGAGGCCGTACAACTGCTGCCGGAGGGTCCCTCGCCGATCCGCATCGTGGACGACCAGCTCGAATTTCCCGAGACGGAGCTGGATCCGGTGATGGTCGAGGAGCTGGAGCGGCCGATCGAGATCAATTTCGAGCCGGATGGCACCAGCAACTCCCTGCGTTGGGTGCTGCGCGACGCCGGCGGCAACGCCCTGCTGGTGACGCTCGATGGCCGCCTGGGGCGGGTCACGGTCGAGCCGTGGAACCGGGCCACGGGCGAGGTCCGCCGGCCGCCGGTCCTGCCCCCCGAGGCCGACCGGGAAGATGAGTACAACCCGGAGGATTACCGATGAAGCGGCGGGCGTGGAAGCGATGTCGGCGGTCGGCAGTGCTGCTGGAAGTGGTCATCGCGCTGACGGTGCTGGTGGCGGCGATGGGACTCCTGGGGGCGCAGCTCGCCGGCGGGCTGGAGATGACCGCCTTCAGCGAGGAGCAATTGCGGGCCGCGCTGCTGGCGGAGCACCTGGTGGCGCTCGTGCGGCTGGATCCGCGCCTGGCCGCGCTGATGAAGGAAAACGAAACGCTGGAATACGCCTGTACGGATGAGACGCCGCTCGGCTACGCCCTGGCGCCGCTGCCGGGCACCTTCTGGCGCATCGTCCACGAGCCGGTGAACCGCGAGGACCAGGAGACGCTGCGGCGGGTGGTGATCGAAATCCTGCGGCAACCCGACCAGGACCGGCTGGACAGCAGCGAGGGCGCGGAGGTCGTGCGTCAGTTGGTGATGCTCAAGGCCGCGCCGCCGAAAGTGGACCTCGTGGAGCAAGGGGGCATGACGGAGGCGGCGGCGGAGATACTGCGGGGGCTGGTGCCGATCCCGGGTTTCGATCCGCGGGCGGTGGATTTCCAGCAGC
The DNA here is from genome assembly GCA_040755725.1 of Planctomycetota bacterium. Taxonomy (GTDB): domain Bacteria; phylum Planctomycetota; class Phycisphaerae; order UBA1845; family Fen-1342; genus JBFMAI01. The sequence goes on along the minus strand of JBFMAI010000028.1, from coordinate 12,837 downwards.
TCATGACAATGCTCGACGAAGACACGCTGGCGCAGTTGATGCCCTACATGGACACTGTCCTCGGCCAGCTTGGCGGCGGGGGCGTGCCGGCCCAGTGGGCCCAGTACGCCGATCAGTTCGGGGTGGGGGGACGCGGCGATGGGGGTGCGGGCCCTGGGGGTGCGAACACCGACGCCAACGCGCTGGCGGACATGATTCGACAAGCGGTCGAGGCGGCGGGCGGAATGCCGCCGCCGGGGCCGCCGCCGGGGCCGTTCCGTCCGGGTGGCGGGCGTCCTCCGGCGCCGCCGCCGAACGAGGGCGAGCCCTCGCCCGGCCCGCCGCCGGGCTTTGATGTCGGGCAGGGTTCGGGACCGAACGGGGAGTACACCATCGAGGACTTGATGCGGCTGCGGGACGCTTATGAGCGGCAGCAGGGCGGAGGCCGTTGATGGTGCGGCGCGTTCCTCGGCGGCGCGGATTGACGCTGTTCGAGGTGGTCATTGCGATCGCCCTCATCGGGCTGCTGTTGGGGACGCTGCTGACGTTCTTCTGGCAGACGCTCGCCGTCCGCGAGCAGGCCGGCCGCATCGCCGACCGCACGCAGATCGTGCAGCAGATGCTGGAGCGCCTGGGCGCCGAGCTGCGCAACGCGGTCGGCTTGCAGGGCATCGAGTTCCCGGTGACGCAGTTCACGGGCGATCGGCGGCGGATCACGTTTCTGACGGCGCCGCTGCCGCCCGCGCATTCCTACGGCTTCTACAACGAGTCCGAAGCCGCGGCCCTGCCGGCCCCACGGCACGACCTGCGCGAGATCACCTACGAGCTGTGGATCGACCCCGAGAAGACGACGCCGGAGGGCGACCCGATCGTGGGGGGGGTCCTGCGGACCGAGCGGCGGGCGATCAATCCGTTCGTGCGGGAGGAGCAGGCGGCCGAGGACCAGGACCTGCTGTATCTGCGGCACGACTTGTGGTCGCACGAGCTGGGCTACCTGGAGTTCCGCTATTTCGACGGGGTGGAGTGGCTGACGAAGTGGGAGGTGACGGAGGGCAACCCGCTGCCCCACCTCGTGCGCATCACGGTCGGGTTCGATTCGCTCACCAAGGCCGAGTTGGAGGACCAGGACCTCGAAACCTACCCGCTGAACCGCTATCCGCTCGGGCCCGATGTGCCGAACATCAACCGCTTCAGCGTCATCGTGGCGTTGCCGGCGGCCGACCAGATGTTCACGGCCCGCGCCCACCGCCTGGGCAGCCAGGTCCAGGAAATCTACCAGTTTGGCGGCCCAGCGCAGGAAGCCGAGGGGGAAGGCGGCCCCACGCAGGAAGCGGAAGGCGAGGGCCGGCGGGAGAAAAAGCCGTGACCCGTTGGCGCCGCGCGCTCGTCCTGCCCGTCGTCCTGGTGGTCGTCGGCCTGCTGGCCCTGGTGATGGCGGGGTTCCTGTTCTTCGTGCGCGCGGAGCTGTCGGGGGCACAGGCCCAGCGGGACGCGCAGCAAGCACGGCTGGCGGCGCTGTCCGGGCTGGAAGAGCTGACCACAATCCTGCGGGAAAAAGGCGACGATTCGTCCGCGTGGTGGGACGTACCGGAGAAGTTTCGGCACGCGCTGGTCTGGTCGCCGGCGTTCGACCGCGAGGGCGACCCCGTCCGCAAGATGGGTTCGCGCACGGAGATTTTCGAGCAGCCGTCGCCCGCGGTCGCGTGGCGTTACAGCATTGTCGCCCCCAACGTTGACGGCGCGCGCAACACCATTCGCTTCGGCATTACGCCGGAGGCGGGCAAGCTCAATCTGAACACGGCGGAGCCGGAGGAGATCGAGCGGCTGCTGACGCCGCTGCTGACGGACCTGGGCCTGGAGAACGCACCGGAGCTGATCGCCGCGCTGCTGGACTGGCTCGACGAGGACGACGAAACCCGGCCGGGCGGGGCCGAGAACGAGTACTACACCACGCTGGAGCCGGCGTACTACACGAAGAACGGCCGGCTGGACACGGTCGAAGAGCTGCTGCTCGTGAAGGGGTGGACCGCCGCCGCCATCTACGGCGAAGACGTCAATCGCAACGGGTTGCTCGACGCGAACGAGGACGACGGGGAGGCGAGCTTCCCGGAGTATGACAACGCCGACGGCGTGCTGAATCCCGGCATCGCCCCGTTCGTGACTGTCTGGTCGCGCGAGCCGCGGCCGGCCGGGCAGGGCGGCGGCGGTGGCACGGGCGGCGGACAGAGCCAGGTGAAGGAGGGGCCGCTCGACGTCAACACCGCGTCGCCGCGCGTGCTGGAGGCGGTGCTGGGGACGGAGGCCGCGGCGGCCATCGTGAGCCTGCGAAATGAGCTTTCCGCCGACCAGCGCAAGGAGCCGACGTGGATCAGCCAGGCGGTGGGGCCCGCGGTGTACGACCCGTTCAAGGACCGGCTCACGACCCGTTCCCTGCAATTCCACGTGGAGATCATCGGCTATGGCGATCACACGCGGCTGGCCCGGCGGTACGAATGGATCATCGAGCGGCGTGGCTCGCTCGTGCAGGTGCTGTATCATCGTGAACTGACGGCGCTCGGCCTGGCCTGGCCGGTGGATGACGACACGGTGGTCATCCAGGAGTAGCAGGTCGGACGTTGAGGAGACCCGGGTGCTGCGGATGAGCCGCAAGGTGCTGTGTCTGGACTGGGACAAGCGCTCCCTGCGCCTGGTGGTGGCGCGGGTGGGCAAGGCGCGCGCCGTCCTGGAAGACGCCCATTCGCACCGCCTGCCCGCGGGGGTGGAGGTCGACGACCCAGAGGCGCTGGGGGACTTCATCCGCTCGATGCTGCGGCGGCACGGGCTGCGGCACCGCGCGGTGGTGGTGGACGTGCCGCGCGAGCGGGCGGTCATCAACCGGCTGCGCCTGCCGCCCACGCCGGCCCGCGAGGTTGCCGCTGCCGTCCGCTTCCAGGCGATGAAGGAACTGCCGTTCCCGCTGGACACGGCGGCGATCGACTACGTGATCACGGATACGGACGAGCAGGGGCTGGCGCGCGAGGTGCTGCTGGCGGCGGTCACGACCGAGACGCTGGGCCGCGTGCGGCAGACGTGCGAGGCGGCGGGGCTGATGCCGACGCGGATCGGCTTGCGGCCCTACGCGAACCTGATCAGCGCGCAAGTGACCGGCGGCGCGAGCGAGCAGCGGCTGCTGTTCCTCGATGTCGGCCCCGGGGCCTCCGAAATCGACGTGTTCCGCGGCGGCGCGCTGGGATTCAGCCGCTCGGCCAACGTCAACGTGCCCCTGCCGGCTGCCGGGCCCGCTCCGCCGGACGACTCACGCACCATCTCCATCGCGGAGCTGAGCGACCTGGCCCGCGGGGACGAGGCGGTCGAGGCGGCCATCAACGAGCTGGTCGTCGAAACCACGCGCACACTCCAGGCGTATCGCGCCACCGAGCCCGACGCGGTCCTGGACGAAATCGTCGTCGCCGGCGGCACCGGCCTCGAAACGCAACTGGCCGAGCGCCTGCACCGCCGCCTGAGCCTGCCGGTGCGGCTGTTCGATCCCACGGGGCCGCTGAACGTGGCGGCCGACGAGGCGCCGAAGCTGCGGTCGTTTTCGGCGGCGTTGGGGTTGGCGTGGGGATTGGGGCGCGAGGGCGCCCTGGCCCTGGACTTCCTCAACCCGAAGCGGCCCGTGTCGGCCCGCGAGGCGCTCCAACGCCGCGCCCGCGTGGCGGTGCTGGCGGCCGTGTTGGTTCTGTTGGCCATCGGCGGGGTGCTCGGCCGGCAGTACGCCGTCCTCAGCCGACAGCTCCGCGAACTTCAGGCGGTCAACGGCAAGCTGCTGACGCAGGCGGAGCAGGCCGCCAAGACGCTCAACCGCGTCGATGAGGTCCGCGAATGGGCCGCCGAGGCCGTGTGGCCCGACGAGCTGCTCAACGTCGTCGATCACGCGTTTGAGCCGGGGGCGCGGCCGGGGGAGAAGATGGCCCTGCGCGAGATCGTGCTCGACACGACCGGTCGCACGCCGGGGATCCTGCTGGCGGGCGTCTATCACACCGAGTGGCAGGTGCCCACCGACTTCGTCAACGCGCTGAACAACCTCACCGTGGACGGTGAACGGCTTTATGAAGCGACCCAGGAGACGTGGACGCGCGTCGAGGGCCGCCGCTATCACGGCCTGGTGGACATCCGCATCTCGCTGCGCAAGTTGCAGCAGTTTCGGGACCAGGCCGCCGCGCGGGCCCAAGCGCGGCGGGACCTGTTGCGGGACCTGGGCCGCGTGCCCACGGGAAGCTGACCGATGACCCGACGGGAGAAGGTACTCGGGCTGTGCGTCGGGGGGGCCGTGGCCGTCACCGCGCTGGTGTATGTGGTCCGCTGGACCGTTCTCGAGCCGTTCGAGGCGGTGAAGAAGAACATCCGTCTCGAGCAGCAGCGCACGCAGATTCTCACCGTGCAGCTCAAGACCCTGCAGGACGCCGAGCAGCGCTGGCAGGCCCTGACGCGCCGGACGTTCGCCCCCGCTTCCGAGCCGCAGGTGGCCCAACGCCGTTTCCGCGAGGACCTGCACCGCCTGGTCGAGCGCCACGGCCTGCGCGATCCGAAGATCAGCGCCGGGTCGTTCGTGCGGTACAAGGACCAGTCCATCGGCGTACCCATGACGATCACGGCGACCGGGACGCTGAACGAAGTCGTCGGCTTCCTGCGCGATTTCTATCGCCGCGAGTATCTCGCCCGCATCGACAAGGTGCGCATCGCCGCGGAGCAGAACATCATCGCCGACCTCAACAACCCGCGGCGTGAGAGCGCGGGTGCTGGCCGGGGGGGCCGCGGGGGTGGTTCCGGGGCGGCGGGGCGGGAGCCGACGATCGGGCCGAACGGCCCGGAGCTGCGTCTGAGCGTGTCGGCGATCACCCTGGTGTTGCCGCGGCTGGCGGGGCTGGAACACCCCGTCATCGAGGGCGCGCCGGAGGAGTCGGAACGCGGCCGCTTGGCCGAGACGGACCTGGCGGCCTACAACGTGCTCTTCGAAAAGAACTTGTTCATGCCGTACCGGGAGAAGGCGCCGGTGCCGCCGGAGCCTGTTGCTAGGGGGGAGTCACGCCCTCCCCCGTCGCCTCCGCCCCCGCCGGTGCGCGACCCGCGCGAGGGCACCGAGCACATCTTCTTGCGCGCGACGGTGGCCCTGGAGGGCGAGCCGATCGCGTTTGTCGCCGACGACCGGCAGCCGACGCAGAAGCCGACCGAGTATCGCCTCGACCAGACCGTGGACGACGGGAAGCTTATGTTCATTCACCCGGAAGGCATGGTGGTCCGCGTGCAGGAAGCGGACGGCGCGAAGGATTACTTTTACCGCCTGGGGAGCAACTTCCGCGAGCGGCAGTTGCTCAACCCCGACGAGCATCCCGAGGTGTGGGACGCCTATCGGCAGCAGCCGCTGTCCACCGGCGGCGGGACCGAGGCGGGGCGGGCCGACGCGGGGCGGGTAAGTCCCGGCCGGGACGGATGTTGAACGTCGCCGCGCCGGTTTTTCCCACTGCCACCCCCGGGGGGGTTCCGGGTATAACTAGCGACCGTTGGGAGCCGGGTCGCGGCCGACGGCGGGCGCCGGCCTGACGCGTTGTCCGCGACCGGCTCATGCGAGCGAGATCGCCTGCGTGTCAGCGGGGTTGGCGCGGAGACCGGCGGCGAGGCCCAACGCGGGCCGGGCCGGTCGTAACCCCGTGACCAGAGCGGCGCTGCGACGATCGCGGCTTGGACCGCCAAGCCGGCGCCGTCGCGGGACGACCCGTGGGATACAACGGCCCCGGACGGGGCCTGAAGCACGTCGTGAAAGAGGTGCGAGCATGACGCTGCGGACGACACGGTGGGCAGTGCGGGGCCTCACGGTGAGCTTCGTCGCGGGACTGGCCGTCTTCGCGGCCCGGGCCCAACAGCCGCCACCTCAGCCTTCGGGTGAGGTGCGCCCGGCGCCGGCGCCGACCACTCAGCCGGACCGGCCGCCCGACACGCAGGAGGCGCTGGAGAAGCTGCTCCGGCTGCGCGACCAGATGCAGCGGGAGCAGGAAGCTCGTCAGGCCGAGCAGTCCGGTGCCACGCCGCCGGCGCGGCCGCCGCGACGCCTAACCCCCGCGCGGCTTGCGCGCCCCGGCGGCCAGAGTGAAGAACCGGAGTCCATCGAGCAACTGCGCGAGCGTGCGCGGGCCTCGACCCAACGGGCCCCGCAACCGCCCGCCGCCGAGCCGCCGCCACCCGCCGAGACCCCGCTCGAAGGCGACGAAGAAGTCGTGGGGCCACCGGAGAGCCTGTCGAACGTCCCCCCGGCGGCGCCAGCGGAAGAGCACAAGCCGGAGCCCCTCCCTACGCCGACGGTGAAGGCGCCCTCCGAGCCGGCTGGTCCGCCGCGACCCGTGGCGCGGAAGCCCGGTCCGGATGAGCCGTCCGAGTGGTTCGCCTTCGACGCCACCCCGTGGGAGGACGTGATCGCCCACTTTGTGCAGCGGGTCGGCAAACCGTTGATGACCGATCCGACGGACATCGTGATCGGCGGGGAACTGACCTACAAGAGCAACAAGCGCTTCACCAAGGACGAGGCCATCGACGAGCTGAACCTCATCATGCACGAGAAGGGGTACCGCTTCGTCGAGCGCGAGAACCACGTCTACATCCTCCCGGTCAACGAGATGGCCGAGCACATCCCGGTGGAGCGGGTGTATCCGACCGTGGCGGCGTTCGAGCAGGCCAACCTGCGCGACATGGATTTCGTCGAGGTCTACTACCGCGTGCCCGACCGCAAGGCCGCGACGCTGGTGGACATGTTCACGTCGGCGTTGCCGTACTACGCCCGCCTCTCGGCCCTGGACGAGAGCAACCAGGTGCGGATCATCGCGACGACCCGCGACGTGCGCAAGTTCCTGGCCCTCCAGAAGAAGGTGGACCTGGCCCCCTCCGACCCGCGGCAGATGCGTTTCTTCGAGATCAAGACCAACGCCCGCGAAATCGAGCGGCTGGTCCGCGAGTTCATGAACCTCGGCGGCAGCGCGATGATGCCGCAGGTGCAGATGGTCCGCGACCCGCGCACCGGCCGGATGATGCCGCAGGCCGTGGGTGGCGCCGCGGCCCCGGCCGAAGTGGACATGGTCGCCGATGACCGGACGAATTCGATCATCGTCAAGGCGACCGCCGACAAGATGAGGGAAATCGAGGAACTGATCGAGAAGTTTGATCAGAAGCCCGACCTGGGCGAGTTCGGCACGCACGTCATCGAGATCCAGCACGCCGACGCGACCGAGGTCGCCAACCTGCTGAACCAGATTTTCCAGCAGGAGCAGGGGCAGACGGGGGCCGCCTCCGCCGGCTGGCAACGCCTGCGGGCCTTGCAGCAGTGGCAGCAACAGCAGCAGCTCGCCCAGCAGCGGGCCGCGCGGCAGGGCCGGGCCGTCACGCCCGTGCAGCAGCCGATGCCGATGGTCGGCGCGCCCGAGGAGATCATGGTCGAGGGCATCTTCGAGCGGGCCAAGAAGACGATCCGGCTGGTGGCCGACGCGCGGATGAACGCGCTGATCGTGTACGCCAACCAGGACGGGCTCAAGCGGGTGCGCGAACTGCTCGAGGTGCTGGACAAGCCGCAGGCGGACAACCTGCGGGTCTTCGCGCTCGAGAATGCCAACGTCGCTGACGTGGCGCCCGTGCTTACGCAGATCATGAGCGGCATCGCGCAGACCGGGCTGCGGGGGTTGCAACCCGGGGCCACGATCGTCCCCGATGAAACCAAGAACGTCTTCTACGTGATCGCCGAGCGGGACGAGCTGGAGCGCGTCGCCAGCCTGATCGCCCAACTGGACGTGCCCGGCCCGCAGCAGAATCGCCACGTCGTGCAACTCAAGAACCTCAAGCCCAGCGACGTGGCCCAGATGATCCACACGCTCCTGGCCACCGGGGCGGCCCGCGGCGCGACGGGCATGTCCACCGGGCGGACCCGCTTCCGTTCACCGGTGACGCCCGGCGGCGCGGCCGCGACGTATCAGGTCATTCCGCTCGACGACGCCCAGATGCTGATCGTCATCTGCACGGACGAGGAGTGGGCCAAGGTCGAGGAGACGATCCAGCTTTGGGACGGCGCCGCCCTGACCAACAGCCCCACGCTGGAGACGTTCGTCATTGAGCAGGGTGACGCCCAGGCCATCGCCACTACGTTGAGCAACATGTACCGCTCCTACCAGCACCCCGCCCTGGGCCGCTCGACGGTGTACATCCAGGCGGAGGGGGACAAGGTGCTGGTCTACGGCGTGCGGCCGGCGATCGAGGAGATCGCGGCGCTAATCGCGATGCTGGACGTGGCGGACGAGTCGGGCGGGATCGTCATTCTCCCCCTGGCCCACGCCGATGCCACGCAAGTGGCGCAGCAACTGCAACTGGCCCTGGGCGTCGGCGGACGGCGGGGGACCACGACCGTCATCCAGGCGGAGCCGGTCACGAACGCGCTCGTCGTCCAGGCCGGCAAGGTGGACCTCGGGAAGATCATGGACTTCGCCCAGCGGATGGACGAGCAGGTGGCCGCCCAGACCCCGCAGCGGAAGTTCTTCACCCCACGTTTCGCCGAGCCGCGCGAGGTTGTCGCCGCGGTGCAGCAGCTCTACGCCGGCGTGGCGGCGTTCCGCGGCCGTCCGGCCGGTTCACAGGTGAAAGTCGTCGCGGCCGGCCCGCAGGTGATCGTCGAGGCCCCGGCGGACAAACTGGCCGAGATCGAGGCCTTCGTCACCCAGCTCGATGATCCGAAGGGCAACGAGATCATCATCAAGACGCTGAAGCTGCCCGGGGCCGACGTGGCCCAGATCGCCAGCAAGCTGAGCAACGCCTTCCGCACCAAGCCCAACCTGGTGGCCCGCTTCGATCCCGATCCGCAGAGCGAGACGATCCTGTTGACGTGCGCGAAGGACGCCCTGGAACAGGCCGAGGCCCTCATCGCCGAGTACGCCGAGGCGCAGCGCGGCCAGGCCCCCGTGGTCGAGTTCCGGCAGATGACGCACGCCCAGGCGACGGACGCGGCGGGGTGGCTGCGCGAGCAGCTCGTGACGTACATGGAGAAGCAGCTCGGCCGCAACGCGGCGGCGATGATCAAGGTGACGGCCGATTCGCGGACCAACCGGGTGGTGATCAACGGCCCGCAGGTGGCGGTAACGTACGGTAAGCTGCTGCTGGACCAGTACGACGTGCCGATGGAGCAGCCGCTGCTCACCGTCGTGCAGAACGAAGTGCGCAAGCTGCCCGGGCTGGACGTCTACAGCCTGGCCAACACGCTGTCGGGGACGTTTCGCAACCAGCCGCGCCGGCCGGACGGGCTGGCGGCCACGTTCTACGCCGATCCGACCACGGAGACGCTGATTGTCAGCGCCCCGAAGGACATGTTCGCGGAGATCGACCGGATCATCGCGCAGTTCGAGGCGGAGACGAAGGACCTGGAGCCGGAGCAGAAGTTCATTGAGGTCAAAAACGCCGATGCGAACTACATCGCCGCGCAGATCACCAACCTGCTGAACGTGCGGCTGTCGCGGACGCGCGGGCAGGGCGTGGCGCAGCGGGTGAACGTGACGGTCGACCAGCGGTTGAACCGGCTCGTCCTGAACGCGCCGAAGTTCGTGATCCCGATGGCCGAGGCCCTGGTGGCCGAGCTCGATCAGGTGGCGACGACCGAGGGCAACATCCGCACGATCGCGCTGGAGAACGCCGACGCCGGCAGCGTGGTCGCCGTCCTCAACGACGTGCTCCGCGAGCGCTTCCGCACCAAGCGTGAGCTGCGCGTCAGCGCCGAGCCGCTGACGAACTCGATCATCGTCTGCGGCGACAAGGAAGACCACGCGGAAATCGAGAAATGGGTGCGGGACCTGGACACGCGGGCGGAGATGGTCCGCGGCGAACGCAAGATCATCGACGTGATCAACGTCAACCCGCACGAGGTCGTCGCCGTCCTCAACGCCCAGTACGCCCCGAAGCGCTACGGGCAGCGCAACAAGCTTGGGCAGGAAATCTCCTTCTCGGTCGTCGGCGGCCGCAGCATCGTCGTGCAGGCGCCGCCCGACAAAATGGGCGAGGTGCAGGACTTCATCGCCGAGCTGGATCGGCTGGACCCGGGCGGCGTGCAAGTGCGGAGCTTCGACCTGAAGGTGCTGAACGCGATGCAGGTCCAGATCGCCGTGCAGAACTTCCTGCGCGATCTGGGCGGCAACACGCGGCCGGGGCAGCTCAAGCCCGGGGCGTTCGCCGAGCCGACCACCAACACGCTGGTGGTGCTGGCGCCGCCGGAGCACATGCCGTTCATCGAGACGCTCATTCGCGACCTGGAGAGCAAGCAGCCCACGCAGGGGCAGGCGCAGACCTACGTGCTGAAGAACGTGCGGGCCGAGCAGGTGGCCAACAACGTGGACGCCATGCTGAAGGCCAAGGTCGCCGAGCGCGAAGGCGCCGTCCGCAAGACGGCGATTCAGACCGCGGTCTTCGCCGAGCCCTCCACCAACCGGCTGTTCGTGTACGCTCCGGAGGAGTACCAGGAGCTGGCCGGCAAACTCATCGCCATGCTCGATGAGGAAGTGGACAGCAACGACATCGTTCACATCGTGACGCTGGACAACGGCGACGCGCAGCAGATCGCCCAGTCGCTCAACGCGGTCATTCAGGGCAACCTGCGCGGCAGCGGCACGGCCGGCGCCCGTAGTGGGACGGCGACCGTGCGGGTGACGCCCGACGCGGGCAGCAACTCGATCATCCTGGCCGGCTTGCCGAAGGACCTCGCCGAAGTCGAGCGGTGGATCACCGAGCTGGAGGGGCAGAGCACGCGCGTGCCCGAGCTCCAGACGTTCCAGCTTCAGTACGCCACCACAGCCGAGGTCCAGGACACGCTCAAGAACATCTTCCCGCCGTCACGCAACCCGCTGGATGCCGTCACCATCAGCGCCGACGAATACACCGGCCGGCTGATCGTGACCGCGAACCGGCGGAAGATGCGGCACGTCGAGCAGGTCATCAAGCAGCTTGACCAGAAGCCCGAGACGGCCGAAGAGGGCCTGCTCGCCGGCGGGCGGCAGCTCTATCTGGTCGACGTCAACCGCGGCAGCCCCAGCGACATTGCGTGGGAGCTGCGTGACCTGCTCCTGCCGGAAGATCGCGGCGGGCCGAGCATTGAGGCGGACTGGTTCGACGAATACCTGATCGTGAAGTGCCGACCGAGCGAGTTCGAGAACATCGAGCGGCTGATCCGGCAGTTTGAAAGCCGCGCGAAAGTCGAGAAGGTGGTCCGAACCTACAAGCCCAAGGGCGACCCGGAGGCGCTGCTTCAGTACCTCGTGGCCCGCGGCGAGGACGTTGTTATCGAGCGGGCGACCCAGCGGCCCCAGCAACCGTCGCTCATCGAAGTCCTGTGGCAGGACGGCGAAGAGCCGGACTCCATCCGCGAGAAGCGGGAGCGAAACGGTCAAGAGAATCGCCCCGTCTCGCGCTTCGAGACCGGCCTCCCGCTGCGCGAACTGCTCCTCGGCGACGATGACCCTCCGCCCTCTCAAGAAGGGGGCGGACGCGACAGCAACCCCCCTCCCTCTCAGGGAGGGGTTGGGGGAGGGTCGCAGCCGTCGCCGAGCGGCGGATCGAACCCCCCTGTGGTCCCCCCTGAGAGGGGGGACGGTGCCAAGCCCACTGCGCAGGGGGACGGCGCGCAGGGAAACGGCGTGCAAACGACCCCGCCGGCGCCCGAGCCCGGCGAGCGCATCGCCTCGCCGATTCCCAAGGAGCCGACGCGGATCGTGGTTCAGCCCGACGGTACGCTGCTCCTGCACGGGCCGCGCAAGGAAGTCAGTGACATCACCGACGTGCTCGACCTCATCACCGAAGACCTCGCCAAGGGCGAAATAGTTCGCATCTTCCGATTCAAGTACGGCGACGTGTCCGCCGCGGCCGAAATCCTCTCGATGATGTTCGATGTCCAGCAGCGGCAGATCGTCATCCCCCAGCCGCAACAGCCGCAGCGCGGCCAGCAACAGGCCGGCCGCCAGGGGGAGGAAGGCCGCGAACGCGAGCAGTTGGGGATGCTCGAGCAGCTTCGCGGCATGGTGGGCGGGGCGGCGACCGGCACCAAGAAGACCGGCCCTGGACCGTTGCGCATTGCCACCGACCCCGGCCACAACTACCTCATCGTCAAGTGCGAAGAGACGCTCTTGCCCGAGATTCGCCAGCTTCTGCGCGAATTGGACATTCCGCCCGGCGAAGTGCAGGTCAAGATCTTCCAGCTTCGCGGCCTCGTCGCCGAGGAGACCGCCGCCAACATCAAGGATGTGTTGGGGATTTCCAAAGTTCAGCAACGGCGCGGCGGCGCGTTGCCGGGGGCCGGCGTGCGCGGCCGACCCGGCCAGCAGGGCGGCCCGCAACAGCAACTCATCGAGATGCTCCAGCAGCAGCTCGTGTCGGTGCCCGGCGTCGAAGGCGGTGCCAAGGTCGAGCGGGTCGAGATCGTCGCCAACGCGACGACCAACTCGCTGATGGTCTCAGCCCCGCCCGAGGTCATGGGCCTGATCGAGAAGGTCATCACCGAGCTGGAGGAACTCGAAGGCCGCGACATCGTCGGCATCTACCACTACCCGCTGCGCAGCGCGCGGACGGACGATCTGGTGCCGCTCCTTCAGGAGATCTTCGACGCGACCGGCGGCGGCGGCGGGGCGGCCCGGGCGGCGCGCGGACCGCGCGCGGCGGCCGGCGGCTCGCCGGCGGCGCTGGGCCCCGTCTCCGTGTCCGGCGACCCACGCACCAACACGATCATCTTTGCCGCCGAGGCGAAGGACGTGCCGATCGTCGAGGAGCAGATTCGCCGGCTCGACACCCCCGGGGCGGTCGCCGAGGCGGAAACCT
>JBFMAI010000027.1:0-193350 GCA_040755725.1 Planctomycetota bacterium | reverse complement strand
CCGCGATCACCGAAAAGTCAAAACCCGAACCCGCTTGCGAACCCGTGGAGAAGTAAACATCATGCATACAACTGGCTGGTTTTAACCTGCCCACCTCTGGCTGGTTTTAACCTGCCCGGTGACAGCGGCTCCGGCCTGGTTGGTTACGCCACGCCGTACCCGATCGCCCTCGACGGACGGCGCTACGTCGTGGGTTTTATGGGGAAAGAGGCGTTTATCGCGGAAGCCGACACCGGCCGGCAAGTGTGGAACCTGCCGTGGCAGACGGACTGGGACGTGAACGCCGCCACCCCCATCTTCCATGACGGCCACCTGCTGCTCAGTTCGGGCTACAAGCACGGTTCAGCGCTGCTGAAACTGCGGCGGGAGGGCGACCGGCTGGCGACGACCCCCGTTTGGGAGAACAAAAGCATCCGCGCGAAGTTCCAGACGCCGGTGCTCTACCAGGGGCACCTGTACGTCAGCGACGAGGTCGGGTTGAAGTGCGTGGAATGGGCCACCGGGGCCGAAAAGTGGTCGCGGCGGGGCACCCAGAACGGGACCGTGCTGATCGCCGACGGTCAACTCCTGGTGTTCACCGAGGACGGCACACTCCTGATCGCGCCCGCGACGCCCACCGAGTTCAAACCGACCGCCGAGGTGCAACTCCTGGACGGCCGGTGTTGGACGGTGCCGGTGCTGCACCGCGGTCACTTGTACGTGCGCAATCTGAAACGGGCGGCCTGCTTCCGACTGACCGCATAGCCCCCGACGTGCGTGTTCGCCCGTCCGCCGCACCACGGAGCAGACCTCCCTCCGGGCTGCGGCTCGCCGGGACGCTCGCCCTCCCGGAAAGTGGGATCCCACCCCGGGCGCGCGCCGGGTCGGCGCCGGCTGTCGCCTACTTCTTCAGTTTGGTTCGCAGCACGGTCAGAAGCTGCTGGTTGTCGATCGGCTTCTGGAACACGCCGGCCAGCCCCAGCTCGTTGTAGTCGATGTTCAGGTTCAGGTTGTCGCCCACCGAGCTGAGCATGTAGACGGGCTTGGTGTTGCCCTCGGCCCTGAGGTTGCGGACCAGCCCGGTGCCGGCATCGACCTCCTCCATCATCAGGTCAACGATGATGAGGTCGGGGTGGACCTGCTTGTACTTGGCCAGGCCGTCCTCGGCGCTGCGGGCGCCGATGAAGACGTAGCCGTTCTTCTCCAGGACCAGTTTGAGGGCGTCGAGGAGGTCCTGATCGTCGTCCACGCACAGGATTACGTGTTTTCCGCCTTGCATCAGTGCTCCCCACGCGAGAGGGCCGCCGAGGGGAGGGCCGGCGTCTCGCCGACCAGCCCGTGCTCGGGGTCAGGCCCCTCGCAGAGTCTGGATGTTCGCAGGAGAGGTTCCACAAACGCGATCGCCGCCGCCAGGTTCACCTGCGCCCCGGCCGACAATCCCTCCCCGAACTCGTCAAACTCGTAGCCGCGAATGCCCAGCAGGTACGCCGGACCCGCGGCCCCGAACAAGTCCTGTGCCAAACGAACCACACCGCCCGGCCGCACGCTGTGCGTGCTGAAGCTCGCCGCCGCGCCCGGCTCCACCACCTCGAAACGGAACGGTGCCGGGCCGCTACGGTCCCCGTCAATGAACAGCACGGCATCGTGCCGGGCCACCGTCGCCGCGTCCTCCACCGAAAGCTGGTAGTCCGCCTCGACCGTCACGCCGGGGAGCCGCAGCGCCTCAAGGGCCGCCGCCGCTGCCGGCCCCAAGCCGTCATCCCGCCGGCCGGGGTTGCCGAAGCCGAGAACCAGGAGGCGGGGGGGGGCGGTCACAGCCGATCTCCAAGAACGTCAGTCTCGATGTCAGCGGGCAAAGTGCAAAGTGCAAAGCGGCGAGGATCATCCACTGGCCGCAGGCGGCGTACATCGTCGCAGCCGGCGCCCGAAGTCAGCACTTTGCCCTTGTCACATTGCACTGCTTCAGGCTCCGCCGCGCGCCTTCGTATCCACCACGTTCCCGTCCGCATCGACCAGCTCGACGACGAGCGGCATCTGTCCGAGCGCGTGCGTGGCACACGAGAGGCACGGGTCATACGCCCGGATCGCCACCTCGATGTGGTTGAGCAGCCCCTCGGTGATTTCCTTGCCGTTCAGATGGTCCCGGGCCACCTTCTCGACGGCGCGATTCATCGGCTCGTTGTTGTTGGTCGTCGAGACGATCAGGTTCGCCATGACGACTTGGTCGTTCTTGTTGACCTTGTAGTGGTGGAAAAGCGTGCCGCGCGGGGCCTCGATCAGCCCGACCGCCTCCTCCCGCCGCTTGCCGGTGACGACGAGGTCGTTGCCCTGGAGGTCCTTGTCGTGCAGCAACTCCTTGATCTTCTCGATCGCGTGCAGCAGCTCGATCATCCGCGCCCAGTGGTAGGCCATGGTCACGTTGCAGGTCTTGTTACCGGTGGCCTGCCGGAACGCCTTCAGGGCCTTGTCCGCCTCCGGCGTGTCGATGAAGTCGCACGTGTTGATGCGGGCCAGCGGGCCGACACGGTACCAGCCTTTCTCCGGCCCCAGCGACGTAATGAACGGGAACTTCATGTACGACCACGGGCGGACTTCCTCGCGGATGTAATCCACGTACTTCGAATAGTCCACGTGGTCGAAGATCTTCTTACCGTCGGAGCCAATCGCCCGCAGCCCACCGTGATACAGGTCCATCGCTCCGTCTTCGCGGATCAACGACAGGTGGTTGGAGTCGAACGAGCCGAAGGGGGCGAGCTTCTCGAGGTGGGCGGCGGTGTAGTCGGCGGCGATCTTCACGGCACCGTGCGACCACGTGACCATCTGGTCCAGGTCCTTGAGCAGCTCGTCGCGCTCCTTGAGCGTCAGGTTCTTGTTGATGCCGCCGGGGATCGCGCCCGTGCCATGGATCTTCTTGCCCGCAGTCCGCAGGATGACCTCCTGCCCGTACTTCCGCATCATCACGCCCTGCACCGCCAGGTCGGGAAACTTGGCGGCCACGCCGATGACGTTGCGAATGGCCACGTCGGCATCAAAGCCGAACAGCAGGTCCGGGCTGACCAGGTGGAAGAAGTGCAGCGCGTGCGACTGGAACGTCTGCCCATAGTGCATCAGGCGGCGCATCTTCTCGGCGGTGGGGGTCAGCTTGTCCACGCCCACGATCCGGTCCATCGCCTTGGCCGCGGCCAGATGGTGGCTGACCGGGCAGATGCCGCACAGGCGTTGCACCAGGACCGGGACCTCCCAGAACGGGCGGCCCTGGATGAAGCGCTCAAACCCGCGGAACTCGACGATGTGCAGGCGGGCCTGCTGCACCTGGTTGCTCTGATCGAGCAGGATCGTGACCTTGCCGTGGCCCTCCACGCGGGTCACCGGCTCGATCGCGATGCGTTTGAGGCCGTTGGTGGCGGCTACCATGCGTGTATCTCCAAGACGGTCAGACGTTCGCAGTGACAAGCGCCAAGGCACAAGTGACAAGCGTCGTCCGGCGACGACGTACGCTCCGGCCGCACGGCCCCGCGCCAGGCACTTTGCACCCTGCCCTTTGCACTTCACACTCCCGAAGCGGCGCGCTGCGCAGCGCGACTAGTCATATTTCACCAGCTCGTACGGCAACTCCAGCGGCTTGTTCTCCAGCAACGCCACCAGGGCCTGCCACAACGTGTCGGCCGGCGGCGGGCAACCCGGCAGGTGGTAGTCGATCTTCACCACCTCGTGGCACGGGTACACCTGGTTCAGCAGCAGGGGGATCTCCGGATCATCGGGAATCTTGCCGGCGGGGTTGTGGACCGTCGGCCCCTTCAGGTACGCCTCTTCCAGACACTCCCGCAGCGGGATCGTGTTCCGCATCGCCGGGATCCCGCCCATGATCGCGCAGTCGCCGACCGAGACCAAAATGTCACAGTGCCGGCGGAAATCGCGCAGGACCGCCACATTCTCCTCGTTGCAACAGCCGCCCTCGATCAGGCCAACGGCGCAGCGGCCGGTGAACTTCTTGATGTCATCGATCGGCGACTTGTCGAAGTCCACCAGCTCGACCAGCTTGAGAATGCGGTCGTCGATGTCCAGCAGGGACATGTGGCAGCCGAAGCACCCGGCCAGCGACGTTGTTGCTACCTTGGGTTTGGCCATCGTGGGTTTCCTCACTTACTCGCCGGCGCCGGAGTCTCGACGTCCGACCCAATGGGCTTGTGATCGTACAACCGCTGGCCGACCGGCACCGCGTACCCCACGCGCTTCTTCAGGATCGCCCCCACCGGGCACGCCTCCACCGCCTTGTCCCGCACGTCGGCCTTCGTGTCCACCAGGTGCGCCTCGGCGTTGACCGCCACGCGCTTGTGCGGCCCGCGGCCGACGAACTCGAACACGTGCTTGCCGTCCACGTCGCGGCTGGCCCGCACGCACCGCCCACACAAGATGCACCGGTTGCGGTCGATGAAGATGTCGGGGTGGCTCGCGTCCACGTCCCGCTTCGGGAACAGGTACGGGTACTTCGGCGCCGCGATCCCGAACCGGTACGCCAGCGCCTGAAGCTCGCAGTTCCCGCTCTTCTCGCAGAACATGCAGAAGTGGTTGCCCTCGACGAAGAGCATCTCGATCAGGTTCCGCCGCATGGCGTTCACCTTCTCCGTGTTGCTCTCGATCACCATCCCCGGGGCGATCGGCTGGCAGCAGCTCGCCTGCGGCCGCCCGTTCACCAGCACCGTACACACCCGGCAACTGCCGTGTGGCACGAGCCCCTTCATGTAGCACAGCCGCGGGATGTACACCCCGGCCTGTTGCGCGGCTTCGAGGATCGTCTGGCCCGGCCGGCCCTGGATCTCCTTGCCGTCGATGATGAAGTCCACTGTTGCGCTCATCTCGCCTGTTCCTTGCGGTTGGGCCGGCTCGTCCCGGCCGCTGTTACCCGTGTACGTGCGCCGACGCACGCCCCGTCACCCGCTCGGCGTCCCGCACCGCCGCCGCCAGGTCAAACGCCGGCTGCAATCCGTCCGGCGTCTCCTTCACCAGCCGCTCGTACGCCGAACGGAAGTTCTTCAACGTCGTCAACACCGGGTTGGCGGAGGTCTGCCCCAGCCCGCACCGGCTCATGATTTTGATCGTCTGCCCGAGGTCCTGGAGGTACTCCAGGTCCTTCGGCTGCCCCTGCCCGGCGCGAATCCGCGCCACCCGCTCCTTTAGCAGGACGTTGCCGACGCGGCACGGGGTGCAATACCCGCAGCTCTCCTCGATGAAGAAATCCAGGTAGCTCTCGACCACGTGCAGCAGGTCACGCCCGGCCCCAAACACTACGATCGCCCCGCCCGTGGCCAGGTCGTCGTAGCAAATCGTCCGGTTGAACTCCGCCGGCGACACGAGCTGCCCGCTCGGCCCGCCCACCTGCACCGCGATCGGATCGTCGGCGCCGGCCAGCTTCAGCACCTCGCCCAGCTTGATGCCAAACTCCACCTCGTACACGCCGGGTCGCGTGCAATCGCCCGAAATGCTGAGCAGCTTGGTGCCCGTGCTGCCGGACGACCCGTGCTCGCTGAACGCCGCCGCCCCCTCTTCCAGAATCTTCGTCACGCAGCACAGCGTCTCGACGTTGTTCACCACCGTCGGGCGGTCAAGATACCCCTTCTGGGCCGGGAATGGCGGCCGGTTCTTCGGGTCGCCGCGCCACCCCTCGCACGAGCTGATCAGCGCCGTCTCTTCACCGCACACATAGGCCCCGGCGCCCATCTGAATACGGATATCGAAGTCGAAGTCGGCCTTGCCGCACACGCGGCGACCGAGCAGGTTCTCCTCCCGCCGCTTCTGGAGCACGTCCTCCAGGAACCGCCGCAGGTACGCGTACTCGGCCCGCAGGTACAGGATGCCCTCGTCGGCGCCGATCGCATAGCCGGCGATGGTCATGCCCGCGAAGACGCGGTCCGGCCGCTCGGTGAGCAGCACGCGGTCCTTGAACGTCCCCGGTTCGCCCTCGTCGGCGTTGCAAATCACGCAGCGCTTCGTGCCCGGGGCCCCGCGGGCGAATTCCCACTTCATCCCCGTCGGGAACCCCGCCCCGCCACGGCCCCGCAGCCGCGACGTCTTCACCACCCGGATCACCTCCGCGGGCGTCATCGACAGCGCCTTGCGCAGGGCCTCCCCGCGATTGACCGCGCTAAACACGATCGGCCCCGGCAGCCGCAGATTGTTGACCACCATCGCGTTGATCAGCGCGTGGGCGTTGTTGCCGTCGCCTAACCGCCGAATCAGCCGGCGCGGGTCAAGATGCGACTTGAGCTCCCGCGCCACTTCGCGGGCCCGGTCGCTGGACAACTCGGGCACCACGACATCATTCACGAGCGCCGCCGGCGCCTGGTCGCACATGCCGATGCACGGCGTGTATTCCAGCGTGATCTTGCCGTCCGGCGTCGTCTGGCCAACGCTGATCCCGAGCTCTTCCTCAAACGCACGGGCCACCCGGTCCATGCCGTACATCTGGTCGACGATGTCGTTGCACAGGCGGATGACGATGCGGCCCTTCGGCTCCTCCGAGAGGAATGCATAGAACGAGACCACGCTCTGGACCTCCACGCGGTGTACGCCCATCTCGCGGGCGATCAGGTCCATCGCCCGGCCCGACACACACCCGAGCTTCTCCTGGACCACGCGGACCACGTCCATCAGGCGCGTGCGGTCCTTGCCGGCGGCCCGACAGACTTCCTTGATCGTTCCTTCGAGGTTGTCGCTCATAACTATCCTCAGTTACCGGCGTAACGCAGCGGCAGTCGGACCGCCCGGCGGCTCATCTACACAGACTCCCGGGCCGACTGGCCGGCTCGCTCGTCGCGCTGCCGCTTGAGCCAGCCCAGCCATTGGTCCATACCTTGGCCTGATGCGGGGGAGAGCTCGATCAGCGGAGCTCGGGAGTTAATCCTAGAGAGGTCTTCGTACACTTTTCGCCGCTGGTAGTCAAGCACGCCCAGCAGGTCCACTTTCGTCAACAGAATCACATCGGCGGGCTGAAACAACGTCGGATACTTCGCCACCTTGTCGTCCCCCTCCGGCACACTCAGCAGCACGACCCGCCGATGCTCGCCCAGGTCGACCCCCGCCGGGCACACCATGTTCCCTACATTCTCGATGAAGAGGAAATCGATACCCCTTAGGTCTAAACTGTCCAACCCCGCCGCCACCTGCGTCGCCGACAGGTGGCAGCCGGACCCGGTGTTGATCTGCGTGACCGCGGACCCCGTCCCGCCGAGCCGCTCGGCATCCCGCGTCGTTTGCAGGTCGCCCACGAGCACCGCGCACCGACTGGCGCCCAACACCGGGATCGTCTTCTCCAACAGCGTGGTCTTGCCGCTGCCGGGCGCGCTCATGACGTTCAGCGCCAGCGCGCCCGCCGCGTCCAGTCGCTGCCGGTTGGCCGCCGCGACGGCGTCGTTCGCCTTCAGGACGCTCTCGACCACGTTTATCTTCATGCCGCCGCCTCATCCTTCACGTCACACACGACGGCTTGCAGTATGATGTTCTGCCCGCGGAGCAGCTCCGCATTGGCCGCCCCGCAGGCCGGGCAGCCGTAGTTGTCCACCGCCGCTTCGTACTGCAAACCGCATTCCCGACAGCGGGCTAGCACTCCCTGCGCCTCGATTCGTAGCGTGGCCCCCTCGGCCGCTGTCCCGGCCGTGGCCGCGACAAACGCCAATTCCAAGGCCTCCGGGACGACCTGCTGCATGACGCCGCAGACCACCACCACCTCGCGCACGCGCTCGGCGTTGTGCTCCCGGGCCACCCGCAGCACCTGGTCGACCAACGCACCGGCAATCGCCATCTCGTGCATCGTTGCGAGCACTCACACCAAGAGCACCAAGCAGAACCCCGCACGCCAGTGCGGGGCCAAGCCGCCCGCCACTCGCGCGGCGGGCTCGGCGAGCGGCCCTAACAAATCCGCGGCAGCTCCTCGCCGTACGGCCGCTGCACAATCCGCCGCCCGCCGACGCGCGTCACCAGCTCGACCAGCGGCGGCTTCGTGTCCAGCACGCACCCGATAGCCACGGCGGACCGGCCCAGCGCGTGGGCGCGACAGGCCGCGACAACGCGCTCAGCGTCATCGGCTTCCACGACCATCACTACCTTGCCCTCGTTTGCGACCGTGAGCGGGTCGAGGCCGAGCATCTCGGCTGCGTGGCGGGCGGTCGGTGTCAGCGGAACGCTCTCTTCGTCGATTTCGATGCTCCGGCCGCTACCCTCAGACAGGTCGGCCAGGACGCCGGCGATGCCCCCGCGCGTGGCGTCGCGCAGGAACTTCACGCCGGCCCCGACGGCCAGCACGTCCGCGATGAGCCCGTGCAGCGGCGCCGCATCACTCCGCAACCGCGAGGCGAACTCGAGCCCGTTCCGCACCGACATGACCGCCAGGCCGTGCTCGGCGATGGGACCGTTGACAAGAATAACATCACCGGCCTGCACCCGCTCAACCCCCAGGCAAACGCCGCGTCGCAGCCGCCCCACACCGGCGGTGTTGATGAACAGCCCTTCCCGCACAATTCCCTCCGCCGGGGCCGTCGACCGCCGCTCGATCACTTTCGTGTCCCCGGTGACGATGGCGACGCCCGCCTCATGGGCCGTCGCCGCGATCGACGCCACGATCCGATCAAGGACGTCCAGCGGCAAGCCCTCTTCAAGGATCAGCCCCAGGCTCAGCGCGATCGGCTCGGCCCCCATGACCGCCAGATCGTTGACCGTCCCCGCCACCGCCAGTCGGCCGATGTCGCCGCCGGGGAACTCCAGCGGCGTCACAACATATGAATCCGTCGTGAACACCAGCTCGCCGCCGGCCCACGGCAGCACGGCCCCGTCCGTCAGTCGGGCGAGCGCATCATTCCGTAGCGGCGGCAGCAGGTGGTCCCGTATCAGCCGCCCCATCAGCTCCCCGCCGCCGCCGTGGGCGATGACCACCCGTTCGTGGCTTCGTGCCGGCGTCACCGTCGCCCCCCGGCAGCCTGCTCGCCCGCCCCCGAACGTCGCCCCTTGCCCCCTTGGCCCCTCCGCCCCTCGACGCCTTGACCATACTTGTACCACGCCGCACACGTCCCTTCGCTGCTCACCATGCAGGGCCCGATGGGGTCTATGGGCGTGCAACGCTGGCCGAACGCCGGGCACTCCGCCGGCTCCACTCTCCCGGTGATGACCTCGCCGCAGCGGCACTGCGGGTGGTCTTCGTCCTCGCCTACCTCGATTTCAAACCGCCGCAACGCATCGAACCGCTGATACTTCGGAGCCAGTTCCAGCCCGCTGCCGGGGATTACGCCGAGCGCCCGCCAGGGCGTGTCCGCCGGAACGAAAACACGGTCGAGCAGGTCCAGAGCGACCCGATTACCGTCATCGGTGACGACCGCCGCGTAGACATTCTCCACTGCGGCCCGCCCCTCGGCGACCTGTCGCACCAAACTGAGCAGACCACGGACGATCTGCTCCGGCTCAAACCCCGCCACCACGATCGGTCGGCGGTGCTCGTCCGCGATCGGCCGGTAGGCGGCCGCCCCGATAATCACGCTCACGTGCCCGGGGGCAAGGAACCCGTCCAGCGGCACGTCCCCGACTTTCAGCAAGGCCAGCATGGCCGGCACGACCAATTTGTGACACATCAGGACGCTGAAGTTCTCGATCTTGTCGCGGTCGGCCTCCAGCACCGTGGCGGCGGTCGCCGGAGCGGTCGTCTCAAACCCCACGCCGAGAAACACCACCGGCCGGTCGGGATTCTCGCGCGCCAAGTCGAGCGCGGTCCGCGCGGAATTCACCACTCGCACCGTAGCTCCCTGCGCCCGTTGCCGTTCCAGGCTCCCGAGCCGCCCCGGCACACGCATCATGTCGCCGTAGGTCGCCAGCATCACGTCCGAACGGCTGGCCAGTTCAATCGCCGCATCGATGTGCCGCTGCGCCGTGACGCAAACAGGGCAACCGGGACCGCTCACGAGCCGCAGATTCTCGGGTAGCATCGATCGCAGCCCGCTGCGGAACACCGCTACGGTGTGCGTCCCGCAGACTTCCATAAGTTGTACGCGCCGCGCGACTTGCCGACAAACCTCGCGCAGCTCGTCCACCAGTGGCCCAACACGGTCTCTCACGGCGACGCCCCCCCATCCGGCTCCACTCCCAACACCCCCTCGGCATCACCTCCGAGGGCCAGCCGCAAGTAGTCCCACGTCTGCCGCGCCTCGGCCTCGGCGAGTTTCGTGATCGAGAAACCCGCGTGAATCAGCACCCAATCGCCGGGGGTCACGTCCGGCGTAAGCGTCGTGCTGATTCGCAGCGTATTACCCTGAAGGTCGGCAACGGCCTGGTTGCCATCACACTCAATGATTTTCGCCGGGACGGCCAGACACATTGGAATCGCTCCCGTCGCCGCGTGCCCGGCTCGTAGCTCGCGGAGGTCGCGCGTGCTCAAACGGCCCGGGCCGCACGCTGCAAACCACAGGCCATTCGCCACGGCCCTTATACCACACGAACTCGCGTCTTGGCAGAGCGACTTGGCCGCGGAGGCACGGACGCTGTGGATTCTGGCGCACCGCCGCGGCAATCCCGGGGCGAAACGCGCAGCTCACCACCACGCGCCTGTTTGCAACGTACCAGCCGCGCGGTCGGGTTCGGCAGGCGCAAGTCCGACCTGTTGTCGAGCCTACGGCCGGTGCGGAGCCCGGTCGCCCAAGGCAACTCGCTGGGGCGTGCCGCTACAGACGGGCGGCGCGGAGCCCCGCTACTACCTGTGGCGGCACGGGCGTCCCCGCCTCTGTTCCTGCGGCCGATGGCCCGGCCGCTGCGCCCCGGGGTGTCCAAGCGTCACGTCGGCTTGCCGTCGTTCAAGCACTCCGCCACGACGCGAACAATCAGCTCGCAGCGGCTGTTGACCCCCAGCTTGCGGTACAGCCGTTCGACGTGCGTGTGGACTGTGTGGTCGGAAATGCCCAGTTCCAGCGCGATTCGGCCGCTGACCCAGTCGTCGAAAACGCACTGTACGATTTCCAGTTGCCGGCCGGACAAGTCCAGCTTCCGCCGCAGGTGCTCCCACTGCTGCGGTGTGAACACGCCGCGCCCCGACAGCGGGGGCGCCGCGACCAAGGCCCGCCCTGACCTGCGCCCGCGCATATACCACCCCTCCTCGTCAGCGCTCTATCTACCTTGCGACTGCCTCGCCCGGCCTGGAGATATGGGAGCCGTTCGCCGGCCTCACCATGGCTCGCCTCTTGTTAATAATGGCCCATGTTCACGTTAACGGCAAGTTACGCACCACGATTTGCGGTTTGCGGACGCCTCTTGATTCGCCGCGTCTCATTTGCCAACTTGACCTCCCCGCGGGACGATCCAGCGTATGGCCGGCCAAACGCTCGCCCAGATCCGCTCCCTGTTAGACGCCGCCGGCTTGCAGCCGCGGCACCATTACGGCCAGAACTTCCTGATCGACCTGAACCTCATGCGCAAGCTGGTGGCGGCGGCGGACCTATCTCGCACGGATACGGTCCTGGAAGTCGGGGCCGGCACGGGGTCGCTCACGGAAATGCTGCTCGAGCAGGGTGTCCGCGTGGTGGCCGTCGAGATCGACCACGGGCTCCAGGCCCTGCTACGCAACCGACTGGGCGACCACCCACGTTGCACGTTGATCCAAGCCGACGCCCTGGCCGGCAAACACCGAGTCAATCCCTTGGTGTTGACAGTACTCCGCGAGCAACCCCCCGGCGACGGCGGCGCCTACAAGCTGGTGGCCAATCTGCCCTACCAGATCGCCACGCCGCTGATTATGGGCTTGCTCATGGTCAAGCCGCGCTTCGAGCGGCTCACCTGCACCATTCAAAAGGAGGTGGCCCAGCGGCTCGCCGCCCCACCGCGAACGGAGCACTACGGCCCGGCCTCCGTGGTCATCCAGATCCTGGCCACAATCACGCCGCTCGCCTTCCTGCCGCCACAGGCCTTCTGGCCGGCGCCCCAGGTCGAGTCCGTGATGGTGACCATCCGCCCACTGCCGCCGGCGGACGTCAACGTGGCGGATGTACCGGGGTTTGTGGACCTGGTCCAACGCGCCTTTCAGCAGCGGCGCAAAAAGCTCCGGCGGCTCGTCCGCGACTACCGCGACGAGCCGCCGGCGCTGGCCGCGTTCCACGCCGCCGGCATCACTCCCGATGCGCGGCCTGAAGAACTTGACCCCAGGGCGTGGCGAAGGCTATTCGACGCCCTTCGCCGCCTCCCGACCCGATAATGTGTCGCGCGATCTCGTACCGCACGAACGTCGGGTTAGTACCGTCCATGTGCCCGCCGTAGTACCCCCACTTCTCGAACTCCGGCCGCCAGCGGATGTTGACGACCCGGTCGCCGGCCCCGCGCGGGACCCGCAGACCCACGGCCCCCGCGCCGTCCTTGAGGAACGCTCCGTCGATCGTGCCAAAAACCTTCATGGGCCCGGCCAGGACGGCGTCCGTCGGCGAGTAGTAGTTGTAAATCTTGCCGTTGACCCGCCGGACAGCCTTCGACACGTCGTAATCGTGCGACAGGCTGGACGCGATCAGTATCACATTGTTGACCTTGTAGCCCGGCTTGAGCGCCTCTAGCGCCCAGATCGCCACGCCCGTTCCCGCCGACAACCCAACGATGTTCACTTCACCGTCCGGATACTTGTCGATGTACTGCTGGATGTACTGCGCCAGCCGCTCGCCCCCCTGCCGGGCAATGATCCGGACGGTCTGGTCCACCGCCGGATTCATCGACAGCGACCACGTCATCCGGGCCACCTGGCCCCGATACCCCGCCTGCTGGAGGCCTTCGCGGACGCCCGCGTCACCCAGGTCAACACCGGCCCCCGGGCAATAGAACGTGATCCCGTAGCGCGCCTGCTCGCCAAATTCCGTGGCGCAGCCGCTCACCAGCGCGCCCAGCAGGGCCAACGCCGCCAAAACCACCGCGCGACTCATGACAAACCTCCCTCCGGCTTACCTGACACCAAACCAGGAGTCGGCGTGTTCACGCCGTCTCAGCGGCCCGTCGGATACACGACGGCGGCGAGCGCCACCGGCCGGGATACGTCCGGCCCCATGCCAGCTCACTTCCACTCCAAGTCGGGGCCTTGACCGGACGCGAATCGTCGTCAGGCCCGGCCCCACGTTCAATCGCGGCCGTCCGCGGCGCCCGAACGGAAGCCCGGGATCCGGATGTTGTCCTGCGGCTTCTCGTCCGGGTGGACCGCGAAGACCTCGACCCGCGCAATGTCCTCAAACGGCACGACAATCACGTACGCGCCGACCTGATAATTCTCATCCACCGGCGTACACTCGAACGCCAAAGCACTGCTGATGCCGATATCCACCATCTCCTTCATTTCGTAACTAAGCCCGTCTTTGAGATAGAGGATAATGCGGGTTTCCAGGGCGTCCTTGTACCGGCGGTACTCGGTGTTCCCGTTGCGATCTTTGCCCTTGCGGGCCTCGGGGAACTTGCGCGCGGCGCAGCGCTCCTTGGCCTCCTCGATCTGCCGACGCAACCCCGGCCCGTGAAACCAGTCGAAGTTGAACATCCATACACTCCGCGTCGAAGGCCCCGCGCCCGGCGGGGCCTCCGCATCTGGATGCGATTGGGCGCTCCCGGGTATCATCGTCGTGAATGACACCCGCCGAGAAGGCTCTTCGAATCAAGACCATTGCCGGCCGGTTGGGGTTGGACCTTATCGGGATCACAACCGCGGCTGCGCCCGACCGGGCGACGCATTATAGGCGATGGCTGGCCCGCGGCTACGCCGGTCCGCTTCGCTACCTCACCCGCAACGTCCGGGTTCGGAGTGACCCAAGCCGGCTTCTTCCGGGCGCGCGCACGGTCATCTGTGCGGCGGTGGCCTATAAGCGCGCCGACGGGTTCCGGCCCGCCGGCCGGGAAGACCGGCATGCCCCAGAGGCCGAGCCCCTGGGGACTGTCGCTCAATACGCTCGGGGCCGGGACTATCACACGGTGCTGCGACGCACACTGGGCGAGCTGGTGGCGCAGGCACGCATGGAACTGCGCGAGCCGTTAGAGGCGCGCGTCTGCGTGGACACTGCTCCACTGCTTGAGCGCGAGCTAGCGGCCCGGGCCGGCCTGGGCTGGATTGGGCGGAACACCTGCCTGATAAACGATCGGCTGGGCTCCTATCTCCTTTTGGGAGAGATCATTACGACCATGGAGCTGCCGGCGGAGGAAGCTGTGCCGGAGCGCTGCGGGCGTTGCGAGCGCTGCTTGCAGGCGTGCCCCAGCGGGGCCCTTGTGGCCCCCTACGAGCTCGACGCGGCCCGCTGCATTGCTTGCCTGACCATCGAGCAGCGTGGACCGATCCCGGTCGAGCTTCATCCCGCCATCGGCGACCGGGTATTCGGGTGCGATGTGTGCCAGCAGGTGTGTCCGTACAACGCCCGGGCCCCGCTGGGACGTCACCCCGAGATCATGGCCGATACGTTGCCGGCTAGTGTTAACCTCTTAAGATCAGCGTATTTACCATCTGGCGCGTACCGGCGGATGGTGGCCGATACGGCCGCACGGCGGGCTACTCGTCCCATGTGGCAACGCAACGCGGTGATCGCGCTGCGAAACGTTCTGCCCGAGGCCGACCTCGCGCCCAGCCTGGCCGACGCGCTGGAATCACCGGACCCAGGCGTCCGCGATGCGGCTCGGGCGGCCGTAGCCCGCCGCGGTGCTCAACCCTCCCCGCAGGGCATCATGGGCAGGGGGATGCCGCGCCGATCGTGAGTTGCGACCGCTGCTTGCGCGGCGCCGTGGCCCCGCCCGGCCCGCAGGCGCACCCGACGGCCGGCACGTTTGCCCCGGCGGGGTCGCACCGGGTGGTTCCGCAGGTATGCATCCAAGTGCTGCGGGTCGGTGAAGTGGCGCTGCCACCCGTAGTCGCCGGAGTGGTAGTCGCAGTTGTCGGTGTCGTATTGACGGCAGATGTTGGGCCGCGTGGCGTAGATGCCGCAGCGATGGTCCGCCTGAAGATGTCGGCAGTTGGTCTGAAACGAGATGTACCAGGCGTCGTCCTCCACAAACACCGACACATGCTCGTGGATCAGGAACCAGCGTAGGTCGTCAAAGTCAGCCTGGGTTTCGGGCGTGTCGATCGGCAGCGCGATGTAGCGGCAGCAGACAGCCGTGCAGTGTTCGCAAAGCACTCCGGGCATGGCCGGACCTCCTCAACAGAAAGGCCGCGACGGTTGGGGCACGAGCGCCGCGCCGCGACGGCGAGGGAGTGGACCAACCGAGCCGCGACCGCGAGGGAGCGGTGCCCAGCAACTGGAAGTCCGCTCGCTAGAGTGCTTATCAGAACCCCGCACGCCGGTGCGGGGGCTCCGCAGCCCGCCGCGGGCGTGGTGGGTTCGGTCAAGGGCTGCTATGGTCGCGGCCCGGAGCGCGGCGCCGGGCCGGGCAACAGCGCCAACGAGACCACGAGATACCCAACGCCGAGCGCCAACCACTGGAGCGTAGTCTGCCACTGCCGCAGCGCCAACCGCATGTCCGCGTCGGCTTTCGGCCCGGCCGCCGCCAGCTCGGTGTCAATGTAATGACCCAGGCTGATCAGCCCCCCAGCCAGCACTATTCCGAAAGCACAAGCCGTCAGGCGGACAGGTCGGCGCAGCGCCATGTGGGCCCGCGCCGCAGAAAGCAGATTCAGCAGACCCCCGCCTGCCGTCAGGATGCCGACCGGAGCCGCCCGCCAAACGTCGCCACCGTGCTGCTCGACCACACGCCAGAGGATGAGCGCCCCCGCCCCCGCCAGGCCCGCCGCGACCCACCGCCGCAGTACGCTGCGGATGCGGGCAGGTTGGGCGTGTCCGTCACCGTCCGGCACGTCAGGTCATCCCGGGGCGGCCTTTAATCGCCCATGCTCGTGCCGACGGCGCGGGCCATCGCAATCAGCGGGTCGTCCAGCGGCACCGTGCGCTGCTGACCGGCGACGGACTCGATCGGCACGGTGGTCGTCTCCCCGTGCTGCTGCACGACCATCTGGTTCCACTGCCCCTCCTCGATGAGCTGCACCGCCTTGAAGCCGAAACGCGTGGCCAGCACGCGGTCGAACGCGACCGGCGTGCCGCCGCGCTGCACATGACCGAGGATCGTCGCCCGGGTCTCGCGGTGGGTGCGGCCGGCGATCTGCTCCGCGAGGACCGTGCCAATGCCGCCGAGACGGATCGGGTCGGGGCTGTCGTGGACGACTTTCTCGACGACCTGCTGACCCCCCTTGGGCTTGGCACCTTCGGCGACGGCGACGAGGGTGAATTGTTTCCCGCGCTCGCTGCGCTCCACGCAGGTGTCGCAGACGGCGTCGAGTTCGTAGGGGATTTCAGGGATGAGGATGACGTCGCAGCCGCTGGCCAGGCCGGCGTGGAGCGCCAGCCAGCCGGCGTTGCGCCCCATCAGCTCGACGACCATGACGCGATGGTGGCTGGACGCGGTGGAGTGGATCTTGTCGAGGCACTCGGTCGCCGTCTGCACCGCGGTCGTGAACCCGAACGTAATGTGCGTGTGCATCAGGTCGTTGTCGATCGTCTTGGGCACGCCGATGCACGGCACGCCGTGCTGCATGAGCTTCGCGGCCCCGGTCATGGTGCCGTCACCGCCGATGCAGATCAGCCCGTCGAGGCCGCGTTCGGCGATGTGCTCAAGGACGCGGTTGGTGACGTCTCTGAAGATGGGCGTGCCGTCCGGGTTCTCGCCGACGGCGAAGTGGGTCGGGTCGGCCTTGTTGCTGGTGCCGAGGATGGTGCCGCCAACGGTGAGGATGCCGGAGACATCCTTGGTGGTCAGCGGTCTCATCCGATTACGAATCAGGCCGAGGAAGCCGTCTTCGATACCGACCACTTCCAACCCCAGGTGCGTGATGGCCGCCTTGGTCACGACGCGGATGACCGCGTTGAGACCCGGGCAGTCTCCCCCGCCGGTCATGATCCCGATGCGATTGACTTTCCGCGTCGTGGACACGGCAACCTCCGGCAAGCCGACCGCGGGCCGCGCGACCCCCGCGGTGGCAGTCTACAGCGGCCGGCGCGCCGGGCAAGCCGCCGGGTCGGTCGCACGGCCCATAATATCGGCAGGGAGATCGGCCTGACTTGCGTGGCCGACGCATTATGGCGCCTCCTGTGACCAAGTCGGCGACCGCGGAGAACGTAGAAATCTCTTGGCGCTTGATGGGCGGCGACATAGACTGCTGTTCAAGGCTCGTTTGTAGGCACGCGCCGGCCGTAGGGTTGTGGGTGCGCGCCGGGGTCCAATTCGGACCACGAGGAGGAGCGCCGGACCGCCAACGGGGCGTCGGCTCGCACTTCAACGCTAGGTGAAGAGGAGGAGATTATGCGACTTTTGATGGTGGTGGCAGCGGGGCTGCTGCTGGGCGGCGTCGCTGCGGGACAGGGGGACAACTTCAATCGTCCCGACGGCACCAACATGGGGCCGAACTGGAACGAGGTGAGCGGCGACTGGCGGATCGAGAACGAGATGGCCCGCAGTCAGCCCACCGGGTTTACCGACCTGATGACGTTCAACGGCTATAACTCCACGCAGCCGTACGTCGAGGCCGAGGTTTACTACCTGGGCAGTGCGCGCGTCACTTACGCCGCCCTGGTCTCACGCTACCTGAACTTGAGCAACAACCTGTTCATCAAGGTCCAGGACAACAACTCCAACGGCGACTTTGAACGCGTGTTCTTCTACTATGGGAACAACGGCGGCGCGTGGGCCGGCATGACGGGCGGCAATTACTATCAGGACGTTACGCCGTTCGTCAAAGCCCGCATCTGGACGGTCGTCAGCGGCACGGACATCACGCTGAACATCGACCGCGACATGAACGGCGTGCCGGAGGACATCCTCACCCGCGGTAACTTCCCCACCGCGAACCTGGGTGATGTGGTCGGCCTCGGCGGCTACAACAACGCCACGTTCGACAACTTCCTCGTGCCCGAGCCGGCGTCGATCTGTCTGCTGGGGCTGGTGGCGCTGCTGCGTCGGCGCTAGTCGCGTTCGCCGCACATGGATTCCAACTTATCGGGGTCGC
Source organism: Planctomycetota bacterium (assembly GCA_040755725.1). Lineage (GTDB taxonomy): Bacteria > Planctomycetota > Phycisphaerae > UBA1845 > Fen-1342 > JBFMAI01. The sequence continues at coordinate 175,349 of JBFMAI010000027.1, read as the reverse complement.
CGGGCGTGGGCCCGACGACCCCGATCTTGTTGCGCGCGGCACTCGTCGTGACCGCGGCCCGGCGGCCGAGACTACGGTCCGGTCAACAACCGCACGAACGGGTTGATATCGCCGAAATTGGTCAGCCCGTCGCCGTTGATGTCGCCGTTCAGGATGTTACAGCTCCGGAAGGCCCGCGCGTAGCCGGCGGGGTCCGTCAGCGCCAGCACGAACGGGTTGATGTCACCGAAATCAACCGTGCCGTCGCAGTTCAGGTCGCCGGGGTTGTCCGAGACAAACTGCCCCTGCACGACCTCGTTCGGCGGCAAGTTGTAGTAGCCCGGACCGACCATGGTCGCCGGGTCGAAGTTCGTGCGGCTGCGAGTCAGGTGGAAGTCCTGGCCCACCGGCAGGCCGGCGAAGTCCGAATTCAACACCGGCTGCCAACCGCCGCCCGTGACCTTCTGGAACTCGAGCAGCCCCGCCGCGCAGGTCACGAACAGGTTGCCGACGTCGTCGAACTCGAGCGCCGTCGGGAATTGCACGGCGGGCAGCATGATTTCGTTCACGGCCAGGCCGCCGAGCGGCGAAACGTAGCCCTCAAACAACGAGTGCGAGCCCTGCGTGCAGAACCACGTCCGCCCGTCCACGGGGTTGACGCTCACCGAGCCGTCACCGGCCACCGCGACGTTCGCCGGCAGCAACAGGACGCGCGCCGTGCCGCCGATTCCGCCACCGGGATAGCGCAGCAGTCGCCGGCCCGACACCGAGAGGACCACGAGTTCGTCGTTCTCGTCGTCAAAGGTCATGGCGGTCGGGACAAACGGCGGGGTGGTGCTGGCCACGAGCGGCGTCGCACGGGCCAGGTCAAACTCGTGCAACTGCGCGCCGGCGATCGCGAACAGCGCCCGGTTGCGGCCGAAGTGCAGCTTGCTCGCGCCGGGAAGCGTGGTCAGCAACTGCGATTGGCCGTTGAGAATGTCGATCAGGTAAATGCTGTTGGGCATCGTGCCGCCACCCTGCACGATCGCCGCGAAGCCGTCGAAATCCGGCAGCAGGGCCGCGGCGATGAACGGCGTGCCGGTCGGCGAATTGAACTCCACGACATCCGGCGTGGCCGTGCCCAGGAGCTTGATCGGCTGGAGGAACTTGATCTTGAACCCGTCGTTGTTGGTGAAGCTGTAGCCGGCCTTGGGCCGGATCGTGACCACGCCGTCGATGAACCGGATCAGCCCGTCGTTCTGCGGGTAGTTGATCGCGCTCATGGCGCGCACATACCCCGGTCCGCTCACCACGAAGTCGAGGATGGTGAACGTCTTGTCGCCGAATTGCGACTGGCTGAAGAGGTCCTGGCTGTCATCCGCCGGGTCGCGGACGTACAAGGTCTTGTTCGCACCGCTCGCCAGGCCGCGCGAGAACGTGACCGCGTGGCCGCCGGTCCGGCTGCCGACGACGGCAACCTGACCGCTGACCTGCCGCAGCTCGTACCGCCCGTACGCCAGCGACACCAGCTCGCCCAGCATGGCCTTTTTCGAAACGGTGAGGAACGTCGGCGAGTAGAAGTTGCTCGCGTAGTAATTGGTCACGACGAACTTGTTGTACGGCAGCATCCAGACCCACGCACCGTTGTACCAGCCGTTGCCGCCGGTGCCGGTCGCCGCATCAGTCCCCATCAGGGCCCCCAGGGCGGCAAGGTTGTTGCTCCCCGTGTTGTAGAGCGCCTGCGACTGCCAGTTGCCCGGCCCCGGCGTGACCTGCGGGAAGCCGTGGTTGGCCGCGTAGAGGATCGTGTTCAACGTGGCCGTCGGCACGCAGTACATGGACCCGTTGCCCGGCAGGCCGACGATTCCGCTCGCCGACGCGCGACGCTGGTCCAGGTCCGGCATGTCGGTGATCCGCACGCTGAAGTTCGCGTCGGAAATGTAGTGGACGATGAGGTTGGCCGGCGCCGGGGGCGGGCCCCAGGCCGACAGCACCCCCATCGCCACAACCAGTCCCCACGTTCCGATGCCGCTTCGAGTCTTCATCTTCCACTCCTTGTAACACAACCGTCCCAGCGCGCCGCGCGCGGCGGCCGGGCGTCCATTGGCCGCGGCCCCACCACGGGGCCGCGTTCCGCGGGGCCCGCGCTGCGTGCCCATCACGATCACATCAGTGCATTGCGGTGGTCGGCCTTCGGTGCCCGACCTTTCGGGATCATAGCGCCGTCGTGCTGACCCGCCGTTCCGCGCGGCAGTTTCTCTGACCCCCGGCCGCCACCAGCCCCCCCTGCCCCAGTTCGTTGCGTCGCCTGGCCCCGTTGGCCCCGTCGCGCCGCAGACGGCGCAGCCGCGTCAAGGACTCATCTGACATCTGGATCAGATTCTGAGTAGCAGGCCGGTTTCGACGGCCATGAAGCACCACGGAGCACTACAATGCTCGGGGCCCGACCCCTCGTCCGCCCTCTCGCCGCGCGGTCGGGTTCTGACCGGATCAACTTTGAGGAGATCGCATATGCATCCACTCCCGCAACGGGTCGTCGCCTGGCCGGTGTGTGCGAGTGCTCTGAGTCTGCTGCTCGGCGGCTGTCCGCCGACGGGGGAGCCGAACGACCCGAATGCCAATGGCGACCCGAACCACGTCGTGCCGGTGAAGTTCATCGAAGTTCCCGACCCGCTGTCCGGGGACAACCCCACGTACAAGTTGCGGCCCGCCGACCCGCCGGCGCCTGGACAATCCGTCACAGACGCGCGCCTGGGTGGGGCTCAGACGCGCGTCACGCAGACGCCCGGCGTGCGGCACGAGTATTCGCGGCACGACCCGTTCAACCGGGACCAGAGCCTGGTATTGCTCGTGGACGTCACGGGTGGGCAATGGCGAGTGTATGAAACAGCCCGTCTGCCTTACGACCGCGCGGACCAGCGTGTGATCGAGCCCGACTTGGCCGAACCGCGCTGGGACCCGAATGATCCGAATCTACTCTGGGGACTGCGCGACTTTCGCGTCGAAACGCTGAACGTGCGGGCCGGCACGACGACCGTCATCAAGGACTTCGCCCAGGACCCCGACCTGGCGCCGATCCTCGCCGCCGAGCCCGACCTGTACCGCGTCACCATGCGCGACGAGGGCGAAGCCTCGGAGGACTTGCGTTACTGGGCGTTCGTCGTGCAAGGGACCGCGCAGGACTATCGGCCACGATACGTCATCACCTGGGACCGCCAACAGGACCGCGTGCTGGGCGTGCTGCCGATCGCGGTAGACCAAGCCGACATCGACTGGGTTGGCATGTCGCCGGCCGGCACGTGGGTGCTCATCGGCGGCTCGGAACAGAACGCGGGCGACCTCGCGGGTTTCGTGCTGGCCAACCGGGAGCTCACCGAGTTTCACCGGATCGACTACGCCACCGGGCACGCCGACGTAGGCCGCGACCTGGACGGCCGCGAAGTACTCGTCATGCAGAACGTGCGGACGGACCACATCGACCTGATTCCGCTCGATCCGAGTACCCAGCCGATCCTCGAATCCGGCGGTAGCTACGCCGGCACGAACCGCGTGCCCCTGGTGCGACTGTTCTACGCCGACTCGCCGACCGGGCTGCGCAGCGGCGTCCACATCTCGTGCAACTTCCCCGGCTACGCCGTCGTGTCCACGTACAGTGAGCCGGATGAGCCGGAGCAGAACTGGCTGGACCGTTCGATCATCCTGGTGACGCTCGACCGGGAGCACCCGCAGGCGTACTACCTGGCCAAGGTGTACGGGACACGGGGCGCGTACTGGGAGGAGACGCAGGCGACGATCACGCGCGACGGCCGGCGGGTCCTGTGGGCCACCAACTGGGGACGAGACATCGGGCAGGAGCAAGTGTGGGACGTCGTCTTGACGCTGCCGAGTGGTTGGCCCACCGAGCTGACACCCTGAGTGTGCCGCGGGCCGGCCTTCGCGCCGCCGCGGCACCGGATGAAACCCCGCGTTGGCGACTGAGCTTGACGGCGCCGCTTGGCGGGCGGTGCCGGGGTTCGTAGCATACGTGGCGCAGGAGGTTCGTCGTGACTGACGCCCCCCCATCGTCGAGTGCGGCCCAGGGCCACCCCCCCGCGTCCCCCCGCGCGCGGCGCCGCGGCGAACTGAATCGCTGGCAGGCCGCGCTCGTGCTGCTGGCGATCGGGGCGATCGGGGGCGGCGGGTATTGCCTGTACCAGCAACAGCGACCGGCCCAGCAAGCTCGGGCGCTGTACCGCGAAGCCCTCGCGGCCCTGGGCGAACACCACCCCGAGCAAGCCGCTCAGCTTCTGGCGGGGGCGATCATCCGGCGGCCGGCGATGTTCGAGGCCCACTTGGCACTCGGTGACGTCCAGGTCGAGTTGGGACGCCTGCGCGAGGCCGCGGATTCGTATCGACAGGCCACGCGGCTGAAGCCGAAGCACGCGGAGGCGTTCGCGCGCTTGGGGGCAGCCCTGGCCGCCTGCGAACGGTTCGACGAGGCGGAAGCCGCTCTGGAACAGGCTGCCAAGTTGACCCCGCGCGATTCGCGCGCGCTCGTCACGCTCGGACACGTGCGCCTGTTGCGGCAACGGTGGCCGGAAGCAACCGAGGCGTTCGCCGCCGCGCTGAAGCTCGCACCACACGACGCCGACTTGCTCTACGATCTGGGCCGGGCCTACCAACACGCCGGTAAGGTTGAGCAAGCCGCCGAAGCGTACCGGCAGGCCCGGAAGTGTGATCCAAAGCACCAGCCGGCCGAGCGGGCACTGGCGGAGCTAACGGGGGCCGCGTCGCAGGCGGATACGGAACAGCGGTAGAGAACCCAGAATGCAATAGGAAAAAGGCAAAATGAGGAAAGAAGACTGCGGCCGTCCCCCGCGTCGTCCAGGCGTTCTACGGCGTTCGACCGCCTTCGCTTGAATTCTGCGTTTTTCCTTTTTCATTCGGCCCTGGCCGCGGCGGTTCCGGAACCAGCTCAAACCAGTCGCCCTTGGCGCGGACCGCCAGCACCGGCGTCTCCAGCTCGTGGTCGATGGCCAGCAATCCGTCGCACGCCGCCAGCCACGCCAGCAGCCGCTGCTTGGACGCGCGGTTTTCCAGCGGAAACAGGTCGTAGGCCATGTTGTACGGCGCGCCGAGGTGATGGCGCGTCGGCATGAGGTCGCCGCCGAAGACCAGCGTGCGATCGCGCCCCGCGATGACGACGGAGTGGTGGCCGCGCGTGTGGCCGGGGGTGGGGCGACTGAAGACGCCGGGCACGATCTCGGCCTCACCCTCCAGCGGGTTCCACGCCTCGGCCGCGGTAATCGGCCGGAGGTTCTCCGGCCGATAGGTGGCCGTCATGATGCCGAAACCGGCCAAGGCGTCCTGGATTTCTCGCAGCGGCGCGTGGACGGTCGCGTGGGGAAACGTCGGTACCACGCGACCGTCGTCCTCGAACGCGAGTCCGCCGGCGTGATCGAAGTGCAGGTGCGACACGACGACGTCGGTGACCGACGCCGGATCGACGCCCGCCGCGAGCAGCGACGGCCGCAACCAATGGGCCGGGTCGATGGCGAACATCCGCTGCTCTTTCTCGCCATACTTCGGCCCGTGGCCGGTCTCGACGATCAGTCGGCGGTCGGAGCCGGGCCACTCCACGAGCAGGCAGTTGCAGGCGAGCAAGATGCGGTTCTGTTCGTCGGCGGGGTAGGAGCGGGACCACAGCGGCTTGGGGATCAGGCCGAACATGGCGCCGCCGTCGAGCTTGAGCCGCCCGCCGTCGATGAGCGTGACGGTGCAACCCCCGAGGTCGTAGCGCGCGAGCTTCTGTTCGGTCATTCGAGACGGTTCCGTTCGGCGATTCGTTGCGCAGCGGCCGGCCCCAGGCCGCCCGGCCCGGTCCTCGCCAGCGTGTTGCCGCGCTGCGTTAACGCTTCACTGCCCCTATCATACGCCCCATGCACAACATCCGCTGCCTGGTACTCGACGTGGACGGCGTGCTGACGGACGGCGGGCTGTATACGGACGACACCGGCCGCCAGTCGCGGCGGTTTCACGTCCACGACGGCTTCGCCCTGCACTGGTTTCAGCGGCTCGGGGGCGTCGTCATCCTCTGTTCGGGTAAGACGTCGGACGCCGTGGCCGCCCGTGCCCGCGAGCTGAAGATCGAGCAGGTGATCCAGGGTAGCCGCGACAAGGTCGCCGACCTGGGGGCGCTCCTGACTCGGCTCGGGTTGCGTTGGGAACAGGTGGCGATGATCGGCGACGACCTGCCCGATCTGCCCGTGCTGCGCGTCTGCGGCTACCCCATCGCCGTCGCCAACGCCGTCGAGGAAGTGAAGTCGGCGGCCCGCCTGGTCACCTTCCGAACGGGCGGTCAGGGGGCCGTGCGCGAAGCCGTGGAGTACCTGATACGGGCGGACGGGCGCTGGGACGAGGTCATCGCCCATTACGCGGCCCCACCCCCCGGCGACGGCTAGCGGGCGGTGGACGGGGTGGGAGTGTCACGACACCGGGCTCCGTGGTATAAGCGCCGCGTTGGGCAAGCGAGGTCCCGAAGTACATGACCCGTAACATCGTGTTGGCCGTTTCGTCGCTGGCGGTGCTCATCCTGCTGTTCCTGGGATACACCGCGCTCGTCGGCACCCCCGGCGCGGACGCGGGTCGCCCGAGCGGTCCGACCTTGCCACCCCCGCCCGAGCCGGCGGCCGAGCCGCTGCGGATCGGGGACACGATGGAGCTACCGCCCGGCGGCAAGATCATGTTTCGCCGCTATGACGAGCGCACCGGCCGCCCGCGGGACATGTTCCTGTGCCAGGATTGGCGGCCGGTCCCGGAATCCAAGAACGAGATTCGCGTGAGCGGCCCGGAGCTGGCCATGCTGCTGCCCAGCGGCATGACCGTGACCGTCACCGCCGACGAGGGCCAGATTCTCGTGGACCGCGTCGAACAAACGCAAATGCGGCCCAAGACGGGATGGCTGGCGGGCCATGTACGGATCGTCGCCGACCGCGGCGCCGGCCCCGACCGCCCCCCGCGCGACGAGCGCCCGCAAGACCTGATCACCGTCGCCGTCGAGCGCCTGCAATTCGACCTCGACCTCGGCGAACTTCAAACCGACGAGCGCCTGACCGTGCAGAGCGACGACTTCGAGATCGCCGGCACCGGGTTGCACTTGATCTGGAGCCAGGGGGAAAACCGCATCGAGACGCTGACGATCCGGCAGGGCGAGCAGTTCGTGCTTTACGGCGTCGCGGGGTTGTTCGGCGAGGTGACGGGTGACACGACCTCGCGGGCGGAAGCGGAGCCCACAGCGACCGCGCCGGCCGGGCGGCCGGGCCGGCGCCACGCGCTTCGCCCGCCGACCGCGTACGCCTGTGTCCTGGATGGTGGACTCGTGGCGGAGCAGTGGCAGGGCGACCGGCGCGTCGGGGGGCTGCTCGCGGACGAGGTGCGGTTGCTATTCGACGTGGGCGGCGGGGCAAGCCGGGTCCTGCGCGCCGCTTCGCCGACATCGGCGCCCGCCACGCGTCCGACCCGCGAAGAGCGTGAACGACTGGTGTTGCGTTGGACCGGCTCGTTGCACCTCGAGCCGGCGCCGCCCGACGCGCGCGCCACCACCAACCGCCGACGCTTCGAAGCCGTCGGAAACCCCGTCGTGCTGACGCGGCAGGAGGCCGTGCTGCGCTGCGGGCGCGTCGCGTTCCACGATGACACGCAGCGCGTGTGGCTGTACCCCGCCGCCGCGGGCCGCGTGCAATTCGACCTCGGGCCCAACCTGTCGGCGGCGGCCGGCAGCATCTTCGTAGACCAAGGGGCCCGCGTCGTGAAGCTCATCAGCGACGTGGAGCTGCGCTCGCGGCGGGGCAGCGGCGAACGAGGGCGAACGTCCTTCATCCGCAGTGCGCACTGGGCCGAGTTGCACCTGGCCCCGCGGGCCCCGGCCACGGCACCAGCTTCCGACCGGGCGCTCCCCGCCGATCGTTTGGAGTCGGCGACGTTCGTGGGCGATGTGGAGGTGGACCTCGGCGGCCAGAACCTCGCCGCCCATCGCCTCGACGTCGGGTTTCGGCCCGCGGAGGGCGGCCAATCGCTGGAAGAGCTGCTCGATACGGCCGTCGCGTCGGGGGCCGTGCGGCTCAATGCCGGCGACGGCCGCCTGGCCGCCGCCGAGCTGCGGCTGACCTTCGCCCGTACGCCCGAGGGCGAGTTGTACCCCTCGCGGATGGCCGCCGCCGGTGCCGCGGCTGTGCAGCGCGAGCGCGCCCGCATTCGCGGCGACCAGATCATCGCTTCGATGGCCCCGCCGCCATCCACCCCCGCGGCCAAGAAGCCCGCGTTCGTGCTGCAAGAACTGCAAGTGCGTGGCGCGGCCGAACTCGTGGACCCGGACAACCGCGTCGGCGCCCGCGGGGACGAAATCGCGGCCGACTTCGAGGGCCTGAATCGGCTGGCCCGGGCCCGCGTGTCCGGCGGCCCGCGAGTTCCGGGCCGGTTGCGCGCCGACCCGTACACCGTGCGCGGGGAGCAGATCAACCTCGACCGCCGCGCGTTGACGTTACACGTGGAGGGCCCCTCGCGGCTGTCATTCAAGACGCAGCGCAGTCTCCAAGGTCGTCAGCGCCGCCAACCGACGCCGATCATTGTCACCAGCCGCGACCGGCTGCACATCGACGGCCGCCGGAACACCGTTTACCTGGCGGGCGAGGTGGACGCGCGCACGGAGCGCGAACACCTGTATGCCGACACGCTCACGTTGCTCCTGGAGGATGTGACGCCGCCGCCCACCACGCGTCCCGCCGCCTCGTGGCCCGGGCTGTGCCGCGAGCTGTTCGGCAGCCTCGTCCGGCTGGGCGGGCTGCCGACGGCGACATCGTGGCGCGGCGTGTGGCGCGAGGGACGCGGGCTGTGGAACGCGGCCCCCCGGTCCACGACATCCGACGAGCCCCTGGCGTGGCAATTGAGCGACGCGGGCGAGCGGCTGCGCAAGGAACCCGTGCGGCTCCACGCCGAGGGGGCCGTGGTCACCAGCGAGACGATCGAACCCGGGCGCGACGTGGCGACGCTGGAGGCCAGTGTCCGCGCGCCGCGGTTGGAAGTTGACATCGTCAACCGGCAGATCGTGACCAGCGGCCTGACGCAGTTGTTGATGCTGGACCGCCGCGGGGTGGACGAGGCGGCCTCGATGCCGCCCGAAACCGGCCTCCCGTCGGCCCTGCTCAGCCGCGGTCCGAGCCAGACGGCGATGCAATGCACGGGTCGGATGACGTATACCCTCGGCCCGGACGGCCCCGGCCGCCGGGACACCGCGGTGTTCGAGGACGACGTGTTCTTCGTCCACCGCACGGGGCGGGAGATGGTCCAGCTCGACCACATGCTGCCGCAACTCGCCTCCGCCCCGGAATGGCTGGACAGCCTCAAGAGCCGGCACACGTCGTTGGAGTGCGACCGGCTGGAATGCTGGTTCAGCGGCGACGGGCCGGGATCGGCGGCGCCGGTCGGCGGGGCCCTGACGGAAGTGTCGCTGCGGCTGAACTCGATGCTGGCCTCCGGCAGCGTGTACTTGCGCGATCAGGAAGGGCCGCGGATCCGGGAGGTGAACGCGGGCTGGATCGAGTTCAGCCGCGAGCTCGGCCGCATCCACGTGCGCGGCGCCGCGCCCGCCGACGCCCGGGTGTATTTCGAGGACACGCAGAAGGCGCATTTCGACGTGCATGCCGGCCGGGAGCTGACCATCAACCTGAACGACGGCACCATCCGCTCCGAAACGATGGCCGGGGAGATGAGACGTTAGGGAACAGGGTGCCGGGAACAAAGAGCAGGGACGGACCCCATGAAACGGGCGCTCATCAGCGGCGTAACCGGGCAGGACGGCTCCTATCTCGCCGAGCTCCTGCTGACCAAGGGCTACGAGGTCCACGGGATCGTCCGGCGGTCCAGCACGTTCAACACCGCCCGCGTCGACGCGCTTTACCGTGACCCGCACGAGCCGGGGACGCGGTTCTTCCTGCACTATGGCGACCTCTCCGACAGCAGCGGCCTGCGGCACATCCTCGACCGCGTGCAGCCGGACGAAGTCTACAACCTGGGCGCCCAGTCGCACGTCAAGGTGTCGTTCGCCCAGCCGGAATACACCGCCGACATCGTGGCGACGGGCACGCTGCGGCTGCTGGAGAGTCTGCGGGACTATGTGGACAGCACGGGGCGCGAGGTCCGGCTGTACCAGGCCGGTTCGTCCGAGATGTTCGGGGCCTCCCCGCCGCCGCAGAGCGAAGCCACGCCCTTCTACCCGCGCAGCCCGTACGCGGCGTCGAAGGTCGCCGCCCACTGGTACTGCGTGAACTACCGCGAGGCGTACGGGCTGTTCATCGCCAACGGCATCCTGTTCAATCACGAGTCGCCGCGGCGGGGCGAGACGTTTGTGACGCGGAAGATCACGCGGGCGGTCGGCCGGATCAAACTGGGGTTGCAGCAACATGTCTACCTGGGCAATCTGAACGCCCGCCGCGACTGGGGCTTCGCGGGTGACTATGTGGACGCCATGTGGCGGATGTTGCAGCAGGCGCGGCCGGACGATTACGTCGTGGCCACGGGCGCGGCGCACTCGGTGGGCGAGTTCGTCGAGGAGGCGTTCGGGCACGCCGGGCTCGACTGGCACGCCGCCGTCCGGATCGACCCCCGTTACCTGCGGCCGACGGAGGTGGACCACCTGCGCGGCGATCCGGCCAAGGCTCGGAAGCAGCTCGGCTGGGCCCCGACCATGACGTTTGTCGAGCTGGTTCGGCTGATGGTGGACCACGACATGGAGTTGGCGCGCCAGGAACAAACGCTACGGGCCGCGGGCCACACGCCCGTGGGCCAAGGACTCCGGCATGAATAGGAACGATCCCATCTACGTCGCCGGTCATCAGGGCCTGGTCGGCGCGGCGATTCTGCGCCGTCTTCAGACCGGCGGCTTCACGAACCTGATTACGCGACCGTATCCTGATCTCGATCTCACCCAGGCCCCCGCCGTCGATGAGTTCTTCCACCAGACCCGCCCGCGGTACGTCTTCGTCGCCGCCGCCCGCGTCGGCGGCATCCTGGCCAACAACCAGTACCCGGCGGACTTCATCCGCGAAAACCTGCTGATTCAGACGCATGTGATCGACGCGGCGTGGCGGCACGGCGTGCGCAAGCTGCTGTTCCTGGGCTCGTCGTGCATCTACCCGCGCCTGGCCCCCCAGCCCATGAAGGAGGAGCACCTCCTCACCGGGCCGCTGGAGCCGACCAACTCCGCTTACGCCGTTGCCAAAATCGCCGGATTGGAAATGTGCGCCGCGTATCGGCGGCAGCACGGCTTCAACGCCATCGCCCTGATGCCGACGAACCTGTACGGCCCGGGCGACAACTTCGACTTGCACAACTCGCACGTCCTGCCGGCGCTGCTGCGCAAGCTGCACGAGGCGAAGGTGGCCGAGGCCGAATACGTCACGATCTGGGGCACCGGCCGGCCGCGGCGCGAGTTCCTGTATGTGGACGACCTGGCCGACGCGGCCGTGTTTCTCATGGAGCGCTATGACGATCCGCGGATCATCAATGTGGGTGTCGGCGAAGAAATCTCGATCGCGGAACTCGCCGAGCTGATCCGCGACGTGGTGGGGTTCCGGGGCGAGCTGCGCTACGACCCGAGCAAGCCCGACGGCATGCCGCGCAAGCTGCTCGACGTGTCGCGGTTGACGGCCCTCGGCTGGCGGGCCCGCACGTCGCTGCACGCCGGCATCCAGGCCACGTACGACTGGTTCGTGCGGAACGCGTCGCGCTGGGAAGCGGCCCGCTCGGCCGCGTCATAGGAGGACGGGGCGTCGTGTCGCCTGATCTCGCGCTGCGTCGCCGGGTCTTCTGGGTCGTGCTTGCAGGCACGGCGGTCTGCGTCGCGGCCGCGCACTGGCTCGAGGCGCGGCTGAGCTATGACGTCGGCAACGCGAAGTACATGCGGCACGGGTCGTTCGGCGCCGCGCTGGGCCGGTACCCAACGTCCGCCGTTTCCGCGCGGACCGTGTGCATTCTCGGCAACTCGGTCTATCAGAACCATCGCATCGTTCCAGTCATGGAGCGCCTTGCTCGGGAAGAGCGGCGGCCCGTTCGTTTCATCAACCTGGCCCTGACGGGCGCCGGGATCTCGGACTACGTGGTCCAGGCGGCGCTGGCCGCCCGCCATCGGCCGGACTTGCTGGTGATCTGCCTGGCCGAGTGCACCTTCCTGCCGCTCGGCCCCAAGTTCCGTTCCGACATCGACCAGCAGGCCTTCGAGCCGACGGTCCTGGCTGCCGTCCCGTGGAGCTACTACGGCCGGCACTTCACCCTGGCTTCTGCGGGTTCGTCGATCGTGGCGTCGATCTTCCCTTTGGCGCGACTGGATCCCGTCCTGCGAAACCGGCTGACGCACATGGATGTCTTTCCTACCATGTTGGCCCGGCATATTCACTTCCCCCACCTGAATCTTGTGGCCGATTTTCGGCGGCGCGCCCGGCAGCGCGGGCAGCCGGTGGTCGGCGGCAATTGGCCCGAGCTGCCCCCCGCGCCGGACTACCTGCGGACTCTGGACGAGCTGCTGGCCGTGCTGGAGCGCGGCGGGGTCCCGACGCTCTTCTTATGGCAAGAGAACCGCCCCACCCGTTACTCGCAGGAGATTCGCGCCCCGGTCCTGGGGAGAATCGCCGCGTGCCCGATCGCCACGGTGGCCGACTTCAGCGGGCAGTGGAGTGCCGAGAACTTCAAAGACATGATCCACCCGGTTCCACGCCACCGGGAGACGTACGCCCGCCGCCATTACCAGGCAATCTGCGGGGTGCTGGACCGACTTTAGCGTATGCTCTTCAACAGTTGGCTGTTCGTCGGGTTCTTCGTCGCGGTATACCTGATCTACCTGCGGGTGGGCCACCCGGCCCAGAATTGGCTCTTGCTGGGGGCCAGCTACTTCTTCTACGCGTGCTGGGATTGGCGCTTCCTGTCGCTGATCCTGATTTCGACCGGCATCGACTTCCTCTGCGCCCGGCGCATCGAAGTCGCCGCCACCGCCCGCACGCGCCGCCGGCTCCTCCTACTCAGCGTAACGACGAACCTGGGCCTGCTGGGGGTGTTCAAGTACTATGACTTCTTCGTCTCGAACCTCGACACGCTATTGACGACGGTCGGTCTTCCGTGCCCGCTGACGACCCTGGGCATCATCGTCCCGGTGGGGATCTCTTTCTACACGTTCCAGACAATGAGCTACACCATCGACGTGTACCGCGGGCGCATGCCGGCCTGCCGCTCGCTCCGCGACTTCGCCCTCTACGTCGCCTTCTTCCCGCAGCTCGTCGCCGGCCCCATCGAACGCGGCCAGCGCCTGCTGCCCCAGGTGCAGCAACCTCGCGTGCTGACCCCCGACGGTCTGCGACGCGGCGTGTGGTGGGTCCTGCTGGGTTATTTCATGAAGGTGTACGTCGCCGACAATCTGTCCCCCTGGGTTGATCTCGCGTTCAGCACGGCCCCGGTCAGCGGCCCCACCGCTTTCATCGGCACCTACGCCTTCGCCTTCCAGATCTACTGCGACTTTGCCGGCTACAGCCTCATCGCCCGCGGGACGGCCCGGCTGATGGGCTTCGACCTCATGGAGAACTTCCATATGCCCTACCTGGCCGTCAACCCCAGCGACTTCTGGCGCCGCTGGCACATCAGCCTCTCAACCTGGCTGCGGGACTACCTGTACATCCCGCTGGGCGGCAACCGCCACGGCCCCCGCCGCACCTACGTCAACCTCGCCCTCACCATGCTCCTGGGCGGACTGTGGCACGGGGCCCAGTGGAAGTTCGTCCTCTGGGGCGCCTTCCACGGCTTGCTGCTGATCGTGTTTCGCCTGTTCGAGCGCTCCCCCGCGCCGGCGGACGGCTCTTCCGCCGCGCGGTCGCCGGCGCCCCGCTCGAGCCTGCTCGCCGCATTCCGGCGTCTCGGCGCGACGCTGGGCTTCTTCCACCTCGTGTGCTTCGGCTGGCTGATCTTCCGGTGCGAGTCGCTGCGGCAGGTGTGGGAGTTTCCGTACCGCATCGTGACCGACTGGAACTGGGAGGCCGCCGACCGCGAGCAGCTCGCCGTCTTCGGACTGCTCGTCGGGCCGGTGATCCTGCTGGACCTGGTGGCCGAATGGCGACGGGACGTGGACTTCGTCGTGCGCTGGCCGTGGCCCGTCCGCCAAGCGGCCTATGTCACGATCCTGGCGGTGCTCGCCCTGCTCGGCTCCAGGGGCCAGGAGCAGTTCATCTACTTCCAGTTCTAGGCGCGCCTATCAGAACCGCGCACGCCAGTGGCGGGACGCCCGACCCCGCACTGGTGTGCGGGGTTCTGATGGACGCTCCAGTGGGGTGTTCGTCATCGCGCGGGGGCGGGGTCGAACTTGACGTGGCTGGCGGACGGGTTAGATTGCCCACACGGGTGCGCTGCACGAAAGCGCGGCGTCGTGGACAAGCGTGAAGCCCGCGCGCGCGACATCGCGGTTGGCACGCAGCGCCCCAGCTTGTACGGACGCCGATCCCGTAGCTCAACTGGATAGAGCGTTGGCCTCCGGAGCCAAAGGTTGTGGGTTCAAGTCCCGCCGGGATCGTTCCGCCCCATTGACTCGCCCGCCGCCGGTCCCCGTCCGCCGGCCACCCGCCGATTGGCACGCTTTGGCCGCCTCGGGTACGATCGACGCTCATGCCGCAGGCCGACGATGATCAGACCGGCGGGTCCCAAGCCCCGCGCCTAGGTTCATCCTCCTCCAGCGAGGTTCCCGTGCCGCCGCCCGCCCGGCAGGCCCCGGCGTCGGCGGGGCAGCCCGTGGCCGCGCCCTGGCAACCGACGAGCGTCTGGTCGTGGACGGCGCGCAAGTACCGGGTCCGCGCGACCGTCCTGCTGGTGGTCAACGGGCTGCTGTTCTGTGGGCTGTGCGTGTTCGCGCACTGGCTGCACGTGGCCCGGCTGTTCGACTTCTCGCCCGCGTCGTATCTGCACCCGCTGAAGTTCTGGGGCGCGCAGACCCAGAACCTGTACGACTTCATTTTGTTCCCGATCAGCGTCGATCAGAACCCGATGCACGGCGTGGTCATCGGGCTGCTGTTCGCCGCCATCGTGGCGGTGCCGATCACCGTCTCGATCGTATACGGCTTTCGCAGCGCCCTGCCGTTTCTAACGGCGATCCTCGTCTTCGCCCATCTGCCGTGGATGGCGATCACGCTGCTGGCCGGTTGCGTGCTCGCGTCGGTGCGCCCGTTCCGGATGAACTTCCGCTTCGGCTCGGCGCTGGTGGCCGTGCTCCCCGTGTTGCTCTACTTCTACCTGGCGGCCCGCGGCCCCAGCGAACCCCTGGCGGTCGGCGTGTCGCCCGAGAAAAAACTCCTACTGGCCGGCCCGTGGCTGCTGGCCATCCTGGCGGCCTGCACCATGATGGCGATCATCATTTTCATCGCCCGCCTGGTGAACTACCGCCCCGGCGCCGTCGCCCCCGTCATGGCCGTCTTGTTCGCCACCCCCGTCCTGCTGTTCCGGGCCCACGTCGGCGTCGACGAGCTGTACTACCGCGTGCTGGAATCCCAGTACGGCCCGCGCTCGGAGCGCTTCCAGCCCGTGCAGGATGCCACCGATACCATCCTCGATCTGGTCCACCGCTGGACCTACCCCAGCGTCGATCGTGAGCCGCGCCGCGCCACGTTCCTGACGGTCTGGAGTGCCGACCCCACCGAGCAGTACGAACTGAAACGCCGCGTCTTCCGCCACATGTTGATCGAGCTCTTGGACCACCGCCGCGCGGCGTACGACGCCCTCAAGGACTTCATCGCCGACCACCCCACGAGCCGCTACGTGCCGTGCGCGCTGTTCATACAGGCCCGGGTGCTGGACATGCGGTTGGACGAACGGGCGTTGGGCGAAGGCGCGCAGCGCGAACTCTACACCGACTTCCCCCATCCGGAGTCGGAGCCGATCTGGACCAACCTGCTGTCCGAGTATCCGCACTCGCCCCTGGCCGTGGCCGCCCGACTGCGCGTCGCTCAGCTCCGGCTGCGCCACGGGGACACCGACGGGGCCCTGGCCGCGCTCGGCCCCTTGCCGACCGAGACGGAGGTCGCCCCGCCCGCCTCGGCCCGCGCGTCGGACGGCCCCCTCTTGCGGATGCAGCCGCCGGAAGCCAGCCTCGAGTTCGACCCGGACCAGGACCTGTTCGAGATTCGCCGCCTGCGGGAGTTGATCCTGGCCAACCGCGACGATCCGCGCTACGCCACGGCCCCGCTGCAAGCGCTGGCCGGCCTCGACCCGCACCGCGCCGGTTACCGCCGGCAACTGCTGTGGCTGGCCCACCAATACCCCGACTCCCAACTGTACGACAACTTGATCGTGCGCTGGGCGGCGGCGGCCCGTGACCGCCAGGAGCGGGCCGAGCGGCTGGCGGCGTGTATCGCGCGGTTCCCCGACGGGGACGCCCTGCCGGAGGCCCTATTGGCCCGCGCCGATCTCGAACTCCGGGCGCTGGGTGGCAACGACACCGCGAACCGAGCCGCCGGGCTCGCCCGGCTGGGCGAGATCATCGAGCGTTTTCCCGACACCTGCTGGGCGGAGCGGGCCCGGCAACGGCTGCGTCTGTACAGGATTGAACCGGTGCCGACGACGACCACACGAGTAACATCTCCGTGAAGCAGATCATCCTGGCGATTACCGGGGCCAGCGGGGCCGTGTACGCCCGCCGCCTGGTCGAATGCGTCCTGCGGGCTGGGGCCCACCTGCACCTGATTGCCTCCCCGCACGGGCGTCGCGTGCTCGCGGACGAGCTTGGCTTGCGCAAGTTGAGTTTGGAAGAGCTGATCGGCCGCTCGGCCGCCGAGGTCACTCTGCACGCTTACGCCGACATCGGGGCCGTGATCGCCAGCGGCTCGTTCCGCACCGACGGCATGGTGATCTGCCCGTGCAGCAGCAACACCCTCGCCGCGGTCGCCGCCGGCCTGGCGGACAATCTCATCACGCGGGCCGCGCTGGTAACGCTGAAAGAGGCGCGCCGGCTGGTCCTCGTCCCGCGTGAAATGCCGCTGGGGCAGATCGAGCTGGCCAACATGCTGCGGGTCAGCCAGGCCGGGGGCGTCATCTGTCCGGCGTGTCCCGGCTTCTACCTGCGTCCGCAGTCCATTGACGACCTGGTCGATTTCGTTGTCGGCCGCGTGCTCGACTTGCTCTCGCTGCCCCACGACCTCCGCATCCGCTGGAAGCCGGACCCCGCGGCCCACCTCCCCGATCCCGGCCCCCGAATCCCGGACCCGGAGGCTTGAGGTTCCCATGCGCCGCCTGCTGACCACGGTGCGGACCTGGGGCGAGCTGGTCAAGTTCAGCCATTCCGTCTTCGCCCTGCCGCTGGCGCTGCTGGCCACGTTCCTCGCCGCGCGGCCCAGCCGGCCCTCGGCGGTGCAACTGGGGCTGATCGTCGGCTGCATGGTGACGGCCCGCAGCGCCGCCATGACCTTCAACCGTCTGGTGGACGCCCGGTATGACGCCTCCAACCCTCGGACCGCCGGGCGTCCGCTGCCGCGCGGGGCGATTCGTGCCGTGACGGCCTGGGGCTTCTTCGTCGGCGCCGCCGGTATGTTCGTCATCGGCTGCGCCGCCTTCCTGTGGTTGCACGGCAACCCGTGGCCGCTGGCGCTGGCCGGCCCGATGCTCGCCTGGCTGTGCCTGTATTCGTACACCAAGCGCTTCACGCGCTGGTCGCACGTCTGGCTCGGGTTTGGCATCGCGCTCGCGCCCGTCGCGGCGTGGCTGGCCGTCAACCCACAGACGCTCGGGCTGCCGGCCTTGTGTCTGCTCATCGCCGCGACGTTCTGGATCGGCGGCTTCGACCTCATCTACGCCTGCCAGGACGTGGACTTCGACCGCCGCGCCGGTCTGCACAGCGTCCCGGCCCGGATGGGAGTGGCTGCGGCCCTCCGCTTGGCCCGGGTGTTTCACACGGTCACGGGCAGCGCTTTGATCGCTGTCGGACTCACGGCCGGCCTCGGTCTGCTCTACTATGTCGGCGCGGCGAGCGTGATCGCGCTGCTGATCGTTGAAAACGCACTCGTCAGTCCCCACGACCTCCGCCGCGTAAACACCGCTTTCTTCACGATCAACGGCGTGGTCGGGCTCCTTCTTGGGGCCTTGGGCGTGATGGACATCGTCTTGTCATGAGCCCATGCGAACGATCCGAGTCCGCCGCACGCCGTCGCCGCGGTCCGCTGGTCACCCCCGGGCGGGTTGCCCTGTTGTGGGCCGTGGTGCTCGCCCCGCTGCTTTCGTGGGGCCTGCCGGACCAGTCCCGCGACGACCTGCTCTTCGGCGGCGGGCCGCCCTGGCCGGCGGAGCGGTACCGCGTCGCCGACGACCTGGCCCGGCTGCGTGAGCGCGACGCCGGCGCCGACACCGACCTCAACCCGCTGTCCACCCGCGACCGCCTCGTCGAACTGACGCCGAACGACGCGGCCCGCGCCGAGATTCTGCGCCGTTACCGCCTCTTCTCCCGCCAGCCCGACGAAATGATCATCTTCCGCGCGCTGCAACGGATGAACCCCCGCGGACTTGATCTTGACCCGCGGCTGTACCAGTACGGCGGCGGTTACATCTACCTGATCGGGGTGGCGCTGGGCGTCGCCGGCGTGTCCGGTCTGGTTCACCTCACCGGGAACGGCGAGTTCTACCTCGCCCATCCCGAGGCTTTCGCACGCTTCTATGTCGTAGCCCGAGTGATCTCGCTGACGTTCGGCGGGCTGACGCTCGTGGCCGTCCATCGTCTGGCCCGCCGAGCGGGCGGGCGCCGCGCGGGTTGGCTCGCCTTCCTTTGCGTCGCCGCGTGCCCGGTGTTCATCACGGCCGTGCTGGAAGCCAAGCCGCACCTGCCGGCGGCGTGCATGATCTTGTGGGCCACGCTCAGCGCACTGGACTATCACGCCCGTCGCCGCATGCGCGACGCCGTGCGAATGGGCGTTCAAGCGGGCTATGCGGCCGGCTTGGTGCTGACGGGCCTGGCCGTCGCCGTCGTGTGGCCGGCGTTAGCGCTGACCCGGCGGCGAAGTTGGACGCTAAACGGGGATGCACGGTCCCGCGGCGCACCAGGGGAGGGCGAGCCTCCCGGCGAGCCGCGGCTCCGCCGTCCCGGCACGCCAAGACCGCCCACCGGCCACCGGCCGTTCGCGCACGGCGATTCGCGCGTGTTGTTGATGGCTGCCGCCATCGCGCTGGTCATCTTCGTCGCGACGAATCCCTATCTCTTCTTCAACGTGCTCACCGGGCGCGGGGCCCTGCACAGCAACCTGGCCAATTCAATGGCCATGTACAAAGACCAGGCGGTCCGGGCCGGCATTGGGGCTCTTCGCGTCGGGGAGTTGCTCATCGAAGGGGCCGGCGTCGGCGTGCCGCTCTTCGGCCTGATCGGCCTCATCGTCGGGCTGCGGCGCCGCCCGACCCCCATGCTGATCGCGTGCAGCAGCGGTGTGGCGATGCTCGTCTTGTGCGTGCTGCTCGCCGCCAACAAACCCGCCGAGTTCGCCCGCTTTCTCATCCTGCCTGTGCTGCTGCTGAGTTGCGCGGCGGCGTGGTGCCTGGCCGCCATCGGCCGTCGGCGACGTTGGCTCGGCGGCCTCACCGGCGTGCTCGTGCTGCTCACCATGCGAACGCCCGCGTACTTGCACGCCTTCATCCGCGACGCCCACGGCGCGAACGAATCCCGTTTGCAGGCGGGGCGATTCCTGCAACGGTGCATGGGGTCGGACAACGCGGTCGGCGTGCTTCAGGAACCGGCGCCCTACGCCGTGCCGCCTCTGGACTTCGCCCACCGGCGCGTGATCTTGCTGCCCCCCGCGCGGCCGCTGTCGCTGATCGAGGCCGAGTTGCCTCCTTGGCTTGTCTTCACGGCGGACGACGATTGCACTCACGACGCCGCCTGGTGGAAGACCGCCTATCGGTTCGTCACCCGCTTCCCGACCACACCATCGCCCCGCGCGCCGATCACGTGGGCCGACAAGCCGGTCTTCATCTACCAGCGCGCGGCCGAGCCCGCGGAGCACCGGATCCCGCCCGCGCAAAACGGCGACGGGCGAAGCCACTCCCGCGGAGTGACCCCGCCCGCCGGAGATCATGCGCCGCCCAGAACGCCGATCAGAACCCCGCACGCCAGTGCGGGGCCAGGCGTCCCGCCATTCGCGTGGCGGGTTCTGTCGGCGGGTCTTGGCGACTACGGTTCGAGCAGCACGAACGTGAACGACGCGTTCTTGTATCCAGGCGGCGTGACCGCCTGGATGTGAATGCGGAACTGAAGCGTCTTACCCACCGGGTCGAAATCCAAGGCCTGCACGGCCGTCACCAGCATCTCGGCGTCCGCGTTGGGCGTCAGAAACACCGGGTGGGCCGTCACGCTGACCGGGAAGCGGACCACGTCCTCGGGCGTCATCCCCGTCGTGTTGAACTCCGGCGGCAGGGTGGCCGTAATGAGGTACTTGCCCTTGTCTTCGCGGACGGAGACGACATTGTTGGGCTCATTAAGGTTGGTTCCCGCAGCGCTGATCTGCGCGCGGGCCAACACCCCGGGGTCACCCTTGTCGCCCTTGTCGCCCTTCTCGCCCTGCTCGCCTTGCGGCCCTTGCGCACCCTGCGGGCCCGGCTCACCCTGAGGGCCTTGTTCACCCTGGGGACCCGGCGGTCCCATCTCGCCCTTGTCACCCTTCTCACCCTTCTCGCCCTTCAGGTCGACGAGGTTGCCCCACGAGCCGTCGGGGTTCTCGAATTGCAGTTGCGTGCCGACCCACTGGTGCTGAGGCTTATCACCCTTGTCCCCCTTGTCACCTTTCTCACCGGGGTCGCCCTTCTCGCCCTGGAGCCCTTGCTCACCCTTCTCGCCCTGAAGCCCTTGCTCACCTTGTTCGCCCTTGTCACCCTTCTCGCCGGGGTCGCCCTTCTCGCCCTGGAGCCCTTGCTCACCCTTCTCGCCCTGGAGCCCTTGCTCACCTTGGTCGCCCTTGTCACCCTTCTCGCCTTGCTCACCCGGCTGCCCGGGCTCGCCCGGGTCACCCTTGTCGCCCTTCTCACCCGGCACGCCCGGCCGCTCCAGTCCCTCCTGGAGGTCCTCGCTCAAGGTGTTTGTCTTGGCGACGAGTTCATCGATCTGATTCTGCAAGTCCTCCCAACACGGAATGCACCCGGCCAGGGCCAGCAGGCCCGCGCACCCCACGACCGTTCCCAACAGACCCATTCGCGCGCCCATCGCAATCTCCTTCGTTAAGCGGAAACTTCGTGCCCCAAAAGGCCCACGGAAAGTGAACGCACCCGCTCGTAACCCACTACGGCGGTAATTGTTACGTCCTCCCGTTGTCCCGTCAAGCGCATTATCCGCCACGCGCACGGCGCGCAAGAGAACGCGGGCGGCACCGCCAACCGGCAGCACCGCCCGCGGGACGCGATAGTCTGAGATACCGTCGGCTACGGCTCCAGCAACACGAACGTGAACGCCGCGTCGCGGTAGCCCTGGGGGGCATTCAGCGTCTGTATGTGGATTCGGAACGTCGCCGTGCGGGCCACCGTGTCGAGATCGACCGCCTGCACCGCGACCACCAACTGCTCCGCCGGCCCGTTCGGCGACAAGAACACGGGGTGGGCCGTGACGTTCACGGGCATGTCGCCAAGGCTGAGCCCGTCAAGCTCGAAGCCATCACGAATCTGAACCACGACCAGGTACTTGCCGGCCGACTCCCGCGACGACGTGACGAAGTTCGGCGCCGTCAGGTTGGTACCGGCGGCGCTGATCTGAGCGCGGGCCAGGACACCCGGGTCCCCCGGTGGACCCTGAGCCCCGTCCTTACCATCCTTGCCGTCCTCACCGTCCACGCCGTCCTTGCCGTCCTTGCCGTCCTTGCCGTCCAGACCGTCCTTGCCGTCGACACCATCCTTGCCATCTTCGCCGTCGACCCCGTCCTTGCCGTCCTTGCCGTCCTTGCCGGGTGCACCGGGCGTTCCCGGGCGATTCAGGCTGTCTTGGACGTCCTGCGCCAGCCCGTCGATATCCTCGTTCAACTTACTTAGCCAGTACTGGTCCAGTACGCTGGCACCGATGACCCCGCAGCCGGCCGCTGTCACGGCGGCGGCAGCGACCAACAAACCCGCAATCCCTAGCACCCAACGACTCATGCCTGTTACTCCTGCCCTGGACAAGCGGCGGAACGGCTAACCGCTCCCATCCCTCGCACCGACCAAGTCGCCTACGGTGGGCGACACGAATTCGCAGACTCACGAGACTATAGGCAGCGCGCCCGCGCCGCTTCCACACGGCGTAACGTGATTCTCCAAAGCACCTTGCGCTGCCGAGTCGGCCGGCGGCAGCCGGCTGGATCCGGGCGGTCCACTCGCTACCGCATCCACGTCCCCGTGCGGACCGACTGCGTCTCGCGGTAATAGCTGTTGTACCGGTCGTTGTACGACTGCTGGTCGTAAGTTATTGTCGTATTGACTGTTATGTCTTCGCCGCGAAAGCCCAGCACAGCGGCTGGCCAGTCCCTGCGGGCCGCAAACTCCTGCGCCACCTGCGCGTGCCCCCGGGTGGGCCCCAACGCCAGGTTCGCCCGCCGAGGCACCCCGCCACGCTGCTCAATGACGGCGTAGCCACCGGTTGAGGCGCACCCGGTCACCAGCAGCGCGGCCCACAGGATCGCGGCGAGACGTTTCATCAGTACATGTTAGCCGTGACCGCTCCCGGTCGGTCAAGCGAAATCCGCGCCGGACGTGCGGCACGGCCAAACTGGCCTTGGAGCGGGCCGTTCTTCCGGACTGCTGAGTCGTGGGTCCGATAGCGCCGCGGCGCCCCCGAATCAGACGGACCAGATGGAGCGGAGACGCTCGGAGATGGGAACAACGCGCGCGGTCTCGATGGAGCGCCGTTCGAGCCACGCCAGCACCACGCTGAGGCGGGTGGACTCTGGGCGGCAGCGTTCGACCGGGCGGCCGGTCCGCACGCATTCGATGAAGTAGTCGAGTTCGACCCGCAGGGCGTCGCCGTCGCTGGCGATCTTCCGCGCCGGCCCGTCACGCGGCTGGTGGACGACCTCGGTGCCGCGCGACATGGCCCAGCCCAGCGTGCCGCGTTCGCCATGCACCGTGATCTCCATGTCGAACGACCACGGCGCCGCCGACACCCACCCGCCCTCCAGCAACACGTAGCGCCCGTCGGCGTAGCCCCACGTGGCCACGACGTGGTCAAGGTCCCCGGACGGGCCACGCGAGCCCCGGGCGTATAGCGACTGCGGGATGCCGAACACGTCGTGCGCAAAGTCCACGTCGTGCACGTGCAGGTCCAGCAACGCGCCGCCGCTTTGTTGAGCGTCCAGGAGCCAGCCGCCCGCCGAGTAGGTGGGCGGCACGCCCAGTCGGCGCAGCACGGCGAAACGCACGGCCCCGATGTCGCCGGCATCGATGGAACGGCGAATCGTCTCGTATTGCGGCCAGAACCGCAGGCACTGGGCGATCATGAGCGTGCGTCCGCCGGCACGGGCCGCGTCCACCATCCGGTTGCAGTCGTTGGGCCGCAGGGCCATCGGCTTTTCGCACAACACGTGCTTGCCCGCGCGCAACGCCGCGACGGCCACCTCCGCATGCAGCACCGTCGGCAGCGTGACGAGCACCACGTCCACGTCGGGATCGGCGATGAGCTCCTGCGGCGTGGCGTATGCTCGGATGCCCTTGAGCAACACGCGCCCGCCCTCTGTCTTCACCAGGTCCAGATTGCCCAGCGCGTCGTCCCAGTCGCCGGCCCGTCGCCGCGCGTCGCGGTCGCACACCGCCACGACCTCCGCCTGCGGATGATCACGCAGACGGGCGAAGTGGCTGCGCCCCATGCAACCCAGGCCGCAGATGCCGAAATGGAGTCGGGTCATGGCGGCGTGGATACCCTTGATTCACGAGCCGTGCAACCGGGCCGCGCGGCCGGTGGCCCTTTTTGACGCCGCCCTACCCAAGCCCGCCGACCGCGGGTAAGGTGCTGGCACACGGGGCGTCGTCGCGCGGCGCGCCGCCCAGGCCACGGGTGCGACCATGATCCGACGGCTGCTGGTGATTATCGGAATACTGCCGGTCTCGACGCTGGGCGGCTGCCGCTCGCTGGCGCTGCTGTTGCCCGAGCAGACGCGCACGGTGGCGGCGGAGTACCCCTACCTCGCGGGGCGCTCGGTGGCGGTGATCGTGCGGGCCGACGACGAACTCCTGTTCGAATACCCGCACGTGCAGTGGGAGGTCGCCGACCACGTGCGCGTCGCATTGGAGGGGAACGTCCGCGGCATCAAGGTCGTCAGCCCGCGGCGGGTGGTGGATTTCCAGCGCAGCGAGCCGGCGTGGCCGACGATGGACCCCGCCGTGCTGGGCCGTCGCTTCCAGGCCGAACGCCTGCTCGAAATCGAGTTGACCCAGTACACCACGCGTGAGCCGGACAGCCCGCACCTGTACCGCGGGCACATCCAGGCGGCGGTGCGCGTGTACAACACCGAGTTCACCGATTCACAACCCGCTTATCACGCCGACGTGGAGACGGCTTTTCCCCCGGACGGCCCCGGCCGCTGGGGGACCGATGATCGCGCGATCCGGGCGGCGACGATGGAGGCGTTCGCGTCCGAGCTGGCCGGGAAGTTCTACGACCGGAAGGTCAAGGTTCGCTGACATGCTCGCGCGGCGTGCATTGTGGCTGGCCGCGATGGCCCTGTTGTGTGGCGCCGTGGGTTGCCGGCTCGTGGCTGCCATCGGCATCCTGACCGCCCCGCCCCAAATCAAGAAGGCGGAGTTCAAGCTCGCGCCGGGCCGGCTGGCGGTGCTGCTCGAGACGGCCCGGCCCAGCGAGGATAACCCAGTCTTCGCTCAGGCATTTCACGACAAGCTGGCGGAGGAGTTTCGGCAGTACAAGATCCCGGCGCAGGTCGTTTCGCGGGACGAGGTGCTCCGGGCGCGGCAGGAAAACGCGGACTTCGACCGGTGGAGCGTGCAGAAGGTCGGACGCTGGGTCTTCGCGGACCAAGTCCTGTATGTGCGGGTCGAGAGTCTCCAGCTCTACGAGGCGCCCGGCTCCCCGGTGTTGGCGCCCCGCGTGCAGATGCGGGTCAAGGTCATCGGCGTCGGCGAGGCGGCGGACACCGCCCGGCTCTGGCCCGGGCCGGACGAGCCCGACGGACGCCTCATCGAGCGCGCCCGCCCGCAGAAAGAAGCCGCCGACACGAACTTGATCGACGCCGAGACCGCCAAGCTGGGGCGTGAGGCGGCGATCCTGGTGGTGATGCCCTTCCGGGACGTAGACTTGGAGCAGAAGCCCGGCTGGGAGCCGTAGCCGATGCGCTCCCATCGTTCCACCGCGCTGTTCGCCGTCTTGATAACCACCGTGCCGCTGATCGTCGCCGCCACCGCGTGGCTGGGGCCGCGCTGGATCGCGCCGCGCGAGATCATCGGCGACAGCGCGGGGGCCTACGTGTTCTGGCACCATCGCGTCCCGCGGTGTCTGTTGGCGGCGTGCGCCGGGGCCGGGCTGGCCGTGAGCGGCGTGGTCTTGCAGGCCCTGTTTCGCAACCCCTTAGCCGAACCGTATACGCTCGGCGTCGCCAGCGGGGCGTCCCTGGCCGCCGCGATCGGCTTCTTCGCGGGGTGGCACGGCGCCGCGCCGGCCGGCGTCCCGCTGCTCTCGCTGCTGGCCTTCGGCGGGGCCCTCGGGGCGTTGGCGCTGGTCTTCCTGATGAGCCGCTTGCGCCGCGAACGCGACATGGCCCGGCTGCTGCTGGCGGGGGTGTGCGTCGCCTATCTCTGTGCCGCCGGCATTCTCCTCGTCACCTTTCTGGCCGACCGGGCCATTACGAACGATATCCTGGTCTGGACGATGGGATCACTGGGCGTGCTGCGGCCGCGGGCCGCACTGGAAATCGCCGTCGTGCTGGTGCCGGTGACCGGGCTGGTCGTGCTCGGACGCCGCGCGCTGGACCTGTTGACGCTCGGCGACGATCTGGCGGCCAGCCGTGGCCTGAACGTGGGGCGGACCGCCGGGTTCTACACCGTCCTTGTCGGTCTGCTCACGGCGGTCATCGTCGCCAATTGCGGGCCGATCGGCTTTGTCGGGCTGATGGTCCCGCACATGGGGCGGGCGCTGCTCGGCGGGCGGACGCTGCCGCTCACGATCGGTTCGGCCTTGTTGGGGGCGGCGTTCCTGGCCGTGTGCGACGGACTGGCCCGCTCCCTGCCGGTGACCGAGCTGCCGGTCGGCGTCGTGACGAACATGCTCGGGGCGGTCTTCTTCTTCCTGGTGCTGGCCACTCGCGACGTGCTCCCGGCCCATCGCCCTTCCTGAGCAACGCGGCCCGGCCCCTCGCGCGTCAGGTCACCGGCGTCCGCGGATCGGGATCGGCCGGGAGCGACGCGAGAAAGACCAGGCGCATACGCCCAATGACGCGCTGGTCGACGACGCCCACACCGCGCAGGAGACCGGGTTCCAGGGCGGGCGCGGCGTTCTCTTGTCGGCACACGACCAGCGCTTCGGGGGCCAGGCTTGCCGTCATCCGCTGGAGCAGGTCGGCGAGTCGTTGGGGGTCGTTTCCGTCGCGGTACGGGGGATCGACGAAGGCGAGGTCGATGCCTTGGGGCGCGTGCGGCCAGTGCAGCGTCCAGGCGTTATCGGCCCAGATGGTGCAGGCGTGCTCGACGCCCAACGTGTGGATGTTCTGCCGCAGGCTGCGGAGCGCCGCGCGGTCGCGCTCGACGAAGGTGCACCGTCGGGCGCCGCGCGACAGGGCCTCCAGACCGAGACTGCCCGGACCCGCGAAGACGTCCAGCACGGTCAGGGCCGGTAACTCACCCGGCAGGCCGAGGCGGTGTCCCAGGATGTTGAACAGCGTCTCCTTGACGCGGTCCGTGATGGGACGCGTCGTTCGTCCTGGGGGCGCAGTCAGCGACCGTCCGCGAAATGTACCCGCGATGATCCGCATCGCCACGAGTTTCCACACCTGCCCGCGGTGGGCCAACCACGCCACCGTCCGTCGTCGCCCGGGCTGATGGTCGCCCGCGCCCCGGCCGATAGGCCTCATTGATGATACGCGATCTGCGCACGGTCCTCGACGGGTGGGTCTACGAGCCGGGAAAGATCTCGGTCCGCAAGATCATCGGCTGCGACGGGCGCGAGAAGATCCAGACTCGCATCGACCTGGGCGTATTGCAGCTCGAATGCACCGGTCGGCCGGACGGGCTCCGCCCGCACGGCTGCGAATCGCTGCTGGAGTATCATGAGCAGCGGCTGCGCGAGCACATCGAGCTGTACGGCAACGACGAGGATTTCGTGCTCTCCGGCGAAGCGTGCCGCGATCTCCGCCACGAGGCTTACCTGTACTACCAGCGGTTCCTCTCGCTGTACGTGCTGGAGGAATACGACGGCGTGGAGCGCGACACGGCCCGCAATCTGCGGGCGATCGAGTTGTGCCTGCGCTATGCCGCCGCCGACCGCGACCGGGCCATACTCCGACCCCAGCGGGCCTACGTCATGATGATGAACACGCGGGCCCGGGCCCAGCGGGCCCTCGGCCAGGACCAGACCGAGGCCGCCCTGCGCGTGGTGGACGAGGGGATGGCGGCGCTGCGGCGGCTGGCGCGGGATGAGTCGGACGATCCCTTCCTGGCGGAGATCCGGACGCTGCAGGGCCTGCGGCGCGAGATTCTGGACAAGCTCCCGGAGGGGACGCCGGCCCGCCTGCGGGCCGAGCTCGAGGTCGCCATCGCCACCGAAGACTACGAGCGGGCGGCCCTGTTGCGCGACCGCCTCGGTCAGGCCGCCGACTGCGCCCCCGGCCGATAGGGCACCTCATTCACCCCCCTTGAAGCTACCATTGACGGCTATCGGCCCCCGGGCTACGGTGCCGGGACCGATGTGGGCCGGTGGCGAACGGCGGGTGCCGCCCGACGCGACCGGTCGCTTTGGCCCAAGCGGTGGTCGTCATGCCCAAGATTCCGTTCTTGCTTGGCTGCGGCGTCAGCGTGGTCTTCTTGGTTGGCGCGTGCGGCGAGTCGCAGGATTCGCCCACGCGGCTGGGGGGCACGCTGGGCGGTGTGAAAGAGGGGGCCCCCCTGGGGCCGCCGATCGTGGACACGGGGATTCTCCAGGATGCGACGGCGTACCAGCCCCCGCGCATGGCGGAGGGGTTCGACGCGGTCCCCGAGGTGCGCCCGACCCCCTTACCCGAGCGCGGCGGCGCGGGCGGAGCGGAGGCCGCGGTCCGGACCACGGTGGCCAACCTCGTGAACGCCGTGCGCGACGGCGAAGTCACATTGGCACTGCGGGCCTTCCGGAGCGAGGACGTCCGGCTGCTGGCGGAGCAAAGCGAGCTCCTCTTCGCCACGTTTGCCACGCTCGACACGCTGGGACGGCATCTCAAGGGCTCGTTCGAACCGACCAAGATCAGCACGTGGCTGGCCAAGGTCCGCGGCGTCGGAGGCGACCTACCGCGATGGGAGCTGCTTGACCCGCAGAACGCGAGCGTTACGCCGAACCCGGCGGCGCTTCTGCTGGGGCCGACCAAGGCGACGCCGGTCCTGCGGCTGGTTCTGGACAGCGGCCAGTGGCGGTTCCGCCTGGACGCTCCGCTGACGAAGGCGGACGTGGACGCCATCGTCGCGTACCACCAGGAATTGCAGGAACAATTGGGCCGCATCATCGACTGGGTCGCCCGCACATCCACGGTCGACGAGCCGACGCTCAACGCCGCTCTGGAGGCCGCGGTCGCCGGCCAAGCGGTCGAGTTGCCCGCGGCCGCACCACCCCCCGAGGCTACGCCCCCGCCGGCCGAGGAAGAGGAAGAACCTCCCCCGACGCCGCGGCCGGGCCGCGGGGTGCGGCAACCAGGCACCTAGCGTCCCCGCGATTCGTCAGCAGAGGAAGCCGTGGCGCGTCTATCGGCGGAACAGACCGAGGGGTTGCTCCGGGCGATCCGCTCGGACGATTGCCTGCAACGGGTCGTCGCGGAGGTCGAGCGGCTGCACACCGTGGTCTTTCACGACCACGCCCGGGCAAACTGGGAGCTGACGCGGCAGTCGGCCGAGCAGATCGTGATGGCCGAGATCATGTGCCGCCACCAGGGTGACCCGCAGGGCATCTACTTCGCGCTGCGCGCTCTAGAAGACGCTGGCCGGTCGTGGGATGCCGCCATTGCCGAATTGGCCGCGTCCATCCACTCGTATTACACCACACCGCTGGGCATTGTGATCCGGCGGGACCTATTCGGCCCCGGGGCGGTGTTCTTCGACCCGGATGCGTATGAATGGCTGACCGTGGCGGGCGGCCCGCCGACACCCGGGGGTGGGAAGAAATCATGAGCCCCGACTCGACCGCGTCCCGTCGCCGGATCGCCGAGCTTCAGCCCGGGGAGCGGGTCGAGGACCAGGTCTTTCGCCTGGCGCAGAAGGACCTGCGCACGGCCAGCAACGGGAGCCTCTACATTCACGCGGTGCTGGCCGACGCCAGCGGGCAAATGGTGGCCCGGATGTGGCAGGCGTCGCAGGAGCTGTACGACTCCATGCCGGAGGGCGGGCTGCTGCACGTACGGGGCCGGGTGGACAGCTATCGGGGCAACCGCCAATTCATCGTGGAAGGGCTGCGGGCCGTCGAACCGGGGACGTTTGATCCGGCGGATTTTCTGCCGGCCGGCCGCGAAGATCCCGGCGTCTTGTGGGACCGCATCAAGGCAATCCTGCGGACAATCCGGCATCGGGATCTGCTGGCCCTGGTCGGCAAGTTTGTGAACGATGAGGAGTTCGCGGCGGCGTTCAAGCGGGCACCGGCCGCCGTCCAGATGCACCACGCGTACCTGGGCGGGTTGATTGAACACACGCACAGCCTGCTACGGCTTGCTGAGGCGGTTTGTCCGCTTTACCCGCAGGTCAGCCGCGATCTCGTGATCGCCGGCATTTTCCTGCACGACGTGGGCAAAGTCCGCGAGCTGGCCTGCGTGACGAACTTCGAATACACCAACGAGGGGCAACTCCTGGGGCACATCACCCAATGCGTCCTGTGGATCCACGACAAGTGCCGTGAGCTGGAGCGTGAGACCCGCCAGCCGTTCCCCGCCGACGTCGAGATGGCCCTCAAGCACCTGATCCTGGCCCACCACGGCAAGTACGAGTTCGGCAGCCCGCGCCTGCCGGCCACCGGCGAGGCCATCATGGTCCACTACCTCGACAACCTCGACGCCAAGTTGGCCATGGTCGCCGAGGCCATCGCCGCCGACACCGATCCGGCGAGCGATTGGACCACGTACGTGCGCGCTCTCGAAAGCCGCGTGTTCAAGCCGGACGTCATGGGCATTCGTCGAGAATCGTCGGGTTCGAAAGCCTGACGGTGGGGTAGCAGCGGAATATTTTATTTAGCGTTGTTTTTATTGGACCATGCCGCTCGATCCAGCGTGCGCTGTCCACACGTGCAGATGTGAGGTTGCCCCGGAGATATTTTTGTGATATCATAACTATAGTTACGTTCTGCGAGCTTCTGGTGGAGGCCGAACATGACGACCGAGTTCGAAAAGCGAACCAGCAGCGGGTGGGCCATACTGCCCGTCCTGATTCTGGCCACGCTGGGTCTGGCGTATGTGTTCTACTACTTCATCGACATCGCGGCCCACACGCCGCGCGACGTCGTGCCCGTTCGGGCGATCTGGGGCCTGGTGGGTTGCTCGTTGGTCGCCGCCGCCCTGGGGCTGCTGTGGGCCGGCTTCTTCACCTTGCAGCCGAACGAGGCGGCGGTGCTGCTGCTGTTCGGGGCGTACAAGGGGACCGTGCGCCGGGCGGGGTTTCACTATGCTAATCCGCTGCTGCGCAAGCTGAAGATTTCGCTCCGCACGCGGAACTTCAACACCGACAAGCTCAAGGTGAACGACCAGCGCGGCAACCCGACCGAGATCGCCGCCGTGGTCGTCTGGCGGGTGGAGAACACCGCGCAGGCCTCCTTCGATGTGGACGACTACAAGGATTACGTCCACATTCAGAGTGAATCGGCGCTGCGCCATTTGGCCAGCCGGTATCCGTACGACACCACCGCCGACAACGAGCTCTCGCTGCGCGGCAGCATGGACGAGGTGTCGCACACGCTCCAACAGGAGCTTCAGGACCGGCTCGCCAAGGCGGGTGTCATCATTGAGGAAGCCCGGCTGAGCCACCTGGCGTACGCGCCGGAAATCGCCGGCGCCATGCTCCGCCGGCAGCAGGCCGAGGCGATTGTCGCGGCCCGGCTGCGCATCGTGGAAGGCGCCGTCGGTATGGTGGAGTTGGCGCTCGAGAAACTGGAAGAGAAGAAGACCGTAACGCTCGACGACGAGCGCAAGGCGGCGATGGTGAGCAACCTGCTGGTCGTACTTTGCGGCGAGCAGGCGGCCCAGCCGGTGGTCAATGCGGGCACGTTGTACACGTAGTCGGCCGGCCCCGCGACCAGGTAACCGAGGGATCGAGGGACCCAGGGTCCGCGCGGCCAAGGGGTGCGCGTCGCTGTGCGGGACGCGGAACACATGGGCCACCGCGCTTTGGCCGCGCGCCACTGCGCTTGATCACTGGCTCCACCTGGCCGTGTGTCCCTGCTGTTCTGTTGAGCAGTGCTTCCGCCCGGTCGTGTGCCACTGCTCTTAAGCAGTGGCCCCATTTGGCACCGAGCTGTTGCTGACGCAGGTTGCCGGCCCCGGACGCCGGTGCTCCGCCGGCCGCCGAAGCGTCGAACCGGAATAGTGGATCGTGACTGACAAGAAGAAGGCCATTTTGTTGCGGATCGCGCCGGAGCTCGCAGACGCCCTGCACCGCTGGGCCCGCGACGAACTGCGCAGCGTCAACGCGCAGATCGAGTTCATCCTGCGCGAGGCGGTCCGCAAGAGGGAAGGCGGTCGGTTCGGCGATGCCGTCGCCGACGACGAGGCAACGGACCGTGGGGAGTAGTGCGGGGACTTGCGCCTCACTCAGCGTCGGCCGGCGGCCCGTTCTCGCTGACGTCTTCGGAGTCCTCGAGTGGGCGTGTCACGTCGCGGCCGAGGATGAACCAGCGGGCAAGCTGGTCCGAAATCTGCGTTTGTAGCCGCGGGTCGCTCGTGCGGCTTTCGGCGAGTTCGTCGAAGCGTTTCCGCGCCGCCTGCAAGCGGCCATCGACCGCCCGCAGCGTCGTCAGGCACGCCGCTTCGTCGGTCGGCACGTTCACCCAGCCGGATACGCCGACGTTTGCCAAGCGGACGATGAGCTTCGCCTGTCCGTTCGACGGGCAGTCCATCTGCGCGCCCGCCGTCGCATCGCGCCCCTTGCCGCCGGCCCGCCGACCGAAATAGACCGTGTTCGGGTCGAACATGGGCGAAGGCGACAGTTCGGCGGGCCGCTCTTCGGGGATGTTCACCGCCTGAACCGCATCGGCCCCCGCCGACGCCGTGATACGCTCAGCTTCCTTGCCGACCCATTCGGCCAGCGGCGTCAGGTCGGGAAGCTCGGCCGCGTCCCACGCGTCGGCGGCCAGTTCCAAGACGCTGAACCGCCGGTTGCCGGTTCGCGACCGCTGTTCCTGTTTCTCGATTTCCACCACGCGGATATTGCGGAAGTGCCGCGCCGTCGCCTCGTGCAAGCGTTGCACAAGCTGCGCCCGTTCGGCCGCGTCGCTCACGCCAAGCAGTTCGAAAACGGCATCGTCCAGGTCGCGCCGGTCATCCTGGCGCAGCTCGTCGGACAGCACGAGCGGCCCCGCGGCGATGCGCCGGGCGCGCTCGGGTGAATGGCAGTGCATAAGCTGTTCTTCGATGAGGCGGCCGACGGTCCGCCGGCTCATCGCCTTGACAGCGGACGTGAGCCGCTTCGCCAAGTCGGCGTCGATGCCGCGCGGGTCCGGCACTTCTAACAGGTTCACGTCCACAACTTCGGTTTTCAGGTTCCCTTCCGTGCCGGCCCAGCGCCCGTAGAACGTCTTGAACAAGCCGACCAGTGTCGAATTGAGCACGGCCCAAAACGCATCCTGTTCCCGCCTGATCAGTTCTTCCGAGTACAGGTCGAACAGATTGTGGTTGCAGATGAGGCGCTCGGGATTGCCAGCGATGATATGGCGATACTGCTGCGCCATGGGCCAGAAGGCGAAGCCCGGCTTCACCAGCTTCGTCAGGTCGTACCACGGATCGCGCGCCGCGCAGGTCGAACGCTGGGGAACCGGCACCGCCTTCGATTTCTTCGACGCGAACGTGGCCTGTTCGCCGTATTTCAGGTACTTGTGAACCCACGTTCCGCGCAGGTCCTTCATCGGCTGGCCGACCAGCAGAACGACGCGGTCCAGGTCCTTTGCCCGCACGATGGGCCGGTCCACCTTCATCAAGCTGTGTACTTCGGGCGCCAGAAACTCGGCTTCTACTGCATGAATACTGCCGTCGCCCGCTTGGATGATGCGCAGCTTGCCGGCTTCCAAGTCTTTTCGCGGGGCGCCACCCGCCCGGCGCTTGAACGCCGCGTCCGTCGCGCACTCGCGCAGTAGCTCATCCGTCACGTCGCGCGGCATGAAGAACGCGTCGCAACCGCTCTTGACGCCGAACCGCACGTTCGCAATTTCGCCCAGCGGGACGAAGCGCCGGCCGAAGCGGTGCATCATGTCGAAGTAGAAGTCCGGGGCGCGGACGTAGCGGCCCCACTTGCCGGCCACGTAGTCGCCTTCGTGGAACGCCATGTTGTTCTGGTGGTTAGCCGGCACTTCCGGTGCGGCGTTCTTCTCGGCTCCCGCCTCGTCGCTGTCGTCGGCGTCTTCGGCGTCGGCTTCGTCGGGCGCAACGTCGCGCAGAATCGAGCCGGCCCGTACGCCGTCGGCCCACAAGTCCCGTTGCAGCTTGACGATGATCCGCAACGCTTCGTCTTCCTCATCGACCGTAGCGGCCAAGATGCGGTCGCGCAGCCGTTCGACCGCCTGTTGCCGCTCGGCTTCATCGCCCCGGCCGGTGCGCCGATGATGTCGCGTAGCGGCTTGTCGAACCGGACGAAGCGGACCAAATTCGCCATGCGCTCGGTCTCATCGTCGCAGCGTTGCAGAATGGTCGCGACGGTCCTTACGCGGGCGTCTGTGAACCACGGTTCCGCGTTACTTTCCATGATTGCCAGTAGCTTGAAGTGCCGCAGAATCCAGCCTTGCAGCGCGAAGCCGTATTCCACGTCCAGCCACGATGAGCTTGTCAAAAACCCGAAGTAGCCGTCCGGCTTCAACAACTTCGTCGCCACGGGCCAGAAGTAGCAATGCAGATCGGCCCGGCCGGATAGCTTCACGTCGGCCCATGCGCCGGTCACGAGCGCGGCGTAGCGCGGCTTGTCCGACTTGTCGATTTTCTCTTGCCGAACGTAGGGCGGATTGCCGACTACGGCGTCCAGGTCCGGCAGATTCACGGGCATCGTGCCGCCGGCGTTGTCCGGCAGCGTACAAAACGGCTTCCCGCGTTCGGTGTCGAAGAAATCACGGCGGACGATGCGCGGGTAGTTTGCTTCGTCGTTGATTTCGCGGGCGGCCAGGTTCAGCGTCGCCAGGTGCGCGGGGTACAGCGCGATATCGCAGCCGAACAGGTCGGCGAGCTGGTCAAGATGCTGGCGGTTCGGGTCCAGGTGGCGCTTGCGATAATACGCCCGGACCAGGAAGCTCCCCGAGCCGCACGCCGGGTCAAGCACGCTGTCGCCGCCGTCACGGATGCAGAAGGCGTTAATCAGGTCCACCACGTCGTCGCCGGTGAAATGCTGGCCGTAGCGGTGGCGCTCTTCGGGACCGATGAGCTTCTGGAAGATGCGGCCCACAATGTCGGACGGCACGTCGCGGAAATCCACGGATTCGATGCCGCGCAGCAGCCCGCGTCACGCGTCCAGGGCGCTCGGGGCTTCGAAGACGATTGCCGACGCCCAGTCTTGCGCGTTCGGGAACAGCAGCGGCTCATAGTCGCCGCTACGCTCTACCGCCTTCTGGAAGTAGCGGTCGAACGCCTTCGCCGCATCGTCCGGCGTCTTGACGCTGCGCTTCAGTTCCAGCCGGGGAAGGTCGGCGAAGCGAGCGCGCAGCGCCTTGTAGAAGATGAGCCGGTTTGCCCACACGTAGGCGAGCGTCTTCGCCATGTTGTTCAGCGCGGCCCGCCACTGGTCCGCATCGTTACGGACGAAAATCCAGTCTTGATCGGCAAGCCACTGTTGAACCTTGGCGTCGAACGTCTTGTTCCGGTCGGTGCGGTCGATCAGGTACGCCGTCGCAAGTTGAACCGGCCAGTCCAGGTGACTTTCAAGCGAGCGGATGAAGATATCGTCCGCCGGCATCGTCCAGTCGCGCCGCCGGCCGGTGTAAATGTCGGCCAGGTCGCGCAACAGGTCGGGCAGGAAGCGCGTGCGGATGAAATCCAGGTTCTCGGGGCGGGCCACGTCTTCGGGGGCGGCCAGCGTCAGCCCGAGTTTCCATTCGCGGACGCGCCGTTCCAGGATCGGCTTATCCCATTGCGACCGGTCCCACAAAACGAAGACGTTGACGTTCCAGGTGAAGAAAAAGCGGACGGCCGCGTTGTCGGCCTTTTGCGCCGCGTCCTGATACACGGCATCGTCGTACGGCGAGCGGCCTTCGGGCGTGCCGGGCAGCTTCACTTCGCCGCACAGGGCCAGCTTGCCGCCGGGTTCAAAGAACTGCAGGTCCTTCCGCTTCCGCTTGGCGGCCCCGGTGCCAAAGCCTTCCAGCCGAGCTTCTGCGAACGGGAAGGTCGGGTCCTGCGCGCGCATCGCGGCTACGGCCGTCGCGACCTGGCCGCAGAAGTCCACCTCGTGAATCGTCGCCTCACTGGGCAGCGGCACGTCCAGCTACTCCCCTGGCCACCCTCCGTGGGCCAGTCGGACGCGAGGATACCCCGGAACCGGCCGAGGCGCAATGGGGCAGGCACCCGGGTCGGGGCGTACGGTTCGGCACGGCAGCCGGTCGCCGAGTCGACGACGACGCACCGCCGGAGAATCCCCAGCGCGCGGCTGCGCGCGAGCCGCGGAACTGAGAGCGACGTCTTCGTCGACGTTCTCGGCCCTCCCCCAACCCCTCCCTGAGAGGAAGGGGAGTCCCAGCCTCTTCTCTTCCTCCACCCCCTCCCTGAAAGGGAGGGAGGCCACAGCACGGCCTCCGGCGAGCCCCGGGCATCGTGGCACTCCGCCGGCTACGGGGCGGCCCCCTTGGAGCCCCCCGCGGCCAGCTCGGCGTACAAAGTCTCCAGTTGGTCCACCATCCGCCGCCAGTCGAACCGCTCCAGACATAGTTCCCGTCCCGCGTGCCCCAGTCGTCGCCGAGCGTCGGCGTCCGCGGCCAGTTCACACAGTGCGGCGACGAATGCGTCCAGGTCATTAAGCGGCACGAGCCGGCCGGTACGCCCGTCGACGACAACTTCCGGCGTCCCGTCGATGTTGAACGCGACGGCGGGAACCTGCATCAACAGCGCCTGCACAACGACGCGCGGCAGCCCTTCCCATTGCGACGTGTGCGCCAGAATGTCGCAGCCGGCCAGCAGCCGGGGCACCTCCACCGGCGGTACCAACCCCGTCAGGACGGTCCGCTCGGCCAGGCCGAGCCGCGCGAGTTCCGCTTCATACTCGGCGCGCTGCGCCCCGTCGCCGATCCAGACGAAGCGCAGGCGCGGTTCACGTCGCGCCGCGGCCGCCATGATCGGGATGAGCTGCTCGTAGCCCTTGCGGCGAAAGAGGCGGGCACAGGTCCCCACCACGATGTCGTCGTCGCTCGCGCCCCAGCCGCCGCGGGTCGCGCGGCGGTACTCCGCACTCGGCGTGAACTGCTCGACCTCCATGCCGGAGTAAACCGTTCGCAGCTTGTGTCGGGGGCAGAGGCCGGCGGCGACGCTCTGGTCGATCATGGCGTCGGCCACGGTGACGATCGCGTGCGAGCGGCGGGCGGCCCACCATTCCAGGGCGGCGTACGTGCGACGAACGAGCCAAGCTTGCGTCCGATTGAAGCTCATGCCGTGGATGGTGTGGACGACGAGGGGCACGCGGGCGTCGTGCGCGGCCAGCCGGCCGAGGATGCCGGCCTTGCTGCTGTGGGTGTGAACAATGTCGGGCCGCAGGCGGCGAAACTCCATCGCCAGGTAGCGCCGGGCGCGGAAGTCCATCCACGGGTTGACGGCGCGAATCAGCTCGGGCAGCTCGATGAAGGTGTACCCCCCCTGCCGCGCGCGCGCGACCAAGCTGCCCTCCGGGCCGCGCGTCGGGCCGCTGACGAGCGTCACGCGGTAGCCGCGCTGGTGCAGCCCCTCGCAGGTCAGGATCGTGTTCTCCTGCGCCCCACCGACGATCAGCCGCGTGATCACGTGGCACACGTGCATGGGCGGCATTATGGGCGCGGGGACGGGCCGCGTCATGTCGGTGCGGACCGCCGGCTGTTCAGGAATCGCGGCCGGCGTACCATCGCTGCCAGCGCTCGCGCTCGAACCCGAAGTTCTGCCCGGTGATGCGCTTGAGGGCTTCGAGGACCTCCGTGCGGCGAACGGTGACGCGGCGGTAGGCCCAGCGGTTCGCGCCGACCGCCCACTGTCCCCAGGCCGGTCCGCGGCAAACGCCGACCCGCGGCTCGTGGAACGCGAGCGTGACGCCGTCGTAGCATATGATGATCGGCGCGGTGAACAGCGCCGGCCAGAACTGGACCCAGCGACGGGTGGGCACTTCGACCCACTTGTGACGCGCCACGGTCAGGGCGTCGATCAGGTCGGGGATCGCTTCGTCGGCGGCGAGGAAGCCGAGCGCCGCTGCCGCCCGGCCCACCAGCACGTCGTCGCCGGTGCGCAGGGCATCGCGGTATTGGGCGATGACGCGCGGGTCCCGGCGCCGGGCGACTTCGTGCAAGGCCTGCTCGCGGACGTCGAACTCCGGGTCCAGCAGCCCCAGGATCGCCAGGTTCATGGTCGCCTCGTCGTCGGGAAATGCGGCGAGGGCCGCGACCAACACCTGCCGGCACAGTGGATTGCCGACCCCGAGTGTCTCGGCTAGCGGCAGGATGGCCAGGGCGTCACGGATTTCGAGAATCCGTAGACGCCCCTCGTCCAGCAAGCGCGGGGTCGAGCTGTCCAGGAACGAGCGCTTGATCGCGCGAATCCGCTGCCGCCATTGGGCCTGAATCACGCGGGCGACGCGGGCCGGATCTTCCGCGGGAGCGCTGGCGGCCGCGGTGTCGCGCGGGGCGGCGGCCCGTCGGCGGCCATCGACCCACAGGTCGCCCACCCGTACATAACCCAGGGCGCGGCGGGCGGGGGCGCAGTCGGGGTTGAGTTCCAGGGCGCGTTGCCAGTGCCGGCGGGCTTCGGCCCGCAGACCCTGCTCGTCGCACCATTCCGCCAGGGACGCTTGGTCCGCGGGGGTGTCCGCGGCCCGTTGGACGCGGGCGTCATAGTCCTCGAACGGGGTGTCCGCGACCTCGACGCGCTTGACGGACAAGATGGGAATGCGGACGACGCCGACGGTCGTGCGAATCGTGTACTGCCCGTCGGCGGCCGAGAGCAACTGGCCCTCCACCGCCCCGCCGCCCTCCAGGTGGAAGACGTCGGCCGCCGCGGGCGCCACCGCCGAGCCGGTCGCGGCGCAGGCCGCCACCAGCCCGACGAGCCTCGGAATCCAGGCCCTGATTCGGCGATCGCCCCGGTTCCGCATCATGGGCACGCCTCGCACCGGTCGGGGGGGGCAAACGCCGGATGACGGCGTACCGCGGCGTCGCCGCGAAGCGCCGCACCCCAACCGTTTCATTATACCCGGGGACGATGGGCCAAGGTCCGAATCGCCGGTTTGGCCTCGACAGGGCGGCCGGCGAATCGGTACGATCAAGTGACCCCACGGCTTCGGCTGACGCCGGGTGAGAACGATCGGGACTTTGCCGTTGTCGGCCGATTCCCCGGGTGGAAGGAGAGAACCATGCCCGCGTGTTTCCGTTCGACTTGGGGGTGGTCCATCGCCATTGCGGCACTGTCGCTGGCCGCCGCCCCGGGGGTCGCCGCCGACCGAATGGTCCTCGGCGAGTACTTCACGATGCTGAGCTGAGGGACCTGCGCCACCGCGGGTCCCGTGGTCAGCGGCCTCATCAACCAATACCCCAATACATTTGCGGTCGTCGAATACCACGTGCGCGACGCCTACGCCACTGCCTGGGGCGAGGCGCGGGGTCTCTTCTACAACATCTGGGGCGACGGCGTGCCGTGGTTCGCATACGACGGCCTCTTCGACGCCTGGCCCATCAACACCTACCAGAGCAAGTTCATCCAGCGCCAAGCCGTGCCCACGCCCGTCACGCTGACGGTCGAGATGGCGCAGGTGTCCGGCGAAGACTACCAGGCCACGCTGCGCGGCTGCCTGGAGGCGAGCGCCAATCCCCTGCGGCTGCGGGCGTACGCGGTCATCGTGGAGGATTACTACCCGGCGTCGCCGACCTACTCGCGCAACACGTTCCGCGCCGCGGCCGAGACCATCGACATTGATTTGGTTCCCGGCCAGTGTACGGTCGTCCAGCGCAGCTTCACGCTGGATCCCGCGTGGATCCAGGGGAACTTGCAGGTCATCGCCTGGTTGCAGGTGCCCAACGCCGGGATTCCCGCCGAGGTATACCAGGCGGCCAAAGACCCCTGGCCTTGGGGGCCGGCGATCCGCAAGGGCGACGTCAACTGCGACGGTCTGGTGGATTTCGGCGACATCAACCCGTTCGTCCTGCTGTTGACGAACCCGGGCGCGTGGCAGATCGCCTACCCCGGCTGCCCGCCGCTCAATGGCGATATCAACGAAGACGGCGTGGTCAATTTTGGCGACATCAATCCGTTCGTGCGGCTGCTGACAAACCCATAGCCGCCTGGAGGAGATGACATGCATCGCACCGCGCTGGTTGGAATGGGCTTGGACATCGTGGCGCGCAGAATCGCTCACAGAACCCACCACGCCCGCGCTGGGCGGCTGGGCCCCGCCCTCGCGTGCGGGGTCCTGATGGGCCTGCTTGCGGCCCCGGCGGCGGCGGCTCCGCCCGCCGGCTTCGACGGCCACCAGGTGGTCCACATCGTCGTCCGCGACGCCCTGGACATCGACACGGTTCGCGGTCTGCA
Source organism: Planctomycetota bacterium (assembly GCA_040755725.1). Classification (GTDB taxonomy): domain Bacteria; phylum Planctomycetota; class Phycisphaerae; order UBA1845; family Fen-1342; genus JBFMAI01. The sequence continues at coordinate 135,309 of JBFMAI010000027.1, read as the reverse complement.
AGCGCTCGGCGACGATTTCGAGGTCTGGTCCGACGTCATCAAGCCGGGGCTGGTCGAGGTCCGCGTGGCGCCCGCGGCGCTGCCCATGCTGGACTTCAGCGGCCTGGAATACGCGGTCGTCGTCCCGGACCTCCAGGCGTATCTGAACGACGCCTTCGGCGGCCCGGATGTCGCGGGCTTCTTCGACACCTTGCGGACCTACGACGAACACGTCCAGTTCATGCAGCAACTCGTCGCGACCTATCCCGATCTGGTCTCGATGGTGAACCTGGGTCTGTCGGTCGAGGGCCGCCCGCTGTGGGCCCTGCGCCTAACCGGCCCCGGGTACGCCAAGCCGACGGTCTTCTACCACGGTGCGGAGCACGGCAACGAGTCCGCGACTTCGTCGATCGTCGCGTACATCGCCAACCACCTGCTCACCAACTATCAGACCAACCCGCAGGTCGCCGCCCTGGTTGATCGCGTCGAGTGGGTCCTGCTCCCGATCATGAACCCCGACGGCTACGTTCGCAACCGCCGCTACAACGCGCACAATGTGGACCTCAACCGCAACTGGGACGGCCCCGGCGCTGGGCAGGACCCCTCCGGCGGACCGTACCCGTTCTCCGAGCCGGAAACCCAGCACCTGCGCAATCTGATCCTGGCCGAGCCGGGTATCCGCGTCCACGTCGACCTGCACGGCTACGTCCCGTGGATCATGTGGGTCTGGGGGCACATCCCCGACCACTGCCCCGAGCACGCCACATATCTGCAACTCGGCGGGCAGATGCGCGACCGGATCGCGGCGGCGGGAGGCGGCACCTACGACATCGGCACGATCTATGAGGTCGCGTACCCCGTCTCCGGCTGTTCGACCAATTACAGCTATGCCATCGGCGGACGCTGGGCCTTCGGCATCGAGGTGCGAAACAACACGATGCCCGCCATCTGCCAGCAGTTCCTCAACGCCATGCTGTACCTCGGCGAGTGGATCCGGAGCTACGACTGCAACGCCAATGGCGTCCCCGATGCGCAGGACATCCTCGCGGGCACCAGCACCGACGTGAACCACAACGGAATCCCCGACGAGTGCGAGGGGGTGGGTGACGTGAACTGCGACTACGCGGTCGATTTCGGCGACATCAATCCGTTCGTGCTCGCGCTGACCAACCCCGGCGGCTACCAGCAGCAATACCCCAACTGCCCGCTGCCGAACCGCGACATCAACGGCGACGGGCTGGTGAACTTCGGCGACATCAACCCGTTCGTGCGGCTGTTGACCAGCCCGTAGCCTCGGGTGTCACGCCGGCGGGGGCGGCGTGTGCTCGCTATGGAATGCGGTGGGGAGAGTCTGAGGAGGTGCGACGATGCAACGCAGATGGATGCCCGTGGTGGTCTTGGTTGTGACGGTCGGCACGCTGCCTGCCGCGCTGGCGCAAGTGGCCCGCGTGGTCAATCCGCCGGACCCCGCGCAGTTTTACCAGAACACGTCGTTTGCCATCGACGGCACGGTGGGCTACGTACCCTCGTTTGACAACGATACGCTCTGGTCGTTCTCCCTGGTGACCGGCGCGCTGCTGGATCCGGACGGCCTGCCGCTGCCGGCACCCGGGACGGCCAGCGATGCGTACCTGTTCCCGAACGACCGGCTGGTGATTCCGGGGTGGTTCCCGGCCCAGGGCGTGTATGTCGTGGACATCGGCGACCCGCGGAACCTGGTCGCGGTGGGCGCGATCGACTTCGGCCCCTCGGTGAACATCCAGGGCCAGAACGTCGAGGTCGATGCCAACGGCTACGTTGGCTACGTCGCCTCGTATCCCAACGATACGCTGTATTCGTTCAACATCCAGGCGATGAAGCTCGAGGATCCGGACGGCTTGCCGCTGCCGGGCAACCCCGACCGCATCGCGCTGGCCGGCACGCGGCTGGCCATGGTCGATACGACCAACGGCCGGATCATGGTCGCTGATGTCAGCGACCCACGGAACCTGACGCTGGCCGGCGTCATCCCTCTGCCCGGCGTCAGCACCTTCGGCTCCAATGACAACATCGTTTTCGCGGCGGACGGGCGCACCGGCTTCGTGTCCTCCAACGAGCGCGTTCTGTACTCGTTCGACGTGATCAGTCTCACGCTGCTCGACCCGGACGGCCTGGCGTTCGGCACACAGCTCTACGGCGACAACATCGCCATCCACGGCAGCACCGTGGCGTGCCTGTGGTCGCGCGGTCTGGCCTTCGTCGATGTCAGCAACCCCTACAACCTCCGCCTGGTTTCCAACGCCAACTTCGGCGGCACCGTGGCCCCCCAGGGCAGCGCGACGGTGGCTTTCACGGCGGACGGCCGGGCGGCGGCGACCTCGGTCATCTACCCCGACGACTATGTGTACACGTTTGACGTGGCGACCGGGCAGCAACTTGCGCCGCGTTTCAAGGTCGACGACCAGCCGAACTACCTCACCGTTTACGGCGCGACCAACCGCGTCGGCGTCGTGTGCAGCGGCACCAACGCCGACAACATCTGGCTGATCGACGGGCTGTTCGGCTTCATCACCGGCGACCTCAACTGCGACGGGTTGATCGACTTTGGCGACATCAACCCGTTTGTGCTCGCGTTGACCAACCCGGCGGCGTACCAGGCCGCGTTCCCGAATTGCAGCCTGCGCACCGGCGACATCAACGGCGACGGCCACACGAACTTCGGCGATATCAACCCCTTCGTGGCCCTGCTGACCGCGCCGTAGCCGGCCGGCCTTCGCGCGACGGAACCACCGAGGCACCGAGACGCCTAGGCTGGGCGGGACTAACGCCGTTTGGTAACGTCTCCCGGCCTCGCGCCGCACCAAGAAGGTACGAAGTCAGGGGCCAGGCCGCTATAATCTGCCCCGTGCGGCAGCGTCCCGGCCGCGCCTCCGGCTGTCGCGCGAGGACCCCGCGTGTCGACGCAGACGATCCGCCTCACCGATGCAATTCAGTCGTACCTGGTCGATGTGACCGTGCGGGAACCAGAGGTCTTCCGCCGGCTGCGGGCCGAGACCGCCCGGCTGGAGAACCGCAACATGCAGATCGCTCCCGAGCAGGGCCAGTTCATGGCGCTGCTGGTCGAGCTGCTCGGCGCCCGGCGGGCCCTAGAGATCGGCACGTTCACCGGCTACAGCGCCCTGTGGATCGCCTCCGCCCTGCCGCCGGACGGCCGGCTGCTGTGCTGCGACGTGAACGACCAGTGGACGAGGGTCGCGCGGCGTTACTGGGCGGAGGCGGGGCTCGCGGACCGGATGGAACTGCGGCTGGCCCCGGCCCTCGACACGCTGGACGGCCTGCTCGCGGGCGGTCAGGCGGGCACTTTCGACTTTGCCTTCATCGACGCCGACAAGCCCAACTACGACAACTACTACGAGCGCGTCTTGCGACTGCTTCGTCCCGGCGGCCTCGCCGCGCTCGACAACGCGCTGAACAACGGCCGCGTGGTGGACCCCGCGGCGCACCCCGACACCCACGCCGCCATCCACGACGCGATGAACCGCAAGATCCGCGGCGATCCGCGGGTGAGCATGAGCCTGGTGCCGATCGGGGATGGGCTGATGCTCGTGCGCAAACGCTCCGGCTGAATGCGCATTCGCGATCGCAGCTCGCGGGTACCGCGTTGACGCGCGGCTTCCCCCCGCTACGCTAGCCGCATCGGCCGACACGGAAACCGCACCATGACTGACAACGTGCCCCCCGACCCCGATCCCATCGAAACCGCCGAGTGGCTCGCCTCGATGGAGGCCGTCCATCATCAGGGCGGCCGGCGGCGGGCCGAGTTCCTGCTCGACCAGCTCCACCGCTGGGCCCTCAAGCGGCAGGTCCCCATCCCCTACGCCGCCAACACCCCGTACGTCAACACCATCCCCCGCGCCCAGCAGCCGCCGTACCCCGGCGACCGGGCGATCGAGCGGCGGATCAAGAGCTTCGCCCGCTGGAACGCGATGGCGATGGTCGTGCGGGCGAACCGGACGGCCGAGGGCATCGGTGGGCACATCTCGACGTACGCGTCATCGGCGACGCTGTACGAGGTCGCGTTCAACCACTTCTTCCGGGCCAAGACGGAGCACGCCTCCGGCGACCAGGTCTTCTTTCAAGGCCACGCGGCGCCGGGCATCTACGCGCGGGCGTACCTGGAACGCCGAATCGACGCCCCGCACCTGCGGAACTTCCGGCGCGAGTTGGCCGCGGGCGGCGGGCTATCGTCGTACCCGCACCCGTGGCTGATGCCGGAGTTCTGGGAGTTCCCGACGGTGTCGATGGGGCTGGGGCCGATCAACTCGATCTACCAGGCGCGCTTCAATCGTTACCTGGAGGACCGCGGCCTGATGCGGACCGGCGGGTCGCGCGTGTGGGCCTTTCTCGGCGACGGGGAGATGGACGAGCCGGAGAGCCTGGGGGCGATCACGCTGGCCGCCCGCGAGCAGCTCGACAACCTCACCTGGGTCGTCAACTGCAATCTCCAGCGGCTCGACGGGCCGGTCCGCGGCAACGGCAACATCATCCAAGAGCTGGAAGCGGCGTTCCGCGGGGCCGGCTGGAACGTCATCAAGGTGATCTGGGGCAGCGACTGGGACCCGCTGTTCGCCGCCGACACCGAGGGCCTGCTCATCGAGCACATGGGGCAGATCGTCGATGGGCAGTGGCAGCGGTACACGGTCGAGTCCGGCGCGTACTCGCGTGAGCACTTCTTCGGCCGCGACCCGGGGATGCTGAAACTCGTGGACGGATTGACGGACGAGCAGATTCGCACGCTGCGGCTGGGCGGCCACGACCCGGAGAAGGTCTACGCGGCGTATGCGGCGGCCGTGGCCCACACCGGGCAGCCAACCGTGATCCTCGCGCGGACCATCAAGGGTTACGGGCTGGGTGAGGCGGGCGAGGGCCGCAACATCACACACCAGCAAAAGAAGCTGAACGAGGACGAACTGCGGGCCTTCCGCGACCGCTTCGAAATCCCCGTCAGCGACGCGGAGCTCAACGAAGCCCCGTTCTGCCGCTTCGCCGAGGACAGCCCGGAGTATCAGTATCTCCAGGAGCGGCGGCGAGCGCTGGGCGGCTACGTGCCCCGGCGGCAGGTCCGGGCGCCAAAGCTGGAGGCCCCCGCGCTGGAGCTATTCGACGAGTTTCTTCAGGGCAGCAGCGGACGGAAGGTCGCGACCACGATGACGCTGGTCCGCATGTTGAACCGGCTGCTGGCCGATCCGCGGCTCGGCAAACTGATCGTGCCGATCGTCCCGGACGAGGCCCGCACGTTTGGCATGGACTCGTTGTTCCGCAACTACGGCATCTACGCCCACGCAGGCCAACTCTACGAGCCGGTCGACGCTCACCTGCTCATGCGCTACGAAGAACGCAAGAACGGGCAGATTCTCGAGGAGGGCATCAGCGAAGCGGGGTCGATGGCGTCGTTTATCGCCGCCGGCAGCGCTTACGCCACGCACGGCCTGAACTCGATCCCGTTCTTTCTGTTCTACTCCATGTTCGGTTTTCAGCGGATCGGCGACCAAATCTGGCTCGCGGGCGACATGCGCTGCCGCGGGTTCCTGGTGGGGGCGACGGCGGGGCGGACGACGCTCGCGGGCGAGGGTCTCCAGCACCAGGACGGCCACAGCCACCTGCACGCCAGCACCGTGCCGAATTGCGTGGCGTACGACTGCGCGTTCGCGTATGAGCTGGCCACCGTGGTGCAGGACGGTATCCGCCGCATGTACGAGGCCGGCGAGAACGTCTTTTACTACCTCACCGTCTACAACGAGACTTATCCCCAGCCGCCCATGCCCGGCGTAGCGGCCGGCGCCTCGCCGGGTCAGGGGAGCGCGGGCGTCTCGCCCGCCGTAGCGGCCGGGCTCCGTACCGGCCGTGATGTACGTGAAGGCATTATCAATGGCCTCTACAAGTTCCGCCCCGCCGACGACCCCGGCGATCGCCCGCGGGTTCACCTGTTCGGCAGCGGCCCGCTCGTCAACGAGGCCCTGCGCGCTCAGGAGATACTCCGCAAGCGCTACGACATCGCCGCCGACGTCTGGAGCGTCACGAGCTACAACCAGCTTTACCGCGACGCGCTGGCCGCCACGCGCTGGAACCGCCTGCACCCCGACCAGCCGCCACGGACGCCTTACATCGCGCAGGCGCTGCAAGGCGAACCCTGGCCGATCGTCGCCACGTTGGACTACGTGAGCGCCGTCGCCGAGCGCCTGTGCCCCTGGACGCCCGCCGGCCTGACCGTCCTCGGCACCGACGGCTTCGGCCGCAGCGAGACGCGGGACGCCCTGCGGCGGCACTTCGAGACGGACGCGGAGCACATCACGTTGGCCGCTCTGACGGTCTTGGCCCGGCGCGGAGCTTTCGACGCCGGACGCCTGTCGGTAGTTGTCAGCGAACTCGGCCTTGATCCCGACGCACCCGATCCGCAGGTGGCGTGAGGCGGACTCGGGAGCAGGTCAGATGTCCCCAGGGCACCGTGTCCACAGGTTCGAAAACGCGATGCGCGGACGACCGATCAGCCTGGTCCTGACTCTCGCCCTGCTGGGGGTGCTCGCTCTTGCACTGCTGGCCCCCATCGGTGCCGTCGTACGCGCCGGCTTCGAAGAGGACGGCCGCTTCACGCTGGCCTGGCTGCGCTGGGTACTGGATGACGAGCAGTATCTCCGCGGGCTGATCAACAGCGTTTGGCTGGCGACGTTCACCACGTTGCTGTGCCTGCTCATCTCCATTCCTCTGGCGTTGCTGGCCCAGAACTGCACGTTCGCCGGCCGGCGCGCGTGGCTCGCCCTGATCCAGATCCCCATGATCCTGCCGCCGTTCGTCGGGGCGATCGGCGTCAAGGGGCTGCTGTCGCGCAACGGCGGGGTCAATCTGTGGCTGACGCAATGGGGACTGCTGGAGCCGGGGCAGTACATCGACTGGCTGGCCTACCCGTTCTGGTCGTGCGTCGTCCTTGAAGCGCTGTACCTGTACCCGATCACGTTCCTGAATGTGCAGGCGTCGCTGGCCAACATCGACCCCGCGCTCGACGAGGCCGCCCGCAACCTCGGGGCCGGCGCCTGGCGCCGGTTCTGGCGAATCACCCTGCCGTTAATGCGGCCGGGCGTCTTCGCCGGGGCCACGCTGGTCTTCATCTGGGCCTTCACGGAACTCGGCACGCCGCTGATGGTCGGGTACCGCGACGTCACCGCCGTCCAGGTGTTCACGCAGCTTGAGACGACCAATCCGATGGGGGATGCGTATGCGCTGGTCGTCGTCATGTTGGTCATCAGCGCAACGCTCTACCTGTTGGGCAAACTCCTGCTGGGACGACCCACGGCGGGCATGTTGGCCAAGGCGACTGCGGGCAGTGCACCCCGCCGGCTGCGCGGGCTGACCAGTTGGCTCGCCGCGCTGCCTTTCGCCGTAGTCTTCTTCGTCGCCGTGCTGCCCCACATCGCCGTCGTGCTGGGCAGCGTCACCGCGACCGGGATCATCGAGCTTGACCCGCAGCACCTCACGCTGGAGTATCACCGCCGGTTGCTGCACGACGTCGCGGCGATCGGCGAGCCGGGCCGCGGGCTGGCCGCCCTGAGCGTCGTCAACAGCTTCAAGTACTCGCTCCTGGCGACCGTCGCCGACCTGGTCCTGGGCTTTGCCATCGCGTACCTCGTGGTCCGCCGGCGTTCGGCCCTCACGACGCTACTGGACGGTCTAGCCATGCTGCCGCTGGCCGTACCGGGGCTCGTGATGGCCTTCGGCTATTTCGTGCTCACGCAGGGCGACACGCCGCTGGCGCCGCTCAACCCGTTGCGAAACGATCCCACGCCGCTGCTGGTCATCGCCTATGCCGTGCGCCGGCTGCCGTTCCTCGTACGCTCGTGTGCGGCGGGGCTGGAGCAGACGTCGGAGGCGCTCGAAGAGGCGGCGGCGAACCTTGGAGCGGGACCGCTGCGGACGATGGCCACGGTGACGGTCCCGCTGCTGGCGGCGAACTTCATCGCCGGCGGGCTGCTAGTGTTCAGCCGCTCGATGCTCGAGGTGTCCGACAGCCTGATTCTGGCGTTCGACCGGCACACCTACCCGATGACCAAGGCCATCTATGACTTGGCCGACCAGCCGGAAGCGGGGCTACAAATGGCGTCGGCGCTCGGGGTCTGGGGCATGGTGATCCTGACGGTCACAATCGCGGGGGCGTCGCTGGCGTTGGGCAAGCGACTGGGGGCGCTGTTCCGCGTCTGATTCCACGTACGCTCCCCGCGGCGGCGCCCCGGCCGACGACGGCCCCCGCGCGTGCCGATGCTCGTCGATTCCGCTCCGCTGGTACGCCGGCGTCCGGTTTTCGCGGTGTAGCGTGAACTGAGGCCACTGGCGAATAGAACCTTATCGGGCGACAGGGGCAGCCGGCACCACGTGCCGGAGCCGATAAGCGTTCTTCACCTCTTCGTTACGCCCAAACCCACGTGGGGTCGTCTTGGACCTTGCCCCACCCTGCGCAGTCTCGCAGATTTGACTTGGAAAGTTGGCATCGTCGCGGTTGGTGATGACCGTGGTTCCTGGGGCGGAAGGGAGAGAAGTATGCGTCCCCGAAGCAAAGACCGCTGTGCGTCACACCAGCCGCCAGTTCTGGCGCTTTTTTTCGGGTTGTTCTCGGTCCTCGTGGGTGGCTGCGGGTCTGAGCTCGGCACGGTCAGCCCGCTGGATCTCCAGACGTGGGTCGCCGGCAACGGACAGGCTCCCGCCGACAACGACGACGCCGGTACCGGTTCCACCACCGGTGGGGGACAGGGACTCCTGGGCCTGTGGTCGGCAACGCCGGCAGTGGCCGGCGTGACGGAAGTGCGGAACGAGCCCAACGACCCGAACAACAACACCAACACCAGTGTGCCACAGACGCCCGTGAACGCGAAGCGGCTGCTGCCGTGGCTCGAGTTCTGTACTGGCAGCCAGGAAGAGGGTGAGGCCCTCGTCCAGCTCTGCATTTCGATGCAGGCCTGGACGGACGGCGTCATTGTCCCCACGCAGCCCGGCGGCGAGTGGATCTTCGCGGAGTTGGCCCGCCGGGCACCGAAGCTCGAAGCCATCCCGGGCGCACGCGTGGTCCGCTTCGAGAACACGCATGGATTGGACGATCCCGTTCGCTGGGAAGCCATCGCGCAGTTCGTACGTACGATACAAAACCTGACGGGAACGCAGCGCTTCGTCCTCGAAGTCGAGTACCCCCTCTACGGCTACTGGGAAGGTCAGTTGATCCTGAATCTGGAGGGATTGGCGGCGGGCCTGCGCCGCCTGCCGCCCGAGGTGGACTACGTTTGGTATCCGGCCGGCCTCGCGAACGGCGACCAGGGTTGGCTCGAGGCGGCCACGCCGCGGGCGTTGGCGCTGTGGCAGACGATTCAGTCGGCCTTGCCCCGTGTGATCTTCACCGCCGTCGGCCACGCCTGCACGCCGTATCACGATATCCGACCGTGGGAGCAGATCAACAACGAGCTACTGCGCACCGAAGGCCGCCGCACGATGGAATGCGTCAATATCGGCGATTCGTACCCGGGTATCTGGCCCCTGTCGCGTGCCCACGAAGCTGCCGCGCTCGTCCGCACTGACGAGGCATTTGTCTGGTGCCCTTCAGAGGACTGGCCCGCGCTAAGCGCCATTTTCACCCAGTTGCCCCCCTTCGGTGGCGAAGGCCAATAGGGGCGATGAGGGGGCAGAGTGCCGCCGCCACCGCGCGGCCGTGGGCGAAAGGAACAAAGATCCCCACCCCCGCGCCGGCAACGGCGCGTTGTTGTCCCCGGTCGCTACTTGACCGGGGGCAGTTCCGCCGCCCGTTGTTCGAGGCGGTGTAACTGCTCCCGCAGCACGGCGGCCTGCGGCGAGTCCGGGTAGCGCTGAATCAGCTCGCGCGCGATCCGCAGCGCTTCGGAAAAACGCTGATCGCGGATCAGGTCACGAATCGTCGCTTCCATCTCGTGCCGCACCTGAATTTCCACGTTCGCCTTCAGCGTCGGCAGTTGCAGCCGCAGGTCGTGGGCCTCGGCGGAATCGGGAAAGCGGGCGATCACCGTTTCCACCGCTTGCAGCGCTTCGCGCCACTCGCGCCGCGTCGTGGCGTCCTGTGCCCGCGACATGAGCCGCGCCCGCTCTTCGGCCGACGCCCGCTCCCGCCCCGTGGCCACCCGCCGCACCAGCTCCGACACCTTCTCCGAGTGCGGGTGCCGCTGCCGCAAGTCGCGGACTAACTCCACGGCGCGGTCCCACGCCCCCAGGGCGGCCAAGTCATCGACCTCGCGCGTGGCCAGGGCCAGATCGTGCGCCTCGAATTTCGCCCGCGCCTGCTCGAGCTGCTCAGCCAGCGTAACCCATTGCGGCAGCGCGGGGAAACGCTGTCGCGCCCGCCGCAGCCGGTTCTCCGCTTCGGTCAAGTTGTGCTCGCGCAGCAGGATCGGGATTTCCTGCTCCAACCGCTTGATTAGCTCGGCCGCTTCTTCCCGTTGCCGCGCGGCGCGCTCCGCGTCGCTCAGCAACTCAATGTCGCGTAGCTCCCGAGTCAGGTGGACCAGCTCTTCCAGCAGGTGGTTCTGATGCTCGCTCGCGGGATCGACCGTCCCGGCGGGTCCCAGGTCGAGCCCCACCGCCGTTGGGCCGCGAACGCCGCTGCCCGCCGACCCGGCGTCGTCCAGCCGACGCAGCAACTCGGCAACCCCCCATAGAAGTGCCCCGAGCCCCCACCCCAGCAACAAGCCGGCCACCGCCCAGAGGAACTCCCGCACGGTGGGCAGGGGCTGGGCCCGTTGGCTCAGGTTCAAGAACTCGACCAAGGCCCACGCGGTGGTCGCCAACGCCGCCAGCCCCCCCACGGCGACCAGAGTCGCCGCGACCAAGCGGACGCGGTTCAGTCCCCGAGGAGTCTCCGCCGCCGTCTTCTCAGCCATCGCCGCCACCTTCCTGTGTTTCCGACATTATTTCCCCCCCCGCATGGAAAAGCCAGCGTGGCGGCGGGCAGTCGCGGCCGCTGGCGGCCGCCGCGGGAACGACGTCAATCAGACGGCCTGCCGGTCAGCCCGACGGCCTGGCTCGCGGTCCGAACGTCGGCCGCGCCAACGCTGAACCGTGCGCCGATAGCGCTTGCCCTCCGTCTTACGGTGGTTGCGGGCCACAAAGGGGACATCGTTCGGCAGCTTCGGCAGTGTGCCCGACCGTGCGAGCCGCTCCAGCCCGTCCCGGACTTGCGCCACCTCGTAGCGCCACCCCACCCGCTCGCCAAGTGACGCCGCGATGACGCGCAACGCCACCTCATTCGGCAACAGGTTCGCCACGCTGACCTTCGTCTCCCGGTAGAGCTGCGTCAGCGTCTCGACGTGCAGCGACGGCCAGCGTCCATCCTCCGGGCGAGCGTGGCTCTCATCCTGCACCGCCGCCAACCGCTGCTCGACATGCCTCACGTACTCGGGCGAAACGTCGATGCCGACATACCGGCGGCCGAGGCGTTTGGCGGCGGCGGCCGTGGTTCCGCTGCCCACGAACGGGTCCAGTACGAGGTCCCCGGGGTTGCTGCTGGCCATGATGATGCGTGTCAGCAGCGCCTCGGGCATCTGACACCCGTGGAAACCCGCCCGTTCCGCGAACGTCCCGCAAACCCGCGGGAACTCGTCCCACACGTCGTCCGGCAGCCGTCCGAGCGGGTTGGCCCGCAAGTCCTGATACTCGGTGTGGCGTGCGCTCGGGAAGCGTAGCAACCGGTCGTTGAAGGTGAAGCGGTCGGGGTCCATCGTGAAGTAGAAGATGTGCGTATGGGCGCGGCAGAACTTGTTGCGCATGTTCTGGCCGAACGTGTAGCGCCAAATGATCCAGTTGCGCAGGTGCAGCCCCAGGTCGCGGCCAATCAGGCGGATGTCGGCCGCGAAGTCGTCCCCAATCGCGACATACAACGAGCCGTCAGGCTTAAGGACGCGACGACACGCGACCATCCAATCCCGTGACCACGCCACGTAGCGGTCACCCGGGAGATCGTCGCTGTACCGGTCGTACGCGTATCCAATGTTGAAGGGCGGATCGGCGAAGACCAGGTCGACGCAAGCCTTCGGCCATTGACCGAGAAGCTTGATCGCGTCGCCGCAATATATGGTGTTTGCCCGCATCGTCATACTCCACATATTGGGTTTATTGTCGCGGGGTCGGATACCCCGGTCAAGCGGAATCGACAGGTCGTCGGATCCCCATCCGGTCCAAAGCGGCACTGATTCGTCGCCAATGGGAGCCCTCCCAGAAGACGTGGCCGCACGCCCGGCAGCGATAGAAGTCCTTTCCCCATATGAGGCTGCGCGCGGGAACCACGTCCGCCACCTCCGCCCGGTCCACCGGTTCCAGCTCGCCGTTGCAGTTGGCGCAGCGCGGGAACCCGGGCGTGACCGCCAACGCATGAACGACGAATGCGACCTGTTCGTGCAGGTTCAGCCCGACGGGCAGCCGAATACCCCGTAGTTCGCCCGTGGCCAGCACGCGTCGCTCGAATAGCTTCCCGTCCGACGAGATAAGCACACGCCGCTCCGCAACCGCGTGCTCAACGAGCGTGCGGTCCTCGATGCCTGGAGTCCAAGTCGCGTCAACCCCGAGCAGGCGGAGCCAGCGCGCCACGCCGCCACACATCGCGTCGCACGCGACCCGCAACGGGTTGGAGGGCGGGGACGCTGTCACACGCCGATTCTACCGCGCTAACGCGGCCAGCGCTCTTCGACGCCGGGCAGCGGCGGAAACTCGGCGTGCGGCTCCATCTGGTACCAAAACGCCGTCGAGGCCACATCATCGGCCCGCGGCTGGTACTTCCCATCAGGCCACCACCCGAGGGTCTGAATCGTGACACGCAGGGTCTTGCGGAAGCGAATCGGGTCCAGGACGTGCCAACGATACAACCCGAATCGCGGCAGCTCGTTGGCCGCGTGTCGCGCCAGTGGGAGCCCGAGGAACGGCGTGGAGTACGGCTCCTCGCGTTTGTCCGTTCCATAGAAACCCCAGGCGCCGCCGAAGTAATCCTCGGTGCCAGTCCCGCAGATGGACGGGTGGTCCTCGTCGTCGTCGACGTAGAACTTGACCTCGCCCTCGCCCCACCAGCCGCTGCCAAGCGGCGTCCAAGCCAGGTAGGTGCCGACGTAGTGGCCCTGGCCGCACACCTTGTCCAGGAGCGTGTGCTCCGGGGCCTCCCGCCGCGTGGCCGACCGCCGCCATTGGGCATGGAAACACGCCGCATGCTCCGGGAGCGGTTGGACGGCGTAGGTGATCTGGTAGAAGAAACAAGGCAGGGTCTGGGGGTGCTGGTTTTCCAGGGTCAGGCGGGCGGACTTGCGGAACGGCATCGGCCAATAGCAGTTCAGCCCGCCGCTGGGGTTCACCGCGACGGGTAGTGAGTTGACCTTGGTCGCGAGCCCGTGGCCGCAAGCGAAGAAGTCACCGAGGGGCACCTCGACGGAGGGCGCCGGCTCGCCGTCCCAGTACATGCGGAGCACGCAGTCGCGCAGCGCCTTCGGGTCCACGGTCATCCAGATGTGCTGTATGACCCCGGGGCCGCTGATGTCGGCCAGCACGACGGTCTGCCCGGCGGGCAACTCGATGCAGGGCCGGGCCTTCCAACCCTTGCCCAGGCGCGACGCGGGGCCGTCCGCGGCGGGCGTGGCGCCACACCCTCCGCCGGGGGCTCCGGTCGGGTTCTCCGGGCTGATGGACCGCGTTTCGCCAACCGCCAGCAGGGGGAGATTGCCGAGCCCTAGGCCGAACGCCGTTGCCGCTTCAGCCATTGTCGCCTCCTTGATTCGCGGGCGTCGTGGGGCACACTTTGGCGTGGACGGGCGGTTTTCGCAAGCCGCACGGCGAAGGGCGGCGGCCGCCGGTCGCCGTTCGCGGCTCGGCGCGGCCTGTGCTATACTTGCGTGGCTTGCGAAAGGTGAGGGAGCCGGCGGGGCGGACCTCAAGGCGCGTCGGTCGCACCGCCCGTGTCCGGCTCCGAAGTGCGGCCCCAGGAGTAGCGGCGGATGATCAAGGCGAGCGAACTGAAGCGGGGCAAAGTGGTCCTGTACGAGGGCAACCTCTACACGGCGACGGATGTGACCCGGGTCTCCAAGGGGAACTGGCGGAGCTATCTCCAGGTCAAGCTCAAGTCGCTGAAGGACGGCCGGGTCATTGACGCCCGCCTCTCCGTGGACGACCGGGTCGAAACGCCGTTCGTTGATACCAAACCCTTCCAGTACCTGTACCGGGAGGGCGACAATTTCATTCTGATGGACGAGCAGACGTACGATCAGATTCCGGTGCCGAGCGACGTGATGGGCGACGCGGACAAGTACCTGCGCGGCAACGAAGTCGTGACCGTCTCGTTTATCGAGGGCAAGATCGTCGCGGTCGAACTGCCCAACACCGTCGAACTGAAGGTCGTGGACGCGCCGCCCGTCGTGAAGGGCGCGACGGCCACCAACCAGAGCAAGGAAGCGACGATGGAGACGGGCCTCCGCGTCCGCGTGCCGCCGTTTATCGAGATCGGCGAAGAACTGCGGATCGATACGCGGACGGGGGAGTACTTGGAGCGGGCCAAGGGGTGATAAGGTGACAAGGTGAGAAAGTGATAAAGTGATAGGGGGTTACGTGCTGCACTATATCACCTCCTCGCCTTATCACCTGATCGCTCGCCGAAGGCGAGAGCGATGAACTGGCTCCAAAACGTCGGCGACACCGATGTCCTCCGCGACGCGACCAGCGCCTCGGCAGTGTTTTGGTACCGGGCGCGGCGCGCGGGGCTACGCCTCGTCATCGCCGGCGGCTTGACGCTCGCGTTGCTGCTCGTCGTCGTGCTGCTGGTGCTGGGGCCGCAGGGCGCCGGAGTCGCGTGGCTGCGCCGCGAGTGGCTGGCATTGGTGGTCTCGGTGGCCGGGCTGGCCTGGGCCGGGTTCGGCGGGTGGCTCGCCTTCCAGTTCATGCCGTCGCGGAATGATCGCGTCGTGCTGCGGCTGCGGAACTGGGTCCGCGGGCGCATCGACCCGCTAGAAGAGTCCATCCGCGAGTTGTCGGCCGAGCGACTGCGGGCCAAGACCGCCGAGTTCAAACAGCGGCTGGCCGACGGGGCCAGCCTGGATGAGATCCGACCGGAAGCCTACGCCTGCGTCCGGGAGGCGTCCCGGCGTGCGCAGAACCACCGGCAGTTCGAGTGCCAGCTCATCGGCGGCAAAGTGCTCGAAGACTGCAACGTCGCCGAGATGCGCACCGGCGAAGGCAAGACCATCGTCTGCTACATGGCCAACTACCTGAAGGTCCTCCAGGGCCTGAAGGTCCACATGGTTACGGTCAACGACTACCTGGTGAAGCGCGACGCCGACTTCTGCCGGCCGATCTTCGAGCTGCTCGGGGTCACCGTCGGGTACATCAGCTCCGACATGGAGACGTACGGTCCCGGGGCGGAGGTGCGGCGGGCGGGCTACGCTTGCGACATCACCTACGGCACCAACAGCGAGTTCGGCTTCGACTACCTCCGCGACAACATGAAGTTGAGCGTCCGCGACCAGGTGCAGGGCCCCCAGGACTACGTCGTCGTGGACGAGGTGGACAGCATCCTGATCGACGAGGCCCGCACGCCGCTGATCATCTCCGGCCCGGCGCATGACGACGTGAGCGTCTACCGCATGGCCGACGACGTGGCCCGGGCGCTGATCGCGAAGCAGACGCAGGCGAACCGCGAGACGGCGGCCCGGCTGGCGGACATCGAGGTGAACCCGGGGGGCTTCGGCCTGGATCCCAACGAAGCCAAGTACCGCGACGGGATCAAGAAGTTCCGCGCCGACCCGTTCTGGCTGACGTCGGACGAAGCCGAGGCGATCGGCCACAAGCAGTACTTCGTCGTCGAGGCCGATCGCAAGAGTGCCCACATGACCGAGCACGGAGCCAAGGCCGCCCAGCAGCACCTGGGCATCGGCACGTTCTACGACAGCCGCAACATGAACTGGCCCCACTACATCGACAACGCCCTGCGGGCGCACGTCGTGTACCGCAAGGACAAGGAATACGTCGTCCAGAACGACCAGATCATCATCGTGGACGAGTTCACCGGCCGTCTGATGCACGGCCGGCAGTGGTCGGACGGGCTGCACCAAGCCGTCGAGGCCAAGGAACGCGTCACGGTCAAACAGGAGACGCAGACCCTCGCCACGATCACCCTCCAGAATCTGTTCAAGCTGTATCGTCAACTGGCCGGCATGACCGGCACCGCGATGACCGAAGCCGACGAGTTCATGAAGATCTACAAGCTCGAGGTCATTGCCATCCCGACCAACATGCCGGTCCGCCGCATCGACTATAATGACAAGATTTACAAGAACGCCGAGAACAAGTTCGAGGCCATCGTCGAGGAAATCCGGTCGTACAGCCAGGAGGGCTACCCCGCCGACGCCTGGTCCATGGTGGACATGCTCAAGCAAGCCCAGCGCACGCTGCGGGAGCTCCAGGAAGCGGGACAGGGTGACGCGGCGATTCCGGAGCAGCTCCGCACCATCGCCGAAGCGCTGACCGCCTTCGATAACGGTCGCGGCGACGAGCAGGCGCTGGTCGAGGGTTACAAGCGGCTGATGGGTGGTGAGGTCACCGGACGCCCCGTGCTGGTCGGCACCGTCAGCGTGGAGAACTCCGAGAAGCTCAGCCAGCTCCTGACCCACAAGTACGGCATCGAGCACGAAGTCCTCAACGCCAAGAACCACGCCCGCGAGGCCGAGATCGTCGCCAAGGCCGGCCAGCAGCAGCAGGTACAGCGCGGCAAGCGGAAACAGCTCGTCGGCAACGTCACCATCAGCACCAACATGGCCGGCCGCGGCACCGACATCCGGCTAGGCCCCGGGGTCGCGGCCATCGGCGGCCTGCACGTCGTCGGCACCGAGCGCCACGAGAGCCGCCGCATCGACAATCAACTCCGCGGCCGCTGCGGCCGGCAGGGCGACCCGGGCAGCTCGCGCTTCTTCTTGTCGTTCCAGGACGACCTGCTGCGCCTGTTCATGGGCGAGTGGGTGCTGAAGATGCTCCAGATGCTCGGGTTCGAAGAGGGGATGGCGATTGAGGACCAGCGCGTCAATAAGGGTATCGAGCGCGCGCAGAAGAAGGTCGAGGAACGCAACTTCCACATCCGCAAGAACCTCCTCGAATACGACGAGGTGATGGACTACCAACGGAAGACGTTCTACGCCATGCGGCAGCGGGCGGTCGAAGGTCGCGGCATGAGCGAGCTCATCTGGGAGATGATCGACCAGACCGTCACCGACGCCGTCGACCGCTACTACGACCCGCGCTTCCCCGCCCAGTGCGTCGCCGAGTGGTGCGCGGCGAACCTCGGCGTCGCCGTCGAGGCCGACAAGCTCGACACCACCGAGTTCGACCAGCTTGTCCGCCAGGTCCGCGACCTCGGGGCGAACGAGATCGTGCAGCACGCCCGGCGGATGTTCGGCGAGTACGTGGACCCGGAGGTCGACCCGGAGGAGTGGGACGTCCGCGGTCTGGCGAGCTGGATCGCCCAATTCGGGCTGAATCTCACGCAGAACCAACTGCGCAAGGCCGACCCCGATGAGCTGATCGAGCAAATCGTCGAGGCGGCGCAACGCAAGATCGAGTCGCACGACCTGGCCCCGCTCCAGCAGTACGTGGACCCGCTGCTCGGCAAGGCCCGACTGGTGCGCTGGGCCCGCGAGAAGTTCGACGTCGAGGTGCCGCTGGATGACCTCGCGACGGCCAACCGCGACGATGCCGCCCGCGTGCTCGCCGAGAAGATGCGGGCGGCCTATCGGCAACGCGAAATCGAGTACCCCGTCGGCGCCGTGATCGACTACGCCCTGCAACGCGGCGGGGCCAACGTCAATGAGATCTGCAACCGCATCGCCGCGTGGGTCAACAACAAGTACCGCCTCGCCTGGACGTATGAGCGCCTGCTGGGCAAGACGCCGGAGCAGGTGTTCCGCGAGCTGCGTGAAATTAATGCGGACTTTCTGGACAACGGCCGGCTGGACCAGGAGATCGACCGGGCGCTGGCGGAGCACGCCGGCGACGCCTTGTTGCGGTGGGCCCGGCAGCGCTTCGGGGCCGTAGCCGACAGCCACCCGCTTGATCTGGACGGCGACCTGCGCAGCCAGTTGCAGCGCTGCGGCTACGAGATGCTGCGCTACGAGCTCACGCAGGTCGAACGCTGGGTCCTGCTCACCACGTTCGACGCCGTGTGGAAGGACCACATGTACCAGATGGACCTGCTGCGGCACTCGATCGGGCTGCGGGGCTACGCCGAGCAGGACCCCAAGATCGCCTACAAGCGCGAAGGCACGCGGATGTTCAACGAGATGCTCGAGACCATCCGCGAGCGTGTCACCGACCTCATCTTCAAGGTCCGCGTGGCGGCGGCCGATGGCGGCTACGGCGGCGCGGATCGCGGAGCGCCGCTGACGCCCACGCCAACGGGTGGTCCCGCGTACGCGGGCGGCACCGCCTCCAAGGCCGACGCGACAAACGTCGGCTTCAGCTCCGCCGCCGGCGACGACCAGCAGGCGGCGATGCGGAAGCAGGGCGAGGGGGCCAAGCCGGAGCCGATCCGTCGCCAGCAACCCAAAGTCGGTCGCAACGATCCCTGCCCCTGCGGCTCGGGCAAGAAGTACAAGCAATGCTGCGGCAAGGCGCGGTGAGCGGGTGGATGAGGGCGACCGCGGATTGGACGCACTCCCCCGTACTCCCCTCCCTCGAAGGGAGTGGTTGGGGGAGGGTGGCGGCGGGAGGGGCCGACGGGGCGAGGGGGGGGGAGCGTCGGCCTCTGGCCGGCATCGCGGGTCGGTGGATAGGATGTGTTCACGCGATTTTTGTGGGGAGCGTCGGCCTCTGGCCGGCATCGAGAAGCCAAGGGGCCGATAGGGCGCGGGGGCGATGGTCGCGGGTTGGGCCCTGGCACTTGGCGGCGTTCTTCTCAATCCCTCAATCCCCTGGCCCCTCAATCCCTCTTCCCCGTTCCCTCTTCCCCGTTCCCTGTTCCCTGCTCCCCCGAATCGGACCTGCCGGACCACAATCCAGACAAAAACCGTAGTGAATCCGCCCTATCGAGGGGGCTAAGGTGCAAATAGACGCGTTAATACCGTGAATGCCGGCCCGGGGCCGGCCGCGAAGGTGGACACGTGACGACAACCGCCGGCGGGAGCGTCCGGGCAGCGCCGAGCGTACGCCGTGGAAGAGCCTCACGCGCCGGCGCGGGGTCCGCACAGCGCGCGGGCCGCAGCGGCTCGCCAGGGCGAGTCGCCGCTGGCGACCGGGCTCCGTACCGGCCGTGGGCCTCCGCGCGACCCGTCGCTGTCGCTCCGGGCTCGTATTTGTCCGTGGGCCTCCGCGACACCGGACGCAGCCGGTGGCATGGCCGCGTCCGTGCGGCCATGTTGGGACTCTCGAAGGGGGCAAGTCCGCCCAAGGCCGCGGACAGGCCACCTGGCGCGGGCATACCGCCTGCCGAACAGGCGACGGGGGCCGCGGTCAGGGGCGCGACGCCGACCCGCGCGGCTCGTGCGGCTCGATGTGGACGAGCACGTCCTGCACCTGCGGCATGGCGCCGCGGACGGCGTCCTTGACCGCGTGCGCGATGCCGTGGGCGGCGTCCACGGTCATCTCCGGCGCCACCTCCACGTGCATGTCCACCAGATAGGCCAGGCCGGTTTTGCGCGCCAGGACCTTCTCAACCGCCTGCACCCCATGCACCCCCCCCGCAACGACGCGCACCTGCTCGACCACCTCCCGCGGCCGCGTGTCCATAAGATCTCCGAGGGGGGACCGGATGAGCCGGACGGCGTTGACCACGATGACCCCGCTGGCCACCAAGGCCGCCCAGTTGTCCGCCTGGGCGCAGGCCGGCCCCCCAAAAATGGCGATCGCCAGACCGACGGCCGCCGCAGCCGAGGTGATGGCGTCGCTGCGATGGTGCCAGGCTTCGATGAGCACGGCCCCGCTGCCCGTCCGCCGGGCCGCCCGCCGCACGTACCGGTACATCGCCTCCTTGACCACGACGACGCCGAGGATCACGGCAAGCGTGAACGTGGCGGGGGGAGCCTTGGGGGAGAGCAGGCCGCGCACGGCCTCGGCGGCGATGCCAACGCCGGCGACGAGGATGAGGAGCGCGACCAGCAGACCCGCGAGCGCCTCCGCCCGCCCGTGGCCGTAGGGGTGGTCCCGGTCGGCAGGCTGCCCGGCGATGCGCAGCCCCCGCCAGACCACGAACGACCCCACCACGTCGAGCGACGACTCGATGGCGTCGGCGACCAGCGCGAACGAATGCCCGACCACCCCCGCCACCAGCTTGACCGCCGCCAGCGCCACGTTGAGCAGCAGTCCCGCCAGCGACACGCGCGCCCCCTGCTCCAGATGGGTGTGTGTCGAGGACACGGGTACGGGTTTCCTGCACCTTCGACCGACAGGGGACGGCCCGTGCCTTGTCGGGCCGCGCACCCCGCACTAGACTACCGCGGCGACGGGCGTGGGGCCGCGCGGCGCGCGCCAAAATAGAGCAAGGAGTTGGCCTTGGCAAACGCAAGCCCACCGAAGTACTTGTTCACGTCGGAGTCGGTCAGCATGGGCCACCCGGACAAGGTGGCCGACCAGATTTCCGACTCGATTCTGGACGCCATGCTGGCCCAGGACGAGTTCTCGCGGGTCGCCATTGAGACGCTCGTCTCAACCGGCATGGCCGTCATCGCCGGAGAGGTCACCACCCGGGCGTACGTCGAGATCCCCGACATCGTGCGCGAGACGATCAAGGAGATCGGCTACATCTCAGGCGACATGGCCTTCGACTACGAGTCGTGCGCCGTCATCACGTCCATCAAACGCCAGTCCCCCGACATCGCCATGGGCGTGGACCGCGACGGGGCCGGTGACCAGGGCATGATGTTCGGCTACGCCTGCCGCGAGACGCCCCAGCTCATGCCCCTGCCCATTCAACTGGCCCACCGGCTGATGGAAGCGCACGTCGGCGTGCGGCGCGAGGGCGTCGTCCCCGGCCTGCGCCCCGACGCCAAGTCGCAGGTCACCGTCGAGTACGAAGGGCGTCGGCCCGTCCGCGTCAACACGGTCGTCCTGTCCACCCAGCACGCTCCCATGTGGAACGATCGTCAGGCCGAACTCGCCCGGGCGGTCACGGCCGAGATCATCAAGCCCGTCCTCGGCGAGTGGTGGAACCCCCAGATCACCGTCCACGTCAACCCCACCGGCCGCTTCGAGATCGGCGGGCCCCACGGCGACACCGGCGTCACCGGCCGCAAGATCATCGTGGACACCTACGGCGGCCGCGGTCGGCACGGCGGCGGAGCGTTCTCCGGCAAGGACCCAACCAAGGTGGACCGGTCGGCGGCGTACATGGCCCGCCACATCGCCAAGAACATCGTCGCGGCCGAACTGGCCGAAGTGTGTGAGGTGCAGCTCGCGTACGCCATCGGCGTCGCCGAGCCCGTCAGCGTCATGGTCAGCACGGACGGCACGGGCCGGGCCGACGACGAGCGCCTGGCCCAGGCCGTGCGGGCGGTGTTCCCGCTCACCCCGCGGGCGATCATCGATGACCTGAAGCTGCGGCGGCCGATCTACCGTGAGACCGCCCGCCACGGGCACTTCGGCCGCGAGCTGCCCGAGTTCACCTGGGAGAAGACCCACCGGGCGGCGGAGCTGCGGAAGGCCGTCGGGGCCTGAGGCCGCCATCGGAGCCCGGCGCGCGGGGCGGGCACGTTCATCGGCTGAGGGCCGGTGCGCCGGGGCAGGACCGATTCTTGTACGCGCGGCGGGGCGCGGCGGCGGGGTCAGCGTTGCAGCAGCTTCAGTAGCGCGTAGCCGGCGGCCACCTGGAGCCGGGCGTCGGACAGGTCGGCGGCGATCTGGCGCAGCGCGGGTATGGCGCGCGGGTCGCCGATCTCCGCCAGCGCGTGGATCGCCATCGAGCGGATCGGGTACGTGCGGTCCGGGTTGTCGGGGTCGGGGTGGGGGTTGGGGTCCTTGAAGGTGAGGTTGCGCATCGCCAGGTCAAACCCGTCGCGGTAGCCCAACCGGCCGAGACCACGGGCGGCGATCAGCCGGGCCTCGTCATACTCCTCGCTGACGCCCAGCAGCCGGTAGCGCAGGGCGTCCCGGGCGTCGGGGTTACCGAGGTCCGCCAATAGAAGCAGGGCCTCGGCCCGGGCCTCCGTCGCCCCCTGCGAGTAGAAGACGAGCTGATCGAGGGCGTCTTTCTCACCCAGGGCCGCCAGCGCCCCGTACAACGCGAGTGTCACGCGTGTGGAACGCTTGTTTCCCGGGTGCCCGAGCGCCGCCCGCAGCCACTTCACGGCCCGCGGCTCTCCCAAACGACCGAGCAGACCGGCGGCGTCGGCGCGGAGGCCCTCGTCGGCAGCGTCCGTCAACGTCCGTACCAGGACGCGAGCGTATCCGTCGCGCCCGCAGCGGCACGCGGCGAACGCGGCCGCCAGACGCACGTGCGGGTGCGGGTCGCGCACCCCGAGGCTCACCAAGGACGCGGCGTCACGTTGGCGCAGCTCCCCGAGGGCGGCGTACCCGGCGTAGCGCACCAGCGGCGAACTGGAGCGCAGAGCCTTCCGAAAGGCGGCCTGTCCGTCGCGCGGCGCGACCCGCGCCAACGCCTCGATGGCGTTGCACGAAACATCGTCCAGATCGCTGTCCGCCGCCCGCAGGAGCAGATTCAGCGCCCGCCCCTGCAATTCGAGTCGTTCAGCCGGCGAAAGCGTCACCGGCGGGGGCGGCGCCGGGCTCTGACAGCCGGCCAGCACGAAGAGCAGACCCACCAGGCCGGGACGGAGATTCAAGCGGATGGCACTCCATACGGGAGTGCGAGCCTCCCGGCGAGCTGCGGCTCGGCAGGAGCCTCGCCCTCCCGTATCGACGGATCGCAAATGCCGATCGTGTACTGGGCCGTGACCAGCTAGCGCAAGACGTTGTCCGGGGTCAGCTCGCACTCACGGGCCTCCTCTCCGAAGCAGTAGCAGGATGCGGTGGCGCAGCGCCAGGATCCAGCGTTCGAACACGGCCCCCAGCCACAGGATGCCGGCCAGCCCCAGGCACGTCAGGGCGAGCCAGTCTCCGGTCCGCCCGTAGAAGCTGCCGCGCCGATCGAGATAGACGGGCTGCACGTCGTGGCCCACGACGCCCGGCCCGAAGTCGCGCCCGTCGGTCCGCACTCGCGAGTAGATGCGCCCATTGGGGTCGATGAAGGCGCTGATCCCGGTGTTCACTGCCCGGGCGATTCCCACGCGGTTCTCCACCGCCCGCAACACGCAGATCGCCAGGTGCTGGGGCAACTCGTGGCTGTGCAGAAACCACCCGTCGTTGCTGATGTTCACCAGAAAGTCCACGCGGCGGTGAGCACCGTTCCACACGAAGCGCCGAATCACGTACGGCGTCGCGTCCTCGTAGCAGATCGGGACGCCGAAGCGATAGCTCCCCGTCGGCGTGGCGAGCTCGAAGACCGTGAGTTCGGCGCCCGGCGTGAGCGAATACTCCACCTGGCCGCCGCGGCTGAACGGGCTGAGTTTGTTGAGCCAGCGGTAGAGCCAATGGAGGTCGAAGCCGAGGAACTTCGCCTGGCGGAAGGGCACCAACTCGCCGAACGGCACAAGGTGGTTCTTGTCATAACGCTGCCGACGCTGGTTGCCGTCGGCGTCGTAAAGCAAGGCGGAGTTGTAGTACCGTACCTTGGGGTAGGTGGCCTCCGGAAACTGGTCCAGCGACACGGCCCCGACCAGCGTCGTCACGGGGGGCCCACCCTCAGCCGGTAGCCGCGGGAGCGTTTTCGGCACGTTTATTTCCGGACGGGCGGCGGCGAGTTTCTGTAGGTCGTGCTCCAGGTTGCTGATGATCGCATTCACGGCGGAATAGTCGCCGCGGGTGAACGCCGACAGCGCGCGATGGCACGTCACCCCCCATGCCCAGGAACCCGGCTGGACTTCGGGCACGACGACGCCGCGCTCCACGAAATCGATGTTCTGATAGGCCGCCCAGACGGTCTCGGGGAACGCGAGCAGGTCGGGCTGTTGGCGAGCGGCATCGGCAGCCAGCCGCAGATACTCGACGAGCACGACCGAGGGGTCGTCGCCGTAGGGCCACGTGCTGACGAGCGGGAAGTCGTGTTGTACGACGGCAACGCGGGGACCGTGGAGTGCCGCCGTGGCCTCGAAATCCACCTCACGCAGGCGATACAGGCCGTAGCCGCACGCCCCGGCCAGCAGGGCCGCCCCGACTGCAGCGCCGGCCCAAAGCTGCCCCGCACCATAGTGGCGCCCGGGGGCGGCCCAGCGACGTAGCGCCGCTTCGACCAACACCCCGTTGATCCAGGCCGCGACGAAGCTCACGGCGTAGGCGCCGGCCAGGTCGCTCACCTGGATCAGCGGAAGCTGCTCGTAGAGACTGTGGGACAGGAAGAGCCAGGGGAACCCCGTCATCACCGTGCCGCGCAGGTACTCGCACGCCACCCACGTGACCGGGAGCGTCCAGACGGGCGATACGCCGTGTCGCCGCCCGGTGCGGATGGCCCATGCGGCCAACGTCCAATACAGGGCGAGGTAACCGGCCAAGGCCCCATAACCCAGCCCGGTCACGGGCATGAGCCAGCGGAGCGTGACGAGGAAGAACCCCCACCCGACCAGGAAGCTGAGCCAATGGGCCAGCCAGGCGCGGTGCGTGCGGCAGGTAGCCACCGCCCAGGGTACCAGGGCCACGAACACCAACGGCCAGAGGCCCCGGGGTGGAAAGGTCCAGGCCAGCGCGATCGCGGTCACCAGATAGAGGCCCAAGACGAGACCCGCTTCGCGCCACAGGCGAGGCAACCCGGCCGCGTCGCGTAGGCCGTGCGGGGAACCGGGCGCCGGGGTGGTGGGGTGCGTCTTGCTCATCGCCCGTGGCAGTCGGGAAGCCGGCCCGTCGCCGCGCCCTCCGCGGCCGCGGCCCGGTCATGCCGGCGCCGGCGTGATTGTGCGGGGGTGCGAAGGTACCGTCAACCGCGCCGAAGTAAAGGGCGATCGGCGGCGGCTCGCTCAGACGGGGCGTCGCGGTTAGGCTCCGCGCCGGCCCGCGGCGCCGGGGCGAAACGGCGCCCGGGCCGCGGGTCCGCGGAGAAACCCAATGTCCAAACGACTGGAGACCTTTCGCGCGTATCGCGAGCGTATGAACGCCCGCATCCTGTCGGCGGGACACCTGCCGATCAACCGCTTCTTCACGCTGGATGCCAAGGCTTACGAAGACGGGGCGCTGGACGCCCGGACCAAGGAGATCGCCGGACTGGCCGCCTCGCTCGTGCTGCGGTGCGACGATTGCATCGCTTACCACGTCATCCGGTGTAAGGAATTGGGGCTGACCAACGCCCAGATGTTCGAGGCGTTCAACGTCGGCCTGATCGTCGGCGGCTCGATCGTCATTCCGCACCTGCGGCGCGCGGTCGAACTCCTCGACGAACTGGACGCCGCGTCAGCGGACTGAACGGGTATTCAGGATGAGGCGACCCGGGAGGGCGCGGCTGTCTCTTCCGCGGCGACCCTACCGGCCCGCCGAGCCGCGACTCGCCAGGAGGTCCGCCCTTCCGTCCGTTGACCCACGTCTTCGAATACCCACATTGCAGGGCCAGGGAGCGCCCCGGGTGGACGGATCTCAGCGCCGGTTCAGCGCCTGGAACTTCTCGTTGATCTTCAGGCAGGCCGCCATGAACTCCGGCTCGTAGTCGCGCTCGCGGCACGAGTGGACGATGGCGTTGCAGTCCTTCGGCAGGCACTTGCCCGAGAAGCCGCGGTTGTCCGGGAAGACAAAGGTGTGGTCACGGCTGATGCGTGTGTCGGCCAGCCACAGCTCGCGCAGCAGGTTGAAATCCACGCCGTGGACCCGGGCGATGTCGTAGAACTCGTTCACGAACGTCACTTTGACGGCGTAGAAGGCGTTCTCCATATACTTGCACAGCTCCGCCGTCATCGCGTCGCCGAAGTACATGTGAACCATCGAGTTGTAGTAGTGCTTGTAGAAATCGGCGGCCTTGGACACGTCCTCCGGCGTGCCGCCGAAGACGAGGAACGTGCGTTCGGCCATCGTGCCGAAGACGTGGGCCGGGGTTTCACCGAGGTACTCGGGTTGGAAAACGATGTGCTTGTTGTACTTCTCGCGCAGCCGGTCGGTCGTGCCGGGGGCAACCGTGGAGCGGATGATGATGAGTGGGGCCCGCACCCAGGCGACGGCTTCCTCGACGATCGACGTGTCGCAATGGCCGTCGGGGGCCATCGGCGTCGGCACGCAGATGAACACGACATCGCAAGCGTTGATCGCCTCTTTGTTGCGGGCGAGCTCCGGCCTGTACGGGTCGTAGACCACCGTCTCCGGGCCGCAGAGCTTGACCATAGCGCTGCCGACGACCCCGCCGCCAACAACCCCGACCTTCGGTTTGCCCACGATGGCACCTCCGCTGGAAACCTAACCCGGCCGACGCAACCGTGCGCACCGGCCGACGGGCCGAGCCTCTTGGATACCCGGTGCCGGGAGCCCGGTCAACACGCCTGATAATCGTAGCCCCAATGGGACATTCAGGACCGCGGCACGCCGGCCGGGAGGTTAAGCCTCCCGGCGAGGCGCGGCTCGGCGGGGCGGCAGGGTCGCCGCAGGAGACAGCTTCGCTCTCCCCTGTCGCACCCCCGCGAGTACCCGGTCAAGCGTAGTGCGGCGCGGGGGGGGGCAGCGGGGTGAAATGGGCACGACACCGGGGCTCGTATTTGCCGGGCCCGCCCACCATCTCATCGTCCGTGACGGGTACGACGCGCTGCGAGTAGGCGGCGGGACGACCGCAGACGGCGCAGGGAGCATGGAGCGGCTCGACCGCGTCGGCCTGCCGACAGAGCTCGGGCAGCGGCGGGAACGGCCGGCCCCAGGCGTCGCGGTCGATGCCCGCAACGATAACCGCCACCCCCACGCTGGTCAGGGTCCGGCACACCGGCACGAGCGCGCCCCCGAAGAACTGGGCTTCATCGATGCCGACCACCTGGGCGTCGGTCGCCGCCGGCAGGATGTCGCCGGCAATGGCGACCGCGACCGCCGCGAAAGTGCGACCGTCGTGCGTGGCAAGGTGGGCGGGATCATAGCGCGTGTCCAGACGGTGCTTGCACGCCACGACGCACCGACCCGCGGCACGGGCCGCCCGAAGATGTTCAATCAGGCGCGCGGTCTTGCCGGAGAACATGCAGCCGCAAATGACGGTCAGGCGACCGGGGGTCGCCGCAGCGGGCGGCGGTGGGGCGGGGCCGCTCACGACCCGGCCCGCAAGCGCGAGACCACCTGCATGAACCCCCGGACACGCGCCGGGTCGAGCTCACGGGCCCAGTGCCCGTCGCACTTGAAGTACGACCCGACGATGAACAGGTCGGCGTGGGGCCAGTACTCCGGCAGGTTATCGGGCGTCAGGCCGGACCCGATCGCCACCGGCACGTCAATCGCCTCTCGCACGGCCCGCACGTCATCCGCCGCGGCCGGCCGCCCGGTCGCGACGCCCGTGACCACCACGCCGTCCGCCCCGAAGAACGCCGCCGTCCGGGCCGCCTCCGCAAGCGGGACATCCGCCGTGATGGCATGGCTGGCGTGCTTCTTCTTGATGTCGGCGAGAACGGCGATGTGCTCGGCCGCGATCTGACGACGGTAGCGCAACAGGGGACCGGCGTCCGCGGTCGGCATCAGACCCTCGTCGGCAACGTGCGCGTAGGTGAAGTTCTCCACCCGTACGAACTCCGCCCCGCAGGCCAACGCCACCGCCAGCGCCTCACGGTTCGCGCCGGCCAGGATTTGCACCCCCAGCGGCCGCGACACCTCCCGGCGAACGGCGACGCCGACGGCGGTCATGGCGGCGACGATCTCCGGGCCCACGGTCCCGCCGAGGTAGGGCACGTCGTGCATGTTCTCGATGAGCAGCGCGTCGAGACCGGCTTCGGCATAGAGCCGGCCTTCGAGGGCGGCGGCGGCAATGACGGACTCCAGCGGCGAGTCCGCCCGCGGGGTACCCGGCAAGGCCCGGACGTGGATCATCCCCACAATCGCCTTTCGCTGCGCGGCCTTGGTGAGCCAATTCACGGCGTGTCCCGGGTGCGGGTTCAGAGGGTGGGGCGCAGCGCGACCGGCCGCCGCCCGCCGACAGCAGCCTAGCCGGTCCGGCGACGACGGCAAGGCCGCGGCGAACAGGCGACGTGGCGCCGGGGGGGCCAAAGGCGTCGGCCGCCCCAGCCCGTCGGTGACGGGGCCGAGGCGGCCGAGCGTGCAACTGCTTGAAGGACGGCTGCGGGGGGAGAGGCCGGCTACCGGTTGGTGTCTCCCGTGGTCACCACGTTGCCGGTGACCATCTTGTTCTCCGACTTGCGGGTGCGTGCCAGGCGAGAATCCCAGTTCTGCATGGCCGCCCGCTGCGTTTCCTTCTGCTTCTCATTGAGCTTATTGAGGCGTTCCTGGGTAATTTCCCGCGACGCCCGGGCCTGGGCCAAGGCGGTCTCGAGGTTCATCTTGTGGAACGACTCGTCCAGGAGGTTCTCCGTCCGCGCGATCACGCGCTCCGACTCGACCTGGGCCAGACGGGCGTCGAAGAGCGTCGTCACGGCCTCGCGGCGGGCGTCGGCAATGCGGCGCTGCGCGTTAGCCGTGGCGGTCATCACGTCGGCGTCGGCCCGGACGGCGACCTCGTCGACCTCGCAGCGCGCCTGGGCCTGCTCGCGCTTGGCCCGGGCTTCCGCGATGATCCGCTCGATCTGGGCCTCGTTCTTGACCTGATTGGCGTACAGCTCATCCCGCGCCCGGTCCAGCTCGGCCATCGTCATGGCCTGGTACAACTGGTCCTGAGCCTCGATGTGCTTGAGCTCCGCCTCGGTCTTGCGGCCCTGGACGTCCGCCTTAACCAGGGCCTGCTCGTAGTTGGCCTTGGCCAGCGCGGTGCCACTCTCGATGTTGCGGTCCAGCTTCACAAGTTCGGCCTTGAGGGACTGCTCGGCCGCCTGGATTTCGGCATCGATACGGGCGGCCAGGGCGGTCTCGGCCTGCTCAATGCCGGTGGCATCCGCCAGCAGGCGGGCCACCTCCGCGTCGCCGCGCTCCTGCGTCGCGGCCACCTCGGCCTGAAGCGCCTTGATCTCGGCGTCGCCCTTGCTGGCCGTCACTTCGGCCTCCTTGCGGAGCGCCTCGGCCTGGGCGACGCTGGTGTCCAACTCGGACTTGGCCTTGGCGCGCAGGTTCGTGGCCTCGGCCAGAGCCTCCTTGCGGAAGGCGGTCGCTTCCGCGATCTGTCGGTTGTAAACGGATTTGGCGGCGGCCAGGGCGGCGTTGGCCTCGGCCGTCCGCTGGGCGAGCTCCGCCTCAGCCTTCTTCTCGAGCGCATCGGCGGTCGCCTGCTGCTCAGCGGCGATGGCCAGCTGCTGCGCCCGCACCGCTTCCAGCTTCTTCTTCTCTTCGGTAAACGTGGCCTGGAGCGCCGTCTGGTGAGCATCGGCCCGCGTCCGCTCACGCATCACCTCCGCCAGGGCGGTGCGATACGCCGCCACGTGCTCCGGCTCGACCCGCGGCGTCACCGCGGCGACCTGCGGGGTCTGCGGCACGTCGTGCAGGCCCTCGGCCGGTTCCGGCGACGGTCCGGTCTTGTTGTCGAACTCGACGTTGTTCTGATTGGTCTTGCGGGCCAGCTCGTTGAGGATCTCCTCGCGAATGCGGGCCGCCTCGGCCTCGGCCTCGGCGCGGATGCGCTCCATCTGGGCCTCGGCGAGCGCGTCCTGATGCGCCGCGGTTTCCCGCAGCGCGTTGGCCCGCGCCTGGGCTTCGGCCTTGATGAAGTCATTGCGGGCGAACTGCTCCATGCGGTCCGCCTTGGCACGGATCTTGCCCACCTCGGCCAGGACTTCCTTCAGCCAGGCGTCGAGATCAGTCAGGTGCTGGGCAAAGTTGGCCTCCGTGGCCTCGACGGTCACGTTGGCGTCGGCCCGCAGCCGCTGAATCTCGGCCACGCTCTGCTCATAGAGCGTCCGGGCCTCGGAAATGCTCTTGTCGTACGTGGCCTGGGCCTGCTGACGGTCGGTCTTAGCCGCCGTCACTTTCAGGTCATACTCCTTCTGCGACGCCTTGACCTCGTTGGCGTCAGCGCGGGCGTTGAGCTCATTGTAGCGCGCGCGGCCCTGCTGCTCGACCGACGTGGCCTGGGTCACCAAGCGCTGCGCGGTGGCGTCGGTGCGCTGCCGAGTGGTCTCGATCTGCTTCTGGAGCTCGCCGATCCGCGCCCGAGTCTGCTCGCCGACGGAGGCCGCTTCGGTGCGCAGCGCGGCGATGGTCGCCTTGGCCCGCTGCCGCGTGGCGCGGGCGTTCTCCTTCATCTGGTCGATCTCGGCCAGCCCGTCTTTCTCGGTGGCCGCACGCACGGCGCGCATGTTCTCGAGATTGGCCTGCGCCTTGGCGAACTCCTGCTCGGCCTGGCTGATGAGCTCGCTCTGCTCGCTCTTGCCCTCCTTCGCCAGCGTCGCCCGCCGGGTCACGTCGGCCTCGGCCTTGGCCTTCGTGTAGCGCTCCCGCGCCGCCAGCTCCGCCGCCGTGTTGTTCTGCTGCGACGAGTACTCGGTCTGCAACTTGTCGGCTTCGGCCAGGGCGATGTTCTCGTTGGAGATGGCATCCTGCCGGCGGGCCTCGACGTGCGCGATCCGGTCGCGGATCATCGCGTCGCGCTGCACCTCGGCGGCGCGGGCGGTGACCAACTGCCCTTCAACTTCCGCGATACCGATGCGCGCCTCGCTAATGTACTTCTCGGGCAACTGGTACTCCGACGCCCGCTGGTTGACGTACCTCAACGTGTCGCTCGTCTTGGGGTGCGGCTTGTCCAGACCGGCCGTGCGACTCTCCACGGCCCGGGAGCTGGTGGTCGCGCAACCCACAACCAGAACCAGCGCCACCGCGATGCCAACCAGCGCGATGGCGCCCCAGCCGCTTCGCGCGGCGGCCGCGCTGAGGAACCCACGACGCCCTCTGTGCCGTTTCTGTGACTTTCTCATGTGCTGTCGCTCCTAGTACCGGTTCTGGGTCCGCTTGCGGAACAAGCAACGCTGCCGTCCCCGCAGAATCCATCTGAGGGGCGAGAATCGCCCGCTGTTGAACAGGTTCGGCCTTCGGGCGACCGCGCTTGAATGAACCCAGGGACATCCCCCGCATGGGGGCGCCAATCCGGGACCGCCGGCCCCCTTGGGGGCGCAATAACACGCCCGGCACCGGTTCCGGCGGCGGTGCCAACCCCGGTCCCGCCCGGGGGCCAGGGGGCAATTCCCGCGCTTCGCCCGTCCTACGGCACGCGCAGGCCCCGCGCCCTATCGCGGCCCAAGCCGGCGTGTCTAATCCTCGGACGTCGGGTATACTCACCCGACATTCACCAGTGGAGTCCCATGCATGAGGCCACGCCTACTCGTTCTGAGCATCGTCGGACTGGTCCTGCTGTTGACGGGCTGCCAGCGCAAGTTCACGCGCGATCGCTATGAGATGTTGCAGGTGGGCGTCGACACGCGCGAGGACGTGCGCCACGTCCTCGGCAAGCCGACCAGTGACCTCGACGACCAGTGGTTCTACGACGACCTCGACCGGCATTACTCGGCGGTTATCTACTTCGATGAATCCGGCCGGTTGAAGGGCAAGGAGTGGATCGACGCGGCCACGGGGGAGTGGGAAGGCCGCAACCCGCACGCCAGCGAACCCCCGCGCGGCGAGGTCCGCGAACGCCGCAAGAAAACCACCCGCATCGACGAGGATTAGGCGCGCCGACGGCGCGGCGCCTGCGGTGGGGCCGGTCCGGCTAGTCGGCGCCGGCGTCCTCCTCGGCCGGCGGCGGCGCCGGCCGCTGTTGGCGGGCCGCCAGCTCGTCCCGCAGGCGGGCCGCGGCCTCGTAGTCTTCGTTGGCCAGCGCTTCCTCGAGTTGCTCCCGCAGCGTGTGGGTCACGCCGTACTCCCGGCGCAGTTGCGTGCCCAACGTGCGCAGGTAGCGCAGACCGGGGTCTTCCTCGCGCAGCTCCTCGTCATAGCCGAGTTCGCCGAGCAGTGCTTCGAGCGCGGCGGCGCCCGTCTCGGCCGCTTCAATCGCCTCCTCGAACCGGCCCTCGATGATGCGCAGCTGGGCCGCCAGCCGGGCGCGGTCAAACACCAGGGTCGGCAGGAGCGCGGCGTGCCCCTCGTCGTCCTTGCCGTGCCGCCGGAGCAACGTGACGTGGCTCAGGCAGTCGGACGCGTCCGCCAGTGCGTGCGTCAGGTAGCGCGCCGCGGCCGCCTCGTCGCCGTCCTGCAAGGCGTCCTCGGCGGAGGCGGCGAAGGCCATCCGCCGGTAGTTGAGCTGCTGCATCTCGCGGTCCAGGTCCTGCCAACACTGCGGATCGAGCTGGGGCTCCACCACGCACAGCTCGTGCTCGACGTAGGCCTGCGCGCTGGGGAATCCGCGATAGCGCTCGCCGTCGGGCCGGCCGGTCAGGACCATCTGCATGACGCCGAGGTCCACACGAAGCTGGAGCAGCTCCTGCCCGTCGCGCCCGACCACGACCCGGGCGCGCAACTGGCCGGGCGGACACTCCCAACCCGCGGTCAGTTCTTCCAGGTCCAGCGTCATACCGGCTCCATCAGGGGTTGCCTCGCGCTCCCATCGACCGCGCCCCCGCCGGCCTGAAATACAGCCTGTTCCGCGGGGGGACGCGAACGTCGATCAAGCGCGGGGACGAATAATCGGACCGGCAAGGCTGTCCCGTCCAAGTACGTCGTGCCCGCGCCCGGGCCGCCGACCCCCAAGCGCATGTTCCGTCCGCGCGCGGTACGATGCCCGCGGCGATTAGCGACGAGGGCCTGCATTCATGCGTACACAACACTCACGTCCCCAATGCGTATCCGCCGTCGGGTGACATGGGAGGGCGAGGCTGCCTCGTGCGGCGACCCTGCCGGCCTGCCGAGCCGCGGCTCGCCGGGAGGCCCGCCCTCCCCTCTGGCGTCTCATGATCCTGAATACCCATTCAGGCGGTCCGCGGCGGTGACACACGAGCTGCCCGCCTGGCTGGCCCGTCAGAATGAGCGCGTGATTGCCTGTCGGCGCTGCCCGCGGCTGCGCGAGTGGAGCCAGGAGGTGGCCCGCTCAAGACGGGCCGCGTTCCGCGACCAGACCTACTGGGGCCGGCCGGTGACGAATTTCGGCGACCCCCGCGCCCGGCTGCTGGTCGTGGGGCTCGCCCCCGCCGCGCATGGCGCGAATCGCACCGGGCGGCTGTTCACCGGCGACCGCAGTGGGGAGTGGTTAGTCCGCGCGCTGCACAAGGCGGGACTGGCCAACCAGCCCCAATCCACGCACGCCGACGACGGGCTGACGCTCCGCGATACGCTGATTACGGCGGTGTGTCGCTGTGCCCCGCCGGGCAACCGGCCGACGCCGGCGGAAATGGACCGGTGCGCGGACTACCTGGTCGAAACGATCGACCGGACGCCGTGGCGGGTCTTGCTGGCGTTGGGACAGGTCGCGTGGACGCGCTGCGGCCGGGCGCTGGGGGTGCGGTTGGGGCGGTTTGGTCACGGGGTCGAGCAGACACTGGACGGCGGTCGCCGGCTACTGGCCTCGTATCATCCCAGCCAGCAGAACACCTTCACCGGGCGGCTGACGGAGGCGATGTTCGACGCGGTGTTCGCGCGGGCGCGGCGGGGGCTGGAGCTGCCGTGAAGCGCCCCGTGGTCGCCCACCCTGATCGCCAGGGCCGGTTGCGGAGGTAGGGTGGCGCTCTATACTGCCCGGCGTCGTGCGGCGCGGGGGCCCAGAATGCCACGGGAGCGATTTTATGGCCTTGACGTTGGCGTGCATCGGCGGGCGGGACGCGTACAACCTGCTGCGGCAGGGAGCGTTTGTGTCGGAGCGGCTCGGTCCGCGGGCGACGCCCTTCGGCGAGTCGCAGCCCATCTATCGCTGCGAGTCGCGCTTCGGCGGGTTCCACTTCCTGTCGCGGCACGGCGAGACCGGCTACGACCGCACGCCCAGCTTCGTGAACTACCGGGCCAACCTGTACGCGCTCAAGGATCTCGGCACACGGGCCATCGTCTCGTGGAGCGAGACGCGGGCGATCAGCCACAACTACAAGATCGGGCAGTACGTCGTCGTCGACGACCTCGTGGACGAGACTGTCCGGCGGCCGCAGACGTTCTTCCAAGAACGCGGCCTGGGCCACCTGCGCCAGTGGCCCGTCTTCTGCCCCAGCCTGCGCAAAGCTCTGCTGGACACCCTCGAACGGGAGCGCTGCGAGTACACCGGCCGCGGCGTCTATGTCTGCGTCGAAGGCCCGCGGCACGAGACGCCGGCGGAGACGCGGAAGTATGCGGCGTTCGGCGGCGAGCTGCTGGGGCAGGCGCTCGCGCCGGAGGTCTTCCTGGCGAAAGAGCTGCAAATGTGCTACGCCAGCCTGTGCTACGTCGGACGGTACGCGGAGGACGGGACGAACTACCGCCCGTTCGAGGACGGGCGCGTGCTGCCGGAAGAGGTCGAGCGGCAACGGGCGATGGCCGCCGTCGAGCGGATGCCCCGGCTGCTGGAGCGGTTCTGCGAGCTGCTGCCGCAGACGCCCTCGATCTGCCACTGCGAGTCTTCCATGGCGCCGCACCAGGCGGACGGGCAGCTCGGCCTGGATTGGCGGACGTGGTTCGAGAAGGCCGCGCGACCCGGATCCGGTGAGCCGGCCCGGCCATGATCCTGCGGGCGGCGTGGGTGCTGCCGGTCGTCGGTCCGCCCATCCGTGACGGCTATGTTCAAGTCCTGGGCGACCGTATCGTGGCGGTTGGCCCCGCCGACATGCGCTCGGGCCCCCGGCCCACAGTCCCCAATCCCCAGCCGCCAGCCCCCATTCCACAATCGCCGGCCCCCGGACGCCGGAGCGCGGAGTCCGTTCCATTCGTCGACCTGGGCCAGGCGATCCTCACGCCCGGCCTCGTCAACCCCCATGCGCACCTGGAACTCACGGGCTACGCCGGCCGTCTGGGGCCGGGATCGTTCTGGTCGTGGCTGCCGCGGCTGGTCGAACTGCGACGCGAACCGGGGCAAATCGAGCGCGAGCAGGACGCCGTCGAGGCCGGAGCGTGGGACTCCCTGCGGGCCGGCGTCACATGCGTCGGAGACATCTCACGGCGAAACCTCGCGTGGCCCGTCCTGAAGCGACTCCGCATCCGCAAGGTGTGCTTTGTCGAACTGCTCACGCTCGCCGACCATCCGCCGCGCGACCCGGACGAGTTGCGGCGGGCGGCGGCGGAAGTCGAGGAAGACGCGCTGCTGAGCGTCGGCGTGTCGCCGCACACGCCCTTCACCGTGCCGGCGGAGCAGGTGCGGGGGGCGATTCAACTGGCGGCGGAACTGCGACGCCCGTGGTGTACGCACTGGGCCGAGACGCGGGAGGAGTGCGCGTTTCTGCGCGGCGAGTCCGCGGCGCTGCCGGAATATCTGCGCGAATTGATGATGCAGTGCGGCGTACGGTCGCCGGGGCAATCACCGCTGGACCTGCTCGAAACCTGCGTGGCCGGCGCGAACCCGGGGGCCGTGGTCCATGCGAACTACCTGGAGGGCGGCGACGCCGCGCGGTTGGCCGCAGCGGGGCACGTGCTGGTGTATTGCCCGCGGGCGCACCGCTTCTTCGGGCACGCGCCGCACCCCTACCGGGCGTGGCAGGAAGCCGGCGTCACGGTCGCGTTGGGAACGGACAGCGCGGCAAGCAACGAGAACCTGTGCCTGCTGGAAGAGGCCCGTTTCGTGGCCCGGCAGACGCCGGACCCGCCGCCGGCCGAGACGTTGCTGCGAATGGTCACGCTGGACGCCGCCCGGGCACTGCGCTTGGCGGACCGCGTCGGCTCGCTGGAGCCGGGCAAACAGGCGGACGTAGCGGCGTTTCCGTGCTCGCCGACGACGGATGATCCGATCGGGGAGTTGGTCAGGCGGGCGCCGCGGCCGACGCACGTGTGGGTGGCGGGACGGCAGGTGTTCTGAGCGAACCAAAGGTATGGCCGCTCAAGGCCGCGGCCACGCCACCGGCCCGTCGCTGGCGCTCCGCGCTCGTATTCGCACCGCGGACAAGCTCCAAGCGCGAGCGCGGGGTCCGCGCAGCGCGATGGTCGTCGCCCTGCGCGACGCCGGACTCGGAGGCCCGGTGCTACTGGACGGCCGGGGCGGAGCCCGGCCGCGCGGCATCGGCGTCGGCGTCGCCCGTGAACCACCGCCGCAGGACCTGCTCCGCCGGCTTGTTCTTCGGCGTGTACCCGTAGTCCCCGGGGCCGCCCGCCGACGCATTCCATTCCCACCAGATCACGCCCATCAATTCCGGCGTGTTGTTCCACACGCGGATGAACGCCTCGTACAGCCGCCGCTGCTCCTCCAGCGCGGCGGGGGTGGCGCGTTGGTTCTGGTAGTAGTTCCACGGGGCCATCGCGGCCCCCTCCTGGCTGCACCAGCCGACCTCGGCCAGCAGCAGCGGCTTGCCGATGCCGCGTTGCCACTCGAGGATGTCCCGCTTGATCGGCTCCCACTTGGCCATGATCTCTTCGACGGTCGGCCCCTTCTTGTCGGCCAACGTGTAGTAGCTGGTCATGCCGATGAAATCGAGCCGGTCCCAGAACTCCACCGGCCGGTAGTGGTCCCAGTTGGCCGAGTAACCCAGCTTCTCGCCGCACTCCGGCAGCCCGAAGCGCGGCCGCACCGTCTCGATGACCTTGACCCAGCGGGCGGTGTACTTTTCCGTGCTGACCAGCTCCGACCCGACCATCAGCGCGTCCGCCTGCCCCGCGCGGGCGATGTCCGCGAAGTACAGCACGAAATCGGTGTATTGGCGCCACCAGTCGTCCCAGTCCGGCGGGTCGATGACGCCGCGCCACTCGCTGCCGCGCGGGTTGCGCAGCAGGACGATGGGCATGACGATCGGGCGCAGCTTGAGCTCGCGGGCGCGGCGGATGAGGGCCTGGAAGTCGGCGGGGGACGGCACCTTGCGGGCGTCGATGTAGATCGACTGAGAGGTAGCGTGCTCCATGTAGCCGGCCACGCTGAGCAGCACCGTGTTGGCGCCGAGAGCGGCAATTTCTGCGAGCAGCGGGCCGTAGGTCTCCAGCGGGCGATGACCGGTGGCCACCTGAATGGCCAGGCCGCGGTACGACAACCTCCGCCCTCCGTCGGGGAGCGACGCCGGCGGCGTCACCGGGACCGGCGCCGGGTTCCGCGACGACCCGGACCACCACAGCGCGGCCACCGCGAGAATCCCGACTCCGCCGGCCGCCAGCAACCGGACCATCACGGCACCGCTCCCACGGCGGCCGGCGCCGACCGCGGCGTTTTCAGAAGCGATGCGCCTTCGAGCCATTTGTCCTCGTCGTGCTCCGCGCCCAGTAGGTCCAGCAACGTCGGCACCAGGTCCACCGAACGAGCGGCGGCAATTACCGTGCCCGGCTCGATGCCTGGCCCCGCGATCAGGAACGTCATCCGCCGCTCGTCGCGGTCCAGTCCGCCGTGCCCGCCCGCTTCACGCACAAAACTGTACCCCGGCGCGGCGAAGAGGACGACCTGGCCGGCGCGGCGGACGTGCAGTAGCGGCGGCAAGTGCGGCACCACGTCGGGCAGGCGCTGGTCCGCGGTCGCCTCCAGCCAGGCGCGCGACGGGTGGAAGCCCGCCGCAACAAAGGCCGCCAGTTCCGGGTCGGCGAGGTAGCCCAGCACATCGCCATCGTCGGGAACGTAGGCAAACTCGTCGCCGTCCGGTCCAGGCTGCGTGAGGATGCGGGCGGCACCGGCGGCGGAGCGCAGGACGACCGCGTCGTCCTCCGCGAAGTACGCCACCAACTCGACGCCGGGGATGTTCCACAGCCGCAGCTCCTCCGGCGGCGAATGCAGAATGGTCTCAACCAGGGCAGGCGCCGGCGGCGTGTCCCAGCCGTCGGGGCCGCGGAAGTGCAGTGACGCCCCGCGACCGTCCTGGTGAGCGACGACCGTGTCGAACGCATCATAGAAGCGCGCCCGTTGCTCAAACGGGCCGTCCTGGCGCATCTCGTCCGTCGCGCGCCGACCCCAGCCGTCGCGGACGAGGGCCACCAAGTCGATGAAGCCCTCCGGCCGCACGTCGATCATCCCGTGATCACTGACCAGCACGAGGTACGTCGTTTCGAGCAATCCCTGGCGCTCGAGCCAGTCGCACACGCGGCCGATTTGCCAGTCCGCGTGCCAGACGGCTCGGCCGAACTTGGGCGACGCGGGGCCGAAGTTGTGCCCGATGGTGTCCAGCCCGGGAAAATACAGCGTGAGCACCGTCGGCCAGCGGCCGTGCCGATTGGCCCACCGCGTCACCCGCCACAGCGACGATGCGGTCAGCTTGTCCACCGCCGTGAAGTCGCCGAAGAACCACATCGTTCCCGACAACGCCCAGTTGGCGATGTTCTTGGTGACGCCGCGCCGATGCGCCGCCTGGATGCTGACCGACGCGGCGGGGGCGATGCGCTCGTAGAGCGTCGGCGTGTCGAAATCGGTGTTGACGTCGCGGTAGTGCGCAATGGTGGCGTAGTTGCGAAACAGCCGGGCATCGGGATCGAACCAGCGGTTGCCGACGATGTGGTGGCACCCGGGGCCGGCCCCCGTGAGCAGCGTGGCAATGGCCGCGTAAGTGATCGACGGCACGCTGGTCGTCGCCCGGGCGACCCGGGCACCGCCGTCGCAGAACCGCCGGCGGATGTTCGGCAGCGAGCCGTCTTCGCAGCCCTGTTCGACGAACCGCGGCGGCAGGCCGTCCACCAGGAACACGACGACGCCGGGCTGGGGACGCTCGACCGTGGGCCGCAGGTTCCAGCGACTCGGCCGGCCGTGACCGCAACCGCCGAGGACCCCGAGCACCAGCACCACGGCGGCCACACCGACAACAGAGAACCGTGCGGAGCGTGCCGATGGGCGGCGCGTCGGGTCCGGGACACGCGGGCGCGGGGGGCGGCGTGTGCTGCTCATGGTCGGGGCATTATGGCCGGCGGGGCACACCCTGCAAGTTTGCGCCGCGCCGTCACTTGTGCCGGGCGCCGGCCGGGCTATATTGCGAGCGGACGGTCGGAGGCTGCGCTGGCGTAGACGTTGGCCCTGAACACGGAGACGGCAATGAAGGCCTGGAAGTGTGTGTTGTTGGCCCTGTCCGGCGGAGTGCTGCTGCAAGCGGGCACGTGCGCGACCGACTTCGGCTACTTGATCATGCAGGCGCTGGCAACGCAGCTCGCGGCAGCCCTGATCAGCGGTGCGACCGGCAGCGCTTAGCAGCCCACCCACTACGTGGGGCGACCCAGGCGTCCGCGCCTGTGGCCCCGATCAGTAGCGCCGGACCCCCGAGTCCGGCGTCGCGGATGCCCACAGGGGCCGGGGCGCCGGCCGAATCTAGTGACGGCACCGTCCCCGGCTGTGCCACAGGCGAAGTGCCACGCGCCGGACTCCCGCCACAGCGGGCAGGTTCCGGTGCGGCGCTAGGGTTTCTCAATCGGGCCGCTAGCAGCCGCTATCAGAACCCACCTCGCAAGTGGTGGGCCGCCCGGCCCCGCACTCGCAGGGGGGGCCGTGAGGCGCTCCAAACAGGTATTCACGATCGTGCGACATGGGAGAGCGAGGCTGTCTCCTGCGGCCACCCTGCCGGCTTGCCGAGCCGAGGCTCGCCCTCCGGGTGGACGTCCGATGATCCTGAATGCCTATTCAGAACATCCAGATGGGATCGACATAGGTCTGGAGCGACAGGCCAACCGAGCCGGCGGTTGCGGCGCCGGCCGTACCTGCGGCATTGACGTTCCCGCCGGTGCCGCCGTTGCCGCCGCAGGCCCCGCCCCCGCCGCCCCCCTGCCGCGGGTCCGCCGTGACCGCAACGCCGACCGCGCCGTTGGCCCCACCCTGGACGTTGATTGTGCCGATGACAATGGAGGGGGCGATCAGGTGAACGATCCCGCCGCCCCCGCCGCCGCCGGCCCCGCCGTTGGCGTCGTTGTTGCCGCCGTTGCCGCCGTTGGCGTTGATCGTGGAGATGTTCGCAACTGCACCCGCAGACCCCAGGATGACCATGCCACCCGCCCCGCCGCCACAACGTGCCGGCCCCGCCCCCCCGTTGGCGGTGATGGTCCCGTAGTTGTACACCGCGGTTTCGGCGAGCACGGTGAACGCTCCGCCGCCGCTCCCGCCGACGGCGCTGAGGGCCCCGCCGCCGCCTCCGCCGGCGATGGCACCGGGTTGCAGGACGTAGCGGGCCACCCATGAACCGATGGCGTAGCCGCCGAAGCCGCCCGCGCGGGTCGCCGCGTTGCTGCCGTATTCACCACTGGCGGCCGCGCTGATGCCGACCCCCGGATGGGCGGGAGCATAGGCCATGTCCACGGATGGGCTCGTGGCCGAACAGGTGCCCCCCCGCGCACTGGTCGAGACGATGATCGTCCCGTTGTTGGTGAAGGTCCCGGTGCAGCGAATCACCGCGCCGCTTGGGACGGTGAGGGTAACACCAGTTTCGACCACGAAGTCGGTGTACCGGAGGTTCGTGTCGCTCAGCGTGGCGCTGACCGCGAACGTCTTCGATCCGCCGGAGCCGTCCCCGTAGACGGAGGGGTTTCCGTTCGCCCCCGCCGGACCTTGCAGGCCGGCCGGCCCTTGGGGACCGGTGGGGCCCGCTGGGCCGGCGCAGTCCAGCGCGTTGTAGTAGCCGTCGTCGTTGGTGTCCTCTTCCGGGTCGGCCTGCCGGTTCCCATTCAAGTCCCAGCAATGGAGCCCATCGGTCCCAGCGGGGCCTCGACGCCCCGGTTCACCCTGCGGTCCCGTGTCGCCGGCCGGCCCCTGGGGTCCGCGCGGGCCGACCTGCGCGATGCAGTCCAACTCGTCGAAGTTGCCGTCCCCGTTGACGTCCTCATCCAGCTCGCCAATCCCATTTGCATTCAGGTCCCAGCAACGGGGTCCGGGGGTTTGGTTCGTGCTGGAGCCCGCCACGTTGCGCTGGCCGAGGAGATCGGCCAGCGGACACCCGGCCAGGAGAACCGGCAGCAGTGGCGTCAGGACTTGGAGGGCCCACCAACGGCCCACAGGAATTGCCGAACGTCGCCCGACGTTTCTCCCACCTTCTTTCATGGTGTCTCCTTGGAGGCGTTACCGGGAACCCGCGAGTCGTATCGGTCCGAGTTGCCGGCGCGGGTGAATAACAACGGGTATTTGCCGGGGCCCCGGCGAACCGGCGGCTGTCCACTCGGTTGTTATCGAGTCGCCGCCGCCACGCCCGCTGACTACCATTACAGCGTACGCGGTACGGAGCCCCGCGCTTGCACAGCCCGCTGGAACGCTACAAACCCGCCGCCTCGGCCCGCACGCACCTGCTGCTGGCCGCCGTTCTGTGGACGGCCGTCGGCACTGGTTTACTGACGTTCGGCGGCCGCTGGGCGTGGGCCGGACGGGCGTCGTACCCAGACTGGCTACTGCCGTTGGCCGGCGCCGCCGGAGCGGCCAAAGGATACTTCGTGCTGACGCGCAGCGCGGCGCGGATCGCCCGGCGGATTGAGGCGCGCGGCGACGGACGCTGCCTGGGCGGCTTCATTTCGCCGCTGACCTGGGGCTTGGTCGTGCTCATGATGGGAACAGGCTACATCATGCGACACGGACTCTTGCCGCGGGCCATCGTGGGGTTGGTGTATGTGGCCATCGGCGTGGCGCTGCTAATCGGATCAGCCCGGCTGTGGGGGTCCTGGCGCCGCCATGCGGCCGCCTTCACCGAAAACTAACACTTCCAGGCCAGAATGCCGGGCAGGTGGGGATGCTGGACCGAGTTGTTATGGGGTGCCCGCACTTCAAGGGCATTGCACCGCCCCCGGACCCCGACGGTTCTTACGGACCCGGCCGGCTTGGTCGATAGTCCGATCGGGCGTTCCTGCTCGAATCGGAACACTGAACCTTGGGTTTGTGGCGGAGCGAGTCCTCACTATGCCCCTGCTGGTCCCCACCGAGGAACTGCGGCCCGGAATGGAGCTCATCGAGCCGTTCGTGTTCGGCGGCCAAGTCATGATGCAGAGCGGCCGCCGGCTGACCGAGACGGACGTGGACACGCTGCAACGGCGGTTCCCCGATCTGCGCATCCGGGTCGCCGACCCGTTGCTGGACACCGCGGTCGAGTTTGAGAACGACACGCGTGAACGCGAGGTGGCCGCCGAGGCCCAGCGGCGCGTGTCGCAGTGCATGACCCAGGTGGGCCAGCGCTTCGCCAGCCGCGCCTCGCCGCAAGACGTCGATTTCGGCGCGATTCAGGCGGCCGTCCGCGAGCTGATGGCCCACTTGGAGAAGAACCCCGTTTCGGCCGCCCTGATCGCGCAGTGTACGGACAGCAGCACGTACGTGGGCCTGCACACGGGTAACGTCTTCTACCTGAGCATGTTGCTCGGATCGGCGGCGCTGCACCTGATCATCGCGGAGCGGAAGAAGGCGGCCTGGGCGCGCGAGGCGCGCAACACATTCACGCAGGACCTGACGCCCCTGGCCCTGGCCGTTCTGCTGATGGACTTGGGATTGCTGCCGTGTCAGCACCTGCTACAGAAGAAGGAGCCGCTCACGCCGGAGGAGCGCCAGCTGCTCATCCAGCATCCTCACGTGGGGGCCGAGACGCTCCCGCCCAGCGTGAACGCCGTCTCGCGGATGATCGTGCGCACGCATCACGAGAACTGCCTGGGGTCAGGTTATCCCAAGGGCCTGCCGCCGGGGAAGCAGGACATCTTCTCCCGCATCGTGCGCATCATCGACGCTTACGACGCGGCGACGTCGGACAGCGTGTTCAC
This sequence comes from Planctomycetota bacterium, assembly GCA_040755725.1. Lineage (GTDB taxonomy): Bacteria > Planctomycetota > Phycisphaerae > UBA1845 > Fen-1342 > JBFMAI01. The sequence goes on along the minus strand of JBFMAI010000027.1, from coordinate 92,508 downwards.
CGAAGCCCGCTCGCCGGCCCGGGCGTTGTGGGAGATGTCACAGGGCCCCTACCGCAAGTTCTACGATCCGGAACTGATGCCGATCTTCTCCCGGCTGATCCAGCCGTTTCCCGTCGGCGCCAAACTGCGTCTCACCGACGGGCGCCATGCGGTTGTGACCAAGTACAACCGCAAACACCCCTTCGACCCGATCGTCGTGATCGCCTTTGACGCGCAGGACCAGCCGCTGACCAAGGAGCACCTCGAAGGCCCCTTGCGTCTGAGCGACACGCCCGACCTGCGTATCGCGTCGATGTTTGGCGAAGACCTCAGCTTCATTTACTCCAGCGCGGACCAGCCGACCCCGCCCGCGGGCCAGGCCTTCGAAACGCCGTTCTATTCCTGTTACCCGTAGCGGCACCGGTGCCGGTCGCGGCGAACGCCAGAGCGCGGGAGCCCGTCACGGGTTGACCGCGACGGGCTTGGTGACCGACAGCAGCGTGTCCAGCACGTCGTCGCGCGCGGGACCACGCCGCGCCCGCCGCAACGCCGCATGGGCCGCGTCCAGCCGGCCGCGCTGCGCTTCGAGGAACCCCAGCAAGAGGAACTCATCCGGCGACGCGTCCGGGCGCGCGTCCAAACGGCGCTCCAGCGCCGCCGTATGCCGCGCCAGGTCGTCGGCCTCCGGGTAGTAGTCCTCGAGGTCCAAACGGGCGGGGGCGAGGCGCGGCTGGAGCTCCAGCGCCGCGCGCAAGGCGGCCGCGGCCTCGGCGTCATGCCCGACCGCGACCCGGGCCAGTGCCAGGTAGACGCGGCACGCCGGGTCGCCGTGGTTCAACTGGGCGGCTCGCGTCAGCGCGACGATGGCTGGGCGGTACTGCCCCGCCCGCAGCTCCATCAGCCCCTCTTCGACCGCCTGCTCGGCTGCCGTCAAGAGACGCTGCTTACGCCGCTCCCAATCGCGGAGGCCCTGTTCCTCGGCGCGGACCCGGCGTGCGGCACGATAGTGCGCGTAATTCAGCTCCCGCCAATGGCGGACGGCGGCCGGATCGCTCAGATTGAGGTACACGTAGTAACGCAGGTGCGGCAGCAGCGGGTTGGGCTGAAAGGACTGCACGGCCACGTAGTCCGACCCGACGAGGCGTTGCCACTCCGCCGGCGGCCGGGCCGCGGCCCGGCGAAGCAGGCCATCCCCGGTTCGCGCGAGCCGCCGGCCGCCGCCAGGCTCGACGACCTCCACGCGGCCGGATGGCGGGCGAGGCTCGGGGCGCTCCCAGACGGGCAGCAGGAGCACGGCGGGCCGAATCCGCTGACTCTCCGGCTCGGCGGCTTCGGGCGCGCCGGCTGATTGGGCCGTGACGCGGGGACCGAGGCAGGCCAAGGCCGCCAGGGCCGCGACAACACGGGTTCTCACGAACGCGGGGCGCCGGACGGGAGGGCGAGCCTCCTGGCGAGCCGGGGCTCGGCAGGAGCCCCGCCCTCCCGCGTCGCACGATCGCGAATGCCCGTTTGGGGAGCGACACGTAGGCATGGCAACTCCTCCGGCGGAGCAGCACAACGTCCGCATAGCAGTATACACCGCCAGGTCACCCCTCGGCGGCAGGCGGCCGCGCCGCCGAGTCGGAACGGCCGTACTCCCCATGCGCCCGGCGTGGGTGGGAGCCTGCACACCGCCGTCGGGCCGGGGGCTCCGCTAGGCCGGAGTTTACACGGACGGTCCAGGAAACCAGCCCACGGGGGATGCCCTGGGCGATTCCGCGTCGCGACACTGGAAATCCTGCGGTCAGGTGCCCTAGGGTATAGCACCGCTCCGGACCCCAGGTCTGACCCACCTTTGGAGCGGACCCCCTCGCCGAAACGTGCAGCAAGCTCGCCGAAAGGCCAATGGGAAAGGAGCCTTCGATGCGGACGAACGCGTGGCTGATCATGGCGGTGATGGCGGGTCTGGTGAGCGGGGCGCGGGCGGACCTGATCCAGTACTTCGACGGATACGGCTTCATCCAGGAAGTCGCGGTGTCGGGTCTGGAGTCGTCCTACTACTCGGACACGAAGCTCGGACAGCCGGTCACCGGCCCCACGACCGGGACGATGCTGCCCACGTTTGGTCCGAATCCGGTCACGTATCCCTCGCCCGTCGGTCCCGTCCCCAGCCCCGGCGGCGCGGTCGGCAAGCACTTCGACCAGGGCGTTCTCGGCGTGCGGATCGACGGCGGGCAGATGACGATCAGCCTCGCCAGCGGCATGAACGCCCAGACCGGGTACTACTACACGGGTTGGCAGACCTACTACAGCCAGGGTGACCCGTTCATCGACGTGCGCGACTCCGGCGGCATCCGCCACCTGGCCCTGCTGAGCGCCTGGGCCCGCAACTCGGACGAGCAGCCGATCAACCTCAACAACGGCCACTTTGACGCGGCCCAGGCGTATCACACCGCCGGCGGTGCCGGGGCCAGCAGCCTGGAGGGTCACCTCGTGGCACTCCACACCAACGCGGACGTGACCCTGGTCGGCGGTCGTGGGTCCTACTATGCGGCCATCGCCCCGGCCGGGCTCGATCTGCGGACGTTCGCGTGCGGCGGGACCGACCTCGGCTACGCCAACCTGGCCCACGCCTCCGTCTCGGACTTCGGGCAGACCTGGTACATTCAGACCTGGACCGTCCAGTTGACCGACCTGTCCGCCGACGCGAACTTCGACGTGGCCCTGCACGCGGCGGTCAGCTGCGGCAACGACCAGATCGGTGGGACCTTCAACGTCCCGGAACCCAGCTCGCTGCTGCTGGTAGCGGCCGGGATCGCCGGCCTGCGGATCACGCGACGGCCGTCGTAAGCCCGCGCAGTCACGACAACCGCCCACGAGGGCGAGGCCCCGGTCGCCCGGGACCTCGCCCTCCGGCGTTACTCGGCCCAATCGAGCGTCGATGGGCCGCTAACGGGCGGCGCGGCACATCTGCTGCGGCGCTCGGTCATTTCTCACCAAGGCCGGCTGGCGCCCGGCCGATCAGCCCCGTGCGAGGTCCGGTCCGCCGCGCGTGTCGTCCGAGTAGCCCGCCGCGCCCTGCTCGCGACGGCGCGCCGGGGGCCGACGAACACCCGTCGAGTTCTCGGGAGCCGGAGAGTATGCCACGGGCCGCGGGCATTCTGTGGATCGCCACGCTGGCGCTGGTCGCCGGCGTGGTCGGCGTGCGCCCATTGTGGCCCGGCGGCGGCCCGCATTCCGCGCGCGCCGCCCGCGCGCGGCCCGCAGGCGAGTGCTGGCTTGACCCTGCCAAGCCGTCAACGGGGCTAACCCGCCGGGCCGCGGGAGCGTCCGGCTGCCGCGTGACGGTCCGCAACGACATGCCCGCGACGCTCACGATCACGACGCGGCCTGACGGGCAGACCTACCGCGTGGGCTGGGGCGGCGGCGACGTGGCCCTTGGAACGGAGCCGGTCGACGAGCTCGTCATCGTGTACTACGACGCCTACTGGCCGTACGTGTACGCCGTGAGTTGCCCCGCCAGTCACGAAGCCGTGCGACTGCGCATGTCGGACGTCTGGCACGGCCGCGTGCCCGAGGGCTTCTTGATTCACTGTGGGCGACCGGAGCGTGACGGCGTGGCGTGGTTCAACGATGAAAGGGACCGCAGGGCCGCGGGGTCAAGGGACGCGGGGTCAAGAGGTCAAGGAGTCGAGGGGCCAAGGGGGCGAGGGTAGCGTCCTTCTGACCCCCCTCCCTCTCAGGGAGAGGTTGGGGGAAGGTCGGACTCCTCCGCAAGACCCGCGGTCTCGATTCCGCTGCTTCTACAGATCCGGGCTTCGGGTTGCGTCCGCACCACGGGGCTCCCCCTCGACCCCTTGGCCCCTGGAACCTTCATGCCGGCCATCACTCGGGCGACAGCGTAGGGACCGGTTGTCGCTGGCGCGTCAGGGCCAGCTCGATCGCCAGCTCGACCGCGGCCTTCATGCTGCCGGGGTGCGCGCGACTCTTGCCGGCGATATCGAACGCCGTCCCGTGGTCCGGGCTGGTGCGGATGACGTTCAACCCCAGCGTCGCCTGGACCGCGGAGTGAAACGCCTGCATCTTCACGGGAATCAGGGCCTGGTCGTGATACATCGCCACCAGCCCGTCGAACCGCCGGGTGATTTCCGGCACGAACGCCGTGTCGGGCGGCAGCGGGCCGCTAACGCGAATGCCCGCATTGCGGGCCAGCGTCAGGGCCGGCTCGACGATGCGTTGCTCCTCGTCGCCCAGGAGCCCGTCCTCGCCCGCGTGCGGGTTCAGCCCGAGCACGCCGATGTGCGGCGCCGGGATACCGAACCACGCCTTGAGTGCCCCGTCGAGCAGGTCAATCGGCTGGTGGACGAGGCCGATCGTGAACCGATTGCGCAGCTCGAACAGCGGGACGTGGTCGCTGGCCAGGGCCACCCGCAGGGCCCCCGCGACAAACAGCATGTTGATGCGCCGCGTTTCGAACCGTCGGCTGAAGTAGTCGGTGTGCCCGGCAAAGCGGTGGTTGGCCAGGTGCCAGCTCGCCTTGGAAATCGGTCCCGTCACCAGGGCATCGAGCACGCCGGCTTGCAGGTGCCGCGTGCCCTCCTCCACGAAGCGAAAGGAGGCGTGGCCGGCGAGCGCCTCCGGGCCGCGCTCCCCGTTCGTCCGCACCGGCTGGAGATCGTCGAAGTCGGCGACCAGCACCCCGCTGCCAATGCGAAACGCGGGGTCGTACGGCTCCCGCCACCAGAACCGATTGATCTCCGCCTGGTCGGCGGCGACCTCCAGGACATCGTGCAGGCCGAAGATCACGAAACGCGCCCGGCCGCGGAGGGCCGGGTCGGCCAGCGTCTTGACGATGACCTCGGGTCCGATCCCCAGCGGGTCGCCCATCGTGATGCCGATGAGCGGGCGGTCGCCGGTGGCGGGGGGAGTCGTCGCACTCATGTCACATAACCCGCTTCGCGCAGCGTCGCCCAGTCCACGCCGTGACCGGCCGATGCGTCCGGGCGGCCGACCACGCCGTGCAGCCGGTGCAGAACGAGCCGCGCCAGGATGTCGGTTTCGATGTTGACACGGTCACCCGGGCCCCGCCGGCCCAGGACCGTCCGCTCGCGTGTGGTGGGCACCAGGGCGACGGAGAAGGCATCGCCCGCGAGATCGACGATGGTAAGGCTGGTGCCGTCCACCGCGATGGAACCTTTGGGGATGATCGGTCCGACGAGCGCCGCATCCACGCGGACCCACAGCTTCCACTCCCCCGCGCCGCGCTCCACCCGCTCGACGACGCCCACGCCCTCGACGTGGCCCTGCACGAAGTGCCCGTCCAGCGGGTCCCCAACGCGCAACGACCGCTCCAGGTTCACCGCTTGCCCGGGCCGCAGCTCGCCCAGCGTCGTCCGCCGCCACGTCTCCGGAACCACGTCGAATCCCCCCACCGCACCACGCGCATCCGCCAGCGTCAGGCACACGCCGTTGACGGCCACGCTGGCCCCGGCGACCAGGCCCTCGGCCAGCGGACCGAGGTCGATGTCGAGGCGATAGGCGAGCGCGCCGCCGGCGTCGCGGCGGGCCGCTCCGGCCGCGACGACGGTACCAACATGGGCCACGATTCCGGTGAACACCTCGACGCCTGCTTGCTGGTCAGACCCGCAGCCCCGGCCGCTCCGGCGGCAGGACTACTGCGGCGCATATTGTATTGGGCCGGAGTGAGTTGTGCAGCGCCGGGCCTGGAGGCGGGGCCGATTATCGGCTCCCACCCCGCCCGCGTCCGAGATTCCCTACCTGGAATCGAGCTTGCAGGTTATCCGCCCGATACTCAACAGCGGGCCGGTGTCGGGCTTGCCCCCCGGCCGCGCGCATCCCACAGGAGGATGACCGTGCCTGGCATAACCAGCGGTGTGGGCCTGATTTCGGGCATCGACTACCAGACGCTCATCGACCAGTTGATCGCCACCGAGTCGGGGTCGCGTGATCAGTTGCTCAAACGGGTGAGCAACATCGACGCGCAACGAACGGCGTATCTGTCGATTTCTGCGCGAATCACCGCCCTGCTGTCGCGGATCGAGCGACTGGGCCAGGCCACGCTCTTCCAAGCAGCTACGGCCACCTCGTCGAACACCAACGTCCTGAACGCGACCGCGGCGGCCGGGGTCCAGCCGGGCTCCTATCAGTTCGTGGTCCGGTCCTTGGCCACCACCCACCAACTCGTCAGCCGCGGCTTCGCCCAGCGGACGACGCCGCTGACGGCGGGAACGCTGACCATTGAATCCGCGCGGGCGCGCGTGGACAACGCCACCAGCCTGGAGGCCCTCAACGGCAACGCCGGCGTGCGCCGCGGGTCGTTCGAGATCACCAACAAGGCCGGGCAGAACGCCGTCATCAGCATCGCTGACGCGGTCGATCTCCAGGACGTCCTGGACAAGATCAACGCCGCGGGGATTCAGGTCACGGCGAGCGTGCGGGGCGACGGCCTGGTGCTGACCGACGCTTCGGGCGGCAGCGGGCTGCTGCGCGTGCGGGACCTTGACGGCGGACAGGCCGCGGCCGACCTCGGCTTCGCCACCGGGTACAACCAAGCCGCAGGGACCGAGCTCGTCGGCCAGGCGATCGTGTTCCTGGCCCCCGGCACGCGCGTCGCCGGCCTCAACGACGGCCTGGGGGTGCGCTCGGCCAAGGCCGGCGGGGATTTCTACGTCGAGGCTGCCGGCAAGAACATCACCGTCGATTTGAGCGACACGCTGGCCCCCAGCACGCGCTTCGGGCGGCTCAACCACGGCCAAGGCGTCCGCCTCGGCAAGATCCGCCTGACCTCGCGGGACGGCACGCAAACGACGGTCGATCTCTCCGGAACCGAAGACATCAACCAGGTCAAAGAGGCCCTGGAGGGCGCGTTCGGCGGCGGGCGCATCAGCGTGGTCCTGACCGGCAGTCGGCTGATCGTCAGCGACAAGACCGACGTCAGCAAGCTGGAGCCCGGCCAGCGCAGCAACTTCATCATCGAAGACCTCACCGGCAACGCCGCCCTGGACTTGGGCATCAACGGCAGCTCGGCGGAAGGGAAGATCAACGGCCGCGACATTCTCCTCATGGACACCGTGGCCGATGTCATCAACGCGGTCAACTTCGCCGTCAACAACGTGGGCGAGGACAAGCAGCCGATCGTGACGGCCTCGATCGCCCCGGACGGTCGCAGCCTGCAATTGCAGACCGCGTTCGGCAAGATGGTGGTCAAGTCGCTCGCGGGCTCGTCCACTACCTCGCAGGCGCTGGCCGACCTGGGGTTGAGAGAAGGGACCTATTACGACCTGGGGGGCGGGGCGGTCGCCCAGGGCAGCCGCATCGTCGGCGGCCTCAACAGCGTCCTCCTGAAGACACTCAACGGCGGCGCCGGCCTCAGCGGCCAGACGCTGCGGATCGAAGCCAACGGGCTCATCGCCGACATCGACGTCACCGGGGCCACGACCCTGGCCGACGTCATCGACCGGATCAACCAGGCCACGGTCGGCGGCCAAACGCTCGGCGTCGAGGCCCTCTACGACGGCACCGGGACGCGCGTCGTGGTGCAGAACGTCGCCGGCACCGGCACGATTCGTATCAGCGGCGATTTCGCCGAAGCCCTGGGCCTGGCCCAGACGGGCACGACGATCAAAGGCGCCAACCTCCAACGCCGTTACGTCTCCGAAACGACCGCGCTCACCGAGCTCAGCGCCGGGCGCGGGGTGGCCCGCGGGAAATTCAAGATCACGGCCGCCAACGGCGCGTACGGCGTGGTGGACCTGACTTCCACGGCGATCAAAACGCTCAAGGACGTGATCGACGCGATCAACGAGCTGAACATCGGCGTGCAGGCGAGCATCAACGCCACCGGCGACGGCCTGCTGCTGACCGACACGACCAGCGGCGCCGGCACGTTGAGTGTCGAGGAGCAGGGTGGCACGACGGCCCGCGACCTCAACCTGCTCCGGACCGCCGTCAACGGACAAATCGACGGCTCGTTCGAGTTCAAACTGACGGTGGGAGGCAACGATACGCTCGAGGGCCTGGCCAAGCGGATCGGCGCGGAGACCACCCTCGCCACGGCCGCCCTGCTCAACGACGGCACCGCCTTCGCGCCGTATCGCCTGAACGTCTCCGCGGCGATGGGCGGGCGGCGGGGCGCGCTAGTTCTCGACGAAGGCACCACGGGGCTGGGCCTGGCCACCCTGTCGCGGGCCCAGGATGCCCGGGTCTGTTTCGGGAGCGGCGCGGGGGGCCTGCTGCTGACCAGCTCCAGCAATACGTTCGAGAACGTCGTGCCGGGGCTGAGCTTCACGGTCAGTGCCGTCAACGACGACCCGGTCACCGTGAAGGTGGAGCGCGACCTGAAGAACCTCGGCACGGCCCTGCAAGGGCTGGTGGACGACTTCAACTCCGCCATGAGCCAGATTCGGGAGGCGGGCAAGTACGACGCCGACACGGAAACCCCAGGGATCCTCCAGGGCGAAGGCACCCTGCGGGCCGTCGAGCAGCGGCTGTTCCGCATGTTCACCACCGTGCTCCAGGTCAGCGGGGGCATCACGCGGCTGTCCGACCTGGGCATCAAGTCCGAGACGGGCAACAAGCTCAGCTTCGATGAGAACAAGTTCCGCCAGACGTTCGAGGCCAACCCCGAGGCCGTGCAGCAGTTCTTCGCGACGGCCGACACGGGGGCCGCCGCCACGCTCAAGAAGCAGATCGAGCAGATCACCGGGACCGAGGGGCTGATTCCCAAGCGCAACGAAGCGCTGGCGGAGCGCAAGGACCTGCTCCAGAAGCGCATCGAGCTGCTCAACGACCGGCTGGAGCGGCGGCGCGCGCAGTTGTCCCGGCAGTTTCAGGCGATGGAGACGGCCCTGGCGCAATTGCAGAGCCAGCAATCGACGCTCACCAACCTCGCGCAAGTGGCGCAGAACTTCTACTCGACCAAGACGTCCGGCACATGAGCACGGCGCGTTACTCACCGACCGCAGCCGGCCGGTCGATACTCCGGGTATGAGCCAGGCCGCCAAACCCTCGCAGGAATACCTCAAGAACGCGGTCCTGACCGCGACGCCCGAACAGCTTCACCTGATGCTCTACGATGGGGCGCTTCGCTTCGCCACGCGCGGTCAGGAAGCCATTCGGGCCAAGGACCGCGAGGCGGCCTTCACCGCCCTGGAGCGAGCGCAACTCATCGTGCTCGAAATGAGCGCCGGCATCCGCCGCGACATCAACCCCGAGATCGCCGACCGGATGGCTGCGCTGTACAACTTCGTCTACCGCCGGCTGATCGAGGCCAACATCAATCAGGACGAGCAGGCCGCCGAGGACGCCTTGCGGATTCTCCGCTACCAGCGCGAGACATGGGTGCTGCTGATGGAGAAGCTCAAGAAGGAGGGGGTGGCCGCGCCGGGGCCGTCCGCGCCGACCGCGGGCCCCGACACGGACGAGGGTTCGCGCTTCGTCGCGGAAGCCTAGCCGCCGCCCGTCCGCCCGACCCGAGGCGGGGCTGTCGAGCAGCTCGCGCCCTCAGGGCGCATGTCGTTATCGCACGACGGGGCATTGCGGCCGACGGCGGGGTGGGTTGAAATAGTCGCGGGCTTGACCCCCCGCGCGATCCGGGAGTGGTTGAACCACTGAGTGACGACGATGCGCCTGGCGCTGCCCCTGCTGCTCACGCTGGCCGTGCTGCTGACTCCCGGCAGTGAGATGGAGCGCGTCCAGGCGTGGATGGAGACTGCCTTCTACCCCGTGTTGCTGGCCGTGTTGCTGGCGGCCAGCCTCGGCGTCCCCATCCCGGAAGATATCCCCCTCATTGCCGCCGGCGTGCTCCTGCGGACCCACCCCGGCATCGCCTCCTGGCCGGAGACGCTGTTCGTGGCGTTCGTCGGCGTCCTCACCGGCGACATCATCCTGTACAGCCTGGGCCGACGATGGGGACCGGGCGCCGTCACCCACCGTTCCGTGCGCTGGATCATTACCCCGGACCGCTTCACGCGCTTCTCGCGGCGGTTCCGCGTCCACGGGACGTGGTTCTGTTTCTTCGGGCGCTTCGTCGTGGGCGTGCGGGCGGCGATGTGCGTCACGGCCGGCGCCACACGGTTCGCGTTCTGGCGCTTCGTCCTGGCGGACCTCGCCGGGGCGTTGCTGTCGGTGCCGCTGTTCCTGCTGCTGGGGTACTGGTTCGCCAGCGTCATCCCCTCGCTACAGACCGCCCTCGGCGGCGTACAATTCGCCATCCTCGCGTCGGTGCTGGCCACGCTCGTCATCGTCGGCCTGATCTACCGGGCCCGCCGACGTCGCCAAGAACCCCGCCGCGTGGCCATCACCGCATCACCGGCGACGGGCAACATCCCGGCTCTGGCGCCGCGCGACGCATCCCGCGTCGTCCCGCCGGCGACCCCCGCCCCCAAACCGCGTGAACCCGCGCGCCCCGCGACCTGATCAGCCCGCGGTCGGCCCAGCGGGCAACCCCAAGGCGTCCCGCGTGGCGCAAAATGGGAGGCGGCCGGTTGCGGCGCGCCCACCTGGCAAGTATCGTAGCGGGATTGCGGGTTCGGCGGCGTAGCGGATCGTCGCGGCCCGCGAGTACCTGAGGTGTGCAGGGGAGCGTGCCATGAAGCGTAGTCTGTTCGCCCTGAGTATCGTGTTGTTCGCCGTAGCCACGGTGGCGGGTCAAACCCCGATCCCGCTGGAGAAGATCCCCCCGCCGACGCAAATGCAGCGCGGGCAGCCCCGCGCGGGAGCGGAGGCGTCGGGCCCGCAGGGTGAGCAGAAGCTGCGGTTCATCTGCCGGCAACTCCACCTGAACGACGAGCAGATGCAGCAGGCTGAAGCGCTGATCGCCGTCTACAACGCCGAGCTGAAGGACATGGAGCAGAACGCGGCCGAGCTGCTCCAGAAGATCCAGGACAAGTACGCGCAAATCCAGGCCGCCAAGGCCCGCAACGACGACGAAACCGTCCGCATCCTGCAAGAGGAACTGCGGAACATGGCCCCCGGCGTGGCCGCGGAAAACCACTTCATGGAGGGCCTGAAGCAGATCCTGACCGACGAACAGAAGGCCCGGCTCCCCGCCGTCCTGAAGCGGGCCGAGTCCGCCGGCGACATCTCGCTGCGTCCGGTCCATGTGGTCCGCACCGTGCTGAAGCTGGGCTTGTCGGAAGACCAACAGACCCGGCTGGAAGCGATCATGGAGAAGTTCCGCGAAGTCCAGGTCACCAGCCGGCCCACGACGCCGCAAGCCGCCGACGAGCAGGTCAACGAGCTGGTCGCGGAGGTCCGGGGCATCTTGACACCCCAGCAGGCTGAGCGATTCGACCAGGAGATCGCAAACCTACGGGATGATCCCCCGCCCGCAAAGCCGATTCAGTTATCGGACAAGTACGAGGCCAAGCCGGTCGAGCAATCGCCGCCCCCCGTGCCGCCCAAACCGTAGCAACTGCCAACCGAGCCACACACGCCCGACGTGAACAAAGGCCAAGCCCGATGCGACCGGAGGAGGAGGATCGCATCGGGCTTGTGGCTGTGGGGACTTCTCGGCGTCCCGTGAGGAGCCGCAGGCGTGAGGTCCGCTGCACGTGCCGGGCCTGCGGCTCTTCGAGTGCTAGGTTGTTACGGCCAGACGGTCACGAAACGCCTGCCAAGCGGGGCACTGCTCCGGGTCGCCGCAGCAGACGTCGCGGATCGTCTCAAAGAAAACCTCCGGGCTCTGACCGAGGTCGCGCCGAAAGGGGCACTTCAGGGCGATGCGCGGGCGGGTCGTCGCCCGACCGGTCAGGATCGACCGGATGTAAACCTGGTTTTTCCCCGCCGTACACTTCATCTGTCGATTGAGCTGCCGCTCCAGCAGGGATAGGTTGGTGCTCATCTCTTCGGGAGCGAGCGGAGGGCCGAAGGCCTCGTCGGCTTTGCGGAGCAACGTGTTTTTCCGAAGTGGCCAGGTCATCGCAGCACCTCGTTTCTCTAAGGCGGACTAGCGACTTGACTCGTGGCGCTGATCCGGGGACGCCGGTACCGGGCAGGCAAGGGTGGGCACGGGGAGGAGGCGCAAGCCCGCCCGGTCCGGCGTCCCCGTGAGCCGCGCAAAAATGGCGCGGCTAGGGTCAGCGACCAGCCGTCAGGAAATTGCTTGGGTTGTCGGTCGTGGAAGGTGAATCGCTATAAACGCGGTATGAAGGATGCGTCTATTTGTGATGACTGATACGAGTGCGATACGTATGGATGATCAGTCACCGTTCCACAAACCTCAGTTCTCTGCTGTAAGTATATCCGAAACGGGTGTCCGGTTCATCAGAAAATTCGGCAAAAATTTCACGCCGACTTGAAGCCATTCGGATTATTTCGGTGCCAGTTCCACGCCGTTGAAATCGTTTCTCGTAGGTCCCGATAACGAGCGCTCCATCCCAGCCGCGCTTTGATCCGACCGGCGTCCGCGTACAGCGCCGGCGGGTCACCCGGGCGGCGGGCCGTCTCGATCGCCGGTATCGCGTGCCCCGTAATCTCGCGGGCCCCCGAGATGACCTCCAGGACGCTGTTGCCGTTACCGGTTCCAACGTTGAATGCTTCCGCCACCCCCGGCCGGCACGCCTCCACCGCCAGCAAGTGGGCCTCCGCCAGGTCTTCCACATGAACATAGTCGCGGATGCAGGTGCCGTCCGGCGTCGGATAGTCGGTGCCGAACACCTGGACGTGCGGCCGCTGTCCCAGGGCCACCTGGAGAACGATCGGGATCAAGTGGATCTCGGGATTGTGGTCCTCGCCGAGCGTCCCGTCGGCGGCCGCCCCGGCGGCGTTGAAGTAGCGGAGCGCGACCGACCCAAGTTCCCACGCCACGGCCGAGTGCGCCAGCATCCACTCCACGGCCAGCTTCGTATTCCCGTACGGGTTGATGGGGTTCTTGGGCAGGTCCTCGGTGATGGGCAGGTCGTCGGGCTCACCATACACCGCGCACGAGCTGCTGAAGATGAACCGCTGAACGCGGTGGGCCTGCATGCAGCGCAACAACGTCAGGGTGTTGGCCACGTTGTTGTGCCAGTACATCAGCGGCTGTTGGACGGATTCGCCGACGTTGAGGTGGGCGGCGAAGTGCATCGCCGCGTCGAACCGCCCGGCCTTCAGCACCCCGTCCAGCTTGGCCTCGTCGCCGAGGTCCCCCTCAATGAACGCCGCTTTCGGGTCCACCGCCTCCCGATGGCCCGAGTGCAGGTTGTCGTACACGGTGACCGTGTGCCCCGCGGCCACTAGACGCCGCACGCAATGGCTGCCCACGTAGCCCGCGCCCCCGACAACGAAGATTCGCATGGCGGTCTCCTCACGCCGCCCACGATCCGTCGGCGGCGGTCGCCCCTATCTTCGGGGCCAGGCCGCGAGTGTCAACCGCGGCAAACAGGCGGTCGGGCTCCGCCGCGCGGTCGGCCCTTTCGTCGGCCGCGCGGGTCGGCTAGATTCCGGCCGTGGCCAGCAAACCGAGCAGGAAGGGTGCCGCGACGGAGGCGTCCGAAGAGCCGCGACTAACGCCCGCGATGCGGCAGTGGCACGAGCAGAAGCAGCAGGCGGGCGACGCGGTCCTGCTGTTTCGCATGGGGGACTTCTACGAGATGTTCTACGACGACGCCGAGCGGGCGGCTCGCCTGCTCGGGTTGGCCCTGACCAGCCGGGACGGTGGACAGACGCCGCTGGCCGGCATCCCCCACCACGCGCTGGAGACGTACCTCGCGCGGCTGGTGGCGGCGGGTCATCGCGTGGCCATCAGCGAGCAGATCGAGGACCCGCGGCTTGCCAGGGGGGTCGTCGAACGGGCGATCGTCCGTGTCGTCACCCCCGGGACCCTCACCGACGAGGCCCTGCTCGAACGCACGCGGAGCAACCTCCTGGCCGCCGTGCTCACGGACGGCGACCGCGCCGGTCTGGCGGTGCTGGAGCTGGCCACGGGGCGCTTTGAGGTCGAGTCCGGGCCGTGGGCCCGTGTGCTCGATGAGATCGGGCGGACCGAGCCGGCGGAGATTCTGCTACCCGAATCGAGTCCGGCCGGCCGCCATCCGATCGAGGCGGACGTGCGGACCCGCCTGAACGCCGCGGTGACCTATCGGCCCGCGGGCGATTTCGAGGCCGCCCGCGCCGCGCAAGTCTTGCGCGAGCACTACGAGACCGCGACGCTGGAGGGCTTCGGGTTCCGCGAGGTGGACTTGGCGGTGCGGGCGGCGGGCGCGTTGCTGGCGTACGTGCGCGAGACGCAGTGTGGAGCCGCGCGGCACGTCGAGCCGCCGCGACGACGCTGCGCCGACGACTTCATGACCCTCGATCCGGTGACGCTGCGATCGCTGGAGGTGGAGCGGACGCTGCGGACGGGGGCGCGCGACGGGTCGCTGTTGGCCGCGGTGGACCGCACGTGCAACCCGATGGGCGCGCGCTTGCTGCGGCAGTGGCTGTGCTTTCCATTGCGCGACCCGGCGGAAATCCAACGACGCCAGGACCTAATCGGTACGCTGCGCGAGCACGGCGCGGCCCGGACGGCGATTCGGCGGGAGCTCGCGGCGCTGGGCGACATCGAGCGGGTGATCGGCCGACTGGGCGTGCAGCGCGCCAGCCCGCGCGATTTGCGGATGCTGGGGGAGGGGCTGGGGCGGCTCGACGAACTGCGGGCGGCACTGCGCGGCCTGCCGAGCGACGAGGCCGTCGCGCTGGCCGACGCGCTCGGCGGGCTGGAGGCCGTCGGCGAGCGGCTGCGCGCGGCCTTGCGGCCGGATGCGCCGCTGGCCCTGCGGGACGGCGGCCTCTTCGCGGACGGCGTGGACGCGGAGCTGGACCGCTTGCGTGCCATGGGCCGCGACGGGGCCGCGTGGCTGGCGGAGTACCAGGCGCGCGAGGCGCGGCGAACGGGTATTCCGTCGCTCAAGGTGGCGTTCAATCGCGTCTTCGGTTTCTACATCGAGGTCACCCATACGCACAGCAGTCGTGTCCCGGCCGACTACGTGCGTAAGCAGACGATGAAGAACGCCGAGCGCTACATCACCGACGAGCTGAAGCGGTACGAGGGGGAGGCGCTGGCGTCGGAGGCCCGAGCCAAAGAGCTGGAATACGAGCTGTTCGTCGCACTGCGCGACGAAGTGTGCGGGCACATCCCGGCCTTGCAGCGCGTCGCGGCGGCGCTCGCCCGTCTGGATGTGCTGGCCGGCTGGGCCGAGCTCGCCGCCGAGCGCGGCTACAGCCGCCCCGAGTTCGTCGCGGAGCCGGTGTTGGTGCTGCGCGGCGGCCGGCATCCCGTGCTGGAACAGACGTTGGGGGCCGACTTCGTGGCCAATGACGCCGAGTTGGTTGCCGGCCGGGCGTCCCTCGCCCTGATCACCGGGCCGAACATGGCGGGCAAGAGCACGTACATCCGGCAGGTCGCGCTGCTGACGCTGCTGGCGCATTGCGGGTGTTGGGTGCCGGCGGAGTCGTTTCGGCTGGGGCC
Organism: Planctomycetota bacterium; assembly: GCA_040755725.1. Taxonomy (GTDB): domain Bacteria; phylum Planctomycetota; class Phycisphaerae; order UBA1845; family Fen-1342; genus JBFMAI01. Next base: position 77,102 of record JBFMAI010000027.1, on the reverse strand, counting down.
GGTGGACCGCATCTTCACGCGCGTCGGGGCGAGCGACGAGCTGGCCCGCGGGCAGTCCACGTTCATGGTGGAAATGCTGGAAACCGCCAACATCCTGCATGCGGCGACGGCCGCCAGTCTGGTCATTCTCGATGAGGTCGGCCGCGGCACAAGCACGTTCGACGGCGTGGCGCTGGCCTGGGCGATCACGGAGCACCTGGCCCTGCGTTGCGGCTGCCGCACGCTGTTTGCAACACACTACCACGAGTTGACGGAACTGGGCGAGCTGCTGGACCCCGTGTTCAATCTCAATGTGGCGGTGCGCGAGTACGAGGACCAGGTCGTGTTCCTGCACCGCATCGTGCCGGGGGCCGCGGGCCGCAGCTATGGACTGCACGTCGCCCGGCTGGCCGGGGTGCCGCGCCGCGTGCTGGAGCGGGCCAACGCGGTGCTGAACGAGCTGGAAAAGACGTTCTCACGCGAGTCGCACCGGCCCGTGCTGGCCGCGGTCCAGCGCCGCCGACAGCGGCAGCTCCGCCTGTTTGAGGAACCGGAGGAACGCGTCGTGCGTGAATTGCGGGAGCTCGACCCGGCCGCGTGCGATCCGGCCAAGGCGCAGGAGCTGATCCGCACGTGGCGCCGGATGCTGGGGATGGAGCAGCCGTCCGCGAGCACGTCGTCATGAGGCGGTGGACCCACCCGGCCCTGTGGTTGCCGCTGGCCCTGGCAGGGTTGACCGCCGGCGGCAGCTTGCTGCTGTACCCGGACACCTGCCTGCGGCTGTCGGAGCGCGATCGCCATTCGTATGGCGAGCGGCCGCGGTGGCAGACAGCGTTTGACGCGCTGAGCGCCGCGGCGGGCGTGGGGCTGCTCACGTACAACTTGGAGAAGGACTACACGCCGCTGGGCGGCTGGGTGCTGACCGGGCTGGGCGTAGCGGGGGCGGTACTGTACTTGGCGGCGGCCCGGCAGGCGCTCGCACACGGGCGGCCGGACCTTGCCCCCCTGCTGCCGACGGCGCGCCGGATTGTCCTGGTCTTCGGGGTCGGGTTGCTTGGCGCCGCCCTGGTGGCTGTGGGGGTCGAGCGGGCGCGAGGCGGACTGAGCGCCAATGACGCCGCATTCAACGCCGTCGCGGCCTTCGCCTCGCTGGGGTGGCTGCGGGGGGCGGCGGCGGAACGGCACCAAGAGTTGTACGCCGTCCTCGCCTGGGTCGGGGCCTTGGGATGGCCGGTGTGGTTACTTGGACGGCAGCACGTGTTTCAGCGCCGCCGCTTGCTGTGGGCGTTGGGCGGCTACGTTGTGTTCCTGGTCGCCAGCGCGGCACTCATCGTTGCCCTGGAAGTTCCCCGCGGCGGACCGCGGGGTGAGGCCAGCGCGGATGCCCGCCTGGCAAGCCAGCCCGTGCCCACACGGTTTGCACGGGCTCTCGCCCAAGTGGCCGGGGGGGCGGGGGCCGGGCTCCCCGTCGAGCCGCTGAGCGATCGAGCGGTTGGCGAGGGCACCAAGTTGGTGCTGGCGATCGACGTACTCGTCGGGGGGTTCGGGGGAAACGCGGGTGGCGGGTTGCGCTGGCTGACGCTGGCGGCGATTCTGACCGGCCTGCGCGCGGGGTGTGGGAGCGGTTCCGAACGACCCCTGGCCACCCGAGCGTTTGCTCTGGCCGGGATCCTCGCCGCCCTACTCCTGGTTGTGGCATTGGGGTTATTCCTGATCGAAGCACAGGTCGGGTCACCCTACCAGTCGCCACCCACCCTCGGCGACGCTCTGTTGGAGGCCGCGTCGGCGGGCTGCGGCGCCGGTCTCACCAGCGGCCTCGCCCGGCAACTTACCGGTGTAACCCTCTCCAGTGGGATTCGCCAGCCGGTCGATGTGTACATGTATGGAATGGCGTGGCTCATGGCCGCAATGTTTATCGGCCGCGTGCTGCCCGTGCTGGTGATCGGCTGCGCCGGGGCCGCTGACGCGCGCCCGCCGAACGAACCGGCCGCGCTCTGACCGGGCGACATCCATGCTGTTCCCGCTGGAGACAGCCCGTGACGGTTGTGGGGATCATCCCGGCGCGCGCCGGGTCGAAGCGGCTCCCGGGCAAGGCGCTGCTCCCGCTGGCCGGTCGGCCGCTGCTGGCGCACACCTGCGCGGCCGCCGTCGAGAGCGGCGTGCTGGCCGCCGTGTACGTAAACACGGATTGCCCGCGGATCGCGGCGGCGGGACAGGCGGCGGGCGTCGGATGCCCGGTGCTGCGCCCGGCCGCTCTGGCCGCCGACGACACCCCCACGCGCGACTCGAACCTGTTTCTGCTCGACGTACTGACCCGGCGCGGGGAGCGCTACGATGCGGTGATGGTGCTCCAGCCGACCTCGCCGCTGCGCACCGCGGAGGACATCCGGGCCGCGTGGACGCTGTTCCGGGAGCACACACCCTGCGAGGTGTACTCGGTCAGCCCCGTCGCGCCGCAATCGTGGCTGGGCCTGGTGAAGTCCGATGGGGGCTTCGAGCGCTGGCAGGGTGCGCAGACGGTCTTTCGTCTGAACGGCGCCGTTTACATTCATCCGTGGGCGCACTACGTCGAGGGACGCCCCGCGACGCCCGTCGCGTACGTCATGCCCGCGACGCGCGGCGTGGACATCGACACCCGCGACGACCTGGCGTTGGCGGAGTTTCTGCTCGCCGGCGGCCCAACCTGGGGGCCGGCCGCGAGGGAGGCCCAACCCGATCATGAAATCGGTTTCGTCCGCTCAAGTTAATACGGCCGTCCAGATCGGCCCGCACTGCGTGGGCTACCGTCAGCCGGCGCTCATCGTCGCCGAGGCGGGTGTGAACCACGACGGGTCGGTGTCCACGGCGCTGGAGCTGGTGGATGCGGCCGTGGCGGCCGGCGCCGACGCCGTGAAGTTCCAGATGTTCCGCGCGGAGGAACTGACGACGGCCACGGCGCGGGTGGCGTCGTATCAACAGACCGGCGGCATCGCGACGCAACGGGAGCTGCTGGAGCGGCTCGAACTGAGTGACGCGGACTTCGCGCGCCTCGCCGCCCATTGCCGGCAGCGCGACATCGGCTTTCTGGCCACGCCGTTCAGCGTGCCCGACGTGGACCGGCTGGTGAAGCTGGGGGTGCCGGCGATCAAGATCGCGTCTGGCGATCTGACCAACGCGCCGTTGCAGCGTCGCGCGGTGCTGACCGGGCTGCCGTTGATCCTCTCGACGGGAGCGTCCACCGCCGAGGAGATCGTGACCGCCGTCGAGCGACTGCGCATCTGGGGGGCCGGGACGCGGACGATCCTGCTGCACTGCATCAGCGGCTATCCGGCGCCGGTGGAAGCGGCGAACCTGCGGGCCATCTGCACATTGCAGCGCGTGACCGGCGTGCCGTGCGGCTTCAGCGACCACACGCGCTCGACCGACATCGCCGCCTGGGCCGTCGCCGCGGGGGCCTGCTTGCTGGAGAAGCACTTCACTTTGGACCGCGCGCGTCCCGGACCCGATCACGCCATGTCGCTCACCCCCGACGAATTGAAGCTGTACGTCAAGCAAGCCCGGGCGGCGGACGCGGCGCTGGGGACCGGGGACCTCGGCATGACGGACATCGAGGCGGAAGTGCGGGCCGTCGCGCGCAAGAGCGTGGTCGCGGCGCGGCCGATCCCCGCCGGCACCGCCCTGACCGGCGACATGCTGACCGTCAAGCGGCCGGGCGGGGGCATCGGCCCCGAGTGGTTGGAGACGCTGTCGGGGCGGCTGGCCACGGTGGACATCGCCGCCGACACCGTGCTCACCTGGGACATGGTGCGGTGAGCGGGATGACGCGGCGAGGCCGGCGGCGGGTGGCGGTGGTCACCGGGACGCGGGCGGAATACGGGCTGCTCACGTCAACCTTGCGGGCCATTCACGCCCATCCGCAACTTGAGCTCCAACTGGTGGTCACCGGCATTCACCTGCTGCCGCGCTTCGGCCGCACGGTGCGCCGGATCGAACGCGACGGCTGGCCGATCGCGGCCCGCGTCCCTATGCAATCCGGCGACGACTCGCCGACCGACCAGGCCGAAGGTCTGGCCCGCGGAGTGGCGGGCATCGCGCGGGCCTTGGAACGGGCGCGGTCGGACTGGGTAGTCGTGCTGGGAGACCGGATCGAAGCGATGGCCGGGGCCCTGGCCGCCGTCACCACCGGGCGTCTGCTGGCCCACATTCACGGCGGCGACGTAGCGCCCGGGGATTTCGACGATTCGCTGCGGCACGCGATTACCAAGCTGGCACACCTGCACCTGGCGGCGACGGGCGACGCCGCCCGGCGTATCGTCCGGCTCGGCGAAGACCCGCGCCGCGTCCACGTCGTCGGGGCGCCCGGACTGGACGAGCTGCGCGACTTGATGGAACGTCACCCGCGCGCCCGTTCCCTGGCCGGCGGGAATGCGGACGGACGGCCGACCGCGCTGGTCGTCTACCATGCGTGGGGGCGGTCCGCCGCCGTTGAACGGCGGACAATGACGCACATTCTGACGGCGACGGCCGAACGTGGCCTGCGGCGCGTGGTCCTGTTTCCGAACACGGACCGGGGCCACACGGGGGTGCTGGAGGCCATTGAACGGCACCAACGCGAGAGCGCTGCGGCGGACGTGCGGGTCGAGCGATCGCTCGCGCGGGCCGAGTACCTGCAAGCGTTGCTCGACGCGGCCGTGCTGATCGGGAACTCGTCCAGCGGGATCATCGAGGCACCGTTCGCGGGGACGCCCTCGGTCAATGTCGGCGGTCGCCAGGTCGGGCGGCTGGCCGGAGGGCCGTCGATCGTCCACGTGGGGGAGAGCTTGGCGGCGATTCGACGCGGGCTGGCGCGGGCGCTGCAGTTGCGGCCGCGGGCGGGTGGGCGGACGCCCTATGGCGACGGGCGGGCCGGCCGGCGCATCGCCCGGCTGCTGGCAGCGCCGCGGATTCGCGGACTGCTCACAAAGACAATCACGTACTGATTGCCCGTACCCTATGGCGTACGTAGCCGGTGGCTCAGCGCCGCCCGGTCGGCCGGATCGGGTCAAACGGTTGCACGCCCCCTTTGCGGACGATGAAAACCTCGACGCGGCGGTTGCGCGCGGGGTCATCGCTGATGGGACGCTGGTCGCCGTAGCCCATGACCCCCAGTCGTACCGCGGGGAACCCGGCCTGGGCGAGTACGTCCTTGACCGCGATGGCGCGGTGGACGGACAAGTGCCAGTTGCTGGGGTGCCGCGCGAGCGTCTCGGGGCGTGTGATCGGCGTCGCGTCGGTGTGGCCGACGATGACAACTTCGTAGTCGGCCAACTCGGGACGCTCCAGGACGGCAACCAGCTCGCGCAGGCCCGCCACGGCATCCGGGCGGACGGCGTCGCTGCCCGAGTCGAACAGCCGGTCGTTGGCGAAGCTCACCGCGCCGCGGTCACGTTCGTACCAGACGCGGCCGGCCAGTCGCGCGGCCAAGTCCTGAAGGGCCTCGTCCGCCGCAGGCGGCAGTGGCGAAGCCGGGACCGCAGGCCGGGTGAGCTCGCGTTGCCGAATGCGCTCCAGCGCGGCGACGAGCTCCTGGGTATGCTGGTTCAGCTTGTCGATCTGCTCGCGCAGCCGGCCGGCTTCGGCGCGGGCGGCACCCGACTGCTGTTGCTCGGTGTCGAGGCGTTGCTCCAACGCGGTGGACCGCGCCTGCTCGCTGCTCAGCCGCAGCCGCAGGCTGTCGCGCTCCTGCTCCACCTTGCGGAGCTGGAACTCGGCGTCGCTCTGAGCAGCGGGGGGAGCACACGCGGACAAGGCGGCGAGCAGGCCGAGCATCGCGCAGAGGGCCGTCCGATTCATCGCCACCTCCCCGGCCGGTCCGTAGCGTCGCGCCGGCCGTGGTACGGGACCGACTATATCAGCGTGCGCCATGTCGTGCCAACCGTATCGCAACGCTCTGCCTTGCGACTGCGGCAAGGCAGAGCCTTGCCGTACGAACCGCGGCGTGGATTCGCGCTCGCGGATTCAGCGCCGTCGGGTCGACAGGGCGCGGCTCAGCAACCACCCGATGACCGCACCGAGCGTGAGACCGACGACGGAGCCGCCCAACAGCATGTAAAACTTGGCGCCTTCGCCCAGGAACCGTCCGAAGTCCGGCAAGTAGCCCTGGACGGCCCCGGCCACGACCGTGCTCGCTAGGGCCATGACGGCCAACGCGCCGACCAACAGGCCCGAGAACAGCCCTTCGGCGGCGTCCACGGCCACCACCGCGGTCGGCACCACAACCCCCGTGGTCTCGGCCTCTTCCAGTACTTCCGCCTCGGGTTCGGCGGCAGCGGCGGCCGCGGGCGCCGCGGCGACGGGCGCGGCGGACCCCTTCTTCTCTTCGCCGGCCTCCTCGCCGGGGTAGATTTCGTCCAGCAGGTCGGCCCCCAGCGCGGTGTCGTCCGCCTCGCGGGCCAGGTCGAGTAGTCCGGAGCCGCTGCCGGCCCCTTCGAGCGACACCTGGTCGGCCGTCGCCCCCGTGGTGATCTGCGTCTTGGCCATCGGGTCGGTGTCGACCTCGATCTCGTCTTCGTCAAAGACGCCGACGCCGCCCGCCGTCACGACGGTATCTTCTTTCTGCTCTTCCTGCTCCTCCGCCACGGGTTCGAGCCCAATGATGCTCGTGCCGCCGGAGGTGTCGCTGAGCGGGGTGAGGTCGGCGGCGGAACCCTTGGCATCATCGACGGCGGGTTCGAGAAGAATCTCGCCGCTGTCGCCCGCGAGCACGTCCCCGGCGCCGCTGCCCGCGGAGAGCTTCTCGATATCGTCGGCCTTGAAGAAAACCTTGCCGGCGTCGCGGAACTCCCGCAGCACGCCGTCACGGACCAGCGCTTTGATCTGGTCCGCGGTCTTGCCGAGCTTCTGGCACACTTCATCCAGCGAATAGAACGGCTTGGTCGGCATGCGGCACTCCTGTCGCGGTCAACGTCGCTTATGGCTCCGGCTTGGCGCGGTCGGCGGCGGGTGCGGGGGAAACCCCATCGTCGTCCGGGCCCGCGGCGTCCGCCGGGGCGCGCTGCTGATTGACGAGTTTCTGGACCATCCGAAAGTCGGGCGGCGCGCAGTTGAAATCCTGCAAATACCGATCATACACCCAGGTGCGGGCAGCCACCAGCCGGAGCTTGCTCGTCCCCCCGACGGTCTCGAAGGCATAACACCAGACGGTCCCCTGGTCGACGTCGAGCATGAACAGGCCGGTACGTTCGCGGTCGAGCGGGCCGGTGAAGGCGAACACGCCGCGGGCCCCGGCCATGGGCTGGTTCTGGGCCCAGGCCACCATCGGCCCGGTCCCGCCGGGGCGGACCCACAGGCCGGTGGCGATGACGGCCAGCAGTACCGCGATGATCCAGTGGACCGTCGTGCCGCGCTGCGCGCCCTCTACCGCAGGTCGGTGGTCGGTCGTCATCCGCCGGCGAGCCTCCGCACCAGCCCCCCCGCAGATGCTACGCGCGGCCCACGCGGCTGACAAGCCTGCTCGGAGTCGAGCTCCGGAGCGCCCACTGGAGAGTCCGACGGGTGGCACCGCGTCGACGGTTGTGGCAGAATGCGGCGACAACGACCCGGGCGCGACGGCGGCGAGCGGCGCGCGGGCTCGTGCAGCGGAGTACCCCACTTGCAGGTGGAGTTCGTCTCGCAAGGCGGCATCCGGGTGGCGCGCGTGCGCGGGGATGTGGACCTCCGTACGTCGCCGCAACTGCGCGAGCTGCTGCTGGATGAGGCCCAGGCCGCCAGCGGGCTGCTGGCGATCGAGCTGTCCGGCGTCGCGTACATGGACTCGTCGGGTGTGGGCACACTGGTGTTCGTGAAGCGCGAGGCCGAGCGCGCCGGCCGCCGCGTCGTGTTGGCCGGGCTCCAGCCGCGGGTGCGGAGCGTGCTCGAGATCACGCACCTGGACAAGTTCTTCACGATTGTCGCCGACCTGGGTGAGGTGCGCGGGCTATGAGCACCGAGCCGGTACCCACGCCCAACGCAGGGCTCGGCGAGGGCATCGTGCGCGTGGGGGCGGCGGTCCGGGCCACGGCCGGCCGGCTCGCGGACGCGGTCGTGTACGCCGGCGGGCTGGTCCGGCTGTTCGGCCAGGTCGGCCAGCGGGCACTGCGGGCCGTGCGGGGCGGATCGCACCGCATCCGGCCGGCGGCGCTGGTGCAGCAGGCCGTGCGCGTCGGGGTCCGCAGCATCCCCATCGTCGTGCTGGTGCAGGTCTTCATCGGGATCATCCTCGCGCTGAACCTGGCCCCCACCCTGGCCACCTACGGCCAGCTCGAGCGGGTGGCCGACGTCGTGGCCATCGCCGTGTTCCGCGAACTGGGCGCGTTGATTACGGCGGTGATTCTGAGCGGTTACGCGGGCGCGTCGATCGCCGCCGAGCTGGGGGCGATGGTGGAGGGGGAGGAAATCAAGGCCCTGCGGGCGCATGCGCTCGACCCGATCCGCTTCCTGGTCGTGCCGCGGGTCGTGGCGACGACGGTCATGATGGTCGCGTTGACCGTCCTGGCGGACGTAACGGGCCTGGTCGGCGGCTTCCTGACCGCCGTGTTCGTGCTAGACGTGCCGCCCCTGACGTACATCGACATGACGCGCTCGGCGTTGGCGACCGGGGACTACCTCACCGGTCTGGCCAAGGCCGTGGTGTTTGGGGGCCTGATCGCCAGCCTGGCGTGCTACGAGGGCCTGCACGTGACCGGCGGGGCCGAGGGCGTGGGGCGGGCCACCACGACGACGGTCGTCAAGAGCATCGTGGGGTTGATCGCGGCGGATTGCGCGTTCACGGCGGTCTTCTACGTGCTGGGGTGGTGACATGCCGCTGGTCGTGGGCATCGACGAGGCCGGGTATGGGCCGCTCCTGGGGCCGCTGGTGATCGGGGCGACGCTGTGGCGCGGGTCGCCCGCGACCGTCGCGGCCGACGGATGGGCGCTCCTGGCGGACGTGGTGTGCCGGTCGGCGGCGGGGGGCGCCGGTCGGCTGCCGGTGGGCGACTCGAAGCGCGTGTTCGACCGCAAACGGGGCCTGGCCACGCTGGAACGGACAGTGCTCGCGTTTGTGCAAGCGGTTGGGCACCAGGGAGGTACGGTGCGCGAACTGCTGACCGACCTCGCCTCCGGCGTCGGACTGGAGGACACCGCCTGCCCGTGGTACCGCGACCTCGACGCGCCACTACCACGCGATCCGGCGCGGTCGGCGTGCGGCGGGGCCGCGGCACGGTTGACCCGCGCCATGCAGGCGGCCGGGCTGGTCTGCTGCGGCTTGCGGACCGACGTAGTGCCCGAGGATAGCTTCAACCGCCGCGTCCATCAGACGCGCAACAAGGCCGCCCTTCCCATGGAAGGCGTGCTTCGGCTCATTGCGTGGGCGGGGCGACAAAGCGGCACGCAGGACCTGCATGTGCGCGCGGACCGGCTCGGGGGACGGGCCGACTATCGCCGCGCGCTGATGCAGGCGTTCCCGGACCGGCACGTTCATGAGCTGGCGGTGGGACCGGAGTGCAGCCGCTACCGGTTGGCGACGCCGGCCAGCGATTGGTACGTGGAGTTTGCGGTCGAGGCCGAACAGCGGCACCTGCCGGTCGCGTTGGCGAGTATGTTGGCCAAGTACGTCCGCGAACTCCTGATGGAGCGGTTCAACGCTTACTGGAGCGAGCTGCGGCCCGGCGTGCAGCCGACCGCCGGCTACTACACCGACGCGCAGCGATTTCTGAAGGACATCGGACCGGTCGTGGAGCGTGGCGGGATCCGGCCGGAGGTGTTTGTGCGACAGCGGTGAGAGAATGGAAGTTGCGACTAGCGAACGGCGAAGAGCGAGGGGAGCAGCGGCGTCGCGCCGGTTACCGTCGGCGTCTGTCCGAGGGTGGCGAGGCCTGGCGGGGCTGATCGTAACCCTCGTATGGTTCGCGGCGGTTGCGGCGGCGCAGACGCCCCCGACGCCGCGCGTGTGGGCCCCGGAAGTCGCCGATGCTGTGCGCGCGTACCGATTAGGGGACTACGCGACGGCCCGGCGGCTGTGTGCGAACCGGCTCTCCGCCGGGGGAACGGGCGGTTGGCGCGGCGACGCCGCCCTGCTGGAGGCGCTGTGCCTGCTGCGGATGCCGGCGCGGGCGGACCGGGTGGCGGGGCGGACGCAGCTCCGGCAACTGATGCTCACGGACCCCGGTCTCCAGGATGATCCGGAGTGCAATTTGGCCTACGGAATCGCGCAGACGGCCCTGTCGGAGACGGGCGACGCGCTGGAGGCCTTGGAGCGGGCCGCGGAGGGTTTCGCCACCCGCGGCGAAACGATCGGCCAAGCCGAGGCGCTGGTCGCACTGGCGGAAGCGTGGGCCCGCCACGCGGAGTGGGAAGCGACCCCCGCGCGGTTTCGGGTTCCACGGCCGGCGAATCGTGCCGCCGCTCACGCCACCCGACGTGCCCAGCTCGAAGCGCTGCGGTCGCGGCTGGCTGGACTGCCGAGTACCGAGGAGCCGCGTAGTCGGCTGGAGTTGGTTCTCGGGCACTTGTTGGTCGAGTCGCCAGATACGGAAGAGGAGGGGAAGGCCGTGCTCGCGCGGCTGGCATCGTCCGCGCGGTTTGGCCCGGCCGCCGCCGAGGCTGCCGGCCTGCTGGCGCAGCGGGCCGAAGACGCGGGACAGTGGGCGGAGGCGCTGCGCTGGTACGACCGCCTCGCGGAAGCGGGCGCGGGCGAGACGGCCGAGCACGCCGCCCAGCGCGGCCGGGAAATCCGGCAGCCGCAGATCGTGGTTGAAACGGTCGGTGAGACGCCGCGTCCGGACCCCCTCGCGGCGCACGCCGGCGAGGAGATGCCGCTCCGCGTGCGCGTCCGTGACCTGCGCCGTCCCGGTGGCGACGCACGGCCGGCCCTGCGCTTGCGCGTTCGCGGGCTGCCGAGGGTGGACGTCGAAGTCCGGCAAGTGGACGTGGATGCGTGGCTGGCGTCGGCGCGCACGCGCACCAGTGAAGCGCTACTGCCGGTGTCGGGGTCGGTGACCTTGGCTCGGGAGATCGAGACGGGGGCCGCGACGCCGTTCGATTGGTGGGATTCAGATGCGCTGGCCCCGCCGCTCGCGTTCGCCGCGTCGCCGGGGGCTTATGTGCTGTGGATGCGCGGGCCGGACGGCGCGGAGTTGACCCGGCGACTGCTGCTGGTCAGCGACCTGGAGGCGGCGTGTCTCGCGGGCCCCCGCCACGTCGTGGTCTGGGCGGCGGGGACGGCCGGGACGGAGAGCGCGACGGCGCGCTTCTGGATGAACCGCTCCCTCCAACCCACGGAAGTCGGGCTCGTGGACGGCGTGGCGCGTTTTCCGCGTCCCGGCGAGGCGGCGGCGCTGCGCGACAAGGGCTGGGTATGTCTCGTGCGCGCGGGAGAGCACGTCGCCCTGTGCCGTGGGCAACTCCCGACTCCGGGATGCGCACCCGATGAAACGTCGGCGGTCGTGATGGTCAGCGGCCCGCCGACGGCGGCCCCCGGCGAATCGGTTCACCTCGCCGGCCTGCTCCTGCCGGGGGCCGGCCAGGTGACGCCGGGCGATACGCTGGAATTGCAGGCCCTCGACACGCTGGAACGCGTCGTGTTCAGTACGTCGGCCCCCTTGGCCGTCGGCGGAGTGTTCAGCGCGGTCGTGCCGGTGCCGGAGTCGGCGGCGGGCGAACACCTGCGCTTCCTGGCGCGCTGGGACGGGGGCGTGCCGGCGAACCTGGCCGGTCGGCCGATGGCCAGTGTGCCGCGCGAAAAACGACCGGGGGTCCGCGTGCGCTTCGAGCTGCCGGCGGCATGGCCGGAGTTGACCGGCGTGCTGACCGGCGCCGTGCGGGCCGATTATCCGTGGGGGACGACACTGATCGGCGCCCGTTTGTACTGCGAGTTCCTGCCGCTGCAGTTGCCGGGGACAGCGGCCGATGAGTCCATCGGGGGGGTGACCGTGGCGCGGGCGGGGCGTCTCGACGAGGCCGGACGCTTCCACTTTCACGTTCCGCTTTCGGACTTCGGCCTGCCGGGCGGGCCGCTGGCCGTGCGGGCCGTGGCCCACGTCACGACGATGGACGGAAGCACCGGGACGGGCCAAACCGAGTCGCTGGTCGGCGCGCCCGCGCCGCACGTCTGGCTCACCCACGAGCCTCCTGAACCCGCTGCCGGGCGCGACGTCAAGTTCCGACTGGGATGGTACGATCCGGCGGGCTTGGCCGTGGCCCGGCCGCCGGAGGTCGTCGTCACGCGCAACCAGGCCGAAGTGGCACGCATCCCGCTGCGGCCCACGATCGAGGGGTTAACCGGCGGTCCGTGGCGGCCGACGCAGCCCGGCCCGCACTGTGCCACCGTAACCGTGGACCTCGTCGGCCAGGACGCCGTGCGTGTCAACCGACCGTTTGAGGTGGCGGCGGACGCGGGCGGCGGCGCGGACCACAACGCCCCACGCTGCGCGGCGCACCTCGAGCCGGCCGGGACCGGGGCCGTCGTCGTCGCCACGCTGAACGGCCGTTGGGAAACCCCGCTGCTCGTGGTCCTGGAGGGCCCGGACGCCGGGACTACCCCAACGGGCCGCGACCTGTGGGCGGTCCGCTCACTGCCGCCGAACCCGGATGACACCGATCTTCGTCTAACGTTCGAGGCGGCCGCGCCGCCGCACGCCGGCTGGCGTGTGTTGATCGGTCGGGCGGACGCCGGCGGAGTGACCTGGCTGTGTCGTTCATCAGTAGCCCCCGACCCGGCGCGACCGCAACATCTCGAACTTGCGGTCTCCACGAACGAAGTCCAGCCGGGACAGACGGTGTTGGTGGAGGCCGCCGCGCGGCGAGACGGACCGCCTGAGCCAACGGCGTTGATGGCGCGACTCATTGATGCCGTGGGCACGGGGTTCATCGATCCGGCGGTCGTGGGGGCGGAGGGGCCGGCCCACGAAGAGCCGTGGGCCACGTGGCTGGAGGGCGTGACGTTGTGGTGTGCGGGGGTACCGCTGGACGGTCCGCGGACTGAGCTGCGCGTTCCGCTGCCGGACCGCCCGGGCCTGTACAAGCTCATCGCGCTGGCCCATGCCACTGACGGAGCGTGGGCGACCGACGCGGTGCTCTTGGATGCTCGGCGGGGCGTGCGCGTCGCGGTCAGTACGCCACCGCGCTTGGCGCTGGGGGACCGCGCGGTGCTGTCGATCGAGATCGAGAACGGACAACCGCAGGCCACCGAAGTGGGGCTGCAATTTGATCCCGGCGACGGGCTACACGTGGAGTCATGGCGCGGCTTGCAGGCGCGTTCGGCCCAAGGGGCGTCCGGGTCGCCGGCGCCGCTCGCGGTCGAACTCCCTGCGGGCGGGCGCACTTGGTTGCACGCGGAGGTGGAAGCGGTCCACGTCGGCGTGGGGCGTGTTGCGGCCGAAGTCGGCGCGGTCGGGGCTGGCCGACGCGCCGTCGCGGACTACGAAGTACTGCCAACGCCGGTGCCGGCGGCGGCCGACGCGGCGATTCGAGTGCAGCGGCGGCTGGCGGTCTGGACGGAGATCCACCAAGAACCTACCTCGGGAAGTGACACGTTGCTCGACGAACATGGCGGACAGTGCTCTCACCGCCGGATGGACTGGGTGGCGTGGTCGCCAACCGACCGGCTCCTGCCGGGCCAGTTGCTGAAGGTGGAAGATGAGATCGTGGTCGAGCGCCCGCCGGCCGGCGCGGTCGAGTGGTCGCAGCGCGTCCCGGCGACCTGCCAAGCCGTGGTCAGTTCGCCGCGTTTTGGCCGCTTCCCCGGTCCGGTCGCGGGCGGTCCGCCCGACGAGGTCCGCGCGAGCCTGGGCGTGCTCAAGCCCGGGCGCTACACGCAGGAACACCTGCTGTCGGCCGTCCGGCCCGGCGTGTGCCTGCTGCCGCCACCGGTGTTGATCGGTGAGGGCGCGGCGGCGCCGGTGCTGGTGGCGCCTGCCGAAATCCGGCTGCGTGTGGTGGGAGTGGACTGAATCAACGGGGTAAGAAGGCGGCGCGGGAGGGCGAGGCTCCTGCCGAGCCGCAGCTCGCCGGCAGGCTGGCCCTCCCCGCAGGTACCGCCGAATCGCGCACGGCGTTTGGAGCGCCGGCTCAAGCGCGGCGCAGCCGCAGCGCGTTGCCGACGACGCTGAGGGAGCTGGCCATCATGGCGGCGGCGGCCCAGGCGGGGGGCAGCGGCGTGAAGACCGCCAGGGGCACCATGACGGCGTTATAGATCACCGCCCAGAACAGGTTCTCCCGCATGATGCGCGTGCTGCGCCGCGACAGCTCGATCGCCCGCGCGATCAGCCGCGGTGAGTGCCCGACCAGGCAGATGTCCGCCGCCTCGCGGGCCACGTCCGCCCCCGTGCCGATCGCGATGCCGACGTCCGCCGCCGCCAAAGCCGGCGCGTCGTTGATCCCGTCGCCCACCATGCCCACTCGCGCGCCCGTCGCCGCCAGCGCTCGCACACGCTCCAGCTTCTGCTCGGGCGTGAGCTCGGCCTCGAAGTCCGCGACTCCCAAGTGCCCGGCCAGGGCGCTGACGGCGGCGTGACGATCGCCGGAGAGGATGCGCGGGCGAACACCGAGACGACGCAGGCTCGCCAGCGCAGCGCTTGACTCGGGATGCACGGGGTCGGCGATGCTGAACAGGGCGGCCACGCGGCCCTGGCGGGCGAGCCAGACGATCGTCGCCCCATCCACCCCAAGGGTGTCGGCATGCTCTTCGTGGCCGGCCGTTTCGACGCCGTTCGCTCGGAGCCACGCCGCGCTGCCGACCACGACCACTTGCCCCGCCACTTGCGCGCGGACGCCCCCGCCGGGCCGCGTCTGAAGATCGGTCGCCTCGGGCAGCGCCAGGCCGCGCTGTCGCGCCGCACTCACGACGGCGCGGGCCAGCGGGTGGCTGCTGACCTGTTCCGCGGCAGCGGCCAGTCGGATCGCGTCGTCTTCGCCGAGACCATCGTGGGGCTCGATCGCCGTCACGGCGGGCCGGCCGATCGTCAGCGTCCCGGTCTTGTCGAGCAGCAAGTGCCGCAAGTGCCCGGCGGCTTCCAGAGCGGCCGGATGACGAACCAGAACACCCTGTTCCGCCGCCCGCGTCGTACCGACCAGGACGGCGGTGGGAATGGCCAGTCCGAGCGCGCAGGGGCAGGCCACCACGAGCGTGGCGATCATGCGTTGCAGGGCCCACAGCGTGTCCGCTCCGGCTCCCCATTTCCACCCCGCGAACGTGGCCGCCGCCGTCACGAGCACCACCGGCACAAAGACGGCGGCGACGCGGTCGGCCAACCGTTGCCAGGGGGGCTTGGCGGCGAGGGCTTGCTCAACGAGTTGCACCATGCGGGCGGCGGCGCTGCCCCGGCCGGTGGCGGTCGCGCGGAGGTCCACACTTCCCTCGGCCACGCGCGTGCCGCCCAGGACGGTCTGCCCCGCGCCGCGTTCGACCGGCAGGGATTCGCCGGTGAGCATCGACTCGTCCAGGGTGGCCTGGCCGTCGATCACTTGACCGTCGACCGGGACGATTTCGTGGGCCGGGACGCGCACGCGGTCGCCGACGCGCACGGTATCGGCGGGTACGCGTTCGATACCCGTTGCGGTCACACGCCAGGCGGTCTGCGGCAGGCGACCGAGCAGCGCTTGAAACGCGCCGCGGGCCCGCGCGCGGGCGCGCTCCTCAATCGTCTTCCCCAAGGCCACAAAGAGCACGATCATGACGGTCGCATCGAAGAGGATGAACTCGTGCCAGCCCAGGGCGGCGCCGAACAGGCCGGCACCGAGGGCCGTCAACGCCCCGAGGCTCACGAGCAAGTCCATGTTCGCCCGCCCCACCAGCAGCGCTCGCCCGGCGCCGAGCAGCATCGGCCCCCCCGCCAGCGCCAGCACGGCAATCGCCAATCCCGCTTGCACCCCCCACGCCCCGAGGACGGCCGCGAGCGACGCCTCCGTCGGCCACCACCCGTGCCCCATGACGCCGGCGGGGTGCGCAACCACCAGCGGGGCGCCCAGCAACACTGCCGCCACCAAGCGATACGGTGGGCGGCGCGGCGCGGTTCCGGCGGCGGTCGCGGCCGGTGCGTCACCGGCGAGCCAGTCGGCGCCGTAGCCGGCCGCCCGAACGGCGGCAACCAGGTGCGCGGGGGTCCCCGTTTCCGGCGGGGCCACCAGCTCCACCGTGGCCCGCCCAGTGGCCAAGTTGACACTGGCATCACGGACGCCGGGCACACGCCGAAGCGCCCCTTCCACGGCTTGAACGCACCCGGCGCAGCGTAGCCCCGCCAGCCGCAGTTCAACCGTGTGGGGGAGGCTCATGCTAGATCATAGCCCTGGTCGGCCAGTGAGCGCGCGGCCGCGGGCGCGTCCAATTCGGCTTGCCGCCGGGTTACATTGCCCGTTGCGTCGGTGGGGGTGGGGGACTACACTGCCGCCCGGATGTTGCATGGGGTACCCATGCCCGACTTCCTCGGTTCATCCGCCCGGCCGCAGCGGTGTGGTCGGAGCAAGGCGGGTGAACGTGCGATACGTGCGCCTTCGTATCGCGGCGATGGACCGGCCGGCGCGCGGTAACGAGCGCGGCGCGTCAACGTCGAAGGAGATCCGGATGTCATTGGCGGTGCGAGTCTGGAGCGGGCTGGCGGTGCTGATCGTGGGTGGCTGGCTGCCCCTGGCGGCGGCCCAGAGCGAGCGCATGCAGGCCGCGGTCACGCTCTTCGAGCAGCAGGAGTACATCGCAGCGCAGGAGGCGCTTTTGGCCATCGACCGTGAGTCCTTGAGCGACGCCGAACGGGCCCGCCTCGACGAGTTGCTGGCCCTGCTGCCGGACGCGATCAAGGGCCACGAGCGGGCCTTGCAGGACCTGGCCCAGGCGGACGCCGCCTACGAGGTCGGGGCCTGGTCCGTGGCGGAGTCGGCCTATCGCGCGGTGGAGGGGAACCGGTACGCGCCCGCCGCGGCCCGCGCCCGCGCCACGGCCCAATGCGCCCGGATCGCTGAGAAGCGCCGGCTGGCCGAAGCGGCCCACCCGGACGAGACGGTCGACGGGACGGTGGTCACGGAAGCCGCGCCAAGTGAACCGCCGCCGGCCGAAGCTCCTGCCGAGCCCGTGCCGACCGCGGCGCCGTCGGAGCCGCGACGGCTGACGCCGACGGACGAGCTGCGGATTCGTGACGCGCTGCTGTGGCAGCGCGCCGTGGCCATGGCCGAGTCCCTGTCGGCCGCGGCCCGGGTTGACATGACCAACAACGATTTCGCCGCCGCCCGCACGAAGGTCGCCACCGCGCTACAGACGATT
Organism: Planctomycetota bacterium; assembly: GCA_040755725.1. Classification (GTDB taxonomy): domain Bacteria; phylum Planctomycetota; class Phycisphaerae; order UBA1845; family Fen-1342; genus JBFMAI01. The sequence goes on along the minus strand of JBFMAI010000027.1, from coordinate 59,899 downwards.
GAAGCGGCGGCCAACTACGCCGAACCGATCTCGAAGTATCAGACCGCCCGCGAGGCGGTCTTGCAGTTGCGGCAGGAGCTGGAACGGGCGGCGGATGAGTTCGCCCGCGCCACGGCCCGCGAGCAGCGCGACGAAATCGCCCGCCGCATCGCCGAGCGCACCCGTCAGATCGAGCAGCAGAAGGCCGAGAAGGTGCTGCAACTATTCAACTCGGTGGAGCAATTGCGACGGGAGCGGCGGTACAGCGAGGCGGCGGAAGTCCTGCGTGAAATCCTGCGGATCGACCCGGCCAACGCCGAGGCCCGCTACCAGCTCAATTGGGCGGAGGACCTGGAATCGTTCGACCACCAGGCCCGCTGGCAACATGACTTGAACGTGCAGACGCGGCGGGCCCTAGTCAACGCGGAAGAGGCGTTGATTCCGTGGGATGTGGACGTCATGTACCCGCGGAACTGGCTGGAGCTGACGGCGCAGCGGGCGCGGCTGGGGCTGAGCACGGGGCAGGCGCTGGGCGACGTGGAGCTCAACCGGCAACTGGCCATGAGCGTGCCGGACGTGCGGTTCCAGGAAACGCCCTTCGAGCAGGTCATGGAGTTCCTCGCCGAGATGACCAAGGTCAACCTCGCGGTGGACTGGGTGGACCTGGACGCTTTCGACATCCGGCGGGACGCGCCGGTCACGGTGCAACTGAGCAACGTGAGCTTCCGCACGATCCTGCGGGAGATTCTGTCGCAAGTCGGCGGGGACACCGAGCTGGCTTTCGCCATCGGCGAGGGCCTGCTGCGCATCGCGACCAAGGAGAAGCTGGACCGCGACAAGCTCGTCTTGATCTACGACATCCGCGACCTGCTGGTGAACATCCCGCGGGCCGCCCGCACCAACACCTTCGACGTGACGCAGGGCATGGGCCAAGGCGGGCAGGGCGGCGGCGGGGGCGGCGGCGGCATGTTCGGCCAGGGCGGCGGCCAGGGGGGCGGCCAGGGGACCGAGGACCAGGGCCAAGGCACCGAACAGCTCGTGGAGCAGATCCTCGACATCATCCGCCAGACGGTCGAGCCGGATTCGTGGCGTGAGACCGGCGGCGGCGACGCCTCGATCCGCGAGCTGAACGGCCAGCTCATCGTCTACAACACCTCGGACGCCCACCGTCAGGTGACCGACCTGCTTAGCCAGCTCCGCGAAACCCGCGCGCTGCAAATCAGCGTCGAAACCCGCTTCCTCAACGTGACCTCGAACTTCCTGGAGGAGTTCGGCGTCGACCTCGACTTCGTCTTCAACGCCGGCAGTGCCGGTTTCGATCAGGCCCAGAACCCCCAGGGCGGGGCGATCGTGGACCCCGCGACGGGTGCGATTGTCCTGGTGCCGCGCGACTACTCACGCATCGGTCGGACCCCCATTTCGCCCGCGTTCGGGCAACCGATGACGGCGGGGGCCGTGCCGCTTCAGCCCTACAATCAGCCGGGGTTCGTACCGGCCAACGGCGGGATCATCCCCCAGATCGACAGCATGACGCCGATCTCGATGCAGCAGGGCTCGATGTCGCTGGTCGCACCGCGGAACACGGGCGTGCCGGGCTCGTTCGCGTCGCAATCCGGGCTGACCCCGGCGCTGAACATCGCCGGCTCCTTCCTGGATAACCTCCAGGTGGACTTCCTGATCCGCGCCACGCAGGCCAACGCCCGGTCCAGCATCGTGCAGGCACCGCGCCTGGTCCTGTTCAATGGGCAGGCCTCCTCGATCTCGGTGGGCCGTTCGCGGTCCTACGTCGGCAGCCTCGAACCGCGGCTGGCCGAGGGTGCCGTCGGTTTCCAGCCCGTCCAGAACCAGGCCGACAGCGGCGTGAATATGTACGTCGAGGGCACCATCAGCGCCGACCGCCGCTATGTCACACTGACCCTCCAGGTCCAGCAGCGCGACGAGCCGACCTTCGAGAAGTTCGAGGTGCAGCGCGCCAGCGGCAATTCGCCCGGTGCGTTCATCATGCTCCCCGACCAATCGTTCGCCGTGTTGCAGACCACGGTCTCCGTCCCCGACGGCGGCACGGTCCTGCTCGGCGGCCTGAAGCAGGTGGGCGAGATCGAAGTCGAGGCCGGCGTGCCGATCCTCAGCAAGATCCCCGTGCTCAAGCGGGCCTTCACCAACCAGACCACCGTCAAGGACACGCGCACCCTGCTCATCCTCGTCAAAGCCAAGATCATCATCCAGAAAGAGGCTGAGGACGAAGCGTTCCCGACGTTCACCAGCTCCGGAGCCTAGGTGCCCCGATCCGGGCCCCGCACGCCAGCGCGGGGGCAAGCGGCCCGCCGCCGCAGCTCTCTGGCTGTCCGTGGCCTGCGCGGCCCTCGGCCAGTCCGCCGCGCCGACGCCCGACGATCGCCGTCTGTTTCAGCCCGGCGTGTGGATCGACTGGCACATTCCCGCCGTCCACGTGCAAGCAAAGGTCGTACTGCGACAAGGCCCGCTGGAGTTCCTCGCGTGCTGGCCCGGGAAAGAGCACGAGAGCATTCTCCGCCTCGAGGCGTCGGCCATCGACGTATGGATGGCGCTCGGATTGATCGGGCTCACTCCCGGGCACCCGCCGATCCTCGATCCGGACACGGGGGTCTACGGTCCACCGGCGGGTGATCTGGTCGATATTCTGTTGGAATGGGAACTCGACGGGCGCCGCTACACGGTCGACGCCTACACGTGGCTACGCGATGTGGAGCTGGCGGGCCCCCGTCCGGCGCGTCCTTGGGTCTACGCCGGCTCGTTGCCGCGGGCCGACGGCCGACTGATGTGCGAGCATACGGGGGCTGGATTTGCCCTGGTGGACTTCCCGGAGAGCTTCTTCGCGCTGTCCCGCCGCTTTCCCAGCCGCTACGGATCACTCTGGGCCGAGGCGCACACCCCGGTCATCCCGCCGGTGGCGACCACGGTCCGTCTGCTTCTGCGGCCCGCTCGGCCGCGCGTCCGACACGTCGTCCTCGGTGAACAAGGTGAAGTGCATGTTGATGGCCGCCGCAGCACGCTCGCGGACGTGGCGGACCTGATCGATCTGGACCGCCGGCTCCGGCCCGATCGGGTGCAGACGATTCATGTCCACAGCGCGCTGTACGGCGACGTGCTACGCCTGCGCGGGCACCTGGCGGCCAGTGGGACGCCGCCCAGCGCCGTCCATTTCAGGCCCGCCGCTTGGCCGCCGTGGAAGCGGTCGTCTAGGTGGCCGCCGGGCCGTCGTCGGCCCGGTGACCGAGCGACCGCTTCAGGTGCCGCAGCTTGAGCAGGTTCTGCACGCGGGCCAGCAATTCGATCTTGTTGACCGGCTTGCTGAGGAAATCGTCCCCCCCGCACTCGCGGGCGCGCTCCATGTCCCCCAGCTCGTTCAGCGCGGTGACCATGATGATCGGGATGTCGCGGTAGTGCGGGTCCTGCTTGAGCAACCGACACACCTCGAAACCGCTGCGCTTCGGCATCATGATGTCCAACAGGATCAGGTCGGGCTCCTCGCGTTCGACGGCGGCCAGCGTCGCCTCCCCGTCGGCGGCCACGCGCACCTGAACATTCAGCGGTTCCAGATACGCTTCCAGCAACTCGAGAATCTGCGGGTTGTCGTCCGCAACCAGGACTTTCGACGGCCGAGGGATGTCCGCGTCGTTCATGGGTGCTCACTCCGTCCGGGCGGGCAGTTTCGCGCAAACCTCGCCGCAACGCAATTCGCAATCGCTGCCCGGGGCCCCGCCGACGCCGCTTGTGGGAAACCTGGGGCCCGGATATAGTTCGTTCGAGGGTCGCTGTCAGCCCCTCACAGGGATGGTGTACCAAGACGGCGGCCGGACGGCCCCAAGGAGTACTTGGAATGCAATGCGGCGTTGCGCAGCGGTGGGGGCGAACGACGTTGGCGGGGATGGTCGGCTTCCTGGCCACCCTCGCGGCCGGCTGCGGCGGCGTGGGGAGCATGTTGGATGTCCTGGGCATGCCGTTCCCCTACGTCGGCGGCACCGGCGGGACCACGGGCCCGGGCACCAGCGGCCGGCAGACCGGGTCCACGATCGGTACGGGAACGAGTGGCTTCACCGACCCCTGTGCCGAACCGCAGGCCCGCAAGTTCATCCGCATCTCGATGCGCAACTATGCCGAGGACCACGTGCACTACTTCATGGTCCTGGTGGCGTACGTCAACGGCACCGAGTACCCCGAAGGCGCGGTGTGCCCCGATGACGTCGCGCTGTACACATCCTTCGGCTATACGCAAGTGCGGGCCGGCGAATCGCTGCCCTTCGGCAACCTCTGCATCCGCGGGCCGGCCCTGGTCTACTTCCACCGCAGCGGGCAGTTCCGCAGCACCGGCGGCGTGTCCGGCAGCACGCTGGCGTCCGCCGTTGGTCCCGCGCAAGGCGCCAGCCCCACGTATGACAACGCGTTCACCAGCGCGGGGATGATGGTCCCCGTCCCCAACGAGATTTATTTCCACAACCCGGGCACGACCAGCAGCGGTCAGGCGCTCAAGGTCAGCCGCAGCCGACCCGCGCCCTGCGACACGACGATCGTCTCGACCGCGGACCCCGATTGCCAGCAGGACGCCTTCTACTACGTGGACGAGACCGATCGCATCACCGGCTCCACCGCGCTGGGCAGCGGCTCCGGTCGCCGGGTCGCCTCCGACATCCAGGGCACCGGGTGCGAGTGCCGCGGCCTCCAGGCTCCGCGACACGTGCTGGCCCCGTCGGGCCGATCCGCGCTGGCGGCCGGCTGCGACGAGTTCTTCCGCGGCGGCCGGATCGACTTCGCGTTCGTCCGCGAGGACACCGACCCCCCCTACCCACAGCTTCTGTGGCGTGTGACCGACGCCAGCGGCGCCACGGCCCACGACTTCGACGTGCGGGCCAACATCCGCTGAGAGGGTATTCGCAGTCGCGCGACATGGGAGGGCGAGGCCCCTGCCGAACCGCGGCTCGCCGGGAGGCTCGCCTTCCCGTTTGGCCACCCATGACCCCGAATGCACACATGGTTGGGACGTGCCCGGCCCTCGGGCGCTGGAGCGCCCCATTTCACCGGGCGGTCCTTGCGGGGGCAGTCTGCCGGCTATGGTTGGTTTTCGTCGTCGCTCAAACCCAGCGCGGACGCGATCGCGTATTCACCGGTGTGCGAAATGGAAATCAGCACCTGGCAAATGCCGAGCTGCTCGGCCACGCGGGCCGTTTTACCGCGCAAGGTTACCAGCGGCTTTCCGAGGGGGTCCGGCAGGGTTTCGATGTCGGTCCACTCGATCCCGCCGCGCCAGCCCGTGCCGAGCATCTTCATGACGGCTTCCTTGGCGGCCACCCGCCCGGCCAGCCGAACCGCGGGGCTCTTGCAGTTCAGGCAGTAGGCCCGCTCGGCGTCCGATAATACTCGCGACAGGAACCGCTCCCCGTGATCGCTCCACATCCGTTCAATGCGCGCGATTCCAACCAGATCGATTCCGTGGGAAACGACGGACATACATCGAGTATAACCGTGGTGGGTTCGGCCCGCGAGGAGTTCATCCTGTCGCCAAAGAATCGACTTGACCAACGGCCAATTCCAAGGTAATCTCCAGGTTATGGAGTTGGATTGATGCCGCCGGAGGCACGTGGCCGTCGGCGGTGGTGGGCATGACCGAGGAGGGAAAGGCGGCCCATCCACGACATTTCCCGAGGAGGAGCTTTGATGAAAAAACTCTCTCTGGCTCTCGTTGGGCTGGGGCTCTGCGCGCCGCTGGCGCTGGCGCAGAACCCGGCGGTATTGAACTGGACCGGTGGGACTGAGTACACCGTGTATTACGGTGCCTCGACCGGCGATGTGATCGGCTGGGATTTCGTTCCCAACCAGACCATCTACGCCACCCACCTGGGGTACTACACCGATCCAAACCACGCGGGGTTGGAAGGTCCACACCAAGTCGGCATTTGGGACACGCAGACCCAGCAGCTCCTGGCGTCGGCGGTCATCGACCGGAACGACCCCATTACCGGCTTGTTCCATTACAAGCCCATCAGCAGCCTGATGCTGCAACAGGGCAAGACGTACACGATCGGCGGTCTTGACACCGAGGCCGACAACGACTGGTACGTCTCGGGCGCCACCACGCTGAACATGGCCCCGGAAGTGACCTGGACGCTCAGCCGTTATCCCACGGCCGGCAGCCTGGGCTTCACCTTCCCGGCCCTGACGTCGACCGGTCGCGGGCGCTTCGGCCCGAACTTCATGTTCGTGCCGGAGCCGGCGACGATCGCGTTGCTGGCCTTTGGGCTGGTGCTGCGGCGGCGTTAGTCCGCTCGCGCTGCACACAAGTTGAGCAGCGAAAAGCGGTGCTCCCGGACGGCGTTCGGGAGCACCGCTCTTTTCCGCGCGCGGTTCACGGACGAGATGCCGCGTGGCGGGAGTGCCGTTACGCGGCGCGCTTCACGATGGCGTCGTCGCGGGTTGGTTGATGCCCAGCAGCAGTTGGAGCCGCTCTTCGAGGTTGGGGTCGCGCGCGGGGTCCACCCGGTCGCGGCGTTTGAACACGAGCACGGTCTCGAACTTGGGGATTTCTTCTACGAGCTGGTAGTGCTCATCGAGCCACGGCCCGATGGTCGAGTCAGACGGCAGCCCGCGCGGGCTGCGCCCGTGGAGCCACAGGTAGTCCTCCGCCTGGATCGTAATCAGCACGGGCGGGTGGGCGCGCAGCGTGTCCTCGATCTCCCGCAATACGAACGCCGCCCCGGTCCCGACCTGGCCGATCTTCTCCGCGGTGGTGAAGCGGCAGGCGTTGATCCGCCGGGCCTCCAGGTACACGCCGGGCATGTAGCCCCAGCAGTGAATGCGATCGTCGGGGCCGGTGTGCCGTTTGACCGCTTCGCCGACCACTTCCCAGTGGGCGGCGTCATAGGTGCCCGTGCCCGTCAGCCAGGGGTCGATGCGATTGACCCAGACCTTGGACACCTCGGTGAATTGCCACCAGGCGGCTTGCCACGCGAAGTAGGCCATGATGACAAACGCGGCCGTCACCCACGCCCGCTGCTGAAGCCGCCGCAGCACCGTCGTCTCCGCCCGCAGCACGTGGACCAAGTGGCCCGCGAGCAGGAGCAGCGGCGGGATTGTCGGCACCAGGTAATGCCGAAAAGCGTGCGGGCTCACCAGCGCCCCGTACAGCGCCACGCCAAACCACGCCGCGAACAGCGGCACGTGATACGGGCACGTCGCGCGCGGGGCCCGCAGGCGGGCCACGATCTCCGGCGGCCGAAACTCCGGCCGCAGCCACCACAGGAATGCGTGGATGGCGGCCGCCACCGCCATCAAGGAGGGCAGCAGCATGACCGGCTTGAAGTGGTTCTTTAGCAGGATCCAGTTCTTGTAGTTGTAGGGGAACTGGCTGTCGCCGGTGGCGAAGTACGCCCGATTGAAACCGAAGGCGGCAAAGCACGCTTCGGAGAGCGCTCCCTGACTCGCGAGGTATCCGGCGGCGGCCCCGACGGTCGTGACGGCGCCCAGCAGTAGGAGCACGGCGCGGCGGATGCCGACGCCCGCCGGCAGTTGTCGCGCGATGACCAGCACGATGAGGTGCACCCCCATGCAGCCCCACGCCGCGAGCCCGACCTGCTTGAAGAGGAACGCGAGGCCGGCGAACATCCCGGCGGCATACCATATCCACCAGCAGTCGCGGACCCAGCCGCGTAGGTAGAACGCGACAGCGACCAGCTCACACGCCACCAGGAATGTCTCCGTGCGGTTGGTGCCGCCCGTGAAGTCGGCGTGCATGAGGTAGAAGCTGAGCAGGATGGTGGTCAGCGCGGCGGCCCCGCGGCTGTAGACCGCGGCCGCCGCGACGAAGAACGCCGCGTGCGCGACGAGCAGCGCCAGGACGCACATCGCCACCACGCCGTAGTAGCTCCCGGCGCCGACCAACATGCCCACCGCGTTGATCCAGTAGATGCCCGGAGGCTTGTTGTCCCACACGTCGAGGTAGACCGTGGCGCCGTGGCCGATGCGCCAGCCGTAGTAGGCGAACATCTGGTCGTCGACCACGTCGGTCCGCCACACGGCAATGATCTGCGACAGCGCGATCAGCGGCGCGATAACCAGCGCCATGGCCGCGATTTGCACGCCGAGCGACGTGCCCTCCGGGGGCCCGCCGGCGACCGCAACCGTGTTGCGTAATGGGGTGGACGACACGAGAGCCACGGTCCGTTACGGGTGTTGAGTGCTGAGTACGCCGAAGGGCATTCCTGATCGGGCAGCGCGGGAGGGCGAGGCTCCCGCCGAGCCGCGGCTCACCGGGATGCTCTTTCTCCGCCGCGGCGGCCCATCTTCCTGAGTCCCCATATGGTCCCGAGTGCTCAGCGCCGACGGCCGAACGCCGATTCGACGCGGGGTCAGGTCTGCTTCAGGGCCGCCTGCAACCGCTGCTCGGTGCTGTTCCAGTCCACGATCTCCAGGAACGCGCTGATGAACTCCGTGCGCTTGTTCTGGTACTTCAGGTAGTACGCGTGTTCCCACACATCCAGCGCCAGCAGCGGGACCGCGCCCCACACGCCCGTGTTCTGGTGCTTCTCCGCCTGGAGCACCAGCAGCCGCTGGGCCGTCGGCTCATACGCCAGCACCGCCCAGCCGCTGCCCTGCACCTGCGCGGCCGCCGCGGCGAGGTTCGCCCGGAACGCGTCCAGCGCACCGAAATCGCGGACGATCATGCGGGCGGCCTGGCTGTCGGCAGGCGGGTCACCGCCGCCGCCCGGCTTCATGCTCGTCCAGAACAGGTTGTGCAGCAGGTGCCCGGACAGGTTGAACGCCAGCGCATCCGTCGCCGCCCGCACCTGCTTGATCGCGTCGCCGCCGGCGCGACGGATTGACTCCAGTTCCGCCACGGCGGCGTTGGCCCCGCGCACGTACCCCGCGTGGTGTACGTCGTGGTGCAGCTTCATCGTCGCCGCATCGATGAACGGCTCCAGGTCGGCATAGCCGTAGGGCAGCGGCGGCAGTTGATAGGGCCCGTTGGCCGGGTCGGTTCCGCCCCCGCCCGGCGGCGTGCCCTGCCCCCACGCGCGACCGGTCCCAAACGCCAGCCAGCCGCCGACCACCGCCGCCGACCCCAGGATCTCCCGCCGTGACCACGTGGACATGCTCGGCTCCCTTTGTTCTCGTGTCGGCTCGCCCCGATTATTTCGTGCAATCGCGCGGCGCGGGAATCAGGCAGATGAACTCCAACGGCTCGCCCCCGGTGTTCTGGAACTGGTGTTTCTCATTCGGCGGCACCCAAACCACGTCGCCCGCCTTGCACGGACGGTCGCCGCGCTCGCTCTGGACCAACCCCTGCCCCTTGAGAATGAGCACCTCATGTTCATAGTCGTGCGTGTGGTGGGGCGAGTGGCCGCCGACGGCGACCTCGAAGTGCCGCATGTGGAAGACGTCGGCCCCGTCCTGGGGGCCGATGAGCATCCTCATGCGGACGCCCTTCGCCCCCTCCATCGTGACCTCGTTCTGGGGATGCTCGGCGATCGGTTTGACTTTCATGCGCTGTCCTCGGAGCGGTTCGCACCCAGGCAAGACCGCTGACTCCCCGCCCTTCCAGGGAGGGGTTGGGGGAGGGTCAAGGGCGCCACGCTGTGGCAACTCCACGCCGGCATTCTGCCCGGCGAATAACCGGATCCCCAGATTCCCTCCGGGACCGGTCGTCGGAATTCACCCGCCGCGGGTTCACGAAGCGCCACCCCTCCTTACAATCCACCGGTCCGTCACGCGCTCGTAGCTCACGACCTCTTCCGGCTTGAAGAACAGCTCGATTTCCTGCCGGGCCGTCTCGAGGCTGTCGCTGGCATGGACGAGGTTGTATTGCTGGTCGAGCCCAAAGTCGCCGCGAATCGTCCCGGGGGCCGCGTTCACGCCGTTGGTCGGTCCGAGCATGTTCCGCACGACCGCCACCGCGCTCGGTCCCTCCAGCACGCCCACAATTACCGGACCCGCCGTCATGAACTCCACGAGTGAGTTGTAGAACGGCTTGCCGCGATGCACCTCGTAATGCCGCTCCACCTGCGCCTGCGGCGACTGCTGGAGCTTCAGGGCCGCGATTCGTAGCCCCCGGTCCTCGAACCGGCTCAGAATCCGCCCGACAAGCTGGCGATTCATGGCGTCCGGCTTAAAGATGATCAGCGTCCGTTCCATGCGCGCTCCCGATTCGCTATTCTCGTAGGACGCGGATTGTACCGCACGGAATGGACTGGACCAACATGACCGATCGGTGGACGGAGTACGTGGCGGTGCCGCTCGCGGGGGCGCTGATCCTCTTGGCGACGGGGTGTCAGACGCCCCCCGCGCGGCCGTCGCCGGCGGGGCCGCGAGCACCGTCGTCCTCTCGCGTCGGAGACATCACCGCCGCCGCCCGGCCGCTCTTGACGCTCGATCCCGACGCGGTCTGGACCGACCACTTCAACCGCCTCGTGGCGCAGGGCCCGGCCGCCATCGCGTGGTTGATGGAACAGCCGGCGATGATTCGGACGGCAGCCCCGGACGACCTGCGCGTCCTGCTGCACACGTCGCTGATTCGGCTGCTGGCCGACCCGGCGAGCGGGCCGCCGGCCTTGAGTGCCACGTGCTTCGAGACGACGCTCGGCCTGCTGCACTTCGACCTGAAGGCGGGCGGCCGGCGGCTCGGGACCGTCGTCTGGACCGAGGAATCGCCGCCGCGGGCTTGGCACGACCTATATCCGGCGGACTTCGACCATGCCGCCGCGGCCGCCATCGACTTGGAGGCCGATCGGCGGGCGCTGCGCGACTGGTGGCAGGCCCAACCACGGCGCGGCGCGTCCATCGCCGTGGCCCCCCGGCTGGAGCCGCGGGCCGCGTACTTGTGGCGGATTCTGAGCCGCCGACTCGCGGATCGGTGGGACTATCAGCCCGAGCTGCGGGCGGCGCTGTGTGCAGCGGGGCCGCGCGGCCCGGCCCTGGTGGAGCTCTCCACACGCGACTACAACCTCGTGCGGGCCGCGTGTGTCTGGCTCGGGTCGCGGGGCGAGGCGGAGGTGCAGCGACAGCTCATCGAGTTGGTCGCGTGCCCGCTGCCGACGGTGGCCCACAATGCCCGGTTCGCGCTGGGCTACTCGCCGGACGAACGCATCCGCGCCGTCGTGAAACGCTACGCCGGCCCGGACGACGGGCATCCCTGACCGCCGGCGTGCCGCGCTACGCGGCCCCCGTTGCGCGCCCGGGTCGTGACCGGCGGCTTGCGAGCGGGGGGCCTTTCGATCATACTTCGCGGTTCGTACCTGGTTCTGTGACACGATCCGGCGGAGAGCGTGAATGGGAGCCCTGCTCGAGTCTTTGCTGACGCTCCAGGAGATCGAGCTGCAAATCGTGGACATCCGGCGGCAGTTGGCCGCCAAGGAGCGGGGCGTATCGCGGCAGGGGGCCAAGCTGAAGTCGGCCGAGGAAGCATTGGCCGCGGAGCGGGACGAACTCAAGCGGACGCAGATGCAGGCGGACGAGTTGGACGTGGACCTCAAAGCCCGTGGGGCGCACGTCGGCAAACTCCGCGACAACCTCAACACGGTTCGCACGAACAAGGAGTACGCGGCCGTCCTGAGCCAGCTCAACAACGAGAAAGCCGACCTGACGCGGCTGGAAAGCCGGGCGTTCGAGTTGCTGTCGGCCGTGGAGGCCCGCAAGAAGGCCCTGGCGGAGCACGAGGAGGCCCTGCGGCACGAGGTCGAGCGCTGGAACCACCTCCAGGCGCAGTACGCGCAGGCCCGCGAATCGTTCGCGGAGCGATTGACCACGCTTCAGCGGCGGCGCGACGAAGCCGCCGACCGGCTGACGCCCAAGGCCCTCGATCTGTTCAATCGCGTCTCGGAGCGCTACGAGGGCGAGGTCATGGCGCGGGTCATCCAGGTCCATCCGCGACGGGCCGAGTTCCTGTGCGAAGGCTGCAACATGTCGCTGGCGGCGGAGCGGGCCAACGCCTTGATGACGCGCGACGACCTCATCACCTGCGACAACTGCGGACGCATCCTCTACCTGGCCAAGGATTCCTGAGCGGCGGCGCCCCGTGGGCCTGATCCTGCACATCGACGGGGGGTCGCGCGGCAATCCGGGGCCGGCCGGGGCGGGGGTCGTGCTACGGCAGGCTGACGGGGAGCTGATTCACGAGGCCGCGTACTTCCTCGGACGACAGACGAACAACGCCGCCGAGTATCACGCCCTGATTCGCGGCCTGGAGCGGGCCCGCCAGTGCGATCCGCAGCCGATCACGATCTACTCCGACAGCGAGCTACTGGTCCGGCAGGTCACCGGCGAATACGAGGTCAAGAGCCCCAATCTCTCGCCGCTGCACCGGCAGGTGCAGATGCTCCTGCTGCGTATCGGGGGCTGGTCGCTGCAACACCTGCGGCGCGAAGAGAACCGGCGGGCCGACGAACTGGCCAATCTGGCGATGGATCGGCGGCGGGACGTGATCGTATTCGACATCGACGGGGGGGGCACGGAGTCGGAGGAACCCACCCCGCCCGATTGCAGCGCGGCGGCCGCGGAAGCGCAGCGGCCGGCGCCGGGCGCCGCCCCCACTCCGCCCGCGGTGCGCATCACGGTCACGCACGGGCCGGAGGCGGGCGGTTGCCCCGCGGGGGGATTCGCCCAGTCCGCCTTCACGATTCACGCCACGCTGCCCGCGGGGTTGTGCATTCACGCGGCCCACGCCCTGACGCCCACGGTGCTGGCCATTCTCAACACCGACCCCGCGGAGCTGGCGGCGGTGCCGACGCTGACGGTCCGCTGCGCGCGACCGGGATGCCGGGCCGAGTTCCAGCTCTCGCCCGTCCGCTCCCCCAACGGCCACACCCGGAGCTGACCAACGACCGTATAATCGCGGCACCGTGTCTGCCACCCGACCCCTTGCGACAACGTGGTGGACCAGTCGAAGAAAGCGGAGCGATGATCGACCTGAAGTTGATTCGTGAGAACCCGGAACTCGTGCGCAAGGCGGCAGCCGACAAGGGCATGACGGTCGACCTCGAGCGCCTGCTGGCCGTCGACGCCCGCCGCCGGGCGTTGGAGACCGAGTTCAACGACCTGCGCCACCAACAGAACCAAACCGGCGAGCGGATCGCCAAAGCGCCGAAGGAGGAGAAGGCGGCGCTCAGTCAGGCGATGGGTCAATTGAAGGCCCGCCTCAAGGAGATTGACGCGGAGCGGGAGAAGATCGACGCCGAGCTGCGCGACCTGCTGCTGCTCGTGCCGCAGGTCCCCGACGCAGCCGCCCCCGTGGGGCACGGTCCGGAGTGCAACGTCGAGGTCCGCCGCTGGGGCACGCCACGGCCGAAGGCCGCCTTCGGCTTCGCGTTCAAAGACCACCTCGAACTCGGGACGACGCTGGGCATCATTGACATCGACCGCGGGGTGAAGATCGCCGGCAGCCGCAATTATGTCCTGCGCGGCGCGGGGGCCGTGCTGCACGAGGCCGTGCTGCGGCTGGCGTGGGACCTGATGATCGAGCGCGGTTGGACGCCGCTGACCGTGCCGCCGCTGGTCGCCGACAAGCTGATGTACGGCACGGGCTTCTTTCCGTTGCACCGCGAGGAGGTGTACCTCTGCGAGCGCGACGGGCAAAGCCTGGTGGGGACGGCGGAAGTGCCGGTCACCGGGTATCACGCCGACGAAATCCTGGAAGAGGCCGAGCTGCCGAAGCTCTATGTGGCCCGGACGACGTGCTTTCGGCGGGAGGCGGGGGCCGCGGGCAAGGACACGCGCGGGCTGTATCGCATCCACACGTTTGACAAGCTGGAGCAGGTCGTCGTGTGCCGGGCCGATCCGGCCGAGTCGGCTCGTTGGCACGAGGTCATCGTCCAGAACGCCGAGGCCGTGCTACAGGCCCTGGAGCTGCCCTACCGCGTGGTCGAGGTCTGCACGGGTGAAATGGGGCAGGGCAAAGTCCGCATGTACGACATCGAGACGTGGATGCCCAGCCGCGACGCCTACGGGGAAACGCACTCGGCCAGCCGGTTCCACGACTTCCAGGCCCGGCGGCTCAACCTGCGTTACCGGCGGGCGAGCACCGGCAAGCCGGACTTCTGCCACACGCTGAACAACACCGTAGTCGCCAGCCCCCGCATTCTCATCCCGTTGCTGGAGATCAACCAGAACGCGGACGGGAGCGTGACGGTGCCGGCGGCGCTGCGGCCGTACATGCGGGGAATGGAGCAGATCGGACGTTGAATGAGCCGTCGGGGGCCGACGCGACAAGACCATCCGCTCGACCGGCGCCTCGCCCTCCCCCGGTTGTCGAGAAGGACCAAGTCGCCCGGCCGCTACGGGTTGGTCAGCAATCGGACAAACGGGTTGATGTCGCCGAAATTCACGAAGCCGTCGCCGTTGATGTCGGCCAGCTCCAGGCGGCAATTCGGGTACGCCTGGGCATACGCGGCGGGGTTCGTCAGCGCCAATACGAACGGGTTGATGTCACCAAAGTCCACCGCGCGGTCGCAGTTCAGGTCGCCACGCGCATGCCAAAACGCCTCGGCGTTGACCGTGCCGACCAGGTGCAGCGCCGTGATCTGCACCGTCACGACGCCGAACGGCGGCAGGTTCACTTCCATCTGGCCCAGCACGACGTTGGTCATCGCGAAGTAGCCGAAGCCCGCCGCGTCCAGCCCGATCTCCACATCGGCGGCCACCGCGGGCGGCTCCGGCGGCTCGGGATACACCACGCGGTCATCGATGATCACGATCGGGGCCGGCCCGTCAGCCGTCCGCTGCCCCTGGAGGACCTCCGGCGGAAGCTCGCTGGTGATGTTCAGCACGACGGGGGGGAAGATGGAGTACTTCACGGTGACTTCGGCCAGCGTGATCTCCCAACCCGCGACGTACCAGTCCGCGTTGGGAGCGACGTTCGTCGGCGACCGGTAGAACACGTTCTCACCCGCCGTGCGCAGGTCGAACGGCCACACTTCGGGGGCGGCCGGGGCCGCCGCGGCCAATGTCAGGACGCTCAGGGCTGCAAGAGAGGCCGACCAAGTGGACATCGGGCGCGTGTTCATCTTCTCTCTCCTGGCCAATGTGGGTGCGCGCGGGCCTCACTCGGCCCCGCGCCTCCTCTGGGTCAATCCAGCATACCAGGGAAGTCCCCCCGTGTTCCACCCCAGTCGCGTCAGGGGAGCACGTTGGCACCGTCGCGTGCGGGCTCGATCAGGGTCGATAACCACCGCCCCAGCGCCTCATCATCGCCGGCAAGCTGCCGGAACCGGTCGATGGCGCCGCAGACGGCTTCGCGGCTGATCTTCGCGGCCGCGGGGTCGCGTTCGGCCTGGGCGAGCGTCAGGCCGCCCCAAGCGATGGGCAAGCCGCAGAAGCAGCGCACGCCGGCGGCGGACGTCGGCAGCGCAAGGACGTAGTCGATGCCACGGAGTAGGCAGCGCCGCGCCTCGTGCAGAACCGTCCGATAAACCCGCTCCTCGGCTGCGGCGCCGGCGCCGCCACCCGGCAGGTACCGCCGGCCGTGGGCCGAATCGGACGCCGCGTCCTTGAGGATATTGACCAGTTGCAGGCCGACGCCCAGGTCAACCGCCAATTCACGGCTGTTGAGCAGGCTTGGCCGGCGAAGGTGGTGTGCCATCATCGTGCAGAGCATCTCGCCGACGACTCCCGCGACGTAGTAGCAGTACTCGCGCAGCTCGGCAGCATCGCGGACGGCCGGGTACACCCCACCGCGCTCCGCGGCGCGCACCAACAGTCGCTGAACGCCGGCGCTCATGGTCTGGGCACACCGCGCGATGGCGTCGCGGTAGGTCGGCTCGAGGGCCCGCAGGCGTGCGACGACTTCCGACGCGTCAAGCAAGAGCTCCCGCTCGGCGGGCGTGTCGCCGAGGGGGGTCGTCAGATCGTGCAGCGCCGGGGCGTCGCCTTGCAGCGCGGGGTCGATCCGGTCGAGCAGGTGGCGGCGTTGCTCCGCGGACACCGCCGGGGCGTCCTCGATCGTGTCGACGATCCGCATCACGAGATAGGCCACCCCCACCGCTTGCGCGAGCGGCCCCGGCAGCATGGGGACGATGATCGCGTAGGTCCGCGACACGCGCTCCAGGTGCTGAGCGACGAAGGCGTCCATCATGGGGACCGCGGGGCGCGCTCGGCGGGGGCCCGCACCCCGGCGCCCGCAGACCGCGCGGCCTGCACGACGCGCCGCACTGTCGCCGCGATGCCCGGCGCGTCGATGCCCGCCTCGGCGAGCTGCGCGGCCCGTGCGCCGTGCTCGTAGAACCGCTCCGGGGCCATGCCGAGGCGAACGATGCCGTCGGTCGGCAAGCCCAGGCGATTGGCCGTTTCCAGGACCGCGCTGCCGAACCCGCCCGCGGTGGAGTGCTCCTCCACGGTGATGATCGGGACGCCGCGGGTCACCGCCGTCGTCACCATGTCCTCATCGAGCGGCTTGACGAAGCGGGCGTTGATGACGGTGAGGAAGAGGCCCTCGGCGGCGAGCCGGCGGGCGGCTTCCAGCGCCGGCGCGACCGTGCTGCCGTACGCCAGAATGGTCGCGTCGGGGCCCTCCAGCATGACGCGGCCCTTGCCGAGGTGGAACGGGGGTGCCTCGCCGAACGGGTCGGGCACGGTGTCGCGCGGGTAGCGCACCGCCCAAGGTCCGTTGAGTTTGAGGCCGAAGCGTAGGGCCTGCTCCAACTCGGGCTCGTCGGCGGGGGCCATGAGCACCATGCCCTGGAGCCCACGGAGGTAGGCGATGTCGAGATAGCCGTGATGGACGGCGCCGTCGCCGCCGACCAGCCCCGCGCGGTCGAGGCAGAAGCCGACCGGCAGCCCTTGCAAGACGACTTCCTGAAAGACCTGGTCGAAGGCCCGCTGAAGGAATGTCGAGTAGATGCACGCCAGCGGGCGCAGGCCGGCCTTGGCCATGCCCGCGGCGACATCGACGGTGCAGCTCTCGGCGATGCCGCAGTCCAGCACGCGGTCCGGGAGGGCCTTCTTGACCTTGGCGAGTCCCGTGCCGTCGGGCATGGCAGCGGTGAGTGCATACACGCGGGGATCGTCGAGGGCAATGCGGATGAGCGCGTCGGCGAACGCGGTCGTCCAGCTCTTCCGCTCGCTCTGGACCGCGGACACCACGTCGCCGTTGACCTGGAGCTTGCCGGGGCTGTGGAACGCGCAGGGGTCGTGCGAGGCCCACGAGCAACCGCGGCCCTTCTCCGTGTGGACGTGCAACAGCACCGGCTGGGCAACGTCTTTGAGCAAGTGCAGCAGATCCATCAGGTGCGCCAGGTCGTGCCCATCCACCGGCCCGACATACAGGAAACCGAGCTGCTCGAAGATCTGGTGCGGCGAGACCGTGGCCTTGATGCCCTGGCGCAGGTGGTCCCAGGCGCCCTGCATGCTCTTGCCGACCACGGGCACGCGGGGCAGCACGCTGGCCACCTGGTGCTTGACTTCCTCGTACAGGTTGCTGACGCGGAAGCGGGCCAGGTAGGTCGCCAATCCCCCCTGCGTCTTGGCGATGCCCATCGAGTTGTCGTTGAGCACGACCAGGAACTGGCGCTTCAGCGTTCCGGCCTGGTTGAGGCCCTCGAACGCCACCCCGTTGACAATGCTCGCGTCGCCCACGAACGCCACCACCCGCCGATCACGCCCCAGGGCCTGGTCGCCGCGGGCCAGGCCGACGGCGGTGGCGATGGCGGTGCCGGCGTGCCCGACGTTGAACAAGTCGTAGGGGCCCTCGGCGGTGTTCGGGAAGCCGCTGAGGCCGCCGGCCTGCCGCAGCGTGTCGAACCGCGCCTGCCGACCCGTGAGCAGCTTGTGCACGTAGCACTGGTGGCCGACATCCCACAGCAGGCAGTCCCGGCTGAAGTCAAACGCGCGGTGCAGGGCCAGCGTCAGTTCCACCACGCCCAGGTTGCTGGCCAGGTGCCCACCGTTGCGGCTGACCACCTCGATGATCCGTGTGCGGATCTCCGCGGCCAGACGCCCCAGTTGCTCCAATGTCAGTGTCTGGAGGTCCTTCGGCGACGTAATCGAACTCAGGAGCGAATCCATCGGTTTCCTCGTTGGGCCGCGACCGCGTGTCGGCCATCGGCATCTCAGCGGTCCCGGCGCAGAACGTACCGCGCCAGGTCGCGCAGCCGCTCGGCGGGCTCGCCGAAGGAGTCCAGTTGCCGCAGCGCGGCGTCCACCTGGCCCTCCGCCCGGCGGCGACTCTCGTTCAAGCCGAACGCGGCCGGGTAGGTTTGTTTGCCGGCGGCGGCGTCCTTGCGCACGTCTTTGCCGAGGTCCGCGGCCGAGCCGGTCGCATCCAAGAGATCATCGACGATTTGGAAGGCCAGCCCCAGGTGCCGCCCGTACGCGGCCAGGCGCGTCGTCGTCTCCTCCGGGGCCCCGGCGCACAGCGCTCCCAGCCGGCAACTCGTCTCCAGCAGGGCCGCCGTCTTGCGCTCGTGGATGTACTCCACCAACTCCCGCCGGGCCGGTTGCCTTTCCCCGTCCAGGTCGGCCCCCTGGCCCTCGATCATCGCTCGCGTTCCCCCGGCCAGCGTGCGGACCAGCGCGGCGGCGGTTTCGGCCGAGACATCCGCCCCGGCCACGAGCTCCAGCGCGTGGGTCACGAGCCAGTCTCCCGCGAGCACGGCCATGCCCTCGCCAAACACCTTGTGGTTGGTCGGCTGCCCACGCCGGGTATCGTCGTCGTCCATGGCCGGCAGGTCGTCATGAATCAGCGAGAACGTGTGGACCAGCTCGAGAGCCAAAGCGGCCGGCAGCGCCGCCTCCCGGCGGCCGCCGCACACCCGGCAGCTCTCCAGCACCAGCAATGGCCGCAGCCGTTTGCCGCCGACGGTCACTGAATACTGTACGGCGGCGGGCAGGCGGCTGTGCGGCCCCATCCGGATTTCGAGCTCTCGGAAGTGGACGGCCAGGGCGGCGTCGACTTCGGCGCGGCCGCGCTCCAGCCAGTCCGCGAAGTCGGGCGCGACCGGGACGGCCGCCGGCGCGGGCCCCGGGGGGGCCGTGGTGACGCCGGCGGGGTGGCCTGTCTGGACACTGTCCATTCCGACAGGATAAAGTCTCAAACGCCGCTGCGGAAGGGCCGGGCGCCGGCCGAACACGTCGTAAGGTGCCCGTTCGCCGCCCGCCGCGGCCCGCTCGCCGCCCCATGGACCCGAACCTGACGCCCGAGCTTGTCCTGCACGCCTACCGCTGCGGCGTGTTTCCAATGGCGGACGAGGATGGGGAGATCTACTGGTTCTCGCCGGACCCGCGTTGCATCCTGCCGCTGGAGACGTTCCATTTGGCCCGCTCGTTGCGGCAGGTTTTGCGCCGCGGGGTGTTCGAGGTGCGGGTCGATACGGTCTTTGAGGAGGTGCTGGCGGCCTGCGCGGACCGGGCGGAGGGCACGTGGATCTCAGACGAGATCAGCACGGTCTACAGGCGGCTACATCGCCAGGGGCACGCCCACAGCGTCGAGAGCTGGCAGGCGGGGCGGCTGGTGGGCGGGCTGTACGGCGTGGCGCTCGGCGGGGCGTTCTTTGGCGAGTCGATGTTCGCCCGCGTGTCCAATGCGTCGAAGGTCGCGCTGGCCCATCTGGTCGAGCGGCTGAAACAGCGTGGTTTCGTGTTGCTCGACGCGCAATGGTCCACCCCGCACCTCCGAACGTTCGGCGCGGTCGAGATCCCGCGCCGGGAGTACCTCCGCCGATTGCGCGCCGCCTTGACCCTGCCGTGTGAGTTCGGGGCAGGCTGAATCACCGTGCGCAATGCGGCGGCGCCACAAGGGCGGGCGGGCCTCCCGGCGAGCCGCAGCGCGGCAGTCCCGGCGCGCCGGGATCGCCCTCCCGCGCCACGCGCTCGCCCCCGGGGAGCTGGATCGGTGGGCGCTGCGCGCAACACCCCACTGCCAGGGCGATGGTAAGACACGCCCCACCCCCCATGTCGTAAGGGGTGGGGCGTCTTTCCCCACGGTCGCGGGGAAAGGGAGCGGTCCCGGCCAAGGGCCGCCACGTCCACGGAGATCGAGAGAGGCACCGCCCGGGGCCCACAGGGGTTGGGCGGTGTGGCTTTCAACCGTTAAGAATCTCCTGCGCCTGGGCCTGATCGACCTCGGTGATGTACGGGATGCCGCTGATCGCCGCGGCTTCCCGCGTCAGGGCGGCGAGGTCGTCGCGGGTGATGTACTCCAGCGAGAACTTGCGGCTGCCGCACATGAGCTGACGCAGCCCCTGCGCGAGGCGCTCGTAATACGTGTACAAGCCGATGGCGCCCGGGGGGATGCGTTCGAACACATCGTCACCCAACTCGCGGCGCAACTCGCCGGCCGTGACGAAGATCTCGTCGATCGTGTTGCCGAAGCGCTCCACGTACACCGGGAGCTGGCCCTCGCTGATGGCCCGGCCGATGGTCTTGCCGACCATGGCCGCGGCGATCGGCGAACGGGCCATGCCCACGAGCTTGACGTACGGCGCGCCCAGGGCCAGCCCCTTGAAGATTTGGTCCTCGAACGTGAACCCGCCGGCCACGGCGATCGCGGGGACCTTGTAGTTCCGTTCGGTCATGCGGCGGCAGTACTGATAGAGCAGGGAGTGTAGCTCGACGGGCGGCACGCCCCATTCGTTCATCATGCGCCAGGGGCTCATGCCGGTGCCGCCGCCGGCCGCGTCCACGGTGAGCAGGTCCAGCTTGTACTTGCAGGCGAACAGGACGGCGCGGGCCAGATCGGCGGGGCGATAGGCGCCGGTCTTGAGGAAGATGTACTTGGCCCCGGCTTTGCGCAGCTCCTCGACGCGTTTGGCGAAGCCCTCCTCGCTGACCATGCCGACGCGCGAGTGGCGCTCGAACTCCTTGAAGGCCCCGCGTTCGAACGCC
The DNA here is from genome assembly GCA_040755725.1 of Planctomycetota bacterium. Classification (GTDB taxonomy): domain Bacteria; phylum Planctomycetota; class Phycisphaerae; order UBA1845; family Fen-1342; genus JBFMAI01. The sequence continues at coordinate 39,085 of JBFMAI010000027.1, read as the reverse complement.
TTGATGACGTGCGGGTCGGTGGGGTTGGGCAGGACGACGTAGCCGCGCTCGTAGAGCATCTGGGCTTTCTTCAGGTTGTTGATCTTGACTTCGCCGCCGATGTCCTTGGCCCCCTGGCCCCACTTCAGCTCGACGCACTGCACGCCCAACTTGTCGACGGCGTACTCCTGGACGCCGAGGCGGGTGTCTTCAATGTTGGCCTGGCAGATGATGGCGCCGTAACCGTCGCGCTGGTGGTCCTTGAAGAGGTTGACCCGCCGCTTCAGGTCCACCGTGTCCACGACGCGGCCGTTCTTGATGACGGCCTCCGGGTCCATGCCGACGACGTTCTCGCCGATGGTCAGACCGGTGCCGGCCAGGGCGGAGCCGATGGCCAGACCTTCCCAGTTGTTCTTGGCGATGTTGGTCGAGCCGATGCCGGGAATGACCCACGGGTAGCGGAACTTGAGGCCGCGGTCGTGGCCGAACGCGACCTCCAGGTTGACGGCCGGGAAGATCGCCTTGTCGCTGTCGGCCTCGATGCCGTGCGCGCCCACGGCCGTGCCCATGATGTTGAAGTGCGAGTAGTCCACGGGGTAGGTTTTCTCGGCCGCCGTGGTAATCACGCCGAATGGCTGCGGGTAGATGACTTCGTGGCCGCGGTAGGCGGACTTGCCAATCTCGCACATGCCGATGCAGCCGTCCACGCAGGTCACGCACATCCCAGAATTGGGGGTGACCGAGCCCTCGGTGCGGTTCTTGGTCAGCGTGGCGGCCGAACTGTTTACTCGGGAGAATGTCAGGGACATCGAGTCGATACCTCCGTGGGCTAGTCCTTCACGATCTCGCAGGCAACGCAGGGATTCATGTAGCACATCATGTCGTCAAACTGGTCTTTCTCGACGCACGGCGGACTGAGGTTGGCACAGCCGCCGCAGATCGCCTTGTCCGGCTCCGTGTAGGTGCAGCGGAGCTGGCAGGCGGGGCAGACGTAAATACAGCCCCCGCAGAGCCGGCATTGCTCGGACTTGATGTCGAAGGGGGTGCCGATACTGCGGGTCTCGCCGCGACCGCGAAAGCCGATGGCACCGGCCATCATCTGCTCGTTGCACATCCGCACGCACAGGCCGCAGAGGATGCAATCCTCGTGTTCCTGGCGAAAACGCTGGCGGGTGATCTGATGGGCGGAAGCGAGGTCCTGGATGATCTTGGACTGGGGGCAGGACGCGAGCAGCAGTTCCAGGATCATCTTGCGGGCCCGCAGCACGCGGGCCGACGCCGTGCGCACCTTCAGCCCGTCCTGCGCCGGGTAGGTGCAGGACGACACCAGCCGGGCCTTGGGGCCCTCGCCGACCTCGACCACGCACAGGCGGCAGGCCCCGTACGGCGACAGCCCTTCCATGTGACACAGGGTCGGAATCGGAAAGCCGAGGAACCGCGCGGCCTCCAGCAGCGTGGTCCCGTCCTCGACCGAGACCGGCAAACCGTTGATCGTCAGTGTGACCATGCCCTCACCTTTGGGTTGAATCCGCAGCGTCAGACCACCTGCACGGCCTCGTAGCGGCACACGGTCCGGCAGTTGCCGCACTTGATGCACTTGGCGTGGTCGATGACGTGCCGCTCCTTGGGGCCGCCGGAAATGGCCTCCTGCGGGCACTGCTTGGAGCACACGCCGCAGCCGACGCAGCTCTCGTTGATCCAGTAAGTCACCAGTTCCTTGCAGGCCCCACCCGGACAGCGCTTGTTCTTGACGTGCTCAAGGTACTCGTCCCGGAAATAGTGCAGGGTGGACAAGACCGGGTTGGCGGCCGTCTGGCCCAGGCCGCACATGGAGGTGTCCTTGACCACCAGGGCGAGCTCTTCGAGCAGGCTCAGGTGCTCAAGCGTGCCCTTGCCTACGGAGATGTCCTCCAGGAGCTCGTACATGCGCTGCGTGCCCTTGCGGCACGAGAAGCACTTGCCGCACGATTCGCCCTTGAGGAAGTTCATGAAGTACTTGGCGACATCGACCATGCAGGTGTTCTCGTCCATGACGATCATGCCGCCGGAGCCCATGATCGACCCGGCCTCGGTCAGGCTGTCGTAGTCGATGGGCAGGTCGAAGCGTTTGGCCGGGATGCAGCCGCCGGAGGGGCCGCCGGTCTGCACGGCCTTGATGCGGGCGCGGCCCACGGGGCCGCCGCCGATGTCGTTGACGATCTCCTCGATGGTGATGCCCATGGGGACTTCGACCAGGCCGGTGTGCTTGATCTTGCCCACCAGGCTGAAGATCTTGGTGCCCGTGTTGCGCTTGGTCCCGACCTTGGCGAAGCGCGCGCCGCCTTCCTGCAGGATGACGGGGATGTTGGCCCACGTTTCCACGTTGTTGATGGCGGTGGGCTTGCCGTGGATGCCGCGCTCTATGGGGAACGGGGGCCGCTGGCGCGGCTCGCCCATCTTGCCCTCGATGGAGCGAATCAGGGCGGTCTCCTCGCCGCACACGAAGGCCCCGGCCCCGCGCACAAGCTGGATGTCGAAGGAGAAGTCGGTCCCGAGGATGCGCTCTCCCAGCAGGCCCAGCTCACGACACTGCCGCAGGGCGATGGTGAGGTGCTTGATGGCCAGCGGGTACTCGTTGCGGACGTAGAAGACGCCCTTGTTCGCCCCGGTGGCGAAGCCGCCGATCAGCATCCCCTCGATGATGCTGTGTGGATTGCCTTCCAGGACGCTGCGGTCCATGTAGGCGCCCGGGTCGCCCTCGTCGCCGTTGCACACCAGGTACTTGCCGGTACCGTTGCGCTGCTTCGACAGCAGCTCCCACTTCAACCCGGTGGGGAAGCCGGCCCCGCCGCGCCCGCGCAGACCCGACACCTTGACTTCCTCGATCACCTGGTGGGGGTCGCCCTGGGTCAGGACGCGGGCCAGCGCGACGTACCCGTCGTTCTCGATGTAGTCGTAGACACGGATCGGGTCGATCTTCTCGTTCCGCGACAGGATGGTCCGCACCTGCTTCTTGAAGAAGGGGACGTCCGACTGCTTTTCGACCGGCGCGCCCGTGTGCGGATCAACGAACAGAAGGCTCTCGACGACCTCGCCGCGCGCCACGGCCTCGATGATGCCGACCATCTCGGCGGGGCCGACCTTCGGATAGAAGGTCCCGCGCGGCTCGATGAGGATGGACGGTTCCGCCTCGCAGAAACCGTGGCAGCCGGTGATGCGCAGGTGGATCCGGTCGGTCAGGCCGCGCGCCAGCAGTTCGCGCTTGGCCGCGCGAATCAAGTCGTTGGCGCCGCTGGCCTGGCCGCACGTGCCGGCCGAAATCACGATCGTCGGGATGTGGCGGTTCTGGTCCGCCTGCAACCGGGCCCGCAAAGCGTGAAAGTCTTCAATGGAAGTCAGTTTTTGCATGAATCCAACCTGTAGCTCCGGCCGCACGCGGGTGCCGCGCGCGGCCCTCGGAAACGCGGCGGTCAGAAGCCTCCGCCGCTCAGGTCCAACATGTGCCCCTTGCAGCCGCGCCGCGCGCAGATCTGCACGATGCCCCCGGCGCGGACGATCATGGCGACCATCGGCGCCCCGCACTCGGGGCAGTTCGAGGCGCCCCGCAGCTCGGCGTGACAGTGCGGGCAGAAGAAGTTCACCACGGTGTCGCGGGGAATCTCGTACTCGGACTCGATCGCCGGGCTGCCGTACAGCGACGACAGCCGCAACCAGCCGTGCTGCCGCTCAAACGCCACGGTCACCCGCACCGAGGGGGCGTTGTCGATGGGGTGCTCGGGGTCCATCAGCGTGTGGTTGCAGCGTGGGCAACTGACGGACACGGGGAAGATGCGCCGGTCCGTCGTCACCTCCACCTGGTCCAGGCCCCGTCGCGCCCGCTTCAGTATCGACTTGACTTTGGCCGTGTTGACCTTGGAGAAGTAGTGCCCGTCGACCACGACGATGGGCCCGAGGGCGCAGGCCCCCAGGCAGGCGACCGTCTCGAGCGTGAACTCGCCGTCGGACGTCGTGTCGCCCGCCTTGACGCCCAGTTGCCGTTCAAACTCCTCGGCGATGATGTGCCCGCCGCGGACGTGGCACGCCGTGCCCAGGCACACCGAGCACAGGTGTTTGCCCCGCGGTTTGAGGCTGAACGACTTGTAGAACGTGGCCACGCCGTAGACGTCCACCGGCGAGTGCCCCGTGCGCTGGGCGACCAGCTTCAGGGCCTCGGCGGGCAGGTAGCTGTACTTGGACTGAATCTCCTCCAGAATCGAGATCAGCCCGTCACCGTGTTGGCGGTGCTTGTCGACGATGCTCTCGACCTCTTTCGTCTGCATTCGATGGCTCCGTGAACGACGGACCGGCCGTCGCCGGTCCGACCCATCGCGCGGGTCGTCCGCCTACTCGTAATCCTCACAATGCCAAACACCGCCGGCGGGTTTCGGGTGGGCGCAGGTGTGCCGATGGTCGCAGTTGACGCACAGCCCGGCGTACTGCGCTTGGTCGTCCCGTGCCCCCCGGCCGGCCGGCGCGGTGCCGCCGAATGACCGCGGCCCATCCCCGCCCACGGGGGCGGTGTAGTCATCGAACATCTCGCAGTAGATCGCCGGCCCGCGACGGGCGTGGTAGTAGCAGGTGGGGCTGTTGTTGCACGTGGAGCAAAGGCCCACCGCCAGCGCGCCGTTGGACATGATCATGATGCCCGTCTCCTTTTCCATCGTCGGCTCGCGCCAGAGACGATTCCGCCCGCGCGGGCGAACCCACTGGCCGGCGAGCCGGGAGTACATTCGGCGTGCCCGGCGCCCACGTGGCCACGGTTTCTGCCCCGGACTTCCCGGCGCAGCGAGCTAACTCAGGCGGTGGAAGCGGGATACGACGGCGCACGCGGACTGGTTGGAGTGCTGAAGCCGGTATGCGGTGAGGGCCCGCCGCACAAGCACCGCCGGGGAGAATTGAACCGCCGGGGAGAACGGCCCCGCCCCCGCGTACGTTACTCGCCTTCGGCACCGAAGAGCTTGAGCTTCTCGCGCAGCGTCTTGCGGTCGATGCCGAGGATTTCGGCGGCCTGGGTCTTGTTGCCGGAGACGCTGGCCAGCACGTGGCGGATGTGTTCGGCCTCGACCTCGGCCAACGTGCGGCGCAGGCCCGCCTCGCGGCCCACCACAAAGCGCATTTCGGGCGGCAGGTCGGGGACGTCGATCACATTGCTCTCGGTCATGATCACGACGCGCTGGATCACGTTCTCCAGCTCCCGCACGTTGCCGGGCCAGTGGTAGCCGGCCAGCACGCGCAGGGCGTCGTCGGAGAACCGCGGGACCGGCCGTCCCAGCTCCTCGGCAAACTTGCGGGCGAAATGCGAGACCAACAGCAGCACGTCGTTCTCACGCTCGCGCAGCGGCGGCAAGCCAATGGTGATGACGTTCAGCCGGAAGAACAGGTCCTCCCGGAAGACCCCCGTGCGCACCAGTGCCCGCAGGTCCTTGTTGCTCGCGGCGACGACGCGCACGTCCACCGTCTGCGCCCGGGGCGAGCCGACCATGTACACTTCGCCGTTCTCCAGCACGCGTAGCAGCTTGGACTGCATCGGCAGGCTGGTATCGCTGATCTCGTCCAGAAAGATGGTCCCGCCGTCGGCAGTCTGGAAGAAGCCCGCCCGCGATTCCGTCGCCCCCGTGAACGCGCCTTTGACATGGCCGAAGAGCTCGCTTTCCAGCAGGTTCTCGGGGATCGATCCGCAGTTGATGGGAACGAACGGGGCGGCGGCCCGGGCGCTGCTGTAGTGGATCGCCCGGGCGGCCAGCTCCTTCCCCGTGCCGCTCTCGCCCAGGATCAGCACGGTGGCCCGCGTCGCGGCCGCCTTGCGGATTGCCTGGAACACCTCCGCCATGGCCTTTGATTCCCCGATACAGCCGGCCAAGGCGAGCGGCTGGTCCGCGCCATTCTGGACGTCGTGCCGCGCCCGCCGCACGTCGAAGATGCGGCGCACGGCCGTCAGCAACTCGTCCTCGGTGAACGGCTTGGTGAGATAGTCCTGCACCCCGAGCTTGACCGCGGTCACGGCCCCCTGAATGGTCGGGTAGCCAGTGATCATCATGACCTCGGTGTCCTTCAGGTTCTCCCGCACGTGGCGCGCCAGGTCCAACCCGCTGACCTGCCGCATCTTGAGGTCGGTGATGACCAGATCGATCGGCACCTCCTGGAGCAGGCGGATGGCCTCCGGCGCCCCCGGGGCCGTGAACACCCGATACCCGGCGCCCGTCAGGTTCCGCTGAATGAGCTCTAGCGTGTCCGGGGCGTCGTCAACCACCAGGATGGATTCCGGCTCAGCGGGACTACTCATGCGCACCGTTCTCCTGCTCGGCCCCGGATCGCGCGGCGGGCAGGCGAATCTCAAACCGCGTGCCCTGCCCGGGCCGGCTCTGCACGTCGATCGACCCGCCGTGCGACGTGATGATCCCGTGGACCACCGACAAACCCAGGCCCGTGCCCTCGGTCACGTCCTTGGTCGAGAAGAACGGCAGGAAAATCTTGCCCAGAATCTCGTCGGAGATGCCCGTCCCGGTGTCGGCGACCCACCAGACCACGGCGGCGTCCGCGGCACGCGTGCCGACGGTCAACGTCCCGCCCTCGGGCATCGCTTGCAGGGCGTTGACCACCAGGTTCACAAGGACCTGCTTGAGCTGGGCGGCGTCCGCCTCGATCGCGGGCAGCGCGGGGGCCAGCTCGCGCACGATGCGGGTGCCGGTCCGCGCGCAGCGCGCTTCCAGGAAGTACAACCCCTCCTCGATCACCTGGTTCAAGTTGACCCGCGTCTTGCGGGCCGGCACCTGACGAGCAAAGACCATCAGCTTCCGCACCACTTCCCGGGCGTACAGCGACCCGGTGACGATCTTCTCGATGTCGCGCGCCGCCGACTCCGGCAAGCCGGGGCACTTGACGGCGAGTTGGGCAAAACCCAGGATACTCCCCAGCGGTTCGTTCAGTTCGTGCGCCACCCCGGCCGCCAGCTGCCCGATCGTCGCCAGCCGGTCGGCATGAATGAGCTGCCGCTGAAGGTGCGTGCGCTCGCGCTCGGCGTCCTTCCGCTCAACGGTCAAGGCGATCTCCCGCGCGACGGCGGCGATCAGTTTCTCCTCCTCCGCCAGGAAGGCGCCGGCCGAGAACTCCGGACGGTCCTCCCGGTAGTGCACCTCGACGACGCCGCGCCGACGACCCTCGACCACGATGTCCGCCGACTGCCGATACCGGCCCGGCTGAAAGCCCGGCGTCGCGTACGTCCGGTCATCCACGACGATCTGCGCGGCGGCGATATCCGGATACTGCCACGCCGGCGGCAGCAGCGCCACGGCCTGCTGGAGCAGCCCCTCCAGCGGCCCGTCGGTTCGTTCCGCGACGTGGGCAATGCCGTAAAGGCACGTCAGTTCCTTGACGCGCTCGCGCAGCGCGTACTGGGCCCGCCAGTTCGCCACCGCGAGCCCGATCGTCTGCGCCAACCCCTCCAACCGCTCGACATCGGGCCGCGCGAAGTAGTTCGCCGCCTCGCTTTTCAGGTGCAACAGGCCGATCGTGGCTTCGTCGACGACGAACCGCAGGATCACCAGCGAACGATGGTGTCCGCCAACGCACAGGGCCTTGGCCACGCCCCCGTCGGCCGCGGCTCCGGCAAGCGGAATGGGCTCCCACGTGTCCCCCGTCCAGAAGCTGCCGGCATCGGTAAAGCCCGGCTGCGACGAGTCGAAGCGGCCCGCGGCCACGTCCCGACACAGTCGCTCGAGGTCCGACGGGTCGGCCGACGCGGGGACCACTCTTCCATCCGCGCCGCGGACCCAGCGCACCAGTTCGAAGCACGCTCCCGGCTGGGGTCGGCGGGCGTATTCCCAGCGGTAGTGCAGCGCGCGGTCACTGAGCCGCGCCTCCAGGGCGTCGCAGCCCGCGAAGCTCAGCAGTGCCTTGGAGATTTCCTCCCAGAAATCCATGCGGGACAGACCGCGGCTGGCACAATCCAGAATGGTCCGGGTCAGCGCGGCGGCATCCCGGGGGCGTCCCGGCGGGGCGCCGGCCGTCGTGGCCGCGTTGGCTTGTTCGGGGGACATCCGCACCGCACCAGTCCAAGAGCGCAGCCCGCATCATAAGTTGCGGGCGGGCGGGCCGCCATTGCCCGCCTACGCGACACGCGACGGCACCACCACAGCGCGGCCCAACCACCACCGCGCCGCGGTCGCCCTTGGCCCCATAAGTTCGCCGCCCCTGCCGCGCCCGCGAGGACGGCGGTACGATGCCGCCCATGCAGACCATGGGGCTGATCGGTGGGACGAGCTGGGAATCCACGGTCACCTACTACCGCGTCATCAACGAGGAAATCGCGCGGCGGCCTGGCGCGAGCGGGCGCTGTCGGGAGCGGTAACGGCGAGCGGCGATTACCGGTAATCTGTGGCGCAACGACCAATGGGCCGTCTGAACAACCTCGAACTGTTGTATTGAGCCTGTGTCATGGTGTGTTGTGGTCATTGCGAGGTTGATCGGGGGCCGCGGGGTCGGCTGGCCGGGCTGGCGTTTTGCTCGTTTGTCCGCATCCTGAGTCGCATCCGGGCCTCCCTCGTTGGTCCTCCGGGTCGGTTCCGCTGCGCGGCTTCATCCGCCGCGCAGGCTGAAGCTGCGTTTCAGGTTGTACGCCGCGGCCAGCAGGCCGAAGTCCAGTTCGTTGCGCGCCAGTCCTCGGTAGCGCACCTTGCGATAGCCCCTGTTCCGCATCCACGCGAACGGATGCTCCACGATCGCGCGGATCGTCGCCCACGCCCGGTTCAGCAGTCGCTGCCAGACCGGCCGCTCCGCCTCGCCGCGCACCCGCCGCTTCACCACCCCGAAGCATATGCCCCGGCGGCGCAAACGCGCCTCGCGCGCCTGATCCATGTACGCGCTGTCGGCCACCACAAGCTGCGCCGCGGATGAAGCCGCGCAGCGGAACCGACTTCTTTTCCTTGCGGATCAACTCGTCGATGCAGCGGCTGTCGTGCACCCGGGCCGTCGTAAAGCGGAAGTCCTTCACCACGCCGCGCCGATCGGTCGCGATGTGGCTCTTGTAGCCGTGATACGTGCGATCGTTCTTCTTCGTGAACGACGCTTCCGGATCGCGCGTGCTCGTGCCGTCGCCCTTCGTCCGGCCGCGCGGCGCCTCCTGGATCGACGCATCCACCAGCGTGCCGCTGTGCAGAATCAACCCCAGCTTCTCCAGATGCTTGTGGACCGCGTCGAACAGCGTCCGCTCGTGGCCCGCCGCACGCAGCCGCCGCCGGAAAACGACCATCGAAGTCTCATCCGGCGTCGGCTCGCTCAGCCCCAGGCCCACGAAGCGGCGGAAGCTGATGCGGTCACGCAACTGCTCTTCGAGCTGCGGGTCCGACAGGTTGAACCACTTCGGCAGCAGCAGACACTTGACGTACAGCTTCACCGGCCAGTGCGGCCGGCCGCCGCGCGCGACCTCGCCCCGGGCCGGACGCGTGAACACGTCGGCCACGCTGCGGGCCAGGTCGTCCCACGGGATCAGCCGCTCGCACTTGTCCAGAAAAGCCATCGTCCGCGGCCCGCCGAGGTCAGCCGCCACGCCATCCAGAAACGTCGGGTGAGAAGGTGTGCGTTCCATGAGAAGAAGTATGCCACAAACTCAATCAAAAAGCGCGCGGGAAGGGGGGACTTTCAGAGGTCCCAATGGGCATTCTCATGGTTGCGTCAGCAACCGCACGAACGGGTTGATGTCGCCGAAGTCCACGACGCCATCGAGGTTGATGTCACCGTTGGCATCGGCGCAGTCCGGAAACGCCGCCTGATAGGCGGTTTGGTTGGTCAGCCGCAGGACGAACGGGTTGATGTCGCCGAAGTCCACCTTACCGTCGCAGTTCAGGTCGCCGGTCTTGGGCCCGGGAATCCACGCCGCGCCGCTGGTCGAGTTGCTCTCGGGGTACGGGTGCGTGAAGGGCGTCCACGTGCCGCCGGGCCCCTGGGCGAGGTCGTACACGAACATCGGGATGTTCTGGTTCCCATACACGCTGACGACGTAGACCTTGTTGTAGCCGCAGGCCATGCCGCGGGCGGCCGAGTTCGACGCCGGGATTGACACCGCCACGGGCGTAATGACACCCGTGTCGATGTTGATCGCGTGCAACCCCGTCGGCGAACCGTACTCGGTGTAGCCGTACAGCAGTCGATCGGCGGCGTTGTAGTCCAGCGCGAAGTAGCGGTAGCCCTGGGCCGACGTATCCACGACCAGCGTCATCGCGCCGGTGGTCGGGGTGATCTCGTAGATGCCCATCGGGCTGGCGTAGTTCGCAAACCCGAACAGCCGCCCCCGGCCGTAGGCCAACGCGCTGACGTACTGGGCCAGGTTCGCCAGGAAGATCGGCGGCCCCTCCAGCGGGGCGATGTACAGCTTGGTATTGAAGTCACCCGACGACAGGTACAGCGCCCCCTCCGGCGTACCGGCGGCCCCGTTGATCCCGAACGTGAAGCCGTTGCGCCAGGTCACGTTGGGGAAGCCGGCGAGGTCGGTCGTGCGGGTCGGCAGGTCGCCGTACTGCACGCCGACGAACAGCGGCCGCGTCGGGTTGGGCGGCAGTCCGGGCGGCCTCAGTGACAGGTCGTCGTAGTAGACCGTCTCGGGGTGCGGGGCGTACAGGTCGACGTTGCCAATGGCAAGTTGCCCGACCGGGCCGGTGATCCAGTTGCCGGACAGCAGGAGCTGGCCATCGTAGTATTGCGATACCGTGCCCAGGCCGCTGCGCAAGTCGGCCTCGACGCGGATTTCCACCCAGCGGTCGTACGCGATCGGCAGCGTGGTGTTCGCATTCGGATCGCGCAGGTGATCGTGGACCCGCCCGGTCGCCGGATCGAAGTGCAACTCAACGGCCCAGTAATACGGCCCGCCGTGCTGGTAGTAGCTGTTGACCACGAAGTACGTGATGCCGCTCAGGTTGGACGGGATGTACTGCCACGCGGTCAGGGTCCATTGCCCGCCCTGGATGTTCGTAAAGGGGTGAATCGCGTCATCGTCCCCGGCCACGGCAATGGAGTGCGGGGCCGAACGCGCCCGGGCATTGCTGACACTGCCGGCGGCGGTGGCCAGGTTGTCCCAGCCGGTCCAGCCGCCGACGTTGTATAGCAGGGTACCGTTGGCGTAGCTGTCGAAGTTGTCCGACCAGCCGGGGCCACCGCCGCCGCACGGGTTCGGCCAGCAACGCGTCCCGTCGCCCTGATAGGTGCCGCCGTTGCTGATGCACATTGCCTGCGTCAGCACGAGGCAGCCGCCGGTGGAAAAGCAGCAGGCCCCCGTAGCGGCGTCGGGCCCGTCGTCGAGGCCCTGTGCCAAGACCGTCCCCACCGCCCAGGCCGTCACCGCCAGTGTTGTGAGTCGCTTCATGGTTCACCTCCAGACATGTTTCGCCCACGACCGAACCCGGCGCGTGTCCCCCGCCGACACGCCGTCCACGGCCATTGTAACACAGGACGCGTAGAAAAGTGGCCCGATTGCGCCGGGACAGGCGGTACTTTCACGGGCTGTCGCGGATGTGCCCCATCCGCCAAGTCGTGGCTGCGCGTGGCCTACGGCTGCGTCAGCAGCCGCACAAACGGGTTGATGTCGCCGAAATCCACGCGGTTGTCGGCGTTGATGTCGCCGTTGAACCACAGGCAGCCGGGGAAGCGGGCTTCGAACTGCGCGCGGTCAATCACGGCCCACACGAACGGGTCCACGTCGCGGTAGTCGACCACCCCGTCACAGTTGAGATCGCCCGGCACCCAACCCGGAACGCACGCCCAGCGCCCGATGCGGGCCGAGGCGTGGGGCCCCGCTCGCGTGAAGGCCCCGCCAACGTAGAACACGGGCGAGCCTGACCCGGGAGCTTGAGCGAAGGAAAGCACCCCTTCGTTGGGGCGCTCGACGAACGAATGCCATCGGCCCGACTGCCATCTGGCAATGGCCACGGCGGGCTGCCCACCCGCCAGGGTGAAGGCCCCGCCAACCAGCAACACCGGGACTCCGCCAATGTTCGTGGACAGAAGAGCGATCGCATATCGGTTCGTGCCGGCCCCGAGCGGCGACCACGCCTGTCCATCCCAGGAGACGATATTGCTTACGGGAATGCCGCCCGCGTGCGTGAAAAGGCCGGCCACGTACAGACGGCGCCCCGTCCCGTCGTCGTGGACGCACAGGTCGGCCACGGCGGGCGTATACGGATCCGGCAACCCGCCGCCGACTGCCGACCACCGCGCACCGTCCCACTTCGCGATCGACTTCGCGGGCACCCCGCCGGCCTTCTCAAACCAGCCCCCGACATAGAGGGCCGGTCCGCGCCCGTCGTCGAAGACGGCCTGCGCGTACACCGGTCCGTCCAGCCCCCGGGCGGCGAACCCCGGCGACCATTCCATCGGACACTGGGCGAATCCGCCCGGCGCCAGCGCCGCAACCAACCCGCCCGCGATGACAACCATCCAGAGTGAGCGATTCGACATGCGGCACACCCCATGCGAGTGACCTGGGCTTGCACCCCAAGTACATCGGGCACCACGGTGGAACCAAAGGAACTGTGGAACCGGCACTTTGGCCGCACCCACACGCCACGGCACCGTCCCTGAAAACCGCACGACGATATGCGTCGAATCAGGTGGGCCGGACCGGGGAAATGGCGGTCCATGACAATCGCCCACGGACAACGCCGACCGGGCGCGGGCGGACCAGCCGGGCCGTCACAGCGAGCGTGGGGCAGGGGTCTGGCAGGGCAGCGGCGTCCGGGCCCGTGGCGGGTCAATCGGACGGTAGTACTGGTCGCGCTGCTGCGGGGTCCAGCCGGCGTCCGTGATGAGGTGGCGGATTTCGGCCTCGCTCAGTCGGTACGTCGTGCCCGCGGCGGACACGACGTTCTCCTCCATCATCACCGAGCCCATGTCGTTGGCCCCGAAGAACAACGCCAGTTGCCCGATCTTCGGCCCCATTGTCACCCAGCTCGACTGGATGTTGGGAATGTTGTCCAGGTACAGCCGCGCGACCGCCAGCAACCGCAGATACTCGTGGGCGTCGGCGAGATACAAGTGTTCGCCGTCGGGCTCCGGCCGCGGCGGCGGTGCGAGTTCAGAGTAGCGCGTGGCGAGTAGCGAATTACTCGCAGCGGGGCCCGCCTCCAGCGACTCGGCAGTCGGGGCGGCGCACTCGAAACTTGGTTCCGACCCCTCGTTCCTCGCTACTCGCCACTCGCTGCTCTGCTGCCAGCGCCCCAGCGCCGTCCCTTCCGGCTGAAACGGCCAGTGGATGAACGCGACGAAGCCGCCGGTCTCGTCCTGAAGGTCGCGCAGGCGGCGCAGGTGCTCGATCCGCTCGGGCCACGTCTCGATGTGCCCGAACATCATCGTGCAACTGGTCTTCATGCCCAGCCGATGGGCCTCACGCATCACGGTCAGCCATTCGTCGGTCAGCGTCTTGCCGCGGCCGATCTTGCGACGGACGCGATCGACGAGGATTTCGCCGCCGCCGCCGGGGATCGTGTCGAGGCCGGCGTCCCGCAGCCGGGCGAGCACGTCGCGCAGCGGCATTTGGTAGACCTGGTGGAAGGCCCAGATTTCGGGCGGGCTGAAGGCGTGGATGTGGATCGTCGTGTAGCGACGCTTGATGAACCGGAGCAGGTCGAGGTACCAGCGGAAGGGCAATCCGTGGCCGCTGGGGTGCGTTTCGTCCGGCACCAGGCCGCCCTGCATGAGCACCTGCGTGCCGCCGATGGCGAGCAGCTCCTCGATCTTCCGCCCGATCTCTTCGTAGCTGAGGATGTACGCTTCGGCGTCGCCGGGCTTGCGGTAGAAGTTGCAGAAGATGCAGCGGGCGGTGCAGACGTTGGCGTAGTTGATGTTGCGATCGACGACGTAAGTGCGGTAGGGCTCCGGGTGAAGTTGCTCGCAGCGGGCCAGCGCGCGGCGCCCCAGCTCGTGGATCGACACCTCGCGGTACATGGCCAGTGCGTCGGCGTCGGTAAGCCGCGTCCAGCTTGCCGCGCCGGGAGCGGCAGCCCCGGTGGGGTACCGGCCCTCCCGCCGGTGGTTGGGTGTCGTCCCGTCGTCGCTCATCTCGCCGACTCCGTCGCGGCGGCGCTCGGCCCCGCCGGCCAAGGCAGGACGTGTCCCGGGGGCACAAGGCCCAGCGCCTGGCAGTGCTGCGCGAAGCGCTCCGCGCCGGCGACGTGGCGGCGGTCGAGCCGGAACGTGAGGCATTGCGTCAGGTAGCGCCGGGCCAGCTCGACCGGCCAGCCGAGGCGCGGCCCGTCGCGCTCGGCGATCTCGGCCGCTGCTTCCACGCCACGATCCCGCGCGGCGCTCAGCAGCGCGGCGAGTTCAGAGTAGCGAGTGCCGAGTAGCGAGTTGGGAGAATCGGACTCGGTTTTCACCAGTCCGCTATTCGCCATCCCCAATTCGCTGCTCGCTATTCGCAACTCGCCATTCTGGACGGCCCACACGGCGAACACGAACGGCAACCCCGTGTGCTGGCGCCACGCGCCGCCCAGGTCCACCTCGTACGCGAACCGCCCGCGGCCGGGATCGACAACCTTGTCGCCGATGAGCAGCACCGCGGGTACGTCGTCCGGCCGCCGGGAGCGGGCGTCCAGACGCCGCAACTCGACCTCGCGCCCGAACAACTCGCGCCACAGGACCGTCGCCAGGGCGACCGACGTGTGCGAGTCGGTATCCGCCCACAGTGTCTCGATGCGGTCCGGCGGAACCTGCGAGAAGACGCGGACGGTCATGGTCTCGCCGTCGCAGCCGATGCCGGCGTCGGAGACGATCCGCCACCGGTCGGCCCGGCGTAACACGTCGATGATCGGCACCAGGGCCGCGTCCACTTCGCCGCGTTCGAGCCGGCCGGGAAGCGCCGCAGGCACGTCGAAGGTCAGCGCGACGCGCGGATCGTCCACCAGGCCCGCGATCAACGGCCGCGAGTTCAGGAACGACACGACGCCCAGACGCCACACCGTGTTTCGACTCCCAAATCCGTGCCGGGCCCGCACACCCAGAGTATAATCCGCTCGCCGGCCGGTCCCCACCGCCGGCGTTTGCGGTTCGGGTATTTCAAAAGCGGTGAAACGCGGGCCGGTGGCCGCCGCGCGGCGAACACACCAAGAAGGAGCTTCTCATGCGACCTCGATCCTTCACTTCACGATTCCGCTCTGTCGGCTTGCTGGCCGTGCTGGGTTGGGTGGCGGTGGCCGGCGCCTCCGACATGGCCCGCTTCATGCCCGGCGAGACCGCGCTGTACCTCGGCTGGTCGCAATGCGAGCCGCCGGGCTCGGCCGAACTGCAATGGCAGCAAAAAGTGTCGGCAGCCGTGGCGGACATGCTCGCAGACCAGGGCAGCCGCGAGGATCCGTCCGCCGTCATCATGCGCTGGGTGGGCGAGGTGCTGCCGATCCTGCAAACCGGGTCGGTCGGCCTCGGCGTGTTCGACGTGACCATCGGAGACGTGGGCTTCGACGTTCAGGCGGCGGGGCTGGTGGAAAGCCCGGACGCGGACCGGGTGGACAAGCTGATGCGCCGGCTCCTGGAGCAGCTTGATCTAGCGGACGAGATGGAGCCGAAAACCGTCGGCGGCGTGGCGATGCAGGCCGTGCCGATACCCGAAACCCCGCTGCGGTTGCTGTGGGGCGTCCACAACAAGGTCTTCATCCTGGCGCTGGGCGACGCGGCGGCGGACAAGGTCGTCGCCGCGCTGACTGGCAGCGGCCCCAAGCTCGCCGACGCGGAGGAGCTGAAGTTCGACCGCCAGAGAGTCGCCGCGCAGCTCGGCGGTCAGCACTTGTGTTTCTACGTCGACGTGCAGCGCGTGGCGACCCGCGGCAAGGCCGTCGCCCAGGAGCTGCTGGGCGAGCTGCCGCCTATGGTGGATCAGGTCCTCACCGAGCTGGGCGTCACGTCGGTCCGATCGAAGTACGTCCATTTTGAACGCGCGGACCATCGCTCGCGGCTGGTGGGCGTGGCCCATACCGACGGGCCGCCGCGCGGTTTGATGAAGCTGTTCGACCAGAAACCGCTGACCGACGACGACCTGAAGATCATCCCGAAGGACGCGTACTGGGCCAGCGTGTACAACCTGGACCTGGCGGGCGTGTGGACGGAGGTACTGCGGATCATTGACGTGCTGGCGCCCGACCAGCGGCCCGCCGTCGATGGGGCCGTGGCCATGACCACGCCCCTTCTGGGATTCTCCATCGTCGATGATCTGCTGCCGGCCTTCGGCGACACGTGGGCCGTCTTCGACGCCCCCGATCACGGCGGTCTGCTGCTCACCGGGACGGTGCTGGTGGCCGATGTGAAAAACGCGGCGGCGCTTCAGCGCATCCTGGAGCGCCTCGTCCAAATCCTGACGCCCCTGGCCGAACAGGGCAACGTCAAGCTGACGCCCAAGAAGCTGACGCGCGGGGAGCACGAGATTCACTACGTGCTGATCGGCGGCGTACCGTGCCCCGTGGCACCCGCGTGGGGCTTCGCCGACGGCCGCTGGGTGCTCGCCCTGTACCCGCAGACGGTGGCCACCGCGCTCAAACAGGTGGACCCGAAAACGCGCGGCCCCAGCCTGCTGGACCGGCCGGATGTCCAGGCCGCCAGGGCCGGCTGGCCCAGGACCGTGCAGGGTGTGGACTACTTCGACACGCACTACTTCACACGGATGTTCTATCCACTGGTCAACGGGCTGCGCACCCTGGGCGTATCGCAGCTTGCCGCGCACGGCGTCGAGCTGGACCTGGTGACGATGCCGCCGCTGCCCGAGAGTACCAAGGACGTGGCCAACTTCGTCGGGGCGTTGGGCCGCGAGAGCGACGGCGTGCTGTACATCGGCGCCGGCGACACGATGCCGTTGAAGACCGCCGCCGCGGCCGGCCTGGTGGCTTCGATCATGTTGCCCTCGCTGGCCCGCGCCCGCGAGATCGCCAAGCGGACCGAGAGCGCGGCCAATCTGCGCGGTATCGGGGAGGCGTGCTTCACGTATGCCGACGATCACGACGATGCGTTCCCGTCCTCGCTGCGGGAGCTGGTCGAAGCCGAGCTGATCTCCGTCGCGATGCTCCAGTCACCCCTGGACCCGAAAGACGAAGCCGAGTCGTACGGCTACATCGCCGGGCAGAAACGCGGGGATGACGAGAGTAACGTCCTGGCGTTCGAGTGGTTGCACAGCCGCGAGGGCACGGCGGTCCTGTTCCTCGACGGGCACGTGGAGTGGCTGCCGCTTGACGAGGCCAAGCGGGCGGTGCGCGAGACCTACCGCCGGCTCGACCGCGAGGATGAAATCCCCGTCGATTTCCGCGAGTAGCGGCCGGAGCGACCCGCCGAGGGCCGCTCGCCGAACCGCGGGTCCGCGACCTTTACCCGCGCATTTTGGCGACTAGAATGCTAGACCAGCGCCGGGCGGGTGGGGGGCCGCCGGTGGCACGGGCTGGCCGGAATGTGAGGACACCATGAAGATCGCGGTTCCGAGGGAGACCGGGCCGGGCGAACGCCGCGTGGCCCTGGTCCCCGAGTCGTGCAAGAAGCTGGTGGGCAAGGGCATCGCGGTCGCGATCCAGAGCGGCGCCGGGGCCGAAGCGTCCTTTCACGACGAGGCGTACACGGCCGTCGGGGCGACGATCGAGACCGACGTCGGGGCCCTGCTCGGCGGGGCGGATTTCGTGCTCAAGGTGGACGTGCCCACGCCCGCCGAAGCGGACCAGATGCGGCCGGGCGCGATGCTGCTGACGACGCTCCTGCCGATCCGCAACCTCGAAATCGTCCGCAAGCTCGCGGAGCGGCGGATCACCGCGTTCTCGACCGACTGCATCCCGCGGACCACCCGCGCCCAGTCGATGGACACGCTCAGTTCCATGGCCAACATCGCCGGCTACCGGGCCGTCCTGATCGCAGCGCTGGAGCTGCCCAAGTATTTCCCCATGTTCATGACGGCGGCGGGGACGATCTTCTCGGCCAAGGTGTTCGTGATCGGCGCGGGCGTGGCGGGCTTGCAGGCGATTGCGACCGCCCGCCGACTCGGCGCGACGGTCACCGCCACCGACACGCGCAAGGTCGTGGGCGAGCAGGTGCAAAGCCTGGGGGCGAAGTTCGTCGCGGTGGAAAGCGCCGAAGACGCCCAAACGGCGAGCGGTTACGCGAAGGAGCTCTCCGCCGACTTCTACCAGAAGCAAGCCGAGCTGATCGCCCAGCAGTGCAAGGCCAACGACGTGGTCATCACGACCGCGCTCATCGGCGGCGTGAAGGCCCCCAAGCTCATCACCGAAGACATGGTCCGGGCCATGCAGCCGGGCTCGGTCATCGTGGACCTGGCCGCCACCGGCGGCGGCAACTGCACCCTGACCGAGCCGGGTCGGACGGTCATCAAGCACGGCGTGAAGATCTGCGCCCCGCTGAACCTGCCGGCGGAGATGCCGCTGCACGGCAGCACGCTGTACTCGCGCAACCTGACGACGTTCGTCCTGGAGTTCTGGAAGGACAACCGTTTCAACCTGGACCTGAAGGACGAGATCATCGCCGGGGCACTGGTCACCCACAACGGCCAGATCGTTCACTCGGCGACCAAGGCCGCCATCGAAAGCGAGGGTCGGGCATGATCGAGATATTTACCAACAACTTCGTCATCTTCGTGCTGGCGATGTTCATCGGCTTCGAGGTGATCGCCAAGGTGCCGGCGATCCTCCACACCCCGCTGATGTCCGGCTCCAACGCCATCTCCGGCATCACCATCGTCGGCGCCGTCGTGATCGCCGGTCTGCACCAGGGCTGGTGGAGCGAGATTCTGGGGTTCCTGGCGGTGACGTTTGCGATGATCAACGTGGTCGGCGGCTACAAGGTCACCGACCGCATGTTGGCCATGTTCAAGAAGCGGTAGGAGCGCGAACATGATGCACGGTCCCCACCCCTTCGGGCTCCTGGCCCAAGTGACCAACACGCCCCCCGCCGGCGCCGAGCACGGCAGCCTCGTCAGCCTGGGCATCAACCTGGCCTATCTCGTCGCGGCCGCCCTGTTCATCTTCGGCCTGAAGATGATGTCGCACCCGCGGACCGCGCGGTCCGGCAACGCCTTGTCGGCCGTCGGCATGTTGATCGCCATCGTGGTCACGCTCGGCAGCCGCGAGATCGTCAGCTACTGGACGATTCTGGCCGGGCTCGTGGTCGGGTCGGCCGTCGGCGGGTTCCTGGCCATCCGCGTGCAGATGACGTCCATGCCGCAGATGGTCGGCATGCTCAACGGCTTCGGCGGGCTGGCGTCGGCCACGGTCGCACTGGCCGAGTTCATCCGGGTCTACCTCGACCCGCACCGCGACCCGCGGATCGACACGCTGATCACCATCGGCCTCAGCGCGCTGATCGGCATGGTCACGTTCACGGGCAGCGTCACCGCGTTCGGCAAACTCGAAGGGTGGAAGTTCCGCGGCACGCCGATCAGCAACCCCCTGCTGCTGCCGAAACACCACCTGTTGAGCGTCGTGCTGCTGTTGGCCTGCGTCGCGCTGGGCGCGCTTATGACCTGGGATTACCACCAGGGCTTGTGGGCCCTCATCGTGCTGTACGTCATCGCCGCGGTCCTGGGCGTGATGGCGGTGATCCCGATCGGCGGGGCGGACATGCCCGTCGTGATCTCGCTGCTGAACTCGTACTCCGGGCTGGCGGCCATGACCACCGGCTTCGCCCTGGACAACTACTGTCTCATCATCAGCGGCTCGCTGGTCGGCGCGTCGGGCATCATCCTGACCAAGATCATGTGCAACGCCATGAACCGCTCGCTGCTGAACGTCGTGGCCGGCGGCTTCGGACAGGAGATCACCGCCGCCGGCGCCACCAGTACCGCCGGCAAGACCGTCCGCCAGATGGACGCCGAGGAGGCGGCGATGGTGCTCGAGGCCGCGCAGAAGGTGTTCATCATCCCCGGGTACGGGATGGCGGTGGCCCAGGCGCAGCACGCCGTCGCCGAACTCGGCAACATCCTGGCGCAGAAGGGCGTGGACCTGCGCTACGGCGTTCACCCCGTCGCCGGCCGCATGCCGGGGCACATGAACGTGCTGCTGGCCGAGGCCAATGTGCCGTACGACCGGTTGGCCGACCTGGAGCTCAACAGCGAAATGGAGCAGTGTGACGTGGCGCTCATCATCGGGGCCAACGACGTCGTCAACCCCGACGCCCGCCGACCCGGCAGCGCCATCGCCGGCATGCCCATCTTCGACGTCGACAAGGCCCGCACGGTCATGGTCTGCAAGCGCAGCCTCAACCCCGGTTTCGCGGGCATCGAGAACGAGCTGTTCTTCCTGCCGAACACGGTCATGCTCTTCGGCGACGCCAAGAAGATGGTCAGCGGGATCGTCTCGGAACTGAAGGCGAAATGACGGGCCCGGCGCCGCGCCCCCCGGCCCGGCGCCGGGCTAAATGGGTATTCGCGGTTGTGCGGCCTGGGAGGACGGTCTCGGCGCGCCGGGACTGCCAAGCCGCGGCTCGCCAGGAGGCTCGCGCTCCCGGTTGGCGTTTCACGATCCTGAATGCCCGTTTAGAACTCGAAATCGTCGGCGTCGAAGCTCGGACGCAGGTCAACCTGCATGAACTCGTAACGCCCGAGCAGCTCGCGCTCCTGGTGATCGGCGTAGGAGTACACCGCCACCGGCAGAAGCCACTCCTGGTCCAGGTGCAGGACCATCCGCGCGTCGGGATACGGACCGCTGGGCCCATCGTAGGGCAGATCGCGGACAATGATGAACGTCGGCCGCCCGTCGACCGTCCCCGTCCCGGCGTAGCGCAATTGCAAGACGCCGCGCTCCGCCGCGATCGCGTTGTAGCTTTCCAGCAACTCGAATGTGGCCCGGAAGCCCGCTTCGTCGATGGCCCGCCGGCTGACGCGCTTCGCCTCGGGCCCGTTGATGGGCATGTAAATGTCCTTCACGAACAGCCGGGCGATGGCGCCGTTGGGCTCCACGCGGGCCAGCGCGCGGCCCGTCTTGTCCACGAACTCCCCGCCGCGCATGAACAAGGCCCGCCGCGCCTCGTCCGCATTGACCCGCCACAGCATGTAGACCGCGAAGGGCTCTTCGCGCAGGCGGAGCTCGATCTCCTGGACCTCGGAGAGCTTGTCCCCCAACCGCTCCTGCTTGACCAGTACGCAGCGATACTCGCGGACGTTCTGTTCGTAGCGCTCCCGCCCCATGCGTACCAGGGCCATCGGGTCGCGGGCTGCCAAGGCCGCCAGATTGGCCGCCTCCGGCACCTCGTGGGCCGCGTGTCGCACCGCCGGTGCCGTCGTCACCAGCCGGGGGGTGGCCGGAACGCTGGAAACCAGCCAGAGCATGGGCGGGACGAGGATAATCAGCGCGCCCGTTGCGTACAGAATGCCTCGACGAGGGGACATCTGCTTCTTCCGTTGGCCGTCACACACGGGGTTGAGCGAAATCGCCCAACCCCACCGTAGTATCGACCCGGTCAGGCCGCGCGCTTCAACCGTCCCGCTAACTCACTAACCGGCCGCGGCTTGGGCGCTGCCGCCGCTACGTGACGGATTATACACCCTGGTACCCTCCAGACAACCCCGTGGATGCACTCGGTATGCCCGCGGCTTATCGAGGCCTCCCGCGCATCGTCGTCCTCCACGCGACTCCCGCGGCGGTTGCTCGCCACCACTTCATGCCGTACACTCCTCAATACGCAGGCCGTTGCGCCCACGACTGGCAGCGGGGCCGCGGCGCGGATTGCACGTGCCGGCCGCACTTACGGCGAGGCGGTTCGTATAGACTCCAGGCACGCAAAGCAGACTGGAAATCCGACATGGACATCAAGGTCATCATCCGCGGCGTGGAAGACTCGACCGGGCTCCGCGAATTCGCGGAAACGAAGCTGGCCGGGGCCATCGAACGGTTCGAAGACCGCGTTCTCAGCGCGACGGTGCGCCTGGAGGACGAGACCGGACCGACCAAGCATGGCGTGGACAAGGTGTGCCACGTCGAAGTCCGTCTGCGCACCGGGGAGACGCGCATCAAGGAAGTGGGCGAGGACTTTCGCGCGACCATCGACGTCGCCATGGACCGCCTCAAAGCCGCCCTTAGCCGGGAGGCCGGGCGCGCGAAGCGCGGCGTCGGGGAGGGGTAGCCCCGGAGCAGCGCTAATCGGCTGTGACCAAGGGCCTTATGTTCAGGGCGTTCTGCGCAGACTGAAGACAGTCAGGATGGCCCCCGCCGAGGTGATGAAGGCCAGGCCGGCACCGATGCCAAACAGGGCCGCGCTACTCAGGACGGCCTGCCCGGCCAGGAAGGGGAAAGCGGCCAGTCCGACGCAGCCGCCGAGGGCGATTGCCGCGCCCAACAACGCTCGCCGACGCATCATGGGTTCCGGAGGCACTGCGGGTCTCCCTCTCGATCCGCGACGGCGGGGGTTCCCGGTCGGCGACGGGCCGCCGGGGTCGGTCCCACCCCTTGATATTCGCTGCATGGCAGACCGGATTCGCTTGTGGGCGTTAGAATCGCCAGGCGACTTTGGAGGGGCACGCCGCCTCCCGTGAACCTCTGTGAGTGGGTGCTGACGATCTACGTGGGGCTGGGGTGCCTCTATTGGCTGGTGCAATGGCCGCTCCTTGTGCGGGTGATCCGGCGTGTGCCCAATCTGTCGGACACCCCCGCCGACCGGCCCGGACCGTGGCCGCCGGTGTCCCAGATCGTCCCGGCCTGCAACGAGGCGGACACGATCGAAGCGGCGGTGGAATCCCGACTCGTCGAGGGCTACCCGGACACCGAGATCATCCTGGTCGATGATCGCTCGGACGACGGGACGGGGGCGATTGTCGATCGGCTGGCCGCGGCCGACGCGCGCGTTCGGCCGTTACACATCGACCGGTTGCCTGACGGGTGGCTGGGCAAGGTTCACGCCCTGCACCGCGGGACGGCATTGGCGCGCGGCGAGTGGCTGCTGTTCAGCGACGCGGACGTACACCTGCGGCCGACGGCACTCCGCCGAGCGATCCATCTGGCGGAGCAGCGCGGGCTGGACCATCTGGCGGTGTTGCCGGAGCTGTGGCCGACGACGTTCCTGGTGGACGCACTGATGGCCACCTTCGTCCGAATCTTCTGTCTGGTCACGCGCATATGGGCGGTCGAAAACGGGCGGTCACGGGCGGCCCTGGGTATCGGGGCGTTCAACCTCGTCCGCCGGTCCGCGTTTGAGCGCACGCGCGGCTTTGAGTGGTTGCGCCTGGAGGTCGTGGACGACCTCGGCGTCGGACAGATGCTGAAGGACGCGGGGGCGCGCACGGGCGTGGCCGGGGGGCTCGGGCTGGTGGCCCTGCACTGGTACCGCACGATCGGGGACGTGGCGCGCGGGATGGAGAAATCAGCCCTCAGCGGGCCGGTCGGGTTCAGTGCCGCGCGCGTGCTGTTCACCAACGTGGCGCTGCTGGGCATGGAGCTGGCGCCCTTCGTGGGCCTGCTGCCAGTGGGGCCGGCCCTGCCGTGGCTGGGGTTCGTCGGCGTCGCGCTGGCCCTCGCCGCTCAACTGACCGTCGCCCGCTGGGCCCGCCGCCCATGGGGACCTGCCCTGTTCATTCCCCTGGCGGCGCTCGTGGGGGTGACGCTCAATCTCCGCGCGGGGATCCTGGCCCTGAAACGGAGGGGCCTGATGTGGCGCGGCCGCTTGTACCCCCTGGCGCAGTTGCGGGCCGGCACACGCGTCCGCCCGCTCTGATCGGCGGCCGACCCAGCGCCTCGTCGCCGGCAGACGGCGCGCCTATCATGCTGGGTTATGAATCTCCGCGCCACGCTCACCGTCCCGACACGCCCCGTCGTCGCCCCCGCGCCACGGTCCGCCGATCCGCCCAGTGAGGCCCGCGTCGGGGTTTTGTACGCGACGGCCGCATACGGGCTCTGGGGCGTGTTCCCGGTGTACTTCAAGCTGGTGGCGACGGTGCCCGCGCTCGAAGTGCTGGCCCACCGGATCATCTGGTCGCTGGTGTTTCTGTTGGGGCTGCTGCTGGCCCGACACCGGCTGCGCGGGGCACTGAGCGTGCTGCGCGACCGGCGCACGCTGATCACGCTGGGCCTCACCACGCTGCTGATCGCCACCAACTGGCTGCTGTTCATCTGGGCCGTGACGCACGACCTCGTGCTCCAGGCCAGCCTCGGCTATTTCATCAACCCCCTCGTCAGCGTCCTGCTCGGCTTCCTCTTTCTCCGCGAGCGGCTGCGACGTTGGCAGACGGCGGCCGTGGTGCTGGCAGGCCTCGGCGTCGGCTGCATGACGCTGCTGGCGGGGCAGTTCCCCGGCTTGGCCCTGTACCTGGCCGTGTCGTTCGGCCTGTACGGCCTGCTGCGGAAGGTCGCCCGCGTCGAGTCTCTCGTCGGTCTGGCCGTCGAGACCGGGTTGCTGACACCGCTGGCGCTGGGGTTTCTTGTCACGCAAATGATTCGCGGGCAGGCGGTTTTCGGCGCCGGCTCCACCGAGCTCAGCCTGCTCCTGATGCTGGCCGGCGTGATTACCGCCACCCCTTTGCTGGCGTTCACGGCGGCCGCCCGGCGGCTGCGGCTGGCGACGCTCGGCTTCCTGCAATACCTGGCGCCCACCGGGCACTTCCTGCTGGCGGTGCTGGCGTTCGGGGAGCCGTTCACGCGGGGCCACCTGGCCACGTTCGCCTGCATTTGGGCGGCGTTGGCCATCTACTCCATTGACACGCTCAAAGGCGCCCGGCGGACCCCCGCGGTGACCCCGCCGACGCTGGAGTGAAACTCGCGCAGCGCGGGCCGGCTGGCGCACCACGGCCGGCGCGGAGCCCGGTCGCCAAAGGCGACTCGCTGTGGCGAGCCGCTACGTGCAGCCGCGCGGAGCTGGCGGCACCAAGCTAGGTGTAGCGGACCCAGCGCAGCAGCTCGCCGAGCGTCGGCGGCTTGCCGTACATCAGCACGCCGACGCGGAAGACCTTTCCCGCCGCCCAGATCGCCACAATGACCGCGATCCACATCAGCACCAGGGTGCTGACGATCTGCCACAGCGGCGTCCCCGGGTCGGCGCAGATGCGAAGGATCATCACGAACGGCGTGATGGGCGGGACGTAGCTGAGGGCGATGCTGAAGACTGCGTCGGGGTGCTCGGAGAGGTAGAACCAGAAGATCATGGGGATGATCGTCAGCAGCGAGATCGGGAAGACCATGCTCTGGGCCTCCTTCAGCTCGTTGCACGCCGAGCCGATCGCCGCCATCAACGACGCGATCAGCAGGAACCCCGGCACGAAGTACAGGGCCGCCAGCGTGAGGCGATAGCCGGTGACGAGCTCAGCGACCTGGTACTTCTGCGCCGCGAGGTAGCCGACCGCCCCCCACACTCCCAACAGCAGAAAGCCGACGCCGGCCAGGCCGAGTACCTTGCCGGCCAGGAGCTGCGTCGGGCTGACCGCCGACAGCAGCACCTCGATGATGCGCGAGCCCTTTTCCTCGATCAGTGAGGTGAGCAACCCCTGGGCGATGCCGAAGGTCCCCATGAACAGCAGGAACATGAACGCGAAGGGCAATAGGGCGCGGGCCATGCGGTTCTCGGTGACGGGGGCCCCGGTGGCCACGTCCCGCCCGGTGACGGGAATCGGCCGCTCGCGCAGCTCGTGAATCTGCCGCGGGTCGATCTGGGCCCGTGCCAGCCGGGCCGCGATCACCGCTTCCCGAATCCAGCTCTCCAGACGCTGCCCCACCTGAAGCTGGTTGTCCTTCCGGGCCAGCACCGCGCCGGTTTCCCCCGTGACCGCCTCCGGAGCGATGAAAATGTAGGCGTACAATTCACCGCGCCGAACCCGGTCGGCCAGTCGCTCCTCAATGCGGGCGTCGTCAGCTTCCGCCGCCACGGCCTCCAGCTCGAAGCGCTGGTTCGGCCGTTCCTGGTTGTACGCCTCGACCTGCCACGACAGATGGGGCAGCACGTCGCCGGCCTGATCGACCACGGCGACCTTGCGCGTGGCCCGTTGCTCCTCCAGCGCCAGCCGCTCGACGGCCCGGCCGCCGAAGATGCCGATCACGATCAGCCCCGGCATCATGACGACGCTGAGGACGAAGGCCTTTGTGCGAACAGTAGCCAGGAACTCCCGACGCGCGACGGCGATGACCTTGTCCACTCTCATCCTCCGACCGCAAGGCAACCGCCGAGGCGCAGTGAGCGCAGAGAACGCTGAGAAGCTCAATGACCCTCTGCTTGTCGATTGGGCTCCGCGCACTCCCGCGAGCTTCACTCTTCCTCGCCGGTCCCGATCGCATCTCTCGAATCACCCGCAATCTCTGCGTCCTCTGCGCTCTCCGTGTCTCAGCGGTTTCAGTCCGCGCCGGCGGCGCGGGATTGGCCGTCGCCGCCGACCAGCCGTACGAAGATCTCCTGCAAGTCCGGCCGCTGGATTTCGTAGCGCGTGATGCGCGCCTGACGCAGGGCGTCTTCCAGCAGCCGGTGGGGGTCCGTCTCGGGACCGATTTCAAGCCGGGCGTGGTTGGCCGTGATCTGGGCACTCACAACGCCCGGGGCCCGTGCCAGCGGCTGAAGGTCGCCGGTCCCGTCGATGACCACGATGCGGGCGGCGAACGTGTCGCGGACGGCCTGGACGGTGCCTTCGATGACCTTCCGGCCGCGGTGGATCAGCACAATGCGGTCACACAGCCGCTCGGCCTGACTCATCTGGTGCGTGGAGAAGATCACGGTCGTGCCGGCCTGACGCAGCTCGGTCAACAGCCGTTCGAGCAGGTCCACGTTGAGCGGGTCCAGGCCGGCGAAGGGCTCGTCGAGGATGACCAGCTCCGGCCGGTGCAGGACCGCGCTGACAAATTGGAGCTTCTGCGACATGCCTTTGGACAGCGCCTCGACCCGCTTGCGCCGCCAGTCCGATAAACCCACGCGCTCCAGGCCCTCGACAACGCGGCGGTGCAGCTCCGCGCCGCGCAGCCCCTTCAGGTGCCCAAAGTACTCCAGCGTCTCCTGCACGGTCATCTTGCGGTACAGGCCGCGTTCTTCGGGCAGGTAGCCGATGCGGTCCTTTACCTCGGCCGCGTTGGGGTGACCCAGGACGTGCAGCGTGCCGGCGTCGGGGTACAGAATGCTCATGACCATCCGCAGGGTGGTGGTCTTGCCGGCGCCGTTGGGGCCCAGGAACCCCAGCACCTGCCCGGTGGGCAGGCGCAGGCTGAACCCGTCCACGGCCGTGAACTGGCCGAATCGCTTGGTGATGCCATCCAGTACGAGCGCGTCGGTCACCGTCAACTCCTGCCAGACGTTCGTCAGCCCGGATTATGCCGAAGGCCGGGGCGGGCCGAAAGCCGGCCTATCGTCGCAATTTGTCAGCGTCGGCGGCGTGCGTCGCGGGCGGCGGTTAATCGACATCGGCGCTCAGAAATCGGTAGAGCCGCCCCCCCGGCAGGGCTAGCATAACGTCATGAAACGCCGCCCGACAAAACGCGACATGCAACGAGCGTTCGAAGCGCGTGACGCAGCCTACGATGGGCTGTTTGTGGTCGGCGTACGCACCACCGGGGTCTTCTGCCTGCCGTCCTGCCCCGCACGACGCCCACGGCCGGAGCACGTGGAGTTCTTCGGCGCGGCGGGCGAGGCCCTGCGTGCGGGGTATCGGCCGTGCCGGCGCTGCCGGCCACTGCACCCCGGCGGGCCCCCGGCCTGGGTGACCCCGCTCCTGGAGCGACTGCGGCAGCCACCGGACGGGCGCCTCCGCGACGACGATCTGCGGGCGCTGGGCCTGCCACCGTCGCGGGTGCGGCGCTACTTCAAGGAGTATCACGGGATGACGTTCCAAGCCTATCAACGGGCCATGCGGATGGGGGCGGCCCTGGCGAAAATCCGCACCGGGGCGGACCTGACGCGGGTCGCACTCGATCAGGGCTACTCGTCCAGCAGCGGCTTTCGCACGGCGTTCGAGCGGATGTTCGGCGGCCCGCCCGGACGTCACCGCGCCGCCGATGGCGTCTTCACGCAGGTCCTGGCCAGCCCCCTGGGGCGGCTCCTGGCGGCGGCCGACTCGACCGGGCTGCGCGTGCTGTGCTTCGTACAGGAGCGGGCGCTGGACGCGGAGCTGGCCGCCTGGCGTCGGCGGCTCGGTCCCGCGGTTGTGCCCGGCCCGCATCCGACGCTGGCGCAACTGCGTGACGAGCTGGGCCAGTACTTCGCGGGCGAGCGGCGCACCTTCGACGTCCCGGTCGCCTACGATGGGACGCCGTTCCAGCACGCCGTCTGGGACGCGCTGCGGCGGATTCCCTATGGGCAAACGGTTTCGTACGCGGAGCTCGCGCACCGCATCGGTCGCCCCAGGGCCCAGCGGGCCGTCGGCAGGGCCAACCACCACAACCCCATCGCCATCGTCATCCCGTGCCATCGCGTCGTGAACCGGGACGGGCGGCTGGGCGGCTACGGCGGCGGGCTGTGGCGGAAGCAGTTCCTGCTTGATCTCGAACAGCAGCCTCGGACGGCGGCCGGTGCCGGCGGCCCCGGCCGGGGTTGAGGGCCACCAGAGACCAGCCGGGCCCCTCGCCTCCAGCCACGAACGCGTATAATCCGGCCTCTGCGGATCGACTCCGCGCGACCCGGGAGCGCCAGTGCCGGCAGAACCACCCCAATTCTGCGACTTCGACTGCCCCTCGGCCGACTTCGCGCCGGCGCAGACCGCCGGTCTGTGCCGCACGATGTCCGCGGTCTGGTGTCGTCGGCTGCGCGCGCTCGTGAACAAGAACGCGCCGTGCGAATGGCGGCGCCGGCGGGCCGCCGCGGCGCCGCGCCGTCGGCCGCGGTCGGACCAAGGAGGGGGCCGTGCCCGCCGCTGACTTGCAGACGTTCGTTGCTGAGCTGGAGCAGCGCGGCTGGCTGAAGCGCATCGCCGTCGAGGTCGATCCCGTCCTCGAAATCACCGAAATCGCCGACCGCGTGATGAAGGCCGGCGGCCCGGCGCTGTTGTTCGAACGCGTCCGCGGCTCACCGTGGCCGCTGCTCATTAACGCCTTCGGTAGCCGCGAGCGCATGTGCCTGGCGCTCGGTTGCACCGACTTCGCCGAGCTGGCCGACCGCGTGCAGGCCCTGCTCAAGCCCGAAATCCCCACCACGCTGATGCAGAAGCTCCGCAAGCTGCCCGAGCTCGCCCAACTCGGCAGCCTGCCGCCGAAGGTCGTCCGCCGCGGCGTCTGCCAGGAGGTCGTCCACACCGATGAGGCCAACCTGCTGGCGTTGCCGGCGCTCCAGTGCTGGCCGCAGGACGGGGGCCGGTACATCACGCTGGGCGCGGTGTTCACCAAAGACCCCGAAACCGGTGAGCGCAACGTCGGGATGTACCGCGTGCAGCTTTTCGAGCCCAAGCTCGCCGCCATGCACTGGCACTTGCACCACGACGGGGCGCGACACTACCGGCGTTACCGCGAGCGCGGGCAGCGGATGCCGCTGGCCATCGGGCTCGGCGGCCCGGCGATCCTGCCCTACGCCGCCACCTGTCCCCTGCCGCCCGGCGTCGATGAATGCCTGTTCGGCGGGTTTCTTCAGGGTCAGGCACTGGAACTGGTGCCGGGCGTGACCCAGCCGGACATCGAAGTACCCGCGACGGCCGAGTTCGTCATCGAGGGCTACATCGACCCGAGCGAGCCGCTGATCCGTGAGGGGCCGTTCGGTGACCACACCGGGTTCTACTCGCTGGCCGACGATTATCCGCGCTTCCACGTGACCGCGATCACGCACCGCCGCCGGCCCATCTACCCGGCCACGATCGTCGGCAAGCCGCCGATGGAGGACTACTGGCTCGGCAAGGCGACCGAGCGGATCTTCCTGCCGCTGCTGCGGATGATCGTGCCGGACATCCTCGACTACGACCTGCCGCTCTTTGGCTGCTTCCACAACTGCGCGTTCGTGAAGATTCGCAAGGAGTATCCGTACCAGGCGCGGCGGGTGATGTCGGCGATCTGGGGCGCGGGGCAGATGGCGCTCACCAAGATTATCGTCGTGGTCGATGAGCACGTGGACGTCCACAGTCCGGACGAGGTGCTGTTCCAGCTTTGCAGCAACGTGGACCCCCGGCGGGACATCATGATCATCGACGGCCCGCTCGATATCCTCGATCACGCCGCCCCCGCCTGCGGCGCCGGCAGCAAGCTCGGCATCGACGCGACGCGGAAGATCGCCGGCGAAGGCGTCATCCGCGATTGGCCCGATGAACTCGAAATGACGCCGGAGATCAAGGCCCGGGTGGACCAGCGGTGGCGTGAGTACGGCTTATGAGGGGGCGGCCGGCGGCCTGGCTCTTGCTGGCGTGTCTCGGCGTGGCCTCCGGTTGCGCTGAACTCCGCTATGTCAACACGGCGCCGCATATCACGCAGCACGTCCGCGCCAACGACGAGTCCAACGAGCTGATCGCGTTCAAGACGTGGGTCCTGTACCCCGGCCGCGACATCCTCACGTTCGACTGCCTGGGCCGGCTGTTGCGGAGTGACGAAGCCTGGAACGCCGACACCGATTTCGACGCCGGCACGTCCTTCTACACGGCCCGCACCGAAGACGAGCTGACGCCCGAGCGGCTCCGCGGCGGCCACCGGCAGGACGCCGATGCTCCCCACACCTACTCTGCGGTCGCGCCGCCCCAGCCGCCGTTGCGGCTCGTGAAGAAACCACACCCCGGGAAGCCCTGCACCAAATTCATCGCGGAGGACGCGACGGGCCGGCGCTTCCTGTTCAAGCTGGACGACCCACGCTACCCCGAACTCGGCAGTTCGGCGTCGATCATCGCCGCCCGCATCCTGTGGGCCCTCGGCTACAACGTGCCGGCCGTGTTCGTGACGCGAGTCGACGGCACCGGCGACGAGCGGCTGGACGGCCGCCGCGCGACCGCTTCGCTCTGGCTCGACGGGACCATCGGCCACTTCCGCTGGGACTGGTTCCGTTATCGCCGTGAGGCCCGGGCGTTGCGCGTCGCCTGTGCGTGGGTCAACCACGTGGATTGCGGCGGAAGAAACGCGCTGGTTGCGGTCGCGGACGGGCAGGCGCGGTACATCCTGATCGACTTCAACTCGTGCCTGGGGGCGTGGCAGGGGCGTCCGAAGGAGCCCTGGCGCGGCTGGCAGCACGAGGGCGACCCCGGTTGGAACCTGCTGCGCGTTCTGAGCCTCGGCCTCCTGCACCCGGAGCCGGACCCGCGACAGCCGATCGTCTCGCCCGCGATCGGCCGCTTCGACGCCCGCTTCGACCCTTTGGCGTGGCGCGCACAGGCGCCGAATACCGCGTTTGACCACATGACGCCGGCGGACCTGCGCTGGATCGCCGAGCGCATCCGTCGGCTGGACCGCCCGCGGATCGAGGCGATCGTGGCGGCGGCGGAACTGACCGATCCGGCGGACGCGGACTACCTGGTCGAGACGCTGTGGGCCCGCCGCCAACGCATCCTGGACCTGGCCGCGGCGGCACCGTAGAGGCACGGCTCGCCGGGAGGCTTGCCCACCCGGCGGGCGGGTCCACGCTGGGAACGCGCGTTGTCCTGGCGCCTTGGGAGGCGGGTTGCAGCGGGCGGCCGGTCGTGGTCTACTGCCGGGATTGAGGTCGCGGCCGCGCCACGCCTTCGGCGCGGGCCGCCGGAGACGAGTCCATGCGCGTGTTGTCGGGCATTCAGCCGTCCGGGGTGCTGCATCTGGGCAATTACTTCGGGGCGATGAAGCAGCACATCGAGCTGCAACACGAGCACGAGTGCTTCTACTTCATTGCGAACTACCACTCACTGACCACGGTCCGGGACGCGGACCGGCTGCGGGCCCTGACGCGCGACGTGGCGATCGACTACCTGGCGATGGGGCTGGACCCCCGTAAGGCCACGTTCTTCCGCCAGAGCGACGTGCCCGAAGTCACCGAGCTGGCGTGGATTCTCTCGACGGTGACCGGCCGCGGGCTGCTGGAGCGGGCGCACTCGTTCAAGGACAAGACCGCCAAGGGGCTGCCCGTGAACATGGGCCTGTTCTGCTATCCGCTGCTGATGGCGGCCGACATCCTGATCTACCGCAGCCACCTGGTCCCGGTCGGCCGCGACCAGGTCCAGCACATCGAGATGACGCAGGACATGGCCGGGTACTTCAACCAGACCTATCGCCCCGTCTTCGTCCGCCCCGAGCCGCGCCTCAACGAGGCCCCCGTCGTCCCCGGCCTCGACGGCCAGAAGATGAGCAAGAGCTACGGCAACACGATCGACCTCTTCGGCGACCCGAAGGCGATGCGCAAGCGGATCATGGGCATCAAGACCGACAGCACGCCCGTGGACGAGCCCAAGAACCCGGAGACGTGCACCGTTTTCGCCCTGCTGAAGCTGATGGCCCCGCCGGCGGAGGTTGAAGAATGGGAGCGGCGGTACCGGGCGCCGGGAATGGGCTACGGCGAGGCGAAGAAGCGGCTGGCGGAGCTGTATGAGGAACGGTTCGGCCCACGCCGGGAGCACCGCGCCCAATGGGCGGCCCGCCCGGACGACGTGGAGGACATGCTGCGCACCAGCGCCGCCCGTGCCCGGGCCGTGGCCCAGGAGGTCATGGCCGAGGTCCGCGACGCCTGCGGCCTGGTCACCGTGAAGACCTGACCGCAGTTCCAACCGCCAAGGCGCCACGAGCGCCATGGACGCCAAGAGGACCTGAGAGCAGATGGTGAAGAGCACACGGGAACCCGGCGCCGAAATGGA
The DNA here is from genome assembly GCA_040755725.1 of Planctomycetota bacterium. Lineage (GTDB taxonomy): Bacteria > Planctomycetota > Phycisphaerae > UBA1845 > Fen-1342 > JBFMAI01. The sequence goes on along the minus strand of JBFMAI010000027.1, from coordinate 6,462 downwards.
TCACCTGGCCCACGAGGCTATCGGGGCGGCCATTGAGGTACACCGCGTTCTCGGGCCGGGTTTACCGGAGACTGCTTACGAGTCAGCGCTCGACGTGGAATGGACGCTGCGTGGCGTCCCCTTCGCGCGCCAGGCCACGATCAACTTGTCATACAAAGGACACCCGGCGGGCAAGGGCCGCATCGATTTGCAGGTCGGGGGTTCCCTGATCGTCGAGCTGAAGGCCGTCGAGGCGATCAACGACGTACACACGGCCCAGGTCATCTCGTACCTGAAGATGACCGGGCATTCTCGCGGCCTGCTGGTCAATTTCAACGTGCCCGTGCCGCGCGACGGCATCCAGCGCATAGTAGTCAGTTGAGTCCCGGCGACCTTGGCGCTCGTCGCGCCTTGGCGGTTGCCTTTGAGAACTTGAGCGTGAGTGACTATCGCGTCCAACTCGACGTCTTCTCCGGGCCGCTGGACCTGCTCCTGTATCTGATCCGGCGGGACGAGGTGGACATCCTCGACATCCCCCTGGCACGGATCACCGAGCAGTACATCGAGCACGTCCGCCTGCTCCAGCAGCTCGACCCCGACACCGCCGGCGAGTTCCTCGTGCTCGCCTCGACCCTGATCGAGCTGAAGTCACGCTCGCTGCTGCCCTCGCCGCCGCTGGAAGACCTGGACGACACGACCGACCCGCGGGCCCCGCTCGTGCGGCAACTGCTGGAATACAAGCGGTTCAAGGACGCGGCCCGGCAACTCGGCCGCGCCGCCGACGACCGCGCCGCCCGCTATGTCCGCCGGCCCGCGGCCCGGCCGAAGGAGCTGGAGGGGCTGGAACTGGAGGAGGTCCAGGTCTGGGACCTGCTGACCGCCTTCGGCCGGGTCATGACCGCGATTGGCCAGGGCCCCGGCCGCCAGGAAATCCACTATGCCGACGTGCCCATCGAGTTGCACGCGGCGGAAATCGTGGCGATCCTGGAACGGGAGGGGCCGACGACGTTCGAGACGCTGTTCGACGGCCAGGCGGACCGGTTGCAGGTCATCGGACGTTTCCTGGCCTTGCTGGAGCTGATCCGTTCGCATCGCGTCCGTGCCGAGCAGGAGCGGATATTCGGCACAATCTACTTGTTTCTGCTGGAGGAAGTCCCGGACGAAGCGCCGGCGCCGCAGGCGACCGCCGCCCCTCTGTCCGAACCGCCCCCCAGCGCTGCGATGGAGGCGTTGGAGTCGGCGCCCGGCGTCGCCGAGGTGCCGTCCGCGCCGTCTCCCTCCGAGGAAGCCCCCCATGAGCACACCGAGTGAACGCTTGAACAAGCTGGGTCTCAGGCTGCCGCCCGTCACCGCCCCGGTCGGAGCGTATGTTCCCGCCCTGCGCCACGGCGACCTGTTGTTCCTCAGCGGGCAGATTCCGCTGCAAGACGGCAAGGTCGCGTACACGGGTAAGGTCGGCGGCAGCGGTCGGTCGCTGGAGGACGCCCAGGCGTCGGCGCGGCTCTGCGCCCTGAACGCGGTAGCTGTCGCGGCCAACGTCGCCGGCGGCCTCGACCGCCTGACCCGCGTCCTGAAGGTCATCGTGTACGTCGCGGCCAACTCCGGCTTCACCGACATTCATAAAGTCGCCAACGGCGCCAGCGACCTGCTGGCCGAGCTGTTTGGCGACGCGGGCCGGCACGCCCGGGCCGCCGTCGGCGTCGCGGAGCTGCCCCTCAACGCGACGACCGAGGTGGATGTCACCTTCGCGCTGGCCGGCTGATTCAGCGGCCCGGCCGGCAGCCGTTGGGCGGACCCGATGAGCGTCAAGGACTTCACCGTCGGCATCGACATCGGCGGCACGCACGTGCGCGTCGGGGCCGTGACCGCCGACGGCCGCATCGCCGCCCGGCGCGACGCGGACACCCCCGCCGGCGGCGACCCGGAGCGGCTGGGCACCCTCCTGCGCGACAGTGTGCGGCGGATTACGAATGAGCTCGGCCCGCCCCTGGTGCCGATCGGCGTGGCCCTGCCGGGCCTGCGCGATCCGGCGACGGGCATCCTGCAACGGGCGCTAAACCTGCCCGAGCTCGAAGGCGTTGACGTGCGCGAGTACCTTGCGGGTGCCATCGGCCACGCCGTGTTCGTCGAGTCCGACGTGAACGCCGCCGGCTGGGCCCAATGGCACCACCTCGATTGGCGGCCGGCCCGCTTCGTCTACCTCTCGCTCGGAACGGGCGTCGGCGGCAGCGTGATCCTGGACGGCCGGCTCGTGCGCCACACGCGCGGCGGCGCGGGGCACTTCGGCTTACTGGTGGTCGATACCGCCCCGGACGCTCCCGTGGACGTCGCCGGCGTGCCGGGGTGCCTGTCCGCCGTGGCCGCCGGCTCGGTACTTCAGGGCCGCGCTCCACCCGGGAAGCCACTCGGTTCCGCGACGGAATCGGTCTTGTCCGAGGCGGTCCGCGAACGAGCGGCGCGCGGTTTGGCGGTGGCGCTGGCGGACGTGGTGTACGTCTACGCTCCCGAGTGCATCGCGCTCGGCGGAGGGGTGATCGACCACCACCCGGAACTCGTCGAGGATGCCCGCGCGGCGCTGGACCGCTATCGCGGCGATCTGGTGCCGGCGGAACTGGTGATCGAGCAGGCCGCCCTGCGGTCGGATGACGCCGGCGTGATCGGCGCGGCCCTGCTCGCCCGGGCGTCGGCCTGAGGACTTCGAACGGGGGTTCCCAGGAACACACGCTGGTTTGCCGGCCGGCGCTCTGACGACCGCGCGACCTGTGAACGTCGGCGTCGCGGCCCGTGAGATTCACGACGTATCGGGAGGGCGGGACCGCCGAGCCACGGGGCCCCGCAGCGGGCAAGCCGCGCTAACCAATTCAGCCACAACGAGTTCCGCCGATTCGCCGCAGACCGCCGCCCGTGTGGCACGGGGAATGAACCCCCATTCCCGGCGTCGGGCCGGATTCTGTGGCGGGTGTGTGCTGAACCATGTTTCGCATTACGACCGTACCCGACAACGGCGCAGCCATGACGCTGAAGCTCGAAGGTGAGCTGGCGGCGGAGTGGGTCGGGGAGTTGGAGGCCGCGTGCCGCGCGGCCCTCGCGCAGGCCCCCCGTGTGGAGCTGGATTTGTGGGACGTTACCTCGGTAGACCGCAGCGGCGTGCGCCTGCTACGCGGGCTGCCGAGCGAGCGCCTGAGAATTGCCCGTTGTCCGCCCTTGCTGCGCGAGCTGCTGGACGCGGGGCGTTGACCGATGGGGTCCGGACTACGGCGTCCGGACAGCAGGTCGAAGGTCTTGGTCATGGAAAGCAAAGGAGCAGAACATGAGTCGCGTGAGACCCCTTCCGAGAAATCGGCTATTGCTCATGCTGTTGACGTTGGCCGCGGCCGCCCCGGCCGGCGCCCTCGTCCACGAGGTGAAGGTGCGGGACAACGTGTTCGTGCCGTCCACCGTGACGGTGGCCGCCGGCGACACCGTGCGCTGGGTCTGGGAACAGGGCCATCACACGGTGACTTCGGGTACCAACTGCGTCTACGACGGGCTGTACTTCGACGCGATGGTCGATCCCGGCAACCTCGTCTACGAGTTCGTCGTCCCGGCAGGCGTTAGCGAAATCCCGTACTTCTGCCGGCCGCACTGCTTCTTCGGCATGGTCGGGCTCATCCGCGTGGATCCCAACGCCGAGGACTACTTGATCACGCTCGACGGGTTCCAGGAGAACCCCCCGGTCGCCACCACGGCCACCGGCACCGGCGACGCCACGCTGTACCCGCTGACCAACACGCTGGCCTGGGAAATCAGCTTCAGCGGGCTGTCCAGTGCCCAAACCGCGGCACACTTCCACGGGCCGGCCGGCCCGTGCCAGAACGCCGGCGTGCAGGTCGGCCTGCCGAACGGCAGCCCCATTCGCGGCTCCGCCGTCCTGACGGCCCAGCAGGTCACCGACCTGCGGCTGGGACGCTGGTACATGAACGTCCACACCACGAACTTTCCCGCCGGCGAGATCCGCGGCCGCGTTGCCCCCGTGCCGTTGGACGACCCGATCCCCGATCCGATTCCGCTGGGCGACCGGACCGTGCGGCTCCAGCCCATCGCCACTGGACTGACGGCCCCGAACTGGGGCACGTTTGCGCCGGGGCACTCCCGTCGGCTCTACGTCACGGACCAGGTCGGCGTCGTTTGGGCGATCAACCTGGACAACGGCAGTAAGTCGGTCTTCCTCGATGTCAGCAGCCGGCTCGTGCCCCTGGGAATCTCCGGCCCGAACTCGTTTGACGAGCGCGGGCTGCTCGGCGTCGCTTTCCATCCCAGCTACGCGAGCAACGGGTTGCTCTACACGTACACCTCGGAACCGGCGACCGGCATCCCCGACTTCACCACGATGCCGACGGGCACGATCCCCAACCACCAGACCGTCATCGCGGAATGGCAGGTCCCCAACCCGACCGACCCGAACTCGGTCGTCGACCCCAACAGCCGCCGCGAGCTGCTCCGCATCGACCAACCGCAGTTCAACCACAACGCGGGCGCCCTGAACTTCGGTCCCGACAGTCGGCTGTATATCGCCCTGGGCGATGGCGGTGGCCGCGACGACCGTGACGACGGCGTGTCGCTGGGCGTGCCGCTCGTCGGCCACGGTTGCGAAGGCAATGGAGCCAACCCGGGAACCATCCTCGGCAGCCTCCTCCGCATCGACCCACTGGGCAACAACTCCGCCAACGGCCGGTACGGCATCCCCCAGGACAACCCGTTCGTCGGCCAGATGGGGTACGTCGAGGAAATCTACGCCTACGGGTTCCGCAACCCGTTCCGCTTCTCGTTCGACGCGCAAACGGGCGACCTCTACGTCGGCGACGTGGGTCAGAACGACATCGAGGAAGTCAACCTCGTCACCGCCGGCGGGAACTACGGCTGGCGGCACAAGGAAGGCTCCTTCTACTTCCTGTTCAACGGCAACCAGCCCGGCTACGTGACCGACCGCGTGCTCGACGTGCCCGCCGGCCTGATCGACCCCATCGCCGAGTATGACCACGACGAGGGCATCTCGGTCATCGGCGGCTTCGTCTACCGTGGCAGTGCGCTGCCGGCCCTCGCGGGCCGCTATGTGTTCGGCGAGTTCGCCCGGACGTTCAACAACAACGGCCGGCTGTTCTACCTCGACGCCGGTAACCAAATCCGTGAGTTCCAGATCGCCGGCGCCGAAGCCCTCGACGTTTCGGTGCTCGGGTTCGGGCAGGACGCCAACGGCGAGCTGTACGTGCTGGTCAACGGCACCGGCACGCCCTTCGGCACCACCGGCGCCGTCCTGCGCATCGGTCGCACCGTCTGCCGCGGCGACCTGAACTGCGACGGCTTCATCGACTTCGGGGACATCAACCCCTTCGTCCTGGCGCTGTCGAACTTCCCGGCGTGGAAGAGCCAGAACCCGTACTGCCCGGAGCAGAACTCCGACATCAACGGCGACGGGCAGTACGGCGGACCAAACGGCTTCGGCGACATCAACCCGTTTGTCGGTTTGCTGTCGTCCGGCGGCGGGCAGCCGGTCCCGTGCCCGTAGGCCTCTGCGTGCCACAGGCGTCTCGCCTGTGGCACGCATTGGTAGGAGGCCTGGCATTCAGGTAATGCCAGCCGAGCACGACAAGAAGGGGGACAGGCACCGCGGCAATGCCGCCGGCGTCGGGCGACGCCGGCGGACGCAGGGCCGGTCCCCTTTCTTCGTCGCACGCCCCCGTGACAACCGCACGGACCGAGCCCTTTCGACCGTTCCGCGGGGCTGCCTGGGCGTTGAGTTGCACACGGCCTGCGGCCGGAGCGGTCACCGACCGACGGTTCTGTGCCGGCCCAAGCGGCTAATCCACAAACCTGCCGGGCCAAGGCGCGGGGCGTCCCGGCAGGGTCAAGCGGCTATCCCGAAACCTGGATCTACATGGGCTATAGCATCTAGACAGCGGTTTCTCCCGTGGGTTTCTACCCCTCCCCAGCCCATCCGCGCCACAGCGAGTCGGTCACCACGGCGACCGACTCGTCCGCCGTTGCGGACGAGTCGCCGCGGCGACCTGCGCGGGAGGGGGGTTCTGCGGTAGCCTCAAGCGGCTCTCCGCCGCCATCGCACTGCAATTGGGTGCTTTTGCGGCCGGATTGCCGGCTTCCCCAGTATTCGGGTGGTTCCCGCGACCGTCAGACGGGCTGCCCCCGGTGCGCCGAGGCAGGCGCCGTTGCGAACACCAACGGCGCGGCGATTGCCCGCCGGCAGCTCCCGAGGGAGGCGGCAAATGAGTGAGGAAGAGCGCGTCGATTGGGGTCGCGGTCGAGCGATACGGGTGAAGGCCGGGGTTTATTTGACTCTGGCCGGATTATGAGACATTGCCAATGGTGCGGGGTCCATGGTGGGGCTCCGGCGCAGGTCAGCAGCCTGAACGAGGTGGAACCGTGTGGGCTGTTGGCGAATGGAGAGGGTGTAAGGTGGGCCGGTCGGCGGGAGCACATCACGCGTCG
>JBFMAI010000026.1:0-8265 GCA_040755725.1 Planctomycetota bacterium | reverse complement strand
TTCGTCGGGCATGCGCCACTGCGGCGCGACTCCATTGTCGTCCATCCTTGGACCTCCTCGCTAAATCGGCAACCCCTTGCCGTCGCGAGGATTATACGCTCAGAAACGGTTATGGGACAGGCCCTTATCCTTCCTGGAACGTTGGGAGTTTCAGGGTAGTCACCCCAATATGCCGAACAGAGTGCAACCCGTCCGGCAACCAGTAATCGCGCCGATCCCGGAGGACTGCACGGTGTTCAGACAGCAGTTGCCACTGTCCTTCGAAGCACTCCTGCTCGGCGTCGCAGAGTATCTGAAACTGCCGGGTTTTGGCGACATCGGCTTCGCGGCCAGCGGCGCGGGCAAACCCTGGCCCTTGCGGCACCCAGACGACCTCTACCTGCGCGCGGCGGCCAATCTGGCCTGGGGCGAAAAGGCGGACGGGTCGCAGGCCGTTCCCGACGCCGACGCGCGCGAAATCGAGCTGTTCCTGGCCGCGCGGCGACACCTGCCGAAGACGGTGTGCGACCCCGCGCGGTGGCGCGCCATCGTCGGCGACAAGCTGTGGCCGAAGGTGACCTACGTCCTGTCCCGCGGCGGACGATTTGAAGACCATGAGAAAGGCTACAAAGGCGACCGTGTCGCACACCCCTACGCCGCCCTGTTGAACCTGTATCAGGAGAAGACCGCGACGACGATCCACTCCGGCACGGGCCGCCCGCATCCTGGCGTGGCGACGTTCATCCCCGTCCGCGGTTTCAAAGGGGAGGAACTCACGCAGTACCGCGAGGGCCACGAATTGGCGCTGATCACCCATCGCGTCATCAGCCAGACCAAGAGCCGAACCATTGCCAGTCCCTGGCTATCGGCCATCTTGCCGGAGAACGGCATCCTGATCCACCCACAGGACGCCGAGCGTCTGGGTTTGGTGCATGGCCAGAACGTCAAGGTCACCAGCGCAACCAACGCCGAGGGGCGCTGGCCGCTGGGGGAAGGACACAACAAGCCTATGATCGGCAAGCTTCTGGTCACGCAGACGGTTCGACCGGGCGTGGTCAGCTTCGCGCTGGGGTTCGGCCATTGGGCGACCGGGGCGCACGACGTTGTGATCGATGACCACGTTGTCCGGGGTGAAGCGCGGCGCACGCGTGGCATCCACGCCAACGCCGCGATGTGGACCGACCCGACGATCACCAACACCTGCCTGTTCGACCCGGTTGGCGGGAGCGTGAGCTTCTATGATACGTACGTGCGCCTGGAGCCTGTTTATGGGTAGGTGCCGCTCCGAAGGACGCTGACGAACATGATCGACGGCTGCGGACGGATCATCGACCACCTGCGCTTGTCCCTGACGGACCGCTGCAACTTGGCCTGTCGCTACTGCGCTCCCGAGCACGGCGCGCCGCCGCGCGACCGGCTGGAGGCCCCGTTCGCCTACGCGATCGTCCATTGGCTCGCCACCCGCCACGGCGTACACCACGTCCGGCTGACCGGCGGCGAGCCCCTGCTGCATCCGCACCTGATTCCCCTCGTCGAACGCCTGTCACGGCTGGGCGACGTGCATGAGCTTACGTTGACCACCAACGGACAGGCGTTGGCCCAACAGGCCGCCACCCTCCGCGCAGCCGGGCTGGACCGCGTCAATGTCTCCCTCGACACGCTCGACCCACAGCGCTTCGCACAGGTGACGCGCGGCGGGAACATCCAACGAACACTGGCGGGGATCGAGGCCGTCGTGGCCGCCGGGCTGACGCCCGTGCGAATCAACGTGGTGGTCCAGAGCGGCCTGAATGATCGCGAACTGGCGGACATCGCCGCGTGGGGACTGGCCCGCGGCGGCACGGTCCGCTTTCTCGAACTCATGCCCATCGGGCCGCTCGCCCACGTGATAGACCGGTACCTGGTCAGCGCCGCGGAGATACTCGCTCGGTTGTCGGAGCGGTTTCAACTGCGGCCCATTCCGGCCAGCGCTGGGCAGCCAGCGGTCGACTACGCCGCCACAAGCGATAACCTGCGCGGCGTGGTGGGCATCATCGCCCCCGCGACGCGGCCTTTCTGCGCCCAATGCCGGCGGCTGCGGGTGACGGCGCGCGGACAACTGATCACGTGTCTCCACGACGACCGCCGCTACGATTTGCGGCGCTGGTGGGACGGACACCGGTTGGATTATGCCGGCGCCGACACCACCTTGCGCGCCGCGCTGGCCGACAAGCCGGTCGCAGGCTTCGTCGCGCAGTCGGCGTGCATGCGCTCGCTGGGGGGCTAGTCGTTGCGGACCGACGAAGGAACACGAGCATGAGTTCGATTGACCCTCGACATCTGCGGGAAGCGGCGGTAGTCGTAGCTGTCTGCATCTCGCCCGGCGGCGTGCCCAAGCAAACCGTCTCCGTCGCTGAGGTGCAAGCGGACGGGTTGGTCGGCGACGGCCACAACCACGAGAAGCACCGCCGGCCGCACCGGGCGGTCTGCATCCAGGATATCGAACTGCTCGACCAGCTTCGCGCCGAAGGCTACCCGGTGCAGCCCGGAACCATCGGCGAGAACCTAACCGTGCGCGGGCTGAACGTTCAACAGATGGCCCCCGGGCAGATGCTGGTCTTCGAGAACGGCCCCGTCCTCGAACTGTCCGAGCTGCGCAAGCCCTGTTACGTTCTAGACGCCATCCATCCGGATCTCCAGCATGTGGTCGTTGGCCGTTGTGGCTTCTTCGCCCGAGTGGTGAACCCGGGGCGTGTCTGGCCCGGCCAGCGAATCACCGTGACCGCTCCGCAAAGGGACCCCGCCGCACGCCACCCCTCTCCAGCACAGGACCGCAGCGAACGTGAATCGTGATCGCGTCCGATTTGATCGACACGAGTTGGCCGGAAGCTTCGGCGACATCGGCACCGATTTGCCGTTGTTGGTGGGCATGATCGCGGCCGCCGGGCTGGATGCGGCCAGCGTGTTTGCCGTCTTCGGCCTGCTGCAAATCCTGACCGGTGTGCTGTACGGCCTGCCGATGCCGGTGCAGCCGCTGAAGGTGATGGCGGTCCTAGTCATCGCGCAGGGCATTCCCGGCGAAACGCTCTACGGCGCGGGGCTTGCTGTCGGCGTCACCGTTCTGCTGCTTAGTCTCACCGGCGCGCTGGAACGGCTGGCACGGATAATCCCGCACTGCGTCGTGCGCGGTGTGCAACTGGGACTGGGCCTGTCGCTGGCAACCCTGGCGCTACGGCAATACGTTCCCGCTCACGGTGCCGCCGGTTGGGGGTTGGCCGCGGCCGGCTTCGTTGTCATGCTGGTCCTATGGGGCAACCGCCGCGCGCCGGCCGGACTGGTGCTCATCACACTGGGTGTGATCTACGCGCTCGTTTGGCGCGTGGACGGGTCCGCCATCATGACGGGGGCGGGGCTGCGCCTACCGCAGATCCACCTGCCGGGTTGGAGCGACATCCTGACGGGAGCCGCGGTGTTGGCCTTGCCGCAGTTGCCGCTCTCGCTGTCCAACTCCTTGATCGCAACGCGGCAGACGGTCGCCGACCTGTTTCCGCACCGACACATCCAGATTCGCCAGCTAGGAATCACCTACGGCCTCATCAACCTCATCGCGCCGCTGCTCGGTGGTGTGCCGGTCTGTCACGGCTGCGGCGGGCTGGCCGGGCATTATGCCTTCGGCGCGCGAACCGGGGGCTCCGTTGTGATCTACGGCGCGGCGTTCGTGGTGCTGGGGCTTCTGCTGGGGGACGTCGCGGCCCAAGTGGTGGAAGTGTTTCCACTGCCGATTCTGGGGGTGGTGCTGGTGTTCGAGGGACTGGTGCTCATGCGCTTGGTGGGCGACGTCGTCCGGTCGCCACGCGACTTGACGATCGCGCTGCCGGTCGCGATTGCGGCCGTGAGCATCCCGCACGGCTTCGTCGTCGGCTTCGTCGTCGGCACGTTGCTGTACTATTTGGCCACGCGGCTGCCGGCTTTACAGACCGCCATGCGAACGGAATCCGCATGAGCATCCTGCAACCGCGCGCCGTAAGCGTACACCGGTGAACGCCATGCTGACTCTCGCTGCCGCCCGTGAACTGCTGTCCGCCGAAGCGCGACCGCTGCCCGCCGTCACCGTGTCCCTGGAGAACGCGGTCGGCTGCCGGCTCGTGGAGGCTCCTTGTGCCGACATTGACTTGCCGCCGGCCGACGTCTCGGTCATGGACGGCTACGCGGTGCGGACCACGGAGGTCGCCGCGGGCTGTCGTCTGCCGGTGGTGGCCGAGGTCCGCGCTGGACAGCCGCCCGCGCTGCTTCCTCCAGGGACGGCGGCGCGCATCTTCACCGGCGCCACGATTCCAGTGGGAGCCGATGCCGTCATTCCCCAGGAGCAGGCGGCACGCCGCTCTGATGGTACCGTCGAGCTGGCGCCGGTTGAACCGGGCGCCTTTGTCCGCCGCCAAGGCGAACTCTGTCGCGTCGGGGCCTTGCTGGCCAGCCCGGGAGATGAAGTCACGCCTCAGCTCGTCGCCTTGCTCGCCGCGGCGGGAGCCAGCCAGATACAGGTCGTGCCTCGCGCGCGGGTGGCCGTGTTGTCCACGGGTTCCGAGCTCGTGCCTATTGATAAGCGGCCCGCGCCCGGCCAAATCCGCGATTCAAACGGGGCCATGCTGGCCGCTCTGGCCCAGCGGGCCCGTTTCCCGGTAACGCTGGTGTCGCACGCGCCCGACGAACCAGACGCCCTGCGCGCCGCGCTCGAACATGCCTTGAGCACCGCCGACCTCGTGCTGACATCGGGTGGGGTTTCCGTCGGCGACTATGACCTCGTGCCGCAAGCGCTGGAACGCGCAGGGGCGCAGCTCCTTTTCCATCGCGTCAGCATAAAGCCGGGTAAGCCGATTCTCGCGGCGCGTCGTGGCCCCGCGTGGGTCCTGGGTCTCCCGGGAAACCCAGTCTCCGCCTTAGTCGGCTGGCGGCTGTTCGGCCGCCAACTCGGCCAAGTACTTTCCGGCGTCCCGGGGGCGCTTAACGAGCAGCCGGAAACAGGGACGCTGGCGCAACCGGCAATTAACGACGGCACGCGAACGATCCTTGCACCGGCGCAGCTCCAGCCGGGGCTTCCCCTGGCCGCGGTGCACATTCTGACCTGGAGAGGATCGCACGACGTGGTGGCCGTCGCCCGTGCGTCGATCCTCGCGCAACTCGGCACCGGGATGCAATTGTCTCCGGGAGACCGGGTGCCTTTCTATCGCCTGGATTGACCGCAAGTCGTGCCGTGTGAAGGAGCAAACATGGCTGACCTGACACACTTGGACGACGCCGGCCGCGCTCGCATGGTTGATGTTGGTGACAAGTCGGTGACGCCCCGCCGGGCGGTCGCGGAGGCCGTTCTGGTCACTGGCCCCGAGGTGATGACCGCGGTCGCCAGCGGCCGGACACCGAAGGGCAGCGTCTTTGAGACCGCCCGGCTGGCCGGAATCATGGCTGCCAAACGTACCGCGGACCTCATCCCGCTGTGTCACGCATTGCCTCTCGATCATGTCGCGGTCGAATTCGAAAGCTCCCCGGATCGGATTCGCGTCGTCGCGACCGCGGCCACACGCGCCACGACGGGCGTCGAGATGGAAGCTCTCACCGCCGCGGCCGTCGCGGGCCTCACGCTGTACGACATGCTCAAAGCCCTCTCGCGCACGATGGTGTTGCAGCAGGTGCGGCTGCTCAGCAAGTCAGGCGGACGCTCCGGGACGTACCAAGCGCCCGAAAGCCCAGTGTCGGAGGAGGCCCACTGATGCTAGCCGGAGAAGTCCTGCATGTTTGCGTTTCCGACCGCAAGGGCACAGGGAAGTCCCCCGTGCCGAGGGCGATCTTGCGAGAAGACCACGGCCTCGAAGGCGACGCGCACGCCGGCCCCGGCCACCGCCAAGTCAGCCTGCTATCCGACGCGGACATCGAAACCATGCGCGCCCGCGGTCTGAGCCTGCAACCCGGGGCCTTCGGCGAAAACCTCGTCGTCGCCGGCGTCGCCTCGGACAAGTTGGGCATCGGCACACGCCTGCGGATCGGCCCCGCCGACCTTGAAATCACGCAGATCGGCAAGGTGTGCCACCAGCGCTGCGCGATCTTCCACCAGGCGGGAGATTGCATCATGCCGCGCGCCGGGTTGTTCGCTCGTGTCCTGACCGGCGGCCAGATCGCCGCCGGCGTGCCCGTGGCCGTCGATCGCCTCGTCCCGCGCGAAGTTATTCAAGCAGCCGTGCTGACGGTTTCTGACCGCTGCGCGGCGGGTGCCATGCAGGACACAGCGGGGCCGGCCGTAAGTTCCCTCCTGGGGCAGGAACTGCGGGCCAGAGTGGCCGCGTCGGCCACCGCGGCATTAGGTCGTCGCGGACGCGCTCCGGCAGCGCGTCCGTGTCCATCCATCAGGGCCGCGTCGGCCACCGCGGCATCGCGGCGATGGCAACCCGTGGGTTTTTGCTCAGTGTCCATCCATCAGGGCCGCGTCGGCCACCGCGGCACCCCGCGGCGGCGTGAAGATGAAGGGCGAGACGGTGTCCATCCATCAGGGCCGCGTCGGCCACCGCGGCGGTGTCGTCATGGACCCGTTCTCGGGGTCGGGCAGTGTCCATCCATCAGGGCCGCGTCGGCCACCGCGGCGGCTGACGGGGCCATTGGCCGGGCCTGCGTGGACGGTGTCCATCCATCAGGGCCGCGTCGGCCACCGCGGCGCCGAAGGGCTGCGCCTGACTGTAGCCGGCACGTTGTGTCCATCCATCAGGGCCGCGTCGGCCACCGCGGCGCCCCGAGCAGTCGCAGTTCGATCTGTTACAGAGTGTCCATCCATCAGGGCCGCGTCGGCCACCGCGGCTGCGCGGGCAGGTGCTGGCGGAGTTCCCTGCCGGTGTCCATCCATCAGGGCCGCGTCGGCCACCGCGGCGGTGTTCCCAGACGGCCTCGTACAAGGCACGCAGGGTGTCCATCCATCAGGGCCGCGTCGGCCACCGCGGCTAGCCGTCCGCCGTCCATACGGACGGCCGTCAAGATGGTGTCCATCCATCAGGGCCGCGTCGGCCACCGCGGCACAGGTTCACTTCCGAACTCGTACCACCACACATCGTGTCCATCCATCAGGGCCGCGTCGGCCACCGCGGCGAGGACGCCCAGGAGCAAAGCGATGAAGCGGAAGTCGTGTCCATCCATCAGGGCCGCGTCGGCCACCGCGGCGTCTATACCGCCGGTACCGGACGCTGCGGGTGGTCGTGTCCATCCATCAGGGCCGCGTCGGCCACCGCGGCGCTCGATGCCGATGCCCACCGAGGCCTGCCACCTGGTGTCCATCCATCAGGGCCGCGTCGGCCACCGCGGCGACGCGTCTTCTACGTGGAGACGGTCACGCCCCCCGTGTCCATCCATCAGGGCCGCGTCGGCCACCGCGGCGTGCGAGCGCGGATGAACGCTCGCACGCTAGGACGCGTGTCCATCCATCAGGGCCGCGTCGGCCACCGCGGCGCTCTAATGCAAGTGTACCAGATGTCCGCCGACAGTGTGTCCATCCATCAGGGCCGCGTCGGCCACCGCGGCTCGATCTTCCGCATTGGCCAAGGCGGGTCGATGACGTGTCCATCCATCAGGGCCGCGTCGGCCACCGCGGCTGCCGCGGCGCGGCGACAAGGACCCCCATACTGCGGTGTCCATCCATCAGGGCCGCGTCGGCCACCGCGGCGCGTGTTCGACCATGCGGATCCGCATATCACGGTGGTGTCCATCCATCAGGGCCGCGTCGGCCACCGCGGCGCGGGGCCATCGCCGGGGCGCTGCTGGGAGCGGCGTGTCCATCCATCAGGGCCGCGTCGGAAGTGAGCACCCTGGCCGGGGCGGATGTGTCCATCCATCAGGGCCGCGTCGGCCACCGCGGCGGATCACGTGTCCTGTGTGCCCGGCGTGACAGCGGTGTCCATCCATCAGGGCCGCGTCGGCCACCGCGGCAATGCGGGGTCCCGCATTGCGGCCGCCGCCAAGAGGTGTCCATCCATCAGGGCCGCGTCGGCCACCGCGGCGCTGGGTGTGGTCCGCCGGTGACGCAACACTACGCCTGTGTCCATCCATCAGGGCCGCGTCGGCCACCGCGGCCGGCTCACCACAACCTGCTCACGGCGTCCCTCGATGTGTCCATCCATCAGGGCCGCGTCGGCCACCGCGGCAAAAAATTTGGTTCATCTCCGAATTCCGGGGAACGCCGCGCGGATTTTGAGGAAGAAGTACGCGTCGTCGCGGAAGCCGTAAGCCATGCGTTTGATGACTTTGATCTTGTTGTTGATCCCTTCGAGCAGGCTG
>JBFMAI010000025.1:0-19471 GCA_040755725.1 Planctomycetota bacterium | reverse complement strand
CCGCGACCCCATCGGCGACTTCGCCACGGCGAATCTCGTTCGCCACAGCGAATCTCGCCGAAGGCGGACCTTCGGCGGACTCGGCGGAGCCAACGTGTACGCCTACGTCGGCAACAACCCGACCAACCGCACGGACTATCTGGGGATGATGTGGATCCCCTGCCCGCCGGGCGAGCCGTGCGACGACGAAGGCTCGTCGTCGTCCGACCCCCCGTCGCAGGAGGAGAACGACAAGAAGCCGTGTCCGAAGAAACCTAGCCACGGAGAGGGGCGTCCACCTGCGCCGCCGCTCACACCGCCTCCGTCACCGTTTGGAGGACCAAGAACATGTTCCGATTTGGTGTGCGCGATTGCGTTTCAAGACTCCCTTCTCCGGCACGCGGAGGACGGCGGCGCCACGGCAGGAATCACATTATGTGAGGGCGGGAAACCATGCACCTGTGTGTTTCCTGCAGCGCGGATGCCAAACGCTGTATCGAACAACACCGCGCAGAACATCCTCGAAGAATGCGTGCAGGCGCACGAGAATCTTCATGTTCTCCAAAAGGACCTGAGCGGCGAGTGCCGAGGTGGAGGCAAGCCACCACCTGGTGATCGCGAGTGCATGGCCTGGACGGTGCACTTCACTTGCCTGGCCAAGGGTGCGAGTAAGTGTGGTCGAGACACGAATTGCTACGCGCAGTTGTTGAGCGTGATGGAGACCCTGAAAGAAAGCTGCAAGAAGCAATGTAAGGCTCCGAAATTCGATGGCTTTGACGATTGTGACTCCAATTATGAAGACACCGTCAAAGCTATCGAGAAGAAACAGAAGCAGGCTGTCATGAGAAGCGTGTGGTAGAGCCGGGGTTCGTAACCTCGCCTATGCACCTGCCTGCGTGATGCCGAAACGGCGTAGCCAAGCGCCCGCTAGCACGGCGTGGCGCAGTTCCGGTGTATGGGGCGACGGAGAGATGGCTTGTCTCTGGCTTCGGCGACCGATCGAGTACCTACCACGCCCTGCGGTTCAGACTGCGTGCCAGTTGGGAGATGGTTCCTGCCTGGAGAGGGGCGATGACGTGTAGGGCTACCGTCGCTCTTGGCCTGATCTTGGGGGGAGCCTTGACGGTGGCCGTGGGGACCATCCACGGGGTCGTCTCCCACGTGCGTGCGATGGACTACTACGGCGGATTGCCGCAGGGGCGAGTATACATCCGGTATCGGGCGGTCGATGGCACCCTCGTGGAATTGATGGACTTTCAACCCGCCAGCGACTGCTTGGACGGCCCCGTCTGGGACGCCTTGCTGGCGGCTGAACGGGATCAGCGGGAGTATTCCTTCGCCAACTACGAGGAGCGCGCACTGGGCATTCCGCGGCCAGTCGTTCGTTACTGGTGGCGGGGCCGTCAGGCGTGCCGGCCTCGTGAAGGGCTCGATGGCCGTGCGGGCCCCGATTTGCCGTTGATTCTCGAGTACCGGATGCATTGGCCGGGGCTTGTGGGCAACACTGCCACATGGGGCGCCGCGGGGCTCCTGGTACTGCGCGTGCCCGCGTGGCTTCGGTATTGCCGGCGCCGCCGGCGGAATCTCTGTGCGACTTGCGGATATGATCTTCACGGAAACGTGTCCGGCCGCTGTCCAGAGTGTGGAACGGCAGCGCCGCAACCGATGCAGGGACGAGGCGCGGACCAGCGACCGATGGCAACGCGTGGCACGCCTGCCGGCTCGTGGCCCAAGACTCCCCCCCTTCCAGGGAGGGGTTGGGGGAGGGTCGCCGCCGACGCGCGGCGTGGCACTTGAGGTGGGCAATGACGGTCCCGTGGCGAACGGAGGTGCCTCCGGCCGCACGTGCACCGGCCCCTCACCCCGCCCTCTCCCCGCGGGGGAGAGGTGTGGCGGACCGGCTCGTGGCCCGGTACGAGTGCGACCCGTACGGGCGGATCGTCGGGCCGGACACGAACGCCGCCGGGAAGTTCGATGCGCAGGACGATCCGGGCTTCTACGCCGCCGCGAACCCGTTCCGCTGGAGCACGAAGCGGTTCGATCCGGAGACGGGTTCGCCGCAGCGAATCTCGCCGCAGGCGGAGTTGAGCGATTTCGGGCGGCGGTACTATAGTGCGAC
The DNA here is from genome assembly GCA_040755725.1 of Planctomycetota bacterium. Classification (GTDB taxonomy): domain Bacteria; phylum Planctomycetota; class Phycisphaerae; order UBA1845; family Fen-1342; genus JBFMAI01. Next base: position 17,373 of record JBFMAI010000025.1, on the reverse strand, counting down.
CCTGGGCCGGTGGCTCAACCGCGACCCCATCGGCGACTTCGCCACGGCGAATCTCGTTCGCCACAGCGAATCTCGCCGAAGGCGGACGTTCAGCGGACTCGGCGGTGCCAACGTGTACGCCTACGTCGGCAACAACCCGACCAACCGCACGGACTACCTGGGGCTGGCCAGTGCCAAGTGCCGCCCCGGCGAACCGTGCCTCCGCGGGCCCTTCTCCGGCGGCAGTTCGAGTATTTCCGCCGGCCGCCGACAAGTCCTGTCAGAAGGCGCTCGTCGGTCTTCGTGGTCGCCACAAGTGCCTCCAGTCACCCGTTGGACCGCGGCGGGGGCATCTTGGTTCCCCCGAACGTGGAAGAGCACGTGCCGGATGGCAAGTCCACAGTTGGGTAGCTCAGCGCCCGACGTGGCGCCGCCGGTCGGATTTCGTGACGCATTGCTGCGGGGCGGACAGGGGGCTGGGAATCCGATAGAATGGGTGCGGCCGGGGGCGGGGGCGGAGGTGGAAGCGCGGGGGACGAAGTGAGCCGGGTCGATGGCGCGGCCCGGGATGCGGTGCGAAGGGAGTGGCAGCATGAGCGACTCGCTTGTCGGCCTCTCGGCCCCAACGACGGATCGGTCACGAGTCAGGCGGCGCGGCGGAGCGTGGGGCCGTCGGTTGCGTCGGCTCGCGGTCCTGACGGTGGGGGTGGGGCTGCCGGTCGGGGTGGTGGGGGCTATACTGCCGTGGGGCTTCCTCAAGAACCTATTCACCGGGCCGGTGGAGACGGAGGGGACCTATGAGGTGCAACCGCTCACGCTGAATATCACGCTCAAGGAGGACGGGGAGCTCAAGCCGGTCAATTCAGTGGAGTTGAAGAACGAGGTGGAGGGGCAGCGGGTCACGATCGAATGGGTGGTGCCCGAGAGCACCGCGGTCAAGAAGGGTGACGTGCTGGTCCGCCTGGCGTCCGACGACATGAAGGACCGGGTCGAGATGGAGCAGTTGGAGCTCCAGCGGGCGACGGCGGCCTTGGAGGAAGCAGAGCAGCAGTTGGCCATTACGCAGAGTGAGAACGCCAGCCGCATCCGCCGCGCGGAAATCGACCTGGAGGTGGCCCGGCTAGAGCTGAAGCGCTACCTGGAGGGGGATTACGAGAAGTCGGTGGCCTCGATCGACATCGACATCAAGAAGACGAAGCTGGACATCAAGCGGAAGCGCGACGAGTTGGAGAAGAGCCGGCCGCTACGGGAGAAGGGCTTCGTCACCGCGTCGAAGATCGAGGAACTGGAGGACGAGCTCGAGCGGCTCGAAATGACGCTGGCGCGGAACGAGCTGGAGTTGCGTATCCTTAATGAGTACGAACTGAAAAAGAACAAGATGCAGAAGGTTTCCACCGTCGAGCAGGCCGAGGAGGAACTGGAACGCGAGAAGCAGCGGGCCGCCTCCCGCGAGCAGCAGGCTCGCGTGAAGGCCAACGACCAGCGCCAGTCGCTGGACCTCCGCAAGAAACGGTTCGAGCGGCTCAAGGAACAACTTGCCAAGTGCGAACTCGTCGCCCCGTCCGACGGGGTGGTCCGCTACGGCGAGTCCGGGGAACGCCGCTACTGGAGCAGCAACCGCATCGCCGCCGGCGAGCAGGTCTACCCCGGCCAGGTCCTGATCACGCTGCCGGATACTTCGCAGATGATGGTCAGTACGCGCATTCACGAGGCCGACCGGCACAAGGTGCGCGAGGGGATGACCTGCATCGTCAAGGTGCCGGCGGTCCCGGGGCGGACGTTCGTCGGGAAGCTCACCAAGATCGCCCAGTTCGCCGACTCGGAGCGCGGCTGGCTGAATCCGAACCTGAAGGAGCACGCGGCGGAAATCCTGCTGGATGAGACGGACGCCGCCGTCTCTCCGGGCGACACCGCGCACATCGAAATCCTGATCGAGGAGGCGAAGGACGTGCTGGCCGTTCCGGTGCAGTGCGTCTTCTCGCGGGGTGCGCAGCACTTCGTGTTTGTTCGCGGTGCGCTGTCCACGGCCCCGGTCGAAGTGAAACTCGGCCGGCTCACGCCGACCATGGTCGAGATCACCCAGGGCGTGTCGGCGGGCGATGAAATCCTGATGGCCCCCAGTGAACGGCAGCTCGCCATGCTGCCGACTCCCGCCACCGCCAAGACCGGCTTGCCGGAGGCCTCGGCTGGGACGCAACGGGCCCCCGCGGGCGGCGCGGCCGCCAGACAAGGTTGAGCGGCCCCGTCGGCTTCGCGTTACGGCTCGGGGTCGATCGACGAGCGCCGCGCACCGCGCTGCCTTGTCAGGTTTCACGCCGAAGGGGCGGGCGCTCGGGTACGGGGATCACGGTTTCCAGGTCCACTGGTAGCCGGCGGGCATCTGCCCAAACGCATAGGCGTTGGTCGCATTGCGCGTGTTGCGGCTGTCGCCGCCGAACGTGCCCCATTCGACCGGCCCGTAGCCGGCCGTGGCGAAGCAATGCAGCCGACCGGCCTGGTCCGCGACGAGAATCTCCAGAAGGCGGTCTCCATCCACATCCGCGACGACCGGCGAGCACTCGACCGGCGTGTCCAGCAACACCTGATTGAGACAGTGCCCGGCGCTGGAGAGCACCACGACCACGCCGCCCGCGGGTCCCTCCCGCGGCGCGGTCACCCCTGCCACGACAATCTCCGGCGCGCCGTCACCGTTCAGGTCGGCGACCGCCGGCGTGGCCCAGACGGCACCTTCCAGCGGAAACCGCCATTGGAGGCCCCCCGTGGCCAGCGCACAGACGGCGGCGTACCCCTCCGTGTACGGCCCGGTGGGGCACGCCAGCAGTAGCCCCGCCGCCTCCGTTCCGCCACGGCCACCGCGCCCGCCACGCAGCGTTCTCAGGCCGGCCACCAGCGTCTCGTCCCGGCGGACGGACAGCACGTCCCAGCGCACGGCCTCGGTCCGACCAGCCGACCCGACGAGCGACCACACCGCCGCGGCCCGGTCGGCAATGCAGGCTGCCGGACCGTTGCTGTCGGCCAACCGCGCGAGGCCGATCACTCCGGCGACCGTTCCGGCGGCGAGCTCGTGTCGCCCGCGCGAGCGGCCGTCGCGCAGCCCCAGCACCTCAACTTGGCCGGTAGGCAGCGTGACGATCAGCTCGTGGTCGGCGCCGCCCGGCACCTGGCCCAGCGCCAGCGTCGCACCGAGCAGGTCGGTACCGGCGGTCGGCTTACCGAGGCCAGTCACCCAGACCGTCTTGCCGCCGCGGCCGCTGAGCGCGATGACGCGTGCGGCACGGGTGACGACCAACACGTCGTCGGTGCCGTCGCGGTTAAGATCGATGGTGAGCGGCGGGGCGACGACGGGGTCGCCGACGTGGGAGTGCCAACGAACCTGCCCCTGTTTGTCGAGGCTGTAAACGGAGCCGTTGAAGCAGGCGGCGATGAGCCCGTCGTCGGCCGTTGCCAGTCCGATAACGTCGCGCGGCCCCCGGTGAGCCGCCGGCGGAGTGAACAGCAGCTCGGCGCGGCCGGTCCCGCCATCGACGCGGACTATCCCGTCCGCCTCGTCGCGGGGATCGTTGAAATCCGCCCCGAGCGAGGCGACGAAAACCTGGCCGTCCAGGGGGAGAATCGTCGTGAACCAAGTCGTCAGTCCGACCGGCGCGGCCCACCGCCGCTCGAGGCGCACGGTCTCCCGGCGGGCCACGTCGGGCGGCAGGCCGTGGCGCAGGCGCTTGCGCGCGTCGTACCAGCGCTGCCAGTCGTCGCGACGGGGCCCATAGTCCGCTCCGGCCACGCGGGTGAGCAGCCGGCGCACGCGCTGGTCCTCCAGGGGCCGGGTGTTGACCAGGTGCGCGACGAGCTCGTCACGGCGGGACTCCCAATTCGTACGCGTCTCGGCCTCCCATTGGTCCAGCGCTGCTCGCACGCGCAACGGATTATCGGCCCCAGCCAGGAGCTCCAACCCTCGCTCAACCTGCCACCCCAGACTCTGGCGCGTCCACAGCCACCGTCCCGCCGGGACCAACGCCGCCACGAGTACCAGGAGCACCGCCACGGCCCCGACGCGGCCGATCGGCGGGCGGACCCGCGTGGGGCGACGACGGGGCGCAGGAGACAGTGGAGGTGGGTACCGCGTCATCCTCGTTCACGGCCCCATCCTAGCCGACACGCCCGGCTGGCGGCCAGCCGGACACCAGCGACCGGGGTCAGCAGGCCCGGCGGCGGCGCCAGCAAGGCGTCGGGCCGGCGCGGCCGGGCACGGCGCGAATAACCGAGAGTTTGCTTGCGAACCCGGCCGCGGTCACGTTATGCTCAAGTTACGGAAAGTGGCGTTTCTCGTCTTTTCGCAGGTCAGAGAAGGAGAGCATTTCATGCGCTGGTTAGGACTTACTCTGGTTCTAGTTTGTGGTTCTATGGCCTGGGGGGACAGCCTCGACGCGCCGGCGGCGCGGGCCCAGTTGCAGGCCGACTTCCCGGGCGTGCAATACTACGAACATGCTGGGCGCCTGAGCACGATTTATGCGGCGCCTTTCAGCATCGCCGACACCCCGGAACTCAGCGCCGCGGTGTTCGTGCAGGACTACAGCAGGGTGCTGGGGGTCAGCGCGGACGAGCTGGCGCCGGGCCTGGCATTCCGCGACCTGTACACCTTGCCCACGATGTACCAGCCCGAGACCGATTCGTACAAGTTCACGCTGGTGTACTACCACCAGCACCGCGACGGCATCCCCGTGTTCCGCGGCGAGCTGCGGCTGCTGGTCCGCAACGAGGACGGATTCCCGCTCGTGCTGGCGCAATCCGATGTGCGCCCGTTGGGGGACTTCGTGGTCCCGGCCGGCTTCGACGGTTTCATGGCTGAGGGGGCCGCGCACGCGGCGGCCATGGCCGAAGTGCCGGGGCTCATCAACTTCAGCCCGGCCGAGCTGGTGATTTGGGCCGGCGTCGATGACATGGACGCGGCGCCCGCGGTTGCCCTCACCTTCACCGCCGACAGCGGCGAAGGCAGCGATCCGTACGACAACTGGTTGTTCGTGTGCGACGCGACGACCGGCGCGGTCCTGTATCAGGAGAGCCTCGTCTACCACGTAGACATCGTCGGCAGCGTGAGCGGCCTCTGCACGCCGGACTACCGGGCGGACGCCTGCGCGACCGAAGTGTGGACGCCGTTGCCGTACCTCAGGGTGACGGGACCGGCGGGCCAGACGTACACGGACATCAACGGCAACTTCGTGCTGGCGAACCCGGGCACAACGCCGGTGGACGTGACTTCCACCCTTACCGGCCAGTGGTTCTATATCGTGAACAGCGGCACCGGCGGCAATGCCTCGATCACGCTCAACGTGACGCCGCCGGGACCGGCGAACTTCCAGCACAACCAGAGCAACGCGGAGCACCAGACGGCGGAAGTGAACGCTTACCTTCAGGCCAACACCGTGCGGGACATGATCCTCGGGGCCAAGCCGAACTACCCGACGATCCAGAACCAGCCCTCGATGAAGGTAACCGTCAACATCAACAGCACGTGCAACGCGTATTACTCGGCCAGCACGATCAACTTCTACCGGTCGGGCGGCGGGTGCAACAACACGGGGTTCGGTGACGTCGTCCATCACGAGTACGGGCACAACACCATAGAGAAGGGTGGCAGCGGCCAGGGCGCGTACGGCGAAGGCATGAGCGACAGCCTCGCGATGCTGATTACCGGTCGGTCGGCCATGGCTCTGGGGTTCCAGGACTGCAATACTCCGATCCGCAACGCCGACAACAACTGCAAGTATCTCGCCAGCGGTTGCTCGACTTGCGGCAGCGCGATCCACACCTGCGGACAGCTCCTGTCGGGCTGCATCTGGGACACCTGGAAAGAGCTCAAAATCACGGAGCCGGTCAACCACCTCGAGATCATCCGGCGGCTGACCGTGGAGTCCATCTTGCTGCACGGGTCGGTGACGACAATTACACCGGCGATCACGGTCCACTTCCTGACGCTCGATGACAACGACGGCAACATTTACAATGGCACGCCGCACTACTACGAAATCGCCACCGGTTTCGGCAAGCACGACATGCCGGCCCCGGCGCTGTCGCTGCTGGGGTTCGACTACCCCAGTGGCAAGCCGGAGTTCATCAGCCCCACGGGCGGGACGACGGTCCGCGTGGAGGTGACCCCGATTGCCGGCGAACCTCAGCCCAGCACCGGCACGTTGTACTACAACGTGGGTGCGGGCTGGGTGAACGTGCCGATGACCGAAGTCTCGCCGAACGTGTACGACGCGGTGATGCCGGCGGCGACCTGCGGTACGAAGGTCCAGTACTACTTCAGCGCCAAGACCACGACAAACCAAACCATGACCGACCCGTCCAATGCCCCGACGACGACGTACTCGGCGCTGGCCGGCTACGGCTGGCACGTCGTGTACGAGAACAACTTCGACACGAACCCGGGCTGGACGATCTCCGGTGGAACGTGGGCCTTCGGCCAACCGACGGGCCAAGGCGGCGCAACCTACGGCTATCCCGATCCGACTTCCGGCTACACCGGCACCAACGTGTACGGGTACAACCTCAACGGCGACTACACGAACAGCATGCCGGAGTACCACCTGACGAGCACGGCGATTGACTGCACCGGGGCCGTCGGCACGACGCTGCGGTTCTGGCGCCGGCTGAATGTCCAAGGCAGCGCCTCGGATCACGCGTACGTGCGCATCAGCACGAATGGGACGACCTGGACCAACCTCTGGTCGAACCCCTCCACCGCCGTGACCGAGAATGCGTGGAGCCTGCAGCAGCATGACATTTCGGCTTACGCCAATAACCAGCCGACGGTCTACCTCCGCTGGACGATGGGCACGACGAACTCCAGCCGAACGTACAGCGGCTGGAATATCGACGATGTGTCCGTGATGGCCGTGCAGTGCAACCCGCCGTTCGCCAAAGGCGACCTGAACTGCGACGGCAACGTCGACTTCGGCGACATCAACCCGTTCGTCCTGGCGTTGACCAACCCGGCCGGGTACGCCGCCGCGTTCCCGAACTGCAACATCATGCTGGGCGACATCAACGACGACGGCTTGGTGAACTTCGGTGACATCAACCCGTTCGTCAGACTGCTGACGAACCCATGACGACGGGCCGCCCCGGCGGCTACAGCACCGACCCAGTCGGTGCCGAAGATGATGACTAGCGGCGGCCGCCGGACCGAACCATGTTCCCGGTCCGGCGGCTGCCCATTTTTGGACGTGCATGTCCGATGAATGCGGGTTCTACTCAGTGGCAATCGGCGTTTGCCTCCCACCCGGGGAGCGTCGGCGGCTGCCACCCTTGGAGGCTGTCATGAAGCGTCTGGCGATTCTGCTAATCGTGGCCTGCATCCCCGCTCTACTGGCCGGTTCGCCGCCCACCGACCCGGTATCAGGGGCCGTCCCTGATCTGCACCGCTACGAATGGCGGGCCAGCACGTTCACCGCCAGCGCCCAGCATGAGGCGGCGGCCACCCTGGACCGCGACGGTCGGCTCGTGACGGTGTGGTCCAGTCGCCGCCAGCAGGCCGGCCGCGCCGGCGTATATGCCCAGCGTTGCGACGCGGATGGCGTCGCGATCGGCACCGAGGTCCCCGTCGGGCTGTACGCGCGTGCGCACCAGACCCAGCCCGCCATCGCCTGCGACGGGCTCGGCAACGTCTGGATTGCGTGGCAAGCGCACGGCCAGGACGGGCATGCGGGCGCCATCATCGCCCGCCGCTTCGATCCGGCCTTTCGGGGCGGCTCCGAGATCGCGGTCAACCAGCAATGGCGCGGTCACCAGTCACAGCCGGTCGTGGCCGGCGCCACGGAAGGCGGGGCGCTGTTCATCTGGACCTCCCAGACCACGCCGGGCCAGCCGCAGCAGCTTCGCGGCCGCCTCTTCGGCCCCGACGGCAGTCCGCGCGGCGACGAGTTCGCCATCGCCGACATCAAGGACCGCACGGAGATGACGCCCAGTGTCGCCACCGCCGTGGACGGGACCTTCGCGGTGGCCTTCGCGGTGTTTGACGAGCGCATGAAGCCGGCCGGCGTCCGCGTGCAGCGCGTCGACGCGGCCGGCCAGCGCCTCGGCGCGGAAATCGAGGTCAACGACCCGGCCCAGCCCAACTCCATCGAGCCTGTCATCGCGGCGGGGGCGACCGGTTACATCGTCGCCTGGTTGGACCCCCAAAGTGACGGCGACGATTACGGCGTCCTCGCCCGCCGCCTCGACCTGCAGGGCCGACCGCTCGGCGTCCCGTTCGTGGTCAATACGACGCGGCGTGGTCCGCAGTATGCGGCGGCGGTGGCCGTCGCGCCGGACGGCCGTTTTGTCATCGCTTGGAACAGTGACGACGGCGAGGATGCGGGCGTGTTCGCGCAGCAGTTCGCCGCCGACGGATGGCCCCAGGGTGCCGAGTTCCGCGTCACGGGCCATACGGCCGGCGATCAGTCGCTGCGTGTCGCCGCCGGCACACAACGGCTGCTGCTGAGCCCGCGGGGCGAGATTGTGTGCGTTTGGAGCGGCGACGCGGGCCGGGGCGACAAGTCGAGTGTCAACGTGACGCTGCTATCGCCGCGGCCGATCGACCTGGCCGGGCGTGTACAGGGGGTGACCGATGACATGGTGCCCGCGGACCTCGCGGTGGCCCAAGCCGACGGGCCCGTGCCGCACGAGCCGCCGACGTTTGACCCGAAGCTGATCGAGGAAGGCGAGCGCACAATCGCGACCGACGGGCCAATGTTCGGTTTTGACGCGATCCTGAACACGGGCTGGACGCCGCCCGACCCGCACATGGCCGCCGGCCCGAACCACCTGATCGGCATCGTGAACGGGCAGATTGCGTTCTTCGACAAGCAGGGGAACAAGACGTTTCAACAGCCGATTGAGGGTGCGTCAGGCTTCTGGGGCAGCGTCGGGGCGACCGATTTCATCTTCGACCCCGAGGTGTTGTATGACGAGCTGAGCGGCCGCTTCTTCGCCATGGCCGCCGAGGCAAACGCTCCGCCCAACCAGACGCGATCGTACGTTCTCGTGGCCGTCTCCGACGACGCCGACCCGCACGGCACGTGGTACAAGTACCGCTTCGACACGACGACGCAGGCGGGAAACATGTTCGATTCGCCGAACATCGGCGTCGATGCCAATGTCGTCTATATCTCCGGCGATGCGTTCGGCGCCGGGGCCCGCTATCCGGTGTACACGTTTGATAAGGCCTCGCTGCTGGCCGGCCAGCCCCCCGCCATCCAACGCGTGGTCGAGTTGACCACTTCGACCCAGTCGGCCGGCCTGCCGCCGGTGGCCTACGACAACCCGCCGGCGATGTACTTCATCGAGCACGGCGAGAACCCGACCGGCAACACCTCGGTGCGGCTGATCGCGTTGCGGGACCCGCTGGGCGCCCCGTACTTCACGACGTACTCGCTGACGGTGCCCACCTATCGCGCTCCCGAAGATCCCCCGCAGAAAGGCAGCAGCGTGCGGCCGGAGACGTTCGACGCCCGCTTCTGGACCGTCGCCTACCGCAACGGATCGCTGTGGGCCACCCACCATGTCAACAACACCCGCGTGCGGGCCCGCTGGTACGAAATCGCCATGAACGGCTGGCCGACGTCCGGCCAGGACCCGACGCTGGTGCAGTCCGGCGAACTCGACCTCGGCGGCGACATCCGCACGTTCTTCGGCTCCATTGCCGTCAACCGCCGCGGCGACGCGGTGATGACGGCGGCCCGCAGCTCGCCGAACGAGTACATTTCGATGATCACGGCCTACCGGTACGCGACCGATCCGCTCGGCACGTTCCGACCGCCGGTGATCGTCGCGGTCAACAGCGGTCCGTACACCTCGAACCGTTGGGGGGACTACTCGGCGGTCGCCCCCGACCCGGTGGCGACGAACACACTGTGGGCGCACCACGAGTATGCGTTGAGCAATAGCTGGCGGACGTGGATCGCGAGGATTAATCTGCCGCGCGGCGACCTCAATTGCGACGGGAACGTGGACTTCGGTGACATTAACCCCTTCGTGCTGGCGCTGACGAACCCGGCCGGCTACGCGGCGCAGTATCCCAACTGCGATCGCCTGAACGCCGACATCAACGGCGACGGCGTGGTGGACTTCGGCGACATCAACCCGTTCGTGAGTCTGCTCGCCGGGCCATAGCGGCGGATCGGAAGTGCGGCCGGCGGGACGGGAGCACCGAGCGGTCGAAGTCCGCGGACCGTCTCCAGTCTCATCGCAGCAACAAGAGCGACGACAGCGGCAGCGAGACGATCCGGGGGTCGTCGGTGGCCGGCTCGTCACGCAGGGTCACCAGCACGCCGAAGGGTGCGGCGTAATGGGGTTTCTCAACGAAGGCTCTGAGGCCGATGGTGTCGCGGTGGTCGATCTGCCGGCGATACTTGACCTCCACGGGAATCCGCTGCTCGCCAACCGTCAGCACGAAATCGACCTCCGGCTCCGGCCCGCGTTCGGGGAAGTGGGCGACGTCCAGGCCGATGATGGAACGGAAGAAGTAACCTACCGTGCTTTCCGCGAGACGGCCGGCAAGGTCGCTGAGGTGGGGGTGCTGCTCCAGGGCGTCCGGGGCCAGGGGAACGATCTCCTGGAGCCAGGCGGCCCGCAGCGCATGATCGCACAAGCACAGCTTGGATGGGCCGCGCTTACGCTTCATCCGCAATTCCAGCGGCTCGATGAGCCGCACCAGCAGCGTGCCATCAAGGAAACGCAGATACGTGAACACGCGCTGCCACCCGATGTTGGCGCGCAAGGCCTGCCGGAGCTCCTCCAGATACAGAGCTTGCCGGGGAAACTGCCCAGCATAGCGGCAGGCCAGCCGGAAGACCTCGGCCAACAGACTCTCATCGCGCTTCTGCCCCCGCGGTCCCATGCGCAGGTCGTGTTGGATTGCACGACGGATCACGGTTTCGTTCAAGAAATCGGCCACGCGGTCCCAAGGCAAGTCCGCCCGCGCCTGAGCTACCGGGTAGCTGCCGCGCGCCGAGAACGCCTCGAACGCCCGATCCCGAACAGCACGGTGCCGTTCGCCGTGGCCCCGTAGATCGGCCCAGAACAACTTGTCACGGAGCGGGGCCAGGCCATTGTGAGGCAGCAGCGGCGCCACCCGCCCGAATGAGCGGATTTCCGCCACCTCGCGGAGCAACAGCGGCCCCATCTCGATCGTCGTCACGCGACCGGCGAGGCTATCACGCCCGGCCTCAATGCGCAATGCCGAACTGCCCGTGACTAGCACCCTCACCGGGCTGAGATCGACCAGGCTCTTGAGCTGCGGAGCCCAGTCGCGGAGGTTTTGGACCTCATCCAGGAAGATGAACGCCTTCCGGCCCGCGCGAGCAGCCTTGTGGAAGGACGTCCCGAGAACGGTTTCGGCGAACCAGTCGCACATCTCGATGATCGGCATCGACAGCCGGCGGAGGTCTGGTAGATCATCGAACTGCACGCGGAATATCCGCGTCGGCTCGACGCCGTCGTCAAGGAGTTGGTGAATGATCTGATTGAGCAGCGTGGTCTTTCCGACCTGCCGCGGTCCGCGCAGGACCACCGCCGACGTAAGGCCCTTCGTCAATCCGTCGAGTACCGGACTGTACGCCCACCGGCGAACCGGCGGCAGTTCAGCAATGCGCTCCCCCTGCCACCACGGATTCGCGGCGCGCACGGTCGCCTCGAGTCCGCCGGAGACCAGCAAATCGCGAAACGTCATCTGCCGCGCTCGCCTGCCGGGCACCGTCGTCTCCTAGGTCTGCGGCCGCTGGAGCGGAAACAGCAGTACGTCGCGGATGCTCGGGCTGCCGGTCAGAAGCATGACCAGCCGGTCGATGCCGATGCCCAGGCCGCCCGCTGGCGGCATCCCGTATTCCAGGGCCTCGCAGAAGTCCTCGTCCATCACCCGCATCGTCTCGTCGCCCTCGCCCGCGACCTGCCCGGTCAGGTTCTCCCGCTGCACGTCCGGGTCGTTCAGCTCGCTGTAGGCGTTGCCGAGCTCCATCCCGTTGATGTACAGCTCGAAGCGCAGCGCCAGACTCGGGTCGGCGGGGTGCCGCTTCGTGAGCGGACACAGGGGTGCCGGGTAATCCACCACGAACGTCGGGTTCACCAGGTGCGGCTCGACGTAGTGCTCGAACAGCTTGTTCACGACCACTGCGTCATCGAGCTTCTGCTCCTCGATCTTCAACGCCCGCGCCCGGACCCGCACCGCCGCGATGTCCGTCAGCGGCACGCCGACGTGCTCCGCGAACAAGTCCGCGTACTTCCGCCGCGGCCACGGCGTCGTGTAGTCGATCTCGCGGTCGCCGAACGCGATTCTCGTGGACCCGATCACGTCGCGGGCGGCCCCGCCGATGATTGCCTCGCAGATGTCCATCATGTCGTGGTAGTCACCGTACGCCTGGTACAGCTCGAGCATGGTGAACTCGGGGTTGTGCCGCGGGCTGATGCCCTCGTTGCGGAAGCAGCGGGCCAGCTCGTACACGCGTTCCAGTCCGCCGACCAGGCAGCGCTTCAGGTACAGCTCCGGGCTGATCCGCAGGTACAGCCGCATGTCGAGTGTGTTGTGGTGGGTCACGAACGGCCGCGCCGCCGCCCCGCCGTAGATCGGCTGCAACACCGGCGTATCGACCTCGATGAAGCCGCGGTCGCGCAGCACCCGGCGGATGTGGTCGATGATCCGCGCTCGCCGGACGAACACGTCCCGCGACGCGGGATTGGCGTAGAGGTCCACGTACCGCCGACGGTAGCGCAGCTCCACGTCCTTCAGCCCGTACCACTCCGGCGGCGGCGGGCGGAGCGACTTCGACAACAGCGTCAGGCTGGTACACCACAACGTCAGCTCGCCGGTCTTGGTGCGGCCGAGGCGGCCCTCGACACCGATGATGTCGCCGAGGTCCAGTAGCTTGGCGACGGGCCAGGCAGTTTGCGGGGGCGCGGGGGAACGTGGGAAGGTGGGAACGTGGGAAGGTGGGAACGTGGGAACGGCTGCCCCCGCGTCGCCGACGCCCGCCCCCCTGTTCCCCATTGCGTGTTCCCCGGTCCCTGTTCCGTGTCTTACCGGCGGGACGCCGATGCTCCCCGTTCCCTGTTCCCTGTTCCCCGTTCCCTGTTCCCCGTTCTCGGTTCCCCGTTCCCCCCCCTGGGCCCCTGGGCCCCTCGCCCCCTCGAGCCCTTCCGCCAGCATCTTCTTGCTGATGCCGTACTGAAGGTCGCCGGTGCGGTCGCGGACGGTCAGGAAGATGAGGCTGCCGATGTCACGGTGCAGGACCACCCGGCCGGCGGCCCGAAAGCACGCCTCGGCCGACTCAAACACCTGCCCCGCGGCGATCTTCAGCCCGTCCGCCGCAGCCCGAATCGCCGCATGGGAAGCGACGCTTTCGTAGCGCGCGCCAAACGGATCAACCCCCATTTCACGCAGCTTGGCCAGCTTGGCCCGACGATCGCTGATCTGGTCACTCATAGGGGCGGTAGTATAGCAGTCCGCCGCACAAGCAGCGCCGGCCCCCCCGAGAAGTAGCACCGGCCCCCTGTGGCCGGCGTAGGACTTCGAAAACGCCTCGAAATCTCACGTCCGCCACGGGGGGCGGACGCTGCGGCGCATCGTGCGGCGGATTGTCAGGGCGACCTGAAGTGGCTGTCGCCGAGTGAGCTACCCCTGTAGCAGCACCGCCGCCCAGCACGCGATGGCCTCGCCCCGGCCGATCGCGTCGAGCCCCTCGTTGGTGGTGGCCTTGACCCCCACGGCGTCGCGCGCCACGCCGACAAGCTGCGCCACCGCGGCCCGAATCTGCTCCTTGTAGGCTCCCAGCCGCGGCTGTTGCGCGTGAATAATCAGGTCCACGTTCGCCACGCTGTAGCCCGCGTTCGAGACCCGTTGCAGGGCCTCCTGCACAAATCGCCGGCTGTCGGCGTCCTTCCATCGCGGATCGTTATCGGGGAAGAGCTCGCCGATGTCCGGCTGGCCCGCCGCCCCCAGCAGGGCATCGCACAGGGCGTGCAGAACGGCGTCGGCGTCACTGTGCCCCAGGAGCCCGCGCTCAAACGGGATGGTCACGCCCCCGAGCTTGAGCGGGCGACCCGGCACCAGCCGGTGTACGTCGTAGCCGATCCCAATTCGCATCCCCATGCCACCTTTCTCGCCTTATGAGCGTAGCACAGTGGTGGTATCCTAGTGTCGGCGGCTCCCCGCCGGAATGGTGCGGTCCCACCGGCCTGACGCCTCCGCGGATGGTACTCTCGTGGCCACCCGACGACGACGATCGATTGACCTGCGCGACTATCGCTCCGCCCTGTACCGCGACGGCGAGCTGTCGATCGGCGCCTACGCCCGCGCCCAACGCCGCCGACAAATCCTCATCGCGCTGGCAGGGCTGGCGCTGGTCGGCGGGGCCGTCTGGTTGCACTTCGCGCTGCGCGAGCCGACCGAAGTGACCGGCCCCGAGGCTCCGCCGGTCTACGTGCAGTGCATTGTTGCAGACTGTGGGTATCGGGGCGTCGTACACCTGAAGCCCGGCCAGGGTCTCCCGGTGAAATGCCCGAAATGCGGCCAGAACTCCTGTCAGCCCGTGTGGGAATGTCGGGATTGCGGCGAACAGTTCTTGCCACGCGGCCGACCGGCGGAGGTGAAATGCCCGCGCTGCGGCAGCCGGCGCGTGGGGATCGCGGAGGGGCCGCGGGCGCAGGCCGGCGGGCCGTGAAATGGGCTGCGCGGGTGCTGCGTAAGTGGTCGATAAGCAAACGAGGCCGGCCGGCGGCGCCGCGGATTGACGTTGCCGGTCGTGGTCCGTAGCATCAGGAGCGCCCGAGACGGGCGAGGATCGCTGCGGTCCGATAAAATAGGACCAATCTGACTGCTTTCGGCCAGGACCGGCTCTCCATGCTGCCGGTAATGGCCACGGAGGCTGATGATGCCCAGTCGTGAAGCCATCCTGTCGGTCATCGACCGCCACTTGGACAGCGGCAAGTTCCGCCAGCAGCACTGGGAGGGCTCGTTCTTCGAGTACCTCGACATGGTGGCGGCCGACCCCAAGCTGGCGCGGAATGCCTTCCAGCGCGTCTACGACATGATCCTGTCGTTCGGGACCGAGCGATACACATACCTCAAGCAGGATTATGTCCACTACAAGTTCTTTGACGATCCGATCGACCGCGGCGCGGACGCGATCTACGGCCTCGACGGGTCGCTGATGCGGCTGGTGGAGTTCTTCAAGTCCGCCGCCCAGGGGTACGGCACCGACCGGCGTATTCTGCTGCTTCACGGCCCGGTCGGCTCGAGCAAGAGCACGATCGTGCGGCTGCTGAAGAAGGGGCTCGAGCACTACTCCATGACGGACGAGGGGGCGCTGTACGCATTCGCCTGGAAGGTGGCCGGGGAGGGTGAGCCGACGGAGCTGCACCCGTGCCCGATGAACGAGGAGCCGCTGAAGCTCATCCCGCGGGCCGCCCGCAAGGAGATCCTCGCCCAACTCAACGCCGACCTGCCCGAAGGGCGGCACCTGCGCATCGAGGGCGACCTGGACCCGTTCTGCCGCAAGACCTTCGAGGACCTGCTCATCAAGTATGAGGGCGATTGGCGGAAGGTGCTCGACCACGTCATCGTCCGCCGGGTGATCCTGTCGGAGAAGGACCGCGTCGGCATCGGCACGTTCCAGCCCAAGGACGAGAAGAACCAGGACTCGACCGAGCTGACCGGCGACATCAACTACCGCAAGATCGCCCAGTACGGCTCGGACTCCGACCCGCGGGCTTTCAATTTCGATGGGGAGCTGAACGTCTCCAACCGCGGGCTGTGCGAGTTCATCGAAGTGTTGAAACTGGACGTGGCGTTCCTGTACGACCTGCTGGGGGCGTCGCAGGAGCACACGATCAAGCCCAAGAAGTTCGCCCAGACGCACATCGACGAGGTCATCATCGGGCACACCAACGAGCCCGAGTACAAGAAGCTCCAGAGCAACGAGCTCATGGAGGCCTTCCGCGACCGCACGATCAAGATCGACGTGCCGTACAACATCCGGCTGTCCGACGAGATCAAGATCTACGAGAAGGACTTCGGCAAGGACAAGGTGCGCGGCATCCACATCGCGCCGCACACGATCGAGGTGGCGGCGATGTGGGCGGTGCTGACGCGGCTGGCCGAGCCGAAGAAGGCCGGCCTGACGCTGCTCCAGAAGCTCAAGCTGTACGACGGGAAGAACATCCCGGGCTTCACCGAGGACTCGGTCAAGGAGCTGCGCGAGGAGAGCCCGCGCGAGGGCATGATCGGCATCAGCCCGCGCTACATCCAGGACAAGATTTCCAACTCGCTCGTCAGCGAGCAGGCCCAGGGCGACAAGTGCATCAACCCGTTCATGGTGATGAACGAGCTCGAGAGCGGGCTCGATCACCACTCGCTCATCACCGACGAGGAGATCAAGAAGCGCTACAAGGAGCTGCTCAGCGTGGTGCGCGAGGAGTACGAGGACACGCTCAAGGCCGAGGTCCAGCGGGCCATCTCGGCCGACGAGGACGCCATCCAGCGGCTGTGCGCCAACTACATCGAGAACGTGCGGGCCTACACGCAGCACGAGAAGGTCCGCAACAAGTACACCGGCCGCGACGAGGCCCCCGACGAGCGGCTGATGCGTTCGATCGAGGAGAAGATCGACATCCCCGACAGCCGCAAGGACGACTTCCGCCAGGAGATCATGAACTACATCGGCGCCCTGGCCCTGGACGGGAAGAAGTTCGAGTACAACACCAACGCTCGGCTGTACAAGGCCCTCGAGCTGAAGCTGTTCGAGGACAGCCGCGATACGATCAAGCTCAAGAACGTCGTCAGCGGCGTCGTAGACGACGAGACGCAGGCCAAGATCGACGTCGTCAAGCAGCGGCTGATCAAGTTCTTCGGCTACAACGAGACCAGCGCCACCGACGTGCTGAACTACGTGGCCAGCATCTTTGCCCGCGGCGACGCGAAGCGGGAAGATTAGACGGGTATTCACGATCGTGCGATATGGGAGGGCGAGGCTGTCTCCTGCGGCGACTCTGCCGGCCTGCCGAGCCACGGCTCGCCGGGAGGCTCGCCCTCCCC
Organism: Planctomycetota bacterium; assembly: GCA_040755725.1. Taxonomy (GTDB): domain Bacteria; phylum Planctomycetota; class Phycisphaerae; order UBA1845; family Fen-1342; genus JBFMAI01. The sequence continues at coordinate 332 of JBFMAI010000025.1, read as the reverse complement.
GGGTGCGGCGCTGAATCACGCACGAGCATTCGGACGTCGACACGTGATCCTCTCCCCAGCGACCCGTTAACAGAACCCACCACGCAAGCGGCGGACCGCCTGACCCCGCACTGGTGTGCGGGGTCCTGATACGTACTCCATGCGTGAAGGGCGGTGCCGGATGCCCTCTGGCATTATCGGACTATCGCCGCCGCGGATTCCCGACCTGTCACCGGGCAGGTTAAAACCAGCCAGAGGTGGGCAGGTTAAAACCAGCCAGTTGTATGCATGATGTTTACTTCTCCACGGGTTCGCAAGCGGGTTCGGGTTTTGACTTTTCGGTGATCGCGGCG
>JBFMAI010000024.1:0-13980 GCA_040755725.1 Planctomycetota bacterium | reverse complement strand
CACGTCCCCACCTCCCCACGTGCCCACGTTCCCACGTCCCGACGTCTCCGCCTCCCCACCTCCCCACCTCCTCACCACCCCACCCGGTGACGCGGCCGCGATCGCGTCCGTCAACGACGTACACCGGCGGCTGACTGCTGGTCCGTGGGCCGGATTGAACGTTGGGCTGCTACACGGCGCGCTGCCGCAACGCGAGAAGGACGCCATTGTGGCCGATTTCACCACCGGGCGGCTGCACGCGGTCGTCGCCACGACCGTGGTCGAGGTCGGCGTGGATGTGCCGAACGCGACGATCATGATCGTCGAGCACGCCGACCGGTACGGCCTGTCGCAGCTTCACCAGCTTCGCGGACGCGTGGGCCGCGGGAGCAAGGACAGCCTGTGCGTGCTGATCGCGCACGATTCCGGCGAGAAGGCGGCGGAGCGGCTGGCCGTGATGGCCCGCACGACCGACGGCTTCAAGATCGCCGAGGCCGACCTCGCCCAACGCGGCCCCGGGCAGCTTTTCGGCACCCGCCAGCACGGCCTGCCGGAGCTGAATGTGGCCAGCATCGTGGACGACTTCGCGCTGGTGGAGCAGGCCCGGGAGGACGCCTTCGCCCTGGTCGCCGGCGACCCGGAGTTGCGTCGCCCGGAGCACCAGCCGTTAATCCCCGCCCTCAAACGCATGTTCGGCGAGAAGCTCAAGCTCATCGACGCCGCATAGGCCACCCGCGTGCCCGCGCGGCCGCGTGCGGCCGTTCGGGCCCCCGGCTACAATCCCCACTGCCCGATAAACGCGCGTTTGGCGGCGTATTCTGCCGATAACATGTGACGAGCCGCAGCAGTTCAACGAATGCGTCCCGCCGCCGAGCCGGCGGGCGGCTGGAGGAAACGATCATGGAGAGCGTACTCAAGCATTTGGGCGACAAAGCCAAGGCCCTGCTGGATCACAAGTGCTCGACGGTGCCGAAGGAGCAGCTCACGCTGCCGGGACCGGACTTCGTGGACCGCGTCTTCGCGCACTCGGACCGCAACAACCGGGTCCTAAACCGCCTCGCGTGGCTCTACAAGCACGGCCGGCTGTCGGGCACGGGCTACCTGTCGATCCTACCGGTCGATCAGGGCATCGAGCATAGTGCCGGCGCGTCCTTCGCCCCGAACCCGGCGTATTTCGACCCGGAGAACATCGTCAAGCTGGCGATCGAGGGCGGCTGCAACGCCGTCGCGTCCACACTCGGCGTCCTCGGCCTCGTGTCCCGCAAGTACGCCCACAAGATCCCGTTCATCGTCAAGATCAACCACAACGAGCTGCTGACCTACCCGAACAAACACGACCAGCGCATGTTCGCATCGGTCGAGCAGGCGTGGGACATGGGCGCGGTCGGCGTCGGGGCCACGATCTACTTCGGGGCCGAGGAGTCGGCCCGGCAGATTGAGGAGGTCTCCGCCGCCTTCGAGGCCGCCCACCAGCTCGGCATGTTCACCGTGCTGTGGTGCTACCTCCGCAACAACGCCTTCAAAAAGGACGGCAAGGACTACCACCTCGCCGCCGACCTCACCAGCCAGGCCAACCACCTCGGCGTCACGCTGCACGCTGACCTTATCAAACAGAAGCAGCCGGAATGCAACGGCGGCTACACCGCGCTCAACTTCGGCAAGACCCACAAGCTCGTCTACGAGAAGCTCACGACCGACCATCCGATCGACCTCACCCGCTACCAGGTCGTCGGCTGCTACATGGGCAAGATCGGGCTGATCAACTCCGGCGGCGCGTCGAGCGGCGCGACCGACCTGGCGGAGGCGGTCGAGACCGCAATCATCAACAAGCGTGCCGGCGGCATGGGCCTGATTTCCGGCCGCAAGGCGTTCCAGCGGCCGATGAAAGAAGGCGTCGGGCTGCTCAACGCGATCCAGGACGTGTACCTGTCGAAAGAGATCACCGTCGCGTAGCGGTCGGCCCGCCCCTGACAGGACCGTGGCTGTCAAGGAGCTCCGTGCCGGCCGTCCGGTCCGAGCCGCAAGCGAGAGCGAGCGGCACGACCGCCGAGGGCGGCGGTGCCACAGGCAGCATCCGCCCCCCGCGGCGGCCGTGCCACGCTGCGACACGACCGCCGGACTTGGAGCTTAATAATACATGTCCGCGCCGTCGCGGCCGCCGGACTCCCGCCACGGCGGGCAGGTCGCCACGGGCGACTCGCTGTGGCGAGCTCCGGTCCGGCGCTACGGACGCGGAGTTTTCGGCGCTACATTGCTACGGCGCCAGGGCGTCGTGGACCTTCTCCCAGTAGACCTTGAGCTGCGGATCGGTCTGGATGCTCGTCGCCGCCGGGCCACACACCCGGCGACGGTGGCGTCCCACATGAAATCCGCCGCACGCACGCACCCGTGCGCAGGGCGGAGTTCACGCGAGCACGTCGCCGCCGACGGTCAGGCTGCCGGTCATGTCGGTCCAGATGCCCAGGGCGTTGACCAGGCTGCCGCCGACGGTGATGTTGCCCGCGGCGTCGGCGATGATGGCGCCGAGCTCGCCGAGGTCGCCGGAGATGTTCAGGTCCTGAATGACGCCGGTGAAATTCTGGGCCCGGAGGTAGACCTCCTTGATGTTGGCCGCGCCGTACGGGTGGCCGTGGTGGCCGACAAACGTCACAACGACGTTTTCAGCGAAGCCCACGGTCTCGATCTTGTTGATGTCGCCGGGACCGATGTACTGGTGGTTGGCGTCCTCGACCACGGCTTCGAATTGGAACTCCTCGCCCGGGATGCCATAGTATATTTCAATCGTGTTGTAGAACTCACGATATCGTAGTGTGTGCCCTCTATGAGATTCGCATTGTGCTGGTAGATGATGTTGTCAGTCTGTGCACACGTCATGGACACAATTGCCAGCGCCACTGCGATCGAAACTGCTGTTCTCATCTCTCAGTTCGTTTCGTCACGGGCGGGCCTACTGCCCCGCCGAAATATCCACACCAAACCACAAACATCCGTAATTACCGTCGCTGGCTCGGGAACAACTCCGAACCGCACGTAATCCCACTGGCTTAGACTCGCCGCACCCTTGATCCCGTCACCCCATCCTACTCGTGGACTGGTCAGGGACAGCCAGAACGAACCCTCAAGTGCGAGCAGGTCATCCACATACAGGCGGTCTGTTCGCATGTCGTCGGAACGAAGCTCGTACGTGTGAGGGATGCCGGGTTCGAACGGGTAATTGACTCCTGGTTCAAATACGCTCCAGAGTGCATCCGATGCGTACTCGAAGCCCACGGCCCACTTCTCATCAGAGAACACACCGGCCACTGGGTCCTTGCGGCCTTGCAGCTCACCAACGAGCAGACGCCACTGCATGACGAACGTCTCGCCGGGGCCCGGGTCGAGCGCGCCGCCGAGTCGTTTCTCGTAGTAATCGTAGATGCCGAGGCTGGCCCGCGTGTCGAGGACGAACCAGCCGTCCTCGATCGAGCGTTGACCGCCGCCACCGCCCGTCCACCGCAGCCAGCCTTCGTTCTCCGGGAAGTCGTTGCCTTCGTAGGCGATCCAGTACGGGCTCGCCCGGACCGCGCTCGCCGGCAGCAAGAGCAGCACCAACACTCCACCATCAGGAATGTCGGCCACACACGCATGAGCACAGTCCTCCTTTCCTCAAGCATCCGTCACCGCCGCCGGGCCACGCGCCCGGCGACCAATCCGAACCCCGCACGCCAGTGCGGGGCACCCCGAAGGGCCAATCCGAACCCCGCACGCCAGTGCGGGGCAAGTGTCCCACCACTGGCGTGGTGGGTTCGGATCGCGGCGCCGTCACCGCCGCCGGGCCACACACCCGGCGGCAGGTGCCGCTCCCTCACGTTCGCGGCCCGGTCCGGGGCGGCTCATGTGGCCGGGGAGGTGGGTGGAGGCGCCGCCTCATCGTGTTCGGGCGGGCCGAGACGGGCTTCGTCGGCGGACTTCTCCGCCAGAACGATGCGGTTCTTGCCTGTACGTTTGGCCTCGAGCAGCGCCGCGTCCGCCGCCCGTACGACTTCCGCCCGCGTCTTGCCGTCCCAGGGGAAGCACGCCAGGCCGCCGCTGATCGTCACCGGCCCGGGAGCGTGCGGTCCCAGGCACCTGAAGTCGTGGCCGCGCATGACCGCACAGAAGCGCTCCGCCACCGCCGCCGGCTCGCGCGGGTGCTGCGAGCCGGGAACACGCGGTTGCTCAGCGTCCCAGAGCACCAGCGCGAACTCATCGCCCCCGTAGCGGGCCACGATGTCGTGCTCGCGGGAGCAGCGTGTGAGCAACGCCGCGACCTCGCGCAGCAGGGCGTCGCCCGTGTCGTGTCCGTATCGGTCGTTGTACGTCTTGAAGTCGTCGATATCGAAGAGCAGCACGGTGACGCGGAACCGCCGAGCCGCGGCCTCGTCCAGCAGCTTGTCGAGTGCGGCGTCGAAGAAGCGGCGATTGCGCAGCCCGCTGAGGTCGTCCCGCCAGGCGAGTTCCTGCCATCGTCCCCGCTCGCGGGCCTGGGCCATGACGCTCTCGATCAAGTGGGCGTAGTCGGCCAGGCGCGCGGCCTCGGCGGCGGAGTAGCTTCCGGTCTGCCGCCGACCGAGGGCCACATGCCCGATGACTTCCTGCTGCCGGTGGATGGGCTCCTGCAACACGGGGGTTTCGAGCGTGCCGCTCACGGCCTCCAGTTCGTCAAACCGCAGGGCCGAGCCCTCGGTGTGGAAGGCTTCCCGCAGTAGAGCGGCGAGTCGGTCGAGCGTAGCCCGCGGCCCTTCCTCCAGGTGACGCAACACCTCACTCAACCCGACGATTTCCTGCACCGGCGGCAGCGAGTTCTCCGATGCGGCAAACCGCGGGGTGGCAGGGAACTTCAGGCCCGCCTCCAGCTCCGCCGTCGTCGGGGGTTCCAGCAGGTAGTCGTCCGCCCCCGATCGCAGCGCCTCGCGGGCCAGGGGTTCCAGCGCCGGGGGGCAGGTCACCAGGATGCGCGCCTGCGGGGCCACCTCGCGGAGTCGCGGCAGCGCCCGCAGCGCCGCGCGCCCCAGCGTGAGTGACAGGATGACCCCGTCAAACTCGCTCTGCCCTGCGGTCCAAAGCCCGGAGAGCGCGGCCTCCGCCCCCGATGTCTGGGCGCGCGGCAACGCCTCGGCCACGGCGCTTCGCAGCGCCGCCGGCCCGATCACCAGGATCCGGGCGTGGCCACCCATGACTGCTTCCTTCACCCGCGTGGCGACCGTTGATCAGTCGCCCTCAGCCCTCGTCCCGCTGGTCGAGGAGGGCCGACAATTCCTCCGCCGTCAGGATCGAGCGCAGCGACTCCGTTCGCGGTAGCTCGAACTCGGGCGGGTCGCGGCGGGTTACCGACGGCGCGCCGGCCGCCGGCGCTGCACGTGGCGTCCGGACCGCCGCGACCGCCGGGGTCACCAGCGTCCGACTGGCCTCAACCGGCGCCCGCTCGGGAAGCAGGCCCTCCACGACGCGGGCCGGCGAGCTCGCGAGCAACGCCTCCAACGCTGCCCGGCCGTAGCAGCCGCGGGTCAGCGGCAGCAGGTCAACCCGGACGGACGCCGGGGCGTCGCCGTACACCACCACCACCGTCTGCGGCCAGGTCTGGCGGATGTGCGCGACGAGGCCGAACTCCTCGTCGGTGAGCCAGTCAGCGCCCAGGAACGCGAGGTCGGCGATCTGGTCACAATGCCGCAGCAGGTGGACACAGGCCTCGTACACGTCGGCCAGGTCGGTCACCGCCACATCGTGTCGCCTCAGCCAATCGTCGATCGCCGCGGCCGCGGCGCGCTGCCCGGTGCGAACGTGAATCGCGCTTCTGACCTTCGCCACCCAGGTTCCCTGTGAACCGCCGCTCGTCCGTTCCCACCAACACGTCTATGTTAATCAACCGCGCGCCGGGCTGTCAAAAACAAGCTGGGTTTCCGCCGGGATTTGGCCCGCAGGCGGTGTCGGCCCTCTAAATCAGTATTGGCGGTTGCGCGACCAGGGAGGGCGAAGTGGTCTCCAGCGGCGACCCTGCCGGTCTGCCGAGCCGCGGGTCGCCGGGAGGCTCGCCCTCCCAGTTGCCGCACCATGATCCTGAATCGCCGCTTGGGTTCGAGTGTCGCGCTTGCGCGGCAGCGCTTATCGGGACCCCCCACGCCGGGGCGGGGCCGAATGACCCACTGTCGTGGTGGGTTGGTTCGGACGGCGGGGCCGAGCGGCCCAGCCTTAGCGTGGTGGGTTCGGTCAGCGGGTCCAGGAGTTCTTCGATCCGCCGGCGCCGTCACGCATCCGGTTCGCAGGTAACCGTTAGCCCCTTTGAGGCGAACTGGTCCACGTACAGCTCGGCCCGCTCTTGGTGGGTGACCAGCAGCACGCTCAGCCCGGTCTCGTGGGCTTCGATAGTTCGCGCGATCGCTTCGGGCGGTTTCAGTGGCGTCAGCTCCAGAATGGTCGCAATCACGTGTTCGAACGTGTTGACGTCGTCGTTATGCAGGATGACCCGGAACGGCGGCAGCTCCTTCGTCCGAAGGTCCGTCTCCAGTTCCGGACGTTCGATCTGCTCGGCCATCGCCGAAGCCTCCTGGACGCGCGGCGGCGACCACCGTCCGCCGCTCGCTGACCACCGCGGTTCCTCAACCACCAGCGCGGCCGCGCCGGGCAGCCCGCATGGGCCGCGGGAAAGGCCATCGCTCCAGGCCCTCCCAACTGGCGGGGAGTGGGACCGTCGGGTGGCTTCTAACGCGCCGGCGCACAGGGCGTCAATCAAAATCTCGGCGGTCGGCTGCCGGGACCGGCCGGCGTTGTTAAAATGGCCCGTTCGGGAGCGCGTGCCGCTCCGCGGGTTGCCTGGAGAGTGTCGGAATGACCCCCATTCGCGTGTGGATTGTACTGGGGTACGTGGCGTTGTTCGGTGGCTGGGTCCGGGCCCAGCAACCGGAGGGACCGCTAGCCGGGTTGCGTCAGCGGCCGGACCTGGGTGAGGAAGAGCGTGCCCAGGTGCGCACTTTCGTCGCCGAACGCTTGCAGCGCATCGTCGCCGATGACTCCGGCGCCCGCGCGGCGACGGACGAGTTGCGGGCCGCCGGCGAGGGGAGCGACGGATACCGTCGGGTGTACGCGGCGACCTGTTTGGAGCTGATCGGGCCGGCAATGCCCAAGGCGGGGCTGGTGCCGGCGACCCGCCTGCTCACGGTCGTCAACGCCTTGAACACGTTGGACGCCCTGCCGTTGCTGCTGGAGTCGCTGCGGGACGAACGGACGGGGGTGCGCGCGGCGGCGGCCGTGGGATTGCGGCTGCTGCGCCCGCGTGTGGTGCAGGCCGGACGTGACACATACCAGCGCGTGCTCGACGGGCTGAAGGAGGCGGGCAAGAAGGAACGCTCGCGGGACACGCTGCGCAGTATCTACAAAGCGCTCGACTATGCCGAACTGCCCGCGTCGCCCGACGCCAAGGCCAACGTGGCCGCCGTCGTGGAGATCCTGGAGGCCCGCGTGGCGCAGTACGCCAACGACCCGATTCCCGCGGTCGGCGCCGACGACGTGGGCCTGCGCTTGGCGCAGTCGCTGTTGCGCGTCCTCGACGAGGGCGAACGGCGGCGACTGGCGGGGGTGACCGCGGGGCTGATGCGGCAGGCCCTGGAGCAGTATCTGCCGGGGGAGGGCAGCCGCAACCTGGCGGCCGTGCGCGATCAGCAGGGCCAGTCGAGTCTGAGCGAACTGCGGGACGCGATGGAGCGAATCGTGCTGGTCGGCGAGGAGTTGCTGGTCGGGCTGCTGCGACCCGAGAAGGCCCCGAGCGTCAGTGACTTCCTGCGCAAACTGGACACCGCAGGCATCCAGAACCAGTGGAACCTGTGGCTGCCCTTGCTTCAGAACGCCGTCGGGCAGGACTTTGCCCTGCGGCTGCGACCGGCCACCAAGTCTGAAGAGCCGTAACGGGCCGACCGAGGGCGGCGGATGGTTCCCCGGGTGCGGCGGAGTGAACGGGGCGCTACTTGCGGTAGTAGGCGGCGTTGCGCTCGGCGAACCGCTGGAGCTCGTCGGGCAGGTCGTCCTCGGAGAAGATGGCATCCACCGGGCACTCGTCGACGCACAGGCCGCAGTCGATGCACGTCTCCGGGTCGATGAACAGCATGTCTACCTGCTCGAAGGCGGGCTCGTCCTTGCGGGGATGAATACAATCGACCGGGCAGACGTCGACGCAACTGGCGTCCTTTACGCCGATGCACGCCTCAGTAATGTAATGCGGCACGAAACTGCTCCTTGACGGACGGGAACCCGTCGTTGGCGTTGCCGGGGCGCGGCGCGAACACAGCGCGGGATTATAGAGGGCCGTCGTGGGCGAGCAACCGGCCCGGGAGTGACGAGAATGCCCAGAAAGCTGACTTGGCAGGACGCGGAGGACATTGCCCTCGAACTGCACACCGCCCACCCCGGGGTGGATCCGCTCAGCGTACGATTCACGGACCTGCACGCGTGGGTCTGTGCTTTGCCGATGTTCGGCGACGACCCGCGGGGCAGCAGTGAGGGAAAGCTGGAAGCGATCCAGATGGCGTGGTTGGAAGAGTGTCAGGCGTCCGATAAATAGCTACCGGCAGCGACGGGGGGTTCGTCGCCCGTGGGAGTCGGTTATAATGCGCGCGTCGGGGCCTGAGGCGGGGGCGGCAACTCAGGCTGCCCGAGGAGGAAGCTGCCGTGATTCGCGTGACACTACTGATCGCCGTATTTGTCGCGTTGGCCCCCCTGGGGCCGGTGGGGTGTCCGTCCTCGGACGTCCCGCCGGATGATGTGTTCCCGGTGGAGCGTGGCACGATCGAGGTTACGGCGGACGCCCCGGAGCGGGCCACGGTGGGTCAGACCGTAAGGTTAACGGCCACGGTCCCGGCTGCCGACGACGACGGCACGCTGCGTTACGCCTGGATGCAGGCCGGCGGACCGGGCGTGGTGCTGTCGAGAGCCGACCGGGCGCAAGCCCGTTTCACCGCTCCGTCGTTGCCGGCCGCCAAGACACTCCAGTTTCTGGTTACGGTCACCAACGCCGTGGGGGATGTGGGGCGCGCCAGTGTGAGCGTGCGGGTGGCGGCCGATCCGGACTACGGACAGGGCGGGGGAGGTTCCGCGCCGCCGTCGGCCAACGCGGGGCCGGACCAGCTCGTGAAGGAGTCCACGCAGGTGATTCTCGACGGGGGCAGCAGCACGGGAAAGAACCTGCGGTTTCGCTGGCGGCAGCTTTCGGGGACCACGGTGACGCTCAGCGGCGCGGATACGGCGCGGGCCACATTCACCAGCCCGCGCTACCAGACCGGGGGGACCAACGTGCTGCTGTTCGAGCTGGCGGTGACGGACAACCTGAACCGCACGATGACCGATCGCGCGCAGGTCACCATCAAGGACCCGACGATCAGCGATACCGAGGTGGTGGTGACCACGTCGCTGGGCAATTTCACGATTGAGCTGTATCCCGACAAGTCGCCCGTCACCGTGGCCAATTTCCTCCAGTACGTGGACGACAAGTTCTATGACGGGCTGATTATCCACCGCGTGATTCCGGACTTCGTGATTCAGGGCGGCGGGTACACGCCGGACATGGAGGAGAAGGAGACCCGCGATCCGATCAAGAACGAGGCCAAGAAGAGCGGCCTGTCCAACGTCCGCGGCACCATCGCCATGGCACGGCGCAACGAGCCCAACACCGCCACCTCGCAGTGGTTTATCAACCTGAAGGACAACATCAAGGGCGGCGACGGGTTGAGCGACCTGGACCCGGGCGGCGTGACGCCCGACGGCTACTGCGTGTTCGGCCATGTCATCCAGGGCATGGACATCGTCGACAAGATCGCGGAAGTGGAAACGGACAACAACGACAAACCGCTGGAAGACGTGGTGATCGAGTCGATCCGGCGGGCCGTGAAGCCGCGTCAGGGCGGCTCGATCTCCGATCCGACGACGGAGAACGGAGAGACGAAGACCGATCAGTAGCCGGGAGTCGGCCAGCGAGGCCCCCGCGTGCGTGGCGGCGCGGGGCGGTCCGTGGTCGGCCGCGACGCAACGGTGTGGAGGGGAGGATGTGCCTACTTCGCTTTGCCCTGCGCCGCGACCGCGGCCATCTTCTTCTCGATCTCCGCCGCGTCGCCCAGGTACCGGTGGCGGATCGGCCGGAGCTGTTCGTTCAGTTCGTACACGAGCGGCACGCCGGTGGGGATGTTCAGCCCGACGATCTCCGCGTCCGAGACGTTGTCCAGGAACTTCACCAGCGCCCGCAGGCTGTTGCCGTGGGCGACGATGAGGACGCGCTGCCCGAATCGCACGGCGGGCACGATCGCGTCGTGCCAGTAGGGCAGAAAGCGCTCGACCGTGAGCTTGAGGCTCTCGGTAGACGGCAGCGTGGCGGGATCCAGGCGGGCATAGCGCGGGTCGTGCCGGGGGTGTCGCGGATCACTGAGTTCCAGCGCCGGCGGCGGGATGTCGTAGCTGCGCCGCCAGACCTTCACCTGCTCCTCTCCGTGCTTGGCGGCCATTTCGGCCTTGTTGAGACCTTGGAGGGCGCCGTAATGGCGCTCGTTGAGGCGCCAGTGCCGGTAGACGGGGATCCACATCAGGTCCATCTCGTCCAGGGCGATCCAGAGGGTGCGGATGGCCCGCTTCAGGACCGAGGTAAATGCCACGTCGAACGTGAAGCCCTCGCGTAGGAGGGTCCGGCCGGCGGCATGGGCCTCCTCAACCCCGCGCTCGGACAGGTCCACGTCCGTCCAGCCCGTGAAGCGGTTCTCCTTGTTCCAGGTGCTCTCGCCGTGACGCAGGAGAACGAGCGTGTACATGACGATCTCCTTGGACCGGACCCGGCGCGGACGGCCGGCGGTTGACGTGGGGATTCTACGCGCCGCGAATGGGGCTGTCATTCCCTCCGGAACGTGTGCGGGCCGTGCGTGGCCGGGGCCGGAAACGAACCGGAAAGCAGAAGCTGGGGCGTGGGGCCCTGCCCGACCCCGACGTTGACCGAGAAATCCTGTCCAAGTCCCGGGGGTCCGGCCCCGCCGAACGTGTTCTGCCCACCGCCGATCTGCACCAGGTTCATCGTGCCGGGTGCGCCGCGTTGCACGCCGATGTAGCCCGTGGTCGCGCCGCCTTCACCGGCGTTGCTGACGCCCAGGGGCCGACTGAAGTCGTCCATCGTGGCACCGATGCTCGCGGCGTTGCCGGGCGGGATGTTGAGCTTCTCCGGGTTTGTCGGATCCTGGACCAGGTCTGCCACGAGCAGCGCCAGGCCCACGTTGCCGCCCGTCGATACCGCGAAGGTGATGCTCCACTCGACCTGAGTTCCCGGCGTAATTACCTGACCGGCCGCCGAGGACTCCAGGTAGACCGCAACCGTGGCTCCCGGGGCGCCCAGGCATGAGACCGCCAGCGCGCCGATCGTGATTATTCGTGTCATGCCGCTCTCCTTTGCCAAGTCCCCAGGGGTGGCAAGCAACGCAACGCCCCCGGGGCCATCATGTCACCGACGAAGCTTGGATGGCAGCGCATCGGTGCCCGCCGATGGGCGCCCCGGTTCGGGCCATGGCCCCAGGCCGAACAACGCCGCGAGAAGTTCCGGTAAGAGCCGATACCCGTATTACCAGATCCCGAGACATGGCTGACGCCTGATAGGTTGCTGAAGCCGCGGCCGAACTCGGCCGGGCGTGACATTCTCGAAGGCGACCTGCTGATGGCACCGCATCAATTCCAGCGACGGTTGCGTAGCTCGCAGGAATGCCCGCGGGCAAGACGGCCGCTGCTCTTTCTCCCCGTTCACAATCGACAGCCTGGGCTTGGCGGGCATCCCTTACGGACTGCGGCCGCGAAGCTCGCACTGAAGACAGCCACCAAAAGAACAGGCACAAACCTCCAGGTGGTGTACCATGCTGGATTCCCCACGACAGGATCCAACCACCCGTAGGCCCTGAGCAAGTGCCGCACGCTGCACTCCATCCAATATGGGCGGCACTCGATGAGGATGACGTACAAGCCGCCAAGCGGCACCACCGCCCATCCGAGTTTCCGCCTGACCGCCAAGCACGTCAACAAACCCACAAGACCCACGAGGGAGCCCGCGAGACATTCCTCGAGATCAGGGGAGAGCTTCATGGTTGACCTCCACCATCGGTCCATTCGTGATGAATCTCCGGCGCGACGCTCTCACCGCCAACCTCCTGTCGCCACCGCTGAAGCCATTCCTGGCACTGGCGCTCGGACCAGTACGGCTGCTCAATGTGCGGCCACTCGCTGAAGAGCAGCAGTGCTAGACCATCAACACCCCAGCGGTCCCAACGGTCCCCCGTCACATAGGAGTGATGGAGGCAAATGTCGCCCGTGATTGAGTTGTGGGTCGCTGCGAAGGACATCTCGTCCTCACTGGCGGATCGATTCACCTTGATCTTGCCCCTCAACTCTGGGTTGTAGTATGGAAATTGCGTCAGCAACAGCCAGCAGTTGTGAGCGTCATCTCCCGGCAATTGCCCGATGCGGTCAATCGCCGCGCGTATCCGGCCAGCCTCGGTTTCGTTCGCCATCCGGCTGTCCACGACGAATGCGGCCTGACCTGTTGCTCAACACCCGAGTTGTACACACGGGCCAATTGTGAGCGTGAGCGCCGCTACGACAAACAACGCCGCCGCCACCTGCGTGTACGTCCACCGAGTGTCACCGGCGGGCCATTCAACCGGAAGCCTAAGCGGACCAGACGCCGGCGACATCGAACAGCGGACGAGTTGGAGGGCCGCATTCGGCGGCAGTTCCCGCCCCTCGAAGTCGGGGCAGACCACTCTGTCGTCAGGAGCCGTATAGTCCTCCGCCAGAATCGCGAAATCGTCGACGTCGATGGCGTAATCGTTGTCGAGGTCAACGTAAACGCCTGAGGTACCGAAAACATCCCCCGTTGGCCCAGTAGCCTCGGCCTGCAGCATGGTGTAGTCGCGCACGTCGACGTCGAAGTCGCCATCATTGTCGCCCAGTCGCTGTGGACACAGCGGCTCAAACACGACGCGAATCGCGAAATTGCCCGACATCCCCAGCGTGCAGGGGTTCACCCACTGCTGCGCGCTGTAGTCGTAAACGAGATTGTATCCCGGCCAGCAACCCTCATCGTCGATCACGATGTGGGTTGAGCCAGACCAGACCGCGTGCTGCCATTCCGTGACGTACATCAATCCAACGCCAACATGTGGCCCGTCCGCGGGAAGGAAGATCGCGCGACACTGGACGCACTCGACGCGCAAGCGTGTGATGTTCTTGCCCGGTACCAGGACCGCGTGCTCGAACAGGTACTTGGCTTGTCCGTCGGACCCTTTGTACAGGTACAGCTTGGCCGCCAGACCGTGGTCGTAGAATGCATCGTTCTGGTGCCAGGAATGGACCTCCCACAGCTCCAGCGGGAAGAACTGGGCGGGAATGTCCATCTTCACCCAGGCGATGTCGCCGTAGGGATCCTCGGGCGACCCACCCTCGAAGCTGTTGACGATGTACGTTGCTGAACTCTGCTCCACGCGTTCAATCTGCCACACGTAGCGGTCCGGGACTTGAGCACGTGCTCCGATTGTCATGGTGTTCAGCAGCAGGAAGATGCACAGCACGCTGACGTATGGGCGACATGCGACACGAAAATGTCTCATGGCACGCTCCTCGCCGACGACATGATGGTGGAACCAGTTTCGGCCCCGGCAAGCAACAGAGTAGCTGCGGGCCACGGCCCCGTCAAACGCCGTTTGTTCGCTCGGCACGGGGCCGCCTCGGCCGTAACCGCTGCCGGCCCAGTAGGCGACACGGCGACCGGGCGGTCAGCCGCCGCGTAGAGATCTGGCAGCCTACCTGCGCAGCTCGGCGGCTCCGGCACCCTGCCCTTGGCCGAGCGCTTACGTCGCCGCAACCGATGGCTACCCCACCGCGACGCGTGATGTGCTCCCGCCGACCGGCCCACCTTACACCCTCTCCATTCGCCAACAGCCCACACGGTTCCACCTCGTTCAGGCTGCTGACCTGCGCCGG
>JBFMAI010000023.1:344411-398125 GCA_040755725.1 Planctomycetota bacterium | reverse complement strand
CGGCGGCAGCCTGGTCAACGCCCTGGGCATCTGGACCGACATGACCGGCAGCCTGACCGTCGGCGGCGACGTGCTCGCGTGAACTCCGCCCTGCGCACGGGTGCGTGCGTGCGGCGGATTTCATGTGAGACCTGAGGTCCGACCGGCCTGATGATCGAGGGGCGCGACCGCCCCAGCGGGGCAGCGGGCTGTAGCCGGGGGTGGCAACCCCCGGTCCCGTTGGTCCGCGCGTTCGTTCCGCCCGGCCGCTACACCGGCGGGACGCCGGTGCGACCCAGTCCCCCGGCCGGCGAGGCGCCGGCCGCTACACCGGTGACGCCCATACCCGAGGCCGGCGAAACGCCGCCCGGCCCGGTCCTACGGCCGGATGCCGGTGGAGGTGGCCAGGCCGGTGAAGCGGCGGGAACCGAGGGTCCATTCGGGGATGCCCTCGGGCCACACCGAGACGGACACGGTGAAGTCGTCGTCAATATTGTCGTACTCGAACGCCAGCCCCAGGTACCAGCGCGGCAGCTTGCGGACGTAGGCGACGGCGACCTCGCCCAACTCGCCCGTGTCGATGTCGTACCACGCCCGCACCGACGTGATGTGCTTCTCGGTCAGCTTGTAGTTCCAGCCGCCGCCCACCAGGCTCATATCGATGTCGCCGGCGTAGCGCCAGCCGAAGACGTACGCCAGTCGCGGGCTGCGCTCGACGGCCAGGGCGACGTTGTGGCGGTCGAACTGCCAGTCGTTCATGTCCACGTTGAAGTCGTACAACAGGCTGGTGGTGTCGCTGAGGCGGTGAATCAAGTCGCCGGCGACGTAGTTCCGCGTGCGGCTGTTCTCCGGGCGCAGCGGGTTGGCGTAGCCGTTGGAGAAGTCGTGTCGCCCGTCGGTGTCGCCAAACGCCCCCGCTTCGAGGTTCAGGGTCAGCAGGTCCACGGTCCGCCGGGCGTCCGCCGGCCCGCGCTTCGTCTGCCACGTCTGCCGCACACCCACCATGCCGCCGTAGCAGCCGTCGATGGTCTCGATGCCGGAATCGAACGGCGTCAGCTCGTCACTGCGGACGTTGCTGTGTCCCCACCAGACGGCGTACTGGGGCTGCACGATGTGCCGGAGGCGGTGGACGTCGAAGAGCTCGGACTCGATGTTGTCGTACACGCGGCTGAAGCTGGTGCCGCCGCGGACGCCGTAGACGCCCAGGCCGCGTCCCAGCCCGCCGTCGTCGCGCGGCTGGCCGTCCCAGTAGGTGCCGCGGATCGAGGCGAACGGCACGACGTTAAGGGCGCCGAGTTTGAGCGGGAGCTCGGTTTCCTGGCGGGCCTCGGTGCGGAAGGTCACGTCACTGGAGCCGGGGACATCGAGGATCGACCGCCCAGTGTAGCGCTGTTGATAGAGGCGGTACGGCAGGTCATGCGGTTCCCAGTCGCGGGTGCGATAGCGGACCGCGCCGACGCGTGACTCGTGATAGAGCACGACTGGGCTGAGGAACGTGTCGCCGATCCGCCGGTACGCGAGCTCCGGCAGGTGCTCGGTCTGGGTGAGGAAGTCCTGGAGCCGCCAGTTAGCGAGGAAGGTGAGGGCCTCGACGCCGCGGGCCCGCTTCAGGTAGACGGAGGTCTCGGGCGGCTTGCCCTCGAACCACTCGGACTTCTCGAATTCCTCCATGTAGTGCGGGTCGGAGATGTACGCGGCTTCGAGCGTCGCCTCCCAGTCATACGGCAGGTAGTGCCGGTGCCGCCACAGGACACGCCCGCGTTCGGACGTGCTGGGGTCCTCCAGCCGGCGGCGGAGCGGTCCCAGGCTGTCCTCGCCGTCGTCGTGGAGATAGTAGCTGCGCAGCAGGCCGTAGTAGTCCTCGCGCTCGTAGTCGGCGTCGATGCCGACTCCCGGCCCGCGCTTGGTCAGGTAGTCCAGCCGTAGCGTGGCGTCGTAGCCCTCCGGCGCCTGAATGCCCAGCAGGTTCAGCAGGTACCAGGCCGACTCGAACTCGAAGCCGTGGTCACTGCTGTAGGCGGTGCGCACGCGCCGGATGAGTGTCTCGCTGGTTTCGAGGCGGCCGCGGCTGTACGGCCACCACAGCAGCGGCGCTCCGGCCACGTTGAGCGTCGCGTTCTTCAGCTCGTAGTCGCCGGTCAGCGGCCCCGCGGCCCGACCCTCCACATCGCGCTTGGTCAGGTCGCGGACGTAGACGCGTTCCGCGCCGACGTGGTAGCTGGGGGTGAAGAACTCGCTGGTGGTGACGACGGCGTGGTCGGCGGCGAACTCGCGGGCCGAGAGCTGCCGGATCTCGTCCGCCCGCACGTACAGCGGAATCTGCCGCTCGGGGATGTCGGCCCGGAAGACCGCGTCGAGGATCATCGCCCGGTCGTGCTCGAAATCGTAGTACAGCCGGTCCGCCCGCACGAAGCGGTTCCCCAGCGAGAGGATGACGTCACCTTCGAGATACACCGCCCGCAGCCGGGCCTGTCCGCCCGGTATCCCCAGCCCCAATAGTGAACCGCTCGGCCGCTCGTCGCTTGGCGGCGGCGACGCGGGCGGCTTGACCGCGGGCGCGCCGGGCGCGGAGGTCGGCGGAGCGGTTTCCTGCTCGCCGGCCGCCGCTTCCGGCTCCAGGAGCGATTCAACGCCCTCGGGCGCGGGGAAGACGACGGCGTTCTCGGCGCGAATCTCCAGCATGGCGGCGTCCGGACCGCCCGCCTGCGAGAAATAGACGCCGCCCGTGGCCACGAACACGCGCTCGCCTTCGGACGTTTGGGCCGGCTCAACCCGCGGCAGGCGATAGCGGATGACCCGCGGCGGCCGTTCCACTGCCGGTCGCAGATCGGAGGGTCGGGCCACGACCGGCGCGGGCGGCGGCCCGGGCGGCTCGCCACGCTCGAAGGCCAGCCGATCGCGCAGCGCCTGCTGATACAGGGGCGAGCTTTCCAGGTTCTCCGCCGCGTACGCGTCCTGGTACTTGATGATCTGGCCGTGCGTCCGCAGCCCCCGCACCAGCAGCACCGTGTCGAGCGTGACGGTGCCGGCGGCCTCGCGGACCTCCGCGTCTTCGCAGAGGTAGACCGTCAGCGTATAGAACTTGCGGCCGGTGTCTGCGCTCCGACCGGGCTCGATCCAGATGACCGCGTTGTTGGCCGACAGCTTGCGCGGACCGAGCTCGAGTCGGAACCCGCCGTTACAGACCAGAATGAGCGTCCCCTGTTCGTCGCGCCACTGCCGGATCCAGCGGGCCCGCAACTCGACGTCCTTGTCGCTGATGGTCGAGGCCAGCAGCGGGTGGTCGTCGAAATCGTGCTGCGTCAAGGCGGGTGCGGCTAGCGCGAGTGCGGCCAGGACGGCCACCACGCCCCCGCGGACGCGCCCGACTCCGCGGGACACCGACGGGTCGGCGCCACGCCGCTCGTTGAAGCACCGTTCAGACCGCACCAACGGCTCTCAATCGGGGTGAGGGGCCAGGAACAAGGCAGCGCCTTGTTCTACTCTCTCGGGAACAAGGCAGAGCCTTGTTCTACACTCGCTCGGGGGCATTATCGGGCGAGTGGGTCACGGGTCAATGCCTTGCCCGGCGGACGACGACTCCACCGTCATGTCGCCGCGCGCGTCGGACCGTGAACGCGGACGGGAGCCGAACTTGCGATGACGCTGCGCGGGGCCTTATAATCGCGGTCACTTCGTCGGCGCGGCGCCGGCGAGGGCCGCGTTCCGGTGGCGTGCCCGAGTGGACTAAGGGAGCGGATTGCAAATCCGTTTTTCATGGGTTCGAATCCCATCGCCACCTGTCCCCGATCCCATGACACGTTGGCCGCCGCCGTGGAAGCGCAGACCCTGCGGCCCCTTGATTCCGGCCCGCAAGGTTCCTAAGCTGATCGGCGTGTGACCGCGGCGGCCCGCAGCGCCGATGTAGCTCAATGGCAGAGCACGGCTTTCGTAAAGCCGGGGTTGTGGGTTCAACTCCCACCATCGGCTTCCTTCCGCGGGGGTTCCGGTGCGTCGGCGTGATTCGGCGACGCCCTGCGTGGTTCGGACATCCGCGCCGCCGGGATGTGGATCCACCGTTTGCGATGGCGGCGCGTCGTGGTGACCGATGTCGGTGACCGCGGCGCGCGGCGCACAATTGCGCGAGTTTTTTTGGAAATCCTCTTGCAACCCGCCGCGCGTTTCGTGCAATATGAGAGCGCGTCGTCGTCCTAGCGGCGATCGCGCGACAAGCACGCGTGGCCCGGACGACGGGCCGCAAACGATGATGGAAGGTCCTAGGCGCGCCACGGCTAGACCTTCCATCTTCTCATGGGGGCTCTCTCGCGGGGAAAAAGCCCGCCCCCATGCGTGAAGTGCGCCGCGGCAACTACGCCGGCCAGCCCGCCTGCCCCAGCAGCTTGACAAAGCGGCATTTCATGATGTCCTCGCGGCGACAGGCGCGCTCGTCACGTTGCACGCGGACGAGGGTCTGATCGCCGGTCGGCCCGATGGGCACGACCAGCCGACCGCCGACGGCGAGCTGATCACACAGCGGCGCGGGGACGTCCGGGGCGCCGGCGGTGACGAGAATGGCGTCGAAGGGGGCGCGCTGCGGCCAACCGACCGAGCCGTCCGCGCAGCGATACGTGACGTTCCGCAGTCCCAGCTCTTCCAGCCGTTGGGCGGCTTGGTTCATCAGCTTCAGGTGCCACTCGATCGTGCAGACGTGCCGGACGAGACACGCCAGGATCGCGGTCTGATAGCCGGACCCGGTGCCGATCTCCAGGACGGTGTGCTCCGGCCGCGGGTCGATGAGCTCGGTCATGCGCGCGACCATGTAGGGCTGCGAGATCGTTTGGCCGCACTCGATCGGCAGGGCGCCGTCGGAGTAGGCGTAGGCCCGCTGGAGCACGGGAAGGAAGCGCTCGCGCGGTATGCGCCGCATCGCGTCCAAGACCGCCGGGTGGTGAATACCGCGGGCCTCCAACTGGTCCGCGACCATCGCGTCCCGCGCCGCGCGACATTCATCCTGGGAAGGGTCGGAAGACATGCGGGCCCGCTGTCCTGTGCCGGCACCCGGCCGGCGACTGCGCCCCATCCTACCGCAAACCGTCGGCGGCGAAACGGCGCGGGGCGCGAAAGCCCGGCGCGGTCCGCTCCGCCCGCCGTCGAACAGTTCGCGCCGGAGTTCGGGCCGAGCGCCGACCTACTCCGCGCGCAGGGCGGGCAACAGCGGCTCTCTCAGCGCTGCCAGGAGCGCCACGACCCCGGTCGCCACGCCCGCGAGCAGAATGCCGGCGAACAGGGCCAGCAGGGACAGCCACGGGACCGGGGCCGCGCGCTCAATCATGTGCGGCACCACGACGACTGCCGCACTGACCACGCCGACGCCGAGGCCCACGGCCGCCAGGAATGCGTTCTCGACGAGTACGAGGAGGCCGAGGGCGCGCGGCGCAAACCCGGCCGCGCGCAGCAGGGCCAATTCACCGCGGCGTTCACTCACGTTTCGCAGCATGACCGCCGTCAGCCCCAGCACGCCCAGCAGCAACCCGAGGCCGCCGAGCGCTTGAAACGTGGACAAGTAGGTGTTCTGAACCGCCTGGAGGTCGGTGAGCCGTTGGGCCGTCGGCGTCACCATCAGCCCGTAGTCGCTCAGGCTCCGCTCCAGCACGGCCCCGACCTGTGCGGCCCGCTCCGGCGGCGTTTCGATCAGGTGGACGGCGTAGCCGCCGACCGACGGGTACAGCCGCGTGAAGTCCCGCTCGTGAACAACCAGCTCACCTTGCAGGACGCTGCCCTTCAGCAAGGCGACCAGTCGGAGCGACACATCGGCCCCGCGCTCATTCTGCACCACCAGCGTGTCGCCAAGGTCCAGGTGCAGTTGCCAGCGGGCGGCGGCCTCGTCCGCGATCGCCGGAATCGCCCCGTCCGGCAGCGTTCGTCGCAGGCCGAGCCACGGGTTGCGTCGCTCGTCGTCGCTGCCCGCCCGGGTCGCCGCGAACGCGAAGCCGCCGCGGTCGATGAGCGCGTCCGGGGCCCCCAGCAGGCGCGGCTGCATCGGGCGATAGATGTTCCGACAGCTCGTCTCGTCGCCGTCGCGCCGGCGGAGGGGATAGCTCACCACACCGTTCAGCTCGGCCTCGTCGTCGGGCGTCATGTTCAGCGCAGCGCGCCCCTCCGCCGTGTTCAGATCGTGCAGCAGCGGCACATCGGATTCGGCCAGCAGCGTGAAGCCGCCCGTGCCGCCGTGTCGGTCGGCGACATCGGCCGGCGGCGTGAGCCGCAGCGCTTGCAGCGCGGTGATGACGAAGGCGGCGAGGGCGATCAGGGCGGCGGTGAGCAGGCTCCGGCCGCGATGCCGCCGCGCGTTGCGCACCCCCAGGCGCCACAGCGGTCCGACCCCGACCCGAGTGTCGCGGAGCCCCGGCTCACTCGCCAGCCAGGCTGCCAGCGCGGCCAGGCCGGCCACGAGCAGGACCGCTCCGCCAGCGAAGAACGCGGTCGTCCGCGGCAGCACGTCGCCCCACCACGACGCCACCAGCAGACCGGCGGCACCCAGCGCGGTGAGAACACTGACGCCCCCGGCGATGCGGGCGCGATACCGTCCGGCCGCATCGGAGTCCGTGGCCAAGGCGTGCGGTCCGGCTAGCAGCGTGCGCGGCGGCCGACGAACCAGGCCCCGTAACGCGACAACGATCGCCAGCGCGGCCACGGCGAGACTCGCCCCGGCGCCAGTAGCGTAGCTGTGCGGCGTTGTGTGCAGGGTGAGAAACGGGGCCTGCACGGCCTCGGACCACCGTGACCGCAGCCCCGCCAGCATCAGCCACGCGAACCCGCGCGCCGCGAGCAGCCCCAGCGCGGTCCCGAGGGCGGCGACCGCCAGTCCTTCGGTCAGGAGCAGCCGCCGCACGCGGCCCGGCGTGAAGCCGGCGGCCAAGAGCAGGCCGATTTCGGCCGCGCGCCGTTCCACACCGAGGCGAAACAGCAGCGCCACCAGCAGCACCGCCGCCGCGATCAGGAAGAAGCTGAAGCCGAGGAACAAGCCGGCGAAGTCCGTCGTGCCCTGACTGGCTTCCAGGGCCCGGCGGCGAACGGGGTCAAACACCAATCCCGCGCTGCGGACACCCAACTCACGCCGCAGCCGCGCCGCGAAGGCCGCCGCGGTCGTCGCCAGCGAGTCGCCGGTCGGCGCGTAGACGCGCAGGCTCGTCAGTCCGCCGAAGCGGACCGCGTCCCGTGCCCACAGCTTCTGACCCTCCTCCAGAGTAACGAATCCCTTGGGTGTCGCGCGATACGTGTCCCAGTACGCCTCGTCGCGCTCACGAATCCGCCGCATGTCGATCGGGAAGGGCGGGTCCCAGTCCGAGATGCGCTGGGTGTCGGTCACGCCTGGGTACGGCGGCACCAGGTCGGGGTCGGCGGCCCCGTCCCGCAGGGCGACGATTCCGGCCAAACGAAAGCGGGCCGTCCGCGTCGCCAACCGGCCGGCGGCGACCAGCTCGTAGTACGTCAGCTCGACGACATCACCGAGGTCGGCACCGAGGTCATCGGCCGCCCACTCGTTGAGCACGATCTCGCCAGAGTGCGGCGGACCACCTTCTTGCCAGGTCCATGTTTGCAGCAGCGAGGAGGCTGGCTCGACCGCGACGACGGTCGAGTACGGCACGGCGCGCTCCGGCGAGTCGACCCGCGCGATGCGGTTGGCGAGATGCGCGAGGACGCCGACGGCGGGGCAGCCGATCGAGTCCGCGGCCCGGCGGCCCGCCGCTTCGATTGGCGGCGGAAGCAACAGCGCTTCACTCTCCAGGGCGACATAGCCGAGGGCCGCATCGACGCGCAGCCGCAGGCCGAGGTCGGCCGGCGTCGCCGCGGATGCCAGCGCGGCAGCGAGGGTGTCGTCGGTCGATACGCTGCCGTCACCGCCCGCGACCAGCAACGTGTTGACGTGCTCCGGCTGTTCCAGCGCCCGTTGCAGCGTGGCCAGCGAAACGAACGCATTTCGCGGCGCACGCTGCTGCGCGTCGAGTCTGAGCGCCCCGAGCCCGGCGGCGGGAACGACGTGGGCCACCATCAGACGCAGCATCACGGGCGGCGCGTCGCGCCGGCCGAGCAACGTCTCCGGCGAAATGGCCGCCGGCCGCGCAACGCGCAGCAGGATGGCGTCGCCCACCCGCGTGCGGAGCTCATCGGCCAGCGGCGCGTTGAGCACAACTTCCCCGTCAGTCGGGGTGGGCCCGAATGACGAGCTTGGAGCGGCCACGGCACTGAACCGCGCGTCGATTCCCCACACGCGGACGCCGGCCGCGACCGCCCGTGTGTCAGCGTGCGTCGCACTGCCGCGGAGTGCAATGGCCGGCGCGACGCGGAGTCTCAGGGCTGTGGCCGCCGCCACGAGATCGTCCGCCAGCGCTTCGCGGAAGGAATGCGGCGCCCGGAGTACATGGTCGATGTCGCCGAGCCGGCCGAGGGCTTCGGCCCGCAGGCTGCCACGAAGTGAATCCCCGACGAGCAGCGCTCCCGTCAGCGCGGCACAGCCGGCGACCACGCCCAGCACCACCGCGAGGTGGGCCCTTCGGTGATGCCACAAGTTCCGCCACAGCAGCGTCAGCCGGTCCATGCAGGGCCTCGCAAGAAGTGCGCGATTCCGAGCCGCGACCGTAAGGGAGCAGACTGCCCTGGGGCCTGCAAAAACCGTTCCCTCACGGTCGCGGCTCGGTTCGGATGCGGCGCCGTCTGAACGAGGCGCTAGACTAGCGCTGCCGCAGCGTGCCCTCGTTCAACTCGTACTGCCGGTCGAACCGTCGGGCCAGGGCGTCGCTGTGCGTCACAACCACCAGAATGACGCCGTGCTCACGCGGCAGTGCCGCCAGGACGTCGCCGATGCGCTCGGCGGTCGCGCGGTCGAGGTTCCCGGTGGGCTCATCGGCCAGCACCAACCGCGGCTGGTTGATTAGGGCACGGGCCAGCGCGACGCGCTGCTTCTCACCGCCGGACAGCTCTGCCGGCCGATGGTCAAGCCGCTCGCCCAACCCGACGCGGACAAGCAAATCGTCTGCCCGGCGCTCGGCGTCCGCGTCGGGCGTGCCCGCCAGCGTCGGCACCAGCACGTTCTCAAGCACCGAGCACTGCGGCAACAAATGGTGGTCCTGGAACACGAACCCGATCCGTTGATTGCGGAAGCGGGCCAGCTCACGCGGCGGCAGAGCAAACGGGTCACAGTCGGCGAGCCGCACGCGGCCTGTTGTCGGCGTGTCCAGCGTGCCGAGCAAATTGAGCAGCGTGCTCTTGCCGGAGCCGGACGGCCCCAGGATCGCCGCCGACTCGCCCGGCTTGAGCGTCAACGACACGTCACGCAGCACGGTCAGTTCGCCGGCGCGCGCCGGATAGCGTTTACAGAGAGCTTCCGCTTGGAGCATCGACACATTAGCGGCCAAGAATGGGCCAGCGCCAAGGGGCCACTGGTCCGAGCCGCGACCGTCAGGGAGCGGTGTCGGTCGCCGGATTGCCGGCCCCCCCAGCCGAGGGCGGCTGTGCCAGGGGACGGCTCACCGCGCGACGAGTTGCTCGTACAGCCGCCACATCGCGTCAGCGGCCCGGTCGGCCGTGAACGACGCCTGTACGGCCGCCCGCCCCTGCTCCGCCAGCCGACGGCGCCGCGGCTCGTCGTCCATCAACCGCGCCAGCGTGCCGGCCAGCGTCTCCGGGCTGCGCGGGTCATACAGCAGCCCGCCGCCGGTCGCCGCGATGAGCTCGGGAAACGAGCCGTGCGCGGGCTGCACGACGGGGACGCCCGCGGCGATGGCCTCCAGAACATAGAACCCCTTCGATTCGACGTACTTCGTCGGCACGGACAAAACGTGGAGCGTTTGCAGGAACTCAATCTTCTCGGCGCGCGTCACTTCGCCGACGTATTCGAACGCTTCCGCCGGCACACCGAACGCCGCCAACTCCTCCCGCACGCCGTCCAGGTACGGCCGGTCCGCCGGGCCGAGATAGCCGGCGGCCCGCACGCGAGCATCGCGGCCCGCCGCGTATAGCTTGATCAGCGCCCGCGCCAGGTTCAGCAACCCCTTGGCCGGACATACGCGGGCCAGGTAACCGATCGTGAACGGGGCCCGCGGCGGGTCGGCCACGCTGAAATCCTCGACGCGAATGCCCATCGGAATATGATGGATGCGCTCGATGGGCAGCCCGAAGTGCCCGGCGGCGTGCCACGCGTAGTAGGCCGTCGGGGCGTCGAATGCGTCCACGTCGGCGGCCCCGGCGCGAATCAGATCGAGCGCCCGCCGCCGGTGCGGTTCCGGCAGGTCGTCGAGGAAAATGTCTTCGCCGGCCAGCGCACAGACGATCGGCGCCCTCAAGGCCGACTTCAAGGCCCCCGCCACACCCACGAACATCAGATTCGGCAGGTGGATCAGGCTCGGCCGCAGCGGCCGCAGTCCCGCGATCAATCGCTCCAGTTCCTTCCGCTGTGCCCCCGCGGCCCCTTCCAGGACCGAGACCGTCAACGCCCCCAACTCCGCCGGCCGGGTTCGTCCCGCCAACCGGCCCAGCGCGCGAAGCAGCATGCGGGCATCAAGCAGGCGGTCCAGAAAGCGCGGCGTATGGCGAAACAATGCGGCCGCCTGCTGAAGATAGACGTTCAGGCCGCCGTAGTAGAGCCGCCGCTCGCTCACGTCCTGCTCGTCGGTGCGCAGCGGCGTATACAGCGGCACGAGCAGCACGTCGCGGCCCTGGGCGCACAGTGTGGCGACGAGACGGTTGTCGTGCAGACAACTGCCGCAGTACATGCCCGCGGCCCCGGCGGCGAGGTGAATCACGCGCACTTCGCGCTCCGCTCAAAGGCAACCGCTGAGACGCCGAAAGCGCGGAGAACACGGAGGATCCAGGGAGTTTCAGAGTGGCCCTGTTTCATCCGCGCGCCGTTGTCGAAACGCGCACTACCGACCCGAGCCACCGCATCCCCCCGCTCACCCTTGGCGGTCTCGGCGTCTTCGCGGTTCCTGTCCGCTAATAGTAGACTTCGTTTTCGTCGGGGTGGGCCTGCACGTCGAAGATCTGCGTGTACAGAAACTCCACGTGCCCGTCGGCAAACAGCAGGTTGCCGTGGTGGCGGCCTTCGTGGTGCCAGCGTGAGCGGTCATCATTGAGATCAAACGACGGGTTGAACACCGGCTCCTGGAACACGATCTTCTTGGCCGCGAACTTAATGCGTGACCGCGGCAGCCCCCGGCAGCTCAGGACGCCGAACGTCGGCACGGGGAACTCCTTGATCTCGCTGGCGTACACGTAGCTCGTGCCGTGCTCGACGAAGTACTTGCCGGCCAGCTTGAAATACGCGTCGCCGCGATCCGACGGGCACTCGAACAGGTCCTTGTGTTTTCGTTCGACCTGGAAGTCGTCGCCGACCGTGTTGTCCTCGACGCCGAAGTACCGGTTCATCGGCCGCTGACTCTCGGGGTCCTGACTGCCGAGCAGGGCGTGGTACGGGCTGCGGCCGCGGTAGCCGAGGCACCCGTAGAACGGGGCGTCGGGATAGATGTCACGGTTGTCGCCGACGTAGAACTCGACGGCGTGGCCGATGGTGCGCAGGTGCGTCTGGCACTGCACCAGCTTGGCGCGGGCCCGGGCCTGGCCCAGCGACGGCAGCAGAATGGCCAGCAGCACCGCGATGATCGCTACGACGACGAGCAACTCGATGATCGTGAAGGCACGCCGCCGCATGGCTCGTCCTCCGGTCGGTTCGCGGGTAGTGTAGCACGGCCAGGGGTCTGTGAGTGGACGACAATGGTCGGCCGACGATTCCATACAGTTCTCGCGCCGCTGCTCGCGCTGAGCATGGCCGCCGCGGCGTGGGCGCAGTTCCTGCCGACGCAGCCCGCCACGGCACCCGCCTCGCGTCCCACGTCACAGCCCGCCTCGGCCGGCGCCGACTGGCCGATGTTTCGCGGGTGTCCGACGCAAACCGGCGTCGCCGGCAGCCCCTTGCCGGACGAACTGACCGTCTGCTGGTCGTATGACCTGAAGGCCGGCAGCGCGTGTACGCCGGCGGTGGTCGGTGGAACCGTCTACATCAGCACTGATTCAGGCAAGCTGGCGGCTCTTGATCTCGCGCGCGGGACCGTGAAATGGCAGTTCGACGGACCCGAGGCCATCGCATCGTCGCCGACCGTAATCCGCGCGCCAGCCCCCGGGCTGGTCGTGTTCGGCGACGAAGCGGGCACGCTGCGAGCGTGCGACGCAGCGACCGGGGTAGTGCGGTGGTCGTTCGAGGCCGGCGACCGCATCGTGTCGTCGGTCAACACGGCCGGTGCGGAGCCCGGCCGTTACCAATCGGCCGACGGGTGCTTGGTCTTCGGCTCGTACGACGGCTTCGTGTACGCGCTGAATTCGGCGGACGGGAGCCTGCGGTGGAAGTACGACGTGCAGGAGCGCGTTCACGGGACGCCGGCGATTGCCGACGGCTTCGTGCTCGCTGCCGGCTGCGACGGGAAGCTGCACGTCATTCGCCTGGATGACGGTGCCGCCATCCGCCAGGTGCCGCTGGGGTCGGTGAGTGGGTCGGCGGTGGCGGTGCGCGGCGACCGGGTTTTCCTCGGGCTGTACGGCGAGGCCGTCATCGGCATCGACTGGCAGGCCGGTCGGGTGCTGTGGCGGTTTGAGGACGCCGACCGGCCGTTCCCGTTCCTGTCATCCGCCGCCATCACGGACGACCTCGTTCTGATCGGCGGCCGTGACCGGCGACTGCGCGCGTTGGACCCGGCGACCGGGCGACAACGCTGGGCGCTGGTCATGAAGGGCCGCGTGGACTCGTCGCCGGTGGTCGCGGGGGCGCGGGTATTCGTCGGCGCGGCCGACGGCGTGCTCTATGCGGCCGACTTGGCGACGGGCCGCGAGGTCTGGCGGTTTGAGGCGGGCGGGGGCATCGCCGGCTCACCCGCCGTCGGCGAGGGTTGCCTCGTCATCGTCACCGAGCGGGGGATGGTGTACTGCTTCGGCCCGCGTGACTGCACGGCGAGCACCCCCACCGAACGATGAGCTCGGAGCGTCAGCGTAACCCCTGACGAGCCCCAAGCACCAGTGCATGGTTCGACGAGCCCCGAGCACCAGTGCGCGGTTTGACGAGCCCCGAGCGCCAGCGAGGGGTCCGCGCAGCGCGTTGGCGACCACGAGAAGGTGTGGCCATCTACAGCTTGTCCACGTACTCCGCAAGTGCGACCAGTTCGCCGTACAAGTGCTCGAATGCGGCGAAATCGACGCCCGCGGGGTTGGCTACGGCGGCTTTCAGCGTCTCGAGGGGCAGACCCGTTTGCGCCGCCGTGGCCGCAACGAGTTGGCCCGCGCCTGTTGCCGTGGTGCCCTTGAGGTCCAACAGCCCGCGCAAGACGCGCATCAGCCGGTCGCCCTCTGCGCGGCACACATCCGCGAGCCGCTTGTGCTGCCCCGCAACGGCGAGCAACCCCTGGCGGAGCTGAATCAGCGTGCTTTTCAGCTCCCGCTCACATTGCAGGCGTACGTCGGTGGGCGCAAACGTGAGCGGACCGAAATGATCCGCTCCAAGCATCAGGATGCCGGTCTGCTGGATTTCCAGCAGTTCTAGCGGAAAGACGTCACGGGAGGCGGCAATGTACGGCGGCGTCATCAGCAGCGGGGCCGCCAGCCCGCGTTGTCCGAACCGCGGCCCCCGGGCCGCAAGCTGATCCAGCTTTCTCAAGTCGATCCGGCTCAGCACGAGCACGCTACGCGCCGGCGTACCCGCGTACAGCGCGTCGTCCGCCAGCCAGCCGCCAAACGCGGTGAACCCCAGCAGCTCTTCACCCATCAGCTCCGCAAGCAACTGTCCCAGCTCGCGGAATGATGCCTGCGTGTTGGCCGGCAGGCCCGCTACGTTGATCTCGACGGTCGCCATCGCGCCTCCCTTCACGCGGACCGGCCCCACCGCCCGGCCGCGCGGCATTGTACGCGGGGCGGCCGGCGCCGCCATGAACGCCGACGCGGGGCGAACAGCGCGGTCGGCTGGCGCGGGCGACGTCGTCCAGTTGGGTGTTCACGGTTGTGCGACAGGGGAGGGCGATCCCGGCGCGCCGGGGCTGTCGAGCCGCCGCTCGCCGGGAACGGGAGGGCGAGGCTGTCTCCTGCGCCGACGCTGCCGGCCCGCCGCGCCGCGGCTCGCCGGGCGGCCCACCCTCCCGGTTGCCGTCCCATGATCCTGCCCGCCCATCCGGTCCCGCGCCCCGGGGTTGATTCGGGCCCCGCCGGGCGAATATAGTACGCACGCAGGTCGGCCCGGGTTGCGCAGCTCCTCGGACCGGCGGGGAGGACCGGGAGCGGCGAATCACCCTGCGGGTAACGTCGGCGTCGGACCCGGCAGGCCGGGCGTCCAGCCCGGAGGAAGCGGCTCCCCGGCAAGGTGGCGGCCGGCGGAGGAAAACCCGACAGGCGACGCCCCGACGCCACACGAGGTTTGCCATATGATTACAGCCCCCACGATGACCGGTGCCGACCACATTCAGCTCGTCGAGCGCTACGCCGCTCACAATTACCACCCTTTGCCGGTCGTGATCGCCAAGGCCGAAGGCGTTTGGGTCGAGGACGCCGACGGCAAGCGCTACATGGACATGCTGGCGGCCTACTCCGCCGTCAATTTCGGCCACTGCCACCCGGAGCTGATCGCGGCGGCCAAGGAGCAGCTTGAGAGCGTGACGCTCACGTCGCGGGCCTTCCAGAACGACCAGCTCGGTCCCCTCTGCAAGGAGCTCGCGGAGCTGTGCCGCATGGAGATGGTCCTGCCGATGAACACCGGCGCCGAGGGCGTCGAGACGGCGATCAAGACCGCGCGGCGGTGGGGCTACCAGAAGAAGCACGTGCCCGAGGGGAAGGCCAAGATCATCTGCTGCCGTGAGAACTTCCACGGCCGCACCACGACCATCATCAGCTTCAGCACCGACCCCGTGTGCCGCGAGGGCTTCGGCCCGTTCACGTCGGGCTTCGAGCTCGTGCCCTATGGCGACATTCGCGCGCTGGAGACGGCCATCGACGACCACACGGCTGCGTTCCTGGTCGAGCCGATCCAGGGTGAAGCGGGCATCATCATCCCGCCCGACGGCTACCTGAGGCAGGTTCGCGAGCTGTGTACGCGGCGCAACGTGCTGTTTATCGCCGACGAGATTCAGTCGGGCCTCGGTCGCACCGGGACGACCTTCGCGTGCGACCACGAGAAAGTCCAGCCCGACATGTACATCCTCGGCAAGGCCCTCGGCGGAGGCATTGTGCCGATCTCCGCGGTGGTCTCGCGGCGCGACATCCTGGGGGTGTTCACTCCGGGCAGCCACGGGAGCACCTTCGGCGGCAACCCGCTGGCGTGCGCGATCGCCCGCAAAGTCGTCGAGATTCTGAATCGCGGCACCTACCAGGAAAACGCCCGCCAGCTCGGCACCTACCTCGCCGACCAGTTGCACAAGATCAAGACCAGCAAGGTCAAGGAGATCCGGGCGCGCGGGCTGTGGGTAGGCATCGAGTTCAAGAAGGAGGCCGGCGTCGCCCGCCAGTACTGCGAGCGGCTCATGCACGAGGGCCTGCTCTGTAAGGACACGCACGCCCAGACCATGCGGCTGGCCCCGCCGCTGTGCATCACCAAGGATGAGCTAGACTGGGCGCTCGAGCGGCTCCGCAAAGTCCTCGCCTAGACTGCTCACCGCAGGCATCTGGTGCCCCCCTCGGCCAGCCTGCCCCCGCGCGCTGGTGTGGCGCCGGCCAATGGCCGGCGCGCTTCGGTCGCGTCGTCACGCCCGCCGCCGCTTCGCGGCCACGAACGCTTGCACCTCTTCCGCCGACCTCGTGTTCAACACATCGCCCCGCCGCAGCCCGCCGCGCCGCGCCGTCAGCACGCCGAACCGCATCAGATCGAGCTGATCGGTCGCGTGCGAGTCAGTACTAATGACGATAGTGGCACCGAGCTCGCGGGCGCGCCGGACATGCCGGTCGTTCAGGTCCAGCCGGTAGGGATGGGCGTTGATCTCCAGGGCGGTGCCGGTGCGGGCCGCCTCGCGGGCCACGGCGTCGATGTCGAGCGGCATGGCCTCGCGCTCGTTGATGAGCCGCCCCGTGGGGTGCCCGATGCAGTTCACATACGGGTTACGAAGCGCGGCTAGCGTCCGCCGCGTGTTGGCCTCCTCGTCGCGGCCCATGCCGGCGTGAATTGAGGCCGTGACGAAATCCAGCTCAGCCAGGAGCTCGTCGGGGTAGTCCAGCCGGCCGTCCGCGAGAATGTCCACTTCGGTGCCGATCCAGACCGTGATTTGGCGGAGGCCCTGGGCCGCCGCTCGCACCGCGCGGATGTGCTGCCGCAGCCGTTTGGCGTCCAGGCCGCCCGCGATGAAGCTGCTGCCCGAGTGGTCTGTCACGCAGAGATAGGCATAGCCGCGTCGCCGGGCCGCATCGGCCATCTCCTCGATCGTGTTCCGCCCGTCGCTGGCCGTCGTGTGCATGTGCAAGTCGCCGCGAATGTCCGCCTCGGTCAGCAGGTCCGCGGGAACGGCGCCCGGCTCGAACTCGCCGCGGTCCTCGCGCAGCTCCGGCGGCACCCACGGCAGCCCGAGGGCGGCGTAGATTTCCTCCTCGGTGGCGGACGCCAGGACCTTCTCACCCTCGGTCAGCCCGTACTCGTTCAGACTCCAGCCGCGGCGCACGGCCAACTCCCGCAGCCGGACGTTGTGCTCCTTGCTGCCCGTAAAGTACTGCCACGCGGCACCGAACGACTCAGCGGGGACGACGCGGAGGTCGACCTGGATCGCCCGGCCGGTAGGCCACCCGATTCGCACCGACCCTTTCGTATCACCCGCCGCGAGCACCTCGTTCACGCCCGGCAGCGCGGTGAACCGTTCGATCACACGGGGGCCGTCGGCGGCGATGCACAGCAAGTCGAGGTCGCCGACGGTCTCGCAGCCGCGGCGGAGCGAGCCGGCGGTCTCGATGCGCTGGACGCCGGGAACGGCGCGGAGGGCGGCCCGCAATTCCTCGGCCAGGGCCCAGGCGTCGCCGAGGCGCGTGCGGCCGGCACTGCGTTGCCGGAACTCGATGCCGCGGGCGATCTGCTCGATGCTCTTGGCCCCGAAACCCTTGAGGCCGGTCAGGCGGCCCTCCGCAAGCGCGGCTTTGAGGTCCGCGAGCGATTGGATCCCGCGCTCTTTCCACAACAGCGCCGCCTTCTTGGGTCCCAGGCCGGGGATTTCGAGTAGTTCCAGAAGCGACACCGGCACCTTCGCGGCGAGTTCCTCGCGCAGCGCCAGCCGGCCTGTGCGGAGCAGCTCCTGAATCTTGCCGGCCGAGCCCTTTCCCACGCCTGGCAGTTGCGCCAACTCGCCCCGCGCCGCGATGTCGGCCACATCGGTCGCCAGATCGGCGACGGTGCGGGCGACCCGCCGGTACGAGTTGATGCGAAACGCGTCCTCCCCCTGGATCTCCAGGAGGTCGGCCACCTCGTTGAACACGCGGGCCACGTCGGCGTTCTTCACGGGCTACCTCTCAGCGGGCCCAAGGGCACACCGTCCTTCTTTGTCCCGCTTACCATTCGCCCCGGCCGCCACTGCGGCCACCTCAGCCGACGGCCACGGCTGCCAGGCCATCGATGTACAGGGTGGGTCCAGCGCGAGCTGCGTCTCGTCCCTGCTATTGTGCGGTGGCCGGGAATGCTGAATAGGCTGGCCGTGAAGCGCTCCTCGGCCTTGAGGTTCCCACGCGTCGGCATCCCGTCACCCCCCGCAAGCGACCGGCCCCACCCACCCTTCGCGACTCAAAGCATCCCAGGCGATGCGCAGGTGCTCCTGCCGGAACATCCGCTTGCGGTCGCTCCAGGCGTAGGTCTTCTCGACGGCTTGAGCGAAGTCCGCGGCGCCTTCGTGCCTGGCCACCCAATGCACCGTGGACAGCAGCTCCATGCCGTACGGCGTCTCGAATCCGTCAATCAGCTTCCCGACTCGGCCGAACCGTGCGTGCACCTTCGGATGGTCCTTCAGGAACTCCTCGGCGGCGGCAACCGCTTCCGCCTTGGGCGCGATCGGTTTGTCCGGCTTGTCCGCGGCGTCGCCGTAGCCAACGATGAAGTGGCCCTCGATATGCGTGAGCACGTGCCGCAGATTCTCCGCGTAAGGTCCGTACGGTCCCTTCGCATAGTTCAAGCACAGGTTCTGGCCCGACTCCTGCATGAAGTACATCAGCTTGTGAATCTCCAGAAGCGTGACCGTCGGGTCCATGACCGCTGCGAGGTACCGCCGCATCAGGCCAAGCAACAAAGCCCGGCCCTCAGTCATGTTCGGCGTGCGCTCCTCCCTGGCCATTTCCTCCGCGGACGGCGCGCCCGCCGGCTCGAACAGCAGGACCCGCACGTCGGGCAGCGCGGCGAACGCCCGCTCAATCCGCGGGCGCACCTCCGACCAGTCGAGCCCGCCCAGGCCGCAGCCCAGCGGCGGCACTGCCACAGACTTGATGCCCAGCCGTCGCACCTCTTCCACCAGCGCGGCCAATCCCGCTTCGATGTACTCCATCCGGCTCTTACCGCGCCAGTGTTTCTTGGTCGGCACGTTGATAACGTAGTGCGGCGGCTCGAAGCGGTTCAGGTCGTACGAGATCACCTTGCCCGGCTGCACCTCGCCCCGCTCGCACGCCGCTTCGTAGGCCCGGAAGACTTCGGGGAACGCCTTGCTGAACTGGAGCGCGATTCCCCGGCCCATCACGCCCACGCAGTTGACCGTGTTGACCAGCGCGTCGGCCTTCGCTTTGAGGATGTCGCCTCGCTTCAGCTCGATCATGGGCCGTTCCTTCCGCTCAATAATACCATCCCCGCTGGACCGCCGCCTGGGGGCGGTGGTCCGCGTTCGCGAGCGCCCGCCGGACCTGGTCCGCAACGGTCCCGTCGCAGACGCCGATGCGTTCGACCAGGCGTTACGGAAACGACTCGTGGATCAGGAACTCCGCCTGCTTGCCTTCCTTGATGGCCATGTCCCGGAAATCAGTGGACGCGACAGCCGCCCAGTTCACCTCGCCGAGCTGGTCCAAGCGATTGAAGAACTGCGCGATGTACGTGCCCGCGTTGCGGTCGCTGAATGCCCAGCGCCGCCCGTTCTTCCCGGCCCATTCGACCACGGCGTGCAGATCGGCCTGAAGATGGACGATCGGCCACTGGCCCTCCGCGTAGTTCAGCTCTGGGTGATTGCCCATGTGCAGGATGTAGAGCATGATCGACCGCGGGCAGAAGCAGAACGGGACGTAATCGCCCACATGCGTGCCGGGGTGGCACGTGACCTCGATTTCCCGCAGCCGTCGCTGCTTGATGTGTGACATGCCCACCACGTCGCACTTGAGCCCCAGCGCGATCCGCTTGGCATCCGACCACAACACGCCGGCCTGCACGATCTGCGGCAGGTTCCGCATGTGCGTGATGTGATCGATCTTCGGAAGGGCCGGCACCGTTGCCACGGTCGATCGTGCTCCTCACAGTCGCTGGATGTGTCTTCGACCGCCTGCCCGTCGCCGTTGCTCAGCTCCTCGCCCTCAGCGTCCTCGTTGGCCTTCCCGGCGACCGTTCTTTCAAGGGCAACTAGGGCGTGGCCGCGGGATCGGTGAGCGTGTTTTCCTTTAGCAGCTTCTCGTACTTCGCCCGCAGGTCGGAATCCAGCACGCGGATTTCCGCCTTGCGAAACAGCTCGGTGATCAGCCGGTTCATCTGTTGCGGGATGGCCTGGTCACGAAGCTGCCGTTCGACGTCGGCCCGCACGTCCTCGAAACGCACGTCCGCGGGCGGCACACGCCGTTCGAGCTTCAAGATGTGCCACCACGGGCCGACACGGATCGGCTTGGAGACCTCCCCCGGGGCCATCGTGAACGCGGCCTCGCGCAGGGCCGGGGCCAGGCCTTCGTCGTTGAACGCGAACGGCGGCAGACGCCCCCCCTCCGGCGCCGTGTCGGTGTTCTGGCTGACGGCGCGGGCGACGGCGGCGAAATCCTCGCCGGCCTCCAGGCGATTCAGGGCCTCGTGCAGTCCGTTCACGTCCCCGACCTGGATGTGCCGCGCTTCGGCCCGCTCGCCGTAGCGACGGGCGAACTCCTCCCGCAACGTGGCCTCCGTGACGCGGAAGTCGCGCTCCACGACCTTCCGCAGGTGGGCATTGCGTTCCATGCCTATACGGAACTCGGTCATCGTCAGGCCCCGCTCGCGGAGCAGCGTCTCCAGCGCCTGCTGCTTCTCCGCGTCGGTCAGGGCCTGCCCCTTGGCATCGACGGGTGGGGCGATGCGGGCCAGCGCCCGGTCAAACTCCCGCTGCACGTCGGCATCGGTCACCGTCAGCTTCAGTCGTCGCGTCTCCGCTTTGGCCAGCTCGAGCACGATGAGTTGCTGCATGATGGACAGCCCGTGGGCCTCCATGAGCTTGTCGACCATCTCGCGCTTGCTGATCGGGCGGCCGTTCACGATGGCCACCGCGTCGCCGTCAGAGGCCCGCGCCGCCGGCCACGTCAGCCCCACGACCGCGACGAATACCGCCAGCAGACTCGCGTTGCGATTGCCGCACTGTGCGCCGCGTACCATCGTTGTTCTCCCGCCCTGGGTGTTCCTGAGACCAACCTAGCGTTTCGCGCGGGCCGCCACGAAGGGCGACCGGTCACCGCGAGCCAACTCCACTTTGATCGTGCGGTTCCGGGCCCGCAAGTGCGCGGCCACCGTGTCCAGCACGGGACGCTCACTGGCGTGGTGACCGAGGTGAATTGCCGTCACGCCGCGGCGTCGCAGCTCCAGCGCATCATGGTGCTTGAACTCGCCGGTGAGGACCAGCGTCGCCGGGTCCCGGAAGTGGTCAATGCCGAACGCCCCGGCCGCGGCCGTCACCGCGCGGAAGCGTCGGTTCAGATCACCCACCACGGCGGCCCCGGACACATCGACGCGCCGTGCCAGTCGGGTCAGCAGCGCCGGCCCGCGCGTCGGCCGCCTGAGTATGCCGACGCGACCAACCCCGACGGCGGCCCGGCCGGCAACCTCGTGAACAGGGTACAAGTCGAACGCCGGCTCTTCGTACGAATGCGTCGCGTACAGCGCCCGCACCACGTCCGCTAGCCGTGTCCGCGGCACGACCATTTCCAGCCGTGTTTCCTCAACGTGCTCCAGGATGCCGCGCCGGCCGACGGTCGGGCTCGTCGTGTCGTCCCCGCGGAACGTGCCGCGCCCCGGCAGCTCGAAGCTGCACTCCGCATAGTGCCCGATCACGCCCGCGCCGGCGGCCGACAACGCCTTCCGCAGCGCCGCCACCTCAGCGGGTGGCACGAAGACGACCAGTTTGTACGAACCGACCTCCTTGACCACGGCCTCCAGCGGCCGGCGTTCCACCACGTCAAACGCATCGAGCAACACGTCATTCGTGCCGCCGACCGCGACATCGAGGGCTGTGTGCAGGGCGACAATCGCCACCCGCGCCGCCAGCAGGTCCGGCAGCAGGCTCGTGGGACCGGGGGTCGCCGGTGTGACACCGCGGACCGGTTTGAAGATCGGCGGGTGATAAGCCACGACGAGGTTCGTGCCGCGCCGCAGCGCCTCTTGGGCGACGGCATCGGTGAGGTCGATCGTCAGCAGGATGCGCTGGACCGGCCACTCGGGACGCCCGGCCAGCAGGCCGACGTTGTCCCACTCGGCCGCGCGCGCGAAGGGCGCCCAGGCGTCCAGCGATGCGCACACGTCGCCGACCGTGACGCCGCAACGCGCTGGTCGCCGACGCGGCGCCCTACGCACGGCCCGCCTCCTGTTCTACGAGCTCGCCGTAGGCCAATCCGAGCCGGCGAGTGATCTCCCCGGGCTTCTCGTCGCCGATCGCGTGGCGGCCGACGCGCACGACGGGAACGACCTCGGCCATGCTGTTCGTCAGGAACACCTCGTCCGCCGCCAGCAGCTCATCCAGCGTCAAACGTTCGTCACGTGTCGGGATGTCCAGCCGGCCGGCCAGCTCCAGCACCGCCGCCCGCGTGATCCCCGGCAACACCGGCGTGTCCAGCGGCGCCGTGACCAGCACTTCGTCGCGCACCGCGAACACGTTGCTGATCGCCCCTTCGGCCAGCGTGTCGTCCGCCGTGAACCACAACGCCTCGAACGCACCCGCCGCGTGCGCCTGCCGCAGCGCGGCCAGCCGCGCAAAGTAGCTCGTCGTCTTGTGACCGATGGTCGGATCGGTCGGGTTCTGCCGGCAGTCCGCCACGACGACCGTAACGCCTTTCTTGTAGCACTCGTCCGGGTATTTCCCCCCCGGGGCCGCGGTCGCCACGACCGTCAGCACCGGGGTGTCGGCGGCGTCGGCGTGCAGCGAACCGGTCGTAACCGTCAGCCGCACGCGGGCGTCGGCGCTCGCCGTGGCGCGCAAGACCTGCTGAACGTTGTCAGCCATCACGTCGGCGTCCGGCAAGACAGTCCAGCCCAGCTTCCGCGCGGACTGCCGCAATCGGTCAAGGTGGCGTTCGAGGCGAAAAAGCCGGCCGGCGTACGCTCGCAGCGTCTCAAACAGACCGATGCCCTGCATGAAACCGGCGTCAAAGACGCTGACCCGCGCCTCCTCCGCGGGCATCAGCGTTCCGTTCACACACGCCCAGTGCCGCAAGTCCTGCTCCTCGTCGAGTCCCGCGCGACGGCCGCCCGCGTCAGGACGATCGAAACCGGCGCGACGCCGACGCACCCCCGTGGGTGTCAATCCAGCGCCGACGTCGTGGCGTCCAATCCCAAGCCGCGGAGAATGCCCGCGGCCTTGGCGGCCGTCTCGTCATACTCGGCGGCCGGGTCGGAGTCGGCCACAATTCCGCCGCCGACGTACAGTGTCGCCGCCGATCCACGCCACTGCAACGTGCGAATCGCCACGTTGAAGGTCATCTGCCCATCCAGGCCGAGCACACCGATCGCCCCCGTGTACACGCCCCGCGCGACGGGCTCCAGCTCGTCGATGATCTCCAGCGCCCGGATCTTCGGCACGCCGCTGATCGACCCCGCGGGGAAACACGCCGCCAGCAGGTCCAGGGCGTCGCGCCCGGGGGCCAGGCGGCCCACCACGTCCGCCACCGTGTGGAACACCGTCGGGTGCGTCTCGAGCCGCCGGGCGTGCTCGACACGCACGCTGCCGTAGCGGCACACCCGCCCCAGGTCGTTGCGGTGCAGATCGACGATCATGGTCAACTCGGCGGCTTCCTTGTCCGACCCTAGCAGCGCGCGGCGCGCGGCCGCGTCCCGCCGCCGAGGCCCCGTCCGCGGCCGCGTCCCCTTGATCGGTCGTGTTCGGACCCGCGACCCCCGGAGTGACAAGAAGAGCTCCGGCGAAAGCGACAGCACGGCGCCGTCGTCCCACCGCAGTAACGCGGCATACGGGGCCGGATTCACCCGCCGCACCGCCGCGTACGCCGCCAGCGAGTCGCCGGTCACGTCCAGCGTCACCCGGCGGGCCAGGTTGACCTGGTAGATGTCGCCGGCGGCGATGTACTCCAGGGCCTGCGCCACGGCGTGCTCGTGGCCTGCCCGGTCACGCCCCGGCACCGCCCGCACGGTTACGGGAGCAAAGGTGCCGCGCACGGCCACCGCGGCCGACCAGCGTTCGATCCAATCGCCGTCGTGGTCCGGGGCGGCGGTTCGAGTCTGCGGCGTGCGCACGGCCGTCGCCCGTCGCCGCCGGTGATCCAGCATGATGCCGCGGTCGTACAGGGCGAGGCGCAGCAGCGGCAGCCCCAGGTCCTCGCGGTGCGACGCCGGCAGACGCTCAAGGTGCCGCGCCATCTCGAAGCCGACGTACCCGACCCACCCGGGCGACAGCCCGCACGGCAAACGCGAGGGACGCGGCACGTCGTCCAGCATCCGGCGCCACAGGCGCCAGCCGTCGGCGTCCGTCTGGCAGCGCCCGTCGATCGTGCGCACTTCGGCAGGCTTACCGTCGAGCTGCTCGAGGACGGCCACCGGCCGCGCGCAGATCAGGCTGTAACGCCCGCCGCGCGGGTACCGGGCTACGTCGGCCGTGCCGTCGAGCCACGCCAATTCGTGTCCGCCGGCGTACGCGGCGACCGCCGCGGACACGTCCTCCGGCCACGCGACTTCACGAATGTTCCAACGCAGGGTCATTCTCTGGGCGGATGATCCAAGAGGAGCAAGGTGGCGCCAACCTTGGAGTTGACCCAACACTCGCCTCCCTCTCAGGTCGCCGCGGCGACTCGTCCGCCACGGCGGACGAGTCGGTCGCCGTGGTGACCGACTCGCTGTGGCGAGGAGGGGTTGGGGGAGGGTCAACGCTTTCGCGGCCCAATTGCCGCGCGCGAACATGCGACGCGGGAGGGCGAGGCTCCCGGCAAGCCGCGGCTCGCCGGGAGCCTCGCCCTCCCGCTTGGCGGCCAATGATCCTGAATGTCCACTTACGCCGGCGGCGCATCCGGCGGGGGTTGGTCACGGGTACGTGTTCCCGCGGTGGCCACGCGGTACGCGGTGACCACCGCCAGGCCGCCGAAGAGCAGGTCCATCCACTCGAAAGAGGCCACGGCGGCAACGACGATGGTACCCGCCAGCACGAGCTGCCCCAGTCGTGCTTTTTCCTGGCGAAACGCCAACGACTGGTCGTTGTGTACTTGTCGCACGCGCTGGGCGATCTCGGCCTCGGGAACCTGGGCCGCCCGTTCCGTGGCCTCCTTGAGGCACGTATCCCAGGTCGCACCGGGAAGCGGCTCATCCTGTCCGAAGGAGCCTTCGCGTTGGAGCCACTCGTGTTCGGCGTACAGGTACGCGAGGCGCAACCGGAGCCAGCCGGGGTCGTTCCATTGTCCCTCGTCGTCCCACGACTCGGCCTTCAGGAACGCTTCCGCCAGCGCCGTGTCCTCCATGTCCAGCGAGTCGGTCCAGGTTGCCTGCACGATGCGCACGCGGGTCTCCGCGTCCCCGGGCGCCACGCTCCGCTCCATCGCCCGGCGCTTGCACTCCAGTGACGCCACTTCACCGGCGTAGGTCCGCCGGCGGCATTCGCGCGACTGCTCGTCGGGGCTTAAGGCGGCGGCGCGCTTCGCGGCGTCCGCATACAGGGAGGCCCACTCCGGCGCGGGCAGCGGCTCCCGCGTGACCCAGACCTTCCACAGCGCGTCGCCCAATAGGCTGTACGGCAGCGTGTCGCGGATGTACTCCGCGTCTTCGAAGCGCCCGACTCGGCTCCACTCCCGGTGTTTCTCGTACGCCGCCGCCAGCTCGCTGTCGGACAGGGCAGCGAGTCGGGTCGCCCGTTCGTAGAAGTGGTCCCAGTAGGGTTCGTCGTACGGGCAGCGGTGCTCCCGTTTCGCCCGTTGGCCGGCCTCCGTCATGGCCAACGTCGCGACCCGGTCGAGCTTCTCCGTCGGCAGGCTCAAGATCACCAGGCGGGTGCGGATTGGCTCGAACGCGTCGCGGGCCAGATAGCTGACCATCACCACCCGGGCCGCCAGAATGCCCAGGATTGCCACCAGGGCCGCCGTGATGCCTGCTCCCGCGCGGCCCTCCCGGTGGCCGCGGGCCATCCCGTAGCCCGCCAGCGCCCCCAGCCCCCAGGCGATAATGCCCAGTTGGTAATTCGTAGCGATCGCAACGACCGCCCACACCGCCGCGCCGATCAGCGCACCGACCAGGCTGCCCAGCAAGCCCACGCTGAAATGGCTACGCTGAGCACCTGGCACCTCCAGTTCCTTGATTTCCATGCGGCACCCCTTGGCCACGGTCCGTCGCAGGTGGACACAACGCCCCTTGGCCGACTTCGGCCGACCCGCGTGCCGAAGCCGGACAATACCCGCGGTGCTCTCCGGGGCCAAGCAAGGAGATCGATCGGGGATGGGGCAGGGGGTTGGCGTGATTATCGGACTATCGGTCCAATTCAGCCCCTACGGCGCACGCTTTCCACGAAACGCCCCAACCATCCCTTGCCCGCCCGGTCTACACTACTGGTAGAACCGCCTCGGGTGTGCATCCGTTCGAGGACACTGCCATGAATCGCATCGCTGTCCCCCAAGTCGCCGCCAGCCTCGTCGCGCTGGCTCTGGCCGGTCTGCCGGCTGCCGCCGGCGATTTCTCGTTCGGGTTCGGCTTCAGTACCGGCGGGTGGCGCTACGTCGACTGCCGCCCGTCGTACGTGTGCTACGAGCCGGCCCCGATCATCTACCGCGAGTACGCGTATGAGCCGGAGGTCGTCGTCGTGCGCTCCGCGCCGAACGTCGTGGTCTCCGACTACTGCCCGCCGCCGATCGTCTACCGCGACCGGACGCCGTACGCGTACTACCGCGATTACTCGCCGCGGGTCGTGTATCGCGACCGCTCCCCGCGCACCTACTACCGTGACTGCTCGCCGCGGATACACCGGAGCACGCGGACGTACGTGTCGGGTGGCTTCTGTCGCAGCTCGCCGCCGTCCCGCCGCTACTACGACAGCGGGCGCTGTTCGCGGCCGACGCCGCGTTACGCCCCGTGTCCGCCGCGGCGCGGTGCCGATGTCCGGGTCCGCTGGTAGGAGCCGTCGGCCGGGGTTCTTAAGGTCCGCGTAGCGCCCCCGGCGCGCGCCCGGGGACACGCCCTCACCCCGGGCTCGCGCCCAGGGCTACACTGAAACGCCCCTCCGGGGCTTCACCCAAAGGGCACTACGGGGCGACGCCCAAACGCCGCCACGGGGCTACCCGGGGGCCGGTCCGCACGTGAACACACTTGCTCGTGTCCCCCCGCAGGCTTGGCTGCCATCGCCGGCCACAATCCGTTGTCACCCCCCCCCCTGCCGGCCGGGGCCCGCGGCCCGCTTCCGCGCCATCGTCACCGCGGCTTATACTCCGCCCTTTCGATACGAGCGGCGGCGCGGTGCCGTATTTGCACGAGTCCGTCTCCGCCACGATCAGAAGGTGCGCCCGATGCCCATCATCGACATGCCGGCCGAGATGCTGCTAGCGCGCGTGCGCGGCCGCGACGAGTGCGCGCTGACCGTCAGCGACCTGGTGGAGATGTTGCCTAAGCTGGGCTGTGAGGTGGAAGAGGTTGCCGATGTCGAGCAGCACGTGTGCCGCGTCTGCGGCAAGATCTACGACCGCACCGCGGCCCAGGGGTCGCCGCCGGCCTGCTCGCACTGTGGCGCCGACTTCCGGGCGGCGCCCGACAAGCTGGGCGGGCTCGGCACCGGGCGGGTCCTGCGGCTGAACATGCTCGCCGTGCGGCCCGACCTGTTCGACCCGGGGGGCATGGCCCGCTATCTCCGCGGCCACCTCGGGCTCCAGACCGGGCTGCCGGAGTACACGCTGTCGGCACCGCGGCGGCGCGTGCAGGTGGACCCGGCGCTGGCGGAGCCGAGCAGCTTCCGTCCGTACATCGCCTGCGCCGTCGTTCACAACGTCAAACTGGACAACAACACGATCAAGGTCGTGATGAACCTCCAGGAGGACCTGCACTGGGCCCTCGGACGTGATCGCAAGCTTGCGTCCATCGGCGTCTACGACCTCGACACGCTCCAGGGCGACGTATTCCACTACGACGCCGTCGACCCCGACGGGCCGCGATTCGTGCCGCTAGGGTTCGCCCCCGGCGATCCCGGCGCGCGCATGACGCCGCGCGAAATCCTCCAGCGGCACAAGACCGGCCAGGCGTACGCGCACCTGCTGACACCGCTGAGCAAGTACCCCCTGTTGCGGGACGGCGTCGGCACGGTGCTGTCGATGCCGCCGATCATCAACAGCGAAGCGACGCGCGTGACGCTCCAGACGCGGAACTTCTTCATCGACGTGACGGGTTTGTCGCAGCGGGCCGTCGATCGGGCGTTGAACATCATCGTGACGAGCCTGCTGGAAATTCTGCCGGGCATCGAGGCGGAGGGGGTCGTCATTGAGCCGGGGGGCCCAGGGTCCGTTCGCCTCACCCCCGACCTGACCCCCGCCGAGATGACCCTGAGCGTGCGCGACGCCGCCGAGACCATCGGCGTCGACCTCAACGCGGGCCAGCTTGCCGAGCTGCTGGAAGCGATGGGGCACGGCGTCGAGGAGGCCGGCCACGCCGACCACTTGAAGGTGCTCGTCCCCGCGTATCGGCACGACGTGATGCATCCGGTGGACCTGATCGAGGACGTGGCCGTCGCGTACGGTTACGAGAACCTGACGCCGGCGCTCGTGCCCACGTTCACGATCGGCGCGCCGCGGACGATCGAGGAGCAGTCCGCCGTCGCGCGGCGCATTCTCACCGGCCTCGGCTTCCACCAGGTGATGACGCTGGTGTTGTCGAACGAGGCGGCGTTCGACAAGTGGCGGCTGCCGGCGGGGACGCCGGCCGCGGACGAGTTGCGCCGCCGCGCGGTCCAGATCGCCAACCCCATCAGCACGGAGCAGACGATCTGCCGGGTCTCGCTGCTACCCGGTCTGCTCGACACGCTGGCGATCAACAAGCAATACGAGCTGCCGCAGCAGATCTTCGAGGTCGGCGACTGCTGCTTCGTCGATCCCGCCGCCGAGACCGGCGCCCGCGAGGAGCGGTACGCGGCGGCGGCGCTGATCGGGACGCACGTTGGTTATGCCGACATCCGCGCCGTCGTGGACGCGTTTGTTCACGAGCTCGCCGCGACGATCACGGTGGCGGCCGTGGAGCACCCGAGCTTCATCGCCGGCCGCGCGGCGCGCCTCGTCGGCGCCGCGGGCGACGGGCTGGGCACGATGGGCGAGGTCCACCCCGCGGTGATCGAGAACTACGGTTTGCGCCACCCGGTCGTGGTCTTTGAGCTGAGCCTGGCCCGCCTGCTGGCGCGGCCGGCCTGATTGGTCGGCGCCCCCTGCGCGGTTTGCACTGCGGGGCGCTGCGCCGCGAGCACCCGGATGGGCACTGGCGAGCCGGCGGCATGGGAGGGCGATCCCGGCGCGCCGGGACTGCCGAGCCGCGGCTCGCCGGGAACCTCGCCCTCACCAAGGGCGCTGCCGAATCGCGCACGGCCGTTCGGTCTGGCGACCTGAGAGGGCGGGGAGTTGGCCGGCCGCTGCAAAACGCGCCGTAGCGTCCGCCCCCCGTGGCGGACGTCGGATTCCGAGGCGTCTTCCGTGCTCTATGTCGCCTACGGGGGGCCGACGCTACTTCTGCGGCGGACTGCCAGGGGGTCGCTGCTCCGCCGCCTCCAGCGCCGGCAGCAGGTCTTTCGTCCGCAGGGCCGGCGGCAGTTCGCCCAGCATCGTCAGCGCGAACGCCGTCGAGTTCATCCGGTTCAACGAGCCGTGCGTGCTCGCCACCGTCCCGACCATGGCGTAGAAGAACCTGGATCCGTGACAGGCCCCGTCGCGCAGGTTCGCAATCACGTCCGGCGGGTTCAGCGCCTGACGATGAAACGCCTCCCATAGCCGGCGCAACGGGTCGGGGTACTCGTGCTCGACGGTGGCGACAAAGAGCGCCGCATCGTCGATGCTGCCGTCCTCGGCCACCTTCCCAGCGCCGTGCAGCTCCGCGATGATCGCCGCCAGCTTGAGCGGGTCACCTGTCTGCACGTCGTAGGCGAACCCCGTCGCCGTCCGCCGGACGCGGGCGCGGCCCACCTGGTCCATCACGATGATCGTGTCGTCTGCGGGATGGCAGACAAACTCGACGTCC
This sequence comes from Planctomycetota bacterium, assembly GCA_040755725.1. Classification (GTDB taxonomy): domain Bacteria; phylum Planctomycetota; class Phycisphaerae; order UBA1845; family Fen-1342; genus JBFMAI01. Next base: position 368,586 of record JBFMAI010000023.1, on the reverse strand, counting down.
GGGTGCTTGACCAGGCACGCCGCCACGCCGGCGGGATCGCGGGTGTGGAGCCCCGCGTACGTCACCAGGCCGTAGGAGATGGTCACCACGTCTTGCGGGTCGCGCAGCGAACTCGCGGGCCGATAGCCGGCGGCCTTCAGCGTGTCGTCAAAGGACACGCGCCGGCAGGGCACGAGGTTGTGCCCGTGATCGGCCGTAAGCGTGATCTTCACCTGCCCGCGGCGCTCGTAGACGATCTGCTCGCACAGCCGGTCGATCGCCTCCAGGTACTTCTCAATCGCGGGTCGGCCGCCGCGCGTCCCCAACCCCGCCGTCCCGACCGAGTAGGCACACGCCCGGCCGCTTTCGACGCCGGACAAGGTGTCCGCGATGCCGCGGAGCTCGTGGTCGAAGACCGCCTGCGGATCGAGGTACACCTTCACATCCCACCAGAGCGAGCAGCGGTAGTCCATCTGTGGCAGCCACGGCGAGTTGCGACCGCTGAGATACACCGCGCTGCCGTCGCTGAGCCGGTTCGCCTGCCGATCGAAGTACAGCGCCTCGAATCCCACGCACGGGCCGACGTGGAACATCTCCGCCAGCGCCAGGTCGGTCATGGACGGGTAGCCACAGATCAGCTTCGCCGGCGGATGGAACAGCCGGAAATGCCCGTCGCGGTACATGTCCGCCACGACCTCGAACGGCACGCCGTCCAGCGCGATGATGAAGTGCGGGCACGCACTCGCCGGAATCTCATCCAGCTCGATGCGCGGGCCGGGGCCGGTGGGGTCGTCGGCGTACGCCAGGGCCCGGACGCGTCCGTCGGGCCCGCGGAACTGCCAGTAGTCGGCGTGGCCGTCGCCGTCCACGTCGAACGTCAGCTTTGTCTCACCGTTGAGCGGTCGGACGCTCACCGGGGCCGGGAGTCCGGGTCGCGGCGCACAGCCCGGCCCCGCCGCCAACCCCAGACCCAGAACACCGACCGCCGCGATCCGTCGCGCAAATGCTGCGCTGGTCATGTGGCGCTCCTCGGTGTGTGAGCATGACCCGTCGCCCCACCTTTGTCCATCCTGCGGTTGGGCTGCTCTCGTCATACGTTGGCGGATGGTCTGCGACCATGATCCGAGCCGCGACCGTAAGGGAGCGGGTACCGCGCTCTCCCCCCGCGGCTTTGCACGCGCTCTCCCTCTCGATTCTGCCGCTCCCTTACGGCCGCGGCTCGGATCGCTTCGTTCGCGCCGGCCTGTGCCCAAGGGAGCATCAGAGGCATCCCAACTCCACTGCTGTCCGCTACAGAACGAGCGGGTTACGCAGCCAGCAACCGCGCAATCTCAACCCTCCCCCAACCCCTCCCTGAAAGGGAGGGGGGGCAAACACCCCCCCGATCGCTCCCTGGGAGGAAGGGGGTTCTGCGATGCACGCCCGCTTCCCGATCATAAGACACGGCAGGCCGCGCGGCGTGAGTGGAGATACCGCGCCCAGCGGTCGAAAGGCAGGCACGATGGCCGGCGGAGCACGGATCCACCATTTTGGACAGGTGGTGCGGGACATCGACGCCCACCTGGCCGGATCGCTCTGGCAGACCGTGGGCCCGATCGTGACGGACCCGCTCCAGCGGGCGCGGTTGTGTCTGGCGGCGCTGCCGGGTGACGCGCCGCTCGTGGAGCTGATCCAGCCGCTGGACGCCGATTCGCCCACGTGGAACGCCCTCCAGCGCGGCCCCGGCTGGCACCACGTGTGTTTGATGCTGCCAACGCGGGCCGCGGGCGACACGTTCGTGCAGGAGCGGCGGCTGCTGCCCATCACGGAGTGGATGCCCGCCGTGCTGTTCGCCGGGCGACCTATCCGGTTCGTCTACAGCCGCCAACGCGAGTTGATCGAGTTACTGGCCGATGAGCGCAGCCGCTGATCCGCTGACCGCCGTGCTCGACGCGCCGACGCGCGCCGAGCTGGACCGTGCGCTGCGGACCACGGGGCACGAGCTGAGCCTCGTGGACGTGAACCGCCTGACGCGAAAGCTCCGCGGCCTGAACGAGGCCACGCAGCCGCTACGAGTCGGTATTCTGCGTACCTACACGACCGAACTGCTGCGGCCGCATTGGGAACTGGCCGCGCTGCTCCACGGCTTCACGCTGGATTTGTACGAAGCCCCCTACGGCTCGTTGCTGCCGGAGGTCCAACCCGATTCCGCCCTGCTTCGCCATCAACCCGACGTCGTGTTCATCTTCCTCCAGTGGGAAGACCTCGACCCGCGGCTGCGCGGGCCGCTGCCGGCCGTGCCAACAGGCCAACGCGCTGAGTTGGTCGAGGCGATGCTCGAGCCGCTGCGCGCGCTGCTCACCAGTCTCCGGCAGGTTGCCGCCACGCCGATCGTCCTGACGCTGCTACCGCCGATGCAGGGCCCCGCCCTCGGGCTGCACGACGCGATGGCGGCGGAGTCGGACGCCGAGTTCCGGACCGCGTTCAGACGCCGACTGGCCGCGTGGCTGCGGGACTCCGTGCCGGCGGCGTACTTCGACGACCTGGACGAACTGCTGGCCGACGTCGGACGCCGGCAGTTCTTCGACACACGACTCTGGTACACGAGCCGCTGCCCCTTCAGCGTCGCCGGGGCACGGGCCGTCGTCGAGCGGCTGATGACGTACGCCGTGCTGCTCAAGACGCCCCGCGCCAAGTGCATCGTCCTCGACGCCGACAACACGTTGTGGGGCGGGATCGTCGGCGAGGACGGCCCGGACGGCATCGCCCTCGGGCCGGACTATCCGGGGTCCGCGTTCATCGCGTTTCAGCGGCGGTTGCTGGACTATCAGCAGCGCGGGCTGCTGCTGGCGTTGTGCAGCAAGAACAACGAAGCGGACGTGCTGGAGGTGCTGCGGCAGCACCCGCACCAGCTCCTGCGCGAGCCGCACTTCGCCGCCCTGCGCGTGAACTGGTCGCCCAAGCCCGCCAACCTGCGCGAGCTCGCCGCCGAGCTGAATCTCGGCCTCGACACCTTCGTGTTCGTGGACGACAGCCCGCACGAGTGCCTGGCGGTGCGGCAGGAGCTGCCGCAGGTCACCGTCGTGCAGCGGCCAGCGAGCCTGCCGGACATGCCGCGCTGCCTCGACCACCTGCCCACGCTGGAGGTCCTCGGGCTCACCGAGGAGGACCGGCAGCGGACGGAGCTGTACGTCCAGGAGCGACGACGACGCGAACTGCGGGCGTCGGCGGGCGACGTCGATCAGTACCTCCGCTCGCTGAACATGCGGATGACGATCGGCGTCAACGATACGCGGCAGGTCGCCCGCATCGCCCAGCTCACGCAGCGGACCAACCAGTTCAATCTCACCACTCGACGCTACAGCGAGGCCGATATCCGCCAGTGGATGACCGACCCCGACCGCCTCGTCGCCCACTTCCGCCTGGCCGACGTGTTCGGCGACAGCGGGCTCGTCGGCGTGGCGTTGGTTCGCGGCGTCCGCGGCCCGACGGCCGAGTTCGACTCGTTCCTGCTGTCGTGTCGGGTCATCGGGCGGCAGGCCGAAACCGCGTTCCTGCTCGCGTTGCTGGGCTTGTTGCAGCAACAGGGCGTGCAGCGCGTCGAGGCGAGCTACATCCCGACGAAGAAGAACGGGCTGGTGAAGGACTTCTGGCCGCAACAGGGTTTCGTGCCGGCCGACGGGGGCCCCGCCGCACCGGCCGACGGGGGCTGCATCACGCCGCCCGACGGAAACCGCTTCGCGTTGGACCTCGCCGCAGACCTGCCGGCCGCGACCGCACCGATCACCATCCAGTGGGCGGAGGAGAATCCCCATGGACATGCTTGACGCGCTGCGCGAGCTGATCGCGCTGGCGTTCGATGTGCCGCGCGAGACCGTGACGCCGCACACGGTGCAGGCCGACATCCCGGCGTGGGACTCCGTCGGCCACCTGAACCTGATGCTAATGCTCGAAGACCACTTCAAGGTCCGCCTGGACGTGTCGGACATGGTGAAGCTCACGTCCGTCCAAGCCATCCTGGACTGGCTGGCCACGTCCGGTACCCCCACCACGTGCGAGAGCACCCGCTGAACTACCGCCGGATCTGACGCAGGAACTCCTGCACTTCGGGGATTTCACCCTGGTAGATCAGGTAGCCGTTGTACGGCTCGCGGTCGGTGATCTCGTCGCTCACCGGCGTGAGCATCAGCCGCTGGACCTGCGCGCGGTCGTCGGTCTGGCCGAGCACCCAGCACAGCTTCATGTACGCGACCTCCGGCAGCATGTTCGACGCGGGCACGATGCCCAGCGTCATCAGGTCGCGGCCGGTGTCGTACACGTACATGCCGCAGTAGCCCCACAGCGTCTGCACCGTCATGAAGATGTGGACACCCGCCGCGATCGCCCGCTGGATCGCCGGGTACAGCGGCTTATTGATGTGCCCCAGCCCGGTGCCGGCGATGACGATCCCGCGATACCCCTTCTCGACGATCGCGTCCACGATGTCCGGCAGCATGTTCGGGTAGTAGTACAGGATCGTCACCCGCTCCTCGAACGCCGTGTTGATGACCACCTCGCGGTCCGACCGGCGGCGTTTGTAGTCCTGCCGCAGGTGCGTGAGTTTTTGCGGCGAGATCATCGCGACCGGCACATCACTGAGCGTGCGGAACGTGGAACGGTAGGACGAGTGCATCTTGCGGACGCGCGTCCCGCGGTGCAGCAGGTTGTATTCGTCCGACGTCGGGCCGAACATGCACACCAGCACCTCGGCGATGTCGCCCTCCGCCGCCGCCTTCACCGCGCATTGCAGATTGATGGCGGCGTCCGACGACGGCCGGTCACTGGAGCGCTGGCTGCCGACCATGATGATCGGGACGGGCGGGTTCTGCACCATGAACGTCAGGATCGCCGCCGTGTGGTGCATCGTGTCGGTGCCGTGGCCGATGACGATGCCGGAGGTGCCGGCGTGGATTTCCTCGCCGATGCGCTGGGCGAGCTTGATGTACTGCTCGGGGCCCATGTTCTCGCTGAACACGCCGAAGAGCTTCTCGGTCCGCAGGTTGCAGATGTCGGCGAGCTCGGGGACGGAGCCGTAGAGCTCGCCAGGGGAGAAGGCGGGGATGACGGCCCCAGTCCGATAATCCAGGCGGCTGGCGATTGTCCCGCCCGTGCCAAAAAGCATCACGTTCGGCTTCTTCGGGTCATACGGGAACTCCTTCTCGGGGATTCTGTAGTGGGCCTCCCGCCGGCCGTGCTCGGTCATGCTCGTGATCGAGTCGGCGGCGAGGCCGATGTTGTAGCCGCTGGCGAGCTTGAGGACGAGGTGCTGGTCGTCGGCGGTCTCCGAGCGGGGCAGGATCAGCCCGCGGAAGGTGCCGCGGGTGGACTCGACGGCGACGTCGCTCCAAATGCCGACGTTGAAGCGTTCCAGGACGGCCCGTCCGGGGCCGCGATAACCTTTGAACTTGTCCGAAGCGGGGGTCGTAGGCGCGGTACTCATGGTTCCTCTGGTCGGATCGGGCTGCGCCGTCGGTCAGGCCTGGGCGGGCTGAACCGAGCAGCAGACTACGCGACCACGCCGCGCAGCCGCCGCAGCAGGTCGTCGAGCGCCGCCCAGGCTTCCCCGGCGGGCGCTTCCGGTAGTGTACTCGCCGGGTGGGCCTGCTCCAACTCCGGCACAGCTGCCGGCACGACACCGGGTCCGCGACACCTCCGGCGATCCTTGCACTGCGGCAACGGCTCGCGGCCAGCCACAGCCCCTTTGGGGCCGGGGCAGCTCGACGGTCGTGTCACGCACCTGTGGGCCCGCCCTCCGCAATTGTGGCGCTGAAGCACGCTCCGGGGACGCAGAAAGTCCGTCAGAACCCCGCACGCCGGTGCGAAGCCAGGCCGCCCACCGCGTGCGTAGTGGGTTCTGATGGCGGCCCTTAGCCGCCGGCGGGCCGGCCCAGCTTCTCCCGCAGCCACGGCACCACGTTCGCCTTGGGCACGCGAACCTGCGCCAGCGTGTCGCGATCGCGGATCGTCACGGTCCCGTCCTGGATCGTCTGACCGTCCACGGTGACGCAGAACGGTGTGCCGATCTCGTCCTGCCGCCGATACCGCCGACCGATCGCGCCCTTGTCGTCGTAGAAGGCGGTCATGTGCCGCTTGGCGTCCTTGTAGATCGCCTCGGCGATGTCGGGCATGCCCTCCTTGTTGACCAGCGGGAAGACGGCAACCTTGATCGGGGCCAGGCGCGGATGGAGCTTCATCACCACGCGGGTCTGCATGACGCCCTTCTCGTCCGGGGCCTGGTCCTCGGTGTACGCCTCGCACAGAAACGCCAGCGCGGCACGGTCGGCGCCGGCGGAGGGCTCGATGACCGTCGGCAGGAAGCGATAGGGCGGCTTGTTCTTGAGCTCTTTCTCTTCGTCCTTGGACCAGGGTGCCTGCCCACTGGCGACCCGCGCGGCCTTGTCGCGTTCCCACGCCTCGTCGTCGAAGTAGGTGAGGTCCTTGCCGCTGAACTTGGCGTGCTGCGTGAGGTCGAAGTTGCCGCGGTGGGCGACGCCCTCGAGCTCCTGGTGCTCGTCGGAGAAGGGGAAGAGGTATTCGATGTCGGCGCAGGCCTTCGAGTAGTGCGCCAGCTCCTCCGGCCCCTGGTCCCGCAGCCGCAGCTTGTCGCTCCGCAAGCCGAGGTTGACGTACCACTGGTAGCGCACGTTCCGCCAGAATTCATACCACTTCATCGAGTCGGCGTCGTGGCAGAAGAACTCGATCTCCATCTGCTCGAACTCGCGCGAGCGGAAGGTGTAGTTGCGCGGCGTTATCTCGTTTCGAAACGACTTTCCAACCTGGGCCATCCCAAACGGGACCTTCACGCGCGTCGTATCGAGGACGTTCTTGAAGTTCACGAATATGCCCTGGGCGGTCTCCGGACGCAGGTAGACCTTGTGATCCTCGTCCTTCGTCATCCCCGCGTATGACTCGAACATCAGCGTAAAGGGCTTGGCTTCGTCGAGTTCGCCGCCGCAAAGTGGACAAGGATCCTGCAGCCCGGTCGCGTGCAGTTGCTCCGTCGCGAAGTACGAGATCAGCTCCTTCAACTCCGGGGGCGCATCGGGTTGTCCCGTGACCCGCGTGGCTATCCACGCCAAGGTGACCTCCGGATTGCGCACCAACGCGAGATTCGGCGCCAGGCGCTTGCCTTTTCCGCGAGCCCACTTGAGGAGCCGAGGCGTGTCGATCTGCCCCGTGATGGGCCTGAACTCCTGGAGCAGTGAGTCCAGCCACGTGCCTGGTTGCACCAGGAGGTCCCAGAGCTGGTCCGCGCGGACGAAGTGACCGCAGCGCAGGCACTTCCGCGTCATGTCCGCGAACGTGCCGACGTGGCCGCTGGCCTCCCAGACCTTGGGGTTCATGATGATCGCGCAATCCACGCCGACCATCTCGATCTCGCGGCCGTCGGGGCCGTCGGGCGGGTTGGTGACCATGTCGTGCCACCACACGTCCTTGATGTTCCGCTTCAGCTCCACCCCCATCGGCCCGTAGTCCCAGAACCCGCCGATGCCGCCGTAAATCTCGCTCGACTGGTAGATGAAGCCCCGGCGTTTGCACAGGGCGGTGAGCTTCTCCATGAACGCGGTGTCGGTGGGCATCGTGTTCCTCTCGTCTGCGGGCCGCATCGTGCCGCGAGGCGCTGGGCGCTCAGTTCGCGCGAGCAAACCGCTCCCTGACGGTCACGGCTCGGATCGGCCCGTCGCGGCCCGGATGGGTCCCTGGCGTCAGGTGGCGGCACTAGCCGGCGTGGCATGATAGGTTCCGCACGACGCTATGCAAAGTCCGCCGCCGCCGCGGTGGGGAGCCAATCGGCCGCCAGCGCTCGGCGGCCGGTTGAGCGCCAGTGACAGTCTCCTGCAATATTTGCGCATCAATCTGCGACTACCAACTGACCTTACCGGGCGCGTTCCCGTTCTTCGCAGATTCACATTCCGGCGCGTTTTGGTGTCAATTAGCGTAAATCTGCGACGGCGTGCAGCTTGTAAAACGGGGGAATCCAACCCCCCTTGTGCATCGAGCGAAGTCCCGATGCTCCAACGGGCGATAAAAACTGTGGCGCGGCCATTGGTTGACAACGGCCAGAAAGCGAGTGAGCGTATGCACCGGATAACCCCACGCCACCGCACGTGCGAGCCCTGCCCGATTCGCAGTCCAGTCGGCACACACCGTTGTGCTGTCCGGCGCGGTTCCGCGACCGACCTGCCGGGCCCCCGCGCAACCAACCTCGTCGGACTGACCGTCACGGACGCCCTGGCCCAGCTCGACTGCCCCGGGTTGCAGGAGATCCGTCGCCAAATCGCGGACGGAACATATCTTACGCCGGACAAGCTGAACTTCGTTTACCAACGGCTCCTGACCATACTGAACCGCGTGTCCGAGGAGAACGAGCGCGTGACGGCGTAGTAGCCCTTTGGGCACCCCCCCCCCAACGCCGGGACTCGATTCCACAGGGGCTGCACTCCGGGGGCCGGCAGAATGACCCTTGTCCCAGTGCCCGGGGGGACGCGGGGCACCCGCAGCTCCGAGAGTTCGACCCGCCGCCCGTCCCCGCGAGAGGGCAGCGCAACGCGGCGGCTTCTTAACCGGTTTCTGGAGCGGCGCTGGTCTTTGCCTGAATCCGGATCCTATAGTTTTGCGGCGCATGGGTGGTCGAAACCAAGACCCCGTACATTGGTGGGTATCGCGTCTCCGCGCGGGCGGGGTCGCTAGGCCCACAGCCTTCGGCGGCGGGCGCATGCGGCCGCCCTACTTCAAGGAGGTTCTAATGAAGCGAGCACTTACCTTCGTGATCGGCGTCGTCTCGTGCACGGTTCCGGCCGTCGCGGGCACGGTCCTGTATGGGTGGGAGGATGGCGGAACCATCCTCGGCAAGTACGGTAATGTCCTGGAATACAACGTCGGTGTGCCGGACCCAGTCTATGCCGGCGACCGCAGCCTCAAACTGGTCGACATGTCCTCTACGGGCCCGTCCACGCCGCAAGCCTACGTCGCGTGGATCGTGGGCCTGCAAGACGGCGACCAGGTGGAGGGGAAGTTCTGGCGCTACGACACGACGCCGGGTGCTTCGCCCTCGTGCCGGATCTGGGGCCACTGGAACGATGACCCGAACAACGTGATGGGGTTCAACGGGTCGGCCGGTGGCAACGAGGACTACGGTCCGGGCACCGGGTGGGACGAGACAAGTTGGGTCTGGACCGTGAGCGGCGGGCACACGGGTCTGGTCATCGAAATCCGGACGTATTCGACCGACGGGGACACGGTGTGGATCGACAACATGACCGTCACCGCGCCGGCTCACGCCTCGATCTATGTGGCGCCGGAGCCGGGCAGCCTCGTCCTTCTCAGCTTGGCCGCCCTGCTGATCCGCCGTCGGTGATCGCGCGAATTGCGGAAAGGGGCGTGGGCGGTTCTCCCGCACGGAGGGGATCCGCTCAGCTCCCGGGGGCAACACGGGCAAGGCCGCGCGGTGACCTCGCCGCGAGGTCTTGCCCGTCTCCATGCTGCTGCCTACGGTTGTCGCAGGCGCGCCTCGACACGCTCCAGTCGCCGCCGGGCATCGGAGTGGCCAGGGGCAAGCCGGAGCACCGCCTGGTAGGCTTCGGCAGCCTCTGCGTGCCGGCCGGCGTCGTCCAGTGTCGTCGCCAACAGGAAGCCGATCCGTTCGCTGGCCGGATGCAGGTGGCGACCCTCGACAAGCACGTCGATGGCTTCCGCCACGGCTCCAGCGCGCAGTAGACTCAGCCCCAGGTTCGTGTGATGGGCGGGGTTGCCCGGGGCCAGACGGACGGCCTGCCGATATGCTGCGGCCGCTTGCTCGAAGCGTCGCTCGGCGAAGAGCACGCCGCCCAGGCCGGCATAGCCGAGCGCGTAATTGGGGTCGATGGTCACGGCGCGGCGCAACTCCGCCAACGCTTCCTCCACCCGCCCCAGCTCGGCCAGGGCGATTCCGTAGTTGAGGTGCGTCGCTCCGACGTCCGGCCGCAATTCAACGGCGCGCTGGTAGTGCGGTAGCGCCTCGCGCACCCGGTGCTGCTCGCGCAGTTGCTGCGCCAGTTGCGTGTGGGCGACATGGGAGTCCGGGTTCAGACGCAGGGCCTCGTCGTACATCCGACGGGCGGTGGCCGGGTCGCCTTCCAACTCCAACGTGCGGGCCACGTTCTCGTACAGCATCGCGTGGAAGTTGATTTGTTCGAGCGGAAAGGGGCCGGGCAGACTCGCGATCAGCACCACGCCCGCGCCGCCGACGCCCACCAGCGCGAGTCGCCGCAGATCGCGCGTCCGCACCACGTTCGCCAGGCTGAGTGTCCCCGCCGCGGCCAACACGCACACCGCCGGGATGATCGGGATGCGGTAGCGTGCCGTGACGAAAACACTGATGACGGCTGCCGGATAGAAGACGAGAAACAACACGAGCGGCGCGGGCACTTGCCGGCGGCGGGCGACCAAACCCACGACGGCCAGCGGTAACAAGACGCCGAACGGAAAGCCGAAGCCATCCAGCTTCCAGACTAGCAGCGATAGCAGGAGGGACCAATGGCGGGCGACGTAGATGTCCACGTTACGGGGAATTTCGCGCGCGCTGACGAATTGGACCGCCTTGACGCCCACGCGGCCCAGGAATCCCAGCGGATCCGTGCGAATGTGAGCCCGGGTCTGCTCGTGGAACCACCGCTGCTGGTCGTACGGGAGTAGTCGGCCGGCACCAAGTGGCAGTCGGTTCACCTGGTCCCACTTCAAGTCATAGGCCGAGGCCAACTCGGTCGGGTCCGGGTGGTTGCCAAGGTAGAAGTTCACTCCGCCGGAGGCCGGCATGAATTGAACCTCGCCGGTCACCGCCCTGGTCAATAGCCCCACGGGCGTCACGACGACGAGGAAACCGACGACAGCGGCCCCCGCCGCCACCAGGGCCGTACGCGGACCGGCCCGCAGTACTCGCCACAGTTGCCAAACCAGCCACAGCAACGCCACCAGTACAAACGGGAGGAAGGTCGGCCGTGTCAGCACCGCCAGGCCGCCGAGTGCCCCGAGAAGCCCGAAGAACCCGGGGCTGCGGTCCGCGCGGACCGCCCGCAGGATGGAAAGCAAGAGAACGGAGAAGAACGCGGCCCAGCCCGCCGCCACGAGCTCGGCCTCATAGAAGATCATGGGGCCGTAGAGCGCGGCGATCAAGCCGGCCAGCAGGCCGGCGGCGGGTCCGAAGATCCGCTGCCCGAGTCTGGCCGTCAACGCGCACGTCGCGGCTCCCAGGACGATTTGGACGATCTTGGCGACGACAACCGCCGGCCCGACGAACGTGTACAGGCACGCCAGGAAGAAGGGGTAGAAGAACGGCTGCCAGAAGAAACGGTCGCCGAACCCGTGCCCGGCGGCCAGTTCGCGGGCCGCGTGGTGATAGGCGTAGGCATCCACGACCGGCCAGCGGAACGCCGGCCAGTCGGCGCTGTCGAGCAGGTACGCCACGCGCACGGCCAGGGCCACGCCGAATACGAGCAGCAGCGCGCGCTGGACGTGCTGGGACGCGGCCCCGGCCGGGGGACTGACACGGACCGCAGGCGGTGGTGGCTCCTCGGCGCACATCTTCACTTCACTCCCGAGTGGGGCGGCGAGAGGCACTTTGACCGCGAGCGCGGTAACTGACAACCCCCTGATCGGCCACATGCCTGGCGGAGCTCGCGAATGCTCTCGGCGGGGCTATGGCGTTTCGGTCTTGTCGTCAGCCGGGTCGGCCCCGCCGCGCGGGGCACGTCAATTGCCTACAGCGGGCAGCAGCGGTTCGATTCGCCCGCGCAAGTCCGGGACGTCGCGTTGTACGGTGCTTCCGACTCCGTCCAAGTCCACCTCGTCATAGGCGTGGATCAACTTGTCGCGCAGGCCGGCAATCAGGGTCCACGGGGCACCCCAGCAACTCGGACAACTCGATTTGCATGCGCACGCGGTCGAGCAGGCTCCACGCCGCCCCCGACTCCAACGTCACCAGGAGGTCGATGTCGCTCTCCGGGCCGAAGTCATCGCGCAGCGCCGAGCCGAACACGGACAACTCGCGGATGCGCCACGGCCGGCAGTACGCCGCGAGCTGCGACTAAGGCAACCAGAGGCGAAGATCGATGCCGCGATTATGCGACTAGCCCGGGCAGCACCGTGGGCGTTCTCTACGTTCGGCCGGGAGCATCCGTGCCGGCTTCGCCCAGCCTCGCGCGCAGCTCCGCGACCTCCTTCTCCAACCGTTTGACCGTCTCATTCAGCTCCGGCAACCGCTGGATATAGACGACTTGGCGGCGCATGTCGCGGATCGGGGCGGCGGGTTGGCCGAGGACGGTCTCGCCGTCGGGGACGTTGTGGGTGACGCCGGCCTTGGCCCCCACCGTGACCCCGTCGCCGATGCGGATGTGGCCGACGATCCCGGCCTGACCGGCCATCGTGACGCGGTTGCCGACGTTGACCGAGCCGGCGATGCCGACCTGGGCGACGAGCAGGCAGTGCTCGCCGATGCGGGTGCCGTGGCCGACGGCGATGAGGTTGCTGAACTTGGTGCCCCGGCCGATGACCGTCTTGCCGAGCGTGGCCCGGTCGATCGCGCATGCGGCGCCGATCTCGACGTCGTCCTGAATCTCGACGTGCCCGATCTGCGGGATCTTCACCCAGCGGCCCTCTACCGGGGCATAGCCCAGCCCGTCCTCGCCGATGACCGTGTTGGCGTGGACCGTGACGCGGTCGCCGAGGACCGTGTCGTCGTACAGCACGACGTTCGGGTACAGCAGAACGTCGTCGCCGAGGCGGCAGCGCGGGCCGACGTAGCAGCCGGGGTAGATGACCGCGTCGCGGCCGATCACGACGCCCTCGTCGATGAAGGCGCCGGGGTGAATGGTCGCGTTCGGGCCGATCCGAGCCGTCTCGTGGATATGGGTGCAGGTCGCGTGCGGCGGTACCCGCCGGTGCTCCCGGTAGCCGTGCAGAACCACGATGAGCACGGTGATGGCGGCGTACGGGTCGGCGACCTGAATCAGGTCAAGGTGGGGGGGTGCGGCCACTTCGGGCTTGAGGACGACGACGGAGGCTCGCGTCGTCTGTAACATCTTTTCGTACTTCGGGTTAGAGAGGAACGAGACGTCCCCCGGCTCGGCGTCCTCCAGCGTGGCGACGCGGGCGATTCGCCGACCGGCGTCGCCCTTGAGCACGGGTTTCATTCCGTAGCTCTCCAGCGCGGCACACAGTTCTCCCAGGGTGCTGTTCATCGGGGCGTCCAGCGCCGCGGCGATCGGTCACGCCGCGGCCGAAGCCCGCATGTTACGCATCGCGCCGCCGCTCTGCAACCGAGTTGCGGAGCGGCGCGCACGCCCGTGCGGCTTAGCCGTGCATGCCACCCGTCTCGCCGACCGCAGGGTCGTCCTCACGTCCTCCGCTGTTTGTCCGACGGACCGCGCCAGCCGGCGGCACACGACCGAGGCTCTTGCGGTCGCCGGAGTCTGCTCACGCGGTACTGGCGGTTAGAGGCCGCTGTTTGAATGTCCGATAATGCCACACTTGCGGTCCGTTCTTCTTCGTTGGGGGCGATCTTTTCGTTGACAGGCCCCGCCCGCTGACGTCAGTGTACGGTTGAGGAGTGAACCGGTTTGAGGTCGGTGCGTCTCGGCGCGCTGACGAAACCACGCGGAGGAGGACGGCGAGGGCATCTTTTTAGTGGATTACCGGGTTTCGTTGTCGGATTGCCGGGTGTAGTTGTTGAAGCGCACCCTGCGTGAGGGGTGTACGCAAGAAGTCGCGGTTCGACGGTCAGGGGCCGTTGCGGCGCCCTGATGACTGGGGCTGGGAAGCCCGAGGAGGAGCGGATGATGAGGAAAGCGATAGCACTCTTGGTGGTTGTTGCCCTGTGCGGCGTCGCCAGCGGACAGAACCTGTTCACCAACGGCGACTTCGAAACCGGCACCTGGGCCGGATGGTCGGTGAAAGGCACGGCGAATGGGCAGACGTTGATCCAGGATGTGGTCATGTACGACATCGACGGTGCCGGGCCGCTTCCGCAGTCGCTGGCCGGGCGGCTGAGTGTTGGGCAGATCACGTTCCAATCGGGCGTCTGGGAAGGTGTCCTGATGACCCAGAGCCTGGACCTGACGGCCGGACAGCAGTACGGCTTCGGTTTCGACGTGTCGGCCTGGAACACTGGGGCCAACAATGCTCAGGGCGGCAATTTCGAGTTGATGGTTGGCAGCTCGGTCCTGGCGTCGTGGAGTGCCGGAAGCATCGCGAGTGGCCAGCAGTTGTACGGCAAACTTTCCGCGCAGTACACTCCGGTGGCCAATGGCCAGTACGAAGTGGGACTTCGGATCACGCGTCCGTACGTGCCGCCAGCCGCGGTGACGCTGTTCCAGCTTGTGGATAACGCGGTGGCGGTTCCTGAGCCCGCGACCGTCGGTCTGCTGGCCCTCGGTCTTCTGCTGCGTCGTCGTTAGGCACTGGCGCTAATGTCTTGTTCTGACAACCGCGCGGGCCGCCCGGCTTCTCTCGGGCGGCCCATCTTTTTCTGCTTCCGGCGCAAGCCAGCCGACCGGCGTCGCCCTTGAGCACGGCCTGCAAGGCGCAACGCTTCGCGGCGGCTGAGCGGTGTGTCTACGCCGGGCTCAGTAACTGAAGACGACCGTCCCCGGCCCCAGCTTGCCAAACAGCAGTTCGCGGTTGGCGACCTTCGCGCCGGCGACCAGATCGGCCTCGGTCAGGCCCAGCGCCTTCATGCAGTGGGGGCAGACGATGAGCTGCGCCCCGCGGGCCAACAGGTCCGCCAGCATCTTCTTCACGGGCGGGTTGGGGCCGAAGGCGAAGCTCTCGGGCAGGTCCGCCCGGGCGAGCTCCGGGGCGCGCACGTTCAGGAACAGGACCGCCTCGCGGCCGTCGTCCAACGCGTGTCCCGCGAGTTGCAGGGCCATTGTGACGGCGTGCAAGTCTTCCTTGCCGCTGGTGATGTTGAACGCGACGGCGGGTTTGGGGGCCGGTTGGGCAGCGCGGGCCCCATGCAGCCACGCGCCCCCGCAGATGACCAGCATCCCGATGACCAAGCCGCCGGCGATCTTCGATGCGTTCGGTTTCATGACGATGACCTCCTGGCTTTCCGGCCGCACGCGCGGCGGCCGCATGATAGCAGGCGGCGTCGGTCCGTGCAGACGCCGGAACCCGGCCGCCGGCCCGCCACGGCGGTGCGGCTTGCTTTCGACGCCGAGGGGCCTAAGCTCTTGCCGTTGGTGCGGCGGGCCGGCGGGGGGCCGGTTGGGCCGAGGAGCGGCGTGTGAGAGACATCGCGATGGGCCTGATGAACGGCAAACGGGGGATCATCTTCGGCGTGGCCAACGACCGCTCGCTGGCGTGGCACATCGCCCAACGCCTGCACGCGGAAGGGGCCGAGCTGGCGTTCACGCACCTGCCGCCGCCGAAGATGGAACGGCGGGTGCGGCTGCTGGCGGAGCCGCTGGGGGCGACGTGCATCGTGCCGTGCGACGTGACGGACGACGCGCAGGTGAAGGCGGCGTTTCAGGAGGCGAACCGGCAGATCGGGCCGCTGGACTTCATTGTCCACTCGATCGCCTACGCGAGCCGGGCCGCGCTGTCCAATCCCTTCTACAAGACGACGCGGGCGGATTTTCAGCAGGCGATGGACATCAGCGTGTACTCACTCATCGCGCTGTGCCAGCACGGGCTGCGGTACCTGAACGACGGCGGCAGCGTCCTGACGCTGACATACCTGGGGTCGGTCAAGATGATCCCGGGCTACAACGTCATGGGCGTGTGCAAGGCCGCGCTCGAATCGACCGTGCGGTACCTCGCGGGTGAACTGGGTCACGAGAAGAACGTCCGCGTCAACGCCATTTCCGCCGGCCCGGTACAAACGCTGTCGGCGGCCGGCGTGAGCGACTTCGACAAGATCCTGCGGCATTACCCCAACAAGGCCCCGCTGCACCGCAACATCCGCCCCGCGGAAGTCGGCTCGAGCGCGCTGTATCTCCTGAGCGACCTGGCCGGCGGCGTCACGGGCGAGGTCCACTACGTGGACTGCGGGTACAGCATTGTGGGGTGGTAGCGGCGAAGCGAATCCCTTCTTCAGTCTCGAGCGCGCCTCGACGCCGTAATCCAACCCTCCCCCAACCCCTCCCTGGAGGGGAGGGGTGTTCCGGTGGCGGGGGTGGCTTCCAGGCCAGATCGAAGCTGTACGTGGCCGTCTGCGACTGGCCGAACTCGAAGCGCGTGAACGCCACGTGGCCATCGAGGAACGCGACGTTCATGCTGAGGCCGTCCTGGTCGTGCCAGCGGGCTTGGAGATAGGGGTCGCCGGGGGAGATGACCTGATGGTCGCCGAGGAAGACCACCATGGACAGCGAGATCGGGATGGCGTCGCGCACGATGGGCGGGTTGCCGGTCCAGGCGAACAGCACGCCGTTGGCCGGGTAGCTGTTGCCGTAGTAATCGTAGGTGCTGGGCCGGCTCCAATGCGGCTGGGTACGAGTGTATTCGGCCCCGCGATCGGCCGGGCAGTGGAACACCTCCGCGGTGCGGTTGCCATAGGGGTCGGAGCCGACGTACCAGTTGATCGGCCGCGGGTTCAGGGCCAGTTGCGGGTAACCGTATTGGTCCATCTTGCCGCCGTAGAACCAGTGGATGTTCTTCTGGTACTTCGGGAACACGCCGCCCATCTCGTGGTCGAGGTACATCTGCCAGCCGAGCGCGATTTGCTGGAGGTTCGCGGCACAGCGCGTCCGCTTGCCCCGCTCGCGGGCCGCGGCCAGCGTCGGCAGCAGCCCGCTCATCAGTAGGGCGACGATGGCGACGACGACCAGCAGTTCGATGAGCGTGAAGCCCTTCCGACGCGCGGGGGCGACGCGACCCGCTCCCCGCCGATCGATGTGGGCTTGGATGCTCCGTTCGGACATGGACCGCTGGGCTCGGCTGCTGCTTCTTCCGATATTATACGATATTTACCGCGCGAGCGGGGTAAAATGCGTTGCCGAGCAGGTCGACGCGTCGCTAGAGTGGAGACGGCGAAAGGAGATGGGCCATGCGGGTCACGCACCAACTTGGAGACCGGCCGCGGCGCGGCCCAGCGGGGTTCACGCTCATCGAACTGCTGGTCGTCATCGCGATCATCTCGCTACTGGTCAGCGTGCTGGCCCCGATGCTCTCCAGCGCCCGCCAGCAGGCCCGGCTGGCCCAGTGCCTGGCCCAGCTCCACGTGCTCGGCCAGGGGTTGAACATCTACGTGGACGAGAACAACGGCATGTTGCCGCCCAGCCGGCTGCCGAAGTGGGGCAGCAAGCCCTGCGAGCCCGCGGCGCTGATCTATGGACGCCTGAAGTACCGGCCGACGTTCATCGCCAGCATGAGCATGTCCGTCGGGGTGCCGCCGTTCGATGACCCGAAGGCCTGCAAGAACGAGATCGACATGCACGGGCGCAAAGGCGACCGGCAGCGCTATTCCTACGGCGTCTACGTGTGCCCCACCGTGGCCGATTGGAAGGACGAGCGCAACGGCAGCTACGGCTACAACTACCAGTTCCTGGGCAACTCCCGGCTGCTCAATGAGAGCGTCCTGGACTCGTACAAGAACTGGCCCGTACGGCTGAATGTGATCCGCTTTCCCGGCCGAACGGTGGCGTTCGGCGACGGCATGGGCACCGCCGCTTCGTACCCGCCGACGGAACGGCAACCGTACACCGACGATTGGAACATCACCGATGAGCGGGTGCTAGGTAACGAGGGCTTCAACCTCGACCCGCCGCGCGTCGACCCGATCAGCGGGGAAATGGCCAGTCTGCCGGAGCATCGCAGCGCGCTCGACCCCCGGCACCGGGGCTGGGCCAATGTCCTGTGGGTGGACGGGCACGCGTCGGCGGCGACGCCGACGCAATTGGGCTACCGGTTCAATCCCGACGGCAGCGTCGCCTTCGACGGCGACAATTCCCAGTGGTCCGGCAACAGCCTGGACGAACCCTGGACGCCAAATTTCACGCCCTGACGGGCCGCCACCGACGGCCCGCTCTCGGCCTGGCCGCGTGCAATCTCACGCCACCGTGCTGCTGAATCAGTTCGCTTCGGCATGCTCCCCAGGATGCCACACCACCCGTGCGGCGCGTAGACGTGGTTTACTCAGCGGACACGATAGTACATCGTCTGGCGGTAGTAGCCGTGGTACGCGCCGCCTCTACCAGCACGACCGGCCCGTACCTGACCTTCACCCAGGAGGTGCTGCTCCCGCTCCGTGGGTCAGGCGTGCCTGTACGCATGTTCTACACCGCCAAACGGAACGGGTTTGCACCGACGCTCACGAAGTTGGTGAATAATCCGGGATAGCACAACGGTGGGACGCCGGCTCTCCAGCCGGTGAAACACGGGCTGAGAGCCCGTGCCCCAGAGCCCTGTTAGGCGCTCTAAATCGTCGGCGACACAGCAAAGCTACACAACTACTATGGCCCCACTCGCTTCGCCTCTTCTGTCTCTGTGCTCTCTGTGCCTCCGTGGTGATTATCTCTTGGCTACGCCCGACGGGACAGGCACGCGCTCAAGTCCGCGTGCGGGTCGGCGCCCGTCAGCTTCAGGTCATACTTGTCCTGGAGGATCTTGAACACGTTCGGCGACACGAACGCCGGGGCGGCGGGGCCGATGCGGATGCCCTTTACGCCCAACGCAAGCAGGGTTAGCAGGACCGCGACGGCCTTCTGCTCGAACCACGACAGCACGATACTCAGCGGGAGGTCGTTGACCGAGCCGTTGCACGCCTTGGCCAACCCGGCCGCCACCTGAATCGCCCCATAGGCGTCGTTGCACTGCCCCATGTCCAGCAGCCGCGGGACCGGTCCGGCCCCGTCGAGCGTGATCGTCCCGAAGTCTTCATTGCGAATCCGGTACTTGCCGCACCCGAGCGTGAGCACGATGGTGTCTTTCGGCGTGTTGCGCGCGAATTCGGTGAAGTAATTGCGGCCCGGCTCGGCCCCGTCGCAACCGCCGATGACGAAGAAATGGCGCAGGTGGCCGGCCTTCACCGCCGCCAGAATCTTGTCGGCCAGACCGAGCAGCACGCTGTGGTGGAAACCGATCGTGGACTCGCCGTCCGGCCGCTCCGCCAGCGGCTCGCACCGGCGGGCCGAATCGATGACCGCGGAGAAGTCGTTGGTCGTCAACCGCCGGCCGCCGGGGACCGCGGTGACGCGGGTTGTGAATAAGCGGTCCTTGTACTGCTCACGCGGGATGAGGATGCAGTTGGTGGTAGCCAGGATCGGCCCCGTGAAGCGCAGGAACTCGGCCCGCTGCTTCTGCCACGCGCCGCCGAAGTGCCCGACCAGGTGTCTATGCTTGCGGAGCCCGGGGTACATGTGGGCGGGCAGCATCTCACCGTGGGTGTAGACATTGATGCCGGTGCCCTTGGTCTGTTCGAGCAGGTCGGCCAGATCGACCATGTCGTGACCGGTGACGAGGATGCCGGGGCCGGCCCGAGTACCTTCGAACACGGTCGTCGGCGACGGGGTGCCAAAGCGCTTCGTGTGCCCCTCATCGAGCATTTGCATCACGCGCAGGTTCTTGTGCCCGCATTCCAGGACAAGCTCAAATAGGCTCCCCAGGTCGAAATTGACGTTGGTGACGGTGGCGAACAGCGCTTCTTCGACGAAGGCATCGACATCTTCATCCACCATCCCGAGTCGCCGAGCATGGTGGGCATACGCACACATGCCCTTCACGCCGTAGAGCAGGATTTCCTGGAGCGACTGCATGTCCGGGTCTTTTCCGCACACGCCGGTCTCAACACAGCCGGTGCCCTGATGGGTCTGTTCACACTGATTGCAGAACATGGTTCCTTCCTTTCTGAATACCGGGCCGCGCTTCTGCCGCCGCGCCGGTGATGAGCAAGCGTTGCCATCTCCGTCCTGGAGGCGGCTAACCGCCCCCTCCCTCTCCGGGAGAGGCTGGCGGTGCTTAACCCCCCCCTCAGGGAGGGGTTGGGGGAGGGTAACGACCGCCGCGTATTAACTTCTCACACTCTCCTGTCCACGATCCATGGCGGAACAACCGCCGGGGTGTTGGCTTTCCGCCGGCAGCGACCGCCGACCGACGACATCGCCGCGAATGCCGATGACGATTTCCTCGACGGGCACGGGTACCTGGGCGAGCTGGCGTGCCCGCAGGACCGCGTGGACAATCCCCGTGCAGCACGGCACCTCCATGTGGACGACGGTGATGTCCCGCAACTCGTTGTGCGCGATCATCTCGGTGAGCTTCTCGACGTAGCCCGTCGTGTCGTCGAGCTTGGGACACGCGATCACCACGGCCCGGCCGCGCAGCAGCTCTGCGTGAAAACCAGCATACGCGATCGGCACGCAATCCGCCGTCACCAGCAGGCGCGCGCCCTTCAACACCGGGGCGTGCGGCGACAGCAGGTGCAACTGCACGGGCCAGTGCGTCAGCTCGGAGGACTGCTCCGTCACGATCTTGGCGGAACCGTTCCCGCTACTCGGGGGGCATGCACCGCCCGTGAACCGCGTGAACCGCGCCCCCGGACACCCACCGCCGGAATGCGGCGCCGGCGACAGTGCCGCGGGTTGATGCCGGTGCTGAAGCGGTGTCGGGGCTGACGTGCCCAGGTGGGCGGCGACGGCCACTTCGTCGAACGCGTCGGCTTCCCGCCGCTCAATGCGCATCGCGCCTCTTGGGCAATGCCCCAGGCACGCCCCGAGGCCGTCGCACAGCCGATCGGCGACTAGTTTCGCCTTCCCATTGACGATCTGGAGCGCCCCCTCCTGGCACGACGGAATGCAGAGTCCGCACCCGTCGCACAGCTCCTCGTCGATCACCACGACTTCGCGGATCATGCTAAGTACCTCCGGCGACGGCTCCGGCCGCAGCCCTTGCCACGGCCTGCCGCCGCCGCGACACTACTTTTCGCACGGTCGGCGGCGATTGTCGTTGATCTGGATCAAAACGGTACGAATTAATTTCACAGCCGGGTGAGCGGATGGAGCTGACAGCGGCCCAGATTCTTCGTAAGTGCTCTCTATTTCGTGGGTTAGACGACTTGTCCCTGGCCCTCGTCGGGGAGCTGGGGCGAGTGGTCGAATTCGCGAAAGATCGCGTGATTTTCCGGCAGGGGCAGGAATGCGAGGCGCTTTATTGCGTCGGCCGCGGCCTGGTCCGCGTGTACAAGGTGGCCCCCAGCGGCAAGGACCATGTCCTGCACATGGCCCAGCCGGGGCAGACGTTCGCCGAGGTCGCGGTCATCGGTGACCTGCTCTGTCCCGCCAACGCCGAGGCTGTTGAGGACACCGTGTGCGTGCTGCTGCCGGCGGACCGCTTTCGGCGGCTGCTGGAGACGAACCACCGCGTGTGCCTTCAGTTGGTTGAGGGGCTGGCGTTGTGGACGCGGCATCTCGTCGGCTTGCTCGAAGATGTCGTCTTGCGCGACGCCGTCGGGCGTGTGGCGGGCTACATCCTGCGGTCGGCGCCGCACGAGCGGCCGGAGGCGTTCACGTTGCCGGTGTTGAAGAAAGACGTGGCCAGCCACCTGAACCTGACGCGGGAGACGTTGTCGCGGACGCTGCGGCGGCTGGCCGAAGCGGGGCTGATCGAAACGGTCGACGCGCAGCAGATTCGCATTCTCGATCACGCCGCCCTGCGCGACGTGGCGGACGGCCTGCCGGTAGGGGAGTTTGACGAACCGCGGTAGTCCGCCCGCGTCCCGCGAACCGAATGGACGTCAGCGACCGTGCAGCGCGGGAGGGCCAACTTCCCGCGAAGCCACGGCTGGGCGGGCCGACAGGGTCGCCGCAGGAGACAGCCTCGCCCTCCCCCGCCTCATGTTGTTGCCGCTCCCCTGGCTGGGCGACGCGGGGTTGTGCTGTTGGCCCTGGACGACACCCTGGCCCGCAAACGCGGCCTGAAGATCCTTGGCGTCGGTATGCACCATGACCCGCTGCTCGTGACCCGCGAAGTGGCCCTGACGAACCGGGGCCACAGTGCGGTCGTCCTGGGCGTGATCCTGCGTTTCCCGTTCCGGCCCGAGCACGTCTTCTGCCTGCCGATCCTGTTCCGGCTGCATATCAGCAAACAGACCAGCGCGAAACGTGGGCTATCAGACGGTCGCCGCGGCGACCCGATGCCGAACGGCCTGCGCTACGGCAGACAGGTCCTCGCGGGCTCGGTCCCTAAACCCCCGGCTTCAATCCTCAACCGGGGAGCCCCAGGGGAAGAGGCCGGTCGAGGATCGTGAACGTGGTGCGACTCTCATAGCAACTGGTGCATAAACCGGGCGAGGTCATCGGTGGTCCGGATTCGATCGCAGCGCACGCGCGCCTCTCCGAAACCGCCCCACGCGCCATCTTTGCGCCTCATTTGTAATACGGCGTATAGAATCGATGCGATTTGCGGGTTTGCCCCAGCGCAGCCACGCAACCTGTTGGAGCAACGCCTATGAGTCTGCGTCATCAGCTCACTCGCCGGGAAGTGCTGGAGCTCGGCCTGGCCGGCGGCGTGGCCGTGGGCTGGCCGGGGGCGGCGGCCCGCGCGCAGGACGGCGAGAACGGCCCCCCACGACCGCTTGCCGAGAAGGCGCCGCGGAATGTTGTCTTCATGGTCGCCGACGGCATGAGCCTCGGTGTACCGTCGCTAGCCGAGCCGTTTTCCCAGCTTGTCCGCGGGCGCGAGACGCGCTGGTACGCACTGCTGCAAGACCCGCGCGCGGTCCACGGGCTGTTCGAAACGCACGCCCTGAACTCGCTCGTCACCGATTCCGCCGCCGCCAGCACCGCGTGGGCCAGCGGCAGCCGGGCGTTCAACGGGGCGCTGAACATGCTGCCGGACGGCCGTGCCCTGGTGCCGATCGCCCGCCTGGTGCGCGACGGCGGCCGGCGTGTCGGCCTCGTCACCACGACCACCATCACCCACGCGACTCCCGCCGGCTTCGCGGCCGTCCAGGCCCGCCGCGAGGACCAACCGCTGATCGCCCCGCAGTACCTGAACCAGGTGGACGTGTTGCTCGGCGGGGGCCGGAAGTTTTTCGCCGCGGACCTGCGCAAGGACCGCCGCGACTTGCTGGCCGAGTACGCTGCCGCCGGATACACATGCTGGGACCGTCGCGAGCAGGTGCTTTCCGGTCAGCAACCGCCCAAGGTTCTCGGCCTGTTTGCCGACGGGCACCTGCCGTACACGGTCGACCAGCGACGGAGCGCGGAGCCGGGCCAACTCGTGCCGACGCTGGCGGAGATGACCGCCGCGGCCCTCGCCACTCTCGCCGGCGCGGAGCACGGGTTTCTGTTACAGGTCGAGGGAGGGCGCGTCGATCACGCCGCCCACGCCAACGATGCCGCGGCCCTGCTGTGGGAGCAGCTTGCTTTCGATGACGCCGTGGAGACGGTGCTGGCGTTTGCGGCGCGACGCGATGATACGCTGGTCATCATCACTTCGGACCACGGCAACGCGAATCCCGGCCTCAACGGCATGGGGGATGATTACCGCGACAGCACGGCGTGCTTCCGGCGCGTGGCCCGCATGTCCACGTCGTACCAGGCGCTATCGCGTGAGCTGCGCGGCGTCGCCCGCGAATCGGGGGCGCGTGCGGTCGTGGACCTCGTGCGGCGGGCATTGGGCGTCGAGCTGTCGCGCGGCGAGGGGGAGCAGCTCCAAGCTGTGGCCGCGAGCGACACGCCGGACGAGCCGGACCATCCGCAGCCGGGCCTCTTCAGCACGCTGGGCCGGGTGCTCGGGAACCACACCGGCATCGGCTGGACCGGGACCGCCCACACCGCAGACTGCGTGCTGTTGACCGCCTGTGGGCCGGGTGCCGGGCGGTTCGCGGGACTTCTACAGAACACCGACGCCTACGATCGGCTCACCGAGTTGCTCGGCATCCGACACACCAACCCGCGCCTGTCGCCGGCGGAAGCGGGGCCGTACCTCGCACGAGCTGCGTCCGCCCGTCCCGACGAGCGTCCACACTGGGCTTAGAGCATCTACCTGCCGCCGCGGCTGTCTGCGGTGGCGGGGAGGCACAAACCGGTCCGGAAGCCCGGCGAGAGTCTGTAGCGCTGGACCTCCGAGTCCAGTGTGACCGCGCTGGCGAAGTCCCAGAACGCCGGGCTCGGAAGTCCGGCGCTGCTGGGTCAAGCGCCGCTGGCCGTTCCGCAACGAGCTGCTAGACTTCAATGGTGGGCGGCGCCGACCCGGACCGGGTCGGCGC
>JBFMAI010000023.1:0-344401 GCA_040755725.1 Planctomycetota bacterium | reverse complement strand
TTATTTGGGGGGGGGGCGCCCCCCGGCCCGGGGGCGCCGCGGCACCGGAGTTCGGGTCGATGGGCCTTGCTGCGGACGGCGAGCGGTCGAACAGCGCTGCGGCGTTGCCGCGCGAGCACCTGCTCCGGGCTGTCCTGGACGGGACGACGGACGCCGTTTTCGTCAAGGGCCGCACGGGCCGCTACCTCGTCATCAACGCCGCCGGGGCCGGGTACCTCGGCCGCACGGTGGCCGAGGTCGTGGGCCGCCGGGATGACGAGCTTTGGCCGGCGGCCACGGCGCGGCAAATCATGGCCCACGATCGGCAGGTCATGGAGGCCGGGGAGGCCCGGTCGTTCGAGGCGACGCTGCCCGTGGCCGGCAACGCCCGTGTCTTTCTTTCCACCAAGACACCCTACCGCGACGCCGACGGCCGCGTTGTCGGCCTGATCGGCATCTCGCGCGACATCACCGAAAGGAAGCAGATCGAGCGGGCGCTGCGTGAAAGCGAGGAGCGCGTGGCCCGCATCCTCGAATCGGCGATGGATGCGATCGTCGCGATCGACGCCCAGCGCACGATCCAGTTGTTCAACGCGGCCGCCGAAGACGTCTTCCGCTGCTCCGCGGCCGAGGCCGTCGGCCGCCCGTTTGATCGGTTCGCCACGCCGGCCCTGCGCGACGTGCTGGTCCGTTGCCAGCGGGCCTTCGCCGAGAACCGGGTGAAGAAGCGGTACGTGTGGGTACCCGGGGGGCTGTCGGCCCGCCGGGCGGACGGCGAGGAGTTTCCCATCGAGGCCACGATCTCGCGCGTGGAGCAGTCCCGCCAGCCGCTGCTGACACTCATCCTCCGCGACGTCAACGAGCGCCGACAGGCCGAGGAGGAACTCCGCAAGCTGCAACTCGAGAACCTGTACCTGCACGAAGAGGTACGCACCAGCCTCGGCCCCGACGAGATGGTCGGCGAGTCCGACGCCATCCGCAGGATCTTCGACAGCATCGACCAAGTCGCCGCCACCGACGCCACCGTCCTGATCACCGGCGAGACCGGCACGGGCAAGGAACTGGTCGCCCGCGCCATCCACGCCCGCAGCGCCCGCCGACAGGCCATGCTCGTCAAGGTGAACTGCGCGGCCCTGCCCGCCGGATTGGTCGAGAGCGAGCTGTTCGGTCACGAGAAGGGCGCCTTCACCGGCGCCCTGGCCCGCAAGATCGGCCGCTTCGAACTCGCCCACGGGGGCACGATCTTCCTGGACGAGATCGGCGACCTACCGCTGGAACTCCAGGCCAAGCTGCTGCGCGTGCTTCAGGAGGGGGAGTTCGAGCGCGTCGGCGGCGTGGAGACCCGCCGGGTCGATGTCCGGGTGCTCGCCGCGACGAACCGCCCGCTCGAAAACGCCGTCGCCGAAGGTCGCTTCCGCGAAGACCTCTTCTACCGGCTGCACGTCTTTCCGATCCACGTGCCGCCGCTGCGTGACCGCCTGGACGACATCCCGCTGCTGGCCCGGCATTTCGCGCTGGTCTGCGGCAAGAAAATGGGCAAACGCATCGAGTCCATTCCGGCGGCCATGATGGACGCCCTGCGCGGTCACGCTTGGCCGGGGAATGTCCGCGAGCTTCAGAACGTCATCGAGCGGGCCGTGATCCTCAGCCGCGGGGGTGTGTTGGAGCTCGGCGAGTGGCCCACCGTCCCGCTCCGACCGCCGGACGGCGGCGATGGCACGCCGGTCGCGCTGTGCGACCTCGAACGCCAGCACATCGTCAAGACCCTGGAGCGCGCCGGCTGGCGCGTCAGTGGCGACAAAGGCGCGGCGGCGTTGCTCGGCCTCAAACCGACCACCCTGGAATCGCGCATGAAGAAGCTCGGCATCCGCCGGCCCGGATGACGCCCCCGCTCCAGCCTCAGCCGTTGCGCGGCGGATAGGTCGGCGGCACCCACGGCGAGACGCCGCGAAAGTGGGCCAGCGGGTCGGTCACCGGCACGGCGTGCGGCAGGGCGAACAGCTCGCCGTATTCGAACCCGCACCGCGAGCCCTCCGCCGCGTCGATGGCCCGCACGCGGTGCAACAGGCGGGCCAGCCGCTGTTCGTCGAACTGCGACTTGTAGCACGAGATGGCCGCCACCTTTTGTTCGTACACGTCGCTGATGTCCACCACGAACGTGGCCGGGAAGGTGTGCAGCTCCGCCGAGATTGCCACCGGACGGTACCACAGCCAATCGATGCGGTGCGGCGGCGTGCCGGCGAAACGGTCGTCCCACTTCGTGAGCTGCGAGTAGAAGCGGGCCCCTTCGAGGATGAGTTGCCCCTGCCAATGGTCCGGTGACGCCCCGGGCGTCCGCCCCGCCATCCCGACGACCACCTTGGGGCGGAACCGCCGAAACGCCGTCGCCACCGCGTAGCGCGCCGCCGGCCCGTCCATCAGCTCGCGGTTCGGCAGGTCGAGCGTGACGATGTGCTCGACGCCCAGGAGGCGGGCCGCTTCGGCGGATTCTCGGGCCCGGGTTTCCGGCGTTCCGCGCGGGGTCGGCTCGCCGTTGGTCATGTGAACGACACCCACGCGGTAGCCGAGCTTCACGAGCTTGGCGATCGTGCCGCCGCAGGTGATTTCGACGTCGTCCGGGTGGGGCATGGTGAAGAGGATGTCGAGGGGTTGCGTCATGAGTGGCTTCCATTGGCCTGGCGCGGCTGGAGTGTCGCGGGCGTCGGACGACGGCCCGCCGCGCGCCATTCGACCGCGCGGCGCCGCGCGAGCACACCGACCTACGATGGACCCGAGATTATAGAGCTTGCCGGTCGGCCGCGCGCGGCGTCGGGAAGGTTGCGCGGACACTCGGGGGTCCAGCGCCGGGAGACGCCGCTATTCCCAGTCGGCCACGGCGCGGCTATGGTCTGGCGCTGACGCTCGACCCCGGCGGCCCCCGTCTGATCCGCACCGCGACCGGGCCGGGCGCACTCGCGGAGACGCCCATGCGAACCGCGAACCGGGTCATCACGTCAGTGCTTGGATTGGCCGCGGCGGCGGTCTGGGTCTCCACCGTGTGGCAGGCCCGCGCCCGCTACGCCGTTCCGACCGCGTACTTGGCGTGCGCCATCACGCTGACCGTGGTTGCCTGCTACGGCTGGTTCCTCGTGTGGCTCACCGACCGCCGCGACCGCGAAACCCGCTGCCGACGCTGCGGCTACATCCTCCGCGGCCTCCGCGAGCCGCGCTGCCCCGAGTGCGGCGAGCCGGTGTGACCGGCCGGCATCGGGCGGTGTTATCCGACCGCGCCCCAGCCGCGGGCCCGGACATTCCCGGACGCACACCGGCACCCGAGGCCGCGTCCCCCAACCGTCCGGGAATCTGGCCATCCTGCGTCTCCGGCCGCGAAAACAAGTCAAGTTGACGACCCCGCCGTTCCATTGGAATGCTTCCTGGTGAGAACCGGTCTGTCCACAGCGGAGACCGACGGATGGACGTTGGCACAAGTTTCACCATCCTGGGCTTGGGGGGCTCCGGCGGCGCGCGCACCACGTCCCTCGGAGCCGGAACGACCGGCAGCACCCCTTCGTCGCTCTTCGGCCCGCCCGCCCAGGTCTCCATCAACGAGAGTGCCCCCACCGTCGTCGGGTTCCGGGACTACACCACACTGGGAACCTCCGGCGTGTGGCAATTCAACTTGCAGGCCGTCCTGAACCCCACCACCACGTCCGCGGCCGACGCGGTCCTGCTCCCCCCGGAGCAGCAGGAGGCGGAGGCGAAGGCCGTCGAGCAGGCGCTTATGTACGTGGACGAGGGCAACTACGACGCCGCTCGCCAGCTCATGAACGACCTGCTGGCCCAGAACAAGACGAACGCCGCGGCGGTACATGCGTTGGGCTACGCCGACCTGTCCGAGGGGAAGTTCGCGGAGGCCGAGCAGCTATTCCTCAAAGCGCACGCGATGGACCCCGCCGTCGGGTATGACAAGGACGCGCAGAACGCGCGCATCCTGCAAGGGGACGACGAGTCCGTACTGCGCCAAGCACAGGCGATGGCCCGCGATCCGAAGAGCCGGGAGGAGAGCATCCGTATCCTGATCTCGCTCACCCAGCGCAGTCCGGACAATGTGACGGCCCGAGTGGCGCTGGCGGAAGCCATGCTTGATCAGGGCGACGCGGGCAACGGCCTGATGCAGTACGGCACCGCCGTCCGCCTGGCCACGGCGAACGAGCTGCCGCAGATCGAGGCCCGACTGGCCGAGTTGGCCGCGGAAATCCCCGAGTCGGCCTTCGTGCGCCAGTTGCTGGGCAAGGCCCAGTTGGGCCAGGGGCGGTATGAGGACGCCGTCGCCACGCTCACCGAGGCCAGCAAGTTGGGGGAAGGGGATGTCGCCTTCCAGCGTGATCTGGCGGCGGCGTATGTGGGTCTCGGACGGGAGGCGCTGCGGCGCAACGACGTCAACGCCGCCCAGGGGCACTTCCAGCGGGCCCGCGAGCTGGACCCGACCGGCTACGAGACCAAGCAGGCCGTGGCCGAGGGGCACATCGCCCGCGCCGAGCAGCTCGTGCGGCTCGGCCGCGCGGACGCGGCCCTGACCAGCTACCGCAAAGCGGCCGACCTGATCCAGTTTGGAGGCGATAAGACGCTGCGGCTGCGTGGGGCGCGCGGGGCGTATGCCGTCGGGCGCACGCTGGAGCGGAAGCGCATCGCTTCGGGGGCCGAGATCGGTGGTGAGGCCCTGGCGTACCAGATTGCCTACGACCTGAGCCAGCAGAACGCGGACTACAAAGAGAAGCTCGCCGAGACGCGTAATGCCATCGGCGACCAGCTCGTCGCGGAGGGCGACTACCTGGCCGCCGCCCAGTCCTACCGCCGGGCCTACGATCTGTTTAACAAGAACGAGACGTACAAGAACAACACGATCAACGCCTTCGTGGCCTACGCCGACTGGCGGCTGTACAACCTGAACTACGACGACGCCATCGAGCGGTACCGCGAGGCGTACGCCATCGACACGTCGAACACGGCCACCAAGCAGAAGCTCGCGGACGCCTACAACGCGCGCGGGGTGTATTACCGCGAGGAGAAGGACTACAAGAAAGCGGTTTTGTCATTCAAGGAAGCCCTGCGGCTGTTCCCGAACAACACTACCTACCAGGCCAACTACGACGCCCTGCGCGGCTGGGACGTGTAGAGAGGCGGGCCGGGAGTCGTTTCATTCGGAAAAATGAAGGGCGGGATTCATCTTTTCTGCGCGCGGGCCGTTGTTTGCAACGAAAATACCACCCGCCCCTCGGGCAGCGACCGATCCGTGGGCCCGGGGCCACGGAGTGCGGCGGGCACGCGGCCTGATGAATGTCTCAAGCTGGGGCGAGGTTTTCGGCGAACAGCGCTGCACGCGGGACAAGGAACCCATGGACCAAGATGACGATCACGCGCCCGGCGCCCGTCGTGGCCTCTCCATTCGGCTTATGCGGGGCGGAATCGTACCGGATCAGCCCTGAATGGCGAAACGCCGCAAGTCCTTGTGCCGCAACGCGGACCGAGTCCGCGGTAGGCACCGGTCACGCCCAGGTGTCACCTGCGGAGTGCCGCCCCTTGGCGCCGGGCAGCATTCCGGGCATACTAGCTGGTCTGTAGCGGTAGTCCGGCGGGTCAGGCCGCGGTGCGGCCGGTTGATATTGGTGAGTCTCATGCATTATCCGCATCGCATCAGCAAGATCAAACGCAAGCGCAAGTGCGGCTTCCGCGCGCGCATGCGCACCAGCGCCGGGCGGAAGCTCATCAACCGCAAACGCCGCGTCGGCCGCCGCGTCAGCGTGGCGTGAGTCAGTCCTCGGCGGTGGGGGCGACACCTCGGCACTGCGCGGGGGGGGCGTCGCTATGCCAAGGCCGGGAGCGCCCGCTCGTGGCGCCCTTTCGCCTGGCGCAATCGCTGCTATCATCCTGGCAGTGCAGGATTAACCACCTTGTAGCAGGAGGCTACCGCATGACCCGCAGGATTCCGGTGCTGGTGTCGATCGCCCTGTTGGCGCTGATCGCGGGCGGCTGCCCGCGTCCGACCCCCGTCGATCTGACCGATGCACAGAAGGCCGCCATCCAGCTCATGGCCGAGCAAACCAAGGCGGGGGCCGCGGCGCTCCACCTTTTCCACCCGCTGCGAGATTCGCGGTTGGACCTGGATGACATCGCGCAGATCGGCGTCTTCGGCACGTGTCCCATCGTCAGCTTCGTGTCCACGCAAGACCAGGCGGCCGTCCAACTGAACTACGGCTTGGCCGGCATCGGCTGCACCACCGGCGCCATGGCCAACCAGACGGTGACCGGCACAGTGGACGTGATCGTTAACCGGGCCAGCCGGACCACCACGGTCAACATCAACATCGTGACGATTGCGGGCCGCGCGATAACCGGCCAGGTCGTCCTGACCATCGCCGACATCGTTGGCGGGGTGTCGCTCGACGGCACCGCCGATCTGACCACCGCCGGCGTCGGCAGCTTCGTCGGCGACATCACGGCGTGGCTGGAGCGGGCGGGGCTGCTGCGGCTGCCCACGGCGGACGTGGAGGTCAGCGACGGGACCGCGACGCTCGCCGTCGCGTTCAGCTCCCTCGTAATCGACCCCGTCAACAACGGGAACTTCATCCCCGAGAGCGGCACCGCCCAATTCACCGTCACCGAAACCGGTGGTGCGCCGGCCGCCACCCTGCTCGTCACGTTCACCAGCGAGTCGCCGGTGACCGGGACGGTGCGCGTGCAGGTCAACGGCGGAACGGCAACCAGCTATCAGGTTCCGGGGCTGACGGGCAACTGACGGCGACTTCACGGGTCGGCGGTGCGGCCCCTCACCGGGTCGAGGCCGGCGTTTCGCCGAGCGGAGAGGCCAGGACCGTCGTCGAGGCGGTGCCCTCGTCCGCTGACCAGGCCGGCTCCGGCGTCAAGTGCAGTTGACGTTGGTGCCAGAGGCGCACGAGCAAGGTGGCGGTCGCTCCGCCGACGAGGGAACAGGCCAGCACCGTTACGGTCAGGGCCCAGGGCGCCAGCGGCTCCCGGGTCACAAAGTACGCCGTTGTGAGCACCAGCAGCGCCGCCGCCGCCGGCGGCGGGCCGATCGAGCGCATCCGCGCGCGCCCCCCCAAGGGCACCAGGTTCACGGCGAGCCCGGCCGCGACGCAGCTCAACAGCACCACGAGGACGATCTGCGGTCGCCCGAAGCGTTCCAACGCCGCCTCGTTCAGCAGGTCGTCCAGCACCATCGCCTGAACCTGGCTCCCGAAGACCAACTCCCCATTTTCCAATCGGCACTGGTCGAACATCGGCAGCATGAGCCCGACCAGCACCGCCCGCCCCTCGAACCACTGCCGCAACTGGTTGGTGTCCGCGGCCAGCACGTCCTCCAGCGTCCGAGGTTCGCGCGCCCAGGGGGCCAGCGTGGGCAGGGCAAACCGGCTGAAGTGGAAGCGGTCCCCGGGCATGGCGTGCGGCTGCCACGGCGCGGCGACCTCCGTCTTGAAGATGGGCACCGGGTGGGGGTCCTCGTGCCAGCGCAGCTCGCCGGCGGCCAACTCCCGTTTGCGGTGGCGCAAGCGCAGCGCCGTCGGCGTCACGTCGATGGCCACGTCGCAATCCGGCCGCCGAAACGCCGCTAGCGCCGCGAGCGATAGCGCCGGCATGGCCGGGGCGTGACCGCGCTGCACGGCCAGGGGGATGTGAACGGCCCCTTCGGTCTGGGCCGGCGCCGCCGCGGACAGCAGGCCCCACGCGTGGACGGCGTCACGAATCGCCGGGCACAACGCCGGATCGCCGTTCTGATCCGCGCCTTGGGCCCCGACGATGACAGGCACCTCCGCCGCCCGCAGGCCGGCGACGAAGCGCTCGTCAAACTCGGGGTAGCAGTCCGGGAAGTAAAAGTCCCAGACCACAACGGCGGGCCGGGCCGGCCCCAGTTTCTCCATCAGCCGCCCATATAGCAGCCGCCACGACTTGCGGTTCTCCGCCGTCAGCCCCGGTCGATCGGCCTGTAGGTCTCCGGAGCGGATCGCCGCTACCGTGCTCGGCAGGATGCCGATCAAGGTGGTCCGCTGCGTCGGTGTCCGCGCCGGGTACCAATGGGCCCCATTGAGCCAGAAGATCGCGCTCAGCAAGACCACCATCGCGGTAATGGCGGCCGCCTGGACCGACCACGGGTGGTTGCGCGCCGTCAGGCCCACGATGCGCGCCACGCGATACCCCGGCGGCGACGCGTGCCGTGCCTGGATGGGTCGCCCCGCCACGTAGCGGTCGAGGTCTGCGACGAGCGATTCGCAGTCGGCGTAACGCCGGGCCGCGTCGGGGTGGACACAACACGCGATGATCGCCGCCAGGTCGGCCGCGCGGGCCACCTGGCGCTCCCGCAGCGCCGCCGTCAGGTGCTCCAAGTGCGTCGCGAAACGGGCGGAGTGCCCCGTCACGAGGTGAAACAGCAACGCTCCCAGGGCATAGATGTCGGCCCGCCAATCCACATCCTGACCGCCCATCTGCTCCGGCGCCATGTACCCAAACGTCCCCAGCGCGCCCTCCGTCGTGCGGTCCGCGTCCACGTCCGGGGTCTCGGCATCGCGCTCGACGACGAGGCGCTTGGCAATGCCGAAATCGACGATCCGTGGCTGCCCCTGCGCGTCGATCAGGATGTTCTGCGGCTTGAGGTCGCGGTGAATCACGCCCTGGCGGTGCGCGTACCCCATCGCCAAGGCCACGGTCCGCAGCAGGTCGATGCGCTGTTCCAGGGACACCTCGTTGTGCCGGAGGTAACGGTGAAGCTGCTGACCCTGCACGAACTCCATCGCGTAGTAGAGCGGGGGGCTCTTCAGGTGGGCGTCAAAGAGCGTGGCGATGTTTGGGTGTCGCAGCCGGGCGGCCAGCCGGACTTCGTTCTCGAAGTACGCCTCCCGTTGGGCGGTCTTGCCGAACAGAACTTTTATGGCCTCAAACCGCTCCTTGCTGTGATGGATCGCCTTGTACACGACCCCGAAACCCCCGCGGCCCAACTCCGACAGAATCGTGTAGTTGCGGATGCGCGGATAGCGCCGCCCCGTCAGTTGCCGGTAGTGCGACCGGCAGCCCGCGCAGCGGGCCAAGTGGTGCTCCGTCTGTTCACGCCCCGCCCCCTCCAACTCGCCACGCGCCAAGGCCTCGACCTCGGCGCGATGTCCGCAGGGGTTGGGCGGGCGATTGGGCATCCGGGCACCCGTCACGCGGGACCGCGCGGCTCACGCGGCGTACGACCCGCGCTGCGATCGCCCGGTAATTATAAACAGATGGCCCGCAATGGGTACCGGCGGTGCCGGCCAGCGCGCATGGCCAGATCATGGATCGCGGCGGGGGGGTAATGCTCCCAGTCTGGATCGACCGAAGCGCCCCTAACGACGCACCACGCCCTCACCGCCCGGCCCGGAGCGTCTGACCCGACGGGAGCGTGATCTCGCACTCCAGGTAATGGCGACCGAAGTTGCGGCATTGCCGGGCGTTGGGCATGAAGATGTCCACCGTACCCCGGCGGAAGCGACGGTGCGTGCGGTCGGTGACTACGAAGCGCTGGTCGAGGGCGGGGATGTAGACGATGGACCCGAAGGGGATGTCCGCAGGTGCGGCACATTGCCCCATCCCGGATGGAACCCCAGAGGCCGTCGTGCCTCGGTCGCAATACGCGGTGACGCGGCACACGCGATACAGGACCGCCGCCTCTGACTCCGGGCCGGCCACGTCCGCACTTCCTGGCGAAGTGTCCAGCGGTTCAGCCGCCGCGGAGAAGTCCTCGGGCCGGGCTGGGACCTCCGGCAACGCCTCGTCGGGGGCCTTGAAAGGAACCGCGCCGGTCTCGGCCGGCGTGGCGGTGGCCGCGGGGCTGGCCGCTGGTGCGATCGCGAACACCCCAGCGAACACCAAACTAGCCAACCCAACGAGCGCGTTGAAGGATCGTCCCATCCACCGCTCTCCGTTCCCATCCGACGCGGGCAGGGTGTGCCTCGTCGGCACCGAAGCCCTGCCGGCGGCCGGTCGCCCGGCCAGCCGCACGGCGCGTAAGCCTAGAGTTTAGCTGCCGCGACGAGCTTGTTCCACCGCAGGTTTTACGCCCGGCCGCACGCAGCGGACCTCAACGTCCGAAAACACACGTGGCCCGGATGTTTGACGGCAGTCGGCTTCTGCAATTCAATACGCAGGGCCGGTAGAAGTGCGACGCGGCGCAGCGCTGGTGACTGTCACCGCCATGAGCCGCGTCCGAAAACGGTTTCGGCGGGAATGTGCAGGCGGCGGCGTGGTTCCCACGACCACGACGGCCGGACGTCGTGAGCACGGCGCCCCGCGTGGCGGGGCATTCTGGGAACACGGGAGACTAGACATGCGACGACCCCTCGTAGCTGGCAACTGGAAGATGAATCTCGATTTGCGGCGGGGCAAGGAACTTGTCACCGGTGTCGTGTCCGGGCTCCCGAAGGCGGGGGGTGGTGAGAAGGTCGAAGTAGCTGTCTGCCCACCGCTACTCTACTTGTTCCCATTGGCCGAAGCCCTGAAGGGCAGTCCGCTCCGGCTCGGGGTCCAGGACGTCTACTTCGAGGCCTCCGGCGCGTTCACCGGCGAGGTGTCCGCCGCGATGGTCGCCGAGACCGGCGCGCGGTACGTCATCCTGGGTCACAGCGAGCGGCGGCACACCATCGGCCACCTCGAAGACGACCGCATGATCAATCTCAAGGTCAAAGCGGTCCGCGCCGCCGGTCTGGTCCCGATCCTCTGCGTGGGCGAGACGTTGGCCGAACGGAAGGCGGAGCAGACGCTGGACGTGCTGACGTTCCAATTGACAGCCGGGCTGGTGGGCGTCGAGATTCGCAGCGCGGAAGACCTGGTTATCGCGTATGAGCCCGTGTGGGCAATCGGCACCGGCCAGAACGCCACCCCGGCCCAGGCCCAGGAAGCCCACGCGCACCTGCGGACCCAGCTTCGCAAGCTGGCGGGGAGCGTGGCGGACGGGGTCCGCATCCTTTACGGCGGCAGTGTCAAGCCGGACAACGCCAAAGAGATCATGGGCCAGCCCGATGTGGACGGGGGCCTCATCGGCGGGGCCAGCCTGAAGGCCGACTCGTTCCTGGGAATCGTGCGGGGGACGCTGGAAGCCAAGGGCTAGGCGGGCTATATTACGGGGTTCTGGCGCGGCCGGTAGCGACGGGTCGCGCCGACCGGCCCGTGCAATCGAGGCAAGACGATGATCTTGGCGGCTTGGTACCACACGATCCTGGCGTTCTTCTTCGGCGTCCTGGCGGTCCTGCTGATGATTGTGATCCTGCTCCAGCGGGGCAAGGGCGTGGGGCTGGCAGGGGCTTTCGGCGGGACGGGCGGGGCGACGGCTTTCGGGGCCAAGACTGGCGACATCTTGACCTGGGTGACGATCGTCGGGGCGGTGATGCTGCTCACCCTGACCGTCATCCTGAACTTCGTTTTTCAAGAAACGGGGCCCGGCCTATCCCAGCCGGCGGCGCCGGCCGCCCCGCCGGCCGGGCCGGTGGCGCCGGCGACTCCCGGCGGTACGAGCCGGCTGGATGACGCGATCTGGCCGCCAAGCCAGTTGCCGGCAACGTTGCCCAGCGTGCCGCTCGCTTGAGAACCGCGCCGGGGCGAGGCGGGGCGTATGACCGAGCGGCCGAGTCGGGCAACCGACCGCTTGGTCCACGGGGGCGCACGGAGCACGCCCATGATCCGCTCGATGACGGGCTTCGGCGAGGCGCGGCTCGAGGAAGCCGGCCAGGCGTATCACTTCGAGCTGCGCAGCGTTAATCAGCGTTACCTGAAGGCCGCGATCTACCTACCCGAGGATTTCGCGTTCCTCGAAACCGACGTCGAGCGGCTGTTGCGCGCGCGGCTGACGCGTGGCAGCGTCACGGCCCGGCTGCACGTGCGGCAGGTGGGGCCGGAGGCCGCCCTGCCTCTGAACACCGCCGCCTTGTTGGCGTACGTCTCACAGTTGCGACAGGCCGCGGGGAACGACGCCCGGGTCACGATCGACCTGGCGACGCTGTTGACCCTGCCCGGCGTGTGCCAGCCCCGCGAGCTCACCGACGTGGAGCGGGAGCACAACTGGAACATTCTCAAGCGGTTAGTCGTGCAGGCGCTCGACGCCCTGATGGCCATGCGAACGCTCGAAGGTCAGGCGCTGGCGGATGACCTCAAGACCCACGCGGCGATCATCCAGGACGCGCTCGACGCGATTCGCACCCGGGCGCCGGCGGTCGTCGTCGAGTACCGCAACCGGCTGCTGGCCCGTGTGAACGAACTCATCGCCGACAGCAGCGTGCGGCTCGCGGAAACGGACCTGCTGAAGGAAGTGTCGGTTTACGCCGACCGGAGTGACGTCAGCGAGGAGCTTAGTCGGCTGGGCGGGCACCTGGACCAATTCCTGGGCCTGATGAACGCAAGCGAACCGGCCGGCCGCAAGCTGGAGTTCATCGCGCAGGAAATGCTGCGTGAGGCGAACACGATGGGCTCCAAGACGGGAGACGCCGAGATCGCCCGGCGGATCATCGAGATCAAGAGCGCCATCGACCGCATCAAGGAGCAGGTCGCCAACGCGGAATGAGAGCGGAAGGAAAAAGGAAAAATGCAAAATGAGAAAAGTAGCCGCCGTCAGCTCTTTGTAGAGCACGTTCCTCGGCCGCCGCTTCTTTCATTTCTCCTTTTTCCTTTTTCATTCTCCCGCATGACCCCACCCGCCTTCGTTCCCGAAACGCCGTTCACTCATGCTCATTGACACCCACTGCCACCTGACGAGCCCCGGACTGGTCGAGCAAGCGGACGCCGTCCTGGAGCGGGCCCGGGCGGCGGGCGTGGAGCGTGTGATGCTGGTGGCGGTCGATCCCGCGGACGGTCGGCGGGCCCTGGACCTCATGAGCGGGCGGCCCGACTTGTTCCTGATCGCGGGCATTCATCCGCACGAAGCGAAGAGCTGCACGCCGGCACAATTCGCCGCCCTGTCCGACCTGCTGCGGGGGGCGGGGCGGCCGGATGACTTGCGGGCGCGGATCGTCGGCGTGGGGGAGACCGGCCTCGATTTCCACTACGACTTCTCGCCGCCGGCGCGTCAGGAGGAGGTCTTTCGCGCGCACCTCGCCCTGGCGATCGAGCTGGGCCTGCCGGTGGTGATCCACTCGCGGGAGTCCGAGCCGCGGGTGTGCGAGATTCTGGCGGAGTGCCCCGCCCTGGCCGGCCGCGTGGTGTTTCACTGCTTCTCGGGTGACGTGGACGTGTCGCGGCGCGTGCTGGACCTGGGGGCATACTGCTCATTCACCGGTGTCGTCACGTTCAAGAAGTCGGCGAGCATCCAGGAGGCGGCTCGCTACGTGCCGCGCGAGCGGATCCTCGTCGAGACGGACGCGCCCTACCTTTCGCCCGAGCCCGTCCGTAAGATTCGCCCCAACGAGCCGGCCTTGTTGGTCCACACGGCGCGGTTTCTGGCCGATTTACGTGGTGAGCCGTACGCGGAGTTCGCGGCGGCCACAACGGCCAACGCCGCGCGGTTCTTTCGGCTCCCGGAGGTCCGATAGTCATGGGTATCGCGCTGGTGACGGGCGGAGCGGGGTTCATCGGCAGCCACATTGTGCGGGCGCTGCTGGAGCGCGGCCGCGCGGTGCGGGTGCTGGACGATTGCAGCACGGGCAAGCGGGCGAACCTGGCCGAAGTCGCCGGCCGGATCGAGTTTGTGCCGGGCGACATCTGCGACGTGAACACGGTGTCGCGCTGCATGCGCGATGTGGAGACGGTTTTTCACCTGGCCGCCCGGGCCAGCGTGCCGCGGAGCGTGGCCGAGCCGTTGGCCGCCCACCACATCAACGTCACGGGCACCGTGAACCTGTTGATCGCGGCCCGCGACGCCGGCGTCCGCCGCTTCGTCTACTCCGCCAGCAGCAGCGCCTACGGTGACACGCCCGTGATGCCCAAGACGGTGGACATGCGCCCGCTGCCGCTGAGCCCGTACGCGGTGAGCAAGCTGGCGGCGGAGTATTACTGCACGTGCTGGACGCACGTGTACGGGCTGCCGACGGTGTCGCTGCGGTACTTCAACGTGTTCGGCCCGCGGCAGGACCCGGACAGCCCCTACGCCGCCGTCATTCCCGCCTTCGTCAGCCGCATGCTGCGCGGACAGCGGCCGATCGTGTACGGTGACGGGGAGCAATCGCGGGACTTCTGCTTCATCGAGAACGTCGTCGCGGCCAACCTGCTGGCCGCCGAGGTGCCGAGGGTGCGGGGCGAGGTCGTCAACATCGCCTGCGGACAGCGGACGACGCTGAACGAGATCGTGCGCGACATCAACCGGCTGCTGGGGACCGACATCGCGCCGGAGTACCAGCCGCCGCGGGCCGGCGACGTGCGCCACAGCCTCGCGGACATCTCGGAGGCCCAACGGGTGTTGGGTTATGAGCCGCGGGTCATGTTCGCGGAGGGGTTGGAACGGTCGCTCGCGTGGTACAAAGCGAATCTGTAGGCGTCGGGCCGGCGGCGACGTAGCGGCGGGGGCCCATTGCGGTGTAGCGACACAGGATTTCGTGCTCGCGCGTGCCGAACTGCGCCGCCAGCACGGCTTCCGTCAGCCCGTCGCCGAGCAGGACCACTTCGTCGCCGGGCTTGTCGAGGGGATCGACCGAGACGAACGACGTATTCATGCCGACTTCGAGCAGGCGCTGCGGCCGGCCGTTGACGAGCACCGGCCCCGACTGCACGAAGTTGCTGTAGCCCGCCAGCAGGATGCCCACACGCGGGTAGCGGAAACCGGTGTAGCCGACCGGCCCGCTGGTGCTGCGCACCGCGTGCAGTCGCGTCGTCACGCGCACGGCCCCGCGATACAGCGCCAGCCCCGGCCGCACCGCGTCGAAGTAGGTCTCCGGACGGTCAAGCAGACACGTGGCCGCCGCATGGATCGGCCGCCCGCGCCCCGCGCACGCCGCCCGCAGCCGCTCCGTGGCCTCCACCGTCACCGCATGCGAGAAGTAGTCCTCCACGTCGCAGCGCGACACGAGATCGTCGAGGTCTTCCGGCGGACAGCCGAAACGCTGCATGCCGGTGTCGACCTTGATCGCCACGCGCACGCCGGCGAACTTGGCCGCCGCGGCGCGATTGGCCACCGCCGGCCGCAGGTTCAGCTCGCGGAACTCGGCCGGTTCGCCCTCGGGGGGCCCGAGCACGAGGCCGCCGCGGCCGACCTCGCGGGCCTCGGCGACGCTGAAGTACGCGAACTCCTGGACGATGGAGGCCAGCGCGTCGGCGACGCGCGGCGCACCGAGGCCGTAGGCGTCGGCCTTGATGACCGCGATGAGCCCGACCCCCGTCTTGGCGCGCACCGCCTCCGCCGCGGCCCGCACTTGATCGAGATTGATGGTGACGTCTACGTGGGGAGCACGCATGATGCCTTCACTTCGCGGACTTCCTTTTCCGCGCCCGCAGTATATCCCGTCGGCCGGTCCGGGCAAGCGCCATCGTGCTTTCTCAAGCGGGCGCGGCGACCGGTGTTAGAATCTGCGCCTCACTGGCCCGGACGTGAAGCCGCCATGCGCCGCGACGAACTGCACTACGAGTTGCCGCCGGAGCGGATTGCTCAGCATCCCATCGAACCGCGGGACGCCGCCCGTCTGCTTGTGCTCGACCGGACGACGGGCCGCATCGAGCACCGTGTCTTCCGCGACCTGCCGCAGTACTTGTCGGCCGGCGACGCCCTCGTGCTCAACGATACCCGCGTCATCCCGGCCCGGTTCTTTGCCCGGCGGGCCACCGGCGGCCGAATCGAGGTCCTGTTCGTGCACGAAACGGCCGACGGGTGGCGCGTGCTGTTCCGGCCGGCCGCCCGGCTGCGGACCGGTCAGACCTTGGCTTGCGAGGGCGACGCGACGCGGCTGGAGCTGGTCGGGCCGGCGGAGCGCGGCCAATGGCTGGTCCGGCCGCAGCCGCCGCTGGCACCCCTCGACCTACTGACCCGAGTCGGCCGGACGCCCCTGCCGCCGTACATTCGCCGGTCCAAGCCGGAGCCAGGGGATGTGGACCGCTACCAGACCGTGTACGCGCGTCAGCCGGGGGCGGTCGCGGCCCCGACGGCGGGGATGCACTTCACGCCGGAGTTGCTGGCGGCGCTCGACCGAGCGGGCGTTCGGCGGGCCGATGTCACCCTGCACGTGGGGGCGGGCACGTTCGCGCCGATCGAGGCCGACGACCTGGCCGACCATCGGATGCACGCGGAGTGGATCGCGGTGTCCGGGGCGGCGATCGACGCCTTGCGTGTGACGAGGGCCACCGGCGGCCGGATCGTCGCGGTCGGGACGACGGCCGCGCGCGTGTTGGAATCCCTGCCGGAGGGTACTCTCCATGAAGGGGGACGGGCGGCGAGTGCAAGCGGCTGGACGGACATCTTCATCTACCCCCCTTACCGCTTCCGGCACGTCGATCGCCTGGTGACGAACTTCCATCTGCCCGGCAGCACGCTGCTGGCGATGGTCATGGCGTTCGCGTCGCCGGACCTGATCCGCAAGGCGTATGAGGTGGCCGTCGCCGAGCGCTACCGCTTCTACAGCTATGGCGACGCGATGCTGATTCTGTGAGGGCAGACAGGGGCGTCGGGCGCGCGAAGCCCGGCCATCCACGAAGGCGAACATAGTCGGCAGAGCTTGACCCTCCCCCAACCCCTCCCTGAAAGGGAGGGGGGTTGTGAGCGCCTTCGAGCGCGCGGGCTGCGAGCGTGGGGGCTTCGAGCATGGGAGCCGTGTTGGCGTGCTCAGGGCGTTGCCGCGCGATTGACGAGGCGGGCGAAATAGCCGCCGTCGCGCCAATCGCGCGCGTGCGGCCCCCACGCGGGGAGCGTGGTGCGCTCGACATCCACGCGCCACTCGGGGTGCTCCGCCAGGAAGAACGCCA
This sequence comes from Planctomycetota bacterium, assembly GCA_040755725.1. GTDB lineage: Bacteria > Planctomycetota > Phycisphaerae > UBA1845 > Fen-1342 > JBFMAI01. Next base: position 327,541 of record JBFMAI010000023.1, on the reverse strand, counting down.
CCACATCCTCGTTTTCCTGCGGCTCAAGGCTGCACGTGCTGTAGACCAGCCGGCCGCCGGGCCGGACCCGCCGGGCCGCTTCGCGCACCAGATCGTGTTGCACCGCCACCAGCGACCGGAGCTTGGCCGGCGTGAGCCCCAGGCGGGCTTCGGGTCGGCGGGCGACGACCCCGGTGTTGGAGCACGGCACGTCCACGAGGGCCGCGTCGAAACCGGGCGCTACCAACGTCTCGTCGGCCCGGGAGAGCATCGGCGTCTCGCCGGTTCCGGGGAACATCGGCGTCCCGCCGGTCAGTGGCACGGCTCGAACGCACCGCAACCCGAGACGGGCGGCGTTCTCCCGCACACGCGCCAGCCGCTCGGCGTCGGTGTCACACGCCACGACCTCACCGGTGTCGTTCATCGCGATCGCCAGCGCGACCGATTTGCCCCCGGGCGCCGCGCACAAGTCCAGAATCCGCTCGCCGGGGCGGGCCGCCACCGCCGCCGCCGCCGCGTGGGCCGTCGCGTCCTGGATGTACAGGCTTCCTCCCTGAAACAGCGGGCCATCCAGGACGCGGACCGATGCGGGCAGGAACGCGGCGTCGGCGGCAAACTCGACTTCAGGCCCGACGGCTTGGCGGAGTTGGTCCTCGAAGTCGGCGGCCGAGATCCGCAACACGTTTCGTTGCAGCACGGTCGCGGGGACCGCCCGCGACGCCCACGCCACTTGCTCGGCGGTGTCCACGCCGTAGCGGGCCGCCAGTTCCTCGAAACGGTCGCGCCGCTCGCCGGTCGCCGCCGCGAGATGTTCGGTCAGGTCGTCCGGCGCGGGTAGGACCGCGCACTTGAAGCGACACGCCGTGTCCCAACCAACCCGCACGAGTGTGGCATCCCGCGGACGCCATGTCGTGCGCCGCTCGACGACCGCCCCGGCCAGACGCCGCAGCACCGCGTTGACCATCCCCGGCGTGCGACCGCCGACGTGACACCGGGCCGACTCGACGGCTTGATCGACGGCGGCGAAGATCGGGATGCGGTCCATCCAGATGATCTGGTAGGCCGCGGTCAGCAGGATGGCCCGCAGCGTCGGCTTCGTGCGCTCGAAATCCAGCCGGGCCAGCCGCGTCAGGACGTGTTCGATCGTGACGAGGTGTCGCAGGGCCCCGTGGCTGGTCTCGCGGGCCAGCGCCGCCGGGCGCCCGTCCAGTTGTCCTCCGCCGCGCAGCCGCTCCAGCGTCTCACGGGCAAAGCCGCGGCCGGTCAGCACGTCGACGACCGCCAGGATCGCCGCCGCCCGCCCGTCGATATTCGTGGCTGAAACGGGGGGCTTCATTCCGCGGCAACCGGCAGGAGACGGTCCCCGGCGGCGAGGTTGCGACCGCGGGCGAACGCGTCAAAGGGCATGAGCTTCTTCCCGGCGGGCTGGACTTCCAGGAGTTGCACGCGGCCCGCGGCGGTTTGCACCGTCAAATCGTCACTCAGCGCGCCCGGTGGACAGGTCGGGTCCGGCGGAGTGTCGGGGGCGGCTACGGTCGCCCGGGCCAGCAACAGGCGTTCGCGCCGCCCGCTGCGCGTCGCCAGCACGCAAGCGGCAGCCGGCCACGACCACAGCCCGTGGATACGCCGTACCACGCGCGGCGCCGGCTGGTCGAAAACGACCGTCCCGTCGGCCTTGGACAGCTTGGGAGCGCGCGTCGCTTGGCTGGGATCCTGCGCGACGGGCCGAAGCGACCCGGCCGCGATGGCGGGGAGCGTCTCGACCAACAGCTCGGCCCCGAGCAAGGCGAGGCGGTCGTGCAGTTCGTCTGCCGTCTCGGTGTCGCCGATGGGCGTGGCGCGTTGGCTCCAGATCGCGCCGGCGTCCCAGCGCTCGTTGAGCTGGAACACGGTGACGCCGGTGACGGCCTCGCCTTCGAGAATCGCCCGCTGAATCGGTGCGGCCCCGCGGTACCTGGGCAGCAGCGACCCGTGGAGATTGATACAGCCCTGCGGTAGGGCGCCGAGGACTGCCGGCCCCAGCTTCTGCCCAAACGCGGCCACGACGCCGATCTCGGCCCGGCCCCACAGCTCCGCCGCCGGCAGCGCGTTCACATCGTCCGTGGGAACGTGCCGCAGACCGAGTTCCTCGGCCGCCGCCCGCACGGGCGTCGGACGCACGGCCCGGCCGCGTCCCGCCGGCCGGTCGGGCTGGCTGACGACGGCGACAACGTCGTGGCCCGCGTCGCGCAGCGCTCGCAGCGCGGGGACGGCGAAGTCACCGGTGCCGAGGAAGACAATGCGCATGCAATCCGATCCTCAGTGGGGGCGCGACGGCCGCGTGCATCGTATGCGAACGGCGCGGGGGGGAAAGAGCTATCGGGGGGCGCGGGCGGCGGAGCGCGGGCGTTTCGCGGACGACTTGAACTGATCTTCCAGGGCCTTCAGCGTCTTGCGCGTGGCGAGGCGGTCGCTGGGTCCCATGCGGTCGATGATGAGCACGCCGTTGAGGTGGTCGATCTCGTGCTGGCAGACGCGGGCGGGCAGGTCCTCCAGGGGGAGTTCCACCGGGTTGCCTTGGAGGTCCTGAGCGATGAGGTGGGCTTGTTGCGCCCGGCGGACCTGGACATTAATGCCGGGCAGTGAAAGGCACCCCTCCTCCGCTTCGACCGAGCCGTGCAGGTCGCGCAGGACCGGGTTCACAAACGCCCGCTTGTCTTCGGGCTTGCCCGTCGGGTTGTAAACGAAGAGACGCTGATTGATGCCGACTTGCGATGCGGCCAGCCCGACGCCCTCGCCCGTTTCCATCAGCTCGTACATCCGCTCGACGAGTGCCCTCAGCCCGTCATCGAAGGCGGTCACGGGTTGGCACACCTGCCGTAGGCGGGGGTCGGGATAGTGGATGATGCGCAGGTCCTTGAAGTCGTTGCTCACGGTCGCTTCGCCGTCCAGGAACGCCTATTGGAACCCCGCACGCTGGTGCGGGGCCACGCGGCCCACCACTTGCGTGGCGGGTTCTGTCCGCATCTGTAAGTCACTCACGCCGCCCCAATGATAGTACTATCGGCTCTCGCTGTCAGAACGCCTGCCCCAGAAAGAACGCCCGGGCGATCCGCCGCGACATCTGCGCGTTGGTGAACACCATCGGCAACAGGAGCCCCAGGTCCGTATTGGGCATGCGCAGGTACTCGGCGAGGTCGCTCCGCCACAGGCTGCCGAAGCCGGCCAGCTCGTCTTGGAGCAACGGCGCCCGCAGGGCGGTCGCGGCCACCTCCGCCGCTCGCCACCCGGAGCGCAGCGCGGGGTACAGGCCCTCGTTGCTGAAAGCGGAGACGAAGCCGCCGGCGTCGCCGACCAGCAGGCAGCGTTTTCCCACGTGGGATTCGAAATCCAAGGCCGCCCCGGCCAGGGCGGGGGCCGGTTCCACTCGGCCGCGGGCCGCGCGCGGAAGCAACTGGGCCTCCCGTGCGGCCTCCAGGAACGCGTCGAGCTGGACCGTGGCCGGGGTACTCGTGTCGTGGGTCAACAGGGTTACCCGCGTCGGCCCGCCGCCGTGGGCGACCGTCGCCACCCGCAGTGCCCCGCCGGCCCCGAGGACCACATCGAACCCGGGTTTGCTTTCCGGGACCGCGAGCACGGCCACGGCCGCCGCCGCGCCCTCCGCGGCCGGGGTGGGGAAGCGCGCGGCGCGAGCCGTCCGCGACGCGGCCCCGTCGGCGATCAGGGCCACCCGACCGGTCACGCCACGACCGTCCTCCAGCGTGACGGTGGCGGCGGTCTCGCCCAGCGAGACGCCTGCGGCCGTCGCCGGTCGCAGCACCTCAACGCCGGCGGCCCCGGCGGCCTCCAGCAGGGCGTTGGCCAGCACGGCGGGATCGACGATCCATCCGTTCAGTTCGGCGTCGTCCACTGCGACGCAGCGCGACAAGTCCCACGGCCGCAAGCGCAAGCCCGCGAAGGGGGTGCCGACGGTGCTCAGTTTGACTCCGCATTGCGCGCACATCTTCGCCGCGGCGGGTGAGGCCCAGCCGGAGCAGGCCGACGCCGAGGAGGCATCCTGCGGCGACCGGCGCTCGATCAGGGTGACACGAAGTCCCGCCCGTCGGCCGGCGATGGCCGCCGCGCAGCCGGCAGGGCCGCCGCCGATGACGACCAGGTCCAGGTGGCGATCTTCGCGGGTCATACCGGCATTACCACCTCGCGACCGCGCCTTGGCAGCCGGGCATGTCGGCGAGGTATGGGTATCGCCGGCATCACCGGCGAGACGCCGATGCTCCCCGCCCTCACTTCAGTTGTTCCCACAAGACCTCTTCGGCCCGGCCAAAACGTTGGAACGCAGCTTGGACCGCCTCGTAGATGCCGCGCAGTTCCTCGGCCTCCAGCGCCCCGGTGGAGCCGTCCGCCGGGAGCGTTTGCAGCACCGCCGCCAAGCGACCGGCGGCGTCGTCCAGTCGGCCGGCGGCTTCGGCGAAGTGGCTGGCGGCCCGGAAGACGAGCAGCTTCTCCTCACGCTGTCGCGTCGGCCCCCAAATCAGCTTGGACGGGTTGAGCAACACCTCCTGGCTGGCCAGCCTGAGCTGGTCGCTCATCGCCACGAAGTTGCCGAGGGTGCGCTCCAGCGACGGCCGGCTGACCGCGACCAGCCGCTGACCCGTGGACGTCATCGACTGCACGTCGGCCAGCGATGCGTTCACCCGGTCCATCGCCGTGTGCAGTTTCCCCAGCGTGCCGTTGGGATTGCCGGCGTCCAGCTCCGTCCGCAGCGCCGCCAGCATCTCCTGGTCAATCGAATTGACCGCGTGCCGCACGGTGGCCAGCGTGTCGCGGACCACCGGGCGGTTCTCCTTCAACATCGCCGCGGCCTCGGCCAGTCCCTCCTCCAAGTGCCCCAGCGCCGCATGGACGCGCGCCAGGACCGCCGCGTCGTTCCCGGCGTCAAGCTGGGTGCGCAGGGCCGTCGTGGTGGCGTTGAGATCGTCGGCCAATCGGTGGATCTTGGCCAGCAGGGCCTGCTGTTCCCCCGGGCTCATCTGGTGCCGCAATTCGCGGGTAAGCGCGTTGATGTCGGTCAGGCTCGCCAGCAGCTTGTTCATCAGCGAGCCTTCCGCCTCCGGGTTCACGGCCGTGTTGAGCTGGTCGACGAACCCGCCTTCCGACAGCAACTCGGACGAGAGCTGCCCGATTGCCGCCGCCAGGCTCTGCGCCGGCAAGCCCTGGATTGGTTCCACCAGCGGAGTGCCCGGCGTGCCGACGTTCAGGATCGACACATACCCCGGCCCGCCGATCGCGGGCTGCCCCGTGGTGATCCGGCAGTTCCCGTGCAGGGGGATATCGTGGCGGAGGGTGGCCTGGACCACGAACACCGTGCGCGGGTGACCGTCCGGGCCGTCAAGCTGGGCGACGCGGAGCTCGCGGACGCGCCCCACGTCCACCGAGCCCGCCAGCAGGACCGGGCTGCCCTTCTTCAGCGGCGCCAGCCCCTCCTCGTGACGGAAGTGGATCTCGATCGTTCGGCCGTCGCCGCCCAACGCGGGAACCAGGAACAGCAACGTCCCCAGGAACAGCCCCGCGACTGTGATCGCCGTCAGCCCGAGTGCGAAATCTTGGCGCCGTTGCTTGGTCATCCGCAATCCAGGTCACCGCCCGCCGCCGACAGCCCGAGGTGCAGCCAACGCCGTCCGGGGCGGGCGACGACATTCTAGCGGGACCGGGCGAGCGGGGCCAGCCAGGCGGCCGGTGCCAGAAAACCGACGGCGACAGCCGACGGTCGCGCTGTGGGCTCGACCGCCTGCACACGTGGAGCGGCACAGGGCTACCACCCATGCCGGCGCGACTTGTGGACATTTGACAAAGCGATTGGGGGGGGGGGTATGATGTGTAGCGTTCTCGTTCTCTGGGTGGCCTATCATTGGAGGCAGCGATCATGAGCAGATGGCACGTTCCCGCAGCGGCAGTACTGACCGTCTTGTTTCTGGTCTGCGCCGTGTCCGACACCGGCGCACAGGAGCTCGCCGATCTGACAACAGGCGATTTCAATCGGGACGGTCTTTGGGATGTTGTGGTTACGAGGTTTGAGCAAGACCGGATCGATGTCTATTCGGCCGCCGGACCGGATACGTTCGGCGCGCCAGTAGGCTATCCTGTCGAGGGTCCGGTCGCCCTGGCGGTCCTTGACATTGAGGGCGACTCCGACAGCGACGTGGCGGTCGCGTGCGCGTCTCCCCACGCCGTCAGGATCTTCTGCAACAGCGGCAGCGGCCAGTTCGCTCAAGGGCAGGTGGTGTACCTCGACTACCAGCCGCTCACGGTGGTTCCGAGCCAGTCGAATGCCGCTCGCTGCGACCTGTTCGTGTTCGACCTGGATTTCCAACTGCGACATGTCCTGATGAACGACGGATACGGCTTGTTCGTCCCAGTGGAACCACCCGTCGGTCCCGACCCGGGGGCGGAGCCGGGGATCGACTACTGGGTCACGTGCGGCAACGAGCCGCCCCCCCCCAATCCCAATCCGGACGGCGTTCAGGAGTGCATCGAGGCTGCCCACGCCAGGGCGGACAGGTGCACTTGGGCAGCATGTGTTCTGCGCGAGTCGGGAGAGATCGGGTTCCTTCGATACGCCGGCGCGATGATGACCTGCCACTTTATTCATGACCTCGAAGCCACCTTCTGCGTAAAGGAGCTCATTGAGTAGTTCCGACGGCGCGGCCTCGTGCGCGTCACGGGCGCCCACCATCCGGCGCGTGCAGAGCAAGGGAGACAGACGATGGGGCCGGATACTGGACGTGCGGTTGCCTGCACGAAGTGCTTCTACGACCTGCGGGGTTTGGCACCGACTGGCAACTGCCCGGAATGCGGGAACCCAATCCGGGCGTCTCTTGATCCATCGCGGCTTGTGTTCGCCGACCAACGCTGGCTGCGCGACCTGACGCGAGCGATAGAGCTCCTGTACCGCGCGTTGCCGGCACTGGCTCTCATACTCGTGGTGATCGCGGTCGTCTTCTGGCCGTACATATGGTCTGGGCGGGGGACGGGGTTGGTCGTACAACGAACCCTATTCTCGCTCGCACTGGTGTTGGGAGCTTTGGTTGTTGCCGTGGGCTGCATCCGGACGACGGCCCGCGAGCCCGCGGCGAAACCCGACTCCAAGGCACAAGCGGAGCGCTGGTTGGCGCGTGTCGGCACCATCGCTTGCTGGGCCACGACGACTACGATCGTGTTGCTGCCGCGGATCGGCATCCGTCTGTCCTCGGAGAGATCCTCGCCGATAGAGACATTGGCCTTTGTTCTCCTGTGTGTGGCCGCCATCGGTTGGCTGGGCCGACTGCGCCATCTGACGCTCCGACTGCCGGATGCCCGGTTGGCTCGCAGCATGGGGCGGGACATGGTAATCATCGCGGTGGCCGGCGCCGTCATCGCCGTGCTGTCAGGTGTGCGATTGCCAACCGAACAGCGACTTCAGGGTCTTCGTCTCATCGCCGGCCTGATCATCCTGGGCGGGGTATGGGACTACGTCCGGCGCTTCCGACACTCGCAGCGCCGGCTGGCCCCGCTTCCGACCGCTGGGGACCGGTGCTAGACACCACCCCGGCCAGCAGGTCGCCACGCTCCCCTCGCCGTTCAGCGGCAGCGGGACGTTCTCGGCTGCGGCCTTTGTCCCCGAGCCGGCCAGCCTGCTGCTGCTGGGCCTGGGGCTGCTGGGCCTGCGGCGGCGCTAGCGAGCGCTCGGCGGCCCCTCTCCCGTGCCGGGAGGGGTTGGGGAAAGGGCCGCGACAACCGGAGACAGGGCACCACGGCGCCGGTCGTTCAAGACCGGCGCCGTTTCTGTTGACGCCGCACCAATGGGCAGTCCTACCAGCGCCGCTTGAACCAGTAGACGAGGAAAGCAACCGCGGACAGCAAGGCCATTACCATAATCAGCCAGAACGCCTGCGGGTGCTTCTGAAGCGGGATGGACACGTTCATGGAGAAGGCGCTGACGACCAACGTCGGCACCATGATGCCGATCGTGATGATGTTGAGCGTCTTCATCAGCACGTTGAGGTTGTTGCTGACGATCGACGCCCGGGCGTCCATCAGGCTGGCCAGGATGTTCGAGTAGATTTCGGCCTGCCGGTAGCACTGCTGGTTCTCAATGACCAGGTCATCCAGCAATTCCAGGTCCTCGGTGCCCAGGCCGATCTTCGGGGCGTAGTTCCTGAGCCGATCGAGCAGCGCACCATTGGAGTTGATCGAGTTCACGTAGTACACCAGGCTCTTCTGCAAGGCGAACATGTTGATGAGGTGCCTGTTCTCCATGGACGTGTTGATCTTGGCCTGGAGCTCGTCGGATACCGCGCTGATGCCTTTCAGGTGCTCCCGGAAGTGGATGATCGACCGGGCCAGCAGCCGCAGGATGACGCCCGGCACGCTCTGGACGCGGGCGAACTGGGCGCCGTCGAAGATGGCGGCGTCCTCGGGCACCACGATCACCAGCCGGTCTTTGAACAGAAACACACCGGCCGAGGACACGCGGAACAGGAACTGCTCCGTGCCGGAGTAGTTCCGCGGGCGTTTGTAGATGATCGCCACATGGTCCGGTTCAAACTCCAGCCGCGACAGCTCGTCCGGGTCCAGGGCGGAGGTCAGCGTGTGGTCGTCGATTTGCAGGGCCTGCACCAGGTGTGTGCGTTCGCGCTCGTCCGGGTTGGTGTAGATGGTGATGGGGGCCCCGTCCTCCGGCGCCTCCACCAGCCGGCGATCCACGATGGCGTAGTGCTTCTTCACAGCGACCTGTTCCACGCAGCCCGGTGCCCCCCGAAGTCCGAAGCGCGTGCGAGCATTATACGCCCGCGACGCCCGGGGGAAGCCGGGCCCGACCGCTCCCCGGGAGGGGAGTCAGGACCCGTCGGGGTCGGTCTGGTCCACCCCTGGCGACGGCGGCCGACCGCCCCCCGGTCGGCCGCGGGAGTTTGATCAAGGGAACGGCGTGGTCCGTCCCGCCGGGCTGATCCAACCGGGGCCCGGCCGCCGGCCTACTTCTGCTGCCCCCACAACTGCGCCAACTCCACCAGCGCCTTCACCGACGTCTCCATCTCCTCCAGGCACGCGAACTCCAGCGGCGAGTGGAAGTTGTGCATCCCGGTCGACAGGTTCGGCGTTGGCAGGCCCGCCTCGCTCAGCCGTGACCCGTCCGTCCCGCCGCGAATCGAGGCGAACTTCGGCGTGACGCCGATCTTCTTGAGCGCCTCTTCGGCGAGCTGGACGGCGCGGGGCTCCTTTTGCAGCGCCTCGATCATGTTGCGGTACTGCTTCTTGACCTCAACCTTGATTTGAGCCTTGGGGTGCTCGGCCGCCAAGGTCGCGGCGATGTGCTCCAGAATCTTGGCCTGCTCGGCCAGCTCGGCGGTGACGAAGCTCCGCAGCAGAATCTTGATCTTGGTCTCGGGCACGCCGCCCTCAAGGCCGTAGGGGTGCAGGAAGCCGTCGCGCTTGGCCGTCGTTTCGGGGGCCAGCCGGTGCCAGGGCATCCGCGAGATGAACTGTCCCGCCAGGCGAATCGCATTCACCATCCGCCCCGTGGCGAGCCCAGGGTGGATGTTCACGCCGGTGATCGTCACCGTCGCCATGTCGGCGGAGAAGGTCTCATTCTCGATCTCGCCGGCCCCCTCGCCATCGAGCGTGTACGCGCAGATCGCGTTGATCTGCTTGATGTCCACCTTGTCGGTGCCACGGCCGACCTCTTCATCGCCGGTGAACACGAGGCGGATCGGGCCGTGCCTGAGGTTGCGATTGGCCAGCAGATGGGCAGCGGCGGTCATGATGACGGCGACGCCCGCTTTGTCGTCGGCGCCGAGCAACGTCGTGCCGTCGGACGTGATCAGCGTCTTGCCCTTCAGTTCGGCCAGCCCCTTGGTTTCCGACACCTTGATGACCTTGGAGGGGTCGCCGGGGAGCCTGATGTCCTGACCGTCGTAGTTCTTGATGATGTTCGGCTTGACGTCCTTGCCGCTGGCCTCGGGGGAGGTGTCCATGTGGGCCAGCCAGGCGATCGTCGGCGCCCCGTCCACGTTCCCCGGCACGGTGCCCATGACGATCCCATGCTCGCTAATGGAAACGTCCTTGACGCCGATCGCCTTCAGTTCCTCGGCGAGCATCTGGCCCAGCTCGAGCTGCCCCGGCGAACTGGGGTACTTGTCCGTCTCCTCGACGGCGGTGGTCTCGACCTTCACATAACGACAAAAGCGGTCCAGCAACGTATCCACGACGGTCCTCCAGTTCCTGTGGGCCTGATGACGCGGCCCGAGGCCGCAACCTCGCCGGTGGCTCGGCGCCGGCCCGTCCGGCGGTCCCGCCGGGGGCGACGGCCGGGCCTCCACAAGGTAGCCCGGTCGGCCGTGAGGATCAAACGCGCCCGGCGTCGGCTACTCGATCAGCTCGTTGCCGACCTTACGGGCCCGTACCGGCTTGTCGAGGTTGATGCCCAGTTCCAAACCCGCCGCTACCAAGAGGTTCCACCCCGCGCACAATTGGAGGTGCGCATCAAAGTCCCTCAGCCCGGGAATCACGATGGTCGGAAAGGGCGTGGCGTGTGCGGCGATGGCCACCACGTACGTCCCCACGCCGCGGACCAGCACGTCTTCGTACTTGCCGTACTCCGCCTCATACGGATCGATGATCACGACGGCGTCGACGGGGTCCAGCACCTCTTCGATTCCGTGGACGACGTAGGTCCCTTCGCAGTACAGGCCCGGCTTGCGGGTGATTTCGCACGTTTTGAGCGACAACTCCTCCGCCACCCCGTCGTTGCGGCCGGCCCAGCAGATGCGCGGGGCCGCGGCCAGCCGGCGGGCGATCTTCGGGTCAATCGCGGACTCCAGCACGACCCGGGCCAGGTCGGCCAGGTTGTCCAACTGCGCCGGCCAGTTGTCTTGCCCCGCCAGCGCGGCGACCAACACCTGGTAGAACAGCGCCTGCTCGATGACGCTCTTGGTGGCGGCGACGGCGTCTTCCTTGCCGCAGCCCAGCACGAAGGTCCGCCGACACTCGTGCTCCAGCGGGCTGCCGGCGGTTGCGGTCAGGCCGTACAGGGCGTCGTGACCGGCGGCCTTCAGGCGACGGAACAACTCGATCACCTCCCGCGTCTTGCCGGAGTTGCTGGTGCCGAAGACCGCGAGGCCGGACAGATCGTACTCCGCGGCTTGCCGGGCCCCCTCCGCCTCGATCCGCATCCCCAGCCCCTGGCGCCGGGCCAGCGCGATCGCATTATGTGCCGGCAGGATGCGCGACGAACCCTCCCCCGTCAGAAACAGCCCACCCTTCCGCCGGACCGGATCGGCCATGCTCGCCGCCGCAGCCCAGTCGAGCCCGCGGATGACCGCGGGAGTTTCGAGCATCTCGCGCACCAGGGCGAAGCGATTCTGGGCGGGGTCGTGGGGGTTCATGCCATCTCCTCAAGGGGCCGCGTCAGGCCCTTTCGCGCTGCTTGAGCGTCTCCACCTCGCGGGCGAAAGCCTCCGCCTCGGCCCGCATCCGCTTCACGAAGTCGTTGTCGTCGATTTTCCCCAGCACGGCTTCCATCTCCGTCGGCGACGCGTACGTCATCCGCCGGAACGGGCCGGTGTAGTCCTTGGCCCGGGATTGGTGCGTCCGCTCGGCGATGGTGTGTCGCGTGGCGACCGCCCGATCGAGGAACGCAAACCACGTCTCGCGGTTGAGCTGCTCCAGACGAATCTCGTTGATGTCCAGCAGGGTCGCCAGGGCGTGCCGGGCCTTGTCCTGCGGGTACTTCTGCCACAGCCGCCGATAGTGGTCGTGGACGGCGTCCCAGGAGTCCAGCTCGCGGGCGACGATCTTGTCGCGCAAGGCGGCGACGTCGTCGCCGAGCATGAGCTGCCCACCGACGTTCACCCACGTCCCCCGCGCCGGCGGACCGAGCCGCTGCTTCAACGCCGCCAGATCGGGCAGGTTCTCCGCCTGCTGATAGGCCACCAGCGTCTTGACGGCGTAGTAGTGGGCCATCTCGCGGTAGGTTGCGTACGCAGTGCCGGTCTTGAGGATCCGCACGGGCCGCGTCGAGTTCTCGAAGTTCTCGCCCAGCACCTCCAACCGGTCCGCGTCCTGCGTCCGCTCACGGAGCAGCGCGCGGCCCTCGGCCCGCAGGTCCGCGACGGACACGCCCTCGCTCGGACGGCCCGCCTGACGCCGCGCGGCCTTGGCCGCCCAGACCTCCAGGTGCTCCAGGGCGCTGAAGACTTCCTCGATCGTGTCGGGTGCCAGGGCGTCAAACTCGATCATCTGGTTCTTGTGGACGCGCTGGTCGCGGGCGGCGTATTTCCACGCGTTGCGGGCCAGGGCGTACATGTTGTGCAGGAACCAGTACGCCGGCATGACCCGCAGACACCCGCCCGTTTCATCGTTCGAGACCAGCGCGAACGGCAGGCGGATGTTGAGCTCGGCCGGGTACGCCGCCTTGGCCAACAGGGTGAACGAGGCGAAGCGGCTGTTGTGCTTGAGGCTGGTACACAGGCCGGGCCAGAAGCCGCGGCCGGCCAGGATTTCGCCGTCGTTGGCCCGGGAGTTGTGGTTGGAGCCGGCGGTCACGCCCGCGGCCATGTTGCTCTGCCCCAGCACCGTTGCGGCACACAGGAACGAGTTGTTGTGGTGCTGCTCGTGGCCGGGAAAGATCAGGGCGTTGAGCACCTCGCAGCACGAGATCGTCGAGTTGTCGCCCAGGAACGAGTGAATCAGCCGCGCCCCGTACTTCAGGCTCGAGTTCGGCCCCATGATGAACCGGACCGCCTTCACCCCGTAGAACACCCGGCACCCGTAGCCGATGATCCCGTTCACCAGCTCGCAGCCTTCGCCGATCTGCGAGCTCTCGTCGGCGTCGCTGTGGATCGTCAGGTTCTTGAGCTTGTTGGCCCCCTTGATGTAGGCATCCGAGCCGATCTTTACATCCTTGAGAATCCGGCAATCCTTGATAATGGTGCGGTCGCCAACCTTCCCGTAGTAGCCCCGCCGGCGGTCGAAGCGGGCCTCCACCATCTCCTTGAAACGGGCCAGCAGCGCCGGGTCGTCACGGAGCCGCGACCACAGGTAGGCGTCCGCCGGCAACATGCCGTCAAACGGGACCACCGCCCGGCCGCCGTTCTCGTTGCCCAGGTCCAGCCAGATGCGGACCTTCTCGGGCTCGCCGTCCTTGACGATGCCGTTGCCGAACTTGGCGTAGTTGGTCGTCAACATCTCGTCGATGTTGATGAGGATCACCTCATCGCCGAGGATATAGCGTGCCAGGTGGTTCACGTTGTCGATGGCCACGTTCGAGCCGATGTCGCACGAGACGATCGTGCTGTTGTACAGCCCGACCGGCAGCCGCAGGTCGTGGAACTCCAGGTAGTAGTTCTCCAGCGCCCCGATCCGCACCAACCCGAAGAACTGGCACCGCTTCACCAGCTCCGGGTTGAAGCGGTCCGTGACGTAAATCGCGCCCCAGTCGTCCGCCGTGTTCTCGTTGCGGACCAGGACCTCGATCTCCTTGGCGGTCAGCCCGCGGAAGGGCACGTCCCCGCGCCGCTGGCGGTCGCGCAGGTAGTACTCGTCACACCCCTCCGGCAGATACTGGGGATCGACGAAACCGTAGCCCAAACGATGCAGGGGCTGCTTGGCGATCTGATTCATGCGGCCATTCCCTGTGCAGTCACGACCGGCACTTGCCCCCCCCGCGTGGCGCCATTGTTGAGAACCACCGCCAGGCTGTAAAGGCCCTGTCGGCCGGGGGAATAAGCCTCCACCCCGGCCCGCCCCGCAACGGCACGCGTTTCTCCCGGGCCCACCGGCGCGAGCGTTCGCCCGCTTCCTGCACCACTCATTCCGCATCCTCGATCCAAGGCCCTCGCCGCGCCACATGGATCGCCCGCAAAGTCTCCTCCCGAAAGACCAGCACCACCGCCTCCGGGACCGCCTTTTCCACGTCCATGATCACATCGTCCACCGTCTTCTCGTGCACCGCTTGGCCTTCCCGCCAAGACGCACCCGTAGAACCCCAGCGAACCACGGCCGGCAGCCACCTTACGCGCTCCAGGAAAGAGCGTCGCACCCCGCGGAATTACGAAGGCCTTCGTTGACAAGTACGAAGGTATTCGTAATACTGGGAACAGCGGCCCAACCCAACCCCGGTCCGCCGCAGCCGGCCCAGGAGTTTGCGTCATGCCCAGCCCGCGGCCCCGCCCCACGGACGCCGAAATCGCCATCCTCCGCGTGCTCTGGCAGCACGGCCCCAGCACCGTCCGCCAGGTCCAGCAGGTCCTCGGCCGCACCCGCCGCACCGGCTACACCACCGTCCTGAAGCTGCTGCAAATCATGCTCGACAAGGGCCTCGTTCACCGCGACACCGCCCACCGCAGCCACGTCTACCGCGCCCGCGTCAGCGAAGACGCGACGCAGCGGCAACTCGTCGGCGACCTGCTCGACCGGGCGTTCGGCGGGGCGCGGACCAAGCTCGTCATGCACGCTCTGTCCGACCGGCGGGCCACCGCCGCCGAGCTCGCCGAAATCCGCCGCCTCCTCGATCAACTGGAAGGGGACACCCCATGAGCCCGCTCGACCCGCTCTCGTCGTCCGCCGTGCCGGCCTCGAAGTAGCGGCGTCGCGGCGGGAGGCTCGACCCGCCGGCGGCGGACGCGATCCCGCCACCCGTGGTGCCGCCCGGCTGGGCGCCGCCGCAGCGCCGCCGGGTTTTCGTTGCCGGTGAAGCCCGGCAGATCGTACAATGGCGCTGTTCGCACGGCGGCGCCCTCCTTGGCGTGCGATTCCCCCCTTCCCGCTCGCGCCGAGCACCAGGAGAACGCGATGAGCGCCCACGCGCCCCACGCCCCGTTCACCACGTCCCCGCACGAGTCCGGCGCCTCACGGCGGCAACGCTTCCTACGCCGCTGGTTCTTCGTGAACGTGCTGCTCAGCGGCCTGTTCGGGCTGCTCTGGCTCATTCTGCGCAGCGGCACCAAGCCCAGCCGCCTCACGTATCCCTGCCAACAAGCGGCCCTCTCAACCGCGTCGCTGGCTTTCGGCGGGCCGCTCGTGGCCGCCCTCATCGCCGCTTGGCGCCGCACGCTGCGGGCGTTGCTCACCCCCGCGGGTGTGACGGGGGCGGCCGTTGGCCTGTTCGCCACGCTCGGAACGTGGGGCTATCTGTCGCGGGCCAACGCCGTGCCCAGGCTGCCCATCGACCTGCCGTTGGACTACCGGGCCAAGCTCTTCCACGTCGTGAACTGCCCGCAGGACCCCGTCGGCGACCGGTTCATCGGGTTGGACAACCTGCTGCGGATGATGGGGCGTGAGGGGCTGAAGTTCTACCGCTCGCCGAACGTGGCGTTGCTCGCCGGCCCGGACGGCCTCCTGGCCCGCGACGATACCATCCTTGTGAAGATCAACTACCAGTGGCCGGAGCGCGGCGGCACGAACGCCGACCTGCTGAGCGGGCTGATCCGTTGCATCATCGAGCACCCGGACGGCTTCGCGGGGGAGATCGTCGTGTGCGAAAACGCCCAGTTCAACTCGACCGAGGGCTTCGACCGGGCCGCGAACAACGCCCAGAATACGTCGCTCTCGCCACACGACGTGGTGGTCGCGTTCAAATCGCAGGGGGTGAAGATTTCGCACTACGATTGGACGCTGGTGCGGTACACGTCGGTGCAGGAGTATTCCGCCGGCAATCTCCAGGACGGCTACGTCGTCGGCGCCTACAACGCCCTGCTCCAGGGCCGCCCGTCGTACCCCAAGTTCAAGACCGAGTACGGCACCTACGTCAGCCTGAAGCACGGGCTGTGGGACGCGGTCGGCGGCACCTACGACCGTGAGCACCTGAAGTTCATCAACCTGCCCGTGCTCAAATCGCACCACTCGACGTACGGTGCGACGGCGTGCGTGAAGCACTACATGGGCGTCGTCACCCGCGAGCTGAGCACCAATTCCCACAGCGCCATCGCTCGCGGCATCCTTGGGGCCGTCATCGGCGAGGTCCGCCCCGCCGACCTCAACATTCTCGACTGCATCTGGATCAACGCGAACCCTAACACCGGGCCCCAGACGCCCTACGGCGGGGCCACCCGGCGGGATCAGCTCGTCGCCAGCACCGACCCGGTCGCCACCGACATCTGGGCGGTGAAGAACATCCTGATCCCGGCGTTCCTGGCCAACGGCTACAACCCGCCGTGGCCGACGCCCAGTGCCGACCCGGACGATCCGAACAGCGCCTTCCGGCGGTATCTCGACAATTCGCTGGCGTACATTCGCGCGGCGGGCTTCGACGCGACCAACGACTTCAACCAGATCGACGTGCGGACGTGGAACCCGCTGGGCGACCTCAATTGTGATGGGGCGACGGATTTCGGCGACATCAACCCGTTTGTGTTGGCGTTGTCGAACCCGGGCGGCTACGCGACCCAGTACCCGGACTGCGAAATCCGCAACGCCGACATCAACCGCAACGGCAGCGTCGGCTTCGACGACATCAACCCGTTCGTGAGCCTGCTCGCCGGGCCGTAGCGGCGGATGGGAAGCATCGCCCGGCGCCTGGAACCGCTGCTCACGAGTAGTGGCACACAGCCCCCCGGAATTGCTGCTTAAGAGCAGCGGCACGCGCTACCCCGCGCGGCGCGCGACGGACTTGAGCCCTTGTGCAAACAGCTTGCCCCGCGTTGCCGCGGTCGCGCCGCCGCCGCACAATAGCCCGTCGTGAGCAAGACCCGGCGACGGGCACGGCGTCAGACCCTCCTCGTCGGCCTCGCGGTGACGGCGGCCGTGGTGGTTGTTCATGCGCTGGGCGGATGGGACTGGCTCGAGCTCAAGACCCTCGACCTGCGGTTCCTGTACGCCAACTCGATCACCGCATCCGACGCGCTGGCGCTGATCGACATCGACGATGAATCGCTCACGCTGGTTCGCCGCTGGCCCTGGCCCCGGGACATCCAGGCGGGCCTGATCGAAATTCTGCGCGAGGCGGGGCTCCGGCGGCTCCTTTACGACATTGAGTTGTCCGAGCCGGAGTTTGTACGCACCGTCGAGCCGCCCCACGCGGACATCCTCGCCGGCCCTGAGCAGCTCGGCGTCGCCGCCGGAGACTTGGCGACGGCTTACCCCGATCATGAGCTACGCCTGGCGATCGCCGACGCGGCCCCGGTGTACCTCGCGTTCCACTATCTGAGTACGCCGGCGGGCGAGCCGATCCCCGACTCCCTACCCTTCCAGGGAGAGGTCGGGGGAGGGTCGAAGGCGTCGTCTGGCGACAGCCCCGACCCCCCTGTGGTCCCCCCTGGAAGGGGGGATGGTGAAGAGGGCGAGCCTCCCGGCGAGTCGCGGCTCGGTCGGAGCCTCGCCCTCCCGCAGCGCCGGGTGGCGGACTCGCTGACGGTCCGCGTTCAGCGGTGGTTTGGAGAGCACCCGGAGGTGTGGTACGCGCCGCCGCCGGCGCAGTTCGCCCGGGTGTTCAGCGAAGTGGCCGGGGGCAACCCCGCGCTCTATGAAAGCGCCGCCCAGGCCCTGCGGGCGGCGCTGAACATGGCGGCGACGACGTGCAGCTCCCTCGTGCCGGCAGGTGCGGTCGAGGCGATAGCGCCGGCGGTGCCCGCGCTCGCCCCGGTGTACTTCCTGCACGCCCGCGCCGCGGCCCGCTGCGGCTTCGTCGTTTTCGAACCGGACCGCGATGGGGTCATGCGGCGGACGCCGCTCCTGGTGCGCTACGGGGACGTGGTCCTGCCGCAACTGGCGTTTGCGGTCGCGTTCGACGAGTTGCGGTTGGGGCGTGGAGATGTTCAATCCCGGCCGGGGCGGATGACGTGCCGCGTCCCGGGGCGGGAACGGCCGCTGACCGTCCAACTCGACCGTCACGGCCGGGCGCTGGTGCCATGGGTCCCGCAACGAGGGTGGCACGAGCAGTTCGGTCCGCACGTGCCGATGGGGGGCGTGTGGCAGGTGTACGACCGGCGGCTGAAGGTGCGACAGAACCAGGAGCTGATCCGTGATACGCTCGGCGACCTGCTGGCAGCCGCGCCGACCGCTGACGATCGCGACTTGCCGGACGCCGGTCCGCAATTCGACGTCGAGCCGTGGCGGGCGTACCAGAACGATCTCCGCCGGCGATTGGAGCTGGACGGCGAGCTGCGGTTGGCGCGTTACCGTGACGACGGGGACGCCGCCCGGCAGATCGGCGAGTGGATCAGGCAATACGACGAGTTGTTGAAGGAGGAAGAAGCAACGGTCCGAGCGCTGCTTGCCCAAGAGCACGGTCCCGCCACCACGCCGGCCGACCCTCCCGCGGCCGATCGCCCCCGCGACGCCGGATTCGGAGGTTCGGCGCTACAGGGGAGTCCGGGCGTCTCGCCCGCCACCCGCTCGACGGACACTCTGCGCCGAGCCTTCGCGGCCAACGATGCCTATCAGCGCGAGATTGACGATCTGATGGCGCGGCTGCGGCAGCGCGTGGCCGGCAAGATCGGCCTGATTGGCTACACCGCGACCGCACTGGCGGACATGACTCCGATCCCGACCAGCCCACGGGCGCCCGGGGTCATCGCGCACGCCAACCTGCTGAGCGGCCTACTGACCGGACAGACCGTCCGCTGGTCACCGGCTTGGCTCAACGTGCTCTTGACCGTCGGCGCGGGGCTGCTGGCGACGCTTGTCAGTGCCCGTTGGCGGCCGCGGCCCGCGGCGCTGCTGCTGCTCGCCGGCGTCGTCGCCTATGCCGCAATGGCCGGCTGGCTCGCGTTCTACGTCTGGATCGTCTGGATCGCGTTGGTGCCGGTCCTCGCGGCGGTCACGCTGGGCTTCTTTGCCATCCTCCTGTTTCGCTACGTGTTCCTCGAACGCGAGTCGCGGCAGATCGCCACCGCCCTCAGTCAGTACACGTCGGCCACGCTCGCCCGACAGATGGCCGAGAATGCCGAGCTGTGCCGGCGGGCCGAGGTCCGCGAAGTCACCGCGATGTTCACCGATCTGGCGGGCTTTACCACGTTGTCAGAGCGGATCGGCGCGACCCGCACACAGCACGTGCTCAACGTCGTGCTGGGCCGGCTCAGCGAGGTCGTCCTGCACCACGAGGGGATGATCAACAAGTTCATCGGCGACGGGGTGTTCGCGTTCTGGAACCCGGTCATCTACCCGCAGGCCGACCACGCCCGCCGGGCCTGCGCGGCCGCGCTCGACATCCAGGAGGCCCTGCGGCAACTGGTGGCCGAACAGTGGCAGGCCGGAGGCGACGAGGCGTTCAGCGGCCTGTGGCTGCGCATCGGGCTGGCCACGGGCAACGCCGTCGTCGGCCCCTGCGGCAGCGAGCAGAAATACGACTACACCTGCATCGGCGACTCGGTGAACGTCGCTTCCCGGCTCGAATCCGCCAACAAGTTCTACGGCACGCGCATCCTGGTCAGCGGCGCAACCTGCGACCAGGCCGGCGCGGGGTTCGTGGTCCGCCCGCTCGGCGGCGTCCAGGTCAAGGGCAAGACCCAGGCGGTGCCGATCTACGAGCTGCTTGGCCGCGTCGGGGAGATTGAGGAGGCCGCGCTGCGTTACGCCGAGCGCTTCGGCGCGGCGGTCGCGGCTTTTCAGCAGCGGCGGTGGGAGACGGCCCTCGCGGGCTTCGAAGCCTGCACCACGGACCGTCCCGACGATTCGGCCGCTCTGCATTACCTGGCCGCGACACGCGGTTACCTGGCGACCCCGCCGGCGGAGGATTGGACCGGGGCGCTGGAGCTGACGGAGAAGTAGAGGCGGAGAACTGCGCACCAGGGCCTTCAGCGAGGGTTGGACTTCGCAAGCGGGTGTGGCACCGGCCAGTGGCCGGTGCATGCACGCCGGGCGCGGCCCACGCGATCTTCCACAATTCTGCTTTGACGTTATGTTGGCACACTGCGGATACTGATGGCGATCCTGACGTACCCGCACTCAAGGCGAAACGAGGAGCGCGCTCATGCCCGCAACCGGTCTGCAAATCGACTACGCCAACGTTCTCGACGCCGCCGTCGGGGCCATTCACGGTTTGTCGCCGGCGGAGATTCGCCGGGCCGAGGCCCCGGTCAAAGAGGTTGTGTCGCGTATCGAGCGCGAGCGAAGGGCGGGTAAGCACCGCTACCGCGAGCTGCCGGCCGACCGGGCGATGTTGCGGACCGTCCAGGCGGCCGTGCGGCGGTACCACGGCCGCTTCGAGAACCTGGTCGTCCTCGGCATCGGCGGCTCGGCGCTGGGCAACATCGCCCTGCAAACGGCCCTGAATCCGCCCTTCCACAACCTGTTCACCGGCCGCGCCCGCCAGGGGCCGCGGCTGTTCGTCATGGACAACGTGGACCCCGTGCAGTTCGGCAACCTCGTGGACGTGCTGGGTCCGTCGTTGAGAAAGACGCTGTTCAACGTGATCAGCAAGTCGGGCGAGACCGCCGAGACCGCGGCCCAGTTCCTCATCACGCTCGATCTGGTGGCGAAGAAGCTCGGCAGGAAATCGCTTACGAAGCACATTCTGGTCACCACCGACCCGGAAGGCGGGACGATGCGCGGCATCGTTGAACAACACGGCTTCGACGCGCTACCGGTGCCGCCCGGCGTCGGCGGACGCTTCTCCGTGCTCTCGGCGGTCGGGTTGTTCTCGGCGGGAGTGTGCGGCATCAAGGTCGACAAGCTGCTGGCCGGGGCGGCGGCGATGGGGCGGCGCGTCGCGCAGGCGTCCGTCCGCAAGAACCCCGCCGCGATGCTCGCCCTGCTCCTGCACGCCTTCTACGTCCGCGGCAAGCGGCTGCACGTGATGATGCCGTACAGCTACCAGCTCAAGGACCTGGCGGACTGGTATCGGCAGCTCTGGGCGGAGAGCCTCGGCAAGAGCCGCGACCTCGACGGTCAGCCGACGATCGCCGGGGCCACGCCGATCAAGGCCCTGGGGGCGACGGACCAGCACTCGCAGGTACAGCTCTACCGCGAGGGGCCGAACGACAAGGTGTTCATGTTCCTGGAGGTCGAGAGGTTTGACCGTGACGTCAAAATCCCGCGCGTCGCCGGACTGCCGGAAGAGCTGGGCTACTTGCAGGGCAAGTCGCTCGGGCGGCTGCTGAATGCCGAGAAGCGGGCGACGGAGGCGGCACTGGTCGCCAGCCAGCGCCCGTGCCTGACGATCCGCTTTCCGCGCGTCACCGAGGAAACCGTCGGGCAGTTCATACTGCTGTGGGAAGCGGCCACCAGCATCATGGGCTACCTGCTGAACATCGACCCGTACGACCAGCCGGCGGTCCAGCTCGGCAAGGAATACACGTTTGCCCTGATGGGCAAGCCAGGATACGACGAACAGGCCCGCGCTCTGGCGCGGTACGGGCGCGGCCGGCGGTTCACCGTGTAGTCGTGTAGCGGCGGCCCTTCCGGCTATCATGTCCCGCGCTAATGACGGCCCCGGATCAGGACAATTCACCGCGCGGCCGGCGGCTGCTCGTGACCGCCGGTCCGACGCACGAGCCGATCGACGCAGTGCGGTACATCGCCAACCGGTCGAGCGGTCGGCTGGGTGTTTGTCTGGCCGAGGCGGGTCGCGAAGCGGGCTGGGACGTCACGTTGCTGCTCGGACCGGCCGCGCTCGCGCCGCCGACCGGCGTGCTGGTCTTGCGTTTTGACTCGACCGCGGACCTGGCCGCGCTGCTGCACGAGCACTTCCCGTGCTGCGACGTGCTCATCATGGCCGCCGCCGTCGCGGACTACCGACCGCGCCCGGCCGCCGTGGCCAAGCTGCCGCGCACGGGGGAGCGACGGGTGATCGAGCTGGAGCCCACGCCGGACCTGGTGGCGGCGTGTGCGGCCCGCAAACGCCCCGGGCAACGCCTCATCGGTTTCGCGCTGGAGGAGCCGGTTGCTTTGGAGCCCCGGGCACGCCACAAGCTGCGGGCCAAGGGCCTCGACGCCATCGTCGCCAACCCGCTGGACACGATGGGGGCGGCGGACATCCACGCCACGGTGTTTACCGCCGCCGGCGAAGTCCTCACGCCGTGTCAGGGGGCCGCCTTGAACAAGGCCGAGTTCGCCCGCTGGCTGGTCCAGTGGCTGGCCGCATCCGTGGCGACGGGGGGAGCACCGCGATGACGCCGGAGAAATCCGTCCCGCAGCCCACCTTCCAGGCCGAGCAGCAACGCCGGCGACGGGCGGAAGCCCGCGCCGAAGCGCTGGAGACGGAACTGCGGTTCTGTCAGGCGGAGTTGCGACGACGCCGCGAGGAGGTGCGCTACCAGCTCGGCGACGCCCTGGTCCGTGCGTTGCGGCCGTCGCTGGACACACTGAAGCTCCCCGCCCGCCTGTGGCGGCTGCTGTGTCTCGGCTGGCAGCGTCGCCGACAGCGCAGGCAAGCTCTCGCCGCGGAGGAGCACGCGGGCCCGGGTACTCCCCTCCCTCCTAGGTCGCCCCGGGCGACTCGCTGCGGCGAGGAGGGGTTGGGGGAGGGGCGCGAGCGTTCGTCCGTCCAAGTTCCCACCGCCGCGCGCCCCGCTCAGGACACCAGCACGGACGTTGGAGCTGTGCCGGCCGGCCCCGCGTTCGACCCGGTCCCGCTGGTCTCCGAGCCCTTCGGCCGCGCGCCGCCGGAGCTGCGTCGTGGCCACGACCTGCGTATCGCAGCGGTGACCGACGAGTTTTCCTGGTGGGCGTGGCAGTTCGAGGCCGACGTGTACACGTTCACGCCCGGCTCCTGGCGGGAGATGCTCGAAGAGCAACCGCCGCATTTACTGCTGATCGAGTCCGCCTGGGCGGGATTCGGCGACACTTGGCGGTTTCAAGTGCGGAACCTGGGGCTGCGGCCGGAGATCGTGCCGCGCTACGCGCTGCCGGAGGTGGTCGCGTGGTGTCGCGCGCGCGGCATTCCCACGGCGTTTTACAACAAGGAAGACCCGCCGAACTTCGCCCATTTCATCGACGCGGCCCGGCTGTTTGACTTTGTGTTCACGTCGGACGCCGACTGCCTTCCGGCGTATCGACGGCAGCTCGGCCACGAACGCGTGTTCGCGTTGCCGTTCGCCGCCCAGCCGCGGCTGCACAACCCGGTGTGGGCGGGGCCGCGCGACGGCGCGGTTGCCTTCGCCGGCACGTGGTACCGCGAGCGGCACGCGCGGCGTCAGGACGCGGCGCCGGCGATCCTGCGGCCCGCCCTGGAGTTCGGCCTGCACATCTACGACCGCATGGCGGCCAGCGACGACCCGCAGTACGAATGGCCGGCGGCGTACCGCCCGGCGCTGCGCGGCCGGCTGTCGTACGCCCGGATGTTGACGGCCTACAAGCGCTACAAGGTGTTTCTGAACATCAACAGCGTGGCCGATTCGCCCACGATGTTCGCCCGCCGCGTGTTTGAGCTGCTCGCTTGCGGCACGCCGGTGATCAGCTCCCCCTCCCGCGGCATCGTCGAACTGCTCGGCGAAGACATCGTGCTGCTGAGCGCGGACGAGGCGACGACGCGGCGGCATCTCGAGCGCTTGCTGGGCGACGAGGAGTACCGGGAGCGCTTGTCGTTGCGGGGGCAGCGGCGGGTGTTCGCCGAGCACACGTATGCGCACCGGCTCGCCGCCATTCTCGACACCGTTGGCCTGCGTCCGGCCGCCGAAATCCTGCCCGTAATCACAATGCTGGCGGCCGTCGCCAACGAAGACGATCTGCGGGGCGCTTGGGAGAACTATCGCCGGCAGTCGTACCGGCGCAAGCGGCTGCTGGTGTGCGCCGTGCCGTCGGCGGCGGTGGCGGGGCTCGAACGCGTTGCCGGGGGTAATTCGGCGGTCGCCGCCGTCGTCGCGGAAGAGGTGTCGTGGTCGCGGGCCTACGCGGCCGCTGTTGCACGCTGCCGCGAGGGCCATGTGGCGGCCGTCCACCCGCGCCACTTCTACGGCCCCGACTATCTGACCGACTACGCACACGCCATCTTGTACGCCGCCGCGCCCGCGATTGGCAAAGCCAGCTACTATGGCCTTGCGGCCGATGGCAACCTGCACGTCATGAACCCCGGTCGGGAATGCCGCGTCGCGGCATCCATCCAACCATGGACGCTGTGCGTGCCGGTGGGCCTCGTCGCTACGTTGGCGGAACGGCTCGACCACGCCGCCACGCCGGACGCCTGGTGGGCCGCGCTACTTACGCATATCGCGCCGGCGTATTCCACCGACCGCTTCAACTACGTGGGGGGCGCGGCGACGACGAGGGTCTCGGCGGAGACAGCTTCGGCAGTCGTGGTCTGAGGCGCCCGGGGCCAATGTGGCGCCGGGGTCCAGAGGCCGTCCCGAATCGGAGATCGGCAAGAACCGGATGCACGAGCCTGCGGTTCTCGCGGAAGAACCCGACCTTCCCCCACCCCTTCCTCGCCGCAGCGAGTCGCCCGGGGCGACCTGAGAGGGAGGGGGGTCAGGGAATGGCCTCTATTGGGCCGCGGCCGGGAGATACTGGTTCAATCCGCGCAGGATCTTCTCCACGTCCGCCGGCCGCAGCCGGAAGATGCGCCGCTCCGCGGGCAGCCCCGCGCGACGTGGCAGGTCCCCGGGCAGCTCCTGCGTCAGGGTCATGACCGCTTCGGTCCCGTCGGTCAGCTCGATCCGGACCGACGCGGGGGCGGACTCCAGGCCCGCCGCCGCCAGGTCGCCGTCGTGGTACGCCAGCCACGTTTCGACGCGCAGCTCCGCCAGGTCGTGTACGAAGTCCTGCACCTTCTTCTGGTCCAGGGCGACGAAGGGGTCGGGCACATAGATCCAACGCTCGCCCTGGCGGGCCAGTTCCAGCGTGCCGCCGGTGGCGACGATTTGGACCCGTTGTACCGCGTCGGCGGTGAACGCGAACACCCGCGGCTCGATCAGCTCGGCCGTCAACGATTGCCAGACCGACTCGTCGAGCTCGAAGATGAGCGGATCGTCGTCGCGGTGCGCGTACGCCACACCGTTGGCACGCCCCACCCGCAGCACGTGCAACTCCGTGGCCTCAGCCTCCGGCGACGCGGGGACAGTCGCGGGCGTCGGGCCGGTCACCTCAAAACGGATGGTGACGGCCGGCGGCTCCAGACCGTGGCGCGCGGGCTCGTCGCGGGCCACCACAGTGCGGGCCCGCAGCCGCGCCAAATTCTGCGCCAGCGCGCGGGCGGCAGCCACGTTCAACGGCGTGTCGGTCGGCTCGCGTAGGGCCCATCCTTCTCCGTCGCGCTCGATGAGGAACGCGTCGCCGCCCCGCTCCACTCGGATGCGCTGCACGCGTTCCAGCGCGTAGCCGAAGACCTCCCGTGAGCGCAGCGACGGCGGATTCACCGCCAGGCGGGCCGCCTGGGCTTCGCTCACCACCACGACCCCGGGCTGGTCGGCAAGCTGCACGTACGCATTCCGCCCGCTGGCCGTCGCGCCGCCGATCCGCAGCACCAACGGCGTCACCCGACCCGTCGCCGAGATTGACAGCTCGGCCCGCGGCACGTCCAAGCCGTAGGTGGCCGGCGCCTCCGGCTCATCAATGGTGCTGATCGCGCTCAGTTCCTCGATGGCGGTGACGAAGTCCTTGACGGCGTCGTCGTCCAGCTCCCCGGCGTCGCCGACGATGCGCCACGTTCCGTCGCTCTTGCGCAAGACCGCGGTCTGCCCCGCCAGGGTCAGGCTGATTTCAGTCAGATCGGCCGCCTTCAGCCGCGTCACCCGTGGGTCACGCAGCTCGTTGAGGTTGGGGACCAGCCCGGTAACCTCGGTGGCCCCCACCGCGACCACGGTCGGCCCGGCGTCCGTCTGCGCGTAGCGCCGCTCGTTCTTCAGGTCCGCGAACCCCCCGATCCGCACCACGTGCGTCTGCGTGTCGATCCGGACTTCGGCCGGCTGCGTCTCGGCGGCTTCCGATGGCGCCGTGGCCACCGTCCGACGGTGTTCCGTGGTCAGCGTGACCGTCAGAAACGGCTCGTCCAGTCCGTACGGGGTCAGTGAAGTGGGCGCATCCTCGACGAAGTCGGCCGCCTGCATCATGGACAGCGGCGACAGCAGCTTCGAGCGGAGCTTGGCCCCGTCGGCATACGCCCGCGTCGGCTCATTGATGACCCACTCCTCGCCCGAACGCGAGAAGTCGTACGTCCGGCCGTCGTGCTCGATGCGAGCCCGCACGACCTCATCCGGCTTGAAACGCAGCAGACGCTTGGCCCGGTAGTCCTGAATGCGCTCCTGGACCTGCGGCCGCAGGTCACGCGCCACCACGTGAATGGTCGGCCGCTCCGCCAGCCGCACATAGGTGTCGTTGGACATCGCCGCCTTCTTGCCGATCTGCACGGCGGTCCGCTTTCCCTGCGCGTCCACCAACGTGATCGTGGCAGCCGGCGGTTCGAGGCCCGCGTCGGCGGCGGTTGGCGCCCCCGCCGCTCCCGGTTCGTACCGACTCTGCGATTGCAGGCCGGTCAGCGTGCGGATCAACCCGCTTACCTTGAAGCTCTCGGCCTGGGCGGCGAACGGTTCCACCATGCGCCAGTCCTGCTCGACCCCGGCCTCCGTGTTGGCCGCCGATCGCTCGAGAACCAGCCGCGGCTGGCCGGGACGTTCGACTTCGACCCGGACGATGTCCTCGTCCTTGGGGCGCGGGTCGAGCAGGTCCGTCGTCGCCGGCGCCCGTGGTGACGGGGGCGGCTCCACGTCCGCCGGCGTCCGTCCGCGTGGAAACAGCAGCCACACCAGGCCGACCACGATCAACAGCCCCAGCAGCAGTCCGGTGGTCTTGAAGTTCATGCCCCGTTACCTCCGCCGCACAAACCACACCCCCAGCCCCACGACGAGGGCCACCGCCGGCCACACCCCGACCAGCACCCACGGCAGAACGGCCGCAGTGGATTCGCTGAGATTGCTCAGCCGCGGCAGCTCCGCCCGACGCGGGCCGACCGCGATACGGTCCGCCTCCCCGGTCAGCCAGTGCAGCGCGTTGATGAGCAAGTCGCTGTTGGCCGGGTAGAGCGTGCCCAGCACCAGCGCGTTGCCGACCTGTTGGAGCCCCGTGGCCTGCGCGATGGCGTCGCTGGCAAACAGCTCGCTGCCGAAAACCACCACCTTCTGCCCCGCCTCGTTCGCCGCGGCCACGGCCAGGGGGAACGGCGCGGCGATGTCGGCCGGACCGGGCCGGAGGCCCTGCCGCCGCTTGAGCTGGTCCTCGATTTGATTCAGGTCGCCACAGGCCCAGGCGTCCACGGTGTCGCGCAGCTCCGCGACCGCCTCGATGGTCAGGCCCGCCGGCCGGCTCGCCGCCGGGGCCACGCGCAGCGGGCAAGCCAGTACGAGCGCGGCGCGGTCGGTCTTCAGCGGGGCCCCGATGGGATGATCGGTGAAGCGCAGCACGTTGTCCGTCGTCAGGAGCTGCGGCTGCCGTCCCGCCGGGACCCACTCGCCCGGTTTCTCCGGGTGCGGCATGAAGCTCAGACACAACGCCTGGTTCACCACCTCGATCCCCCACGTCGATTTCAAGTAGTCGGCGAAGTCGTACGGCGGTCCGGCGCCCGGGATGGGGAGTTCCGGCGGACGCCAGCCGGCCATGAACACGGCCCGGCCGGCGGCGGCGACCGCGTTCAGGATGATCTGCCGGTCTTCGTCGCTGAGAGTCGGCGGCGGCATCGGATTGCGCGGATCACGCGGGGCGGGTTCCGGCGCGAAGATGATGTAGACGGTGCGCGCGGCCCCCTCGATCGTCGGCGGAGACTTCTCCTCCGCGACGTTCCATTCGGCGGTCTGGAAGTTGGCCTTTTCCAGGAGGTAGTTCAGCTCCTGGTACGGCGCCCGCGGCAACTGCCGCAGGTTCATCATGTTCATCTGACTGAAATCGGGGGTCAGCAGCGGCGTGCCCCCCACGCGCACGAAGACGACCGCCGTCTTGTCTTTCTGCGTCAGTTGAAGAATGGCCGACGAGATGGCGGCCTCGCCAGCAAAGACGCGGTCCTCTCCGTCGGGGCCGACCGGGGCCTCCGGGGCGGCGGGCGCGGGCCAGAGGTCCCAGAACGGGATGACGCGGGCTTCGCGCTCGTTTTCGACCAGCACGGGGGGGCTGGTTCGCCAGCGCGTCAGCCCGTTGTACAGTTCCTCGACCTTCACATCCTTCAGGTCCTTGGTCTGGTCCAGGAGCCCGCGGACGGCGGAGAGCACGGGCCCATAGCGGGCGGACGCCTGTTGGAAGAACTCGCGCAATTCGTCGGACAACCCGGGCAGCGACAGGCCCTCGCCGCCCATCCAGGCCGCCGCGTTTTGCAGCAGCAGCTCCACGTCGCCGAGGTACTGACGGGCGTCGCGGACGGCCTGTCCGAACCGCGGCACTTCGCTCTTTTGCAGCTCGTCGAGCGTCCGCACGATGTCCTGCGCGTCGCGGGCGATCTCGCGGAAGTTGTTGCGGATGATGGCCAGGTTGCGCTGCCGCGCCAGCGTCGGCTCGGCCTGCATCAGCTCATCCAACCGGGCGAACTCGGCACTGCCCAGCGTCTGAATCTGGGCGTTGACCGGCCCGAAGGCGGCCAGCGCTTCCTGGTGCGGGCGGGCCTCGTCGCGGTAGGCCGGCAGCTCCAACAGCCGCTGCAACAGCTTGTCGGTCTCGGCCTTCTGGAGCGACGGGTCCAGCAGGTACGTACTGACCCGCGCCCGCCCCGCCTGCTCATACAGCTCCAGCAGGTCCTGCAACGCCCGTCGCCGACGCTGCCCCAGCACGTCGCGCTTGTCGGGTTCGGCAAACACCCCGGTGATGCGGATGTTCCGGTCCAGGCCGCGAAGCAACTGCACCGATCGCGAGCTGAGGCTGTTGCGGCCGGTCCCCGTCAGATCGGCTTGGGCCGGGAACCGCCCGCCGAGCCATATCACCACCACGCACACCAGAACGGCCAGCCCGATCTGAACGAGCACGTTGACGCCGAACAGCAGCCGGCGTCGCGGCGCATCGAGGGACCGGGGGGCCGCGGGCCCCGTCGTGGGGACGCTTACCGCCATCGTCGTGACTCCACCACCTTGACCGTAAGAAACAGGAACAACGCCGCGATGGCGAGGAAGAAGACCACCGCGTCGGTCTCCACCTGCCCGCGGGCGAACTGCGCGAAACGGCCCATGATGTTGAGCTGGGCCAGAACTTCCCGCTGCCAGCCCTCGAACTGACGCACGAGGTTGTAGACCGACAGCACCAGCAGCATCAGCGGCATGGCGCCGAGCATCCAGGCCACCGCCTGGTCCCGTGTCAGGCTGCTGGCGAACAGGCTGTACGCGGCGAACGCGACCCCGACCAGCGCGAGCCCGAGGTACGTCGCCAGCACCTCACCCCAGTCGGGATTGCCGAACACCTCCATCAACAGCGGGTAGATGAGCGTGCCGACCAGCAACACCCCGTAGAACCCGAGCGTTGCCAGGTACTTCCCCAGCACCACCGCCGCATCCGACACCGGGGCGGTCATCAGCGTCTCGAACGTCCCGCTGCGGTACTCCTCGCTCAGCGCCCGCATCGTCATCGCCGGCACCACCAGCGTCAGGACGAACGGCGCCCACATGAAGATGTCCCGCAGCGTGGCCGGCTTGCCGGGGCCGAATGCCTCCGCGTTCCAGATCGCGATCGCCCCCGTCACGAGCCAGAAGCCCGCGAGCACGATGTAGCCGACCGGCGAGCAGAACAGTGACAGCAGTTCGCGTTGTGCAATAGCCAGCGTGTGGCGCATGGCCGGTCCCTCGCCTCCCCGTCACTGCGGCCGCGCCGCCCGGGCGGCGAGCACGGCTTTGACAAAAAAGTCTTCCAGCGACGGCAGCTCCTGGTGCAGCTCGCGGACGGCCCACCCGCGGGCCGCCGCCAGTCCTGCCAGCGGCTCCAACGCCTCCCCGGCTGCCGCCGCATCCACCCGCGTCCAGTCCCCGTTGGCCGTCGTGCGTACGTCCTTGATCCCCGGTACCTTGCACACCGCTTCGGCCACGTCTGCCGCCGGTGCCTTGAGCACCGCGTGCAGGCGGCGTTGGCCCGCGGTCTGGGCCTTCAGCTCGTCCACCGTCCCCGCCGCGATCAGCCGTCCCTCGTGAATGATGATGATCCGGTGGCAAATGGCCTCGACCTCGGACAGTGTGTGGCTGGAGAAGAGGATCGGGTGGTCGCTGGCCAGTTCGCGGAGCAGGCCCCGCGTCTCCCGCACCTGGGCCGGATCCAGTCCGACCGTCGGCTCATCCAGAATCAGCACCTTCGGGTTGTGCAGCAGCGCATCGGCCAGCCCCACCCGCTGCCGATAGCCGCGGGACAACTGCCCGATGGGCCGATCGACGGCCTCGCGCAACCAACAGCGTTCAACAACCCGGGCGATCGCCGCCTCGCGTTGTGAGCGGTCGAGCCCGCGCAGCTTCCCGCGGAACTTCAGGTATTCGCGGACACGCATCTCCGGGTACAGCGGGACCGCTTCCGGCAGATACCCGACGACCGACCGCACCGCCAGCGATTGGGTCAGGACGTCGTACCCCGCCACCGTCGCCGTGCCCGAGGTCGGCGGCATGTAGCCCGTGAGAATGCGGATGGTCGTGGTCTTGCCGGCGCCGTTGGGCCCGAGGAAGCCGACGATCGTCCGCTCGCCGACGGTGAACGAGATGCGGTCCACCGCGCACCGGCTCCCGTAGTATTTCGAGAGGTTCCGAACGTCGATCACGCGCAAGTCCTCCCGCGTCACACGTTCACAGACCGGTACAAACGTCGGGTCCGGTCACGATTCCTAGGGATGCCCGTTCCACGCAGGACGCCGGCGGCACCCCTCCCCGGGCCCGTGCGACCCGGGGCGGCTCGCTGGTGCGAACGAGGGGAGCAATTCTATGGACCCCCGCCGACCTGTCAAGCAACCTCTGGTCCCCGGCACGGGGTGCGCGGCACGCCCGCTTTCCCCGCCACGGCGGGCAGCGCGGGCGTCATGCGTGGACCGGCCGGGTCGCGCCGGCGTGGCCGGCCGGGGTGGGCACCGCCGCCGCCGCCATCGTGGCCGCGCGGGCGGTGCGTCGGTGCAGACGGTGACTCAGGTATCGGCCCAGGGTCCGGACGGCCTGGTCGGCAGAGCGGAAGACCGGGACGCCGGCGGCCCGCAGCGCCCGCACCAACGCGTCGTACCGCGGCCCCGAGTCCACGCTGACAACCACGGGTTTGCGGGCTTCGGCGAACAGCTTCGGCAGGCGCTCCGCCAGCGAGCCGGGTTTGCCGATCTCATCGGGCGTCGTGAGCATGGCCGGCGTCAGCGGGACGAACGAGGCGACGACGGCATCCACGTCCGCGCTGTCGAGCATCACCCGGACGCATTGCTCGTACGCCTCGTCCGTGGCCATCGGCGTCAGGTCCAGCGGGTTGCGGGCGTTGACCAGCGCGTCGAGCTTGAAGCGGCCCAGCACGGTCGCAAGCTGCTGCTTCGAGGTGTCGGACAGCGCCGCGATCTCGACCGCGAAATCCGGCCCGACCACGTTGTCGGCCATGCCGACCGTCTCGAACCCCGCATTGCTGATCGCGCCGATCCGCAGCCCCTCGGCCGGTTTGGCGTGCAGCGCCGTGGCCAGATCAACGAGCTGCTCAAACTCCTTGAACGTCTCGACGACGATCGCGCCGGCGTTGGCCGTGGCCGCCTGGCACACGTCGTAGTCGCCGGCCACCGACGCGGTATGCCCCGCCGCCGCCGACCGCCCCGACGCCGTCCGCCCCGCCTTGTAGAAGATCACCGTCTTGCCCGCGTCGGTCAGCCGTCGAATCGCCCGCACCAGGTCCAGCCCGTCGTAGTTATTGAACCCTTCGGCGTAGACGGCGATAACGTCGATGTCGTGGCGCTCGCCGACGGCCTGCACGCAGTCGGCGATGCTCAAGTCGATCTGGTTGCCGAGCGAGATGGTCAACGCCGGGTCGAGCGTCTCCAGGTTGCTCAGCCGGCTGACGATGAACGCGCCGCTCTGCGACACGAGGGCGACACGCCGCGGCGGCGCCGACCAGCGCGTGTCGAGCTTGGCCTGCGGGATGAAGAACGTGTCGTAGTGCCCCGGCCGGGACTGGATACCCATGCAGTTGGGCCCCAGAAACACCGGGCCGCCGTCGGGCAGCTCGCGGCCGGCGGCAATTGCGCTGCGAATCTGCTTCTCGATCTCCTCGGACCCTTCCTTCTCGCCCATGCCGCCGGGAATGACGACCGCGGCCCCCACCTTGCCGCTGGCGATCACGTCGCGGGTGATCTGCGGCATGGCGGTCGCGGGGGCGGCGATGACGAGCATGTCCACCGGCTCGGGCAGCGCCGCCACGTTCGGCACGCAGCGGATCCCGTCGATCTGCTGCTCGTTCTCCTTGACCACGTAGAGGTGGTCCGCCGGGAAGCCGCAGGTCTTGATGTTGTTCAGGATGATGCGGCCGAAGTTCATCGCCGTGCTGGAGACGCCCAGGACGCCGATGGCCCGCGGCTCCAGCAGGCGGCGGACTTTCTCGATCGGCCGCGCCGCCGGTCGCTTGGCCGCCGGCCCGAGCCGCCCCCGGCCGTCGAGCGGGACCATGTGCTGCTGGCGGAACGCGAAGGGATTGACCTCCAGCTCCGCGACATCCGGCCCTTCGATGCCGCGATCGACGCAGAAGTGCCGCGCCAGCGAGATGAACGCCCGGAAGCACCGCAAGAGCTCGCCGTCGGAGACGATCCGCCGGTGCCCGCGCGCCCGCCCCGACAACACGTCGTACGCCGCGGTTTGCCGGAACAGCTCGAGGAACTCCTCGGCGGTGGTGTCGGTGGCGCAGGCCTTGGCGACGGCGACGCCGGGGCGCATCTTGCTGGCCAGGTATTCGGTGTCGATGCCGCCGAGGCCGGCCGCGATGACGGGGCCGAACTCGCGGGTGGCCCGCACGCCGACGAACAGCTCGTTGCCGAAGCCCGGCTGCGTGCGCTCGACAAACTCGACGACGAGGACGCCCTCGACGCGGGCGCTGCCGGCGTGGCGCTGGATCAGCCGTTCGATTTCGCGGCGCACGACATCGTAGCTCTTGGGCACAAAGGCGATGCCGTCGGCGTCGCTCTTGTGGATCACGTCCTGCGACACGATCTTCAGCACGACGCGGTCGCCGGGGAACGGATCCAGGGCCTCGGGCGAGATCAGGTTGCCCGTGGGGATGAAGACGTAGCGCGGCGGAGAAATCGCGCCGATCAGCTCGATGAGCATGTAGACTTCGTGCTCATAGAGCGGCCGACGGCCCTCCTCGTACGCCCGCAGCAGCGTCCGTTCGAAGGCGGTGGCCTCCGCCCCGGTCAGGCGCGTCTCGCCGGTGTCCAGGTCGTCGAACGTGGGCGGGGTCGGCGGCTCTTCCTGGAGCAACGCTTCGATCGGCAGAGCGTCGATCCACGCGCGGACCGCCCGCGACGTGCCCCCGCGCTGCAACCCGTCGCGGTACGCCGCCGCCGCATTGCGCCCCAGCCGGAACGCCCGCCGATTCACCTGGACGATCTTCTCGCCCTTGGCGGCGAACATCTCGGCCACCGCGTCCTCCAGTTCCCGCGGCTCGAGCTCGAGGAATAGCGAGCCGGCGCCGAGCGTGACGATGTTGGCGGCCAGCACGGAGCCGGCGGCCTTGGCGAGCCGGTCGGCGTCCAGCAGGACGTGCCGCGGGAAGGTGGCGATGCGGTCGAGCACCTGCTCGATCGCCGGGTAGTTCTCGATGTTCACGAAGGCGTTGGTGCTGACGACCATGACCCCGTCGTCGCGCAGGTACTGGACGTAGCGCAGGGCCTCCAGCGGCTCGACCGAGAAGATCAGGTCCGCCTGGCCCGCGGGGATCAGGTCGCTGAAGATCGGATGGTCGGCGATGCGCAGGTGTGACTGCACCGCCCCGCCGCGCTGGGCCATGCCATGGACTTCGGCCTGCTTGAGGTGGAAATTGCGGCGCAGCGCCGCGATGGAAATGCCCCGCGCGATGGACAGGATGCCCTGACCACCGACGCCCGCGAGAATGAGGTTCTGTTCCACGTCACCAACCCTCGGCGGCCCGCGGTCCGGGCCGCGCACCTACGCTCTCTCACGACCGCAGATGCACCACAGGAGCGCAGAGGCACAGAGCAGAGCAATCAGATGCCATTCCGGTCGCGGAACCCCACAGCTCCGCGGGCGTGCAAACCGACGGTCGCGAGCCCGGCAGCACAATGGAAACAAATGCCGTCCGCACTATCCACTTCCATTGTCTCTTCTTCTCCGTGCCTCTGCACCTCTGTGGTTATCCGTTTCTTCCGACGGGAACGGCGGACGGCTCACGCCGGCGTCGCCGCCTTGCCCGCCGCGGGCTCCGCCTTGGCCTTGCGGCGGTTGTGGATGCACTCGCGCTGGGCCACGATGACCGCCAGGCCGCGGTGCTCGATCGCCCGCTTGATGGTCTGCACGTTCTGCTCATGGTTCTTGGCCAACGGTTCGAGCAGGTGCATCTGCTCCGGCTTCACACCCAAACCGCGCAGCAGGTCGATGAGCTGCTGCCCCGCCGCCATCGTTTCCTGCCCGCCGGTCATGGCCACCGTGGCGTTGTCCAGGATGAACACGGTGATGTCCGCGTTAGCTCGAATGGCACCAATCAGAGGCGTCATTCCGGAATGCGTGAACGTCGAATCGCCGATGGTACACAGCACCGGATAGGCGCCCGCCTGGGCCGCCCCGTGGGCCATCGCGATCGACGCCCCCATGTCCACGCAGGAGTGGACGGCGCGGTAAGGCGGCAGCACGCCCAGCGTGTAGCAGCCGATGTCGCTGAACAGGCACGCCTCGGGATACGACGCCGTCGCCTCGATGATCGCCTTGAACGTGTCCGCGTGCGGGCAGCCGCGGCACAACGCGGGCGGGCGCCCCGTCAGGTCGCCGATCGCCGCATGGCCGGCCGCAAAGGGCACGCCCAGGGCGGCGGCAACGGCGTCCGGCGTCAGCTCGCCATCGGGCGGCAGCGTGCCGGTCAACTTGCCCTTCACCGCCTTGCCCGCCAGCCCGAGCAGCCCGTTCAACCGTTTCTCCAGGAACGGATAACCTTCCTCCACGATCAGAATCTCGTCGCAGTGGTTCACGAGCTGGCGGATCAGCTCCACCGGCGGGGGATACGTGCCCACTTTGAGCAGTGACAGCTCGTCGCGCCCCGCCAGCGCCTCGCCCACATAATTCGCCGCAATCCCCGCCGCCAGCACGCCCCGCCGCCCCGCCAATCGCAACGTGTTCAGCGGGTGCTTCTCCGACCACTCCCGGAGCTGCGGCTGCATTTCGATCAAGCGGCGAAACCGCCGCCGGGCGTTGGACGGCACCAGCGTCCAGGCGTTTGGATCGGGGGCCAGGCGGCGGCCGTTGCCGGCGTCCGTCTTCTCGGGCGGCCGGGTGCGCACGTTGGCCCGGCTGTGCGACAGGCGCGTGACGACGCGGACCATGACCGGCAGCCCGAACCGCTCGGACACGTCGAACGCCTCGCGCGTCAGGTCGTACGCCTCCTGCTGGTTGGAAGGCTCGAAAACGGGAATCTGCGCGAACTCGGCGTAGTACCGGCTGTCCTGCTCGTTCTGCGACGAGTGCATCCCCGGGTCATCCGCGACCACCAGCACAATCCCCCCGTTGACCCCCGTCAGGGCCGAGTTGATGAACGGGTCGGCGGCGACGTTCAGGCCGACGTGCTTCATGGACACGAGGGCCCGCTTGCCCGCATAGGACATGCCGAGGGCTTCCTCGTAGGCGACCTTCTCGTTCGCCGACCAGCGAGCCCACACGCGGCCGCCGTCCCGCGCCTGCTCCGCGATGAACTCGAAGATCTCCGTCGCCGGGGTCCCGGGGTAGGAGAATGCTCCGCCAATATGGGCGTGCAAGGCGGCCATGCCGACCGCCTCGTCGCCGAGCAGCAGTTCCACGCTCATGACATCGGGCTCCAGTGGGCCGCCGACCCGCCAGCGGCGGCGAACGATCAGCTCCCGGGCACGCGGCGCCGCTGGGGAGCCGAAGGCTCAGGTTCCCTCAAGATAATGGATGCCGCCCGCGCGTTCAAACTGTACCGCCGAGGTTCCCGATGCCCGCGAAATGCGTGCTCCTTCGCCCGAGGGGGCACCCACGCCCCACGCGGCCGTTGTCGCCACTACCCTTGCCGTCGGCTCGGTTCGCGTGCGAACCGTTCGGCCGGGAACTGACCACAAACATTGACGGTCCGCCGCACTTGTGTTTGGCGGTGCGTGCCTTATGATGGCCCCGTATTGGGCCCCGACCGGCGCGCGGTGCCTGCGGGGCAGGTCATTTCCAAGGGTTCCTGAGATAAGGAGGACGCCTCGTGGTCACAACACGGATCGCGCATTGCGGATGGGCGTTGTTGGTGCTCGGCCTGTGCGGCGCCGGGGTGTTGGCCCAGGAGGCCGCGAACTCCGCCGGGGCGGATGAGACGGACCGCGTCGCCCGGCTGGAGTCGCTCCTGGCCGCCCAGCAGCAGGAGATCGACGCGTTGCGGCAGCAGGCGGCGGCGGCCGCCCAGCAGGACACGGACCGGTCGCGCGTCGACCAGATGAAGCAGCAGATTCGTGAGGTGCTGAGCGAGCGGGAGTTCCGCGAGAGCCTCATGCCGTCCACCCTCCAGGCCGGTTACGACAACGGCTTCTTCATCCGCAGCAGCGACGAGAAGTTCTCGATCAAGTTCAACTGGCAGATGCAGTTCCGCTGGACGCACTACGGCACGCGCACCCAGAACCGCTACCTGTCACCCGGTTTCCGCCGGCACGACCGCACCGGCTTCGACATCGTGCGGATGAACTTCGACGTCAGCGGCCACGCCTATGACAAGGACCTGACGTACTTCATGGAACTGGGGGCCGCGGACGCCGGCGGATACAACGTCGCGCTGAACTACGCCTGGGTGAACTACCGCTTCTCCGATGCGTTCCAGTTCCGGGCGGGGTTGATCCGGGCCAAGAGCACGCGGGCCAACGTCACTTCCAACGCCCTGTACCAGATGGTCGAATCGCCGACCATGGACGCCGTCTTCGGACTCAACGACGGGCTCGGCGTCGAGTTCTGGGGCCAGCTCGCCGACAAGAAGGTCGAGTACTTCATCGACGTGCTCAACTCGGTCGACAACCCGACCACCCGCACGATCACGACCGATGAGAACCTCTACGCCGTCGGGCACGACAACAACCCGGCCCTCCTGGCCCGCGTCGTCTGGCACGCGCTGGGCGGCCAGTGCCGCACGCCCCTGCCCGATGCCCCGGCCCACTTCGACGACTTCTGCGACATGGCGCACCACATGGAACCGGGGTTGGACCTCGGCTTCCACTACATGTTCAATGAAGACTGGCACGACGGCACGCAGCGCATTCCGTACCCGCGCAAGAACGTCTTCCGCGCCGGCGGCTTCGGCCTGGCCAGCTCCGAGGGCCTGCAAATCAACCAGCTCGGCTTGGACGCGGCCTTCAAGTACCGGGGCTTCTCCGCCACCGGCGAGTATGTCATTCGCGTGCTGGATGTCCGCAACGGCGGCCGGCCGCCTTTCACGCCGCTCTACCAGGTCACCGGCGACGACTCCACCAACGCGCAGCACGGCGCGTACGTGCAGTGCGGCTACTTCCTGCCGATTCCGGGCTGGGAAGACAAATTCGAGGTCACGGCCCGCGTGGGCGGCATCTCGACCCTGGCCGGCGGGACGGAGGGCACCTGGGAGTACGCCGGCGGGTTCAACTACTTCATCCAGGGACACAAGGTGAAGCTCCAGACCGACCTGGTGAAGGTCTCCGAGGTCCCGATCTCCAATCCGACGTGGAGCCTGGCCAACGTGAACGACGACGCCCTGATCTGGCGCGTGCAACTCCAGGTCGCGTTCTAGAGGCTATCCCGCAGTTCCGTCCGCTTCAGGGTGTGGCGGGACGAGCCTCCTGCCGGGCCGCGGCTCGCCGGGAGGCTCGCCCCGGCAGGCACGGAGGCCTGCCATACTTGCCCACAGGTTTCTCTGAGGCCCGGCGCTAGGTTTCTTCGTCGCAGGCCATCCCCACCGTCCGACGTCATATTCCCCTCAATAACCCGCCAACGGCACGATGTTGCGGTACTCGTAATCCGGGTCGTTCGGGTCGTTCCACCACGCCAGCGGGTCCTCCGGAGCATTCCCGGATGCGCTCTTCCACCCCAGCCCGCGCGACCCCTGCGTCGTGTCCGTCCGTAGCGACGCCGCGTGACCGTCGAGAAACAGCAGGTTGTTCCGCATCCACCCGCGGTGCCAGCCGCGGCGTGGAATCCGCAGCCACTGGGCCGAATCGAACGGGTCCTCGTAGATGATGATGAACGTGCTGGCGTGCTTCATCCGCTGCACGCGCAGGAACGCGTTGGCCCGCTGTAACCACCGCACGGGCTGCTCGCCCGCGAACTTCGCCCGCGCCCAGTTCCGCGCGAAGTGATAGTTGCAGTCGTAGCTGTTGCCGCTGAACCAATACAGGTTCGGCGCGTTGGGATAATCGCCGCCGTACCACATCCAGAACCCGCCATCATCCGACGGACACGCGAACACCGGCATATTCCGCACGATCTCGAACAGCGAGTCCTCCGGCGGCACGTCGTAGTCCGGCAGGTCAGGGTAGATGTACGGATTGAACGGCCGACCCCGCGGCGTGTCGCGGTACGGCTGCTGCACGTAACCCCACCACTGGTCCGAACCGGGCGCATCCTGGCGACCCGGATGCCCGCCGTAATAGAACCCGTGCAGCGCCGGGTGCAGCTCGCCGGGGATGACCTCATTGCGCTTCTCGAACGGGAACCAGTCGTTCTCGTCGTTGAAGTAGGAGTGCATGGCGATGCTGATCTGCATCAGATTGGCCAGGCACTTGGTCTGCTTGCCCTGCTCGCGGGCCTGCCCCAGCGACGGCAACAGGATCGACATCAGCAACACGATGATCGCGATGACCACCAGCAGCTCGATGAGCGTGAACCCCGCCGCGCGCCCATGGGCGGGCGTTGCCCGCGCCTCCGGCATCCCGCTCCGCAGAACCATGCAGCGCACCCGGCACCAACCCCAGGCAACTCACCCGGCTCTATTGTAGGGAGTGGGGCAACACCTCAGTCGCCAGTGCGATAGCCCGGTTCAGCCTGGCCAGCGACTTGCGGGCGCGATCCACACCGGCGGAAGCAAGCGGCGACAACATTCCCGTAACCGATTCCGATCGAATACGATGGCCCGATAAAGTTCAAATCGCCGCGTTCTGGTGCAGGCGACCCTGGTCGTGGCATCGCCTGCCGTGACGACAGGCTGTGGGACGTACCAGAAAGTATTATCTCAAATTGATTTACAGAACAGCGCGGTGTGTGCTCGGAAGCCCGGAGGCTTCAACTGGAGCACCCGTCCGGTTATCGGAACCGGTTTCTGTGATTGCGCTGCCCACTGCCCAGTGTGGAATCCGTGACCGGTTTCGGTTCAAGATGGCGGCTGTGGACGACGGTCAGCAAGCAGAACGGTAAAAAAAACGCTTGCTGCGCCAGAGAAAAGGGTTTATCGTACTAGTAGAGGTCGGCTTGAGATCGAGACGCGGGAGTCGACCGGGCACGGATTCGTTCGCCGCTGCGTCATTTCTGCGGCTTGGCTGGAATCATTTCGGGCCCGTTCCGCCTGTGTGCTCGGCGCACGCCGTCCAACCGATAGATAAGACTGAGGCGGATTACGCTCATGCGTCCGCACTGCTTCATATCCGTCACGCAACGTCGGGGGCGACGGGGCTTTTCGCTGCCCGAACTCCTGGTCGTGATGGGGATCATCGCTCTGCTGCTGGCCGTCTTGCTCCCTCCTTTGCGGGCCGCGCGGGAGCAGGCCATCGCGACGGCGTGCCGCGCCCAACTCCGTGAGTTGGGGAGCTCTCTCCAGAGCACGCTGAATGAATACGGGTTTTATCCGCTGTGGGACGACGGCGGTTCACCGTATCGTTTCTCGTGGGTCGACGTGCTCCTCCAGCAGCGGGAACTGCTGAATCGCAACGTGGCGTACTGCCCCGCCGATCCTCGTCCCGGGTTCATCAATGCGGACCGCGGCCGACACTATCGCGTCTTCTACCCCGGGCAGCCGGGTGTATACGGGATGGACTATAGCTACGGCATCGGGGTGCCGCTCTCGGCCGGCGGCTGGGCCTGGCGCCCGGGATTCGGCGACGACCAGCGCCGGCGTTTCCTCCAAGACCATGACCGGTTCCCGGCGCAGCGGATCCTGGCGGCGGACGCGAACTGGAGCATGATTTTCAATCTGAGCGGCGACGTGCTGAAGGGGCACCACTGGAGCTTTCCGACGCAGTACGACAACACCGTCGAATGGCGTCACCCGGGCTTGGCGGCCAACACGTTCTTCCAGGATGGTCACGTGGAGCGGTTGGCCTACAACCTGACGGCCGCCGAGCCGATTAACACCAGCCGGACCTTCCTGTGGTACCCCAGCGAGCCCATTCACGTCGGGCCTGAGGATTTCTACAACGGGAACTTCTATCCCAACGTACCGCCCGTCGATCCGGTCTCGGGGGAGGGCTTCTTCCCGCGTGAGCTGGTTCCCGGCTGGTACACGGCGAACTCGCTCTGGACCGTCACCAAGTAGGGGTTCCTTCCGCCCTATCGCGTTTGTGCGATTCGCGCCCGGTGTGCGTGATTGGTGATCGTCGCGCGGCACAACCCCGCGTGTTGCCGACCGTGCGTCGCCCGGCCGATGCGCGCGGTGGCACAAGTGCCCCGGCACGTGTTCCGGCAGCGTGTGTGCCACTGCTCTTGAGCTGCGGCGTTGCCATCCAGGGCCGGTGCGGGGCCCGGCCGCTACCGACGGCTGGTGTCGAGCCCGGTCGCTACCGGCGACACGGCGTCCCAGCGCTGCGGGTGACTCCTGGCCGCTACGGGTTCGTCAGCAACAGCACGAAGGGGTTGATGTCACCGAAGTCGACGAAGCCGTCCTGGTTGATGTCACCGTTCATGATGTTGCAGCTCGGGAACGCCGCCGCATAGCCGGCGGGGTTCGTCAGCGCCAGCACGAACGGGTTGATGTCGCCAAAGTCCACCAGCGTGTCGCAGTTCAGGTCGCCGAGCGGCCACGGGGCGGTGCAGTCCAGCGCCGTCAACTTCACGTCGTCAATGTTCCAGCCGCAATAGGTCCAGCCGCTGTCGGTGGTGCCCATCGTCCAGCGGAGGTAGACCGTCGGCTGGTTGTCGGCGATGGCGGCGATGTCATACTCTAGCGCTTTCCACTCGGTGTCCGCGATTTCGCTGTCCGGGTTCGACCAGACATTGGTCCACGTCGTGCCGTTCGTGCTGATCCGTACGTACGCGTGGTCGTACTGACTTCGTTCAACGCCCAGCCACCGCCAGAAGCTCAGCTTCGTGCGAAACGCCCCGGTGCAGTCGATGGCCGTGCTCGTCAGGTGATACTCCGGCATGTTGTTGGTGTAGTCGCCGTTGAGGTTGTAGCCGTACACGTTCAGGCCGGTGTGGCCGCTGGTCGGGTCCGGTCCGCCGTACGCCCCGCCACCGCCCGTCGGTCGGCCGAAGGCCCACAGCCCGCCCGAAATCGCCCAGCCGGGGTTGGTGTCCAGGGTGTTCTCGTAGAAGGTGGTGACGCCATAGGCGGCAGTGGCGGCGTAGCTGGCATTGGGGGCCTGCGACGGATCGGTGAAGACCTGGCCGCCGACGGCTTGAGCGCTGAAGTAGTAGCGCACCTCGGTGCCGCAGGTGGCCCCGGGCAGAACGCCGTCGTACAGGTTCGGAGACAACTCGGTCATCGGCATGGCCTGCCAGCCGCTGCCGGTGTTGAAGTGCAGCATCCCCGTGCCGGGTTGCGGGACGGCCGAGCCGAGGCCGGTCACGTCCACGCGGATCGTCGTCCCGCCGGCGGGGCGGCAATACTCGGGCAAGCCGCTGGGATACTGGAACTTCAGCGTGTTGATGAGGACCTGCACGCCGGCCGCGTCCACGAGCCAGCCACAGAGGCTGCGGGTCATCTTGACGGCGAACGGCATATTGAGATAGCCGGGTGTGTCGTAGCAATCCGTCTGCGTGTGATAGTAGGGGTTGTTGTACACCTGGTCCTCAATGAGAAGACAGGCCTGATAGCCGGCGGCCTCGAACGGGGCGTGGTCGCTGGCATCGTTCTGCCCGAGGATATTTGGGGTCAGGCCCTGGCCGTACTCGGTGATCGCGGCCGCCAGCGCGTTCTTGATGGGGTTTGATGCCGTGCGGCCGTAAAGCCGGGCCTTGTTGGTATTCGGGTCGTAGCACACCATGTCCGCCGAGATCATCCCGCGGATGTCCTCGCCGGGGTGCATCTGCACGTAGGCCTTGGAACCGTAGAGACCGAGTTCCTCCAGGTCAAACGCAATGTACTTGATGGTGCAATTGGTCTGGTATTGACTGAGAATGCGCGCGCATTCGAGCACCGCGGCCACGCCGCTGGCATTGTCGTCCGCCCCGGGATTGCTCACGGAGTCGTAGTGCCCGCCGATAATGTACACGCGGCTGGGATAGAGGGTGCCGACCTGGGTGGCGATCACATTGACGCCATTCTTACCGCTGTAGACAAAGGGCTCCAATTGGGCCGACAACCCGTAGCTCTGAAACAGGGCCAGGACGTTGTCGCGGGCCGGGTCGTGCTGGGCCCCGCTCGGGCCGCGGCTGTGCCCTGTCCGCGTGTAGAGCCAGTTGGCCAGGAAGTCGTCGTACGACGTTTGGCTCACCTGGTCGGCGGCCGCCTTGCCCATGTCCGACGCGACGGCGCCGACGGCCAGACCGCCCGTGACGACTAGAACCGACACAATCAGCCAGAATGTGCGCCTCGTACTCACAACCATGACCTCCTGCTGTTATCCCATGAATCGACGTAATACCGAATCAGTCACCCATGCCCTGTACCGGCCCGCCGGGCGGCGTGCCCGCCGATGCATGCTCTCATGTTCTGCCTCCGGAGCGGCGGGCGCCACGCGGCGCTCGTCCCCGGCGAACCCCCCGTCGCACTACGGGTTGGTCAGTAGTCGGACGAACGGGTTGATGTCGCCGAAGTCGACGAACCCGTCGCCGTTGATGTCTCCGTTCATGAGGTCGCAGTTCGGGAAAGCGAGCACGTAGGCCGTCGGGTTGGTCAGCGCCAGCACGAACGGGTTGATGTCGCCAAAGTCCACTTGTGTGTCGCAGTTCATGTCCCCGCGCGGCCAGGGAGCCGTGCAATCCAGGGCGGTGATCCGCACGTCATCGATGTTCCAGCCGCAGTACGTGCGACTGGAGTTGGTCGTGCCCATGGTCCAGCGGAGATAGACGGTCGGCTGGTTGTCCGCCACCGCGGAGATGTCGAACGTCTGTTCGATCCAGGCGGTGTCGCCGACGGCGCCGGTCGGGTTCGACCAGACGTTGGTCCACGTGGTGCCGTTGGTGCTGATCCGGACGTAAGCATGGTCGGACGCGCTACCCTGTACGCCCAGCCAACGCCAGAAGTTTAAGCTGGCGCGGAATGCCCCGGTGCAGTCGATCGCCGCGCTGGTCAGGTTGTATTCCGGCATGTTGTTCGTGTAGTCACCGTTCAGGTTGTAGCCA
This sequence comes from Planctomycetota bacterium, assembly GCA_040755725.1. GTDB lineage: Bacteria > Planctomycetota > Phycisphaerae > UBA1845 > Fen-1342 > JBFMAI01. The sequence continues at coordinate 284,117 of JBFMAI010000023.1, read as the reverse complement.
TACACGTTCAACCCGGTGTACCCGCTCGTGGGATCGGGGCCGCCGTACGCCCCGCCGCCGCCCGTCGGTCGGCCGAAGGCCCACAGTCCGCCCGAGATCGACCAGCCGGGGTCGGTGTCGAAGGTGTTTTCGTAGACGGTGGTGATGCCGTAGGCGGCGGTGGCCGCATAACTGGCGGTCGGGGCCTGTGCCGGGTCGGTGAAGACCTGGCCGCCGACGGCTTGAGCACTGAAGTAGTAGCGCACCTCGCTGCCGCAAGTGGCCGCCGGCAGGGCGGCGTCGTACACGTTCGGGGACACTTCCGTCATCGGGACCGCCTGCCAGCCGCCGCCGGTGTTGTAGTGCAGCACCCCCGTACCGGGTTGCGGGGCGACCGTGCCGACGCCCACGACCTCCACGCGAACGGTGGTTCCGCCGGCGGGACGACAGAACTCCGGCCGGCCCTGGGGGTACTGGAACTCCAGGCCGTTGATGACCACCTGCACGCCGGCCGCGTCCACCAGCCAGCCGCACATGCTGCGGGTCATCTTCACGGCAAAGGGGATGTTCAGGTAGCCGGGCGTGTCGTAGCAATCTGTCTGGGTATGGTAGTAGGGGTTGTCGTCCGCCTCGATCAGCAGGCACGCCTGATAGCCGGCCGCCTCGAAGGGGGCGTGGTCACTCGCGTTGAGCTGGCCGCCGATCGTCACCGCCAATCCCTGCCCATACTGGCCGATGGCCGCCGCGAGGGCCTGCTTGATCGGGTCGGACGCAGTGCGGCCGTAGATGTCGGCGCGGTTGATGCGGTCGTAGCACACCATGTCCGCCGAGATCATCCCGCGGATGTCCTCGCCGGAGTGCATCTGCACATACGCATAGCTCCCGTACAACCCCAGCTCCTCCAGATCGAACGCCACGTACTTGATGGTGCAGTCCGACTGGTACTGGCTGAGAATGCGGGCGCATTCGAGCACCGCCGCCACCCCGCTGGCGTTGTCGTCCGCCCCCGGGTTACTCACCGAGTCGTAGTGCCCCCCGATGAGATACACCCGGTTCGGATAGACCGTCCCGGGTTGTACGGCGATCACGTTGACGCCTAGGCGGCCGGAATACACGAACGGCTCGAGGTAGGCGGTCAGTCCGTAGCTCTGGAACAGGGCCAGGACATTGTCACGGGCCAGATCGTGCTGGGCCCCGCTCGGCCCGCGGCTGTGCCCCGTCCGCGTATACAACCAGTTGGCCAGGAAGTCGTTGTACGACGTCTGGCTCACCTGGTTCGCGGCCGCCTGCCCCATGTCCGAGGCAACGGCACCGGCGGTCAGTACCCCCGCAACGATGAGAACCGGCACGAGCAGCCAGTTGGTGTGCCTTCCACTCACGGCTTGGGCCTCCAAATGTCCTTTTTGAGCAGGGACGTGGTGTCGCATCACTCGCCAGCGCAACGACGGGACCGGGCAAACCCCGGCCGATGCAGGCCGCTTTCCGACCTCCGCGCGCATTATAGACCCTGGCCACCCTCCGCCGCAACGCAATCTTTCCGCCTCGTCGCTCCCGCGGAAGCCGGCGACCGACGGCGTAGTAGCTGCCAACAGGTCCGGGCACGCGAGCGGCGGGCCGCCCGGCACCGCCCTCGCGTGCGGGGTTGTGGCAAGCGTTGCAAGTTATTGGCCCGCCGAGACGGGTACGGCCCCTTGATCCGCCCCCTAAGAACATGCCCGCCACCGAGCGCCGGCCCCACCGTACCCCGTAACGCGTCCCTGACGGGCGAAGCTGCATGCGGACAGCAAACAGGCCAGGCGGTGGCGGTCCGCACGCCCTGCTACGCTTGCCGAGCTTGGCGACGTGGGCCTGATAAACAGAAGAACTCGAGATCGTACTGAAGTCACTAGAGCGTCCGAACGACACGATATTTGATACTCGTAGAGTTCATGGACACTTCGAGGCGAGGTAAGCACCATGAGAAGAACCGTATTGTTCAGCGCCCTGCTCGTTCTGGCGAGTAGCGCCGCCCTCACCCTGGCCGAGGAAATCGACAAGAAGGTGCAGGAGCGCATCGACGCGAAGGTCAAGGAGATCCAGCAGTGGGCCGCGGAGAAGGTCGTCGTGGAGGCGACGAAGCAGCAGAACGCCGCGCCCCCGGCCGCCGTGAACGCAATGACGGAAGAGAAATGGAAGGGCCTGACGCTCACGGACGAGTTCGTCAAGTCGCTCAGCAAGAATGCCGTGGCCGAACTGCTCAGCAAGAAGAAGGATGCGTATGTGACCGAGGCGTTCTTATCCGACGCCTCCGGCCGCAAGGTAGCCTTCCTGGCTAAGACCACGAGCTGGTGCCACGCCGGAAAAGCCAAACATGAAAACCCGATGAAGAACAAGACGTGGCAGGGACCGGTGGAGGTCGACGAGTCCACCGGCGTCCTCAGCGTCCAGGTCGCCGTGCCGGTCCTCGATGGGGACAAGCCTATCGGCTCGCTGGTCGTCGGCCTGAACTACACCAAGATGAAGAAGGACGCCTAGCCGGCGCAGGGGGGGCGAAGCGCAGCGTCGTCGAGCCGGGCGGCGAACGCTGCGGCGGCGTGACGGCGATTCTCAATCACGACCGGGAACGGTCCCCGACAGAATGGAGGCGCCGCCGTGCGCGCGTTTGCAGGAATATCGGGACAGTTGCGCCTGCTCCTGGGCGCTCTGTGTGTGGTGGCGGCGGCCGCTGTGTCGTTCTACCACTGGACGCTGGGGCAATTGGCCAACCGGGCCACCGAGATGCAGGGGGCTGCGACCAGCGCTCTGACGACGTCGTACGAGCTGCTGGAGGGGCTTTCGCGGTTGCAGAACGGGGTGATGGTCAGTCTGCGCGAACGCGACCCGGATGCCCTGGAAAAGCTGTTGGCGGGACTGAAGGACGAACGCGAGCGGGTCGACACGTTGTTGACTCGACACTCGGCTACCGCCTCGGTGCAGGCCCCCTTCGCCGCCTGGTGCCAGACCGCCGACGACATTTTCGCGGACTATCTCAAGGGCGACACCGCGACGGCCCAATACACCTACATAGCAGAGCTGACGCCGCAGTACGACCAGGTGCTCCGGCAACTCCAGGAGGCCCGGGGCCACATCGACCAGGAGTTGCAGGCCGTCGCCGCTGCCCATCACGCGGCCACGCAGCGCACGCGTTGGACGGCTCTGGCCATTGTTGCCGGCACGATGGCGGCCGGGGCTGTGGTCCTCGGCGTATTCCGTTGGCATGTGCTGCGGCGGCTGCGCGCCGTCGCCGGAGTTTTGCGCACCTGCGCGACCTCGCTGGGCGATGCCGCCCACACCATCGCAGAGACCAGTCAGGTTGAGGCGGATGCCGCCAACCGGCAGGCGGCCGGCCTCGAGGAGACCAGCGCCGCGCTCGAGCAAATCACGGGGGTCACCAGCACCAGCGCCCAGCGCGCCACCCTCGCCAAGAGCGCATCCACCCAGGCACGCGACGCCGTCGCCCGTGGCACCACGGCGATGGAGCACATGGCGATGGCCATCGCCGAGATCGAAAAACGGGCCGCCGATACGGCCCGGATCATCAAGGTCATCGACGAGATCGCGTTTCAGACCAACCTGCTGGCCCTGAACGCGGCAGTCGAAGCCGCCCGGGCCGGAGAAGCGGGCAAGGGCTTCGCCGTGGTGGCCGAGGAAGTCCGCAACTTGGCGCGTCGCTCGGCCGAGGCCGCCCGCGATACGTGTACCCTGATTGAAGCCTCCGTGACGGGGGCCCGCGATGGCGTGGCCCTGGTAGGAGAGGTACGCAGCCTGCTGGGCACCGTGGCCGAACACAACCGCACGGTCACCGGCCTGGTCGATGAGATTGCCACTGCCAGCCGCGAGCAGGAGCAGGGAGTGGCCCAGATCAACACGGCGGTGAGCGGAATCAGCCAGGACACGCAAGACACCGCCGGCAGCGCCCAGCGCGCTGCTCAGGTCGCCGCCGGACTGGACACGCAGGCCGACACGTTGCAGCGTTGCGTGGATGATCTGGCCAGCTTGATCGACGGCGGCATCGGCGACGCGCCGGGCCGCACGCCGGCCCGGAGCACCTGACAAGGCTACCTGGGGGACCGACCCCTGATCGGTAGCCGGCGGGCCGGAGACCCGTCTCACGAGGCCGGGAAAGGGGGCCCCGGGCTGTCCAGCCACGGGAACCCGCGCGGCGACGCTTGCGCCACGGCACGCCGATGCCCGGCGAACGCTCAATCATCCAGGTCGGCCAGGTTGCGTTCCAGCGTCGTGTACCGCGCGCGCATCTCGGCCAGGCGGGCGCGTTCCTGCTCCACGACCGCCGCCGGGGCCCGCGCGACGAAGTCCTCGTTCGCCAGCTTGCCCGTCAGCCGCTCGATGTGGCCGCGTAGCGTGTCGCGCTCTTTCTGGAGCCGCTGGCGCTCCGTGGCGAGGTCCATCAACCCCGCCAGCGGAACGTACACCTCGACGCCGCCGGCGAGGACCTGCGTGGCCGACTCCGCCGGCTTGGCAACATCGGCCCCGATCTCCAGGCGTTCGCAGCGGCCCAGCCGCAGGAGCACGGTACGCTGCCGCCGCAGGCCGGCGGCGGTCTCGTTGTCGGCGCGGATGATCGCGTGCGGGAGCTTGCCGATGGCCGGCGTCTTGGCCGCGGCGCGGCTGGTGTTGATGCGGGCCAGCGTGTCGCGCAACGCCCGGATCACGTCCTGAAGCGCGGCCATCTCGCGTTCGACGGCCGCGTCGCGCGTGTACGTCGCCGCGTCCGGCCAGGCGGCGGCGATGAGGGCGGGTTCGGCGTCACGAGTCTCAGTGAGCCCGCGCCGCGGGGCCGCTTCGCCGAGCTTCTTCCACAGCGCCTCAGTGACGAACGGCATCAGGGGGTGCAGCAGCCGGAGCGACTGGTCGAGCACCCACGCGAGCACCTGGCGCGCCACGGCGGCACTGTCGCAGTCCCCCCTCTCAGGGAGGACTACAGGGGGGTGGCCGCCATCGGCTGGCGCGAACCCTGACCCTCCCCCAACCCCTCCCTGGGAGGGAGGGGAGTCCGAGGCGCGCGCCCCCTGAGAGTCCGCGGAGTCGTACAGCCGCGGCTTGACCAGCTCCAGGTACCAGTCGCAGAAGTCGCCCCAGAAGAACGTCCGCAGCGTGTCCGCCACGTCGCTGATCTGGTAGCGCTCGAAGCAGCGGTCCGCCTCACGGATGCACGCGCCCAGCCGCGAGAGAATCCACCGGTCCTCGATCGCGAGGTTCTCGGCCCGCAGCGGCCGCGCATCCATGTGGCGCCGGACCTCGGTGTCTGGCGACGGCGTACCCCCATGCGCGGAGCGCCGGACCTCCGAGTCCGGCGTGCGCACCGCGCCCTCACGGTCGCGGCTCGGATCGGCCGACGGGCCGTCGGCCGCCACGGTGAGGTTCGGGAGGATGAACCCCGTCGCGGCCTGCCAGAGCTTATTGCAGAAGTTGCGGGCGGGCTCGAAGCGGTCGGAGGTGTTGATCTCGCGGCCGTCGGGGAGCTTGGTCCGCTTGACCGGCATCCGGGCGTCCTGCGTCTCGGTGGCCATCTGGGCCATGGTGAAGCGCAGGGCGTCGGTGCCGTACAGCTCGATGATGTCCAGCGGATCGACGCCGTTGCCGAGCGATTTGCTCATCCGGCGGCCCTGGCCGTCCTGGATGTTGGGGTGGATGTAGACGTGCGAGAACGGCACGCGGCCGGTGAAGTGCAGCCCGGTCAGCACCATGCGGGCGACCCAGAGCGTGATGATCTCGCGGGCGGTGACGAGGACGGTGGTGGGGTAGAAGTAGTCCAGGTCGGCGGGGGAGGGGGCCGAGGGGCCCAAGGGCCGAGGGGCCGAGGGTGCGCCATCACTTGACCTCTTGACCCCTTGACCCCTTGCCCCCTCTTCGTGCGGCCAGCCCAGCGTGCTGAACGGCCACAACGCGGAGCTGAACCAGGTGTCGAGGACGTCGGGGTCTTGCTCGAACTGCAAGAGCAGCCCGCGTACTGCCTGGTCGGGACCGTGTCGCGGGTCGCCAATCGCGATTTCGACGGCGCGGGGCGGATCGTTGCCAAACAAGCCAACGTTCCTTGCTCGATGGACCCGCGATTCAATCCCCGCCAGTTCTTGTCTTGCCTTCTCGCTCCGGGCACAGACGAAGCACGCACTCGGATCGTCGGCGGCCATTTCGACCCAAAAATCGCTCGCGCACCCCGCCGCAGCCCCATACCTTTCAAGTGCGGTTCGGAAGTCTGCAACCAAGCGCTGCGGCCAATCACTTACGCGTTGCCCCGCGGCTCGTCGCTCAGCGTCACGCACGCGAAGCCGCGCATGCCACACCGGAATCCGGTGCCCCCACCAGAGCTGCCGGCTGATGCACCAGTCGCGTTTCTCGCCCAGCCAGTCGAGGTACGTCTTGGCGTAGCGCTCCGGGAAGAACCGCACGCGGCCGTCGCGGACCGCTTCCATCGCCGTCTCGGCCAGGTCCCCCATCTTCACGAACCACTGCTCGCTGAGCATCGGCTCGATCGGCGTCTTGCTGCGGTCGCTGTGACCGATCTCCGTTTCGTAGTCCTCGACCTTCTCCATCAGCCCCAGCGCTTCCAGGTCCGCGACCACCTTCGTCCGGGCCGCGTAGCGGTCCAGGCCCGCGTACGGGCCGCCGTTTTCGTTGATCTTCCCGTCCGGCGTCAGGATGTTGATCGGCCGGGCCTCCGAGTGCCGCTGTGAGAACGCGTAGTCGTTCGGGTCGTGCGCCGGCGTGACCTTCACGCAGCCGGTGCCGAACTCGGGATTGACGAGCTCCGCGTCGGCGATGATCGGGATCGGCCGGTTCATCAGCGGCAGCAGGCAGTGCCGCCCGACCAGGTGCTTGTAGCGCGGGTCGTCGGGATGCACCGCGACCGCTGTATCGCCCAGCATCGTCTCCGGCCGCGTGGTGGCGATGACGAGGTAATCGACGCCGGGCTTCGCCTCGGGCGCGACGGCCCGCGCCAGGACGGTGGAAGGTTCCGCGGGCTCGTCGGGAAGAATCGGGTAGCGATAGTGCCACAGATGCCCTTTCACCGTCTCGTGGATGATCTCGTCATCCGCGACGGCGGTCTGAAGGTGCGCGTCCCAGTTCACCAGCCGCAAGCCGCGGTAGATCAGCCCCGCCTTGAACCACTGGAAGAAGACCTCGTACACCGCCCGGGCACAGACCTCGTCCAGCGTGAACCGCGTCCGCTCCCAGTCGCACGAGCAACCCATCCGTCGAAGCTGCTGGAGGATGCGGCTGCCGTACTCCTCCTTCCATTCCCAAATCTTCCGCACCAGCCCCTCGCGGCCGAGCTCGTGCCGGGTAAGGTTCTGCTCTTCCTTCAACCGCTTCTCGACGACGGCCTGGGTGGCGATGCCGGCGTGGTCGGTGCCGGGCATCCACAGGGTCTCGAAGCCGCGCATCCGTGCCCGGCGAATCAGGATGTCCTGAAGCGTGTTGTTGAGCGCGTGGCCCAGGTGCAGCGCCCCTGTGACGTTCGGCAGCGGGATGTCGATGACGTACGGCGGCTTGGCCGGGTTCGGCGTAGCGTGAAAGTAGCCGCCCTGTTCCCAGAAGCGATATATCTCGGGCTCGACCGCGTGGGGATCGTAACTGCCACCGTTGCTCATGAAGGCTCCTGGACGCAGCGTCAGCGGGCCGGGCCCCACGAAAAGGCTGTGTCGCCGCGCGGCGCCGGGGCGGCGCGCGGGACCCGGACTGATCCGCTTTGTCCCACGACCCGGGTAGGTAGTCAAGCCACGAGGTGTTCGGCCACGTCGATGATGGCCCGCGCGGTGGTGCCGCTCTGGGCCTCCTGGCCGAGCTCGATCAGGGCGCGCAGGATGGCCCCGAATACGCTCGTGGAGACGTTAATGATGCCGTTCTCGACCGTCGTCCTCAGCGTCGGATCGCAACCCCCCAGGAAGAGGGTCACGCCGCCCGCCGCGACCACCCATCGCCACCATCGGTGCATGGTCTGCTCCTTCGAGGCCGCGTCACCCGGTCATCGTACCGGGTCGCCGGGCGTCCGGCCAGACGCCGCGCGGGAGCGGGCCGCTCCGGGGCCTCGCGCTGGCCGGGCCGCGTGGAGGACGCGGCGTCCGATTCGCCGTGGGCCGCGTTGGCGGACGGGTGGCGTTCTCGCATTGACCGTGTACCGCCGGCGTGGTATCGAAGCGCCATGCATCCCCGTGAGATCATCGCCATCCTCGATTTCGGCAGCCAGTATTCGCAACTGATTGCCCGCCGCGTCCGCGAGAACCACGTCTACAGCGAGCTGTTGGCCCCGCAGACCCCGCCGGCCCGGCTGAAGGAATTGGGGGTCCGCGGCATCATCCTGTCCGGCGGGCCGGCGAGCGTGTACGCGGCGGGCGCCCCGCGCTGCGACCCGGCGATCTTCGACCTGGGGGTGCCGGTGCTCGGTATTTGCTACGGGATGCAGTTGGCGTGCCAGCTCCTGGGCGGCGCGGTCACACCCGGCCAGGCCCGCGAGTTCGGGCGCGTCCGCGTCCGCGTTCACCGTCCGGAGGGCGTCCTGGCCCATGTGCCGCGCGAAATCACCGTCTGGATGAGCCACGGCGACGTGGTCCGCGCGGTGCCCGAATGCTTCGAGCCGCTGGCCGAGACCGACAACTGCCCGGTCGCCGCGGTCCGGCACCGCTCACGGCCGGTGTGGGGCGTGCAGTTTCACCCGGAGGTCACGCACACGCCCAACGGCGAGTTGATGATCCGCAACTTCGTGTACGACTTGTGCGGGTGCCGGGGCGAATGGCGTGTGCAGAACGTGATCGAGGCGGCCGTCGAGGAGGTCCGCCACCGCGTCGGGCCGAACGAGCGGGTGATCTGCGGGCTGTCGGGCGGGGTGGACAGCAGCGTCACCGCGGCCCTGGTCCACCGGGCCATCGGCGACCGTCTGGTCAACATCTTCGTGGACAACGGGCTGTGCCGGCGGCGGGAAGCCGAACTGGTGGAACTGACGTTTCGTGGCCACTTCGGCATGGAGCTCCACGTGGTCGATGCCCGCCGGCGGTTCCTCGACAAGCTGGCCGGGGTCATCGATCCGCAGGAGAAGCGGCGTCTCATCGGCCACGAGTTCATCGAGGTGTTCCGCGACGAAGCCCGCCGGATCGAAGGGGCCCGCTTCCTGGCCCAGGGGACGATCTACCCGGACGTGATTGAATCCGGCCACGGCCCCACCGGCCACGCCGCCGTCATCAAGTCGCACCACAACGTCGGTGGCCTGCCCGCGGAGCTCGGCTTCGAGCTGATCGAACCGCTGCGGCAGCTCTTCAAGGACGAGGTGCGGCTCGTCGGCGAGGCGCTCGGCCTGCCGGAGAACCTCGTCTGGCGGCACCCGTTCCCCGGGCCGGGGCTGGCCGTGCGCATCGCCGGCGCCGTCACGCCCGAGCGGCTGGAGGTGCTGCGCTCGGCGGACGAGATTCTGCTGGAGGAGCTGACGGCGGCCGGGTGGTATCGCAAGGTCGCGCAGGGCTTCGCGGTGCTCGTGCCGGTGGCCAGCGTGGGGGTGATGGGCGACGGCCGCTCATACGAGGGGCAGAACCTGATCGTCGTCCGCCTCGTCGAATCCAAGGACTTCATGACCGCCGACTGGGTCCACATCGACTACGGCGTGTTGGCCACGGTCAGCAACCGGATCATCAACGAAGTCGCGGGCGTGAACCGCGTGGCGTACGACATCTCCAGCAAGCCGCCCAGCACGATTGAGTGGCAGTAGGCCCGTGGGAGGACCGAGCGTCAGGGGGTTGGCCCGCCAGGCACAGGGCTTGTGGAAACCTGAAGCGCGTCGTCGCCGCGCACCAGGTCGATGTGGCTGTGCCAGCGGGGGTCGGGTTGCGGGAAATCCGTACGGTAGTGGACGCCGCGGGACTCGCAGCGCGTGGCCGCCCCGGTGGCGATGGCCAGCGCGACGGTGAGCATGTTCTGCGTTTCCCAGGCCCGCGGCTCGTCGAAGAGCTTGTCCATCACGTAGCGGGCCCAGAAGGTGATGATCTCGAGCGTTTCCTGGAGGCGGTCGCCGCTGCGCTCCACGGCGACGTTGCGCGACATGAGGCTGGTCAGGCTGTTGAACACGTCGACGAGGTCGAGCTCGGTGCGCGTGGAGTGTGGCAGCAGGTGGCTGATGGGCAGCGGGCTGTTCAGGTGGCGATTGGCCCGCGCCCGCTCGGCGGCCAGGCGCCCGGCGCGCCGGCCGAAAACGAGCCCTTCCAGCAGCGAATTGCTGGCCAGCCGGTTCGCGCCGTGCAGGCCGCTTGACGTGATTTCGCCGCACGCGAGCAACCCGGGAAGGCTCGTCCGACCGTTCGCGTCCACGACGACCCCGCCGACGGCGTAGTGCGCGCTCGGCCGCACGGGAATCAGGTCGTGCTCCGGGTCGATGTCGAAGTCGCGGCACAGCCGCGTCAGGTTGGGGAACCGCTCCGCGAAGCGGCCCGTCGGAAAGTGCCGCACGTCGAGATAGACGCACGCCGCGTGGCTCCGCCGCATCTCGTTGGCGATCGCCCGGCTCACGACGTCGCGCGAGGCCAGCTCGGCCCGGTCGTCGTACTCAGGCATGAAGCGGCGGCCGTCGCGGGTCACGAGGTAGGCGCCCTCCCCGCGGACGGCCTCGGTGATGAGCTCGCGGGCGGCGCCGGCGACGTAGAGCGTGGTGGGGTGGAACTGGATCATCTCCATGTCGCGGAGGACGGCGCCGGCGCGGAAGGCCATCGCTAGGCCGTCGCCGGTGGCCACGGGCGGGTTTGTCGTTTCCCGGTAAACACGCCCGCAGCCGCCGGTGGCCAGGATGGTGGTCGTGGCCCAGAACATCTGGTAGCGGTACTTGGGGTGGTAGGTGACCAGGCCGACGACTTGGCCGTCGTGGGTGAGCAAGTCGATGGCGAAGCACTGCTCGAAGACGCGAATCCGCGGGTGGGCGCGGGCTTTGTCCAGCAGAACGCGCAGGACTTCCTGCCCCGTGGCGTCGCGGGCATGGATGATCCGCGGCACGGTGTGCCCGCCCTCGCGACCGGCCGACAAGCCGCCTCCGGCCCGGTCGAAGTTCGCCCCGCTGGCCTGAAGATCGGCGATGATCCCCGGGGCCTCGGTGGCACACTGCCGAATCGTGTCCGCGTGCCCCAGGCCGCAGGCCACTTCGAGGGTGTCGCGGGCGTGCTGTTCGGGGCTGTCGCCGACGCCCAAGGCCGCCGCGATGCCGCCCTGGGCCCACGCCGTGGCCGACTGCTCCGCACGGTCCTTTGTCACCAGGACGACGTCACCGCCCTCGGCCGCCTGCAACGCCGCCTGCAACCCGGCGATCCCCGATCCGACGACCACCACATCGGTAAACAGATGGGGGACGCGGTGATACTCGAAATTGGTCAGGTAACGACGACGGGCAACGGTGGTGCTCATGGGACCTACTTGGTGTGCGTGAACCGGCGGACCTGCGCGTCGGTCACGAGCATGTCCACGCAGACGTCGGAGGGTCCGACGGGGATGGCATCGACCACCTGGTCCTCCAGGGCCAGGGCGCAGGCCACGCCGCGGAAATCCGGGTGCGACAGGAAGCGGTCGTAGAAGCCCCGGCCGCGGCCGAGCCGATTGCCCTGCCGGTCGAACCCCAGGCCGGGCACGACCACGAGGTCGATGTCTGCGACCGGGACGGGCAGGCCCTCGAGCGGCTCGCGGATTCCCATGTACCCTTCCTCAACGCCGCTGACCAGCGAGTGGATTTCGACGGGGAGCATCCGGCGTTGGTCCCACGCCACGCGCGGGGCCAGGACCGTCTTGTGGTTGGCCCAGGCGTCCAGCGCCAGGGGTTGCGTGTCCACCTCGTGGGCCGTGGACAAGAAGATCATGAGCGTGTTGGCCCGGCGATACTCATCCTGCTCGCACAGCCGCCGGCAGGCCGCCGCGCTGCGCTGTTGCAGCACCTCCGGCGGGATCGCTCTCAGCCGGGCTCGCAGCTCTTGACGCAGGGTCCTTTTCGGCACGGCTAGCTCTGCTTCCGTTCGGCGGCGGCGCGGACCCGCGCCGCGCGCAACCCGCGCACGATCTCGGCCAACTGGGCTTCGTGCCCCTGGGTCGTGGGATTGTAATACGTTTTCGACTCGGTGAGGTAGCCCTGCTCCACGATCGCCCGTGGGTCGTCCGGTGGATACCGATAACCGGCCCCGTGGCCCAGGCGTGCCGCCCCGCCGTAACTGGCATCCCGCAGGTGCTCCGGCACCGGCAACGTCACCCCCTCCCGCACGTCCTGCCGTGCCGCCGCGATGGCCGTGGCGACCGCGTTGGACTTCGGCGCGCAGGCAATGTAGATGGCGGCGTGGGCCAGGGCGTATTCGCACTCCGGCAAGCCGACGGCCTGCGTGATCTGGACGGCGGCGGCCGCCAGGATGGCCGCTTGCGGGTCCGCGTTGCCGACGTCCTCGGACGCGCAGATGGCGAGGCGCCGGGCGATGAACCGGGGGTCCTCGCCCCCCTCCAACATGCGGGCCAGCCAGTACAGAGCCGCGTCCGGGTCGCTGCCGCGCATGCTCTTGATGAACGCCGACGCGATGTCGTAATGCGCGTCGCCCGCCGCGTCGTAAGGAATGGCCTTCTGCTGCATGGACTCGGCGGCGACCGCGAGCGTGACCTGCGGCGGGGCGACGGGCGACGGGGCAGTCCCCCGCGTCAATGACAACACGGCCACTTCGAGCGCGGCGAGCGCGCGACGGGCGTCCCCGTCGGCCCGCTCAGCGAGGAACCGCAGGGCCGCTTCGTCGGCCGTCGCTCCGCTGTTCCCCAGGCCGCGCTCCGCATCCGCCAGCGCGCGGCGCAGGAGCGTCAGGAGCTGCTCGGGCGTCAACGGGCGGAACTCGAAGATGTGGCTGCGGGAAAGCAGGGGGGCGGTGAGGGAGAAGAAGGGGTTCTCCGTCGTGGCCCCGATGAGCGTGAGGGTCCCCTCTTCCACGTCCTTGAGCAGCACGTCCTGTTGGGCCCGGTTGAAGCGGTGGATCTCGTCCAGGAAGAGGACCGTCCGTGGACCGCCCGCCGTCAAACGCTGGTGCGCGGCCTCGATGACCGCGCGCACGTCCTTGACGCCGGCCTCGGCGGCGTGCAGCGTCACGAACGCCGCGTGCGTGTGGGCGGCGACCAGCAGGGCCAGCGTCGTCTTGCCGGTCCCCGGGGGGCCGTACAAGATCACGCTGCCCAGCCGATCGGCGTCGATCAGCCGCCGGAGCAGCCGGCCAGGGGCGGCGAAGTGCTCCTGCCCGACGAATTCGTCCAGCGTCCGCGGCCGCATCCGCACGGTCAGCGGCTGGACGGCACGACGGGCCGCCTCACGCTGCTCGCGGAAGAGGTCCATGATGCCAGAGTATACCCCCGCGGAGGGAGGGCGATCAGCCGGCAGGGCTGACGGGGGTCCCGGACTGCCGCTGGACCTCGGCCCGAGCACGCTCGACCCGCTGGACCCAGCGCTCCCGCTGCGCTCGAACGACCTCGGTCAGCAGCGTGGTGTAGCGCGGATCGAACTGCCGGCCGGCCTCGCTTTCGATGGCCCGCAGGGCCTCGTCGATGCCCAGGCTGCGGCGGTGGGGCCGCTCGCTCGTGAGCGCGTCGAAAGTCTCCGCGACGGCCAGCAGACGCGAGCCGATGGGGATCGTCGTCCCGGCCAGGCCGAGCGGATAGCCGGTGCCGTCGAACCGCTCGCGCAGGTGGCGGATGATGAGCGTCTCGGTTTCAAAGACGCGCAGCGGTTCAAGGATCTTGCAGGTCATCAGCGGCACTTGCCGCAGCACCGCCGCTTGTTCCTCGGTCAGCGGCGCCGTGCTCTGGAGGATGCTGTCGGGCACGCCGATCTTGCCTAGGTCGTGCAGCATGGCGGCGTTGGCGATGATGGTCTGGAGCGGCTCCGGCAAGGCCGCGGCCTCGGCCAGGCACACGCAGTAGAACGTGGTGTTGCGCGAGTGCCAGGCGGTGAAGCGGTCGCGGGCCTCCAGCGCCTGCACCAGCGCCCACACACTCTGGAGGCACAGCTCCTTGGCCTGCATACTCAAGGACACGACCTGCTTGCGCAGCCGGTCCACCTCGACGTGTTCAACGTGGGGCCCGGCCGTGTCCTCGCCCACGTCATCGCTGCGGACGACCTGGTTGCGGCCCCGCCGCTTGCCCTGGTACAGCGCCTGGTCGGCGAGGTCGATCAGATCACGCACCGAGCGCACCCGGGCGTCGGTCGTTGCCGCGACGCCGATGGACGCCGTCACCAGCAACTGCGGGTAACTGTCCACGCGCACCTGGGGCGGGATCGTCTGGCGAATCCGCTCCGCGAGCAGGGTGGCCTCGTCCAGCCCGGTCGCCGGGCAGACGACGGCAAACTCCTCGCCGCCGTAGCGGGCCACGATGTCCGTGTCGCGGACCATCCGTAACAGGTGCGTGGCCATCGCTTCGAGCACGAGGTTGCCGATCTCGTGGCCGTACGTGTCGTTCACGGCCTTGAAATGGTCCAGGTCCAGCATGAGCAGCGACGCGACGCCGCCGTAGCGGCGGGTGCGCGCGAACTCGCGGTCCAGGAGCTCGCGGAACTGGGCGTGGTTCCACAGGCCGGTGAGGCCGTCGGTCAGGGCCGCCCGCCGCAAACGCTCCTGGAGCTTGTGGACGCGCAGCCCGTTGCGGATGCGCGCGACCAGCTCGTCGTAGTCATACGGCTTGACCAGGTAATCGTCGGCGCCGGCGTTCAGCGTGCGGTGCTTGAGGTCGCGGTCATCGCAGCTCGTCACGATGATGAGGTACGTACCGTCGAGGGTGGAGTCGGCCCGCACGCGCCGACACAGCTCCATCCCGCTCATCCCCGGCAGCATCATGTCGGAAATGACCACGCGCGGCCGGTGGTGACGAATCTGCGACAAGCCGCGCTCGGCGTCGGGGGCCTCGACGACGCTGAGGGGCTCGGCCAGCAGCCGACGAAACAACAGCGCCCGCTGGGCGTCGTCGTCGTCGATGATGCAGATGTCCACCGGGTTTACACGCATGTCGTGTCCGTTGGGTCGCGGGTCGCCGCCTGTCTCGCGGCCCGGCCTGCCGGCGGTACGCCGATCACGGGCCGCGGTTCACCCCGGGACCGCGGGCCGCTCCGATGGTCCGCCGGACCACGGCCGTGGGCGGTCAGCACCGGTCGGCCGCCACCGTAGGCGTCACGGCGGTCGTCGTCAGGCGTACGTATCCACCCGACGCTGGGCTTGGCCGCCCACGGACCGCCAAGTCTCCAGCACGTCCTCGACCGTCTGCTTGACAAGTTCCGCCGCCTGCTCGCCGGCCTGCTGGACCAGCTTAAGCACGCGCAGGCCAACGGCGGCTTCCACCTGGGCCTGCGCTGTGACGCTGCTGAATGTCGCAATGCTGGTCACGTCGCTCATGGCTGTTCACCTCTGTCGTGCCAAAGTCGACGATCCGCGCCGGGAGTCCGACGCGCCCAGCGCTTCGCCACTAAGGGTAGAATGCCAATTGTTAGGTCCGCGGGCGACGCATTCTAATGTGGATTTGAAGCCGCCCCCGGCCGGTGCCCCCGATAATGTCGGTCCCGGAAGCGTCCTGTTGGCGCCGGGCCGCTGGTCTGATAGTCATTGCGCCCGCGGAACCCCGCGAAAGCGAGAACCATGACGCCGGCCCCCACCGCTCCGCCCCGCATCGACCTGGCCGCACTGCGCCGCCTGAAGTCTGAGGGGCGCAAGTCCGCCTGGCTGACCGCCTACGATTATCCGACCGCGGCCCTGGCCGAGGCGGCCGGCGTACACGGATTGCTCGTCGGAGACTCGCTCGCCACCGTCCTGCTTGGCCATCCGACGACCCGCACCGCCCCCCTGGACCTCATGATCTCGCTGGCGGAGGCCGTGCGACGCGGCGCCCCGCACGTCTTTCTCGTCGGAGATATGCCCTACGAAGCCGTCCGCGGCCGCGGCGTGGACGGGGCCGTCCGGGCCGCCCGGCGCTTCCTTGAGGTCGCGGGCTGCGACGCGGTGAAGTTCGAAGCCGCTCCCGGCGACGAACCCCTCGTCGGCGCCCTGACCAACGCCGGCATCGACACCATCGCGCACCTGGGGCTGCGTCCGCAGGAAATCCTCTCGGCCGACGGCTACCGGGCACAAGCGCGAGACCCGAGCGCCGTCACGGCCCTGGTCGGCCATGCCCGGAGCATGGTGAACGCGGGCGCCGCCATGCTCTTGCTCGAAGCGGTGCCCAACGAGGCTTCGTCGGCGGTGGTCGCCGCGGTGGATGTGCCGGTGATCGGCTGCGGGGCGGGTCCGGCGTGCGACGGCCATATCCTCGTCACACAGGACATGCTGGGCCTGGGTGCGCCGCGCCCGCCGCGGTTCGTCCCCGTTATGGCCGACCTTCGCCGGACGATCGCGGGGGCGATGCAGCGCTACGTAGAGGACATCGTAGCCGGCCGGTACCCCGGCCCCCAGCATGTCTACCACATGCGGGCGTCGGCGGGCGAGGCCCCGCCCTCGTGACGCTCGCCGCCGCCCCGAGCCGGTGCATTGCCTGCGGCCCCGGCGCGCCGCGGCCGCGTTCGACGCTGCGTCTGAAGAATGGCCAACCGTTGCTTCAATGCCCGCGCTGCCGGCTGGCTTGGTGGGACTGGCCGCCGTTCGATCCCGCGTCGCTCTACGACGCGTCGTACTTCCAGTCCCCGGCCAGCACCGCCGGCTACGATGACTATGCCGCGTTGGAGCCGGGGCTCCGCCGAACGGCCCGCGCTCGTCTGCAACGCATCGCCCGGTGCCAATCCCGCCGTCCCGCGGCACCGCGCCTGCTGGAGATCGGCTGCGGCCCCGGGGTGTTTCTGGACGCGGCGACAACGGCGGGCTGGGAAGTCCACGGAATCGAAGTCAGCGCGTACGCGGCCGAACAGGCGCGTCGTCGCGGGCACCGTGTGCAATGTGCGGCGATCGAAACGCTCGATTTGCCCGTCGATGCGTACGACGCCGTGGCGATGTGGGACGTCATCGAGCACCTGCGCGATCCGGTGCGCGTGCTGCACGCGGCGGCCCGGGCGCTGCGGCCCGGGGGCGTCCTGGCGTTGTCCACCGGCGACGTGACCTCCCTGTGCGCCCGCTGGTGCGGGGCGCGCTGGCACCTGTTCAACCTCCCCGAGCACTTGTTCTTCTTCTCCCCGGCGGGGCTGCGACGTTTGCTGGCGACCGCCGGCTTGCAGGTCCGCTTGTGGACACGCGAGGTCACCTGGCTGCCCGTGACGTATTTGCTCGAACGACTGCGCAAGTCCACCGCCCCGAAGTGGTGGCGGCCGGCGGCGTGGTCGCCGTCCCCCGTCGTGGGCTCCCTGTTGCTCCCGGCGACACTGCTGGATGTGCTCGGCGTGTACGCGGCGCGCGGTTGAGGCAATCGCCAACCCGCGGGCGACGCGGTACACTGAACGGGCCGGGTCGGCGCCGGAGTCACCGGGGTCGGTGAGGGCGTGCGACCGGCGGCCCGCGGAGTGAACTACGCATGATCTTCGGTGAGGAAAACGAACAGAACGCCGGGCCGCCGCCGCACCCGCAGGCGACCTTCCGCCTGGACACGGCCACGATGGAAACGGTGTACGCGAACTTTTTCGCGCTGGCCGGCTCTCCGGACGAGCTGGTGTTGTACCTGGGGGCCAACTCGCCGCTGCCCAACGTCACGCAGCCGGAGATCAAGGTCTCGCATCGGCTGATGTTGTTGCCGGCCAACGCCAAGCGGCTCATGCTGGCGCTGCAACAGGCGATCAAGGCCCACGAGGACCGCTTCGGCCCCATCGAGCTGCCGCCGCCACGCCGGCCGGAACCCCCGAATCGTTGACCCGCGGTGGGCCGCCGCCCATGTTGATCCGCACGTTGTTGTCACGGGAATTGTTCGCCCTGGGGCTGCGGGACCTGCGGGCCCACAAGCTCCGCTCGCTGTTGACGGCGCTGGGGGTGATCTTCGGCGTGGCGGCGGTGATCTGCATGTTGAGCATCGGTGAGGCCGCCTCCGCCGAGCAACTCGAACAAATCCGCCTGCTGGGCAGCAACAACATCATCCTCCGCAGCGTCGAGCCTCCGAAGTCCGAGCAGGTCGGTCAGGCCCAGGACGCGGTCAAGAAATATGGCGTGACCCGCGAGGACGCGGCCCGCCTCCGTGAGTTGCCGAACGTGGCCGACCTGGCGCGGCTGCGGGAGGTGGCGGATACGGCGGTTCACGGGGCCCGGCAGTTCGACGGGCGCGTCATGGGGACTTCGGAGAACTACTTCGACATCGTCAACGTACACGTGGCCCGGGGCCGCCCGTTGACGATGCTGGACGAGGAAGAGCGGCGCAAGGTGTGCGTCATCGGGGCCGCGGTCGCCCGCTCGCTCTTCCCCGAGGAGGATCCGCTCGGCCAGTCGATCTCCGTCCAGAGTCGCTCCGCCGGCAGCGTCCCCTACACCATCGTCGGCGTACTGGCCGCCGTCACCACCGCCGGGAACCCCGCGAAGGGCCTGGCGGCCCGCGACGTCAACCGCGACATCTACATTCCGCTGGCCACCGCGGACCTGCGTTACGGCGACTTGAACATGTCGCGCACCGGGATGTCGCGCGAGTTCAAGGAGGTGCAGCTCAGCGACCTGTATGTCCACGTTCAGCCCCAGGAGCGGGTGCTGGCCGTCTCGCGCATGGTCGAGCGCGTACTGCAACACAGCCACCCGCAGTTGGATTACACGATCACCGTGCCGCTGGAACTCCTGCAACAGGCCGAGCAGGTCAAGCGCTCCTCGCAGATCGTGCTCGGCAGCATCGCCGGCATCTCGCTGCTCGTCGGCGGCATCGGCATCATGAACATCATGCTCGCCTCGGTCACTGAACGCACCCGCGAGATCGGCATCCGCCGCGCCCTCGGCGCCAAACGCTACCACATCACCGCCCAGTTCCTCATCCAGACCTTGATCCTCAGCGTGCTGGGCGGCCTGATCGGGATCGCTCTGGGCGTGGGGCTGGCCCGCCTGGTGACCGTTGTCGTACACTGGCAGACGATTATCCCGCTCTGGGGCGTTGTGCTGAGTTTCGGCGTCTCGGCGCTGGTGGGCATCGTGTTCGGCCTGTATCCGGCCCGCGCCGCCGCCCGACTCGACCCCATCGAAGCCCTCAATTCCGCGACGCGGATGGCCTGAGCAGCCGTGCCCACCCCCCTGTACGTCCTCCGCGACCTCCCCCTCGACGGGCCCACGAACATGGCCCGCGACGAACACCTGCTGTACGACGCCCGGTCTTGGCCGGCGGTCTTGCGCTTCTACGCGTGGACGCCGCCGACGCTGAGCCTGGGGTGTTTCCAACGCTTCGCCGACATCGAAACCCTGCCCGCCGACGTGCAGAACTTGCCGGTGGTCCGACGTCCCACCGGCGGCGGAGCGATTCTCCACGACCGCGAGGTCACTTATGCGCTCGTCCTCGATGAGGGCCGGCTACCGGCCCGGGCGTCGCCGGCGGAGCTGTACCGGCTGGTACACGCCTGCTGGCAGGCGGTCTTGTCGCTGCACGTAGCGGACCTGAGGCTGGCCGACGAGGCGTTTCCACCTCCCCACCCGCGCCACGGACCGTTCTTCTGCTTCGAGAAGCCGGGCCGGACCGATCTGCTGCGCGGGGCGCACAAGGTCCTCGGCAGCGCGCAGCGCCGCATTCCCGGCCGCGTGCTCCAACATGGCTCGCTCATACTGGGTCGGCGCTTTGCTCCGCATCCCGGGGGACACTTGGACGAACCGCCACCCGCGCTCCTCGCGGATTGGATCGCCGCGTTCATCGGGCGATTGGCCGAGGGCCTCGACCTCCGTCCGGAGCCGGCCACCTGGACCCCGGACCAGCTTGCCGCCGTCGCCGGCCGACGCCGCCGTTACGAGTCGGACGAGTGGACGCGACGGCATTGACCGGTCCGCCGGTTTGAAGGCTCGACCATCCGGCTTATGATGCCGCGCGATGTCGTTCGAGGTTTACGCCGGAGCCAAGCCGGGCCGCCCGCGGCTGCTCGCGCTCACTACGGGCGGCCTGCTCGCGTTGACCCTGGCGTTGGCCTGGTGGCAGGTCCGTGACACGCGTGCTCTGACCGCGTCCCAGCGCATCGGGGACACGCCCCTGTCCGTGCGTCTGCCGCGCGGCTGGCAGCCCGACCCCGCGAACCCGCAGCGTTTTCTGCTCCCGGTGGCCGATCGCGGACGACGCACTCTGTTCGAGTTCGAACGCCGGATCGAGTTCACCTTCACGCGCCTGCCCAACTTCGAGTCCCCGCGCGAGCTGCTGGCGCGACCGGTCTTCGGGGGCGTTGTGGAGAGCTCGCGGGCGGAACACGCCTTCATCGGCCCGTACGACGCGCTCCAGCGGTTCGAATCGGTCCCGACGCGGATCGGTCGGGCCCGGGTGCGGCGCGACACGGTGACGCGCGTGACCTGCCTGCCGCGCGGCCACCTGCTGCGCGTCGTCTACGAACCCTTGGTGGAGCTACGGCCGGCCGATCTCGAAATCCTCGACGAGGTCTGCCGGAGCTTGCGCGTGGACGACCCCAGCCTCAATCGCCCGCGCAACGAGTACCTTGAGCAGGCCGGCCTCGTGCTGCCGCTCGACCCGGCGTGGCTGGTGGTCGGAACCGATTTCGCCGAGGTTCCCGGCGTCTTCCTGGGCGGCCTGATTAACAGCAGCCCCGAATGGGCCATCGCAGTCCTGCGAACCTGGCTGGCACCCGATCGCACGCCCCGCGGCCTCCTCGCGGACTTCGCCGCTCAGGAATGGCTGCAATGGGAGACGGCGGACCTGGTCCGCGACTCGCGGCGGTCCGACGGGACCGCAATAGCCCACATTCGGCACCCGGGCTTTGGACGCCTGGGCCCGTCGATTCCGTCCGCGTGGGTCGTGGCCACGTCGCCGGCCGAGGCGGCCATCGTGTTCGTCTATGCCGGGCCGGACTACGCCGAGGCCGTGGATGAGATCGCCGGCCGCCTCGTCGCGGAAATGCGCTTCCGCGCGATCGACCAAATACCGACGCCGGCCAAGGCCGCGGCGGCGGGCCGGGAGCTGAGCGCGGATCTGCGGAAGCGTGGACCGGCGCCGCGCTGGGGCCGCGAAAGCGTCGAGACCACGTATCGCCGCGAGAACCGCGATGAGATCGTCACCACCCGCCGGGCCGCCCTCCAGCGCGACCCGACGCGCGGCTACGAGGGCTTGCAGTGGCGACGCGTGGGGCCGGGCCACGAGGAACGGATCAGTTGGACGCTCGACGGGATGGCCGCGGCCTACCGGTGGCAAGCGGACTTCTACTATGGTCAGTTGCCCGTCCGCGTCATCGAGCAGCGCGCCGATCCCACCGCGGAAGTCGTTCGGCAGGTCTTCGTCGAGCAACGCCGCGAACAGCGCTGGGGCTTTCAGCCGGGCGACCTGTTCGTGCCGCCGCCGGCCGAGTCCATCCTCAAGGGCTGGGTGGCCCGCGGTGACGCGCCGGTCGCCGCCCTGATGGTCGTCTCAACTCCGCTGGGGCCCGGTGTCCACAGTGTTCTGCTGCGCCGGCTGGCGCCCGACGGTCCCTATCCGCGCGTCCTGGTTCAGCATGACTTCTGGCCGTTTGGGGCCATCGAGACCTTCGATGACAGCCGGGCCGAGACGCACCGTGAAGTCTACCCGGCGGCCAACTACATCCGCATCCGTTGAACCTGGTCGGTCGGAACACGGCCGCGGGCGGGGCCTTTTCAGCCCCCCCGTCATCGCGTATTCTCGCGGTTTGTGCGTGGTCAAGGACGACGCGCCGTCTCGGAATGGCGGCCGTACCGACGGCGGGCTTGTCGCTGACGCTGGCCGGTCGGGGGGCGCGGGCGTCCTGCCAAGCCAAGCTTGAGTGGACACTAGCGTGCGCCGTACAATTCCCGGTCCTCGGGCGGCGTGCCCAACGTGAGTCTCGGGCTGCAACAACGCATGGGTACCGTGTCGGCCACTACCCCGCGCCTCGTCACCACCGCCCCCCCGTTCCCGCGGGTGACGGTCGACCGATCGGCGTCGGCCGAGGCTGACCGGCACGCGACTTACGACGGCTTGGCGTGGTCGCACCAACCCGGGGCGGAAGCGCTCTTGGCCGGCGTTCCGGCCCAGGCCTGGTGCCAACCGGAAAACCAGGGCTGGCAACGCGTCAAGCAGAACACCAGTCGGGAGGTCTGGCGCGCGGTCATCCGCGGCTCGCCGTACTACTTGAAGTACTACTTCCACGATCATTGGCTGCGGCTCCTGCGGCGGCTGTTTCGGGATGCCTCGTGCCGCGCCGAGTGGGAAGCGGGGCGGTTCGCGCAGCGGGCGGGGCTGCCGGCGACCCGGCCTGTGGCCTACGCCATGAATCTCCGCCGCGGTCGCCGCCGCTGCGACCTGCTGGTCAGCGAGGCCGTGGAGCCGGCCCACGTGTTGAGCGACTTCTGGCGGTCGCTTATCTCCGACGACGACGTGCGCCGGCGACGACAGGACGCCGCTCAGCTTGGCGAGCGACTCGCCGAGATGATCGCCCGCGCGCACCAGGCCGGCTTCGAGCATCTGGACCTGCACGCCGCCAACGTGCTCGTGCAACCGGTCGGCCCGCGACGCTACCGGACGCTGTTTGTCGATCTGCAAAGTGCGCGGCGGGACGTGCCGGTCGGCGACCACGCCATCGTCCGCAACTTGGCCCAGCTCAATCAGTGGTTCCGCCGGAACAGCTCAGTCGGAGACCGGCTGCGTTTTCTGCGGGCCTACCTGCGGTGGCGAAACGAGTACGAGATGACCTTCCCACACGGCCGCCCCATCGGCCTGACGTTTCGGCAGCTTGTGGCGGCCCTCGGCCGGGCCGCCGAGCGCCATGCCCGGCACCTCTGGGCCCAGCGCGACCGGCGGACGGCCCGCGACGGGCGGTATTTCACGCGGCTGCGGCTACCCGGCGGGTGGCGCGGCATGGCCGTCGTCTCCGCCAAACACGCCACGGACGATTCACTCGCGTCGCGCCTGAAGTTCGAACGCTCGTGGTGGCAGCAACAGCTCGCGCAACCGCTGCGGTGGTTCGCGGGCGAGACCACAGGCGTCTGCAAAGACTCGCACTCCGCCAGTGTCCGGCGGGCCACGTTGATTCACGACTTGCAGCCGTTGCCCGTGATTATCAAACGGCCGCTGGCCCGCAGCGGGCGGCGGCGCCTGGCCCAGCTCTGGCCCCCGTCGCGCAGTCGGCGGGCGTGGGGCATCGGCCACGCGCTGCTTCATCGCGACCTGCCCACGGCCCGACCGCTGGCCATGCTCGAACGGCGCTGGGGGCCGTTTGTGCTGGACAGTATGCTGATCACTGAAGCCCTGCCGGGCACGCGGGACCTGGAGTCGCATCTGCGCGATGCCTATGAGTCCAGTTCGCCGCGCGGCTGGGCCCGTACGAAGCACACGCTGGCCGGCGTGCTGGCCGCGCACCTGCGCCAGCTTCACGAGCGTGGGTTTCAGCACCGCGACTGCAAAGCCTCGAACATCCTGGTCCGCCCGGGCTTCCCGCCCCGCCTCACGTGGATCGACCTCGACGGAATCCGCCGTGCCGGCCGCTTCGCGCACCGGCGCCGGTTCGACGCTCTGGTCCGCCTGCACGTGAGCTTGTGCAACGTGCCGGGCCTGACGCGTACGGACCGCCTCCGCGTCCTCCGAGCATACCTCACACGCCTGGGCCACGCGCCGGATTCGTGGCGGGAGCTTTGGCGCACACTGACGCGGGCTGCCGCCCGAAAGCAGAGTGCCAAGGCGACCCGCCGGGCGTGGAAACTCAAGCACTACGGCCGCGAGTAGGGGGCCGCCGCTCGCCCGTCACTAGCTGGTCGTGCGCGATTCGGCCGCGCATGCGGGGAGGGCGAGCCTCCCGGCGAGCCGCGGCTCGGCAGGGCCGGCACGCCGGTATCGCCCTCTCGCGTCGCATGTTCGCACACGGCGGTCCAGTGCGCACACGCAACCAATAAAGAAGGGAGCCGGACGTGAATCCGGCTCCCGGGTGTTACTGCAAGCTGGACTGCGCGACTAGCGCCGACGCAGAGCCAGGCCCGCCAGGCCGAGGAGCATCAGGCTCGCCGGCTCGGGGACGCAGACGACCTTGTTCAGCGTGCGGACCGTCGGGTTCGGGGGCGGGGGATCGCCACCGTAGTTGACCGGGGTCTGGCCGTAGCTGAGGGTCATCTCGCCCGGGCAAACGCCGCACTTGACAGCGCCGAGCAAGAAGACGCGGTCGGTGCCGCCGATGTAGAGGTTCCACGGCAGGTTGCTGTTGCGGTTGGTGACGCCATAGGCGGTGACCGCAATCAGGCCGGCCGGGTTGAAATAGAAGACCTCATCATCGCCGTCCCACCGCTTGGACCCGATGTCCTCGTCGTCGATGTTGTTCAGGGCGTAGTAGCAGATGTTGCCAACGCCGGGCAGGCCGCCGTTGACGGTGATCGAAATGCCGTTGATCTTGGCACCCGCGGGCTCGTCAACGAAACGGCCCCAAATGTACGCCCACTGCGGCGGAGCGCCGACGTTGCAGTCAAGCTGCACATCCGGCATTCCGACCGAGGCCGGCGGGGCGCCGGCGGGCGACAGCTTGTACCCGTCGATGTAGTCCGTCTTGTTGCCCTTGCTGTGCAAGAAGGCCAGCGACGGATCATTCAGCCCGTACGGATCCAGGCTGCTGGTGAAGAAAAAGTCGACACTGGCCGTTGCTGAGACAGCCAGCGTGACCAACAGAGACAGACACAATATCCTCTTCATACCCATTCTCCCTCAAGCTTTCTGTTTGCCAGTGGAGTTTGCCTCCAAACCTCCTGAAGACCATCGTCCGACGTGGGTGACGCTCACCCTTCCTCTCACAAACTAGTTTATACCCCGCGTGCCGCGCGATTGCAAGCGATTTCTTTGCCCTATTTTTCGTTGGCGGTTTGCATCGGGGAGGTTCGGGCGCCGCCGCAGTTGCGTTACAGCCTCGCCTCCGCAGCGTGTAACGGTGTAAGATCGTAAGTCCTTATAAGTATGAATCTTATGAAAAGATAATCCTCCGGGCCCGTGTTCGAGGTCTTTCCCCCACGGATACGCGGCGCATTCCATGACGGCGCGGCCCGTTCGTACCGCGCCAGGCGCAAGCGGCCAACACCGGCGACACCGCGTGCGCGTGAACTTCGTGCTTGCGTGGTCTCAACGGCTGGGCTATATTATCGGCTCAGGTACAATATGTTGTAGGCGTGGTCGTCGGCGTCGACCCCGAACGCCGACATTGTGGGTCGTTTTGGTGTTCCTCAAACGCATCATCTTGCACGGCTTCAAGAGCTTTGCCGACCGAACGGAATTTGAGTTTGGATCAGGAGTTACAGCGATTGTCGGGCCCAACGGCTGCGGCAAGAGCAACGTCCTCGATGCTGTCCGGTGGGTGCTCGGCGAACAGTCGCCCCGCAACCTGCGCGGGGGGAAGATGGCGGACGTGATCTTCGCCGGTTCCCGCTCCCGCCCCCCCGCCCCGTTCGCCGAAGTGCAACTCATTTTCGACAATCGGGGCGGGCTGCTGCACTGCGACGCGGAAGAAGTAATCGTCGGGCGGGTGCTGTACCGCGCCGGCGTCAGCGAATACCGCCTCAACGGCAACGCCTGTCGCCTGAAGGAAATCCGCGAGCTACTGCTGGACACCGGCGTCGGCGTGGACGCCTACAGCGTCATCGAGCAGGGCCGCGTGGACCTGCTGCTGCAATCCAACCCCGTCGAACGCCGCGAAATCTTCGAGGAAGCGGCCGGCATCAGCCGCTACAAGTTCCGCCGCGCCGAGGCCCAGCGCCGGCTCGAGCGCACCGACGCCAACTTGCAGCGCTTGCAAGATGTCCTAGAGGAACTGGAGCGGCGGCTGCGGAGTGTGCGTCTGGCCGCCGGCAAGGCCCGCAGCTTCCAGCAGTACGACGCCCAGTTGCGCAGCCTGCGTTCGACCTTCTCGTTGGCCGAGTTCCACGAGTTGGAGCAGCAGCGGCAGCGGGCCCAGGTCGCCGCCGATGACCTGACGGCGCGCCTGGCCCAACGGCGGAGCGAGCTGGCCGCCCGCGACGCGGAGACCGCCGAGATCGAGGAGGCGCGGCAGCGTTTGGATGAGGAGATCCAGGCGGCGGAGGCGGCGCTGCTCGACGTGCAGACGACCCTGGGGGCGCTGGCCGAGCGCATCGATCAGGTTGAAAAGCGTCTGCCCGAGTTGGCGGCCCTGGGCGAGCGGCGGCAGCGGCAGGCGGCAGACGCCGCCGCTCGCCTCGCGGCCCAGCAGGAGCGTCTGGCCCAGGAGGAAGTGGCGCTCGAGACGCTACGGGCGCGCGAAGACGCGGCCGCCGGCCTGGTGGCACAGCTTCACCAAGAGCGGCAGGCGATGGAGTCGCGGGCTGCCGCCGCCCGCCAGGCCCTCGAGGCGGAAAAACGGGCGGCGTTTGAGGCGGTGCGGCAGGCCGCCCTCCTGCAAAACGAGCAGGAAAACCGCCGGCAACAGCTCGCCCGCCTGTCCGCCCAGACCCAGCGGCTGGACGAGCGGCAAGCCGAGTTGACGCGGGAGCACGCCGTGGCGGAGGCCGCGCTGGCCACGCACACGGCCGCGTTGCAGCAGCTCGACACGCGACTGGGCGAGCTGGCGGCGGCCCTGCGCGACGACGAGTCCCTGTGGCAAATTTCCGTCAACGAAGCCGAACAGCTCGATCAGGCGATCGGCGCGGCCAAGGAACAGCGTAGCGCGCTGCTGTCGCGCCTGTCCGTACTCGAAGACCTCGAGCAGCGTCTGGAAGGCGTCGACCAGGGGACCCGCGCGGTCCTGGCGTGGCGCGCGGACGAGCGCGGCCGCCAGATCGTGGCCGGCCTCGTCGCCGACCTGCTCCGTATCGACGACCCCCGTGTGGCCCTGCTCCAGCCCGTGTTGGCCACGTTCGAGAACCACCTCGTCGTGCGCGACACGGCGGCGTTTCTGGCGGAGCGGCACGAGCGCGGCGTACCGGACGGGGCCCTGCGCGTGCTGGCGCTGGATCGACTGGGCCGCGGCAGTCCGCTCCTGGGCTATGGGCACACCGCCGGCGTGGTGGCACGGGCCGCGGACTGGGTGACGTGTGCCGCGGAGTTCCGCCCCCTCGCCGAGCACGTCCTGGGGCGCGTGTTCATCGTGGATTCGCTCGACCTAGCCCTGCGGTTGGCCGCCGAAGCCCTGGCCGGTTGCGTGTTCGTCACGCTGGCCGGCGAGGTGGTCGGGGCCGACGGGCGGCTGACGTTTGGCGCGACCGCGGCGGCGACGGGGCTCATCAGTCGTCGGTCCGAGATTCGGCAACTGGGCGCCGAGCGGGACGAGGTGGAGGGCCGTCTGGTCCGGCTCACGCGTCGGCGGCTGGAGCTCGACGCGACCGTGTCGGACCTCCAGTTGCGCAAGGACGGGCGGCTGAGCCAGATGGCCGGCCTTCAGCGGGAGCACGCCGACATTCGCCACCAGCAGACCGCGGCGGCGGCGACGGCCGAGCGATTGCAGAAGGAAGCCCGGCTCGTCCGCGAGGAACTGGGGGCGTTGTCGCGAGCGCGGGAGGAGCTGGCACAGCAGTTGGAGTCCTTGTGCCGCGAGGGGCAGAATGCGGGGCAGGCGCAACAGGCCCATGAAGAGCGCGTCGCCGCCTTGGCCGCCGACTTGGCCCGCCACGAGGCGGCGGTTGCGCAGTTGGTTCACCGGCACACCGACGCGCAGGTCGAATGCGGACGGGCCACGGAAAAGCGGTCGGCGGCGGAACAGGCGCTGGCGGAACTCGAGGCCCGCGCCGCGGCCATCGTCGCGGAGCAGCGCGCGGCCGAGGACGAAGCCGCCGAGACGCAGCGCCAACGCGAAGCCGCCCTGGC
The DNA here is from genome assembly GCA_040755725.1 of Planctomycetota bacterium. Taxonomy (GTDB): domain Bacteria; phylum Planctomycetota; class Phycisphaerae; order UBA1845; family Fen-1342; genus JBFMAI01. The sequence goes on along the minus strand of JBFMAI010000023.1, from coordinate 256,283 downwards.
CGAGCTCCAGTCCGCGCGACAGCAACAGGCGGAATTGCAGGCCACGTGGCAGGAGCGACAGGCTGCGCTGCTGGCCCGCCGCGAGGCCCGCCAGCGGGAGCGCCAACGACTCGAAGCGTGCGGCGCTGCGGGCCGGGCGCTTCAGCACCAGATTGAGGAGCTGGAGGCCGAGCTCCACGCTCGCCAGATGGAGCTGCGCGAGAACGCGGTGCGGGCCGAGAACCTGGTCGCCCGCGTACGCGAGGAGCTGGGGCTGGACCTCACCGAGCTCTATCGCACCTACGAACACACCGAGCAGGATGGGGAGGCGGTCCGGGCCCAGATCGAGGACTTGCGCGGCAAGATCGCCCGGCTCGGCCATGTGAACCTGGACGCCCTCGCCGAACTCGATGAGCTGACACCGCGCTACGAGCACCTGACGTCCCAGCGGGAAGACTTGACGGCGGCGCGGCGGCGGCTGGAAGCGCTGATCGCGGAGCTCGACGAGCGCTCGCGGACGCGCTTCGCGGCGGCGTTCGACGAAATCCGCGGGCATTTCCAGGAAATGTTCCGCAAGCTCTTTGGCGGCGGGAAGGCCGACGTCGTGCTGGAAGACCCCGAGCGGCCGCTGGAGTGCGGCATCGAGATCGTCGCGCGGCCCCCGGGAAAAGAACCGCAATCCCTGTCGCTGCTGTCCGGCGGGGAGAAGACCATGACCGCGGTGGCGCTGCTGTTGGCGGTGTTTCGCAGCCGGCCGTCGCCGTTCGCTTTTTTGGATGAAGTCGATGCAGCCCTTGATGAAGCGAACATTGAACGCTTCAATAGCGTCCTGCAAGAGTTCCTGTCGCATTCGCAGTTCGTGGTCATCACGCATAGCAAGCGGACGATGGCCGTTGCCGATGTGCTGTACGGCGTGACGATGGAAGAGCCGGGCGTGAGCAAACGCGTCAGCGTCCGGTTTGAAGATCGCGTGCGAGCGCCCAGTGTGGCGTGAGCGGTGTTTCGTTTCCGGTTCCTTTTTTTGAGGTAGCGCCATGGCAAAGAAGAAGAAAGCCGCGAAGAAGAAGAAGGGCACGAAGAAGAAGACCGCCAAGAAGCGGAAGGGCACCAAGAAGAAGGCCAAGCGCAAGGCCAGACGCTCCAAGATGAGCTGCGGGCCCTGCTAGCGGTCCGACGAACTCGGCCGGGCGCTGCGACTCGGGACTGGGCTGTGATCACGCTGCGGCGTGACTCGGCAGCGCGAGCCTCCCGGATGCGGGGCACCGCCGAACGGGGCACAGGTCCACAGCGCGGTCCCGCCGGACGGCGGGAGGCTGTGAGCGGTCAGCCGGCGTTACCGGCGTCGTTTGATCACTGACAGAAACGCGCGGGGCATGTGCCCCTTTCTTGCGCGCCCCATGCCGCGAGTGGCGGCGGCGATCACATCCGATGCGCAAGAATGACGGTGATGTCGTCGGGTTGGGAACCGCCCTCGGTGAAGCTGCGCAGGTCGGTCAGCATCTCCTTGAGCATGGCGCTGGCCAACTGCCCGAACCCGTCGCAGAGGATGTTCACAAAGCGTTCCTCGCCGAACACCTCGTCGCGGCGGTTCTTGGCGGTGACGACGCCCGGCGTGAATAGGACGAGGGTCTCCCCCGGTTCGAGCTGCTCGGAGAGCAAGGGGTACACCGTCGCCTTGGCCGTGCCGAGCGGCACGGTGGGCTCCGCGCCGCCCAGCGGACGGGCCTCGCCGCGCTGGCCGATGATGTACGCGCCGAGGTGACCGGCCAGGGCGTAGCGCGTCAGGCCGCTGGTCGGGTCGATGACGCCGACGAAGCACGCCAGGGGATGATCCTTCTGTCCGTCGTACATCAGCCAGTTCAACATGCGCAGGCAGACGCCCGGGTTGTCTTGGTGCATGACGGCGGACCGGAACGCGGTCTGGGCCTGGACCAGCAGCAAGCTGGGCAGGGCGCCGGCGGCCGGCGTGTAGGCAATCATCACGGCCGCCAGGTTGTTGGAAAGCCGCACGACATCATAGATGTCGCCGCTGCGCTCGCGCCCGGGCTCGCGAAACGCCCCGAAGACCAGCTCGTTTTCCCACTGGGGGAGCTTCCGCGGGGTGAGCCGGGCCTGAATCTCGTGCGCGACGCTGACTTGCCCATCGATCAACGCGGCCCGGTTGCGGGCCGTGACCTTGAAGATGGCGTCGAGCTGGTGCGCGAAGATGTTGAGTTGCAGGATGAAGTAATCGAGGTCGGGGGTCTCATAACGCCGCCCCGCTTCCCCGCTGTCCAGGTAGACCATGCCGAGGGTGCCGTCCGGCCCCAGGAGCGGTCCGGCCAGCACGGACATCGGTTCCTCGCGGCTGACCCGCGGCACCAGGACGAACTGCGCCCGGTCGAGGGCCCGCGGCTTGAGCTCGTGGCCCAGTTCGGGCAAATCGGTGGTCTGCCCCGTGATCAGCCGCCCTTCCTCGTACTCCATCGGTCCGTAGCTCAGTCGCCGGACGCCGATCCAGGCCCGCTGCGCCGCGAACGCCGCCAGCAGACAGCCGAGGGCCGCGTCCATCAGCTCCTCCACCGTCTGGTTGCCGGAGGCGGCCAGGCTGGCGCGACCGATCCCCGCCAGGTGTTCGGGCTGCACGGTCAACAGGTCGCTGCTTTTCTTCAGGAGGGCCCCGGCGGGCAAGCGGGCTTGGGCGAACCGCTCGAGCTGCGCGCGGGTGGTCCCCAGCGTCGCCCGGGCCGCCGGCTGCTCGTCGTACTCCGGGTACACGCGAATCTTGAAATCGAGGAGGGCGATTTCGTCCCCCGTCGACAACTCGGCCTGGTCGCGCACCACCATGCCGTTCAGGCGCAGCTCGCAGCTCGCGTCGAGCTGCTGCAACAGCCAGGTGCCGTCCCGCTCGGGGATGATTACCGCCTGCTGGGGGGCAATGCGGCTGTCGCCCAGCCGTACGCGGCATTCCTCGCGTGATCCGACGTAAACCGCCTCGAGTCCGCAGACCACGTCGGCCACCATCGCGTCGTTTTGCAGGACGATGAGTCGCATGGAGCGCGTCGATTGGTAGTCGCGGCCGATGTCGCCGCGGGCGCCCGTGCTCCGTCCGGTGGAAACCGCCGGGGCCCGTTGCGACGCGGCCGGACAAGCGAAACTGTCCGCCGGCGCGGCATCGTACTCAGCGGTGCGGGGCCTGCCCAGCCCCGCGCCCGGCGGAAGCTGGGGAGGGAAGGCGGGGTTTTCAGCCGCCCGCGGGGGCTGCGGCCCCGACGACGTGCTTGACCTTGGCCGCCAACTAGTCGGGCGAGAAAGGTTTGATGAGGTAATCGTTGGCGCCGGCCTTGATGGCCTCGATGACGCGGGACTTCTCGGCCTCCGTAGTGACCATAATGACCGGGGTCTTGTTGCCCGATTGACGGATGGCCCGCAAAGCGTCGATGCCACTCATCTTGGGCATGTTCCAGTCCAGCAGGATCAGGTCGTAGCCGCCGCCCTGGAGGGCCTTGACGGCTTCCATGCCGTCGCCGGCCTCGGTCGCCTCGTTGATCCCGACTATCCCGAGGGCCTTGATCACAATCCGCCGAATCGTCATCGAGTCGTCGACGACCAGTGCTTTCATACCGCGCCCTTTAGTTCGGGTTGTAGGTCACTTCCATGGTGAAGTTGCCCGCCTCGGAGGTGAACGGGACTTCCAACCAGACCGACTTGCTGGGGTACTTCAGCTTGTAGCCGGTCCCCTCCACGACCGTGGGTAGTCCGAGTTCGATCGGCGGCTCGAAGTGGAACTTGGCCTTCGCCGACCCGGCCACCATGTTGACGATTTCCGAGATCGCGTCGATGACCTCATCGTTCACCGTCTTGGCCTCCGCCCCGAGCATCCGGCCGGCCAGGGCCAGGGCGGTCTTGGGCGGGAAGCGGAGGGCCACCACGCCGCTGACTTTCCCGCTCAGGCCCACCAGCGACGTGATGACTTCGCCGACGGCGCGCCCATCGCTGACCTTCAGGCCGTTCCGCTTGGGTGTCACGCCGAGCATCGTCGTGAACACGGTGTCGACGGACTCGATGAAGGGGTTGATGTAACTGACGTCCACAATTCATCCTCCACCGCAGGCTCCTGCGACGACCTCCGCGGCCCGAGTCTGGGCCGCACCGTCGGTCGGCCGCGGCACGCCGCCGTTCGCGCTCCCCCGTCCGCGTCCATCGTCCCGCCGTGTTAGCTACATCGTCCCAAACGCGCGTGACGTTTGGAAAATCAACGCGGTCCGAACGCGCCGGTCTTCCAGATCGCCCGCTCGGCGGAAGCGCAGCTTCTGCGCCCGGTCGTGGGCCGGCGTCGCTAGCGCGCTTCTCGCGCCTCGGCCGCGTCGCGCCGCGTGCCGCCCATCATCAGTTTGGCGATCGTCTGCGGGACCTGCGGCAGGGGGACGATGTGGCCCACGCAGCCGGTGTCCTTGGCGGCCTTGGGCATGCCGTACACCAGCGACGTTTCCTCGTCTTGTGCAACGGTGTGCGCGCCGGCCTTGTGCAACTCGACGATCCCGTCGGCCCCATCCCGGCCCATCCCGGTCATGATGACGCCGACCGACCGCGGCCCGCAGGCCTTGGCCACCGACTTGAACATCACGTCCACGGACGGGCGATGGCCGGATACCGGGGGACCGTGGTCCAGGGCCAGGTGCAACTGCGCTCCCCGCCGAACGAGGCACAGATGGTCGTCCCCGGGGGCGATGTAGATCGTCCCCGGCATCAGGGGCTCCCCGTGCTTGGCCTCGCGCACGTTCATGGCGCAGCACGCGTCGAGGTGTTGGGCGAACGGTCCGGTAAACTGCGCCGGCATGTGCTGCGTCAGCACAATCGGCACGAAGTTGCTCGGGAACGCCGGCAGCATCTCGTACAGCGTCTGCGGCCCGCCGCAACTGATTCCGATCGCCACGACCCAGCCGCGGACCTCGTTTGGCGGGAGGGTGGGAGCGGTGCCGGTGATAGGTCCGCGGCCGGTGGCCGTCGGTCGCCGTGCCCGGACGCGCGCCACGGCCAAGACCTTGTCCACCAGTTGCTTACGGAACGTCGCGGTGGCCGCCGGTCCGGTAGCCTGGGGCTTGGTGATGTAGTCGATCGCCCCCTTGTTCAGGGCCTCGAAGGTGATCCGGGCACCCGCCTGGGTGAGGGTGGACACCATGAGGAACTTCACCGGCGCCCGGCCGGCCACACGCTCGAGGACACCAATGCCGTTTAAGCGCGGCATCTCGATGTCGAGCGTGACCACGTCCGGCCGCAGCGAGCGGATTTTGGCGACCGCGTCCAGGCCGTCGCTGGCCAGCCCGACCACTTCGATCTGCGGGTGCTGCGACAGGGCGCTGCGGACCAAGGCCCGAACAATGGCGCTGTCGTCAACCACCAGGACCCGGACAACCGCTGCGCTCATGCGTTGCGCCTCGATCAGGTGCCAAGCCCCCGGCGCGGGGCCAACATGCCGATTCTCTTATCGGCGTGTGCCGAGGCGTTGCTCACCAAGGCGGTGGGGACTGCTGCGGGAGTCCCCGACCCGCGACGCCCGGGCCCCCGTCCGTCCGCCGGCGGTTGCCGGCCTCGTCAGACGCGGCGTAGGTTCTTGACGCACCGCCGCGGCGGCCCTAGCCTAGCCGGTCGCGGCGGTGGGCCAACCCCTGTGGGGCACGGCCGGCTGGTTGCGGTTCGGTCAGGTAGCTCAGTTGGTAGAGCAACGGACTGAAAATCCGTGTGTCGCCGGTTCAAATCCGGCCCTGACCACTGCGTTCAGAATGGCGGATGGCCAAGGACGTACGGAGAGCAGCGAACGGACCACAGCGACGGGCAAGCTGGGGCGAGTGCAGTATGTGAGGTTCAACTTGCCATTCGACATGAAGTGACCCCTGGGGCCGTAGCTCAGTTGGGAGAGCGCTTGCATGGCATGCAAGAGGTCGTGAGTTCGAATCTCATCGGCTCCATTTTCCTCAACCAGACGGACGAAAACGACGCGGGGTGCTGAACTTCGTCCAACGCTGCGCGCGTGTTGGGACCCGGCGGACCCTCTAGAGCCTATCCCATAACCTGAAGGTATATTTCCGGCCACGGCAAGGAGTTGCCGGTTGAGCGAGGCGGTCTGAGGCGGTCTAGGGATGGACGAACCAGGAGTCGCGCCGGGATGGCGCATGCCGGACTCGACGTGGAAACGGATCGAGTGCATGGTTCCGCAGTGGCGGCGGCATCCCGGGGGTGGCCGGCCGTGGGTCGGGCAGCGGAAGATCGCCGACGGCATCTTCTTCGCGCTGCGGACCGGTTGCCAGTGGAAAGCGGTGCCGCGTGAGTTCGGCTCGGGCAGCACGTTGCACCGTGAGCGGGGACGAAGAGCAACAGACGCGCCAGTGAATGGATGCGCAGGCGCGCGGGGGTCATGAGCCTGGGTTCTGAATGTCGACTGGTGCGCCCAGCCGCGCAGGTCCACAGCCTGGATCCAGGATGTCGAGCGCTTCCCGCCGCGACGGTGAGGGAGGCAATCGAGTCCCCGTGGGAACGTCATCGCGTGGCGAGCGGGGCGCGTCGGGCGGTCCGGCGAATGCGCCAAGAACCGGCTGAAAATAAGGGGAAAACGGCCGTAACCCGAGAGAATCTAGAGCGGCAAGAACTGGGCGCGGTAGGATTCGAACCTACGTAGGCTGACGCCAACGGGTTTACAGCCCGTCTCCTTTGGCCACTCGGACACACGCCCAAGCTCGTTACCAAGATACCCACGCCTGCCGCCGCACGCAAGTTGCCGCCGCAAGCGACGTGGCGGACGCGGGCCGCGGGCGTGACACGTTCGCGTACCGCCCGAACCGCAGTGTGACCGGAGGCTATCGCGGAACTCCCCTCGCTCCCAGGGAGGGGTTGGGGGAGGGTCGAAACCCTCGGCCAAAACCGCTGTCTCGATTATCTCGTCTATGTAGATCCAGGTTTCGGGGTGGCTTCCGGTTACCTGCGCACCGAGGAGCAACGGTCCGCGGCCACCTCGGTCACCGCGCGGATCGCGGTCTCCACGTGTTCCCGCGTGTTGAATGGGCCGACGGAAAAGCGGACGCTGCCGCGCGGCGTCGTGCCGATGTGCTCGTGAATGAGCGGCGCGCAGTGCAGCCCCGTCCGCGTCTGAATGCCGTAATCCACGTCGAGGATCGTGCCGATGTCGGACGGGTCGTAGCCCTCCACCGTGACCGAGAGGGTGGCGACGCGGCGTACGAGGCTGCGGGTGCCGCAGATGGTCACGCCGTCGATTTCGGCCAGGCCGTTTTGCAGCAGCGTCATCAGCTCCATCTCGTGCCGGTAGATGTTCTCCAACCCGCGCTGCTCGATCCAATCGAGGCCGGCGGACAGCCCGGCGATGCCGGCGAGGTTCTGCGTGCCGGCCTCCAGGCGGTACGGATACTCGGTCAGGTGGTACGGGTCGGCACTGCGGACGCCCGTGCCGCCGTAGATCGTCCCGCGGATTTCCGCGTCATCGGCGACACAGATGCCGCCCGTGCCGGTGGGCGCCATGAGCCCTTTATGACCGGTGAACGACAGGAAACTGATGTGACACTCGGCCATGTCGATGGGCAGGACGCCGGCGGTCTGGGCGGTGTCCACCGCAAACGGCACGCCGGCCTCCTTGCAGACGGCCCCGATGGCCCTGAGGTCCTGGACCGCGCCGATGACGTTCGACCCGTGGTTCACGATGACGAGCTTGGTGTTCTTTCGGATCGCCCTGCGGATGTCCTGCGGATCGACATAGCCCTCGCCGTCGGGGCGGACAAACGTGGCCTCGGCCCCCTCGCGGACCTTGTGGTTGACGGGGCGGATCACGGAGTTGTGCTCCACCATCGTCGTCACGACGTGGTCGCCGGGGCCGATCATTCCGTTGATGATCAGGTTCAGGCTCATCGTGGCGTTCAGCGTGAACACCAGCCGGTTGGGGTCCTTCGGCTTGCCGGCGGCCACCAGGCTCCGATTGAAGAAGGCCGACAGCCGCTTGCGCGTGCTGTGGATCATCTCCTCGGCGTGCAGCGCCAAATCGCACCCGGTACGGCCCGGGTTGACGCCGTAGCTGCGGTAGAAGTCGCGCACCGCGTTGTGAACGGCGTCAGGCTTAGGGAAGCTGGTGGCGGCGTTGTCGAGGTAGATGATGTCCTGCATGCACGGCTCCTCGTGGCGAACTAACCTCAGGCGGGCCGGTGCCAGTCTGCCATTGTCCATGCCCCCCGGGGCAACCCGCGGCCGCGGGGCCCGCCTGTAATGTAGCAGGATACGGGGGGGTGCTTCCAGAGGTTGTTACGGCGGGCCGGCATGCACGGGGTCGCCGTGCTTGGGAGCTGGCAGCCCATGCAGTATTATGGCACACATGTTTCGAGCGAATGGCCTATGTGGGGCGCTGTGTCTGTTGGCGGCCGGCTTGACCGTGGGTTGCCGGCAACCCGCGGAGCCGACCACCCCACCGGACGCCCGGCGGCCGCAGCTCAAGACCGAAGGGGAGTTGGCCGCGGCCCGGGCGGCGCGGATTGAAGCGGGCGAGGTCGTCCCGACCAGCTTGCCCGCGACGCCGCCGGTTGATCGGACCCCGCGGTCCGCGCGCACGCCGCCGCTGCTGCCCACGCCGGGGGCCATACAGGCCGATATTCTCGTCGTCAACGACACGATCCTGACCGTGCCGGAGGTGCTGTTTCCGCTGCGACAGACGCTGGAGGAGTTGCGGCGGACGCGGACGGCGGCGGGGTTCCGAGAGGAGGCGCGACGGGCGATCCGGCGGGCCACACAGGAGGAGCTGGGGACGCGGCTCATCTATGCCGAGGCGGTGGCCCAGCTCTCGGAAGAGCACCGCAAGGCCCTGGATGCCGCCCTCGACAAGGAGCTGGAGAACTACCGCGTGATGGAATGCGCGGGGAGCCAGGCGCGGATGGACGCCCTGCTCCGTCGCCACGACCTGACGAAGGACCAACTGCGCACCATGCTGGGGCGGTCGATGGTGGTGCGGCAGTACACGCGCGAAAAGCTGATGCCCCAGGTCCAGGTGAGCCGGCACGATTTGTTGAGCTACTACCGGCGGAACCACGGGCGGTACGTCACGCCCGAGACGCGCGAGCTGCTGATTATTGAGGTGCCGTTCGAGAAATGCCTGCCCGAGGGGGTCAATTGGGCACGAGCTTCGAGTGCGGCGCGGTCCCAAGCGAAGTTGAAGGCCATGCGCCGGGCGCGGGAGGCCCATGAGGCCCTCGCCGCGCGACCGTTCGAGGACGTGGCCCGCGAGTATTCCCTGGGGCTGCACGCCGATACGGGCGGGTCGTGGGGGTTTATCGGCCGCCCCTTGCAGCCGCCCTACGACGCCGTCAGCCAGAAGGTCTTTGAGTTCACCGCGGGGCAGGTCAGCGAGCCGATCGAGACGGAGGCGGGGTGGTATGTCGTGAAGTGCGGGGAGGTGCGGCCGGCCGCCGAGAAGACCTTTGCCGAAGTGCAGGACCAGATTCGGGCCGAGCTGACCGAGCGGCGGTTCGCTAAGCTGTCCACGGATTACGTGCTGCGGCTGGCGGAGAAAGCGACGATCTCGTCGTTCGAGCCGTTCATCGCCGCCGCCGTCCGGCGGGCTGAACAGGTGTTCGAGCCCACCGCCCCGACCGCCGGCACGCCGTGAGCCCACCGGCGTGGGCGCCGCCGGTGTGGCCGCTCCGCAGACCGAACCGAGCCATCTCCTCGCGTGGACGTCATGGATGGGGCAACCCAGCGGCGGGCCGGGTGAGCGGCTGGCGACCGGCGTTCGCAGCCCCCTCTTGATCGACGGCCAGCCGCTGTCGGCGCGTGGGGATCATGTCGAGCCGCGGCTTCAACTGCTTCTTGAAGATGTCATCGATCGGGATCAGCAGGCGCCGCAACTCCGGGCTCGCCGGTCCCTGGTCGGGCCCGGCCGTGGTTGAATCGGCACCCGAAGCCGCGTGCAGCCGGTCAAGTCGTTCGAAGTCCGGTTTCTTTCGGCGTAGATACGCGTGCGCCTGCTGCTGGCAACTGCGGAGCGCTCGCAGGGCCTGCTGCTCCTGCGCCGCGTCCAGCCGGTACTTCTCGATGAACTTGCGGACGTAGTCCTCCCAGAGGGAAAGCCCCGCGCCGACCGGATTCCGCGCTGCTTCGACCGCCGTCCGCGGAGTCAGCCACAGCGGCACGTCCGCCTCCGAGCCGGCGCCGCTCGAATTCCTCCGCGGAAGCTAGACGCGTGCCGTCCCAGCGCCCACTGCTTTCCTGGCCGCGTGCGTCCGTGCGGACCATCACCATGCCGGTTTCCACGCCGATGTCGGCGATCGTCAGCTCCAGGGCGTGCTCCGGCCGGTTGAACGCGGCCGCTTGGACTTGCACTACGCGGGCCGGCTGTTTGCCGTCGGCAAAGCGGCTCAGGTAGGACTCCACCGCGACGGGGAACCAGACCCCATCGAGAAGTTCGAGCGCGCAACGGGCCTCGGCCCAACTGCCGTCGGGAGAGTCATTGCGCACCCGTACCGGCGACCAGCCGCGCGCGGGGTCGAGCCAATAGGTCGTCGTCCCGAGGCTGCCATGGACCCGCACGACGTGCAGGCCGTCCTGCACGTTCTCCTCGTACGTTCTGGCCGCCGGGTTGCGGACGTTGTCACGCCAGATCAGGTCGTGGATGTCGAAGCTCACGGGCAGGGGGGCTGCGCCGAGGGTCCGAATGTCGGCGCACAACTCGGGCGCCCGCTCGCGCACACGGACCAGGCTCAGCGGGTTCTCGGAGCGGCTCCACACCTCGCCCGGAGCTTCAAACCGGAAGTACGGTGAGCTGCCGGCATCCAAGTTGGCCACCGGCGTGCCTTCAGTGGTCCGGAGGACGATGCCTTCCTCGTCGCCCCGATCAATGATGACGCGCCGGTCCCCGGCAAACCGGATGGTCTTGTAGCGAGTGCGCCCGGGCTGGTCACCCGTCCAGCCGGCGTAATCGGTCTCGGCAACCTCCAGTTGATCGGTCAGCAGGCCGGCCCGGTAGGCCACGAACTTCTCCAGGGCTTCGGGGCGGGGCGTGCCCGCGGAGGGCTGCGCGTACAAGGGCGTTGCCAGCGCAGCCCAATAGACGCTGATCAGACCCACGCGTGCCCACGGTGTTCGCCGTTGGATTGGTCGAGGCTTGGCCGCAACTCCGGCGCGCTTGTGAGCGGCGTGCTGCGGGGTATCTACATCCCATCGCACGCTATTCAACGACCACCTCTACCAGCGGTCGCAGGGGCAGCTCGATGAGCACTTCGAGCAGCGGCACCGTTTCGAGCCGGACGGTGACTTCGCCCAGCAGCGACGCCAGCAGGAACACGGGCGTGAACGCGGCCAAGACGGCCGCCCGCGCCACTGTGACCACGGCGTCGTAGAGCAGCGTCACGAGCTGCCCGGCAATCACGACCATGACCTGACCGAGAAGGAACAACGGCACAATGGCCAACGCGGTGCTCAGCAGGCCGGCGCGGTCGCGGACCTTGGCCGTGCCCGCCGCCGGGGCCTCGGGGACCGCGAGCGGGCGGCCGGTCAGTTGCTCAACGGCGGCGGCCACCTCCTCCGCGACCGCCTGCAAGTCGATCTCCGCCGCCACGGTCTCGGATTTGCCGGTCCGGGCGTCGTAGACCTTCGCGGTTGCGGCGAGGCGTTGCGGCGAGACTTCAGCGTAGGTGATCTGGACGTAGCTGCCATCTGGTCCCTGCACGTAGACCGGTCGGCCCAGCTCGAACACGACAAATGAGCGCTGCCCGCCCGCCGTCTCGATGAGGACCGAGTCGACCTCGGCGATGGCCCCGTCGTCCTGGCGGGTGCCGAAGACGTAGAACGTATCGCCGGCGGGGCTGCGGCCGGCAGCGACCAACGGGGCGGACGTGTCCGAGTTGAGGAACAGGCCGGGCGACGAGGTGGTCAGGTTGCCCTCGCTAAGCCACGGGGCCTGAAGCTGGCAGCCGAACGGGGCCACCACGACGGCGTAAGACATCAAGGACACAAGCCACTCGCGGGCCGCCGAGGGCCGATTCGTGTTCGTCAACATCGTCTTGCCTCCGCCGGCCGGTTCGTGCCGGAGCGTGGCCGCAGGCCAGGGCAGGGCCGGCTTCCGGACCTGCCGAGGCGGGCAGCGCCACGTACGGCGACGCGCGGTCTGGGAACCCTGGAGCCACGTCCGAGCCGTCGACTTCGGCCCTCCCCCAACCCCTCCCTGACACGGAGGGGGGTGAAGGCCGCCTCGGTGTCTCAGGATACCGGGCCGGAGGGCGAGCCTCCCGGCGAGCCGCGGCTCGGCAGTCCCGGCGCGCCGGGATCGCCCGCCCGTGTTGTACGATCGCGAGTGCCCATCTAATTCGACTCGGGCCGGAGTTGGACGGCGGTGAGCTGCACACCCTCGGGGGTGGTCGAGATCGTGTAGACCGCCTGCGAGCTGTAGCGCAGCAGCTTCTCCGAGCTCTTTCCGCCCGCCTCGCCCAGTCCCTGGCCCATGCTCTCCATCAGACCGAACAGGATCAGGCTGCTGAAGTCGCTGGGCCCGGCGGCCATCAGCTCCTCGCGCTTCTTGCTCAGCTCGATCACCGCCTCGAGCAGCTTGCGATTGTCCACGTACACGGTCAGCCACGATTCCTCCGGGACGAACCGGGCCACGCGCTTCCAACCTTCGGTCTCGCCCAGGGGCTCGGTGGCGGCCCCACCGACGGCCGCTTCGACCGCGGGCTGGTTGCCCAGGAGCAGGCGGTCCGTGGTGGCGGCCAGCGTGAGGCCGGGCGGCAGGAAGGGCGGCATGGGCGGCACGTCAAAGACCTGCGCGCCGCGCAGCTCGCGGGCCGCCAGCGGGACTTGCGTCACGGCCGCGTTGCTGAGGACGCGTACGAGCGCGCCCTGGTCCCGGTGGCCCAGGCCGATCAGCAGGCGGGCACAATTCGCCGCCAGCGGTTTGGTCAGCGCCAGTGTGACCGTCAGCGGCGCTTGCAGGTGATCGAGGAAGTCCTTGCGCCAATCGACCTTCGTGCCGTCGGGCAGTTCCACCTGCATCGCGGCGCGAAACGCGTCCGCCTCCGCCGCGTCGTTCTGCCGGATCATGCGCTCGATCTCATCGAGCAGCGGCGACACCTGCACGTTGCAACTGGCGTAGATGCAAGTGTCGGCCGACACCGTGGCCGGGGGCGTGCTGGGCCGGTTCGGCAGGCTCAGCAGCTTGGCCAGCCCCGAGCGCTCGCCGCTCATCAGGAACAGCAACTCGAACTTCGAGTCGTACGACGACGCCCCGACCCGCAAGTGCCCGACCACGCTGCTCAGGCTCTCCGCCCCGATCACCCGCAGCGCTTGGCGCAGGTCCTCGGCGTCGGACTCGGACGTGGCGGCTTTGACCAGGCTGATGATGCGCGGCAGGTTGACCAGCACGCGCACGGTCCCGGTCGGCTTCAGGTGCCGCAGCAGGGCCTTGTGGTCGTCCGTGTCCGCCAGCGTGCGCGTCCCGCGCTCCTGCCGTAGGATTGCCTTCACCCGCTCCGGCGACCCCGCGACGATCAGCCGGTCCTCGGCCAGGCACATGGCGAAGCTGGCCGGCAACGTGTCCGCGGCGAACAGCTCCTCCATCGCCTTCTTCATGATCGCGTCGGGAGAAGTCGGCGGCCCCTCTTCGCCGTCGTCCTCGGACTCGTCGGTCTTCTCGTCCTTCCCGGACTTGTCCGCGTCGCGCGTGAAGGTGTCGATCGTCGTCCCTTCCGCCGGAATCGCTTCATGCCGCCCCTGCTCTTTGAGCTTGTTGACGGCGGTTTCGTAGTACTTCTTGAGCACCTCACGGTCGCCGACGCCGGCGATCAGGCCGGGCTCCACGTCTTCCGGCTTGCCGCCCGGGGCGCTGGTGAGATAGAAAACGAGCGGGCCGGCGAAGGGGTTCTTCAGTTGTTCCGCCGGCACCTCCAGCATGGTCGAAAGCCGCTTCTTCAGCTCCTCGACGGCGGTCCCGATGGGGTCCAGCTCCGCGAGGCCCTTGGTGGCCTCGCGGTCGCTGAGCATCTGGTAGGCGCTGGTCTGCTTGAACCCGTCCCAGGTCTCGCCCACGTCCGTTACCCCCACGTAGACCAGTGCGTCGACGGGGGCCCACTCGGCGGGGTCAACCAGCACACGCTTGGGGCCTTCGGCCTTGGGCTCCTGGGTCTGCGTCTGCGCGGGGCGGTCCGGGGCCCGCGCCTGGGCCAGAATCACGGGGCTCATCCACAGTACCAACAGGCCGGCCAGGCCGCTCACGACGCTTCGCATGGTTCATGCCCTTTCTGCTGGGTTGATGGTCTAGTTCGGGGTCTCGTCACGCCGCCGCAAGGGCGGGGGCTCGGGGTTCCCGCGGGCCGGCGGCTGGAGGTAGCGGTAGCCGGCCTCGGAGCTCTCCGCGTTGTAGGCGAAGGCCTCGCGGTTGCGAAGGAAGTCAATTACATACCGCGTGGGGATCGCAAACCCCAGCCCTTCGCCGCCCATGATCTTCATGTTGATGACGCCCACCACTTCGCCATGCACGTTGAACAGCGGCCCGCCGGAGTTGCCCGGGTTGATCTGGGCCGTGGTCTGAATGTAGGCCAGCCCGCTTTCCGCGCGGTTACGGCGGCTGACGATGCCCTCCGACACGCTGCGCTCCAGGCCCAGCGGGTTGCCGACCGCGAAAACCGGGTCCCCGTCCCGCAGGTCGTCCGTTGCCGACAAATACGTGATGACCGGCGTGTACGCGGCCGGCAGGCTCACCTTCAGCAGCGCCAGGTCCAGAAACGGGTTGGTGGCGACGATGTCCACGTCCTCGAACTTCTCGCGGCGGAACTCGTCGCCCGCGCGGCGAAAGACGGTGACGGCGAGTCGGCGCTCGCCTTCGATGACGTGGAAGTTTGTGATCAGGTGGCCCTGCACGCTGACGAAGAACCCGCTGCCCAGCCCGCTGGGCGAAGATACCAGCGCCACGCCCTCCCCAAAGCGCTCGGTCAGTTGCTTGACGCTCTGCGGCGGCAGGTCGGCGGTGCTGTACAGGTTCTCCGTGGCCACGATGCGGCCGGCCGCGGGGGCCGTCTCCGCCTCGTCCTTCTGGATTTCCAGCACCTGCCGCCGCGGGATCGACAGCACATCATAACCCAGGTCGAGGATGACGCGCTCCGCGTTCTCGCGCAGCACCGGTGCGTTGATCTTCTGGCCGTCACGCAAGATCACGATCTCGCCGAAGGCCACGGTCGCCGTCGCCACGCCGACGAGCCATATCCACGACGCGCCACAACGACCACTCATGCAGGGTCTCCCGTTCGGGCCTCAGCTCCCGCTGCCGTAATACGGACATCGTAGGTCGCGGCGCCCTGGCGGGCAAGCCGCGGCCTCCTTCGCGTCGTGCGTCGCGGCCCGCCGTTCAACTCCGCGCGCGGCGGCGCCGCCGCGCCGGGGTCCGCACCCCGGCCTCCGGCGTCTCGCGCGCCGGACCATCGGCCTCGGGATCGGTCGGCACCAAGTCCACCCCGGGATGGACCTTCGCCAGCGCGAGCTTGTGGGCGGTCACGTAGTGGGTGGCCAGCTCGTTCCAATCAAAGTGCCCGGCGTAGCTCTCCACGCGGTTGCGCAGGGCGATCCGCTCGCGGCGCGACATCCCGGTCAGCGCGTGCAGCCACGCCGCCACCTGCCCGATCGTCGCCTGAGGGCTCACGCCGCGCCGCCGCGCGACGAATAGCCCCTGGCTGTCGTGCTCGGGGAACTTCTGCATCACATAGTCGCCGAAGCCGCTCAGGTCGCTCGTGACGGCGGGAATACCGCGAACGACGCACTCCATCGGGGTGTAGCCCCAGGGCTCGTAGTACGACGGAAACACGCCGAGGTGGCAGCCGCGCACGAAATCGTCGTAGTCCATGCCGAGCAGCGGGCTGGTGGCCGACACGAACTCGGGGTGAAACACGACCTTGACCCGGTCTTCCGGCCGGTTCCACAGGCCCCGGTGACGGAGGTGGCACAGCACCGGGTCGTGCGCGTCGTTGACCAGATCGTGCGTTACGATCGTCGGCAGCGGCCCGCTTCGCCACGCGTGCAGAATCCGCTTCAGCCGCACCGTGCTCGACTCATCCAACAGCTCGTCCAAGCGCGGCAAACGGCCGGCGGCCACGGCCTGGAACAGCCGACGGCCCATCTCCTCGCGGACGGCCTCGCACGTCTCGCGCAGCTCGTTGAACATCGCCTGGCGGTTGAGCGTTTCGACATTGAGCGCCCGGTAGGCGGCCCGGGTCACGATGAAGGCCACCACGGTGGCGCTCGACCCCTCGGCCTGCAAACGCCGGTTCAGCTCGTACAGGGCCTCGATGAAAATGTCGAGCCCCTTGTTGCGGTACTCGTAACGGCCGGCGGTGAACACGTACAGCGTGCGCTCGAGGTCGAACGTGTAGCTGGGGAAGAAATGCCCCATCACGAACTCGTGAATCCGCTCCTTGGCCGCCCGGTGCAGGACCTGAAACTCGTGCGGGGCGGCGAAACGCTCCACCCGCAGCCCGTTGGGCAGCAGCACCTCCGCCCTTCGGCCCAGGAACCGCTCCGCCTCCAACGCCGTGATGCCCGACACCGTCGTGAACACGTCGGCCGCCTGGGCCGCCGCCCCTTCTAGCGCGTGCCGGTGCCCGAAGCCGTGCTGCACGGCCACGGCGCCGGCGTCGATGCCCGGCAGGTGGTCATACAGGTTGGCGTCGGCCGAGCACAGGCTGCGCCCTACCAGCGTCGCGTGCGTCGTGAACACCGTCGCCACCGGAAGCTGCCGGTGACGCAGAATCGGCAGCGCCGCCGCCCCCTGCCACTCGTGAAAGTGGGCCAGCAGGGCCACGTCGGGACACCGCGTGCGCAACGCCGCCAGCAACTCCGCCACCACGCTGCCAAAGCCCACGATCTCGTCAAACTCGTGATCGCCCGGGGGCGAGCTGATGCCGTTGTCCTTCCACAAGAAGTACTTAATCTCGGCCAATCGCGGGAGGACGGCGCCGGTGTCCACCAGCAACACCTGCGGGCGGCCGGTGATCAGCCAGCGCCCGAAATGGAACCGCAGGCCGCGGCCCTCCAGCGTGCTCAGCACGTCCCGGAGCGGCCCGACAGGAACCTGCGGCTCCAACTCGATCTTGGCCGACGCCTCCCGGTACGGCCCGATCAGGCAGTACGCCGCCCCCCACCGCCGCACCATGATTGGCGCCTTGCTGCGCAGCACGGTGTAGATGCCCCCGGCCTGGCTGCACACCTCCCACGACACCTCGAACAGCCACGCCGTCGCGGGGCGGATGCGCGCAAGCGGCCCGGCAACGGGCGGGGGCCCCGCGGAGGTCGCAGCGCTGCCGGGTGTCGCTTCCTGGCTCATGCTACACGCCCTGTCATCTCGCTCACCGCCGAGGCGTGGGGGCACTGTAGCGGGCCGTCCAGTGGCGTGCCACACAACGGCCGGCGGCGCGCCGCGGAGGGTCTCCAAGGCGCGCCGTGCATCTCGCCGACGGTCTTGCGGGCGCCGGCGAGTTCAGGCTTGGCGAGAGATGTTCTCGGCAAGCTCTCCGGCCAGGAAATCCGGCTACGCCGGCCCGCTTTGTGAAGACTGATTGGTGCGTCAGGGACGCGGTTCCACGTCTGGCCGAAGCGCAGAGGAGCACTGAATAGGCGGTTATCGGACGTTGAAGAAAAACGTGGAGTAATGCAGGAAATCGTGCATCGTGGGCGTCGATCGTAAGCTCTTTCAGGACAAATACTTCCACCACCCCACCCCCCGCCTTCCGGCGCCGTCGTGTGCGCAGCCGCTTGCATCCCATAAGTCGTGGTTCGTACTTGAACCGGAGGGTTTCCATGGGAAACCAAGTCAACCTTTGTGGGAGGCCGGTCCTGAGAGCGTGTAGGGTCGCCGCAGTGTCTTTCGCCCCGTTGGCCGTCGTCGCGCTGGCGGGTGCCCTTGCCCTGTCCCTCGCGATGTTGGCAGGCGACGACGATGCCGACTTTGCCGTCCTCACCATGGAAGAGGCTGCCGCGTTCTGCGGCACGCAGGGTTCTCCCTGGGGTTGCACAACCACTAGTACGTACAACGGGTGCTTCGGTACGGACTTTCTTTGCTCCGATGTCCTGAACCCGAACGCCTGCGCGGCAGCCGTTCAGCGCGAGTACTCGCTGAACAAGCCGACCTACTGCTCCGATTGGAGGCCCGGGGGAGGCATATGCACGTCCGCGGGGGAGGTGCTGTGCTATACTTGGTCCCCCTGCGAGTGGCGTTACGGCGGTTGCAGGGCTGCTGCGACGGGTGGAGGGACGTCAAAGATGGACAGCTCCACGTGCGATTACACCGCGCCGGACCCACAATCCGGGCAGGGAACGGAGTAGACCATTGGATGGGCCCCCGCTTGGCGATGGAGTGACCGTGACGGATTCGTGCAGTGTGGGCGGCCGGCGCGTGGCGGCCCGCTCCGGATGCACGGTCGTGGATAGGGAGCCGCAATGGCATTCGGGTGCTCGCCTCAGGCATGTGTGAGGGCGGTGCGCGCCGCGCTGGTTGTGGTGGCGCTGCTGGGCTCCGCGCGCGGAAATGCTCAAGAGCTGGCCGGTCCGATTCCGGACGAGGTGGCCGCCATTGCGGCCGCGTGCCGGGAGAACTCGGCGCGCATCGGATCACTCCAGGTCTCTGGAACGGTGGTCATGGCCGGCCGGCGCCTTGAGAACCAGTGGGATCCCATTGCCAAACAGATGTACCATTCTCGCACGCAGCAGTTTGCCATATGGAAAGACGCCGTCCACTGTCGCTTCGATGTGGTGACGGATCGAACGGTCAATGAGCTGGGCGAGGTCAACTACTCCCTGCCGGCGGGCGAGCACATCACCAGTTACGCGAAACTGGAGCGAGAAGGAGGGCTGGCTGAACTGAAGCGCAAGCACGGGACTCCGCAGAGCACCGAGCGACGAATCGTGACTCCGGCCGCCAGGTATTGGTACATGGTTGAGTCCAATCGGGTGTCGATTGGCCATTACAATCAACACGCGCAAGTCAACAGGGCGCTCGAAATGCGTCTGGCAATGAACAAGGTGTGCTTTGGGTGGACGATGGCCGAGCTCGTCGATCAGTGGGCGGCCCTATTGGATCGCGGCAGTCCGGACGCTCCCCGGTTGTTGGAGGCCGTCCCCCTGGATGGGGGGCAGTACCGAGTGCGGACGATCAGCGAGAATGGGACGGAATCTGGTGAAATCGTCGCCGATCTGAACAAGGGAGGGAACATACTGAGCTATGTCCTCCACCAGGGTGGGCGCATCGTTTCCAGCGGCCGGTTCGACTACGCGAACGCCGGTGGGGCATGGGTGCTGGCCCACGGGGAGGTCGTCGACTACGGCCCTGACGGCGTTGTCGATGTCGAGTTGTTCTACGAGGCTGCCCCGGAGTCAATCCGCGTCAATGAGCCTATCGATCCCCAGGTTTTCACGTGGGAGGCACTGGATGTCCGAAAGGGCGCTCAGGTGGTCGATCTCGAGACGGGCGAGGAGTATCTGTACGACGATATTCCCTTGCACTTGAAAGTCGCTTTGGCAATAGCCCGCGAGAAAGAGGAAGAGGCCGCCGAGGCCGCGGCGCGGGCGAGTGCCACGGCTGCACCCGCTCCGGCGGAACCCGCCGCAGAAGCGTCCGCAAGTGCGGCCAACCAGCCGGTGGCTCCCACCATTGCGTCCACGGCACGCGAGTTGGGGCCGACGGCCACGCGGCGGGCCGTGGAGCCGACGGACCACGACAAGACGCCGGAGCCCGGGAAGTCGGCGCCGCTGCCGCCGGAGTCGCGGCCGGCCACGACCCGGCCAACCTCCACGCGCCCGGCGACGACGCGGCCGGCCGGGCCGGCGCCGCTGCCGGAGGCCGTGGCGTCGCCACGCGACGATGCGGTGCCGCCGCCGGCCGAGACGGCCGAGCGCCGCTCGCCGGCCACGACGGCCACGGTGGTGGCGATCTCGGCGGGGTGTGTGGCAGCGCTGGGGATTGGTCTGTGGAAGCTGGCTCGGCGCGGACCGCGGCCCGGCGTGAGATGAGGAACTGTTCGCACACTCCCCTCCCTTTCAGGGAGGGGTTGGGGGAGGGTGATGATCTCCCCGGATCGAAGCGGCCGCGCGCCACGGCGGTGGCGGCACGGGTCGCGACCGATGAGGCGAGTCATGAGGCAACCGGCAGCTCTCTGCACGTTTTGCAGCGTCGGCGTTCTGGTCACATGCTTCCCGGCGCTCGGGGACGAAGGCGCTTTCCCAGCCCTGGGCGGCCGGCCCTTGATCCCCGCCCGTTACACCTCGGGTTGCGGCACCGACGCGCTGTATCTGTGCCTCGACCTCAACGGGGTGCAGGTGAGCTACGCCGACTTCGTCCGCAAGTCGGGCCTGACCTCGGCCCTCGACGCGATCGACCTGGCCCGGCTGTGGCAGTTGGCCCGCGACTGCGGCGCCCAGGCCCAGGCCCTCCGTGTGCGCAACGGGGCCGTCGCCCTACGGAAAGTCATGGCGGACCTGTCGATTCGTACCGCGGTGGTCCACCTGAGGGCGGTGGAACGGGCTGGCCGGACGAGCGAGGAGCACTTCTCCGCGGTGCTGCGGATCGGAGACGCACTCCGGATCGTCGGGGAGGAGACGTACGAGCGCGAGGTCGCGCCGGAGTGGGAATCGCGGTGGTCCGGGGCGGTGCTGCTGGTGTCGGCCACGCCGATCGTGCTCAGCGGTCCGCTGAGCGGGGCGCAGACCGACCTCTCTGCGCCGCTGGAGTGTCGACCGGCGCGGCTGGACCTCGATCGCAAAAGCGAACCCGGCACAATCCGGCGCACGATCGAGGTCCGGCCGACGCCGGGCGCAACGCCAAAGCAGGTAACCGCGGAGATTCGCGGCGTGCCGGGCGCTGTGAGGAGCGTTCGTCACGTCGCCGATGCGGGCTGCTGGCAAGTCGACTTGGAGTTCGGTCCCTGGCTCGCTGAAGCGACGATGATCGTGGGGGCCGTCGTCGTATCCGCCGCGCCGAACAGCGAGGCGAACAGCGTCGAGTTGCCGGTGTACGTGCGCTGACCCTCGCGGGCGGGGCGGCGGGGGCTGGCCAGCCGCGAGCCCGATTCCAGTCGGAGGCCGCAACCCTCCCCCAGCCTCTCCCTGAGAGGGAGGGGAGTTGCCGGCGCATGCCGGGGCTACCGTCGGATCCCGCGCAGGAACTCCTGCACCTCCCTGAAAGGGAGGAGAGCTGTCCGACACCTGCTAACGTTTCGAGAACTGGAAGCGGCGGCGGGCCTTCCGCTGACCGGGCTTCTTGCGTTCCACGATGCGGGCGTCGCGTGCTTGTGTCTCCGCGCGAAGTGCGGGATAGTGGCGGCGCGGCCGCTCGGCCGATTGACAAGGACGTCATGTTTCAGAAGCGCCTCACCTGGTTCTGGGTGTTTCTCAGCCTCATGACGCTGGTCATTGTCGCGCGGCTGGCCCAGATTCAGATCGCTGAGGCGGCCCACTACCAGGCGTTGGCCGAGCGCATCCTCACCCGCCGGCCGGAGTACATTCCGGCGCGGCGCGGCGCGATCCGCGACCGGCACGGGGTGGTCCTGGTCCGCGACGAGCCGGGCTACGACGTGAGCGTCCACTACGGGGCGCTGGCGCTGCGTGAGGATTACCTGCTGCAGGCGGCGCGGGCCCTGCGCGAACGGGGCGACTACGCGGCTGACGCCAAGCTGCGGGACATCGCCGGACAGCTCCCCGACCAGATCGAGAGCATGTGGGGCCGACTGGCCGCCCTGACGAACCTGCCGCGCGCGGAGCTGGAGCAACGGGCCGACCGCGTGCGGGTCCGCGTCAGCCGCTGGCGGGCCGCCGCCCAGCAGCCGGTCCGCGAGGAGTATCAACTGCTGCCCGTGATCGAGAACGTCCCCCACGAAACCGCCCTGGCCATCGCGCTGGAACTGGAACGGTACCCGTGGCTCCGCGTCGTGCCGGGGTCGCGGCGGGTGGCGCTCGACACCGACGCCGCCGTTCACCTGCTCGGGCGACTCGGGGCCGCCAGCCCCGAGCGGATCGCGGCGGACCCACTGCGCGGCGACGAGCTGGGCGGCCTGCGGCCGGGCGACCTGTGCGGCCTGAGCGGCATCGAATACGTGGGCGAAGTGGCCCTCCGCGGCCGGCGGGGCCGCATCATCCTGGACTACGGGTGGCGCGAGCGCGAACGGACCGACCCCGTCGCTGGCCACGACGTCCATCTCACGATTGACATGGAGCTCCAGCGGCGTGTCCTGGCGCTGCTGGAAAAAGCGGTCAACGAGCTGCGGCCCGAGGTCCGCGCCGGGGCGGCGGCCGTCGTCATCGATGTGGCCACGCGCGAGGTGCTCGCGCTGGCCAGTTACCCGATCTACAACTATGAGCGTTTCAACGACGAGTACGACCGGCTGCGCGCCGACGCGCGCCACCTGCCCCTGAGCTTCCGCGCCGTGCAGGCCCAGTACGCCCCGGGGTCGATCTGCAAGGCGATCACGCTGATCGGCGGCCTGAGCGAGGGCGTGATCACGCCGCAGACGCACTTTCACTGCACCGGCTACCTGCTGCCGAACCAGCCCGACCGCTTCCGCTGCTGGATCTACAACCTCAACCCCGGCATAACGCACGACATGACGGACAACCCGGCCGGGCAGGATGGGGAAAGCGCGGTGCGGAACTCGTGCAACATCTACTTCTTCCGCGTCGGCGAGCGTTTGGGTGCGGAGCGGTTGTGCGAGTGGTTCACCCGCTTCGGCCTCGGCCGCACCCAAGGTACCGGCCTGATCGAGGAGACCGAAGGCATCGTGCCCACCGAAGCGTGGCTCAGCGACCCGCGCCGCCCGGCCCCGCGCCACCACCAGAACGCCGACGCCTGGAACTACGCCATCGGACAGGGCGAGGTCACCACCACCCCGCTCCAGGCCGCTAACGTCGCGGCGACCATCGCCGGTGGTTACTGGGCCCCCGTACGCCTCGCCTACGACGACACGGGGCACGCTTTCGGCGCCCCGCCCGCCCCGCCGCAGTCGTTCGACGAAGCCCACCTGCAAGTGCTGCGGCGCGGCATGTGGCGGGTGGTCAACGAACCGGGCGGCACCGCCCACCGCTGGGCGCCGCTGGCCAGCCGCGACTACGAGCTGTGCGGCAAGACGGGGTCCGCCCAGACGGTGCAGCGGGTCATCAACTGGCGCTTCACCTGTGAGTGGCCCGACGGTCGGCGCGAGGAAGTCGTCGCCGCGTCAAAGCCCGAAGCCCTGGCGCTCTTTGACGATCCCAAGCCCGAGATCGTCGCCCGGCACGCGAACGAGCGTTTCCCCGTGCTGCTCGCGGGCGAGACTGTGCCGGCCCACGCCTGGTTCATCGGCTTCACCCAGCCCACCTCCACGCCCCGCGGACACCGCCCCGCCGGCCGCGTCTACGCCCTCAGCGTGCTCGTCGAGTTCGGCGGCAGCGGCGGTGCCGTCGCCGGGCCGGTGGCCAAGGCGATTGCCGAGTACCTGGTGGAGGAACGGGGAGCGGGGAGCAGGGAACAGGGAACGGGGAACGGGGAACAGCCCCAGGAGCGTGACCGCCGGTGAGCCCCCCCTTCCTCAGATTGACCCGACTCGGCTGGAGCCTGGCGTTGCCGGTGCTCTTCCTGTCGGCGGTCGGGCTGGCGTGTCTGCACGCCACCGATCGCGGGCTGTCGTCTTCCGGCGCGCCGGGAGCGGCCGACCAGAGGTCGGCCCCTCCGCCGGCGTCGGACACCCCTCCATCGGATCTCGGCGGCGGCCTGCGGTTGTACTACGCCCTCGGCCCGCTGACGGTGCGGCAAGCGCTGTACCTGCTCACCGGCGTGCTGCTGATGGGGCTGGTCTTGTGGCCGAGTTATCAGAAGATCGGCTGGTACGCCTATCCGTTGTACGGGCTCGCCATCGTGCTGCTCGCGCTGCTGGTGCTGGACCGGTTCGTCGATGTGCCGCTGGTGCCCGTGTCGCGCGCCACCCGGCGCTGGATCCGCGCGGGGCCGGTCGGCATCCAGCCCTCCGAGTTCATGAAGGTTGCCCTCATCCTCGCCCTGGCCCGTTACCTGCGTTTCCGGCACTCCTACCGCCGGCTGGGGGGATTGATTCCCCCGCTGCTGCTCACGCTGCTGCCGATGGTCCTGATTCTGTTTCAGCCCGACCTAGGGACGCTGCTGATGCTGCTGCCCGTGTTGTTCGCCATGCTGTTCGTGGCCGGGGCCCGGCTGCGGCACCTGTTGCTGGTGATTGTCCTGGGCGGCGCTACGCTACCGCTATTCTACCTCTACGGCATGAAGGACTACCAGCGGGCCCGGATTCAGGTGCTCTTCCGCCAGGGCACGGCTGACGAGGCCTGGCAGCAGGACGAAGGCTACCAACTGCGGCAATCCAAGATCGCCCTGGGCACCGGCGGCTGGACGGGGACCGGCTACGGGACGGGCATCTTCGTGCAGTACGAAGACCTGCTGCCCGAAGAGCACAACGACTTCATCTTCGCCATCATCGGCCACCAGTGGGGGTTCGTCGGCGCCGTCCTTGTGATCCTGGCGTACGCCCTGATCGTCCTGTTCGGTCTGGAGGTGGCCACGCTGACCAACGACCCCTTCGGACGGCTGCTGGCGGTCGGCGTGGTGGTGATGATCGTCGCCCAGGCCCTGCTCAACATCTGCATGACCATCGGCCTGGCCCCCATCACCGGCATGACCCTGCCCTTTGTCAGCGCCGGCGGCAGCAGCCTGTGGGCCAACTTCATCGCCCTGGGACTGCTCCTCAACGTCGCCCAGCGCCGCCCCCTGCTCATCGCCCGGCCGCCGTTCGAGCACGCGAACGGCGATTGAGCCACATGCTGCCGCCCGTCAGCACGGCACATTCGGCCGCGGCAGGTCTTTCATGTCGCGGGCCAGGTACAGCGGGCCGATCTCGCGCTCCACCGCGTCGAGGATTGTGTTCGACGCGATGAGTTGCCGGATCGCCTCGATGTCCGGGTACATCACCCGGTCGTCCTTCATGAACGGGACCTTCTCGCGGATCAACTCGTACGCGACGCGCGTGCCGCGGCCCGGCTTCTTGCCCGGGTAGAAGTCCATCGCCTGGGCCGCCGCCATCATCTCGATCGCCAGCACGGCCCGCACGTTCCGCAGGATTTCGCCGCACTTGCGGACGGCGATCGGCCCCATGCTGACGTGGTCCTCCTGGTCGGCCGACACGCTGATCGAATCCACGCTCGCCGGGTGCGACAGGACCTTGTTCTCCGAGACGAGCGCCGCGGCGGTGTACTGCGCGACCATCAACCCGCTGTTGAGGCCGTTGCCCTCGATGAGGAAGTCGGGCAGGCCGGATAGCACGGGGTTGAGCAGCCGGTTGGTGTGCCGCTCGGAGAGGTTGGCCGATTCGGAGAGGGCGATGCACAGGAAATCGACCGCCATGCCGACCGGCTGGCCGTGGAAGTTGCCCGCCGCGAAGTACTGGCCCTCGTCGCCATAGAACAGTGGGTTGTCCGCCGCTGCGTTCACCTCGATGTTGACCACCTGGCGGACGTGTTCGAGGGTGTCGAGGGAGGGGCCGAGGGCCTGCGGGGTGCAGCGCATGCTGTAGCCGTCCTGCACCTTGCCGGTCTTGTCGGCCATGATCTGGCTGCCCTCGAACAGGCGCAGTAGATTGGCCGCGACGGCGTTCTGCCCGCCGAACGGCCGCTGCCGGTGGATCATCGGATGAAACGCCCGCTCCACGGCCCGCAGCGCGTCCAGCGTCATCGCCGATGCGATCATCGCGTTTTTAAGCACGCGCTCGGCGTCGTAGACGAGCAGGGCCGCGCCGGCGGTCATCATCTGTGAGCCGTTGATGAGCCCCAGCCCCTCCTTGAACGTTACGTCGGTTGGTTTCACGCCGGCCCGCCGCATCGCCTCCGCCCCGGACATCAGCTCGCCGTTGTAGAAGGCGCGGCCTTCGCCGAGCGCCACCTCGGCGAACTGCGACATCGGCGACAGGTCGCCCGACACGCCCAGCGACCCCTTCTCGTTGATCGCCGGGATCACCCCCTTGTTGATCATGTCGAGTACGGTGTCGATCAGGCACAGCCGCACACCCGAGTAGCCCTTCGCCAGCACATTCGCCCGGCACAGCATCGCCGCCCGGACGACATCGGGCGGGAAGAAATCGCCGGTGCCGGCGGAGTGGCTGTAGATGATGCGGCGGCTGAGTTCAGCGCTCTGCTCGGGCGAGATGCGCACGCGGGCCAGCTCGCCGATGCCGGTCGTGACGCCGTAGATGGCGATGTTGTCGCGGACGCACTTTTCGAGGAAGTCGCGGGAGCGTTGGGCCTTCTCGCGGGCCTGGGGGGCGACGGCCACGCGGGCGGCATGGCGCGCCACGGCGACGATCTGCTCGATTGAGAGGGAGTTCCCGTCCAGCACGACTTCCATCGGTGCAGCCTCGCTATCAAACGGTGGGGCTCCGGCGAACCCCGGCGCGTCCGCCGCGCCGAGTCCGCCGCCGCACGGTGTTCAGGAACCCGGCAGTATAGCCCAACGGGGTGCCCCCAGCGACGCGGGCGTGCGACCTTTGCGGCACGGGAAATCACGTGGCTCAGAACAACGGCCCCCGCTTGTAAGGGCGGTGTGCGGATATCGCGGGACTGGGGCACCGGACAGGAGGGCGAGCCTCCCGGCGGGCCGCGGCCCGGCAGGCCGGCCGGGTCGCCGCAGGAGACCGCTGCGCCCTCCCGCGTTGCGTGAAGGCGAGTACCCGCTTGGAACGCGAGCCGACGGGCCCGTCGCCGCGTGCCGCTCGGCGCAGGCCCCTACGCCCCCATTTGAAGGCTTGCCAGGCCGCTGGGCACGTCATCGACGAACTCGAAGATGCGGTCCAGGCCGGTCACCAGAAAGACGCCCCATACCTGGGTGTTCACACCCGCCAGCTTCATCCGCCGCTGGTTGGTGAGCGTGACGAGTTTGCGCAGCTTGAGGAGCTGGGCAATGTTGGAGGAGTTCAGGTAGCTGACCTGGCCGAGGTTGAGCAGCACGTCGTGGCGTGGGTCCTTGGTGCACTGCTCGATGATCGCACCCACGTCATCGGTGAACTGCGGGTCATCACCCAGCTCGCCCAAAAGCACCGTCTCGGACCACTGTTGCACGGACATGCGACCGCCTCACTTGCGGCCCCGCCGAGCCGCCGCCGGGCCCCCGAAGTGCGGCAGACGATACGGTCCGCCGACCCACCCGTCAACTCGGGGGCTTGGGCCCCTCGCCCGCCGCATACCAGTACGCGACACTGCCGAAGTGTAGGCCCCCCACATCCGCCTGTGTGTTCTCGAGGGTCAGCCGAAACGCCTTGTGGAACGGTACGTCATCCGCAACGTGCCAGCGGTAGGCCGACTGCATACGCGCCGGCTCGCCACGGGTCACGCCGAACAAGGCCCCGGTCCACGGGCGCCAGCCGCCCGCGTCGCCGACGTAGGCATCGGCCCCAGTCGCCACGGCGAGCGGCTGTGGCGCCCCATCGACCCATGCCTGCCAGGCCCCGCCTCCCCACCACTCCCGGCGTGAGCCTGAGACATTCAGCACGCAGCCGACGAAGCGCCCCGCACCGCCAACATCAAGAATCGAGTATTGCGCGTCGCGGCAACGCCGGACCTCCGCGTAACGGGCGTGAAACCGGAGCGCGTCGGCCGCCGGCGGTCGCGTATCCACCCGCAGGTACAGCATCAGCCCGATCTTCCGCGTCGAGGCGTTGCGGTTCTCGATCTCAATCCGCAGACCGTCCCGGTATGGCATCGGCCACAAGCAGTACATGTACCGGTCTTGCCCACGCGGCCGTTCCGGCAGCGGCACCGGCAGCGCCTTGTCCGTCCCGACCATCAGGCTGTTGAACGGCAGCAGGTCGAAACCCACGCCGAAGAAGTCCAGCAGCGGCGCGTCCACGCTCGGGGTCGCCTCGCCGTCGACGGTCACGCGCAACTGACACTGGTGCAAGGCGCCGGGTTCCTGCGGGTCCGTCGCGTCGGTCAACGCCACGTACAACGCCCGCACGGTCCCCGCGCCGGACAACGCCTGCGCCAGCGCTTGTTTCGGCCCGATCTCGTCCGCCGCTGCAACCGGCAGCAGCCGCTGCCCGCCTTCGATCTGTTTGTCCGACAAGCCGCCGGTCAGTGCGCGTTTGGCCTCTTCCAGGGCCTGCCGAGTCGCTTCGTTCGGCGGCCAGCCGAAGCGGGCGACTTGGGTCTCCGGCGCGAAGCGCAGGGCGCCGACGTGATACGCGGCCGGCCCCTCTTTCGCTTCGAGGCGCGCGCTGCGTCCAAACGGGACGGGAAAGACGCCCCACCGCCCCCCTCCGACCAACGGGGCCTCCCACGGGGCCCGCCGCCCCCCCAACAGGCCTTCGAAGGAGGTTTCGAGGGCCACGTCGCCATCGAGTACGAAGCGCACCTGCCCCCGTGCCTCGCTCACCCACAGCCGCAGGATCGCTCCGGGACCGTCCATTTCCGCCAGCACGTCCCACCCGTCCGTCCCCGGGCGCCGATCCGGCGAACTGAAATACGCCATCCGCTCACCCGCGGTCGGCGGCCGCAGCAGTCGCTCCAGGTCGGTCAGGCGCCTGAGCAGGTCGGCTTGAGTGACGGCCGGCTGCGCCAGGGCCGGTAACGCCAGCGTGGCGGTGACCAGAATCGGCGTCGGCAACCTCACGATGGCCCCTAGACGTTGAATTTCACCGTGACGAAATCGCCGTCCTGGACAACGTAACCCTTGGGCTCCAGGCGCACCTTGCCCGCCGCCTTCGCGTCACGAATGGTCCCCGCCGCCCGCAGGTCGTCGTACGCGATCGTCTCGGCCTTGATGAACCCGCGCGCCAAGTCGGTGTGAATGCGACCGGCCGCCTCGTGGGCCGTGGTCCCGCGTGGCAGCGGCCAGGCGCGGACCTCGTCGGCGTTCGCGGTCAACATGAACACCAGGTCGAGGGCGTCGCAGCACGCGCGCACGACGCGGTCGCGGGCCAGCGCCCCAAGGCCGTACTCCTTCATGAACGCCGGCCGGTCCGCCGCGTCCATCTGTACCAGCTCCGCCTCCAGGGCGGCACAGACGGCGAGCGTGGCCGCCGCGTGCGGGTCGCGTAAAGGCGGCTCTTGTGCGAGGTGGTCTTCGCCCACGTTAACGACGACGACCACGGGCTTCTGCGTCAGGAAGCCGAAGCTGCGGAGTAGTTTCTCCTCGTCGCCCGCCTGCACGACTTCGCGCAACGGCCGCTCGGCTTCCAGCGCGGCCTGACACCGCTTCAGCAGGTCAAGCTCGTGCTTCTGCTGGTCCCGTTCTTTGCTCGGTTTGGTGAGCGACTTCTCGAGCTTCTCGACGCGCCCGCCGCAGATCGCCAAGTCGGCCACCAGCAGCTCGTCGCGGAGCTGATCGAGGTCAGCCCGCGGATCGACGCGATCCTGATGGGCCGGGACCGCTTCCGACGCGAACGCCCGGACGATCAGAAGAAGCACATCAACTTGGCGGAGAGTGGGAACGTGCTTCTCCAACCCGGCGTGTTCGACGTCGCCCTCCGCGCTACCCGGCAGGTCGACGAAGTCCAGCGTGGCCTCGCAGCGTTTCTTGGAGTGAAACAACTGCGCCAGCAGCTCCAGCCGCGGCTCGGGGATGTGGACCGCCGCCAGGTTCTCTTCGCTCAATTTCAGGTGACCGGCCGGAACGCCCGATAAGGCCGTGAACAGCGCGGTCTTACCCGACAACGGGAATCCGACGATCGCCACGCGCATCGCGGTCTCCGTTTATCGATGGCCGGCCGCGACGCCCCCTCGAAGCCGCGTCCGGACGCCGGTTGCCCCATCCACGTTCCGATATATCATACCGGGACACATGGCGGCTCGGTAGGCTTGGCTGGCGTGACGTGCTGGGCCCGCCGGTCCCGGCCGATAGAGAAGGTGCAGGGCACACTATGCAACGCGCTTGCCTGATTCTGGTCGCGGTAGCGGTCTCGGTGCTGGTCGGGGGTTGCCCACCCGAGAACTATGACAACCTGGCCCCGGCCACGCTGCGGGCGATCAACCGCATCGTGGACGACAACGATCTGACCCCGCAGGAGAAACGCACCGAGCTCGAAGCCTTGGGGCTGAGCCCGATGACCGTCAACGTCCTGCTCCAGGAGGAGCGGCTCGCCAACCAGTTCGGCGGCGACCTGCGCACCGCGTATGTCAAGGTCACCACACCCGACTACCGCGCTTTGACGCCGGATGAGATCCAAGTCTACGGCGACGAAGCAAGCGAGGTGGACACGACGCTGGAAGTCGAGCTGACCGACCAGGAGGCGCAGGCCATCGCGCAGTTCTTTGACGACGAGGAGATTTCGTCTCCGGAAGACCTGGAGGCGTTCCTGGAAGATAGTGACAACGAAGTGCCCGAAGTGATCCCGGATGGGGTGTTGCGCAGCCTGTTTGTGGACTTCGATCCGACGCGATTGTTGTCGCGTTTGCCCTGAAGGAGATCACTCATGACCTGGACCTCTTCGCGCGGGCGGCGCCTCGGCGCCGCGGCGGTCGTCACGTGTCTGCTGCTGACCGGCTGCTTCTCGATGCCGTGGACGCGCACCGGCAACCAGGGCGGCGGCACCCTGCTGACGGCCACGACGAAACTCGCCAACGACGACCTGGGCGGAGTCACGCCCGACGAAATCCAGCTCCTCACCGATGTGGCGATTCAGATCACCGGCGTCCAGGTGCCGCCGGTCACGGATGAGCAGGCGGCGGCCGTGGTTACGTTCCTCGCCGACAACAACATCACAACGGTGGCCTCGCTCCAGGACTTCGTCCGGCGAGCGGAAGAAGACCCCTCATCGGTGGTCATTTCCGACGAAGTGCTGGCGGCGCTGCGGTCGATCATCGACAACCTCGACCAGTACCGGGACGCCATCAATCAAGGGCTGGGCGACATCGGCCTCGGCATCTAAGAATGCGTATCAGAACCCCGCACGCCGGTGCGGGGGCTCTGCGCCCCACCACTGGCATGGTGGGTTCGGCTAGGAGCTGTAGGCCGCCGTGCGCGAACATGCGGCGGGGGAGGGCAAGGCTGTCTCCTGCGGCGACCCTGCCGGCCCGCCGAGCCGCGGCGCGCCGGAAGGCTCGCCTTCCCGGTTGACGTCCCATGGCCCGGAACGCCTATGTAGCAGCCGCGTCCCCGATTCGGCTGGAATCGGGGACGCGTGACGTGGTTGCGGGAGACAAGTCAATCTGCGTTCGCGGTGGACGCGGCGCAGCACCTTCGGACCGACTAGGCCCGGCGGCGGAGCAGCAGCAGCGCGCCGCCGCTTAGCAGGGTCAGGGACGCGGGCTCAGGGACCAGTACCGAATACGAGTCCTGGTGCCCGTAGCCGTTGACGCGCAGCTCGTACAGCGGGCCGTCGCCGTGGCGGATTTGATTCAGCTCGATCAGGGCGTACTGGTTGTCGTCGATCGGGTGCGTCCCCATCCCGACGTTGGCCTCCAGCACGAAGTAGTGGACGCCGTTAATCAGGCTGTAGTCGCCGGCGTGATCGTGGCCGGCGAACGCGGCCAGCACGTCCCCATCGGCTTCCAGCAGGGCGCGCACGACCGAGGCGTTCTTGATGGTGTGGTCTTCCGTGTCGACCCGGTTGAGCAACTGGTGCGAGAAGACAAAGGTCGGCAGGTTGCTGGCGGCCAGGTCTGCGGCCAACCAGTCCAGCTCTTCCTGGGGAACCCAGGCGTCCTTCCAGTTCCACCAGTTCTCGCCGGGCTTGAGCATGTCGAACGGGCGGTGCGGCGGGGCCACGGTGTAGTCGGCGTCGAGCACGACGCAGTGCACGCCATTGACGTCGAAGGAGTAGTAGGTTTGCCCCTGCGGAACGCCCGTGTTGGTGACGTTGTACAGCATCTGGTTGCGTTCCAGATTGTCAAACTCGTGGTTGCCCAGGACGTGGTAGTGCGGCCCGTTGAACCCCGTGTAGATGCTCTCGATCTCGCCGAGATTGACCAGCGGGTCCTTGCTGCCGACCAGACGGTCGACATAATCGCCCAGTTCGACGACGAACGCCGCATTCGCGGCGTTCATCGTGCTCACAAACTGCTGCGTTTTGGGCAGGGCCGCCGAGTAGAACCGGGTGGTGGAATTCGGCTGGTTGCAGTGGTGCGGGTCCGTAATGACCCCGAACTGGACGATGGAATCGGCCAGAACCGGAATTGAAGCGAGCACAAGCAGAACGATCGCACTTCCGAATCGGCGCATGACGAAACCTCCTTTGTCTTGGCGCGCGTGAACAGCGCACAGCAGGGTCGTGAGCGAAGCTCCAGCGGCGCGACCGACACGTCGTGCCGCGCGTCACAATGCCTGAACCAGTTGGGAACCCAACTCCGTGTACAGTATGGCGTGGCTCACCACGCCGCACTGGACGGTACCGCGTGCCTGTTATCGGCGCATGAACCGCCGGTGGATTTGCCGTCAATCCGATGCGGAAGTTGGCTTGGAGCGCCCATCAGAGCCTCGCACGCCAGTGCGAGGCCAAGCGGCCCACCACTTGCGTGGTGGGTTCGGTTAGGGGCTGTTAGCAGGACGTGTCGGCCTTCTTGCCGGCGGCGAAGTGCGGCCGGGGAGCCGCCCGCGTTCCCCGCCCTTTGTGCGCCGGCGCGACTTCTCCCGTGCACCCGGCGAGCTATCATCCTGCATGGATCGCGTGGCGTGACCCGTAGCGCCCGCAGAATGCCCCGGGCAGGGCGAGGAGCCCCATACGCGGATGACCCGACCCAAACGCCCCCGTGCCGCCCGCGCCGGCGACCCGCCGGTCGTCGGCTTCGTGTCGCTGGGCTGCGCGAAGAACCTCGTCGATTCGGAGAAGATGCTCGGCCAGATGGCCGAGGCGGGGGCGGTCATCACCGGCGACGAATCCGTAGCCGACACCATCGTTGTCAACACCTGCGGGTTCCTCGACGCGGCCCGCCAGGAGGCCCTCGACGTCATCCGCGAACTCGCGGAGCGCAAGCGGCGGGGCGAGCTGCGGCGGATCGTGGTCGCCGGCTGCCTGGTGCAGCGGGACGGGGAGAAGCTGCGCGAGATCATCCCGGAAATCGACGCGTTGGTCGGCGTCCACAACCGTGACGACGTGGCGCGGGCGGTCACGGGGTCGGTAATGCCGGTCGAGCCGGGGCACGCCGGACTCCCGCCACGGCGGGCTGGCTCCGGTCCGGCGCTTTCGGCTCTCCCCCCACCCCGCCCTGCGAGCGCCGATCCGAACCCCGCACGCCAGTGCGGGGCCAAGCGGCCCACCACTGGCGTGGCGGGTTCTGCTAGCGGCCCCAGGACCAACGGGGGTCATACGGACCTCTACCTGGGTGACTATCACCCCCAACCGTGGTCCGACCAGGGCCGCCTGCGGCTCACGCCCCGGCACTACGCGTACGTGCGCATCAGCGAGGGTTGCGACCAGAAGTGTACGTTCTGCACGATTCCCTCGATCCGTGGACCGCTGCACAGCAAGCCGCCGGACGCGCTCGTCGCCGAGTGCCGCGAGCTGATTGCCGACGGCGCCCGCGAGCTGATCCTGATCGGGCAGGACACGACGAGCTACGGCCGTGACCTGGGGTACGAACCGGGGCTGGCGGGCTTGCTGCGGACCCTGGACGCCGCGTGCGACGGCGCCCGCTGGCTGCGGCTCATGTACGCGTATCCGTCGGTCTTCAGCGACGAGATGATCGACGCCATCGCCGCCTGCGACCGCGTCGTGAAGTACATTGACCTGCCGCTCCAGCACATCAACGATCGGGTGCTCAAGGCGATGGGACGGCGGGTCACGCGGCGGCGTACCGAAGCGCTGTTGGCGAAGCTCCGTGGCCGCATCCCCGGCGTGACGCTCCGTACGACATTCATCGTGGGGTTCCCGGGGGAGACGGAGGCCGAGTTTGCAGAATTGCTGGCGTTCGTGCGGGATTTCGGCTTCGACGCGCTCGGGGCGTTTCGCTACTCGCACGAGCCCGAGACGCCGGCGGGCCGCATGAAAAACGCGCTCGATGACGCGGTCAAACAGGAGCGCTATCAGCGGCTGATGGAAACGCAACGGGAGGTCGCCCTGGCGGCGGCCCGCCGGCGGGTGGGGCACACGTTCGACGTGGTGGTGGACGAGCGCCGGGACGGCGGGAGCGTGGCCCGGCACGCCGGCCAGGCCCCGGAGGTCGATAGCGTCTGCCGCTTGGGGGGCGCCGCCGAGCCCGGCGCCTGGGTCCCGGTTGTATGCATCGACAGCGACGGATACGACCTGGTCGTGCAGCCCCGTGCGCAGTAAGCCGGGCGTGTAATTGAAGACCATCCCGAAGCCCCCTCCCTTCCCGGTGTCTTGAAAGGAGCCGGGGGTCATACGCACTCGGAGACGAGCGGCTCAGTCGCGGCGGCGGACAAAAACGGCCGTCAGATCGTCCGCCGGGGGCGCGTTGCCGCTGAAGCGCGAGATGTCGTCATTCAGGTCGCGGATGAGTGCGTCCAGTGGCAATCCGGCCCGCGCGCGCAGGACTTGGGCCACGCGCTCCACGCCGTACTGCTCGCCGGCGCTGTTGGTCGTTTCGAAGAAGCCGTCCGTCAGCAAGGCCACCGTGTCGCCCGGGGCAAACTCGAACGCTTCGACATCAAACGGCATGTCGGCGACGACCGCCAGCGGCAACCCGGTGGCCCGGCGTTCCTCGACGCCGCCCGCGTGTACAAACAGCAGCGGCCCCTGGCCGGCGGACAGGTAATCGAGTCGGTGCCGGCGCGGGTCGAGCAGCCCGACGAACGCCGTCACGAACCGGTCGTCGGTGAGGTCCTCGCTGAGGATTTCGTTGACGCGGGCGGCGATCCGCGCGAGATCGTCGGTCATCGAGAGCAGGGCCCGCAGCAGCGAGCGGCACTGGGCGATGACCAGGGCGGCGCCAATGCCGTGGCCGGTCGCGTCGGCCAGCAGCAGGGCTTGCCGCCCCTCGGCCAGGGAAATGAAGTCGTAGCAATCGCCGCCCGTTTCGTCGGCCGAGCGGTTCCACCCGGCAATCTCGTAGCCCGCCACCACGGGGTTGGTCTTGGGGAACAGCGCCTGCTGAATCTGCCGCGCCAGCTCCAGGTCGCGGGCCATGCGCTGCTTCTGGGCGTATTCGTCCAGCAACGCCTGGCGGTGCAGCGCGACGCCGGCCTGGGCCGCCAGCGTCCGCGCGAGCTCCTCGTCTTCGGGCGTGAATGCCCCGTCCCGCTTGTTGAGCGTTTGCAGCACGCCCACGAGCTCGCCGGTCAGGTTCTCCAGCGGGATGGCCAGCAGGTTCCGCGTGCGGAACCCCGTCTGCCGGTCAATCGCCGGGTTGAAGCGCGCGTCCGCGTAGGCGTCGGGGACGTTGACGACGACGCGCTGCTGGGCCGCAGCCCCCGCGATGCCGCGGTCAGCCGGCACGCGCAGCGAGCGGATGCCGGTGGCCACGCGGCTGTACAACTCGTTCCGCGCCTTGTCATACAGGAAAATGGTCGCCCGCTCGCAGGCCAAGACCTCGACCGCCGCAGCCACGATGGTCCGCAGCAGCTCGTCCAGGTCCGTCGTGCCGGCCATCTGCCGCGTGATGTCCAACAGACGCCGCAGGCGTTCCACGCAGTATGCGTCCGCCGAAGACATGGCGGTAGCGTAGACTCGCCGCCCCCCCCGGGCAACACGACGTGGGTGGGGCCCCCTCGTTGCCCGCCGCGCTCAGCGTCGCTCCAGCTTCTGCACCGGGGCCTTCGCCAGGATGAGCGTCTTCTCGCCGTACCCCGGGAAACGCAGCCCCGCTCGCGTTTGCGCGCCGGCCGGGTGAATCCACACCACCTGCCCCACGCCGTACACCGCGTGCCGCACCAACGTGCCCGGCGCCCAATCCGCGTACGCCCCCGCTGCTGGCGGTTCTGCCTCGACGGGCGGACGGCGGCGGCCGAGCCGTGACGGCGCGGCGTTTTCGTCGCGCGCGTCAACGTCATCCTCCGAGTCGCTAGTGCGTTGCCACCGACGCGGCGGCGCCAGCCGCGCCGCTTCCTCCGGCGGCAGATCGTCCGGCAGTGGAACGAAGTTGTCGGTCGGCCCGTAGCCCGCGGGCCCGCCGCAGCCCAGCCGAAAATCCTCCCACCGCAGGCCGCCGTCGTCCGCCTCCCGCAGGAATTGCGAGGCGGCCCGCGGCATCGGCCGGCCGCGGATCACCCGCTCCTGCGCCCGCGACAGGTACAGCTCCTCGCACGCCCGCGTCATGCCCACGAAGCACAGCCGCCGCTCTTCCTCCACCTCCGGGGCCGTCCGCAGCGCCCGCTCGTGCGGCAACAGACCCTGCTCCAGGCCCACCAGGAACACGACCGGGAACTCCAGCCCCTTGGCCGCGTGCAGCGTCATCAGCAGGACGCAGCCGGCCTGTTCATCGACAGCGTCCTGATCGTTTACCAGGCTGACGCGATGCAGGAAGTCCGCCAGCGACGCTTCCGGCACCTCCTGCTCGTACCGCCGGGCCGCCGTCACCAACTCCTGCACGTTGGCTAGCCGGTCCTCGCCGCCCCGCTCGTGTTCGCGGCGGAACATCGCTTCGAGCCCCGAATGGGCCAGCACGTCGCTGACGGCTTGGGACACCGGGCCCTCGGTCCACGCCTTCAGCTCATCCAGCAACGCGACCAGGGCGGCGATCTTGGCGGCGGCGCCGCGCAGCCCTGGCACGTCGTCGGCGTGGCGCAGCACGTCCAGCAGCGGCCGACGCGTCTCGGCCGCATACGCCCGCAAACGCTCCTCGGTCATCTTGCCGATGCCGCGCGGCGGCGTGTTGAGAATCCGCTCCAACGCCACGTCGTCCGCCGGGTTCGTCAGTACCCGCAGATACGCGAGCACATCGCGGATTTCCTTGCGGCTGTAGAACTCGACGCCGCGGACGATCTTGTACGGGATGCCGCGGGCCCGCAGGGCCTCTTCGAAACCGCGTGACACCGCGTTCACGCGATAGAAAACCGCGAAGTCACTCCAAGACCGTCCCTTCCGGCGGAGCGTCTGGATCGTCGCGGCGATCCGCTCCGCCTCCCGGTCCCCTGAGTCGAACTGCCACACGCGCACGGCCGGGCCGTCCGGGTTGTTGGTCCACAACGTCTTGGGTTTGCGGTCGCGGTTGTGGGCGATCAAGCAGTCGGCGGCGCGGAGTATGCGGCCGGTCGAGCGGTAGTTCTGTTCCAGGCGGACCACCCGTGCGTTGGGGAAGTCGTGCTCGAAGTCGAGGATGTTGCGTAGGTCGGCCCCGCGCCAGGCGTAGATGCTCTGGTCCGGATCGCCGGTCGCGCAGATGTTCTGGTGCGCTTCGCACAGGTCGCGGGCGATCAGGTACTGTGCGTGATTGGTGTCCTGGTACTCGTCGATCAGCACGTGCCGGAAGCGGACGTTCAGTCGCGCCCGAACCTCTTCGTGCTCCTCCAGGACCAGCGCCACCCGCATCAGCAGATCGTCGAAATCAACCGCGTTCCGTTGCTCCAGCAGGGACTGGTAGGCCGCGTAGACCGTCGCCGCCACCCGCTGCCACGACGCGTCGGCCCGCTGCTCGAACTGCTCCGGCGTCTCCAGCCGGGCCTTGGCCCCGCTGATCGCGGTGGCCAGCGCCTCGGCGCTCACGAGTTCCTTGCGGGTGCCGGTCGCCTCCATCGCTTCCTTGATGACGCGCAGGCTGTCCGAGTCGTCGTAAATCGTGAAGCCCGGCTGAACGCGCGCC
Organism: Planctomycetota bacterium; assembly: GCA_040755725.1. Classification (GTDB taxonomy): domain Bacteria; phylum Planctomycetota; class Phycisphaerae; order UBA1845; family Fen-1342; genus JBFMAI01. The sequence goes on along the minus strand of JBFMAI010000023.1, from coordinate 218,636 downwards.
AGCTCGCCGAACTCCCGCAGCAGTCGCGCTCCCAGGGCGTGGAACGTGTAAATCCACATCCCCTGGCGCACGCCCAGGGCCTCGATCCGGCGCCGCATCTCGTCCGCCGCCTTGTTCGTGAACGTGATCGCCAGGATGTTCCGCGGGGGGATGCCGCGCTGGACGAGGTGGGCGGCGCGGCGGGTGATAACGCGGGTCTTGCCGCTGCCGGGACCGGCGACGACGAGCAGCGGTCCCTCGCCGTGGGTCACCGCGGCCCGCTGCGGCTCGTTCAGGTCCGCTAGAATGGCCGCGCTGTGGTCCTCCGTCTTGCGCATGACCCCATTTACCGCGGCACGGCCCGCGCGTCCAACGGGGTGCCGACGGCGGTGCGTGTGGAGTCGTCGCTGGTCGGGAGCGCGCACGGGGCATCTCAAGCCGCCGCTGGGCGACTACCGATGGAATGGGTACTGATGTGCGGGACGCCCACCACGTCCCGCGAGTTTCGCCCGACAGCCGGCCAAGCCGGTGTCGCAAGGAGCGTGAGATGTTCTGGGTTGGATTTGTCGCTGTGCTCGTTGCTCTGCTCGCCGGGCTGATCATGTTCGCCTAGCCCGGTCTCCGGACGGCAACGCCGCCGGCCTGCCTTGGGGTCACCCCCTGGGGCAGGCCGGTCTTTTGTTGGTCCTCCGCAAGCCCCCTCGAATGGCGCCCAGTCCGCTGTGGCCCGGCTCGGCGAACCGGCGGCGGCCAAGTCATGCGTGCGAGCACGCAGTCCGGGGGGCGCTCCCGGCGCGCCGGGACTGCCGACCTTCGGTTCGCCGGGGGGCTCGCCCCTCCCGCGTGCGCTGCCGAATCCTGCGCGACCACTCGGCCCCGCCAGCCGAGCCCACCACGCAAGTGATGGGCCGCCCGGCCCCGCGCTGACGTGCGGGGTTCTGATAGGCACCATTAGGTTTGGCGAAACAAGGTCTCGGCGAAGTAGCTGCTCCGCACGAACGGCCCGCTGGCCACGCCGGCAAACCCGAGGGCTTCCGCCGCCCGACCGAGTTCCGCGAACTCCGGGGGCGTATAGAACTTGACCACGGGCAGGTGCCGCGGGCTGTTTGCCGGTCGGAGGTACTGGCCGATCGTTAGCAGATCACACCCCGCGTCGCGCAGATCACGGAACACCTCCAGCAGCTCGTCCTGCGTCTCCCCCAGCCCCACCATGACGCCGCTCTTGGTCTTCCAATCCGCCCGTAGCCGCCGGGCCTGACGCAGCGTCTCCAGGGAGCGGTCGTACTTGGCCTGTGGCCGCACGGGCTTGTGCAGACGCGGCACGGTCTCGACGTTATGGTTGAACACCTCCGGCCCCGCCTCGGCCACCGCCGCCACGCAAACCGTCCGCGCGTGGAAGTCCGGGACCAGGACCTCGACGGTCGCGGTGCCAATTCGTTGCTTGACCGCCCGAATGCAGGCGGCGAAGTGGCCGGCCCCCTCGTCCGGCAGGTCATCGCGCGCCACCGACGTGATCACCACGTGGCGCAGCCCGAGATGGGCCGCCGCCTCGGCCAGCCGCCGCGGCTCGTCCGCGTCCGGCGGATCGGGTCGGGCGGTGCTGACCGCGCAGAATTTGCACGCGCGGGTGCATTTCTCCCCAAGGATCATGAAGGTCGCGGTGTGTCGGGCCCAGCATTCGCTGAGGTTCGGGCAGCGGGCCTCGACACAGACGGTGTTGAGCTTCAGGCCGCGGATGAGCCGGCGCGTCTCCAGCAGTGCCTCACCGGCGGGAACGGGGCGTTTGAGCCACGGCGGGAGTCGTCGCGGCGACGCCTGGGCAATCGGCAGGGGCGTCGTGGTGTGCATCAACACCGATTGTAGGGCCCCCGACGGCCCGGTGGTATGCCACACTCAGCACGCCGGCTGGGCGGGGGTGGTCGAGTGCCGGCTTTTGGGAGCAGCGGGGGTGGAGCCCCGCCAACGAAACGGGCCCCAGCGGCACCGCGGGGCCCGTTCGTTCACAGGCGGAGGAGGCCAGGAATTACCGTCGTCGCAGCAAAGTCCCGATCACCAGCAGGGCCACCGACGCCGGCTCCGGCACCGGCATGATCGCCACGTCGCCGCACTCGACCGGCGGCATGCCATCGGGCAACTCGGGCCCGAAGTCCGGCCCCAAGACGTAGCTCGAGCCGTCGGTCCTGAACGTGTTAACCTGGCTGAAGTAGTGCGGGTAGACGCCGTAGCCGACGGCCGCGTGGTAGCCGAGATTGTCGCGCGACCAATCGATGGTCATCCCCTGGCTGAAATTCGTGTCCTGCGGCAGGGCGTACAGCTCCGTCAGCTCCAGGCCGGTGCCCCGGAAGATCTTGTCGTTGTGCAGGTCGTGTACGTAGAACGCCCCGGCCGAGTCGATGGCGAACCCCATCGCGTGGTGCGTGCTGGGCAGCCCCGTGAACGCCCCGACGGCGGACACCGCCCCCGTCGTCAGGTTCACGGTATACAGCTTGGTGACGTTGTTCTGCGTCCGAATGCCGTACATCGTGTCGTTGACGGGGTTGAAAGCCAGATCCTCCAGCGGTTGCGAGCTGAGTGTCCCCTGGACAGTGGCGGCCCCGGTCTGCATGTTCACCTTGTAGAGTCCGCCGGCCGCTCCGCCGGTGGGCTTGTAAATCGATGCGTAGGCCCACAGGTTGCCCTGCCGGTCGAACTCCATGCCGCCGAAGCCGATGTTGGGCACGTTCATCGACCCGATGGTCACAAACCCCTTGGGGTCGGCGGAGTCGAAGACAATCAGCGTGTCCGGCCCCGAGATAGGACGGGCCAGACCATTCGGGGCGTAGATCAACGCGGCGCTGCCGTTGGTCACGAGCACGAGCAGCGCGGCGGTTCCGAAGAGTACCTTGTGCATGTCTGCGTTCCTTTCAAAGAGCGGTGACTGCCGGCCGTGACCCGGGCGGGGCGACGGCCGTGTCCTGTACGTCATGGGTCCTAGCGTCGCCTGAAAGCCACCAGCCCCGCCCCCAACACGATGAGCCCCAGCGAACCGGGCTCGGGGATGGCGATCTGCAACTCGTCATACTGCATCGGCCGGTTGCCGAACGGGCCGCCGCCGATGACCTCGATCGACTTCACCGGGGTGTCGCTCCGCCAGCCCTGCCACTGCCAGATCGTCGGCGTGACCGTCAGCGGCAGCGTGGCGATCTCAACACCCTGCACGTCGCGGAACACAACCGACCCGTTGGGAACATCGCTCACCGTCGTCATGTACCCGCCGAAATCGCGGATCGGCGTGGCAAACGTGAACAGCGTCGAGCCCGCGGGAGTGCCGGCGAAGAGGTTGCCGGCGTACGGGTAGACCGTCCCGCCCGGGCCCTGCCAGATGTAGCTAATGACCGCGATGGTGGCGAGCGTATCCTTCATCGTTGCGGCCCCGCCCAGAATCGCTAGGTCGGGGTAGCTGCCGGGCGGCTGGAGCATCTCGAACCCCTCGGAGACCTCACCGACGAACTCACCAATCGGCGTCACGCCGGCACCGGCGGGGCCGGCAACGGCGACCACCGCGGCGACCGCCAACAACAGACACAGGGTCACTCTGCTCATCTCGCTCCTCCTGGAGGCCTGAGCCTCGTTTGGGACACTGCCAGCGCACCCAGCGCGGCACAACGACTGTATCGTACAACTTTGCGCTGTTCTCTGCAATCATTTTTACAGATTTCTCCGCGTGCTACTGTAAAACTATTTGTGCGCACGTCCCTACCGTGGTACAATACGCGTGACGGCCTTGCCGTGAACTGGCCTGGCCGGTTCAATGGCGTCGTCGCCTGGCCGGGCATTGGGAGTAGCTATGCTCACAGCCGATCCGTCTACGCTCACGTTTGAGGGGCACGCTCGGGCTGTGGTTCGTCAGGTCCAGGGGGTGCTTGCCGAGCTCCTGACCACACTGGATGCGAACCCGCACGATCCGCAGTCCATCAGCCGGCGAACGGGGCTTAACAAGAATCTGGCATGGAAGATCTCGAAGATTATTCAGACGGATGACCCCGCGGTCGCCCTGGAGCAGATGCCGGGCGATTCCGGGATCAAGATCTTCCTGCGATGCGTTGAGCAGGCGGGGGCACCGGCGCCGGTGCTGGAGGCGGCTCAGGCGGCCATCCGGGAGTATGACCGACTGATCCGTGTCCACTCCGGTGATCGTGCCACGTTGGAGATTATGGGGAGTGAGCTCGGCTCGGCGGGCCGGCAGCAGCGCGACGAGTTTCACCGAAAAATGCTCTTTCAGGGGGCGAGCTATGTCTGGGGGGCGCAGGCCGGCGTGATCCTCAAAGTCGGCCTCGTGGGACCGGGCGCCGAGCCGGGACTGCTCGACTTCGTGTCGCTCAGTGCCCTGGTCGACTTCCGCCGCTTCCGCGCCGGCGTAACCTGGGTCATGGCGGTGCGGCGATCCACCAACGATGACGGGAGCGCGATGCCTACGTCCCTCTGGGAGCCCGTCGACGCGCGGTACGCCGGCGCCGACTGCCCCCCGCTGATGGCGGACTTCTGCTCACAGCCGTTGCCGGAGCTGCGGCGGTTTACGGACGCCAGCGGGGCAAACTATGAGCTGGTGGAAGGGCCGGTGGGTAACACGGGGACCAAGACGGTGGTTGTGGGGGCGATTCAGCGGCGGATTCCGTATTACCGCACGCCCGTCAACGAGTGGGGCGAGCACGCCGCGATGTGCGATACGCCGGCGAAGTTGCTGATCCTCGACGTGTATTTCCACGAGACCCTGACGTTCGCGATTCCGCCGGAGCCGATTCTGTACGGCAACCTCGGGCCGGCGATTCGGTGCGCGGCACACGGCCGGGACCGCAACCGGCTGCCGCTGCACGAGACGTTGCAGGACTTGGGCCAGGGGGCGCTGCCGGTGGCGACGCCGGAGGTGCGCCGGTACAACGACATGGTGCGAACGCTGTTCGAGCGGGTGGGGTGGCGGCCGGCGCAATTCCGCGGGTTCCGGATGAAGATCGCATACCCCGCGATCCCGACGGCCCTGGTTCTCCGATATCCGCTGCCCGCGGCGCCTCAAGACGCCTAACGTGACGGCTGCTCAGCCCGAGCCGCGACGGTGGGGGAGCGGTGCCGGGCTTGCGAGACACCGCTTCCTAACGGGCGCGGCTCGGTTTGTCGGCTCCCGGCCCCCCGTGGCAGCCACGGACGCCTGCCGCACTCCGGTTCGGGTTTCTTCAAGGCCCTTCGCTAGGCTGGCACCCAGGCCAGGTCGAGGATCGTGTGGGTGGGCCGCTCGGTGTTGAAGACGGCCTTCACCTTCATCCCGAACTGCGGCTTGCCCTCCTTCAGCCAGCTCATCAGCTTGGTACACACGCCGGGCAGCTCGATGCTGATGAGCGGCGTGCCGGCGGGGAGCTTGAACAGCTCGCCGGGATACTTCACGACCGAGTGCGTGTAGACGATGCCCGTCTGCGGGGCTTCGACCCATTCCATATCGTGCCAGCAGTCGGGGCACTCGCACCGCGGCGGCAGCCACAGGCGCTTCTCGCCGCACGTGGGGTTCGTACAGCGGGTCGCCAGCAGTTTCTTCTGCTCCAGGCCGCGGAAGAACTTGCCCCAGCCGCCGTACATGTGGTAGTGGGACCAGGTCTTGGGGTTCTTGACCCCCAGCGGCTCTTCGTTCCAGACTTCGAGTTGCGTCTTGGGCCAGTCGATCGCCATCGCTCAATTCCTCTCGGATAATCGCTCGCGCAACAGGCAGAGTGAAAAGGTGATAACGTGATAAGGTGATAAGGGCGCAGCGTAAGAACCCCGCCGCCGAAGCGAAATCAGCCTGGCGTTGCAACACCTTATCACTTTCTCACCTTATCACTTGATCCCTGCCTACGGCTTCTCCAAAATCGCGCACGTCACATGGCTGCCGGTGCCCGCGTGGGAGATCGTGCAGCCGCGCTTGGGATTCTTCACTTGCAGGCTCCTCCAGTCCGCAGGCTTCTTCTTTCCATAGCGCGTCCACATCTTCGGATCGCCGTGGAACTGGTCGTACTTGCCCTGGAGCTGCCAGAGCACCTCGACCATCTGCCAGATGCCGGTCGCCCCGACGGCGTGCATCGTTCCGATCAGCCCGCCGGACAGGTTCGTCGGCAGCTTGCCCTCGTAGTACGCCTCGCCGGACTCGATGAACTCGCGCCCGCGTCCGTAGGGCCGCAGCCCGATGTCCTCGTACGTCTGCACATCGCTGATCGTGAAGGCGTCGTGCGTTTCGAGGAGGTCGAAGTCCTTGACCGGGTCCTTGATCCCGGCCATGTGGTACGCCAGGTACGCGGCCATGCGGGCGGCCAGAAACGAGCTGAATCCCGGCCATTCCTGCCGCTTCTTGCCGAAGTAGTCCTTGTACGTCGCCTCGGTCTCGTTGGGCAGCAGCAGGATCGGCATGTGCCGCCGGTCGGCCGTCCGCAACGTGTGCGACCCGCCGCAGATCGCTTTCAGCCGGATCGGCCGGTCGGTCATCTTGAACGCGGTCTCCTCGTCCGCGAGGATCAGCACGGCGGCCCCGACGCTCATCACGCAACACTCGAGGTACGTCAGCGGGTCGGACACTACCTCGTTGTTGAGCACGTCCTGGACGGTGTACTTGCCCGGGTTCTGCGAGAACGGCGAATAGTACGCGTACAGGTGGTTCTTGACGGCGATCTTCGCCAACGTCTCGTGCGGGACGTTGTTCTCGTACTGATATCGCTGGGCCATAAGCGCGTAGTACGCCGCGTACATCCAGCCCAGCTCGCTCTCGAAGTCCTTGCAGGCGGCGGAGGCGATGTAGGAGTTGCCCACCTTGGTGGACACCTCGTCCATGCGTTCCCAGCCGACTACCGGCACGCAGGTCGCGTAGCCCGACGCGACCGCCTGGGCCGCGGCCAGCACCGCCGACCCGCCCGTCGCCCCGCCGGTCTTCACCTCGATGTTGCCCAGCGGGTCAAAGCCGAGGTAGTCGTGAATCTTGGCGGCGGCGAGGAGCTGGTCGCCGAAGTGGTCGGCGAACTGCGAGTAGACGACCCAATTGACTGAGCGGCGGAACTGCTCGGGGTCGATCTTCAGGTCGTTCTCCTCGACCGCCATCCGCAGGGCTTCGGTGCAGAGCTGGCTGGTGTTCTTCTCAGGGTACTTCTTGCGGAAGTCGGTCAGGCCGCCGGCCACGATGTAGACCGGCTTCTCGAACTTCGGAATCCGCAGATTCCCAGGGCCGAATCGGATCACATGTGCCTCCTTCGTCGTGAAACGTGCGCTTGATACCCGTTGCCCATGAGCGGCCGCACGGCCGGGGCCACGGCCGGCGAGACCATCGCAGCAACCGGCGGCGGTCGCGGGGGTCTTCGGTCGAAGCCCGCCACGCTGCCCTGCATCGTCAACCTCGCTGCTGGGGCCGGCCCGGGCCGACGGGCCCGTAACGAACGGCGCCTCCGCGACGCCCGCCGCCCAAACGCCCGGTCGGGTGGACCCGCCGCCAGGAACGTGCCCGGGGGCACCCGAGGCGCGATTGTGGAGGAAGTCCCGACGGCCGTCAAACGCCGAAAAGACGGCGGCGGCCGAGAGAATCGGCGGTCGCGGCGGCCCCTTGCGCCAGGGGGTTGGCAAACCGGCGACGCGCGGGCATCATGCTCGTCGGGCCGTGGGTGAGCCGCGTGCAGAACAAGGATTGGGCATGGCAGCATCGGGCAAACTGGCAATTGTGGCCGCCGTCGGGTTGATGAGCGGATTCGTGGTGCTGGGGCAGGAGACCCAGCCGGCGTCGCACGATGAGTCCCTGTGGTTCCGCAACGTCCGCCAGCTCACGTCCGTGGACATGGGGCTGACCCGCTCCGGCGAGGCGTACTTCTCGCCCGACATGAAGCGCATCTCGTTCCAGGCGTATCCGGTCGGCGAAGAGGACTACCAAATCTACGTAATGAACCTCGACGGAACCGGCCTGAAGATGGTCAGCACCGGCGTTGGCGCGACCACCTGCTCGCATTTCCACCCCAGCGGTGAGAAGCTCATCTTCGCCGCCAACCACGACGACCTGCGGCCCCCCACCAAACCGCACGAGTTGGAGCCCATGCGGCCGCGCGGCGAAGGGGCGGCGGGCGGTGGACATCCCAGCGGTCACGCCGGCGGACCCCCGGAAGGGAAACCCGGCGAGCGTCCGGGCGGGCATCCGGGTGGTACGCCGCCCGGTGAGGGGCGACCGCAACATCGCGGCGGCCCCGATTACGCCTGGAAGTACTTCCCCGGCATGGAGATCTACGAGTACACCTTCGCCACCGGGCAGCTCAAGCGACTGACCAGTAGTGACGGCTACGACGCCGAGTGTACCTACTGCTCCGACGGCCGACACATCGTGTTCGCCTCCCTGCGTGACGGCGACCAGGAAATCTACGTCTGCGACGCCGACGGCGGCAACCCGCGGCGGATCACGCACGCCCCCGGCGGCGACGGCGGCCCGTTCTTCAGCCCGGACGGCAAGCGGCTCGTATATCGCTCCGACCGCTGCGGCAACGGCAACCTCCAAATCGTCGTCAACAACGTCGAGGGCACGGCCGAGAAGCAGCTCACGACCAACTGCGACGAGTTTCACTGGTGCCCCTACTGGCACCCCTCGGGCCGCTGGATCATCTTCACGCACGCCGACTTCCGCGGACGGCCCAACTTCGACCTGTACGTCATGCGCGACGACGGGTCGGAGGTGCACCGCGTGACGTCCGACGCGGCGTTCGACGGTCTGCCCGTGTTCTCGCCGGACGGTCGCTACCTGATGTGGACCTCGACGCGCGGCGGCCTCGACGCCCCGCAGGTCTTCATCGCCGAGTTCATCGGGCTGACGCCGGCGGGCGAGCTCCGCGCCGGACGCTGAGCCGCGCCGACCCAACCGTGGGTCACCGGCTCTCCAGCCGGCGAAACGCAGGCTGGGAGCCTGGACCCCGGAGCTCCGGCGACCGCCCCCCCGTACGCACAACCTCGCGGGTGCGGACGCCGTGATTCTGACCGCGATCGGGTACCTGATCCGTACCGCGACCGGACGAGCGCGGCTGAGCCCAGAGGGCGCGCAGAAGCGCAACAGCCCAACGGCCCCCGCTTGACCGTTCCCTGATGGTCGCGGCTCGGTCCTGAACCCCTGAAGCGGTGGCCGGCGACCGGTCGCGGTGGGTACGATGATGGAGTGACGCCGAGCCGCGTGGATAGGCTGAGCGCGCGGGCTCGGCGCGGCCCGGACGCACCGGCCATTGGCCGGTGCCACACGAGCCTCGCTGGCCATTGGCCGGTGCGCGGCGGAGAGCGAGCGATGAGCTTCTTCGAATGGTTGACGACCAAGCGGAAGACCCTGGGGACGATGAACGTCGCCGAGCTACGGGCCCAGGAGATGCTCCTGGAGAACGAGCGCAACCGCATGCAGGCCAAGGTCCGCCAGCTCGCGAACCAGAAACAGCAGCTTATCGACCAGGGAGCCAAGGAGAAGACGCCAGAGGTCCGCCGGACGCTCGCCCAGCAATACGACCTGCTGCACACCGAGCAGATGATGGTCGCCCGGCAGCTCAACATCCGGGGCAAGGAGCTGCTGACGATCTCGCGCCTGCGGATGCTGCGCGAGAACCAGCCGACGACGCGGCTGGGCACCACGGGCCGCGTGGCGATCCGTGAGGGCGACCTGGCCACGATCGCCCGGCTGATCGAAAACGACCAGATCACGACGGAAATGTACCAGGAGCGCCTGGACCGGATTCTGGACATGGCCCACGAGGCGGACGCCGGGACGGCGGGCCTCTCGCCGGCGGGGCAGGAGGTGTTGCGCATCTGGAACGACCTCGACGCCGGGCTCATCAAGGACACCGCCGCCGCGTTTGACGAGGCGGAGAAGCGGATGCGGGAACGGGGGGCGGCGGAGGCGTGAGCGTGGGGACGTGGGAACGGCCGAACGTGGGAACGTGGGAAGGTGGGAACGTGGGAACGGAACATCGGTCGCGTGCGGCGCAGCGATTTGAGGACCTCGCGGTCTGGCAGACCGCGCGAGAGCTGGCGCGGGGCGTGTATCGGGCGGCGGAATCGCAGGCGGTGGGCCGGGACTATGCGATGCTGAACCAGATGAAGCGGGCCGCCGTGAGCACCTCCAGCAATATCGCCGAGGGCTACGAGCGCGGTACGCGCAGGCAGCACATTGAGGCGTGTTATGTGGCCAAAGGCTCCGCAGGTGAGTTGCGCAGCCAGATCATCGTCGCCCACGATGTGGGACTACTGGACGACGTCGCCTTCGCGTGGTTGATGGAACACTGCGATAAAGTCTCGCGCCACCTGGCCAGCTACCTGCGGCACCTCCAGCGCTCACAGCGCGCGATCCCGGGGATGAAATACATTGCGCCGCCGACGGACGCCACACCGCGTGAGGGCGAGAAGAATGATCCAGCGCCAGTCTGACGTTCCCACGTTCCCACGTTCCCACCTTCCCACGTTCCCACGCAGCCAGTGAACGGGAGCAGACCCATGGGACTCTTCAAGTCGAAAGAGGAACGCCGCCTCGAGCGCGACATCAAGATCCGCCAGGGCATCCGCCGGATTGAGAAGTCTATCGCCGAGCAGGCCAAGTTCTCCGACGAGTTCGTGAAGAACGCCCGCCACGCCAAGCAGATCGGCGACATGGCGAGCTACCAGTTCATCCGCAACTCGCTGAAGAAGACCGCCACCATCCGCAAGCTGCTGGAGCGGCAGCTCCTGGCGGTCAAGAACGCCCTGCTCATCAAGCGGCAGGCCGAGGCGTCCGCCGACTTCGCCGCCGCCATGAAAACGATGGCGGCCGAGGTGAGCCGGCTGTACGGCGACACCGACCTGCTCAAGACGCAGATGGACTGGGAAAAGGCGATGGCCCAGTCGCAGACGATGGAGGAGCGGATCGCGATGTTCCTGGACGGCATGGAACAGGCCGCCGCCGCGGACGTGTCCCAGGCCCCTGCCGAGGCGATCACGGACGAGGAGATTGATCGGATGATCGCGGCGGAGGAGCAGGTCGAAAAGGCCCGCGAGGACCAGCAGATGAGCGCCCTGCGGGCGGAGCTGGAGCAGCTCAAGGGGCAGGGGCAGAAGGAGACGAAGTAACAGGTGCGGAGTGCCAGACTTGCGCTGTGGACGCCATTACCCCCCTCCCTTTCAGGGAGGGGTTGGGGGAGAGTCGAAGTCCTCGATCCACAACGAGTCCCTGATTCTTTGGACTATGCACAATTGGCCTTCGGGCCAGCGTCTGCGTTTGTCGAGCCAACGGGTGCCGGGTGCCTTTGCTCCTCCTGCTTTCGAGTGGCCTGACGTACTTCCCCGGCGTCTTGATCGCCGGGCTTGCCGCTGCGCTTCCCCCCGGTCGAAGTCTCTGGGCGCGGATCACCCGGCGGATACTGGTGCTGGTGGCAGTGCTGCTGGTGGTGCTCTCCGCGGTCCCGGCCCCGATCTGGATCTATGCGCTCGGTGCCGGTGCGGTGGCCGCGTGGCTTCTGATGCTCGGGCGGGAGCGGCCGGCCAGCCGGCAGCGGACCGTTACGGCCCTGCGGGTGGTCGTACCGCTGGTTGCGCTACTCGCTGTCGCGTCGGAGGTTCCCTATCAGGCCTCGCCACGATTATCCCGGGCGAAGCACGACCCTGTGTACATCATCGGAGACTCACTGTCGGCCGATGTCGCTGGCAACATCCAACCCTGGCCGGCGTTGCTCGCCCGAGATCACGGCCTCTCCGTTGCGAACCTGGCCACGGCCGGCGCGACGCTGAAGGAAGGCCGGCGGCAAGTACAACGGCTGCTGGACGAGCACGGCATTGTCGTCGTATTGCTCGGCGGCAATGACCTGATTACACGTCGAGACGTGGCGCAGTTCGAGAGAGACTTGGATTACGTACTCGCGCGCGCCGCGTCAGTCGGTCGTCAGGTCGTGATGTTCGAATTGCCGCTGCCGCCACTCGCCAATGGCTACGGCTATGTGCAGCGACGCTTGGCGGCACGGTGTGGCGTGACCCTGATCCCCCGGCGGTGCCTCGCGTGGCTGCTGGCGCGCCCGTCTGCGACGATTGACGGGTTGCACCTGTCATCGCAGGGCCACGCCGTCTTGGCTGACTTGGTCTGGCGCTGCATCGGCGACGCGTGCCAGGTGACCCCGAAACCGGCCACGAATCGCCGGAGCCCGCCCGAACGCGAAGCGCCAGCGGGCGTGGCGGCCGGCCGCGCTCGCTGGCGCTTCAGGTTCTGACCCCCGGAACTCGCCGGGGGGCCACGATTCCCCGCCCGGGTGTAAGCCGCCTAGCGGACCAGCCGCCGACGGAGCTGTAACAGCAGCCCGAAGCCCAGCAAGGCCAGGCCCGTCGGCTCGGGAATGCCGTACACCTGGAAGGCGTAGTCCGTGGCGGGCTCGCCGGGATACTGGTTGATGAAGATCCAATCGTAGTACGGCGGCGGACCGGGACGCACCAGGCCCATCGTCTGGCCGTTGATCTGGCCATACCCGGTGGTCAGGGCCACGTTGCGGCCGTCACCCTGGCCCGTCGGGCCGCTGACCAGGCGTACGCCGATGTAGTAGTGCCCTGGCCCCAGCGGGGTATCGGGCAGTTCGACGTACCCGTTGTACGTTTGAAAGCCGTAGAAGCTGCCGAACGTCCCGGTCACCTGGTACGTGGGGATCGCCAGCGGGAAGCCGGCCAGCGGGGTGTACGTCTGATTCTGTTCCTTGAGGATGATAACCTCGGCCGAGTACGTCCAGCGCGGGTCGCGGCCGCCGGCCCACTTGATGCCTTGAACAACAACGTCGTGGGTGAAGACGACATCGTCGGTGGCCCAGGTGTCCTCGACGGAGGCGTTGCGCTCGGAACTGAAGTAGGAGCGCCGGTCGAACCCGCCGTCCACGCCCGGGTTGGACGTCAGGAAATTGTCCCACAAGAGATCGGCCTGGGCGACGGCGGCGCCGACGCTGAGCAGCAGCACGAGTCCATAGGCACGCATGACTGTCCTCTCCTGCCTCGCGGGCGCGACGACCGCCCCTCCGGGCCGTCCGGCTCACGCCGGACTCAAAGCGGGCTCCTGCGCCCACGGTCGCGTGTCGGGGAGCCGCGGCAACGAGGCTCTCAGGCTACGATTCGGCGCGCTGTTGACCGCGCCGCGCTGTCCCATCTCGTGTAGAGTGCTCGCGCCCCTCTACACCCAAGTCTTAGGCCCCGCGCCCGCCGCAAATCAAGTTGATGCAGAGGCGATTCCGCGTATCCGCGTCACCGAGCTTGTACGGTCATGGGCGGGGCGGTGGATGGTCGGATAAGACGGCCGCCCGGCCGGGCGGCGACGGCGGGTCGTTGGGCCGGTAACCCTCACCGGAGCGGCGGGCCTTGTGGGCGACCGCCACGCGAGTATTCGGGGTACGGGACGCCAGGCGGGAGGGCGAGCCTCCCGGCGAGCCGCGGCTCGGCAGACCGGCAGGGTCGCCGCAGGAGACCGCCTCGCCCTCCCGGGGGCGCACGACCGTGAATACCCATTCAGGGAAGCTGGAGTTGTCTGAGCGTGTCGTCCCAGTCGGTGAAGCGAATCGCCCGGTCGTCGATCCACACGTCCGCCACGGGCTTGCCCATATGCAGCCCGTCGTACTCGAACCCGTGGTCGTCGAGCCACTGCTTGGCCACGCGATATTCGCCCCAACTGCGGGCCGTGTAGATGACGACGACGTAGCCCGCGGCCCGCAGCTTGCGCAGGGCCGCGGCGGCCCCGGCGATCGGCTGCGCCAGCGGCCGTTCCAGGAACATCTCCTCGGTACACAGCACGCCGTCCAGGTCCACCATGATCGTCTTCGCGCGACCCATCGCCGCCGTCTCCTACGCCGCCCCCCCGTCCCGTATAATCCCGCCGCGTGCAAAGTAGACCCGTGCGGCGGCAGCAGGTCAACCGACCGTGATTATCACCATCGACGGCCCGGCCGGCTCCGGCAAGAGCACCACGGCCCGCAAGCTGGCGGCCCGGTTGGGCATCCCCTACCTCGACACCGGGGCAATGTACCGCGTGGTGACGCTGGCCGCCCTGGAAGACGGCGCCGACCTGCATGACGACGACGCCCTGGCCGCCCTGGCCCGGCGCGACGACTACCAGCTTGACCTCGGTCCCACCCACGTCCGCGTCACGCTCCGCGGCCACGATGTCACCGAGGCCATCCGCTCCATGCGCGTCAACGACCACACGCGGTATATCGCGGCCTCCCCCGGCGTCCGCTGCGTCTTAATCGACAAGCAGCGCGAGATTGCCCGGCGGCTGGGGTCGCTGGTCACCGAGGGCCGCGACCAGGGCACCGCTGCGTTTCCCGACGCCGACGCGAAGTTCTTCCTGGATGCGGCCCGCGAGAAGCGGGCCGAGCGGCGGCTGCACGATCTGATGGCCGATGGCGAGGAAGTCACTTACGAGCAGGTGTTGGCCAACGTGGACGAGCGCGACCGGACCGACAGCGAGCGGCCTGTCGCTCCCCTGGCCGTCCCGCCCGGGGCCGTCCGCATCGACACGACCGACCTGTCCATCGCGGCGGTGCTGGACCTCATCGTGGACCACCTGCGCCGGCGGGGGTTGGTCCGTGACTGACGGGCGGCACGCGCTGCGCGAGGTTGAAGGCAAGCGGTTGGAGATGGAGTTGCGATGCTGAGGCCGGCCGGGACAACACCGGGACCGTCCGCCACGCCGCCGATGCGCCGGGGCTACGCTTTTCTGCGTCTGGTGGCCCAGCTCCTGCTGACGTTTTTGTTTCGCGGGCGCGTGTTTGGCACGCGGCATGTGCCGCTCACCGGCGGCGTGTTACTTGTCAGCAACCACCAGAGCTTCCTCGATCCGGTCCTGGCCACGCTGGCCATCCCGCGCGAGTGCCATTACATGGCCCGCGACACGCTCTTTCACCACCCGACCCTGCGGCGGGTGATCGAGTACCTGAATGCATTTCCCGTGAAGCGCGGCACGGCGGACATGGGGGCCATCAAGGAGACGTTGCGGCGACTGAAGGCGGGGAAGGTTGTGCTGACGTTTCCGGAGGCCACCCGTACCACCGACGGCCGCATCGGTCCGATGCGGGCCGGCGTGGTCCTGTTGGCCCGCAAGGCCCGCGTGCCGATCGTGCCGACGCTGGTCCTCGGGGCGTTTGAATCGTGGCCGCGCACGCGCAAACTCCCCGTGCCACGGCCGATCCTCGTGGCCTACGACGCGCCGATCTACCCCCATCACCATCCGGAATGGAACGACGACGAGTGCGTGGCGATGGTCCGTGACCGCATCGTCGCCATGCAGGCGCGGTACGCGGGCCATCCCGTCCTTGGCACGACTCGGCCGCGTTGAGCTTCGTCGCCACGTCGAGCCGGGGAAGACCGCGGCCTGAAGTCAGGCCACCCGGACGGCACGGGTGGTCCGGTAGAATGGCCGCATGAAGAGCCCGACCGTGAATCCGGCCGATCCCGACGCGCGCGGGGGCGATCGTCACGGTCCGCGGTCGCGCCGCCGGAGCGAGCTGCCGCTGTTGGCGCTGGTGTTCGTCGTCGCGTTCGGTGTGCGTTTCCTGCACTGGTGGGGACAGATGCGGCACAACCCGTTCTTCCACGCTCCGATCATGGACGAGCGGATGCACCACGAGTGGGCGCAGCTCATTGCCACGGGGGCCGGCCTGGGCGAACGGCCCTTCTTTCGCGCGCCGCTTTACTACTACATGGTCGCCGTTGTCTACGCCCTGTTTGGGCCGACGATCGCCGCCGCGCGGCTGGTCGGCGTCGTGATCGGGGCGTTGAGCTGCTGCCTGATCGCGCGCATCGGGACCCTGCTCGACGGGCCGCGGGTGGGGCTGCTCGCCGGGCTGCTCGCCGCGTTCTATTGGCCGCTCGTCCACTTTGACGAGCAGCTTCTCACCGTCGGCCTCGAGATCTTTTTGAACTTGCTGGTGTTGTGGCTGCTGCTGGCGGCGGTGCGGCGGGACCGAGTGCTTGAAGCGCCCCGGACGACCGGTGCCACCGCTTCCTCACAATCGCGGCTCGGATCAACCGGCCCGGCTTCGTCACGCTTGCGGCTCGGGGCGGAGGCCGCCGCTCCCTCACGGTCGCGGCTGGGGTCGTTGGCTCTGTACGGGCTGGCCGGCGTCGCGTGGGGGCTGTCGGCGCTGGCCCGGCCGAACGTGCTGGCGTTCGCGCCCGGGCTCCTGATCTGGCTGTGGGTCGTACTCCGAGCGAAACGAGCCCCGGGCACGGGAGCGCGGGCACCACTGCTCAAAAGCAGTGGCACCCCCAGACGGTCACGAGATCCAATGCTCAAGAACAGCGGCACACGGGCACCTACCTCCCAGCCGGCCGGCGTCGGTCCGTGTGGCACCGGCCAATGGCCGGTGACGACGGCCCGGTATGACCCCGACCAATGGCCCGT
This sequence comes from Planctomycetota bacterium, assembly GCA_040755725.1. Classification (GTDB taxonomy): domain Bacteria; phylum Planctomycetota; class Phycisphaerae; order UBA1845; family Fen-1342; genus JBFMAI01. Next base: position 202,273 of record JBFMAI010000023.1, on the reverse strand, counting down.
GCTGAGCCGAACAGCCCTGGTGTTCCTCGGCGCCGCCATCACCATCCTGCCGGTGACCCTCCGCAACCGCCTCGTCGGCGGAGAGTGGGTGCTCATCGCCACCAATGGCGGCGTGAACTTCTACATCGGCAACAACCCCCAGGCCGACGGCATCGCTGCCGTCGTGCCCGGCACGCGGGCCGACTGGGAAGGCGGCTACGAAGACACGCACCGCATCCCGGAGCAGGAACTGGGCCGCCGGCTCACCGAAGGTGAAGTGTCCGCGTACTGGTTCAACAAGGGCTGGGCGTGGATTCGCGGCCACCCGGGCGCGTGGCTGCGGCTGACGCTGCACAAGCTCCGGCTGTTCTGGGTGCCGCACGAAATCCCGAATAATCAGCCGATTCGCTACTTCGCCGGCCGGTCCGACATTGCGCCCCTCTTCGTGCTGGGGTTCCCGCCCGTGGCCATCCTCGGTCTGGCCGGGCTGGCCGCCCTGCGCGACCGCCGGCGGCTGTGGTCGCTGCCGCTGCTGTTCGGCGCAATCACGATGGCCACCGTCGTCGTCTTCTTCTGCCCGGCGCGCTACCGGCTGCCGGTCGTGCCGATCCTGCTGCTGCTGACCGCGGCGGGCGTCGTGCGCCTGCCGGAGCTGTGGCGAAACCGCCGCTGGCGAGCACTCGGCATCTACGCGGCGGTTGCGGCGGCGGTCGCCGGCTTCATGGTTGGCAACCGGCCCGACGCGGCGTGGGCGCGGCAAGAGGAGGGGCGGGCCTACCACAATTTGGGGGCCCACTACGCCCGCCTGGGTCAGGGCGACCCGTCGCAACGCCCGCTGGCGCTGGGCTACCTGAATCGCGCCGCGGAGTTGCGCCCCACCGACCCGTACCTGCGGTTCTCGATCGGGACGTGGTTGACGCTGTTCGACCGGGCGGACGAGGCCGGCCCGCATTTCGCGCGCGCGGTCGCGCTGCTGCCCACGTACGCGGAGGCGCGGCAGTCCTACGGCGATTGGCTGTTGGCCCGCGGGCGGATGGAAGCGGCGGTGGAGCAGTACCAGGCCGCATTGGAGCTGCGGCCTGACTGGGTGGACATGCGATATCGGCTTGGGCGGGCGCTGGCGCGCGTCGGGCAGATGGCGGCAGCGGCTGAGCAGTTTGAGCGCGTGGTCCAGCAGCAGCCCGACGCGGTCCCGGCGCTGCTCGACCTGGCCGCGGCCCTGGTGCGGCTTGACCGGCCGGCGGACGCGGTCCGGTACTACCGCGAGGCTCTGCGCCTGCAACCGGGGCACGTCGGCGCCGCCCAGCGACTGGCGCGAACACTCTTCCAGCTGGGCCAGGCGGCCGAGGCCGTCGCCGTGTTGGAGGCGGGGCTACGGCAGTCGCCGGACAACGCGCCGCTGCGGGCCGATCTCGCGGGGTTGCTCATCTCGACCACGGATACGGCACTACACGACAGCGCCCGCGCCGCCGCTCTGGTTGAGGAGGCGCTGGCGCTGGGCGCGGAGCGAAGCGTGGCCCTGCTCGACACGTTGGCGGCGGCGTACGCCGATCTCGGCCAGTATCAGAAGGCCGCGGACTTGGCCCGCGAAGCGCTGGCCAAGGCCCATCAGGACGGCCCGGCCACCGCCGTGCCCCGCCTGGAGGCGCGACTCCGGCAGTACGAGGCCGGCCGGTCGTCTCCGTGACCGGCCGCGCCCAGCGCCCGCGTCAAGCCGCCGACCGCCGCCGGTCGATAACCCCCTTAGTGCCGCTAACACTATGGCGGGGCATTGGTTCTCCAGCCGGTGAACCACGGGCTCAGAGCTCGTGCCCCAGAGTTCTGTTGGGTGCTCTTATGCTCCTCTGGCCCCCGTGGCGTCTGCGGGCCCTGGTCCGCACGGCGGTCCACGCGCGCAGCCTGCGCGCGGCGTGGCGGCTGCACACGGAGCGCGTCGGGCCAACCACGATCCGGCTGCCGGGGTTCGCCGGGACATTCCGCTTTCGCAGCGGCACAAGCGATGCCCGGCTGCTGCGCGGGCTGGTGGAGCGCGGCCTGCCGCCGGAGTACGAGTGGCCGGCCGACCTCCGCCCGCGGGTCATACTGGACATCGGGGCGAACATCGGGGCGGTGACGGCGGCCCTGGTTCGACGCTACCCGGAGGCCCGTATCTTCGCCTTCGAACCCCTGCCGGAGAACTTCGACCTGCTGCGACACAACGTCGCTCAATTCGCGCGGGTCACGCCGGTACCGTATGGGCTCGGTGCGGCGACGGAGAGCCGACCGTACACGCGCTCCGACGACCCGCGGAACTTCGGCGGGGGCGGCTTTCATGGCGGCCGCGCGGACCACGGGACGCGCGTCAGCGGTCTGGCGATCGTCGCGGTGGAGCAGGCCCTGCGGGAGCTGCACATCGAATTCGTGGACGCGATCAAGATCGACACGGAGGGTGCCGAGCACGACATCCTGATGAGCTTCCCGCCGGCCGTACTGCGGCAAGTGCAAGTGATCGTCGGCGAGCTGCACGGCAAGCCTGGCGACACTGAACTGCTGGATTACCTGGGGCGGTTTTTTCGCGTCGCGCGCATCGAGCGTCATGGTCGCGTGAAGTGGTTTCGGGCCCTCGCGCCGCCGGATGGGCCCGCCGCGCTCCGCCACGTCGATCGCGGAACGTGCGGGGTGGGAGTACCGGACGCCGCGCATTCTCGGACCGTGCTTGACTCTGGGGCGCACTTGCCTTCCACGCCGTCATATTGAACCCTGAGTATTGAGGTTGGTGTCGATTGCCCAGGCTGCGCGCGGCGCCGCGGGGCGATCGACGGACACGGGAATCGGGAAGGTGGTGCCATGCTCAGCACAACAGCAGCGACAACATGGCTCCTGACAGCCTTGCTGACCAGCATGGCCACAGACCCGGCGGCCGGTGACGCGATGGCGTCGGCACCGGCCGCCGCCGTTTTTTCCGGCCCCCTCGATGCCGCGCTCCCCCCGCTCGCGCCCGTGTCGCCGCGGCCGCGACCACTGCCGGTCGCGTCCTCTCCGGCCTCCCGCGAGCGGTTGGCTTCCGCCACCGCGCTGCCCGTCACGGCGGCGTGGGACGACGTGGCCCCGCGTCCGACCGTTCACTGGCCGGAGCCGGGGACGCTGCTCGTGTTGCTTGGGGGGATCGTGCTGAAGTGGTCCCCGCGCGGCCGAGTGCCGCATTAGACGGTCGTGCCCGATACGGCGGCGCGCGTTGGGAGGGTGATCCCGGCGTGCCGGGACTGCCGAGCCGCGGCTCGCCGGGAGGCTCGCCCTCCCATGCCGCACCATCGCGAATCCCCGTTCAGCCAGCGACCGCGGAACGCCGCGACGGCCGGTCCGGGGCCGGCGCGCTCCCGGTCCCTCGCCGGCGGTTTGGCGTTAAACTCTCCGGCCGAGGCGCATGGATTTCCCGGAAGTCATCCTGGCCGCCGGCGAGCTCGGCTGGACGACGATCGCTTTCAGCGTCGGCCTGATGCTGGCCCTGGTGGTTTTGTCCGCCAGCTTCTCCGGCTCCGAGACGGTGCTCTTCTCCCTGTCCCCGGTGCAGATCGAGCGGGCCGCGGCCAGCCGCAGCCCGTTTCGCCGCCTTGTCGCGGGTCTGATGCGCCGACCGACGGAGACGCTGACGGTGGTGCTGGTGGCCAACACCGCCGTCAACGTCCTGTTGTTCGCCGTGTCGTATGTGCTCTCGCGGTACCTCGCCCACCACGCGGGGGCCTGGGTAACGCCGGCCTTTGCCGCGGGCAGTGTCCTGCTCGTCGTGGTGTGCGGCGAGGTCGTGCCCAAGGTGCTGGCCGTCCGCCTGGCCGACCGGCTGGCGGCGCCAGCGGCGCTTCTGGTGCGCACCGTCGGCGTCGTGGCGCTGCCCTTGGGACGCCTCATCAACTGGGTCCTCGTGGAGCCCGTCGTTCGCCTGGCCTTCGGCGGCCGGGCGCGGCTTCAGCCCGCGACCGAGCTTTCGCGCGTCGAACTGAAGGCGCTACTGGAGATGAGCCGGCGACGGGGCACGCTCCGGCCGCTGGAAGACACGTTTCTGCGGGCGGTCATCGACCTGGGACACACCCGCGTACACGATGTCATGGTCCCCCGCGTCGAGATGGCCGCGTACGACCTGCGGGCCGGTGCGGAGGGGTTGCGCGAGCTGATGCGGCGCACGCACCATAAGAAGGTCCCCGTGTACGAGGGTTCGCTCGACCGGCTTGTCGGGGTGGTCTACGCCAAGGTCCTGTTTCTCAACCCCGGCAAGCCGCTGGCCAGTCTCGTGCAGCCCGTCCGCTTCGTCCCCGAACTCATCACTTGTGAACAACTGCTCGTCCATTTCCGCCAGACGCGGACCCAACTGGCCATCGCCGTGGACGAATACGGCGGCGTCGCCGGCCTGGTGACGCTGGAGGACGTGCTGGAACAGATCGTCGGCGAGTTGCACGACCCGGAGGACGCACCCCAGCAGCCCGACCTCCGCGCCCTGGCCAACGGCGAGTACGACATCAGTGGACAACTCAGCGTCCAGTACTGGGCCGAGACTTTCGGGCTGCCGCCGCGCGTCGAACGCGTGGCCACCGTTGGCGGGCTGGTCATGGCCCAGTTGGGGCGGCCGGCACGCGTCGGCGACGTGGTCCGCCTGGGCAACGTGGAGCTGCGCGTGACCCAGATGCGCCGGCGGCGCATCGACCGGCTGCACCTCCGGCTGCTGGACGATGCCGATCGTGAAGGGGCCGCCCCATGACCGCGGCCTTGCTCATCCTGGGTCTCGCGGCGGCGCTGGTGCTGAGCGGCATCTCCTCCGGGTCGGAGACGGGCCTCTACTGCCTGAACCGCGTGCGGCTGCGGGTCGCGGCGGAGCAGGGCGACTCGGCGTCGCGGCGCTTGGAGAACCTGCTGCGCCGACCCGAGGACCTGGTGATTCTTGCTCTCCTGGGCACGAATATCGCGGATTACCTCGCCACGGCCTGCGTCGCGGCCCTCCTGCTGCGGGCCGCGGTCAGCGCCGGAATGACGGAGTTCTACGCCACCGCGATCTCCACTCCGTTGATCTTGGTCTACGGTGGGATCATCCCCAAGGATTGGTTCCGGCGTGAGAGCAACCGGCTGATGGCGCGTTTGAGCGGCGTCCTGTGGCTGGCGTTGCGGACCGCCCGGGCCACCGGCATCGTGGCCCTGCTGCGCGGGGTGACGCACCTGGTCTACCGCGGGGTCGCGCCGCCGAACGCCCCGCCCGTGTCCGAGTTCCTGCCTCGGGCCCACACGCTCCACCTGCTGCGGGAGGGCGCGGCGCGCGGCGGCCTCACCCCCGTCCAACGCGACCTGATCGAGCGCGTGCTAAACCTCTCCGGCGTCCGCGTGGCGGACGTGATGATCCCGCTCAGTCGGGCGGCCACCGTTCCCCACGACATCCCGCGCGACGACTTCCTCCGTATTGCCCGCATGGCGCACTTCTCCCGGCTCCCGGTGTATCGCGGCCAGCCGCGACGCATCATCGGCATCGTGAACGTCTACGACGTCCTGACCGACCCCGAGCATCGGCCGATTCTGACCCACGCGCGACCGCCGGTCGCCTTGACCGAACCGGCCCCCGTCCCGGAGGCATTGCTCCAGCTCCAGCGTACGCGGCAGTCGATGGCCGTGGTCGTGGACCGGGCCGGCCTGTGCGTCGGCATTCTGACGCTCAAAGACCTGGTCGAGGAGATCGTGGGCGACCTCGAGGTCTGGTGATCTCCCGTCGTACGGGGACTCGCCGGGCGGCTGGGAGCATCTAGAATGGGGAGGAAGCAGCCACCTGGCGCGCGGGACGCCGGGTGGCTGAGGCGTTCCCCCCGGCTTCGGGAAATCGGTCGCCTCCTCGCCCGAGGCCGGACATTGGGGATGGGCTGTTGCCGCGGATGCCACGCTTTCCCGCCCAGGATCGCCGCGGCGGCACTTCGTGGCCCACCTCTGCGCTGGGAACGACCCCGACAGCCCCATCCGGCGCCGTCGCGTCGCCACCGGACCCCTTCGGGAGCCGGGGCGCCCGACGATCGGCGGCTGCCGGTGGGCCGCCGGTCCGCCGTCGTCGGCGGGCCCGGTTGCGAGCGTGTCCGGAGCGGCACTCGGTTGGTGCCAGGGGCGTCGGACAGGTGCGCTCCGGAGGTGGATGTCTTCCGGGGTGCCGCCCGGGCGCGCTCGGTGTCTGGAACGCGTATCAGAACCCCGCCTGACAGTGCGGGGCCGACGGGCCGGCCTCCGCGCCGGCCGGGCTCCACACCCGTGGTCTGTAGCAGCCGGGCTCCGCCCCGGCCGTGGACGCGACAACACGCCCGCGTCGGCGCGCGTCAGACGCGCAGGTCTTCGCCGCGCAGGGCGTCGCCGTGGCGCCGCAGGAGGGGGCGCACGACCGTCTTCAGGAAGTCCCGCGTCTGCTCGGCGGCCAGGCCGGTGTAACGCCGCGGGTCGAGGACTTGGGACCATTTCAAGCGGGCCAAGGCGGGGTCGGCGCGGAGACGCTCGATCAAGTCATTCGGCCGGCCGTGGCGTTTGACCTGCTCGCCGGCGGCCTGAGCATGCCGGCGGATGCGCTCGTGCAGCGTCTGCCGGTCGCCGCCCGCCGCCGTCGCGGCCATCAGAATGTCCTCGGTGGCGATGAAGGGCAGCTCGGCGGCGATGTGGGCCGCGATCGTCGCCGGATAGACGACGAGGCCGCTCAGAATGTTGTGCATCAGGATGGCCAGCGCGTCGGCGGTCATGAACGCTGCGGGAATGACCAGCCGTTTGTTGCTCGAATCATCGAGCGTGCGCTCCAGCGCCTGGGCGGCGAGCGTCATGGGCGGCGACGTGGCCAGGCTGAGCAGGTACCGCGCCAGCCCCGTGGCCCGCTCGCACCGCATCGGGTTCCGCTTGTACGGCATGGCCGAGCTGCCCACCTGCGCCACCTCGAACGGCTCCTCGATCTCCTTGAGCAGCGCCAGCAGCCGCAAGTCGTTGCACAGCTTGTGGACCGACGCGGCGAAGGACGCGAGGGCCGCGATGATCTCGACATCGACCTTGCGCGAGTACGTCTGCCCCGTGACGGGATAGCAGGCGTCGAAGCCGAGCTGGGCCGCGAAGAGCCGTTCGAGCCGGCGGACCTTGGCCGCGCTGCCGAGCAGCTTCAGGAACGATGCCTGCGTGCCGCTGGCCCCGCGCAGCCCACGACAACGAAGCCCGCGCTGGAGCTCGTCGAGCCGCTGGACGTCCGCCACCAGGTCCGCCAGCCACAGGCTCGCCCGCTTGCCAACGGTCGTGAGCTGCGCGGGTTGAAGGTGCGTGTAGCCCAACGTCGGCAGGTCGGCGTAGCGCTCGCAGAAGTCGGCCAGCGCCGCGACCGCCCCCAGCACGCGCCGCCGCACGAGGTCCAGCGCCGCACGCATTCGCACCAGATCGGCATTGTCCACGATGTCCATGCTCGTGGCGCCGAGATGGAGGATGCCGCGGGCCGACGGGGCCGCGTCGCCAAAGACGTGAATATGGGCCATGACATCGTGGCGGAGCTTGCGCTCGTACGCCGCCGCGGCCTTAAAGTCGATGTTGTCGACCGCGCGGCGCAGGGCGCGAAGCTGCGCGGGCCGGATCGGCAACCCCAGCTCATGTTCCGCCTCGGCCAGCGCGATCCAGATGCGCCGCCAGGTCGTGACCTGCGTCCGCGTGGTCCACAAGTTCACCATCGCCGCCGAGGCGTAGCGCGTTGCCAGGGGATGATCGAAGGGAGGCGCGGGTGTCTCGCTCGCGCGCGGCGTGGTCGTTGACCGAGTGGCACCGGCCCTTTCCGTGGCACCGGCGTCCCGCCGGTGGAACGGGCCCGACGAGCGGGCGCCTCGGCGCGACCGGCGGGAAGCAGTCGGCATGGCGTCAATCCTCCAGGGCCTGGCGAACATCGGCCACGAGGTCTTCGGTGGACTCGAGGCCGACGTGCAGGCGGATGATCCACTCCGCACCGGCGGAGTCATTGAACAGCTCGCGGACGGGGCCGCCGAGGGCGAGGCTTTCGTGGCCGCCCCAACTGCACCCGATGCTGAACACGCGCAGCCGGTTCAGGAACCGGTACGTCGCGTCGCGCGACTGGTCCCGCAGCATGAAGCTGAACAACCCGCTGCTGCCGCGCAATTGCCGCTGCGCCACGGCGTGGTTCGGGTGCGACGGGAGTCCCGGGTGCAACACGCGGGCGACGGCCGGGTGTTCGGTCAGGAAGCGGGCGATTGCCAGGCCGCTGCGTTGGTGCTGCTCCATTCGCAGGGCCAGCGTCCGCAGCCCGCGGAGCAGCAGCCAGGCGGCGAAGGGGTCGATGGACGCGCCCAGCAGTTCCGCCTCGTCGCAGACCCGGCGACCCAGCTCCGCGTCGCGCCCGGCCACCACGCCCCCGAGCACGTCGCTGTGGCCGCCGATGAACTTCGTCGCGCTGTGAACGACGAGGTCGCAGCCGAGGTCCAGCGGGCGTTGGAAATACGGCGTGGCCCAGGAGTTGTCGAAGATCGTGCGGATGCCTCGCGCGCGGGCCGCACCGGTGAGCACCGGGATGTCGAGCACGTCGAACCGTCCCGACGTCGGGCTCTCCAGGTACATGAGGCGGGTCTGATCGCGCAGCGCGGCGATGAAGTCTTCCGGGCGCGTCCCGGGCACGAACGTCACGCTCACGTTGAAGCGACTGAGGTAGTCGCGCAGGTACTTCCGCGTCGGCCCGTAGCAATCGTTGACGGCAACCACGTGGTCGCCGGCCCGCAGGCAGGCGTTGATCGCCGCCGTGATCGCCCCCATGCCGGAGGCGAACATCCGACACCACGTCCCGTGCTCCAGGCGGGCCAGCTTGCTTTCCAGGATCGCGGTCGTCGGGTTGGCCCGCCGCGTGTATACGTAATCAGGGGCCCCGGGCTGCTCACGTTTCTCGTAAGCCTCGGCGTCGGGGAAGACAAAGGTCGAGGTCTGGAAGATGGGCGGGGCGGCGGCACCGCGCTGGCCGTGCCGGTCTTCGCCGCAATGTTCGCACAGGGTTTCGAACCCGGCCTCGCCCAGGGCGTCGCCGGGTCGGGGGGGGGACTCCACGGGGCATACTCCTGCCCGCCGACGGTGGCGGGGCCGTCAAAATCGCCCCTTTCGCGTTCCCGGTCAAGCGGCCGGCGCGGCCGGGCACGGTGGGTGTGTGGCCGAGCAAGGCCGCGCGGCCGGGACATTCTCGGCTACAATGTGCCCCGGCTGCCGCGGGCGGCGGGTTGAGGACGCGACGATGCACGGACCGCAGGCTTGGCTGATTGCCGCTGGGCTGGGGCTGATCTCCGCGGCGGCGGCTCGGGCCGAGCCGCCGCCGTTGCGCGAGGCCCGTTCGGCCAATGGGCGATTCACGCTGCGGATCGACCCGGGGCCGTCGGGGCCCAGCGGGCGGGGCTGTACAGCGGTGCTGTTCGGCCGGGCGGAGGCTGGTGCCGCTCCTCAGCGCGTCTGGGAGCGTTCGTTGGTTAGTGACGTAGCCCCGGTGCAGGTGTATGTTCGCGACGACGGGCGCTGCGTGGTTACGCTGGACGAGCACGGCCGCGGGGGTGCCCGGCACGCCGTGGTCGTCTACGGCCCCCGCGGCGAGCTGCGGCGACACTTCCTGCTGTCGGACTTGCTGAGCGCGGAGGACTGGGGGCACGTACGACGGGAGGGACGCGAGTTGGCCTGGCTTCGGGGCGCCCGCTGCCGCTTCGACGAGGCCGCCGAGCGGTTCATCATCGAGCTGGCCTGGGACCAGACCATCCGGATTGACCTGCGAAGTCTGCACGTGACACGTGTCCCCGGGTCCGGCGCGGTGGGCCCGGCGGCGGTCCCGCCCGATTTCGTGCCCTTGATGACGGGTGAGGATGACGCCAACGAGCTGGATCGTGCGGTTGGCATGTCCGACGCGGCGGCGAGCGCTCCCGGTCGGCCGCTTGTCGAACCGACCGCCGAGGAGCGGGCCCGCGCGGCGGCCATCGCCAGCGAGTTGTCCGGCGGCCCCACGAGTCCGCCGACACGGCCGCCGGCGCCCGCTGTCCCGGAGGTGCCGGCGGCCCCGGTCACATCGAGTGAGGGCCCGGTGCCGGACCGGCTGGAGATGTTGGAGCTGCGGCCTCCGCCGGCTCCGAGCCTCGTGCACAAGGCGGACTACGTGGCGTGGCTCAACGAGGCGGGGCGTGTCAGCGGGGCGGATGCCACGCCGCTGTACGAACGGGCCGTGACCGCCCGCGTGCCGTGGACGGGGCCGGCAACCCTGTTCAACGCGGCGCGGAACGGCGGCGCGATCGCACTGGAGGCGCCGGAGATCAACGCTTGGCTGAAGGCCAACGCTGCCGCGCTCGCCGCGTTTCGAGAGGCGGCCCGGCAGCCGGAGCGCGGTTGGTCGCGCCACAGTGCCGACGGGACGCTCTTCGGCGTGGAGCTGCCGGAGCTGGGACCGCTGCGCGAGCTGGCGACGGCGAGCGTGATCGACGGTCGTCGGCTGTTGGAGAGAGGACACCCGCGGGAAGCGCTGGAGCGGTATCTGGACGTGGCGCGGGCCGGGAGACACTTGGCGCGGGGTGTCACGCTGGTCGAGGTCCTGACAGGCGGGGTCTTGCAGCAGCAGTCCGCCGAAGCGGTGCTCGACTTGCTCCGTCACCCGCGGGCCGAGGGACATGACTTCGCCGTGCTGGCGGAGGAGCTCGAAGCGGCGCTGTGGATCGCGGCCCCCCTCGCGCGGGCCCTGGAGGGCGAGCGGGCCCTGTATTTCGACGCCGCACAGCGCGCCTGGGAGATCGATCCGGGTAGCGGCGAGCCGCGGGTGAACGCCGAGCGCGTGCGCCGGCTGTTTCCAGCGACGCGCGACGACCAGCAGGCGTCGGACACGCCGTCCCGCGACTATGGCGCCGCCGGGTTCGACGCGACCGTGGCGGCCGGCCGAGCGCTCTTCGACGCGGCGGCGTTGGCGTTGAATCGGCCTTACCGCGAGGCCGCCGAACGTTTGCGGGAAATCGAGTCGATCGCCGCGGCGGCCTGGTCGAACCCCCTCCTGCGGGGCCTGACCCCGCCGCTGGCACGCATCAACCTGGTGCAAACGCGGACGGTGGCGGCATGTCGGGCGGCGGTGCTGGTCGCGCACCTGCAGGCCGGGCGGGCGGCCCGCGGCGAGTACCCACGGACGCTGGTGGGCTTCGCGGCGCGCGGCTTCGCCGAGGACCCCTTCGCTGGGCGACCTTTCGTGTACCGTCGCCAGGGGGACGGCTTCGTGCTGTACTCGGTCGGCGAGAATGGGACGGACGACGGCGGCCGCGCGGGTAGCGAGGGGGCGGCGGACGACCTGCTGCTGTGGCCGCCGCCGTGACGGCCGGCCGGGCCGGTTTGGGTCACTCCGGGAGTAGTACGTGATGAGGTTCGCGGGACTGAGAATCGTCGAGTCGTTGGCCGTGCTGGCGACCGTGATGGCGCTGCCGGCTTGCGACCGCGGGGCCGATGAGGGTTCGGCGGCGTCGGCCCGCGAGCGCGTGGAGCCGGCGGTTCACAAGCCCCACTACGCGTTTGCCGCCGGGCTGGAGGAGGCGTACCCGGACGTGTGCGTTTTCCTGCGGCAGTTTATGGAGACCGCGCTGGCCGGCGACTACACGGGGTACCGCCGCCTGGTCTCGCGCGTCGCCGACCCGGAGAGCAAGACCCGCTTTGAGAAGATCCTCAACGCCCTGCAATCCCTGACGATTGAATCGATCGAGACGGTGGACCTGGCCCGTTACGGGGTCGGCACCGGATACCTGGTGACCAGCCGGGTCGTGTTCGTGCCCAATCCCAAGGTGGCCCTGCGGCGCCCCGACCGCAACGGAATCGCCATTCTGGTGTTCGAGGAAGAAGGCGAGCTGCGGATGATGCCCGCGCCGGCGGAGCTCCAGCCGCGCGGCGAGGGTCCCACGTCCGCGGAGTCACCGACCACGACCTCCGCGCCGAGCTATCCATGGGACGAGGACGGCGATTATTGAGAACGCCTGTCAGAGCCCGGTCCGCCAGTGTGGGGCCCAGCGATTCACCCCTGGCGTGGGGGGGGCTGGCGGCAGCATCAGGTGGGGATTCGCGGTCGTGCGGCGCGGGAGGGCGAGGCTCCGGCCGGGTCGTGGCTCGCCGGGAGGCTCACCCTCCCTCCCGGTGTTCCCAGCCCCCGAATGCCCGTGTCGCGTCGCGCCTGGGCGACCGACTCCCGCGTCACAACGGGCCGTGGCGTGGTTTTCTCGCGTTGGCGGTGGGCGCCTTCGCGCAGGCGGCCTGCGCGCAGGAATCGAGACCCACGGAGCGGGGGAGTCCCGGGCCGGCCTCCGGCCCCGTGTGGGAACTGCCGGAGGAGGTGCGGGCCGCGTTGGCGGACACGCAGGATTTCGCGTTCAACTTCGATCAGCCGGGCTTCTACGCGGTGGCGGCGTTCGTGCGCGGCAGCCCGCGCTCGCCGGGTTTCGCGCAGGTTCCTCTCGTAGTCGAGGACTGGCGGGACTTGCTGGAGCGGCCGAGCGATTTTCGCGGTCGCCCCGTGACGATCGAGGGCCGGGTCGGCCGCAACAAAGACCCGTACACGCTGCACGGCCGGCCCGAGCTGGGTCGGGTGACACAGCTGGAGCTATTTCGCCGGGACCAGCCGCTGGCCTGCACGGTCATCCTGACCACGCCGGCTGCCGACATTCCCGTCGGCGCCACGGTCCGGGTCACCGGCTACTTCGTGATGATTCGGCAGTACCACGGTCCGGCCGGTCGTGTGCAACAGGCGGCCCTCGTGGTCGCTCCCGGCCCGTCGCGCATCGACCTGGCCGCGGCGCGGCGGGGAATGGCCAACCTCACAGACTGGCGGTGGATGGCCGGCGCGGCCGTGCTCGGGCTCGTCATCGCCGTCGTGTTGGTGCGGCGCGCGGGGCACATGCGGCGGCGCGAAGCGCGCGATCTGCGGGCGAGCCGCGCGGCCCCGGTGAACCTGGCCGACGACCTGGCCCGCTGGGCCGACCGCGAGTCGTCCGATGATCGTTGACCTCCATTGCCACTACACGTTCTCGCGCCGGCCGCCGGCGCCGGCGGACCGGTTCAGCTTCGAGTCGCTGGGCAGTGCGCCCACTGACGGAGCGTGCCGGCCCACCGACTTCGATTCGTGCCTTTCGCCGCGCGTGCTGGCCCGGCCGCTGTGGCGGCTGGCGCGATGGTGGCTGCGGCTACCACCGCCGGGCGAAGAGCTCGACCGCGTGCTGGCGGTGGAGTACGAGCGGCACTTCGCGGCGGCCGGGCCGGTGGAGCGGTATGTCCTGCTCGCGTTCGACGCGGTACACGACGACGAGGGCCGCTGCGTGCCGCTGCCCAACCCGGGCGACCGGCTCGGCAGCGACATCTACACGTCGAACAGCCTGGTCCGCGACGTGTGCCGGAATCACCCCGAGCGGTTTCTATTCGGGGCGTCCGTCCACCCCTACCGGGCCAACGCCGTCGCGGCGGTGGAGGAGGTCTTCGCGGCCGGGGCGTGCCTGCTGAAGTGGCTGCCGCTGCACCACAACATTGACGTGACCGACGCGCGGACGCTGGCCGTCATGCGCCGCTGTGCGGCGTTGGGGCTGCCGCTGCTGGTCCACTACGGGCCGGAGTTCACGCTGGCGACGCAACGGCCGGCGCTACGGTCGATTCGGCCGCTGCTGGACGTGCTGCGGACGCTGCGCCGCGAGCGGTGCATGCCGACCACAATCGTTGCCCACATCGCCACGCCCGTGCTGCCGTGGGAAGACCGCGATTCGCACCGGGCGCTGGTCGCGGCGCTCGTCGGTGAATTCGCGGACGCCCCGCTGTACGCCGACCTCGCCGCGCTGGTCACCTGGGCGAAGATTGGGTATCTCCGCCGGCTGCGGCGTCACCCGGAGCTGCACGCCAAGCTGCTGTTCGGGACGGACTTTCCCGTGCCGCCGACGCTGGGGCCGTTGGCCTGGACGCTGGGGGCCGCGGGGCGACGGGCGGCGAAGGTCGCCGCGTGGCCGCAGCGGGCCGCGGGCCTCTGCCGCGCGCTGGGCCTGTCGGAGATCGTCTTTCACCGAGCGGCGGAACTGCTGCCGAACATGGATTACTTCACACGCTCCGGCGGCGATATGGGCATTCAGAACGGTGGAACATCGGAGGGGAGGGCGAATCTCCCGGCGAGCCGCGGCTCCGCAGTCCCGCCGCGCCGGGATCGCCCTCCCAGGTTGCCTGACCCTGAATAGCCGTTCCGGAAATTGGTCGCTGAACCGCGCCCGCGGCCGGGAGCGACCGGCCGTGAACCCACCGGGGTTGTCGCCGGTGGGCGCCGAGAAGGAGTGTGTGGCGTGCGTCGAATACGCATGTTGTGGTCGGTAGTCTGCTTGCCGGCGCTGGCAGGGTGCTTTGCGGGGGACGCGGTCAGGCCTGAGCGCGCCGACACCTTGCGTGAGCAATGGCGGACGCGCGCGGAACGCACGGACTACGCCGAGACCGCCCGCTACGACGAAGTCGTCGCGTACGGCCGCCGGCTGGCCGCCGCGTCGCCGCACGCCCATTACACGACCTTCGGCGTCAGCGGCGAAGGTCGGCCGCTGCCGCTGCTCATTCTGTCGCGCGACGGAGCGTTTACGCCGGAGGCGGCCCGCCGCCGCGGCTGCGTGGTGGTGCTGGTTCAGAACTGCATCCATCCGGGCGAGTGCGAGGGCAAGGATGCCAGCTTGGCGTTGGCACGCGAGATGGTGATTACGCGCGTGCACGCCGACCTGTTGGACCACGTCGTGCTCCTGGTCATGCCGATCTTCAACGTAGACGGCCATGAGCGGTTCGGCCCGTACCACCGGATCAACCAGACCGGCCCGGCCGAGATGGGCTGGCGGGTGACGGCGACAAATCTCAATCTGAACCGCGACTATACGAAGGCCGACACGGTCGAAATGCGGGCGTGGCTGCGGCTGTGGCACGCCTGGCAGCCGGACCTGTTCATCGACAACCACACCACCAACGGCAGCGATCACCGCTACGACGTGTTCTACGCGGCGACGACCACGCCGCCGACGGCCGAACCCGTCGCCGCCTGGACGCGCGACGTGCTGTTGCCCGGCGTGTTGGAGCCGCTGGCCGCCGCGGGCTACGCGACCTTGCCCTACTGCTGGCCGCGCAATGAGAGCGACCTGAGCGCGGGGCTCCAGGCCGCCGGGCCGTTCGGGGCCCGCTACTCGACCGGTTACGCCTCGGTGTGCAACCGGCCCGCGTTGCTCGTTGAGACGCACTCGCTCAAGCCGTATGGCCGCCGCGTGCAGGCGACGTACGATCTCCTCGTGGCCGCCCTGCGTACGGTGCGGCGCGACGCCGACGGTCTGCGGCGCGCGATTCAGACCGCCGACCGCGAGGCGGTGGCGCGGCGGGGGGCCGATCCGGACGACCGGGTACCGCTGCGCATCGACTCCAGCGATGCTCCGCGCCGCATTGTCTACCGGGGTCTGGAGGTCCGCCGCCGGGCCAGCGAGATCACCGGCGGCGAGATCATCGAGTACACCGGGACGCCGGTCGATGTTGAGACCGACCTGTACGACCAGACCCGGGTGGAGCTAGCGGTCTCGCCGCCCGCGGCGTACCTGGTTCCGCCGCAGTGGACCGACGTCATCGACCGCTTGGCGCTGCATGGCGTCCAGTCGTTCCGGTTGAGGGAGTCGCGGACGCTCGATGTGGAAGTGGATCGCTTCAGCGAAGTTACGTTCGACCCCCGGCCCTACGAGGGGCGGCAGGTGCCGCACTACCGGGTCGAGCGGCGGATCGAGCGGCAGACCTTCGGCCCGGGCACGGTGGTCGTGCCGCTGGATCAGCCGCGCGCCCGACTGATCGCGCACCTGCTCGAAGCGGAGGCCCCGGACTCGCTGGCGGCCTGGGGTTTCTTCAACGCCGTCTTCGAGCAGAAGGAGTACTTCGAGGCGTTCACCATGGAGCCGATCGCGCGGCGGATGTTGACCGAGGACGCCGCGCTGCGGGCGGAGTTCGAGCGGAAGCTGGCGACGGAGGCCGAGTTCGCCGCCAACCCGGGCCGCCGGCTAGACTTCTTCTACCGCCGTTCGCCGTGGTGGGACGTGCGGCACAACGTGTACCCGGTGATGCGGTGGCTGGACGGGGGGTCGCTCCGACAACTGCGTGGCGACCGGACGCCGGGGGCACCGCCGGACGACGCGAGGGCGGCGCCAGCGGATTGACGACGATGGCGGCGCACGATAAGCTGAGTTCGTTTGACCGAAACGGGATCGTCTATGCCTCGGCTCCGACCTCTCCCTTCGGCAACAAGTGGTCAGTGGTTCTGTGGAGGGCGGCTTCCGCAGGCACGCGGGGCGCGCCACCTGTTGAGGAGCGAACGTTGAAACGCATCTATGTTGGTAACCTGTCGTATCGCACCACCGAAGAAGGACTTGAGTCGGCTTTCGCCGCCTTTGGCACCGTCAACAGCGTCGCCGTCATTCGTGACCCCGCTACCGGACAGTCGCGGGGCTTCGGCTTCGTCGAAATGGCCGACGACGCCCAGGCCGAGGCCGCCATCCAGGGGCTCAACGGAACTCAGGTCGACGGCCGCGCCGTGACCGTCAACGAAGCCCGGCCGCGCACCGGCGGCGGTGGCGGCGGCGGCGGCGGCCGTGGTGGGCGCGGCGGCTACGGCGGTGGTGGCGGCGGGGGCGGTGGTGGCTACGGCGGCGGACGCCGGGGCGGCCGCGCCTGAGCGGCGCCTCCCGCGCTCGCGGACCTGACTACCAATAACGTTCAAAGTGGAGATTGCCGCGCTGTTGGCGGCTGTCGGTGATGAAGCCGCGCTGCTCCAGCTCCACCTGCACATCGTCGATCATCTGCGGGTTGCCGCACAAGAAGACGTGGCAACCTTGCGGATCCAGCGGTGCTCCGACGAGCCGCTCGTACGTGGACGGCTCCAGCGCAACCTGCACGCGGCCGCGCAGGCCCGTCCACCCGGAGACCGTGCGGACCGCCACGCCGCCGCTCGGTGTGACCTTCTCGGCCGGGTCGGCCCGCGTCACCAGCGGAATGTACTTCACGGTCGGGTCTTTGCGGGCGACCGCCTCGACCTCGGCGCGATATGCCAGGTCGGCCGCGAACCGCACGCCGTGGATCAACACGAACCGCCGCCAGCGCCCCTCGCCGCGAAACGTCCGCAGCATCGACATGAACGGGGCAACGCCCGTGCCGGTGGCGACCATCACAAGGTCGGCGCCGCGCGGGGCGTGGTCGACCGTGAACTCGCCCTTCGCCTCGCTGTCCATCCACAGCCGATCCCCGGGGTTGAGCTCCCACAGCCGCGGCGTCAACGCCCCTTCCTCCACACGCACCACGAGGAACTCGGCGTGGTCCGTGACTCGCGGCGACGAAGCGACGGAGTACGCCCGGCGGGTGTAGCGGACACGCCCGGGGCGGCTGTCGGGACGGCCGGCGTGGCCCTCGCCGTCGCCCCCCGCGGGGGCTTCGGGACGCGGCAGCCCCAAGCGAAAGAACTGCCCGGGCACGAACGGCGGCACACGGCCGGCGTCGGGACGCACGCGGACGACGCTGAGATTGTCCGTCAGGTCCTCGCGGGCGATCAGCGTGGCGTTGGTGGGGTCGCTTTCCATCGCCGTATTGTAGCCACGCGTAGCGGCCTGCCGCCGCGGCGGTGCGCGGCGCGGGCCAGCGGGTCAGAAGACGCGGCCCATGCGTGGGTCGCGACAACCGGCGACACCGCGGAGGCCATCGCACGTGGGGGCCAACACCTGGACGCCGCGGGGCCCGAAGACCATCCCGCCCGGGGAGTGCGGGTGTCCCGCCCGCCGACTCGCACCGGCCGTAGCGGCTCGCCACAGCGAGTCGGTCACCACGGCGACCGATTCGTCCGCCGTCGCGGACGACTCGCCCGTGGCGACGTGGAAGGGGGGGAGTCCATGCATCTCGCCCAGCGTAGCGGCCGGCGCCCGCTACGGGCTTGTCAGCAGCCGAATGAACGGATTGATGTCGCCGAAGTCCACGCGGCCGTCTTGATTGATGTCAGCATTCATGATGTTGCAGCTCGGAAACGCCACCTGATAGCCAGTGGGGTTCGTCAGGGCGAGCACGAACGGGTTGATGTCACCAAAGTCCACATTCCCGTCGCAATTGAGGTCACCCAGCAGGAACGGAAGCACGCCGACGCGCGTCAGACCGATGCGATACGAATCGAACGGTGCGGCCGTCACGAAGCGGGCTGACGCGACGAAACTCACCGCGTCCTCGCGGCTGAGAATGGCTGCCGTCGCGTCGCCGTTGGGGCCCACGTGGATTGGGAAGCCGGCCGGGTCGAGCACGACACCGGCCTTGGTGACGCGGGCGCCGTAGATGTCGGTGCGCTCATCGAAGAAGGCCTGTTGGTTCCGCTGATCGTCCCAGGCCACGACGAAGCTCTTGCCATCCCAGCCGACCACGGGTCGCAACTGCCGCCCCGGAGCTTCGGCGATGACGAACGCATTGGTGGCAAAGGTGCCGTCCGGGTTCATGATCCGCCCGGATATGTAGTTGTTCGCATTCGACAGGGTGTTGCTGCGCCACACGAACAGGAACTTGTCGCCGGTGCAAGCCACGTCGGGCGTGCCCGAGCCGCCGGAGACGTTGGTCGGGTTGCGGGCGGGCGTGAACGATCCGTCGGCGTTGACGAAGTTGTAGACGGCGTCGGAGCGCGGGTCGTCGTGCGTCCAGTGACTGTGGTAGGTCACGATCCAACGCGTCTTGTCGCTGCGGACCCGCGGCCCGACCGAGACGTATCCGCCGCCGATATTGGTCGCGGCATTCTGGAACGCGCCCGTCGGCCCATCGACGATGCGCATCCACGCGTAAATGAACTGCGGGTTGGACGCGAAGCGGGCGGCGGCAATCAGGAAGTCCTCACCGAGCGCCGCGACGTCCGGGCTGAAACCGGGCATCACATCGAACGGCCCCGGATCGACGAACGTCCCGTCGCCGTTCATGCGTCGGGCCTGGATCTGCGTAGTGGACGATCCGGCCGCCCCGGAATCCCAGGTGACCAAATACAGCGCCCCGTTCCAGGCGATACTCGCCTTGCGGAAGTTCGGCCCGCGGGCCACTTCGATCGGCTCAGCCGTGATTGGATTGCCGAGCGCGTTCAGCCGGTGGACCAGAACGCGGCTTTCGCCGGCGAACTGGCTCGTGAACGCGACGGCGATCCGACCGTCGGGGCCTTCTGCCAGGTCCGGCAGGAGCTGGGTCGCCGTGCCGGTGGAGACGCAGCGTTCGACGTCAGGGGCGTTGTTCGGGTTCACCGGCAAACACCACACGTTGCTGTCATAGCCCAGGGCAAGTCGATGGTCGTACCAGAAGAAGTGTACGCCGCCGCCGGCGCGCGACACGATTTGCGGCCCGTACGCATAGTTGATCGTCCCGCCGATCACGATCGGCAGGGTCGGACCGCCGCCTGGATCCAGCCCGGTGCCGTCGGCGGCGACGCGCAGCGTGTGGATTTCGCTGGCCGCGCCCCACTCGATCCACCAGACGTTGCCGTCGTGGGCAACGCTGCTGTGGTGATATGGCGAGAAGTCGGACACAAGCACGGTGCCGGTGGGATTCAACAACGTGCCCGTGGCGGTCATGCGGGAGCCCACCAGGTTGGTGTAGTTTGAAATCCACGTGACGTAGTACTCACTGCCGCTGGTGCCGACGTTCAGGCTAGGGACCGTGAACTCGGTGCCGACGGGCTGGCCGTTGAGCCCGATGCGCCGGGCACGAATGACCGCCGAGTTGTTCCAGTCCGGGCCGGCGACCAGGTACTCGCCGCTGGCCGCCAGCAACAGATGGGAACCGTAGGACCAGTCCATCAGCATCAGCGGCGCGGGGTCCAGGAACTGCCCGTCGGCCCCGATCCGCTGGCCTGCGATGTAGGTGCCGTAGCCGCCGGCGTGATAGAGGTTGTACGTCACCAGCCATTGCCCGTTCTGGCCGGCGAGCCGGTAAGGCAGCTCGCTGGCGGCGATCAGGAGCGGCGGATCGTCCAATACTTCTCCCTGCGCCGACACGCGCACGGCCCGAATCTGGTTGGCGA
Source organism: Planctomycetota bacterium (assembly GCA_040755725.1). Lineage (GTDB taxonomy): Bacteria > Planctomycetota > Phycisphaerae > UBA1845 > Fen-1342 > JBFMAI01. The sequence continues at coordinate 182,253 of JBFMAI010000023.1, read as the reverse complement.
AGTATCCGCCGACGGGGTCCTGGCTGCGGAACGCCACCAACCAGTTCTCGCCATTCCACGCCACGACGGGATAACGCTGCTCACCCATCGCCACGTTGACGGCGAAGGGAGCGGGGTCCAGAGGCTCGCCGGCGGCGTCCAGCCGGATGCCGAAGATGTCGCCGGCGCTTTGGTTCGTCGAGTTGCCGACATTCTGCGGGCGGTAGTCGCTCCACACGGCCAGATAGTCGTCGCCGCCGCGCGCGACGGCGTGGTCCTGTTGGCTACTGTACGCCGGCTGGACGGCGGCGTCGCCAGGGAGCAGACCAAGATCGACAACCGGGGGGGGTTGCGCGGCGGCCGTGCCGCAAAACACGGGGCCCAAGATGGTGCTTGTTGCCAACGTACGTTTCATGGATCGACCCTCGCGGACGTGCGTCGTGTCCGGCCGACGCTCCCTCAGATGCCTCGTCCCCGCAACCCTGCGCATGGATCACCGCGTGTGCGGCCACGCCGTCGCGGCGCCCGAGCCACACTCCGGCTCACCGGCCCGATATTAGAACCGGCAGAGCGAATTCTCCGTGACCCAGGTCACACAGGGCCCGATTTCCCGTCGGCGAGGTCGATGTCCGCCAAGTCCTGGAGGCGGCCGGGGTCCCGCAGCCCGATTCGCCCACGGCCCTGTTGCACTACCCCCAACCGTTCGAACTCCTTCACCAGGCGACTGATGACCTCGCGCGCCGAGCCCAGGTCGGCGGCGATCTCCTCGTGCGTGATCTCCAGCCAGAGTTCGTCTGATCGCGACTGGTCGAAGCGCTTCCGCAAGTACGAAGCCAACCGCCGGTCCATCCGCCGAAACGCCACTTCTTCGACCAGCAGCATGAGGTCGAGCATCCGCCGGGCGATGCTGCCGAAGAGTTGGTCCCGCAGCGGTGCCGCCGCCCCGATGAGTTCATGAAACACCGCGTGCGGCACGAGCACCGCAGGGCCGGGCCGTTCGACGGTGGCGCTGGCCGGCGTCGGCGATTGGAGGTACGCGCACAAGACGTTGACGAGGCATGGCTCACCGGGCTCGACGTGATACAACGTGATCTCCCGGCCGCTCGGACACGACTTGAACACGCGGATCAGGCCGTCACCGAGGATGGCCACGTCGGCACAGGTGTCCCCTTCCCGGTACAGGCATTGCCCTGCCGCCAGTCGCGCGGGACGGGCCGCCCCGGCCACCCGGGCGAGCGCGGGCGGCGGCAACCCGCGGAAAAGCGCGGCCCGGTGGAGTATGTCAGTCGGCGAGCTCGCCGCGGTCATGCCAGGTCACTCCGCTACGGGTTCGTCAACAGCCTGACAAACGGGTTGATGTCGCCGAAGTCGAACACGCCGTCGGCGTTGATGTCCCGGTTGGCCAGCGGGCAGTTCGGGTACTGCGTCTGATATGCGCCCGGGTTTGTCAGGGCCAGAACGAAGGGGTTAATGTCGCCGAAGCTCACCACGCCGTCGCAGTTCAGATCGCCGACGAGGACCAGCGACTCGACGATGAGCAGCCCGGTCATGCCCATGCCGCAATGCGGACGGCAGAAGTAGGAGATTTCGGCCACGCCGGCGGGCACGACGAACTCCGCGACCGGATAGTCACGATTCAGCGGCTCGTCGAAGTTCGTTTGATCGAACTGGCAGCCTGCACCGGACGTGACCGTGTGGTCACCACCAGTCCACGTCCATTGCACGATGTCGCCGGGCCGCACACGGAGCGTGCTCGGCGAGAACTCGAACGCCACCTGAGCGACCGTCCACGTGATCGGCCGCGGAATGACGCGGTGCCACAACATGGCTTCCGTCTGGTTGGTCTGCGTGTTGTAGGCCCAGCCCACGACGCGAATTGTGGTGAACATCGGCTTCACCTCAGCCCAGATGCCGCGTGCCTCCGATGACCAGTAGTACGCCGGCAGAACCGCGTGCAGATCGACGTAGCTCGCCGCCGTCCCGCTCCAGAGGGCCGCCTTCTTGAGGCCGAAGAAGTCCGCCATTCCGGCTTGGTAGCCGCCGCTGGTGCCGTACGCGATCGACGCGCTGGCGCCGGTGGGGTGCAGGTCGATCCAGCTTGCGGCCGTCCCGGACCACTTGATGGCGTGTTCGCCGCCGCTGAAAACCGCGTAGCCCGCCTGCTGGCTGTACCAGATGCCCCAGGCGACGGAGCGGCTGGTGGGGATCATGGTGTGCAGATCGACCCAACTGGCGGCGGTCCCGGACCACAGGGCCGCGTGCTCCTTGGGGACCGCAAATATATCGACGTACCCGACCTGGCGGGTGCCGTCGGTGCCGTATGCGGCGGACGTCGCCGAGCCCGCCGCGGGCTGGAGGTTGACGTGGCTTCCCGCGGTGCCGGTCCACAGCGCGGCCCGGTTGGCGACGACGCCGACCTGTTGTCCGCCGGCGACGTCATAGGCAATCGAGTGGTCGTTTCCGCCCGGATGGAGGTCTACCCAGCTCCCCGCCGTTCCATTCCATAGCGCCGCGTGCCACAGGGCGCCGACCTTGGCATAGCCCACCTGCACGCCGCCGCTGACACCCCAACTCCACGACTCGGCGGTGGCTCCGGGGTGCAGGCTGACCCAGCTCGCCGCCGTGCCGCTCCACACCCCGGCGCGCTGCTGGCCGCTGAAGCTGCCGAAGCCGGATTCCTGGAACTTGTCGACGCCGATGGCCCATGAGGTGGATGCGCCGACAGGGTGCAGACTCACCCATTGCCAATTGGCGAGGGCGGACGCACTCCCCACGAGAAATGACACAACAAGGGATAGAACGCGGCTGAACATGTTGGACCTCTCCGGTGCGAGGGGGCCTGAAGCACGCCCGCTCCGACTCCGTGGAGAGAGGCCCAGCGAGGGGGAACCGTCGGATTCAACCGCGCTCGCCCACTCCAACGCCAGAGGCGAGGGGAACGCACCAGGTTCTCGGTCTTCCTTTGACCCGAACGCCGTCCGACGACGGCAACGCCGGATTCTAGGCATGGTGCGGGGGAACGGCCGCCAAAAGGCGGGATTATCGGCAAGGCCGGGGTATGGCCCCCCAGGCGGCGCGGGCGTGGTGGCACCCCACACACCTGACCGGTGGCCGCCGCTCACGCCGATGGGGGCCCGTCAAACGGGGCCCGCCGCTGCGCGCAATTCGGATGGTCACATCCGGAACAGGCGTGGCGGTCCGGTCGGATTAGCCCCGGCGGCCCGATCCCGATGAGCCCGGAGACGGACTTCAGCGGCAGCATCAGGCAGCTTGGCGTCAAACGGACGTTGATTGACCGTGCGGGGAGCGTCACGAAGAGCACTTCCTGCTGCCGCAGGTCCAGGCCGCAGTAGCCCGGGCTGTACGCCGGCGTCACGTCCAACCCCCGTGCGCGCGCCCAGCCCCGAACGTCGTCCCGCAGTCGCTGGGCCGTCGCTTCCGCCGTCTCCGACGCGATGGCGTCGGCGATGATGCCCGGCATGACGCGCCCCGCTCGCAGCCAGCCACGACTGAGCCGCTCGACAGCGGACCCGATCGTTACGACAAAGGTGGCGATGAACTCGCTGTGCCGCAGGAAACTGGCCACCCGCCCCGCGTAGGTCGCGCCCGACGCCAGCACGATGCGCTGCGGTTCCAGCCTGGCGACGCCGTCAATGCGATACACCCCGCGCGGCCGCAGGAGCCGCGGCAGTGTCGCCAGCAGCCGGTCCAGCGCTTCGATCCACCGCTGGTGACTGTCGCAGTCGGGGCGAACCTGTACGAGCCGGATGATCGCGTCGCGGTCCGGCTGAACGTGGTCCCACCGCGCCACGCCGCCCGCAGCCGGGTCGTGGGCCGCGTCGGGCCGGCCGCTACTTGCGGGCCGCCTCCTCATACTGCTTAAGCGCCTGCTCCAGTTCCGCCCGCAGCTCGTCGTTCTTGGCCAGCGCGACGGCCTTCTTCTGCTGCTCGATGGCTTCCTTGACCTGACCGTTGTCGAACAGCGCGCGGGCGTACGTGTCGAGAATGGCCGCATCCTCGCCCTTGGTGGCCTCGACCGCCGCCTTGCCCGCCCGCAGCGCCAGCTTGACGTCACGGTATTTTACGTCTTGGCGCGTGAGGATGTCCCACGCCAGCATGTTCAACAGGTACGGATCGTTGTCCATCCCAATGAACACCAGCAGCCCCAGTTCCGAGGCGTTCTCCGGCTTGTCTTTGGCCGTCACGGTCTCGAAGTAGTTCTCCATCAGCTTCATCGCTGCCATCTGCTTGGCGGCGGCGGTGCGGCGTTCCTGGTCCGCCTTCTTCGCGGCCTCCAGGTCGTGCTTGCCGGCCAGGACAGCGTCCAGTGCCTTGTCGAGCTCGCCCGCGGGGTGGCCGTGCCAGACGATCTTCCCGGTCTTGTCCACGATGAACGCGTGGGGGATGCCCTGCACGAGAAACCCGGTCAGGTACGCTTCCATCGTCTCACGCGGCTCCGTATCCAGCGCGACCGCGTACTCCATCTTCGCGTCCCACTCCTTGACGAACGGCTCGACGTCGCCGCGGGTCGCGTTATTCTTGCCGCCGTCGACGCTGATCCCCACGACCACGACGCCCTTGTCCTTGTATTTCTTCTGGACCTCGGTGAGGTGGGGGATGCTGGCGCGGCACGGGGCGCACCAGGTAGCCCAGAACTCGAGCACATACGTCGTCTTGCCCTCCCCGGCCTTGAGGTCGATCGGACCGCCCTTGATCCACTTCTCAACCTTCAACGGCGGCGCCGGGTCCCCCAGTTCCAAGGACAGCGCGGGGGCCGCCAACAACACTACAACCAGCAACGACGCGAAGTTGACATAGCGGTACATCACCTTCACTCCTTTGCCACGCACGGGCAAAACGGCCCGCCGACCGCCTTTGCGGGTCGGCCTCGACACCGAACGATACCCGCCCCCGCAGCGGCATGGCAAGCGCGGTGCGCGAGACATCCCACGGCGGCACTGGCGCCCCCCCCCGGCGATCGTCCGGCGCTAGTTGGGGGCCGCCGCCGGCTCACGCCCGATGAGCTGCCGCACGATCAGGATGAAGACGCCCGTCAGCAAGAGGTTCAGGGCCAGCGAGAACATGGCCACGGTGATCATCGGCCCGCCGATGCCGTACGACAGCGAGATGATGAGCACGCCGGCGCCGACTTCGCCGCGTGGGAACATGGCCACGGCGACGGCCAGTCGGTGGCGCCAGGGCGCCTCCCGGCGGTAGCAGAAGACGGGGAACATCTTGCCCAGGTTGGCCACGAGCGTCACCAGGAGGACGTGGCCCGCCAGCGCGGCCCAGGAGAGAGTCAGCGGCTGGGGCTTGGCCACCGCCGCCGCTCCCGTGCCGGGTAGGTACGCCTCCAGCATCTGGTTGTCGGCCTGTGCCACCGGCTCCGGCGCGCCCACGCCAGTTATCGCCGGCATCGACAACCCGACCAGGACCATGAAGACCGCGGAGATGACGGTGCCGGCCCGCCGCTCCGCGGGGCACTCAAACTGGTCGTGGGCCGCGGCCTCCGTCTCGTGCCCGGGCGGGCGGGCGATCATGCAGCCCAGCACAAACGCGGGCAGGAGCACCTCGATGTGGATCGGTACGAGCTCGTCCAGACCCAGGCTGGCGTAGTAGATGAGCTCGCACACGATGGCGATGCCGGCGGCGTAGCTCAACACCCACGGCCAGCGGACCGGAAGGTGCCAACGGTGGAGGTAGCGCCAGGCCAGCCAAAGCTGGGCGACCATCACGATCACGATGATGCCGAGCTGCCACGCCAGCCCCACGATGAGCATCTTCAAGGGAATCATCAGCAGGACGGTGTCGAGGTCGTCGAAGATCGCGAGAATGCGCGTTTTGCGGAACACCCAGGTCGTCGCCAGACCGGCCGCCGCCAACATCGAGAACAACACGCCCGCCGACGTGGGGGCCGCGAACCGCCCGGCCAGCAGGGCATCCCGCCAACCGTCCCACGTGGACCACGCCCCGGCCGGCGAGAGCAGCAGAATGAAGTACGCGGCGCAGAAGATCCACGGAAACGCCGCCGCCGTGGCCGCCACCACGTAGTCCCAGCCGTACGCCCGCAGGTTCGACCGGTCGATGTCGAACTCGTACCCGACGTGGATCATGATGAATGCCAACGCGACCATCGTCAGGAACTTGACCACGTGCGCGACGGCCCCGTAGCTCGCCCCCAGCCACGACGGGACGAGTTGCGACAACCCAAGCCCGAGCAGCAGCAGCAGTGAGTAGACGATGACCTTCTTCAAGCCTGCATCTCCCGGGTTCTTGGAGCGAATCCAAACCGGCCCGGGCCCTGTGGCGGCCCACCGGCGAAGCACGGGATTGTTGCTCGCGCCCCGCCGATTTCCAGGCGGTCGTCACCGATTGCCGGGCGGCTGCAAACCCGCCGGGTAGCGCCGTGCCAAGTCCACGTAGACCTCTTTCCAGTGCTTCCACTCGGTCTTGTAGGCGTCGGTAACGGTCTTGTCGAGGACCTTGGCGGGCACGCCGACCGCGATGCGTTCGGGCGGGATCTGCTGGTTCTGACGGACGACAGCCCCCTCGCCGACGACGGCCCATTGGCCCACTTCGGCCCAGTCCGAGACGATCGCGCCCATGCCGACGACCGCCCACTCGCGGACGGTCGCGTTGTGAATGATGCAGGCGTGGCCCAGCGTGACCCAGTCGCCAATGGTCGTCTGCTCGTTGGGCCGGGCGTGGATGACGACGTTGTCCTCGACGGCGGTGTGGTCGCCGATGACGATCCGCCCGTAGTCGCCGCGAATCCGGGCCCCGGGGCCGATCCAGCACCCCGCGCCGACTTGCACGTTACCAAACACGTCGGCGGAGGGGTGGACGTACGTGCCGGGGCCAAGGACGGGCGTGTGGTCTTCGAAAGCGTTGATCATCGCACTCCCACGCTTCGCGCGCTCAGCCGGCAGCAGGAAGCTGCGGCGGGCGGACGCGCACCCGGTTTCGCGTCACCACCACGAAGTGGCCCGCTATCCGCGCTTCCATGCGGGGCCAGACGGCTTGGAAGGCCAGCAATAACTCGCCGGGCGAGCATGCGGCCAGCCGGATGTAAACCAGCCGACTAACGGGCAGCCCCGCATGAAGCACCAAGTAGCCGAAGTCGCGGTCGAGCGTCAAGACGACACGTCCCTCGCGCCACGCTCGACCCAAGGCACCCCGCTTCGTCTCTGCAGGCGCGCATTCGGCCAACCAGCACACATCACGAGCGCAGTGGCGCGGCCCCGCCACGAGCGGCCGGTCCACCTTCTCGTCGGCCAAGACCCTCATGCTGCGTCATCGGTCAGAGAGAGGATCTCGTCGCCGGCCAGCGCCGCAGCGGCGTACGCCTGGGTGGCCTCAATGGCCACCGGCCGGAGTCGCGGGAGCGCCGCGAGCAGATCGTCCGTGCTCCAACCGTCGCCCAGTCGCTGCAGGATCAGCTCGACGGTGATGCGTGTGCCCCGAATGACGGGCTTGCCCGCCACGGCATTCGGGTGGCACTCGATGTGGTCCTGCCACTTCATGGTTCGGTCACTCGCCGGACCCGGGTGTCAGCATACTGCAAGACCCGCCCACCGCAAAGCCGGGCGCCGCGCGTGACCACGCTTCACGGTCAGTGGGCGCCGCGGAGTCACCGAGCGGACACGAGCCAAGGCGCCATGCGGGCATGGACAAGCGGCAGGGGGCCGGGGGACCCCCTGCCGGACGAGGAGGGAGGCAGAGACCGTGTTTTCAGGCGACCAGGTCGCAGGCGGCGTTGGCGAAACGCGTCCGCAGTTGCTCGACAATCTCCGCGTGCCGCTGACACACGCGCGATTCGCTCACGCCGAGGACCGCCCCGATGGCCGCCATCGTCAGCTTCTCGTAGTAATAGAGGGTCAGGATCAGCCGGTCTTGTTCCTTCAACCCGCGGGTCACATACTCACGGATCAGCTCCCGCTCCGTGTGGTGGGCGGGGCCGGGGTTGGGATCGACCGGCATGAGTGTGTTGACCCGAGATTCCTCGTTCCGCTCGCCCGCCGCCTCCAGCGAGACATTGTGCGATGCCGAAACGGTCCGTTTGAGTTTCATGAACTTAGAGATCGACATATCCATTCGGCGGGCAAGCTCGGCGCAGGTCGGCAGCCGCCCGCACTCGGCCTGGAAGCGCTCCTCGGCGGCGTTCATGGACCGCTCGAAGTTGCGGCCGGAACGCCCGAGAGGGTCGATTTCCCGCTGCCAGTCGCGGATCGCCCCAATGATCCGCTGACGGCAGTACGTCTCGAACTTCACGCCGCGCCGCGGGTCGAAGGATGAGACGGCGGCGATGAGGCCGTCGTATCCGGCGCTGGCGAGTTCGTCGGCCGAAACGCGCGGCCACAGGCGGCGCGCGAGAATCTCGGCCAGCTTATGCACCAGCGGCAAGTAATGCTCCACTAGTCTGTTGCGGGCGTCGTTCGATTTGGTTTTGTGATACTGCTTCCAGAGAACCGCGACCTGGTCGTGCTTGGGCTTCATGCGTCCCTCAGGGTTTCAGGCGAAAGGGGTTGCTGCCTGGAACACATCTGGCTGCGAGACGTGGTGGGATCCGCAGCCGAGCTGAACGCCTTCTCCTCGTCTCAGTTACACGAGTGCTATCGAGCCGTGACGGAGTATATCTTGACGCAAAATACCACGTCCTGGCGCATTTTATGTTACCTATTTTTACATTCATCGACAGAGTTAGTACAACTTGGCTAATTTAAGGAACTTAGGTCGTTCGTTCAGTTGTTAAAAAACTGTCAATGGAGCGAAGTTGCCGGTGACGAACTACCGCCACATTGAGCGATTTGCTCGTAAGTCGTTTTATAATAATAATTAATGCGATCGAAACTCAAACGCCGCCGTGGATCTTGCGCGGCACACTGTCAACGGGAGTGGAACAGCGCACGTTGCTCTTTGGCATCAGCGACCAAGAGATAGTCTGCGGCAGACCGCGCGAATTGCGCGACCTACACGGCGGCCGAGTCGCTTTGTGGCGACAGTAGCCGATCCGCCTCTTCCGGAGTGACCAGTAGGCATCGCCGCTTGTACTGCTCGGGCGTTGAGCGGCGGCCAGCGGCCAGCCGCCGGTCGAGCGCCGCGAAAGCGGAGGCCGAGACGTGTTCAACTTGTAACTGTCCTAGACGAAGAGACTTGCGGCGTGAAGCGTACTCTTCGTTGTGCTGGCTGAGCGCTGCGTCGATGACGGGGGCGTGAACGGCTTCCAAGCTGGCGGGGCAGAGGAGCACGTAGAACGGCGGGTCGGCCCACCGAGGGAACAAGAGAAAGTCAGCTTCGTTGACGCCGAGCTCCCGGCAGGCTTGCGTAACGGCGGCCACCACTTGGTTTTCCGTCAGCTTCTCGCCGGCGACCGAGGCGACTAGTCCAGCGCGGTACAAGAACTCGATGAGTGGCGCTTGCTCGAGTCTCCCGTGAACGCGCACGACATCGTCCAGCCGATATCGCACCAGCCCCGTTGTGTTGCTGAGAACCACCACGTAGTCGTGCCCCGGTACCAACGCTGCCGGACCAACACAGGTCGGGCTCGCGGCGTCGGCCTGCTCCGCCGGAATGAACTCGAACACGCACGAGGTGACGTCCAGGACGCCAACGGGCGTGCCGTCCTCAAGCGGAATGCTAACGCGTCCCTCGCTGGCGAGCAGCCCGATGTCGCGCACCGGGACCGATCCCCACCACTCCGCTACGAGCGGTAAGTAGTGGCCCAGACTCCCGCCCGTCCAGCAAGCCAGGAACTCGAGGCCCCAGTAGTCGCGTGGGGCCAGGCGCCCGGTCCCCCGACGAAGACGCTCCAGCTCCGCGGCACGCTCGGGGTTGGGGCGCAAGCGGGCGGCGAGCGTGCGACGAAGCCCCGCATCGGGCACCATGTGCGATGCCAGCGTGCCGTCACGCACGTCGCGGATCAGGGTCTCGGACTCGTCGTTCGCCGTGCGCGCCAGTTGAATGAGCGTCGCCGGGTTGGCCGTGACCGCGAACGCGACGTCGCGCTCGATCGCCAGCCGCATGAGGCTGTAATAGCGCGCCGCGGGCGGTTCGACGCGCGTCAGCTCGGGGGGAGCCACATAGAACCGTCGCACGATGCCCTTCTGCGTGTGGGCCAGCAGGCCGGTGATGGCTCCGCACGGGATGCCCGCGGACGTCCGGGCCGCGTCGTGCCGTCCGCTGCACTGGAGTATCGGCCGCAGGATCGCCCGGGGGTGGTCCGTGAGCATCTTCAGCCCGAACGTGTTCCACCCGCGGCGGTAGTCGGCCACGAACGCGGGGGTGACGGGGATGCGCTTCGGTTCGGCGGTCGTGCCGCTGCTGGTGGCGAACATGAGCACGCGTTGTCCGGGACTGAACAGCGCGCCCCGGTCGCCATCGGCCACGCGGTCGATGAGTGGGCGATAGTCCTCGTACGTCGAGAGCGGGGCCGCCTGCCGCAACTCCGCCGGCGTGCGCACGCGGCCGAGTCCGAGCCGCCGTCCATACTCCCCGTCCGCGACGACCCGCAGGACGCGCCGGAGCACGTGCCGCTGCGCCGTCTCAACATCGCGCAGGGCCCGTTGAAAACGCGCATACGTTCCACGGGCGTGCCAATAGGCTAAACGGGCCGCCAGGTGTTCGAGCAGTGTGGGCATACGCGCGGTCGTGCTCGCTCAGTTGCGGGCTGGCGAGGGGGTTGTCCCGCCCCGCCGCACGCGGGGTTCGGCCGCGCCGCGGACCTCCGGGAGCGGGGCCGCGCGAGCGGGCTCCGACAGCGCCGCGAGATAGCGGTCGAAGAACATGGTCGTCAGTCGGGCGTAGAGCTCGGGGTGATGCACCACGGCCTGGTTGTGCCGGGCCCCCGGCGCGATCCACAGCGCCTTCGGCTGGCCTGCGAGGGCGTACAGCCGGCGGCTTTGCTCCACCGGCAGATACGAGTCCTTTTCGCCGTGGATGAACAGGATCGGCCGCGGCGTCATCCGCGGGATGGCCTTGCGGACGGAGGGGAAGCGGCACTTGAACTCGCGGCGGGCGAAGTGGAACATCGACCAGCGGAGGAACCGCCAAAAAACGGGCGGGTGGTTCTCATAGACGAAGCGCACCTTGGCGAAGATGTAGGCCCAGCGCCTCATGAAGTACTCGATGGTCGTGTCGGTGCTGAAGGCCCCGTCGGCTACGATGACGCGGAGGCGCGGGTCTTCCTGGGCGACCAGCAGCGCGGCGCAGGCGCCGCGGGAAATGCCGAAGACCCCGAGGCGGACCGGGCGTCCCTGGGCTTCGAGCCAGCGGGCGGCGAAGGCCGTCGCCCCACGCATGTCGTCCAGCTCGCGGTCGGTGACCCACTGGCGCGGAGTGTAGCCCGGGGGGCACTCCGACTGCCCGTGGCCGCGGAAATCGAAGGTCAGAATGTCGTAGCCGGCCTGCCATAGCGGCCGGCAGTAGCGCCCGCAGGAGTGCATGTCGGCGCAAAACTCGTGCGCGAAGATCACCAGGCCGCGCGGCCCCAGGGCTGCGTTGGCGCGAATCAACATCCCCTGGAGGGGTAGACCATCGTAGGCGGGGAAGCTGACCGGCTCACCGACCGGCCGCTCGAAGTCCAGCGGGGCGCGGGCCAGGGGCGGTTTCGTGGTGCGCATGATGTTGAGCGAGATGCGCACGTACTTCATGAGCACCATGACCGGGACGACCACCAGCGCCGTGATCGTCGAGACCATGGCCACCAAGGCCCAGTTGCGCGACAACACGTCCAGCGCGGACCAAGCCAACAACACCAAATCCTCCGCCCGGTTGTCACGGGCTCACGGCATCCGGCGGGTCGCCGACACCTCAAGCGATCATGCTAGCGACCTCATCCCGGATCGTCCACGCACCGCGGGCGCGGGCGGTTCAACGCAATCGTCTGTCTGGAACCGGGAGCAGAAGCCCCCCCACGCGCGCTGGGACGCCCGGCCTCGCGCTAGCGAGCTGTCCGCCACTTGCAGAGCGCATTCTGTTCGCGGCTTCCGGGGGAATCAGCCGAGGCGGCCGGCTGCCTGGAGTTGCTTCGCCAGCCCGACCAGGTACACCGAACCGGTGATGCAGATCAGGTCGTCGCGCGTGACGCTCTTGCAGGCGATGCGATACGCCTCTTCCAGCGTCTCGCCCACCTGCGCCATCTTCTGGCTTTTCTCGACGAAGCGGGCGTGGAGCTCGTGCGGATCGGCGGAACGCGGTGTGCCGCTGGTCGTGAAGATCACCTTGTCGGCACCGAGCTGGAGCTGCTGGAGCATCCCGTCGATGTCCTTGTCCAGCCCGCAACCGAAGATCACCACCATCGAATCGTACGTGATGTTCTGGCCGATGGCGCGCATCAGCGCGCCGACGCTCGCCCCGTTGTGGGCCGCGTCGACGATCGTCCGCGGCATGTCGCGGATGAGTTCCAGCCGCCCCTCGATGCGCACCTTCGCCAGGCCGTCGATGGCCCCCTGCTCGGGTACGTCCCAACCGGCCGCCCGCAGTGCGTCGATCATCCCCAACGCCACGCCGCAGTTGTGCGCCTGGTGCTCGCCGAGCAGCGGCACGCGCAGGTGGTCAAACCGCGTGGTGGGCGTCGCCAGGCAAACGCGGGTGTGCGGTCCGCTGGCCCGCGACGACTCGAAGCGGTAGCTGAACTCCAGGTCTTCGCCGATCACCCGCAACGGGCACCCCACGCGCTCCGCCGCCTTGCGCAGCACCCGCCTCACCGACGGCACCTGCGGCGCGCTGATCACCGGCACGCCCGGCTTGAAGATGCCGGCCTTCTCCTCGGCAATCTTCTCGAGCGTGTTGCCGAGCTGGGCCACGTGGTCGTAGCTGATGCTCGTGATGCCGCAGACTTCGGGCTTGATGACGTTGGTCGAATCGAGCCGGCCGCCGAGCCCGGTCTCGATGACCGCTACGTCCACCTTCCGCTGCGCGAAGTAGAGGAAGGCGGCCGCGGTCAGGATCTCGAAGAAGGTTGGCTCGTCGCGTCTGAGACGCTCGACCACCGGGGCGATCTTCGCCATCAAGCGCGTGAACTCGCCCTCTTTGACGAGTTCGCCGTTGACCGCGATCCGCTCGCGGAGATCGACGATGTGCGGCGAGGTGTACAACCCGGTGCGATAGCCGGACTGCTGGAGCATGGACGCAAGCATGTGGCACGTAGAGCCCTTCCCCTTGGTGCCGGCCACGTGCAACGTGCGAATCTTCTTGTGCGGGTTGCCCAGCCCGGCTAGGATGCGCAACATCCGCGACAGATTGAAGTTAGTGTGGTTGTAGCCGACACGGAGCATCTTCTCGTAGTCCGTGCGGCTGTTCAGGAAATCCAACGCAGCGCGGTATGTCCTTATCGTACGACTGGGTTGGGTCGTGCGGCTGGTTGGCGCCTTGCGGCGGGCCGACGGCCGCTTACCGGCGACGGGCCGCTTGCTCGCTAATCGCGTCATGGGGCCTCAGCCTAACGATTAAGTATTGATTCGTCAAGAACCTGCGAGAACGAACGGCCGGCGGCATTGGGACGAGTACGACGTGTAAGGTCATTATCAGAAAACACTTACAGCTCTACGTCCGATCTTGCCAAAACGTCGACCCGCAGTCTCGTGATTGCAGGTCCGCTATCAATGGTACGCGGGCCGCCGCGTCCGGTTCCGCCGTCACGAAACTGAGATTGCCCTCGCCTGTTTGGTGTGTGTATGCGACTTGTAAACGTATCAGCAAAGGACAATGAATACGCGATATATATAGGACGAGGCGCCATCGACGCGTTCAGTGGTGTCGCATCTCATCTATTTGAAAATAAACAAGTTGCAGTAATCGCTGATGGGGCCGTCGCCGACCTGCACCTTTCCAGTCTCCTGGACCACCTGCCGCGTACGCCCGTTGTCATCACATTTCCACCGGGAGAGCAAAGCAAGTCGCTCGAGACGGTACGAGCGGTGTACGAGCGGCTGGCAGACGGCCACATCGAACGCGACGCGATGATTGTCGCGTTCGGCGGCGGCGTCGCTACGGACCTGGGCGGCTTCGTGGCGGCCACCTGGCACCGCGGGATGCGGTCGGTACTGGTTCCGACGACGTTGCTGGCGGCGGTGGACGCGGCCGTCGGCGGCAAGACGGGCGTCAACCTGACCGCCGGGAAGAACCTGATTGGGGCGTTTCACCAGCCTGCGGCCGTGGTCGCCGACACCGAATTGCTACAAACTACTTCTCAAAGACACTTTACGTCTGGTCTGGCCGAGAGCGTCAAGATGGCGGCCGTCCGCAGCCCGAACTTCCTCGCTTGGCACGAAGAGCACGTTGACCCCATCGTGCGGCAAGAACCCGGTGTGGTGGAGGAGCTGATCGCACGCAACTGCGAGTTGAAGGCCGAGATCGTGCGGCTGGATGAACGTGAGGCGGGACTGCGGGCCATTCTGAACTACGGGCACACGGTCGGACACGCCCTGGAGCACCTGCTTGAGTACACCTGCCCGCACGGGGAGTGCGTGGCCTGGGGCATACGCGTTGAGAACGCGTTGGCCGTCGCCCGCGGAATGCTGCCGCCGCGCGTTGCCGACCGGGTCGGCGTGCTCCTGGAGCGCCTGGGGCTTCCGCTGCGGCTGCCGCGGGCGGTCGACCCCGCCGCCGTCGCGGCGTTGTGCCGGTCGGACAAGAAGGTCCGCGCCGGCCGGGTGAACTGCATCTTGCTCCGCGACGCGGGGCAGCCGGAGCGCGTCGCGGACGTAGCGGGGGACGAGCTGCGGACAGCCCTGGCCGTTGTTCAACCGACCTGACAACCGGTTGTTGTGCCGTGAGGTGGTTCGTAGAATCGCCCGCGTGAGAAGCGCTGGAGCTACTGCAACCGGCACGAAACGGGGGGGACCGCGACTTCCGCCGCCGGTCGCCCCACGCTCGATGCGCATCCTGTGTCTGGCGGCCTTGGCGGTGCTCACCCTTTGGCTCGTGCGGACCGGGGGGCTATACATTCAGGCCCACGCGCCGGACTTCGAGTACTTCTACAAGGGCGGGGCCTGGCTGTTGAATAACGGGGCCCTGGATCCCGGCTACGACCTGGTAGGCGGGCACGTCGCGCGGCGGGGCACGCTCGATTGGTATCTGCCGGTCGTGCCGCGGCTGATGAGCATCCTGGCGTGGTTGCCTTTCAACGTGGCCGGGTTTCTGTGGCTGGGGGTGAACGTGGTCGCGTTGTGGGGGACGCTCCGGCTTCTGGGGCGGAACCTCAGCGGACTACCGCCCCAGGACTGGCCGGTCACCCAGCTTGTGCCGTTTGTGCTGCTGCTGGGCTACTGGTACTGGGAGATGCGCCTGAACCAGATCAACACGCTGACTCTGCTGCTGGTGGTGGGCAGCTTCACGGCGTGGGAATCGGGGCGGCGCGGCATCGCGGGCTTCTGGCTTGGGCTGGCGGTACTGCTCAAGCTCACCCCGGCCTTGCTCGTGCTCTGGTTCGCGCTGAAACGGCAATGGCGTACGACGCTCGTCGCCGGGACGACGGTCGTGCTCGCGGGGCCGGCGGCGGACCTGGCGGCGCTGGGGCCCGACGCGGCCGTCGCCGCGTATCGCGGGTGGGTCCAACGCGTGCTGGTGACCGGATCGCACCGGGGCCTGATCCACGCCGATATCGAAACGGACTGGCGCAACCAAGCTCTGGGCGCGCTCGCCGCCCGCTGGTTCCTCCCGACCAACTACAATACGCGTTTTGACAATGACCCGCGCGTTGAGCAGGAATACGGCGGCGGCCCCGCGCGGTACCTGAACGTAGCCACGCTGCCGCGCGGGGTCGTGGCCCGCCTTGTGACGGGCGTGTTGGTCGGCACGTTGGTGGCGTTCGTCTGGCTGACTCGACGCCCCGCCGACCGCCTGACAACGTGGCAGCTTCGTCTCGAATGGGCGCTCGCGGTGCTGCTCATGCTGTGGTTCATGCCGGTGATGCGTCGCTATCACATGATCTGGGCCCTGCCGGCGATTTCGCTGCTGGCCGCGGGCATCCACTATGCCGGAGCGCGCCACCGCTGGTCCGCGCTGGCGCTGGGCAGCCTGGCGCTCGTGCTCGCGGTGCAGGTGATACTCCTGCCGCAGGCGCTCGTGCCCAAAGGCGCCGGTCCTGAGCACGCCCTCGTCCTCTGGGCGCAGACCCTGGAGGCCGCCGGCGCGATTCTCGCCTGCGTGGCGCTGCTCGCGGTGACAGTGACGGCAATGCTCTGGTGGCTGGCGGCCAACCGGGCGGCGTTGGCCGCCCCCTACTACACGGCACGCGCGACCCGCGGCACGCCACAAGCGGCCTCGGACAACTTCGTTGCTCCTGCGGTGACGGCGCATGCCTAGCGGGCGGCGATACGAGCGTGTGCTGCGCATCGGTCTGCTGGCGCTGCTGGTTGGGTTGGGTCTCCTGTCGCTGGATCGGGCCCGGCGCGGGCGGTACGACTTCCACCATTTCTTCCTCGACGCTCGTTACGTGTGGGAACACCGGGCGCTCAATCCGCGTGTCGGGCATTCCGCTTCCGACGACGAACGTCAGTTGCCCTTCTACCTGCCAGTCGTGCCCCTGGCCCTCGCGCCGCTGGCAGCGCTGGGACGCGAGCCGGCGGCCCTGGTCTGGGCCGCGGCGCAGGTCGCCGTGTTTGGATTGAGCCTACGGGTGTTGCGGCGGTGGGTTGCGGACTGCGGCGATGACGCGCCCGCGGTGTTCGGGGTGGCCACGCTGCTCGCCGTACCGGCCTTCATCGAAGCCGCCCGGTTCAACCAGGTCAGCCTGATCGTGCTCGCGCTGATCGTTGGGGGCGTCGATGCTCTTGAGCGACGACCGCGGACAGCCGGCGTCCTGTTCGGCGTCGCGGCGGTCATCAAACTCTTGCCAATGCTCTTTCTGCCGTGGCTCGTGCTCAAACGGCGTTGGTCGGCCGTCGCGGTCATGCTCGTGACGATGGTCGTCGTGGCCGGTGTGCCGCCGCTGATCGCCTTCGGACCGCGGGATGCCACGACCTACCATCGGCAATGGTGGGAATACAACATTTGTGGGGAGGCCGGCGGCGGCTTGCTCAATCCCGACTTGCCGGAGCATTTCATCGACCGCCGGAACCAGTCCATTGTGCAAGTGTTGGCGCGGTGGACGTGGCCGGGGCACCCGTTCCGCGCGGCCCATCAGCCAACGCACTTGGAACCGCGGACGTGTGTGACGGCGGCGCATGCGGTCAGCGCGGCGCTCCTGGCCGGATTGCTGTGGGCAACACGGCGGCCGTGGGGACGGCTGTCCGTGAATGGCCGGCGAATCGAGGCCGCGGCGTACGCGGTGGGTCTGCTCGTGTTCTCGCCGCTGTTGCGGCAGTACTACCTCGTGTGGGTCTTTCCCGGGTTGTTGCTGCTGGCGCGCGCGGCGGCGGACCCGACCGTGCGAGCGCTGCGACGCGTGGCGTGGGCGGGCCTCGCCGTGTGGACCGCGGGGATGGTGGCGTGGATCTGGCCGGTGACGCGCTTGCTGGGGGCGCACCTGATCATGGTCATCAGCCTGGGTGTGTTACTGCTTGTGGCGGCGGCAACGGAGGCGAGTCCCGCGTCCCGGGCGAGTCACGATGCGACCCATTCGGCCCTCCCCCACCCCCCCCCTGAAAGGGAGGGGAGTGCTGGGGCCACCCCGTAGCGGCCGGCGGTTACGCGGTGCGCAGAGCTTCGACGATCGGCAGACGCAGGCAGCGCCACAGCGGCGGCAGAATGCCGATCATCGCCATCGCGGCCCCGGCGCCGAGCCCGGTCAGCAGCACGATGGGGTCCACGTTCAACGCGAATGCGCCCATCGAGAATCGGACCGCGATGCCGTCGAGCAACGCCAGCGCGATCGCCGCCGCGACCAAGCCACCGGCGGCGGTCGCCAAGAGCGACTCCTGAAGGAAGCTGACGACGATCGAAGTGCGCGAGAAGCCCAGTGTTTGCAGCGTGCCCAGCTCGCGGACGCGCGAAGCGAAGGCAGCGTACATTGTATTCAGCCCGCCGAACAGCCCGCCGAGCGCGATCAGCAGCACCGTCCCCCACACCATCGCCCGCACCGGCTGGTAGAAGCGGGCCAGGCCGGCGTAGTAGTCGGACTCGCGGGTGGCGACGAGCTCCAGGTCCAGCCGCCGGGCCGCGAACACCGCCACGTCTTCATACGTCGCGTCGCCCAGCGTCAGAATGACGCAGGAAATCGTGGTTTCGCGGCGGGTGGCGATCTGGAGCTCCATGAGCGGACACCAAATTTCGGCGTCCATGACCGTCTGCGGGGCCTCGAAGCGGCCGACGATCGTCCAGTCGCGGTTGTCGAACCAGAGCGTGCGGCCGATGGCGAGCGTTTCGGGAGCAACGCCGAGCCGCGTCGCCGCCAAGCGGCCGACCAATAGCTCGTAGTGCCCGGGTTGCGGCGCCCGCCCCTCGACGATCCGCACTTGCGGGTGTACCAGGAACGCCGGCGGGGTCACGCCGCGCAAGACCGCGGGCAGTTCCTGCGTCGCGTCGCGGTTCGTCTTGAGCACGAGGGCCATATGGACTTCGGGTGAGACGTATTGCACGCCGAGGCGCTGGCGGATACCGGGCACGCTGGCGGCGACGAGGCCGGCGACCTGGAGGCCGATCTGGCTGCGTTCGAGGCTCTCCTCGCTGCCGGCGCCGAGCAGAATCACGTTGTCCGGGCTGCCGCTGACGGCGAGACTGCGCTGCATGCCGCGGACAAAGCCGCCGGCGGCCAGCACGAGCGCGACGACGAGGGCGCTGCCGGCGACCGCGGCGACCAGGCGCGTCGGCGAGCGGCCGAGGTTGCGGACGGCGTATTCAAAGGGCAGGAGGGTCATTCAGGTCTCCGGGGAGTGAGGGGTCGCGGGGCCAAGGGGTCGAGGGTGAGAGGTCCGGCGGCGTGTAGGCAGACAGCAGCTTCCACCCTCCCCCAACCCCTCCCTGGAAGGGAGGGGAGTCAGAAAGCCACTTCCTGAATCGTCCAGCACGTTGCCGGGGCCTTCCCATTGTCCAGTACTCCGGCTTCTCTCTTCTCTGTGCCTCTGCGCCTCTGTGGTTACCTTTTTCGGGGTCAAACCGCACGGAAGCACGTCACGATTTCGCGCCGGGCCGCCTGCCACGCGGGCACGAGGCCCGCGAGAATCCCCAGCAGGCACGCCACGCCGAGTCCGTGCACAAACAGCAACGGCGCCGCGGCGAACGGGATACTCAAGCCATCCACCGACAAGGCCAGGCCGCCGCGGGCGAGTACCCACAACGCCAGTCCGCTGCCGACCGCCCCGCCGAGCACGCTGAGCACGAGCCCCTCGCTGATGATGAGCCGGGCGATGAGGCCGCCGCGATAGCCCAGCGTTTGCAGGATGGCGTGATCGCGGATGCGTTCCTGCACGGCCAGCACGATCGCGTTGCCGATGAGCGCGAGTACGGCGGCCAGGCAGCCCCAGCCGAGCCAGCGCATGAAGCCGACGATTTCGATCACGTCCGACGCCGCCCGCGCGACAAACGCTTTTTCGGCGGCGGTGTGCGTGGGCTCCTGGTCGGCCGCGAAGAGCTCATCAATCGCCTTGGCGACCGGTTCGAGCTGACTCGGCTCGGTCACCTTCACGTTGAACTGCGTGACGATGCCGCCGGCCCGACTGCCCGACGCGAACTGGAGGAAGTCCAGGTGGACGTAGGCGACATTGTGGTCCTGCGGTTCGTCGGAGCGGATCACGCCGGCGACGTAGACGGTGACGCCGGCGGCGTCAAAGCGGTCGCCGACCTTGAGCCCGCGCCGCCGGGCGAGGGTTTCGCCGATCAAGGCCGCGTCGCTGCGGCGCTGCCATTCCGCGAGCGTACCGCTGACCAGTGTGAACTGCGGCGCCATACCCCGCAGGAAGTCCTCCTGCGGTACCCCGCGGAACGTCACCACGTCCAGGCTGGTGCGGCAGTTGTTGACGACGATCTTGACGGGGACGACGCTCTCGACGCCGGGGATGCGCGCGATCTGACTGAGATACGACTGCGGCAGCCGGCTGGTGAACGGGCAGAAGCGGTCCTTGCGATAGACGACCAGGGTGGTGTCGGCGGCGTTGGAGACGGTAGCGGCCTTGACGCCGGCCTGCATGGCCTGGACGACGGCGAACAGGAACATGGCGACCGTCACGCCGCTGAGCGTGAGAATGCTGCGCACGCGGTGCCGAAACACCTGCTTCAGCACCAGGGGTAGGTACCGTGGGCTTACCATGTGTCACACTCCTGATGATTCACCACAGAGGCACAGAGACACAGAGACACAGAGAAGCAGTACACAGAAGCTACTCTTTAACCCCCCTCCCTTTCAGGGAGGGGTTGGGGGAGGGTCACAGTCCTTGGCACAAGCTGCTGTCTCGAGTCTCTAGTCCGTGTGGATCCAGATGTCGGGGTAGCTTCTAGACTCATCTCTCTTCTCCGTGTCTCTGTGCCTCGGTGGTGCTCTTTCCAACCTATGCCATCACGGCCTCGGGGGCCTCGACGAGCGCGCCCTTCTCCAGGTGCAGAATGCGCGAGGCACGGGCCGCGCAACTCGCGTCGTGCGTCACCATGATGAGCGTCTTGCCCAGTTCCTCGTTGAGCCGCGTCAGCAGCGTGAGCACCGACTCGGCGGCCTGAGCGTCCAGATCGCCGGTCGGCTCGTCGGCCACGATGATCCGGGGATCGGTGACAATCGCCCGCGCGATCGCCACGCGCTGCTCCTGGCCGCCGCTGAGCTGTCGCGGAAAGTGGTCGTGCCGGTCGGCCAACCCAACGAGTTCCAGCGCCAGCGCGACCTTGCGGTGCCGTTGCGAGCGCGACAGGCGATGAAGCAGGAGCGGCAGCTCGACGTTCTCATACGCCGTCAGCGTCGGCACTAGGTTGTAGAGCTGGAAGATGTAGCCGATGTACTCGGCCCGCCACGCGGCCAGCTCCCGGCGCGAAAGCGTCGCGAGGTCGCGGCCGTCGATGCGCAGGCTGCCGGCGGTCGGCCGGTCAATGCCCGCGATGAGGTTCAACAGGGTGGTCTTACCGCTGCCCGACGGCCCCATCAGGGCCAGGAACTCGCCCTCCTGCACGTCGAGATCGAGATCGGCCAGCGGCGTCACCGTCACGTCGCCTTTTTGGTACGTGCGGGTCAGCTTGCGACATTCAATGAGAGCCATGCTGGGTACCTCCGCGCGCGGCGGCGACGGCGGCCGGGGCTTCGCCCACGATCCGCACGCGCCGCCCGTCTTTCAGGTTCGCCGGCGGGTCGGCAATCAGGCGGTCGCCCGGCTGCAGCCCGTCCAGCACTTCAACCCAACCGTCCGCCGCGCCCCGCCCCAGCGTCACGGTGCGCAGCACGGCGACGTCGCGGGTCTGGTCGGCGAGCCAGACGTGTCCCTGCCCGTCCGCCGCGCGATGCACGAGTGCATCGGGCACCAGCGTGCGGTGCGCGGGCTGGTCGGACTCCACGGTCCCCGCGGCGAAGAACTTGGCGCGGGCGAGCATCTCGGGTTTGATCTCGGGCGCGGGGTCTTCGATGGCGACTTTGACTTGCAGGGTGTTCTTTTGAAGGTCGGCCTCGTGGACGATGCGCGTCACGTGACCGCGGAACACCCGCTCGGGCAGCACTTCGACGATGACTTCCGCCGGCTGCCCGACGCCGACCTTGGCCGCGTCCACCAGCGGCACGTCCACGCGGACTTGCAGCCGTTGCGGGTCGTACAGCCGCACGACCTGCGCCGACTGCATGTTGTCCGAGTTCAGCATCAGCTTCGAGCCCGGCTCGGCCAGCCGGACCATGACTAGGCCGGAGGCGGCCGAGCGGACTTCCATGCGTGACAGCCGCAGCGCGGCCTCGTCACGGGCCGCCTGGGCGGCGGCGAGCATTGCCCGCGCCTGCTCGACCGCGGCCTGCGCTGCTTCGAGCGTCCGCGTGTCGGCGATGCGCAGTCGCAGGTGCTCGCGGGCGGCGGCGACTTCGGCGTCGAGGGCCGCGAGCTGCGCCGCGAGCATCGGCCGGCGCGCCCGCATCGCCGCCACGACGGCCTGCTGCTGCTCGTGCCGCTGCTTGACCTGGATGTACTCGATGTCACTCGCCTGGCCGTTGCTGTAGAGCGGCGTCACGCGGCGCAGCTCGGCCGCGTAGTACACCGCGAGGGCCTCTTCGGCGGCGAGTTCCGCCGGCCAACGCTCCAATTCCGCCTGTTTCTCGGCCCGCGCGGCTTCGGCCGTCGCCAGCCGGCGCGTCAGCTCGATCGGGTTGTCCCAATCGCGCTGCGCCGCCTTCAATACGGCCTCGGCGGACGCCAGCTCGGCCCGCCGCTGCGTCAGCTCCGCCTCGGCTTTGGCTAGGGCCAGCTCGGCGTCGTCGGGTACGAGGCGGGCGACGACCTGCCCGGTCTCGACCGGCTCACCTTCCAGAACGAGGACTTCCTTCACAACGCCGTCGGCCAGGGCGGAGACCGCCGTCGGAAAGGGATCGGCCTCGACCCACCCGGGGGCCTGCGCGACGACCTGCCCGGCCGCAGCCACCGTCCCGGCTTTGACCACGACCGGCACGACCTGCACGGGAGTCACCGGCCGCAGGGTGTCGCCGGCGGCGTACGCCAGCAATGCCGCCGTTGCCGCCAGAATGCCACCAGGCAGCAGGACACGGGTCTTCCAGCGGCGTTGTGGCGCCGGCACGGCCGTAGCCGTCGACTTCGTTTCACCATCGCCGCCGTCGCGGTCGCGTGACAGAAGCGACAGGTCTGCGAGTTGTTGTCTCATGAGTAACCGCTCCAATTCGTCGGTTCGGGTGTGTACTTTGCGGGGGCGTGCAAGGCGCACCGCCACCGCGCGAGCGGGCCGCGCAGCGCACCAGCGCCGGCACGGCGGGCCGCCGCGTTCGACGATCAGGACCGGTTAGCTACGGGGAGGGTGAAAGACGCCGTCGGGCGCCTCCGATGGAGGGACGTTCACCGGATCATGAATCGCCCAGCCGGCGTCGGCCGGGCGCGGATGGCTGCCGTCGAAGAGCGGCACGAGCGGACAGACCAGCGGGCCCTGCGCGCACATCGCTGCACAGTCGCCCGGGCATCCGCACGGGCAACAGCTCCGGGAATCCGTATCGGATCGGCCGGGGTCTTCGGCGGCCTGCACGAAATGCGCGGGCGTCACGGGGGTGGATGCTGCCTGGTGCGCGCAACAGCGCGGCGGAGTCTCTGCCGCGGGCTTCGCCGCGCTGGGTTCATCGGGTCGAACCGCGCAGCACGCACACGTCGGTCGGACCCAGCCCGCGCTGAGCAGGGCCAGCGCGGCTAGGCACGCCACCCATCGCCGACGGTCTTGCAAGTGCAGTCGCACGCGGCTCTCCACGGTGTCCGTCGTCGCGCAGCCCCGGGACGCTAGACGACCAAGCCACTATCAATAATCATCTTACACGCCGCGCTATTCCAGTCAAACGGCGTGTGCTGAGAAAAGCCGCTCCTAGTCCCATAAGAACCTACATAGCTCTCACCGGCCGACCCGGTGTCACATGGACTGGCCCGGTGGCGTCCGCGACGGCGATGGATACCATAACCTCGGGTCGGAGGCGCGCGGCGGACGCCGCCGGACACATGGGCCAATCAGCGATGGAGGCGGTCATGCCCAAAGTTGGAGTTCTGCTGTCGGGTTGCGGCGTGTTCGACGGGGCGGAGATTCACGAGGCGGTGTTGACGCTGCTGGCGCTGGACCAGAGGAAAGCCGCGATCATCTGCTGCGCTCCCAATGTCAGCTTCGAAGTCGTGGACCACATCACGAAGAAGCCGACGGGAGAGAAGCGCAACGTCCTCAAGGAGGCGGCCCGGATCGCACGGGGCGAAATCCGCGACCTGGCGACCGTCAAGGCGGCCGACCTCGACGCGCTCATTCTGCCCGGCGGCTTCGGGGCGGCGAAAAACCTCTGCAATTTCGCCGAGCGCGGTGCTGACTGCACGGTGAACCCGGACGTCGAACGGCTCGTGGGCGATTGTCTGGCGGCGAAGAAGCCCGTCGGCGCCATCTGCATCGCGCCGGCCACGTTGGCGCGCATCGCCGGGAAGCGCGGCGTGGAAGTCAAGGTCACGATCGGTGACGATGCCGGGACGGCCAAGGCCATTACGGCGATGGGCTGCGTCCACGAGAATCGGCCCGTGACCGAGATCGCCGTCGATACCGACCACAAGATCGTCACCACGCCGGCGTACATGCTCGGCCCCGGCCCGGCGGCGGTGTGGGAGGGCATCCGCAAGCTCGTCGATCAGGTGCTGGCGATGATCTGACGCACGGGATGGCCCTGTGTGGGTTGTACGGCGGAGCGGAGGGTCGGCGCCGGCGCGACGCAAGGCGCGAAATCCCCGTTCGCTTCCACCCTCCCCCAACCCCTCCTTGGAAGGGAGGGGAGTCAGGGGGGCCTAGTCGTTCTGGAGCGCGGCGAAGTCGGTCAGGTCGGCATCGCCGTCGCCGTCGGCATCCGCCGGCTCGCAGCCGGGGCTGACGGACCCGCCGGGGCCGGTCATACAGCCGCCAAAGGCATTGAGATCGTCGGCGTCCACGTCACCGTCACCGTCGAGGTCGGCGGGCCGGTGCCCCACCGCCACGATGGCATGGGCGAAGTCCGTCACCGGCGTCTGCGTGACCTGCTGCACAGCCAGTAGTTCCGCAGACGACAGCGCCGCCTTGAACGCGCAGCCCAGGCCGAGCGCCGCCGATTCCAGCAGTATCCCGCCCGCCGCGAAACCGGTCTCCAGGCGGTGGTACCAAGTTCCGAGGCCGGCCTGTGTCAGGCACAGCAGGATGTAGCAGGGGGCCGCGGGCAGGTCGGGCAGCGCCTGGCGCAGCGCCGGCCGCACGTCGGCGTCGTACACCAGGTCGAGCCGGTGGTCGCGCGTGGCGAGGTTGGTGCCGACGCGGTTGGCGTAGCGCCAGACTTTGTCGTTGACCACGTAGATGCGGTTGGTCAGGAAGTACTCCGCGACCCACGACGGCACCGTCAGCCCCGCGCGGCTGTTGCTGGTCATGTGCGGCGTGCAGCCGTAGCCCGCCCAGAGGAGTTGTGACAGGCGTTGCGGCGACAGGTCCAGGTCGGTGCGGAAGCGGTCGCGCAGCCGCACGTCGGCGAGCACCTCCTCCATGTGGTTCGCGCCGTCGGTAACTGGGTTCGGCAGCGACCCGTTGGACGACACCGCCACGAGCTGGCTGGTCAGCCCCGTCACGCTATTGATGCCGAAGTTCAGGTCCGACATCTGGGGGCAGTTGGCGACCTGCGACGCGGTGCCCGTCCAGAGGGACACGGACTCCCAGATGGCGAAAACGTACGAGACGCCGGCGTCGAAGTCCCGCTCTCGCTCGTAGTTGAGGCGGAAGGCGTTGGTGACGGTGCCGGAGGAGCTGTACTCGAGTGAGTGGGTCTCCGGGTGGTAGATGTACGTGCCCTGCGGCGTCTTAAGGGTGATGGTCCGGTAACTGCCGGTGGACGGGGCCTTGCCCGCGGCCCACAGGACGTTCGAGATTTGCTGCGTCGTCGCGGTGCCGCTGAGGCCGGAGTGGCGCGAGTAGCGGCTGTTCATGCAGATCTCGACGGAGCGGCCGGTGATGATCGGCGGCGGCAGCGGGTCGGGGTTCTGGCCCCGCGCCGTTCGCGCGCCGAGGTAGCCGCCGATGGCGAGCCCACCAATCCCGACGGCGGCGGTCTGGCAGAACCGCCGGCGGCTGATCGTGGCGTCGTCCTGTCCGGTGTGATCATCACCCGTGCTCATGGCGCTCCTCCTGGGTAGGTCTCGCGGGGAGTTCAGGATAGCACTTGCGGCCCGCAGATGCCACGATATGCGCGTGCCGCGGCGCCCGTCGACATGCCCTTGTCGGAGCGGAGGATCAGCGCGGACCACTGCTCAAGAGCAGTGGCACACCGAGTGCCCCGCTGCTCCGAAGCACTGGCACGCCGGGCACTGAGCCGGACATCGAGCGTTCGATCGACGGGCCGGACAAGGCGTCCTCGGCGTTTCAGGAACCGAGTGCCACGCCGAAAACGGGGCGTTCCGTTGAC
This sequence comes from Planctomycetota bacterium, assembly GCA_040755725.1. Lineage (GTDB taxonomy): Bacteria > Planctomycetota > Phycisphaerae > UBA1845 > Fen-1342 > JBFMAI01. The sequence goes on along the minus strand of JBFMAI010000023.1, from coordinate 156,290 downwards.
ACGGCCGGGTCAAGTTGGTGTGATAATAGCTGAATCCCATCGCCCGAGCTCGTCACCCGAGTGATGCCAGGGGAGCCGCCCGTTGCGGCGGGGAGTGTTGGTTTTTGCTGCGGAGGTAGGTTTCATGTCCAAGGTCACACTCAGCGTTATCAAGGCGGACGTCGGTGGCTATGTGGGGCACTCCAGCATGCACCCCGAACTCATGCAGGAGGCCGAGAAGCACCTCGGCAAGGCCCGCACACAGGGCAAACTGCTCGATTTTCGGGTCATGCACTGCGGGGACGATCTCGAGCTCATCATGACGCACCAGCACGGCATCGAGAACAAGGACATCCACAAGCTCGCCTGGGACACCTTCGTCGGCGCCACCGAAGTCGCCAAGAGACTCCAGCTCTACGGCGCCGGCCAGGACCTCCTCAGTGACGCCTTCAGCGGCAACGTCAAAGGCATGGGCCCCGGCGTCGCCGAGATGGAGTTCACGCCGCGCAAGAGCGAGCCCGTCATCGTCTTCATGGCGGACAAGACGTCGCCCGGGGCCTGGAACCTGCCCTTCTATCGCATGTTCGGCGACCCGTTCAACACGGCGGGGCTGGTGATCGACCCGGCCCTGCACGAGGGCTTCAAGTTCCGCATCCTCGACCTGAAGGAGAACAAGGCCGTCACATTCCGTTGTCCCGAGGAGCTGTACGACATGCTCGTGTTCCTCGGGTCGCCGTCGCGGTATGCCGTCATGTCGGTGTATCGCAAGAAGGACGACGAGATCGCGGGCGTGGCGTCGGTGCAGCGGCTCGGCTACCTCGCCGGGCGGTACGTCGGCAAGGACGACCCGGTGATGATCGTCCGGTCGCAGAGCGGGTTCCCGGCGATCGGCGAGGTGCTGGAGGCGTTCGCCTTCCCGCACCTGGTCGAGGGCTGGATGCGCGGCAGCCACATCGGGCCCTTGATGCCGGTCGGCTTCCAGGATGCCCATCCGACGCGTTTCGACGGGCCGCCACGGGTCATCGCCGCGGGGTTCCAGATCAATGAGGGCAAGCTGGTTGGGCCGCGGGACCTGTTCGCGGACGTGTCGTTCGACGAGACCCGGCGGCAGGCGAACCACATCGCCGAGTACATGCGGCGGATCGGCCCGTTCGAGCCGCACCGGCTGCCGCTCGACGAGATGGAGTACACGACGCTGCCGCAGGTGATGGAGAAGCTCGAGGGACGGTTCGAGTCGCTCGGGTAGCTGAGCAGTCGCAATCGGGCGCCATGGGAGGGCGAGGCTTCCGCCGAGCCGCGGCTCGGGCCTCCCGGCGCGCCGGGACCGGCGTACAACGTCGAAAACGCCCGGAAATATCACGTCCGCCACGCGGAACGCCTATGTGCGTCACGGGCGGCGGACGCTACCGTGGGTCTTGCGGCGGGCCGTCAAGGGATGGCTTCTTTGGAGCCGGGGGGGGACGGTGCGGGTTCCGGCTGTGCCAACTGCTGCCACGCTGTGCGCAGGGCGGCGTCCTGCGGCGAGACTTGGAGTCCTTGTTCAAGGATGGCGCGGGCCTCCGCGGTCCGATTCTGGGAGGCCAGCAAGCGGGCCAAGCCGAGTCGAGCGGCCGTATGCCCGGGCTGCAAGTGCAGGACGGTGCGGAAGTGCTCGGCGGCGCCGGCGTACTCGCCGAGCTTCGCCAGCGTCACGGCCAGGTTGTTGTGGGCCCCGGCGAAGTCGGGCTTCAAGCGAAGCGCCTGTTGGAAATGCGGCACGGCCTCCTGCGGGCGGCCCAGCGCGACCAGCGCGCTGGCGACATTGCAGTGTACGTCGGCGATGTGCGGATCGAGCTCCAGCGCCCGGGCAAAGTGGATATACGCCTCGTCGAAACGCCCCTGTCGCGCGGCCAGAGTCCCCAGCGTGTTGTGGGCACTGCCGTAGTCGGGCTTGAGTCGCACGGCGGTCTGAAGGTGCGTCGCGGCCTCGTCGAGTCGGTTCATCTCCACCAACGCGATGGCCAGGTTGTTGTGCGACTTGAAGTAAGCGGGTTCGATGTCCAGCGCGCGGGTGTAGTGGGCTACCGCTTCGGCCCAGCGGCCCTGGCGCGCCAGCTCGTTCCCGAGATCATCCAGCACGGGGACGGCACGCGGCGCGAGCGCGAGCATGTAGCGGCAGAGCCCCTCGGTGGTTTGCCAACGCCCGATTTGCACGCGGGTGGCCGCCGCCGCCAATCCCGCGAGCCCCACTACCCCTGCCACGGCGACGGTACGGCGAAGGGACAGTGCCGGGCGGCGCCACGTCGCGGTCCCGACGTGCGCCAACGCCCACGTCAGCACCATGACCAGTCCCAACGCAGGGAGATACACGTACTTGTCCGACGCCGTGACCCAACTGTAGTGTACCCACCCCAACGTCGGGCTGATCGCCAGGAGGAAGACGCCCGTTCCACCGACCAGTGCCCGCGTACGGCGCCACGACCAGGCCAGCAAACCGAGTAGCAGCGCGGCGACGGCAACGCTGACCAGCACTGTGGGTTGGGAAACGGCGAACGGCTCCGGCAGCGGGTAGAAGGGGGTCAGGGCGGCGGGCCAGACGATCTTGCGCAGGTAGAAGACCACGAGATACGGCGTCAGCAGCAGCGGACTCGGCAAGGCGGGACCGGTGGGGAGTGCTACCCCCGCCGTCCGCGCGTGCGAGATCAGGGTGACGACGGCAAACGTTCCCGCGATGGCAAAGAACGGGACCAGCTCGGCGAGCGTCCGCCGCGACAGGCGGCGCAGCGGCCAGTAGTTCAGCAGGAGCAGCACGGCGGGCAGCGGGACGCTGGTGGGCTTGGAAAGCAGGGCCAGCAGCAGGGCGGCGAGGCTAGCGCTGTACAGCGACCTGCGCGGCCGCTGCGCGTGGAGAACATAGGACCACACGCATAGCAGCGCGAAGAACGCCGCCAGCAGCGTCTTGCGTTCGCCGACCCAGGCAATGGGTTCGACAGTCAGCGGGTGCAGGCCGAACAGGAGGGCGGCGAGCGCCGCCGGCCAGAATTGGGTGAAGAGACGGTGGAGCAGGAGGAGCACCAGCGCGGTGTTGGCGACGTGCAACGCGAGACTGGTGCGATGGAACGGACGCAGGTGGTCGGGCCGACCGCCGGCGGCGTAATCGAGCATGAGCGAGACCATCGACAGCGGCAGGTAGTAGCCCTGTACCGTGGAGGGGGCGAGGATTTCGGCGAAGAAGCGGCCGGCGGAGTGCCAGCTCGGGTGGCGCACCAGGGGGTTGTCGGTCAGGAACTGCTGGTCGTCGAACGTGAGCGCGCCGGCGGACAACACCGGCCAGTGCACCGCCACCACGACGGCGAGCACGAGCAGGCCCACGACGACCCGCGGGGCGCGTGCGGCGCGCCACCCCGGCCGTTGGCCGCGATGTTCGACCGACTTGGACGCCGTCCGGCGAGCCATACCGTAGTGTAACGTCGCCGGCCTTACCGTCGGGCGAGCGACTCAGGGCTCCAGCGCGGCGAGCAGGCGTTCGATCCAGGCGGGCGTGTCGCGGCGAAAGGCGAGCAAGTACTTGTGGCGGGTGAAGTAGTAGACGGCCAAGCCGCCCTGATAGGCCAGGCTGAGCGCGATAATCAACGAATAGAAGCCGTAGGCAATGACGGGCACCCAGGCGTCCAATTGCCGCTGGAGGTCCGCTTGAACATCCGGGAGCTGGTTCAGGGACGTCTGCAAAGACGACATGCCGAGCGCGGCCTGAGCGGCGACGGGTGAGAAGCTCGCCAGGCGCACGACGCAGTAGAGCGTGATCAGGCCGAGAAACGCCAGTTGGTTCACGCCGAGCAGGATCGCCGCCGACGGTTCGGCGCGTCGCAGCCGCCGCGCGCCGACGTACTCGACCACGCCGACGGTGCAAATGCCGGCGACGACGAGGCTGCCCCACACGCTTGGGTAGGCCACGCCGACCACGATCCCTGCGGCCCCGATCAGCAGGATTGTCACCGCCGAGGCATGGGCCACGCGGGCGGCCCGCTGCGCGGGGCGCCGGGCCGCCACGACCTCGCGCCACAGGTGGTAGTGAGCCTCGCTCAACGGGGACAGCGGCGCGCTGGTCGCGGGGCGCGCGGGTACGGCAACGCGCGAGGGCAAGTGTGGGGGTTGGGACGCGTCGCTCATGGTGGTCCGCAGACGGGGCGCCAACAGGGCAGCGCACGCCCCGGCACTCGAGTCAGACCGTCGCCGCGGCGACGATTATACCGTCGCGGGGCCTTCCCGCCCGTGGCGCCCGGGGGGCTTGGTTGACAGCGTGTTGGTTCCGGCAGAGAATCCGCGTGGAACACGCCGGGAGGGGCGGTAGCCCGGTCCGCCGCGGGCGCTGCACGAGGGCTCGGCATGGCCGCTGATCGGCGGGTTCGGCCTGGAGGCTCGTAGGCGCATGGAGCAGCCGTCAACGCACCTGAAGATCAAGCGGGCCGGGGACGTCTCGGTGGTGGAGTTTGCGGACCGGAAGATCCTGGAGGAGCTGTCTATCCAGGAGATTGGGGACGAACTGCGGCGTCTGACCGAGGGGGAGACCGGCATTCGGCTGCTATTGAACTTCGAGAACGTCGACCATCTGGCCAGCGCGGCGCTGGGGATGTTGATCACGCTGCACAAGCGCGTGCAGGAGCAGAAGGGCGAGATGAGGCTTTCAAACATCAACCGCCAGATTTTCCAGGTGTTTCGCATCACGCGGCTGAACCGCGTGTTCGACATTCACGAGACGGCGGAGCAGGCCCTGGAAGCCTTCGGGCGGGTGTGATTCGCGGCGGCACGGTACGGCGATGAAGGTGCCTCCCGACTTCGGTGTCGATGATTCGGCGTTGACCAACCTGACGGTCCCGAATGATTTGCGCCATATCAAGGAACCGGAGGCGCGGATCATGGCCGAGCTGAAGCGGTGCGGGTACGACGAGGATGCCGTCTTCGCGATCAAGCTCGCCTTCGAAGAGGCCGTGACCAATGCGGTCAAGCACGGCAACTGCAACGACCAGACCAAGAAGGTGCATCTGCGCTACTACGTGGACCCCGACCGCGTCGTCTTCATGGTCCGCGACGAGGGCTGCGGTTTTCGGCCGGACCAGGTGCCCGACCCCACGGCCGACGAGAACCTCGAGCGGCCCAGCGGCCGCGGGCTGATGCTGATGCATTCCTACATGACGAAGGTCTATTACAGCCCAACGGGGAACGAGGTCTGGCTGCTCAAGGAAAAAGCACGCTGAGAATCGCTGCCGGGGGGGCGACGCCGGGGGATTGCCCGGCGGGGTCGCGGGGCCTCGCCGCTCGCCCGGGTCATGAGACTCGCCATCAGAACCCACCACGCAAGTGGTGGGCCGTCTACCCCCGCACTGCCGCGCGGGATACTGCCAGGCGTGCCCAAGCTCCCGGGTAAATGCCTCGGGCCCGCGGCACCGATCTCCTCCACTCGTAATGCGCTGCGGTTGCGTCGCCCCATTCACGGAAAGTGTTGCGGGCGTCCCTGCCCGCCCCACTGCTCGTGACCAGCGGCCTTGTTGCTGGGGCGGTCAACCAACCAGCGTTTGCGTGGCGACTTCACGACCGAGATCAAGATGCCCGCGCACCACTTGGCCATCCTGCGACGCGACCTTGCCGGGGCCTTGCTGTCCGGGCGCAAGCGGATCGAAACGCGGTTCTATCGGCATCGTCGCCTGCCGCTGGGACGCATTCACGCCGGCGACATCGTCCATTTCAAGGTCTCCGGGGGAGAGGTTGTTGGGAGCGCTCGAGTGGCGTTCGTCAGGGAGTTCATGTCTCTAACCCCGACCAGGGTCGATCGACTGCGGCGCCTCTTCCAGGACCAAGTGTGCGCCCCAGCCCGCTACTGGGCCGCGCGGCGCCGGTGCCGCTACGGCGTGCTCATCGGGATCGGGCCGGTAGGAGCGCCCGCCCTCCGGTTCCCCGTTCCACGCCAGTATGGCGGAGGCTGGGTCGTGCTGAACGGGGCCGCGGGAAGTGCGGGGGGCTGGACGGGGCGGGTATTCAGGGATGAACACTGAACGGGAGGGCGAGTCTCCCGGCGAGCTGCGGCCCGGCAGTCCCGACGCGCCGGGATCGCCCTCCCAAGTCGCGCGATCACGAGTACCCACTCAAAGTCGCGGCTCGGCAGGCCGGCAGGGTCACCGCGGGAGACAGCCTCGCCCTCCCAAGTCGCGCGATCACCAACGCCCATTCACAGACGCTGCGCCGGGCGGTTGAGCGCGGTGAGCAGCCGCGCTAGGCTGTCCTCCTGCCACGGGGCCTCCTGCCAGAGCGCCACGATCCACTCGTCGAACATCGCCGCCAGCTTGGCACGGTCCACGAGCGGTCGCGGCCGCGGTGTGCACACGATCTGTTCCGCCGCGGCCAGCAGGTAATGAATCTGGCGCCAAGCCTGGGCGTTGGCCGCCGCATCGCGCGGCGTGGCGCCGGCAGAGCCAGTCGGCGCATTGGTCGCCACCGGCGGCATGGCGTCGGGTGTCGGCTCCGGTGCGGGCGGGCCGAGCTGGGACGCCGCCGCCGCGGACTCGGTCGCTGCGGTCGTTTCGGCGGCCGCTTCCGCCGCGGCCAAGGCGGCTTGTTCGGCCTCTTGGGCAGCCGCCAACCGGGCGATCTCGCGCAGTTGCTGACGTGCCGCCGCGAAGTCCGGATTCACCGTCAGCGCTTGTTCGAGGGCGCGGGCGGCCGCGACATAGTTCCCGGCCTCGGTCTGGACGACGGCGAGGTTGTAATAGGCTTCGTCACGCGGACCCGCCTCGCAGAAAGCGCTCAGAGCTTCGTCGTAGTGTTCAAGCCGGGCCAGGACCAACCCGCGGTTCATGTGGGCGCGGCGGAAGTCGGGCTGAAGCTCCGTGGCGCGAGCGAGAGCACGTTCAGCGGCCTCGAAGTGGCCATCCAGATACAGGCTGAACCCCAGGTTGTTGTACAGATGGGCGGCCCGGGGCTCGAGTTCAAGGGCCGCGCGGAACTCCGCCGACGCTTCCGCGTGCCGGCCGAGCTTGTTGAGGGTGATGCCGAGCCGGTTGTGGGCCGCCACCAGGTTGGGGTTGACCTTCAGGGCCTCCCGGTACTGGGCGACGGCCTTCTCGAAGTGGCCCTGCCGCTCGAGCAGGTGGCCGTGGGCCAGGTAGGTGGACGCGTCCAGGCGCGGGTCCACGTTCGTCGACTTCGCCGTGGGCAGGGCCCCCGGATTGGCGACCGGCTCGGTCGTCATGCACGCGAACAACCCGCACAGGACGACCCCGACAATTCCCAGACCGGCTTGCGTTACCAGCTTGCGCACCGTCGCACTCCCGTCACCCCGCTTGCCCCCCTAGTCCGCGCCGCCGCTCTTCTTCTTGGACAGCCCCAAGTCGCGGGCCTTGATGAGGATCGCCTCGCGGGCGTCCATGCCCGCGCCGCCGGGCAGGTCGCGCTTCAGGATCGGCTGACTCGTGTCCACGCCCGCCTGCCGCAGAAACGTGCGGATCTTCTCGACCCGCTCGGATACCAGTTCTTCGTCCGTCACGTCCGTGTTGAACCGGATCGTGCCCCCGTAGACCTCCATCAACGAGGCCAGCCGCGCCAACCGTTCCTCACCGAGCGAGTTGAGCATCGTCCGATGCGGAACGAAGTGCACGTCCGACACGGTCATGTCCGCCAGCAGCGCGTTGTCCACCATGTGGGCGTATTGCGCTTGCAGCTCGCTGGGCTTCTCGGTGGCGCCGTGCGGCGGCGCGTTGAGTCGCGAGATCGGTTGTTGACACGCTCCGCAGGCGATGCACGCGGCGATGGTGCACAGCACAAGACGCCTCATGTCAGACTCCTGCCGGCCCGGGCCGGCCCACGCCGGAACTCCGCCCCACCGGCGGATCGCCGACGATCGGGGCGGGCCGCTGCCCATAAAATCGGCGTCCGGTCGGACCGGACTGAAGCCCGCGCGCCGCGGGGGGCCCCATCCGGCGTTAGAATCCGAACCATGTCTCGCGTGCGCATCGCGTCCCTGGCGCTGCTGGCGGTGATGACCGGCGGCTCGCTGCTCACCACGGGGGGTTATGCGTGGTACCTGCGCAGCGCGTGGTACCGGGCGCACTGCGCGGACCTCCTGTCGGCCCATCTGGACCTGCCCACGGCTATCGGACGCGTGGTGCCGCGGTCCCGGCAGGCGCGCGAGTTCCAAGCGGTGCGGGTCTGGTTGCCGGGGCGACGTGGGGAGGCCGCGTTCTGTGACCGGGCGGTCCTCACGCATACCCCCGACGCACGTGATCCCGAGGCGTTCGAGCTCGACTTGCAGGGTGGACGTTGCGAAATATCGACGCGGACTTGGCTGAGGGAGGATTATCGCGACGTGCTGGAATCGGGGCTGCGGCCGGGTTTCGGCCCCTCCGGGCCACGGCGCGTCGTATTCAGCGGCATGGATGTCGCCTTCGATCGTGAACGCTTCCGCCTGGTGCTGGACGATGCGAGTGGCGTCGTGCTGTTCGATGAGCCGAACATCGGTCGCGCCGCGATGACGTGCCAGCGTTTGAACGGGTTCGCCGCGGAGAAGCCGGTGACGCTGTCGGCCGAGTTTTCTCCCCAGGTGACCGGCATCCGCCTCGATCGGGTTGACATCCATGTGCCGGAACTGCCGCTGGCGATTGCCGGTATTGATGCGCTGGTCGGCTGGGGGGTCCGTTCCGGAACCTTCAGTGGCAGTTTGGTTTACCGCGAATCGGATGCCGGACATTCCCTCTCCCTCAGTGGCAAGGCGTTCGACATCCGCCTAGCCGAATGTACGGCCGCCTTGTTCGACGAGCCTTGGCGGGGGGTTGCCCCGGAATTGGAGCTAGCGGAGCTGACCGTTGAGAATGGCGTCCCGATCCGGGCGCGATTTCGGGGAGTGTTCAAAGGCGTTGTGCTGGGCGACGTCCTGGAGCCTTGGGGGATGGGTGAGGCCGAAGGGCAGGTAACGCTCGATGTTCAAACGGCGGAGCTGTCGGCCGACGGCATCGAGCGACTGGTCGTCAACGGGCACTGCGACGGGATCGAGCTGGAGGCGCTGGCTCGCACCCTCGGCCGCGGGCGAATGACGGGACGCGCCAGGCTGAGCATTGAGAACCTGAACATCGTCAGCAACCGCCTCGCCGCGCTCGATGTCGAGATCGACGTGCCGCCCGATGCCGCCGACGGCAACTGGATTGACCGCGAGTTTCTGTCGGAGATGCTGCGGCGCACGCTCGGCGTCAGCCTGCCCGATTTCCTGCCGGAACGGTTCCGCTACGCTCGACTTGGCCTGCGGCTGGAAGTGCGGGACGAGGTGCTTTACGTCCTGGGCACCCACGGCCCGCGGCAGAAGGCCATTCTGAGCATCGTGATGGCGGACCAGGAGATACCGGTCGTCATGGAGCCGTCGGAGCCGGTGCCGTTGACGCCGTGGCTCGACCAGGTCCGGGCCCGGCTGACCGCCGAGGCCGCGGCGCGCTTGCGCTCGCTCACGCCCGCCGAGGCGTGGCGCGCGTTGTCGGCCCCCGGGCGGGGTAGCGGCGTCGGGTCCCCAGCGTCACGGCCTGGTCGGCGGGAGTAGCGCGGTGCGGCCCGGCATTCAACGGCTCTGGGTCACGATCCCGGTGTTCATCAGTCTCGGCCTCACCGGGCTCACGGTGTGGGCGGTGGCCCGACAAGGGCGTGCCTTGCGCGAGCGGGAGCTAGCGGACCTGCGCGCGCTGGCCGCGGCCCAAGCGGCCCAACGCCGCGCCGCGTTGCTCGGCGACGTGGAGCGCGCCCTCGAGACCATCGGGCGGGCTTGGGAGGCCGGGGGGGCCGGCGACGTGGACGCCTGGGCCGCGGCGCAGACGCGCTGGTGGCTGTGTGCGGTGACGACGGATGGAAACACGGCGGTCTTCCCGCGGACCCCCCTGGAAGCGCCTTTGCCCGCGCCGGACACGCAACCGGGGTCCCACCGCGATCTGTTGTCGCGGCTTCAGGACCTGCAGCAACGGCCGTCCAGCCCCGATCCCGTCGTACAGGCCGGAACACTCCTGGCGATCGCCGCCTGCGAGCAACAACTCGGTCATCCGCTGGCGGCGGCCCGGATCCTTGCCGACGCCGCGCAGCTTCTGCGCTCCAACCCGCGGCTCGCCGCCCTGGCCTTTCAGGCCGAGATCGCGCGCGTGGAGTCGTTTGAGGCGGCGGGGGACTTGGAGCGGGCGCGAGCGACGCTGGAAGGGTTGATGAACCAGCTTCGCGCACAGCCCGCCGCGGCGGTGTCGCGGAAGGAGGTCGAGCCGTTGGCGGCCCGGGTCTCGGCCTTGGCCGTGACGCACGACGACCCACTGGAGGCGGCGCTACGCGAGTTGCGTGACTTGGCCGAGCGCCGGGCGGCGGCGGTGGACGCGCTGATCGCGCGGCCGCTCTTGACCGAGGGCGGCCCAGTGGCCGACGAGCCGGAAGTTTCGGTCCTTGGCAGCACGGCTGGACACCCCCTCGTGGTGTTTGGTCGCACGCGGCCGTCCGGGCCGCGCGTCGCCGTGGTGTGCCCCGCCGACGAGTTGTGGCGAAGGTACTGGCCGGAGGCCGACGCGACGTGGCAACTGGCCGCGGCGATACCGGCGCCGAGATCGATCGTGCTGGCCGAGCTCGGGCCGCTGTTCGGCGACGCCGTGCTTGTTCCCAGCGCCGCCACGACGGCCCGTCTGGAGGTGGTCGCCCGCCGTCAGTGGGGACTGGTGTTGGCGGCGGCGTTGGGGGCCGCCGGCGGCTGGGGGTTGGTGCTGTGGATGATGTTGGGGGCGGTGGCGCGGCAACGGGAGCTGGCCCGGTTGCAGGGACGCTTCGTAGCGGACGTGAGCCACGAGCTGAAGACGCCGCTGGCGCTGATCCGGCTGCTCTCGGAGACGTTGACGGCGCAGCGGGTGCGCGATCCGCAGCGGGTGCAGGCGTATCACGAGACGATCACGCGGGAGGCGGAGCGGCTGACCGTCTTGCTGGACAACATCCTCGACCTGGGGCGGATCGAGTCGGGGCGGAAGAAGTACGAGTTCGGCATGTGCGACGTGGGGCAGGTCGCGCGGGAGGCGTGGGCGCTGTTTGAGCCGCGGTTTGCGGAGGAGGGTTTCGAGCGGCACCTCGATATTGCGCCCCATCTGCCCGTGATCCGTGCCGATGCCCAGGCCCTGCACCAGGTCATCGTGAATCTCCTCCAGAATGCGCATCGCTACGCCGGGCAGGGGAAGTATGCGCGGCTGGCGGTCCGGCGGGAGGGGTTCGTGCTGCTGATAACGGTGGAGGACCACGGGATCGGCATGGATGCCGGTCAACTCCGGCGACTCGGCGAGAGCTTCTTCCGCGCCGACGATACGCGGGTCCGCCAACAGCGCGGCGCGGGATTGGGCCTGGCCATCGTCAACCACATCGTGACGGCCCACGGCGGCAAGATCGACGTGCAGTCCCGCCCCGGCCAGGGCAGCACGTTCACCGTGTGGATTCCCTTTGGGCCGGACGAGGTGTGAGTGCGGCGGTGGTCCGCGGCGCGGCCGCGCCCGGCCGCGGCGGGCCGACCCGCAGACTGGCACCATTGGGGTTCCGATGGTCGCTCGCGCGCCGGGCACGGGCGCGGGAAGCTCACGTTGCCGGATGTTGGCGCGCGGCCTACTATCCGATGATCTATGCAGGTTGGCGCGTTTGCGCGGAGTGACACGATGAACATCACGATCACGTACTGCCAGCAGTGAAACTACCTTCCCCGGGCCACCAGTTTGGCGGCCGCGATCAAGAAGACCTTCAAGGTGGAGCCGAAGCTGATCGCCGGCGCGGGCGGCATCTTCGACGTGAAGGTCGATGGGAAGATGATCTTCAGCAAGCACGAGGTCGGGCGGTTCCCGGAAGACGCGGAAGTCCTCAACGCACTGACTCCGCTCGCCGGCGCCAAGGCCCGCTGAACCGGCCTTTACGATCGGGCGACACCGATGGGCGATCCCGGCGCGCCGGGACGGCCGAGCCGCGGCTCGCCGCGAGGTTCGCCCTCCCGTCCGGTTTCTCGCGTCCCGGAATGCCCGTACGGACGGCCTGGGAAACCGGTCACTGCGGAGCGCTGAACCGGCCGCGCTCCCTCGTGCGGGGTGGCCGGGGCTCGCGCAGCTCAGTCAGGCGACGATCGACCTCGGCGGGGACGTTCGTTTCCATCCGCTGGGCTTGGCCGCGCAAGCCGGCGATTTCATTCGCGACCTGGGCGGTTGCGGCTTGTTCCAGTGTAACACGCGCTGCGTCGCGGGCTACGTCGGTGCCCGCCCCACGGTAGGCCGCCACCGCCGTCCGGGCTTCGTCCGGGGCGTCGGTCAGATCGGCGTCGTCGGCCAGCCAACTCGCGGTCCGTTCCGCCACGCGCTCGGCCTGGTGCTGTTCCAGCGCGGCGGCCATGACGGACAGGGCTTCGATCTCCAGCCGTACGGCGTCCGTGAGCCGTTGCCGCGCCTGCTGTTCCAGGAGCGCCGCCTCGGCCGTGGTAGGGGCCACATTGCGAAGCGACCGCAGTGTCCGATGGACTTGGAGCATGTTCTCCGCGTGTTGTCGGACGATCTCCGACAGGCGCGGGCTGAGTTCATGGATGCGACGCAGGTGGCGCAGACGCGGGGCCTGTTCGCTCAGGCGGGCACGAAACCGGTCCGGGTCCCGCTCGCGCAGGCGCTCCAGCGCCTCGGCCAGTCGCGGCATGTGCTGGCGCACGAACGCCAGCAGCTCCTCGTCTTCGCCGGGGGCCAGGGGGCGCCGGTCTTCCGGCAAAAGGCGAAACAGGTGCCGTCCCAATTCCCATCCGGGACCGCGGTGACCGGGGCTGGGCGGCCCCTGGCCCCACAGCGGACGCCCGTCGGGGGCCGGTTGGGTGGCCGCGGTGCCTTCGGGTGGCGGCGGAGGAGGCGGACGCCGCCCGCGCCGCTCTCCCGCGGGGGCCTGCCCCCAGGCGGGCAGCGCGAGCAGCAGCGCCGCCGTCAGTGCCAGCCGGCCAAGATGTCGGGTACGTGTTGTGCCCACGCTTGTGCCACTCCGATTACAGCGACTCGAAACGAGTCAACGTATCGTCCAGGCTGCGGAACAGATCATCGAGCTCGCTGTCCGCGGCACCGCGCGTCCAGCCTTCCTCGACGGCATTGGACAGCCGGCTGCGGGACGCGTCCAGGGCGGTGCCCCAGTCCTGCAACCACGTCTCGGGATCCGTCCGCGAAGTCGGGGGAAGTGACGACGCCCAGCCAAAGGCCAACAGCAACGCCGCCGCTGCTCCCAGCGGTCCGCGCAGCGCCCGCCACAGATCCCGCTGACGACGCTGGCGCGCCACCTCCGCCGCCACCGCCGCCTGGACCGCGGCGAGGCATTCCGCCCGCAACGGCGTGGCGCCGAGTGCATGGAGCAAGCCCATCTCCCGCTCCACCTGCCGCTCCAGATTGTCCAACGCCTCGGTCACGGTCTACGACTCCTCGCCGAGCTCGCGGCGCAGACGAACCAGCGCACGGTGGGCCCGGGCCAGCGCCGTTCCCAGCGGCACGCCGAGCATTTCGGCGATCTCTCGGAACGGCAGCTCCGAGTAGTGCCGCAGGGCGATGATCTCCCGGTCCAAGTCCGGCAGTCGAGCCAGGGCCGCCTCCAGGCGGCGGCGCTCGTCCCCATCCGCGACATGTGCGACCGGGTCGTCGCCGGCGGGCACGCGTCGGCCGGCGTCCACGTCCACCTCGTCAATACTTGCCACCGGCGGCCGATCGTGCCGACGCGCCCGGTCCCGGGCCAGGTTGGCCGCGATGCGGAACAGCCACGACTCGAACCGGCCGGTGTGCTCATAGTCTTCAATCGACCGTACGACCCGCAGGAACGTCTCCTGAAGCAGGTCTTCGGCGGCTTCGCGCGACCCGGTGAGCCGGTACAGCAGTCCGAATACGCGCTCGCTGTACAGTTCCACCAGCCGGGACAGAGCGTCCGGGTCGCGCCGACGGGCGCGGCGGAGGAGATCGTCCAAGCCGGCGACGTCCACGGGGTCCTCGCGTAAAGCTAAACGGCGACCGAAGCTCCCGATTGCAGGCCCCCGGCCGGCGCGGCGGCCGACATTATCGGCGGAGGGCTCGCGGGGACGACCGAAGCCGAGCGGCCCAGCGCCGGCACGGGCGGTGGGGTCACTTTCGGGCGTCGCCGGCGCCGTAAAACGCCGCCCGATCGGCGTCGGTGTCCTGGCGGTGGTGCTCGCGGACGCGGCCGAAGATGCCGACTTCGATCTTGCGGCGCAGAAAAGCGACCAGGTAACGCACGTGTTCGTCGTCGATCAGGCCATTGGCCTCAATTAACCCCAGGGCCTCGCTGGTCCGCAACGGCGAACGCTCGCCGCGCCGGGCGTACAACAGACGGGCGGCCTCCTTGATCTTGGCGATGGACTCCTCGGGCACGCGCCAACGTCGCAGTCCCTCGATATTCACGCCGCGCACCGCCTGGTCGTAGCCGAGGACTTTCATGTAGGGCGGCACATCGTGCGTGATGCGGGTCATGCCGGCGACGTAGGCGTTGCGGCCGACGGTGACGAAGTGGTGCATGGCGGAGGCGCCGCCGACGACCACGTAATCTTCGAGGCGAACGTGGCCGGCGAGCTGCACGGCGTTGGCGATGATGATGTGGTCGCCGAGGTCGGCGTCATGGGCGACGTGGACGCCGACCATGAGCAGGTTGTGGTCGCCGATCCGCGTGACGCCAGCGCTCTGGCGGTCGAGTTCGGTGCCGCGATGGACGGTGACGTGCTCGCGGAAGACGTTGTCGGCGCCGACCTCCAGGCGCGTCGGACCGCCCTTGTACTTGAGGTCCTGCGGCGCGGCCCCCAGGACGCAGCCGGAGTAGAAGACATTGCGCGGGCCGAACGTGGCCGGTCCTAGCAGCGTGACGCGGGGGGCCAGGACGCACCCGTCGCCGACCTGCACGCCGGGGCCGATGTAGCTGAAGGGGCCGACCTCCACGGTCGGGCCCAGCTCGGCCTGCGGATCGACGAACGCGGTCGGGTGGATTCGGGTCATGCGACGGGTCTCACACGGGGTCGGCATCCACGAGCATGAAGCGGATCATCGCCTCGGCGACCAGCTCGCCGCCGACGGTGGCGCGGCACTGGGTTTGCCCGGTACGGGCCTTGACGCGGACGGACTGGGCTTCCAGCACGAGCTGGTCGCCCGGGATCACCTGCCGGCGGAACTTCACCTTGTCGAGGCTGAGCAACACGGCGACTTTGCCGGTGTGCTCGAGCTTCTGCGACAGCAGGATGCCGCCGAGCTGGGCCAGGGCTTCGATGATGAGCACTCCCGGCATGATCGGTTGGCGCGGATAGTGCCCCAGGAAGAACGGCTCGTTGATCGAGACGTTCTTGATGCCGACCGCCCGGCGGTCCCCGTCCACTTCGATCACGCGGTCCACCAGGAGCATCGGGTAGCGGTGCGGCAGGATGCGCTGCACCTGGCGGATGTCGAGTTCGGTCCGCCGGGTCAGTTGCGCCGCGATCTCGTCCCGCTCGCGCTGCTCGCACAGGCGGCGGACGAGCTCCTGGTTCAGGTGGTGCCCGGACCGGCGTGCGTAGATCTTCCCGCACACGAACCCCCCGGCCAGCATCAGGTCGCCCACCAGGTCGAGGATCTTGTGCCGCACGCACTCGTCGGCGTAGCGGTAGCTGTTGTCGATCGGGCCGTCGCGGCCGATGACCAGGATGTCGGCGTAGGTCAGGTGCGTACCGAGACCGGCGGCGCGGAGTTGCCGCGCCTCTTCTTCGAGCACGAAGGTCCGCGACGGGGCGATCTGCTCCAGGAACGACTTTGGATCGACCTCAAAACGCAGAATCTGGTGTCCGATCGGGCTCTCGCGCCCGTAGTCCAGCTCGTAGATGATCTCCAGTCGCTCGCCGTCACCCGGCCACGCGACCAGTTCCGCGGGGCCTTCGGTTACGCGCAGCGGCTCCTGAATCCGCAGAATCCGCCGCTCGGCTTCCTGCTCCTGCACGCCCGCCGCCTGCAGGGACTCGACAAAGGGCAGGCAGCTCCCGTCGACGCCGGGCAGTTCCGCGTTGTCCAGCTCGACCACCAGGTTGTCGATTTCCAGGCCGCGCGCGGCGGCGAGGCAGTGCTCAACGGTCTCGATGGCGGCGGTGCCGTTGCGCAGTGACGTGCGGCGGGCCCGTTTGGACAGGTTCTCGACGCGGGCCGCGACACGGACCGGCTCGGGCTGGTCGGTGCGGACGAACATGACGCCGGTGTCCGCGGGCGCGGGCTTGAAGCGGACGCGCACGGGGAACCCGGTGAACAGCCCACGGCCGCTCAGCTCCGTCTCACGCTGGATGGTCCTTTGCCGACTCAAGGGCCTCGATCCGCTTGGCCAGTTCCTTTAGTTGGTCCATGATCTTAGGCAGGCGGCGCACGCCGACGGCCTGCCGGCCGAACTCGCTGTTTTCGACCGCTGGGATCCCGCGCCACACCTGCCCGTCCGGGATGTCGCGGGCCACGCCGGACTTCGCCGCCACGACGGCGCCCCGACCGATCGTCAGGTGGTCGATGATTCCGACCTGGCCGGCCAGGATAACGTGGTCGCCCAGCGTCGTGGAACCGGAGATGCCGCATTGGCTGACGATGATGCACTCCGGGCCGACGCGGACATTGTGGCCGATCTGCACCAGGTTATCAATCTTCGTTCCGCGGCCGATGCGGGTTTCGCCGCTGCGGGCGCGGTCGATGCACGTGTTTGCCCCGATCTCCACGTCGTCCTCGATGACGACCCGGCCGATCTGCGGGATCTTGACGTGCCGGCCCTCACGCTGGAGGTAGCCGAAGCCGTCAGCGCCGATCGTGGCATTCGGGTGGATCACGACCCGGTTGCCGATCGTCGTGCGCTCGCGGACAACGACGTTGGGCCACAGGACGGCGTCGCGGCCGATGCGGCTGTGCGCCCCCACGTAGACTCCCGCGTGCAGTTGCGTGCCGGGACCGACGTGCGCTCCTTCGCCGACGTATACAAACGGGCCAACCGCGGCCCCTTCGATCGCGGCGCTCGGCGCGACCCGCGCGGTCGGGTCGACGCCGACGGGCAGGGCGGGCACTGGCGGCGCCAGGGCCGCCAGTGCGCTACACAGCGCCAGTTCGGGATCGCGCACGCGAATGGCGACGCAGCCCGTTGGCACGGGCGCATCAGGCGGGACCAGGACAACGCCGGCGTGCGAGGTCGCCAGCTTCGGCAGCCACTGCGCCTGGCTCAGCCAGGACAGGTGCTCGGGGCCGGCCTCCTCCAACGTGGCGACGCCCCGCACGACGCGCGTCGCGTCGCCCTCCAGCGTGCCGCCAACACGCCGGCTCAGTTCCCCGGCCGAGATGGACGGGAGTTGATCCATGCCGGCGTGCGACTCAGGGCGCCTCCAACATGGGCCGCTTGGGTTGGGCCCGGTAGTCGGTATTGAGCTTGTCCAGGACGATTTGGGTGACGTCCACGGCGGGGTTGGCGTAGAGGACCTGGAGCCGGCGGATTTGCTCCTGAATGGCCTCGGGATCAGTGGACACGGCTTCGAGCTCGCCTTTGTAGAACACCAGATCGTAGCCGTCCCGTCGGGCGATGTCCTCGACGACCTTGAGGATGTCGCGGTAGTTGCGGACGGACCACAGGCCGAATTCGCGGGCCATGTTGAGCTGGGCCATCTCGCCCCAGTTCTTGTAGTCCACCTGCATGGCCAGCATCTCGCGCATCCGCGTCACAAGCGTCGGATCGTCCCGGTCGAGGGCGCTGATCTCGGCGTCCAGCGTGTCGAGCTTGGCCCGCCGTTCGTTGTTCTCGGCCTGGAGCTTCTCCTGGCGGGCCGACAGCTCCTCGATGAGGTCCTTCTGCTTCTGGTATTCATTCAGAATGCGAATCACGTTGACGCACGCGACGCGACCGCTGGGGGCGGCCGCCCCCTGGGCCTGGATCGTCCGGGCAAATGCCAGCACCGCCAGCCCTGTCGCCACGCCGGTCGCCACGCTTGTCAGCCAAGACCATTTCATCCTCTGCTCCTTGTGGTTGTGCACGGCACCGGGCGGGCCGACCGGAAGCCGGCGGCCGCGCCGTGCCCATTGTCGCCGGGGGGCCGGGTTTGCCAAGGGGGGCAAGACACCGCTACCGGCCGCCCGGGGCCAGCAGCAACTTGCAGATCTCCAGCGGCAGGTCATCGTTGTTCGCGCCGTTCACCAGGATGGCGAAGGCCAGTGTGGTGCCATCGGGCCGCGTGGCGTAGCCCGCCAGGGCGCGCACGCCGGCAATGGTCCCGGTCTTGGCCCGGAGGCGACCGCGCAGCGCGGGGTCGTCGTAGCGGTTACGCATTGAGCCTTCCCGCCCCGGTTCGGCCAGGCTGGCGAGGAAGACGTCGGCGTGTGGGTGGCGGCGCATCCGCAGCAGCAGCGTGACGAGCTGCCGGGCCGTCGCCCGGTTCGCGTGACTCAAACCGCTGCCGTCCCGCAACACGGCGCCGTTCAGGTCCACGCCCAGCTCGCGCAGCCCCGTTTCGAGAGCCGCCACGCCTTCGCCCCAACTCCCGGACGTGCGCCGCCGCGCCCCGCCGGGCCCGTAGGCCGCCAGCGACTTCAGCAGACACTCCGCAAACAGGTTCTGGCTGAACGTGTTGCACCGCCACAGCACATCCGGCAGCGGCGTTTCCTGCGCGGCGATCCGCTCCGCGGCGGCCAAGTCCTCCGGCGTCAGGTGTCGGCGGACGACCGGCCCGTGGACCGCGATGCCGTCTCGTTCCAACGCGTGCTTCAGCGCCTGCGCGAAGAACAACGTCGGGTCCCGCACGGCCACCGGGTCGAGCTCCCCGCTGCGGCTGACCGTGCCGCGGAGTTGAATCGTGTCGCTGTCGGCCGGCCGTTTCAGCGTGATTCGCTGCCGGCGATCCACGCGCAAGGTGTTGTCGATCAGGTTCAAGGGGATGTCGGGACGCAGTTGCAGCGTGACGTTTCGGCCGCTTACCTGCACCTTCACGTCGAGGCAGTTGTCATTCAGGTTCAATCCACCCACCGGGGCCTGGTACCAGCGATCGGCCTGGCTCGCGGGCCAGTCAGGATGCCGAAACTGGGTGTCGAAGACGCCGTCGTCCAGCACGATCCGGTGAACAGCGGCCACGCCGCGGCTGCGCAGGGCGGCCGACCAGTCCGTTAGCACGGCTTGGGCATCCCGGCCGCCGCGCGCGGCCAGCCGTTCGTCCCCCAGTCCCGGGTCGCCGCCGCCCACGATCCACAACTCGCCGTCGTGGAGGTACAGCTCCGTGCGATAGCGGAAATCGGGGCCGAGGTGCTCCAGGGCCACCGCCGTCACCAGGAGCTTCTGCACGCTGGCGGGCTTGAGCGGGCGATCAACCTCGGACGCATACCAGGTTTCATCGCGTCCGCAGTCGGCGACCATCAGACCGATTTCGGTGCCCCGCGGCAGACGGGCGAGTCGTTGGTCGAGCCGCGCGGCAACCTCGTCGGGGCCCCCCGCGGCGGCCACCAGCGCGCTGCCCAAGAGCAGCGCCGTCACGGCGACGCAACGGGGCTTGCGGGCTGATCGCGGGCCTTCCCGCCTGGCCGGCGAGCAGATCGGCGCCCTCTCCGGCCGGCTCGGCAGGAGCCTCGGCCTCCCATGTCGCCCGATCGTGAACAGCCGATCACGCACGGGGCACACTCCGCAGTAGCTCCACGGCTTGCAGAAACGGGGACGGCAGCGGGGCCTCCAATTCCATCGGCTCCTCCCGAATCGGGTGTCGGAAGCTGATCTTCCACGCGTGCAGGGCCTGGACGGTGAACAGCGGCTGGACCGGAGCGGCGGGGTTGAGCGTGAGGTCGAACGCGCTGACGACGCGCCCCCCGTACATGGTGTCGCCGACGATTGGGTGCCCGATGTGCGACATGTGGACGCGCAGTTGGTGCGTCCGCCCGGTCTTGGGAAACAGCTTGACGAGGGCGAAGCCGCGGTAGCGCTCGGCCACCTCGTACGCCGTCACCGCGCTCTTGGTGGTGTCGATCTTGTTGTCGCGGACAAAGACGGCGAACTTCTCGCGGACAACGGGGTGGACGCCGATGGGCGCGTCGATCGTGTCTCCGTCCAGCGGGGGGTTGCCGTGGACGATGGCCAGGTAGGTCTTTTTTACCGTGCGGCGCTCGAACTGGAGCGAGAGCCGCCAGTGGGCCTCGTCGGTCTTGGCCACCAGCATGATCCCGGTGGTGTTCTTGTCGAGCCGGTGGACGATGCCGGGGCGAAACGGGTCTTCCCCGTGGCTCAGCGTGTTGGCGTAGAACACCAACGCGTTGGCCACCGTCCCGGTCTGATCGCCGCGGGCCGGATGGCAGATGATCCCGGCCGCCTTGTTGAGCGCCAGCAGATCGTCGTCTTCGTACACGATGTCGAGCGGGATGTCCTCGGGGATGACCTCGCGCGGCTCGGGCGGCGGGATGACCAACTCGACCACGTCGCCCCCGCACATCTCGTAACTGGCCTTGGTCGTCGCCCCGTTGACGGTGATCGCCCCCTGCTTGATCAGCCGCTGAATGGTCGTGCGCGACAGCCGCGGGAACCGGCCGTGCAGGTACTTGTCCAGCCGACGACCCGGCAGCCGCCGGCGGACGTGAATCCGCACCCGCTCGGCCTGATCTTCGTCAATCGGAATCGGACGTTCGAGGATGTCCTCTTCGTCGGGCTTCACGGCGCGGGCTGGGTCGCCGGCGGCCCTTCCGGCAGCGACGACTCCCCTGCGGGCTCGGCCGGCGGCGTCTCACCCTCGCCGGGAACCGCAGGGTTCTCCTCTCCGGGCGGGCGCGACGGCTCGTTCGGCACCACGACCGGGGGCATGTTTGGCTGAAGCAGCACGCTTTCTCCCGGCGTGAGTCTGATCTTAGTGCCGGGTTGCGTATCCGGTGGCGGGGGCGGGGGCGGGCTGCCCGGCACGAAGGCCACCGGGGTCGACAGCTCGTCGATCGATAGCAGCTTCTCCTCGGCCAGCGACTGATACGGGGTCCCGGCGTACAACGCCTCCCGGGCCAGTTGCTGCCACAGCTCCTTCGCGGCGTCCACCCGCCGCAGCGATTCGTACGTGTTTGCCAACAGGTACGTCGCCGCCGCCCGGAGCATCGGCGACACCGCCGGCTGAGCGATCAGCTTCTCAAGCTGGGTCGCGGCCTCCTCGAATCCGGCGGGGCGTTGGGCCGCGCTGCTCATGGCCTCGTCGTAGCGGGAACGGGCCAGCAGCAGGCGGGCGGCGGCGGCCATGTCTGTGTTGCGAGTGCTGTCGATCATCGCCCGCAGGTCGTCCCGGGCCCGCGCGATCCGCGCGGTATCCTGGCTTTCGAGGGCTTCCTGAAGCGCGCCCAACTGCTGCGAGGCCTGTTGCAAGGTCAATCGCTGGCTGTAGTTCCAGGCCTTCCACCCCAGTATGGCCAGCACGACCACGACCAGCACCGCCAGCGCGGCGAGGAAGCGGGGGTCGCGCAAGTCGCGCAGCCGGCCGATCGCCTCGGCCAGTTCGTTCTGCTTCAGTTGATGTCGTGTGTCGGCATCCATTGGGTTCCCTCAGGCGGCGGGCCGGTTGGTCGGCGGGGCTAACGCCGCGGGTGCGGCGGCTGGCCCTCGCGCTCGGTGGTACCCTTGGAGATCGGACCGATGTCGATGACCAGGGTGCTGCCCGAGCTTTTCGGCCGGACGCGGACGTTGCACTCCTCCGCGTCGCTCTCGAACCGCAGCAGGTATTCGCCACTGTCAAAACGCTTCTGCCGCAGCGTGAACTTCGCCGTCGGCATGTACTCGATGTAAAACCGCGTTACCGCGTCCGGATTGGTGCCGCCCTCGAATTCGCACTGGGCGACGCGGAACTGGCCGCTTTCCCGCGCCACGCTGCGCTCGGGCACCAGCCGGAAACCCACCGGCAACGGGATGTTCTGGAGCATGGTGTGTTGGACGGGGGAGGCCGGCGGTCCAGTGCTGACGCCCGGGCTGCCGTTGCCGCTGCCCAGCCCGCTGCACCCGGTCAGACCGACCAGCCCGGCGCACGCGACCACACACGCCGCGCCCCAAACTGACCATCGGGTTTTCCGCGCCATCGTCGCGTCCATGACCAAGCCTCCCTCTGGCTGTCAAAACAATGCATTTTGACGGCGACCGCCCGGCGCGTCAAACACGAGCTCCGGCGACGGCGAGAGGGCGCGTAACACGTCCGGCAAGCTGCACCGGCCCGCAGGGGCCGCGGTCAATCGCCGGGGGCGCTGCCCGGTCCCGACGCGCCGGGACCGGCCGAGCCCCCGGAAGGATGGGGCACGTTCGTTTCTGGCCCGCTGTGCAGGGGCGACGGCCTGCCCTGTCGGGATGCCTTCGGTCGCCCCCTCGGGGCTCGGAGGCAATCGCCGGCCTCGACCGGGGGCTTCGGCGAGCTACCCCCCGCCGCGCCCCCGGCTGTTGACGCCCGCCCCGGCGGAGCGGTGGCCGGCCACGAGCCGCCGCCGCGAAGGTCCGAATATACGCGGCGCGAAATCCGGACAATGCCAGTTGGAGACTTGAACGAAATCTGCTAGGCTGCAGTGGTGTAGAGCCGTGGTTGCGGATCCGCGGCTCGGGGAGGCCGGAGAAGGAGGAGAGAGATGGTTCATCGCGTTACGTTGCCCGTTCTTATTGCGTTGGTTGTTGCGCCCCTGGCGGCGCACGCGCAGTACCTGATGATGCCTGACTCGACGAACAACCGACTGGTGCTGTTCGATCCGTACGACGGGGCGGTGGTCAACGCGACCTACTTCGCGCTCCAGAGCGGGACCCCCATACACGCGCTGCAAGTCGGCAACGAGATCTGGGTCTCCGAACAGGTCGGCGACCGCATCGCCCGCTGGGACGTCTTGGGCAACCCGCTGACCCCCATCACCGGCGGAATGGACAACATCCGCGGCATGGGGCTGATCGGCGACACCGTGTACGTCACCAACTCCGGCACCGCCAACGGCGCGCCGGGCAACGCGGTGATCATGTTCGACGTGCTGGGCAACAACAAAGGGTCCTTCTCGACCGTCGGGCTGGCCCCCAGCCCGTTCGGCATCCTGGAGCACCAAGGGGCCATGCTGGTTTCGTCCAGCAGCGCCAACGACGACATCCATCGCTTTACGCTCGCCGGCGCCTCGCTCGGCACGTTCCACAACTCCACGTCGTTGAACTTCGCCGAGCAGATGAATTACGCGACCAACGGCGATGTTCTCGTGGCGGGCTTCTCGTCCAACAACGTCGTGCGGCTGGACGTGAACACCGGCGGCCTGCTCGGCTCGTTCACCGCCTCGGGGGCCCGTGGCGTGTGGCAGCTCGGCGACGGCAACATCATGTGGACCAGCGGCACCGGGGCGTACGTCTACGACGTCGGCACCGGCCAGAGCACCCTCGTGTACTCCGGCGGCGGCCGCTACATCGACTACCTCGTCATCCCCGAGCCGGCGAGTCTGACCCTGCTCGCGGTGGCGGGCCTGGCGGCGCTGCGTCGTCGCTAGTCCGGCCCGCAGCGGTGCGGTCTCTGGGCCGCTCCGCGAGCGGTGACTTGAGAAACCAACTTCGGCCGGTGCCGGTGGTCCGCCGGTGCCGGCCGCTTGTCTTTGTGCGGGTGGCCTCAGTGCGTGGTCTTCACGCCGACCAGGATCTTCTCGTATTCGCTCAGGCCCTCCGCGTCGGTCAGGGGGCCGGTGCTGCCGCCGCGGAGGAACTGATGAATCAATCGGTCGTCGGGGTCGGTCAGTTGGGCGGCGTCGCTGTCGCGCAGGCGGTCAAAGGCGTCCCGCGGCGCGATGCGCAGAATGCGGCCCTGCTGGAGCATGATCATCCGGTCGGCGATGCGAAAGGCCGAATCCATCTCGTGCGTCACGACGACGCTGGTGACCTGGAGCTTGCGCGACAGGTCGATGATGAGCTCGTCGATGGCCGACGACGTCACCGGGTCGAGGCCGGCGCTGGGCTCGTCGTAGAACAGGATCTGCGGGTCGAGGGCGGTGGCCCGCGCCAGCCCGGCCCGCTTCTTCTGGCCGCCGGAGAGCTGTGACGGATACTTGTCGCGGTGCGGCAACATGCGGACCTGCTGGAGCTTGATCGCCACCACGATGTCGATGATCTCGGGCGCGACGTGCGAGTGCTCCTTCAGCGGCAGCGCCACGTTCTCAGCCAGCGTCAGCGAGCTGAACAGCGCCCCGGACTGAAACAGGATGCCGAATTGCTTGCGGACGGCGTTTCGCGTGGCCTCGTCCGCCGTCACGAGGTTGGTCGGCGGCAGGTGCGGCAGGTGATAGACGATCTCGCCTTCGTCGGGCTCGATCTCCCCGATCAGGCAATTGAGCAGCGTGCTCTTGCCGCAGCCCGAGCCGCCCATGATGACCAGCGTCTCGCCGCGGAGCACGTCGAAGCTGACGCCGTCGAGGACCGTGAGCGGCTCGCCCTGGGCCGTCTCGAAGCGCACGACCACGTCGCGCACCGCGATGACCACGTTGTCTCGGCCGTCCTTCGCAGTTCCAGGCATCCGGGCCGGTCTCCTAAGGGGCACGACGCCGCACGTCCCGCGGGCACCGCGTGCGGGGCCGCGACATTATAATCCCGGCTTGGCCGCCGCGGCGGGCGGCGTGGACGCGAGCTTCTGCCGCGCAAGGGATCCCATGACGGATACGCCGAAAGCGGCGCGTCGCCTCCCGCCGGTGCTACTGGCGCTGTTCGTGGTGGCGCTGGCCTGGTCGGGATGGAAGCCGACGGACCGGTTCACATGGGTCCTGGAGGTCACGCCGGCCGTGCTCGGCGTGGCGGTCCTCGTGGGGACGTACCGCCGCTTCCAGTTCACGTCCCTGGCGTACGGTTTGATGGCCGCGCACGCGGCGATCCTGCTGGTGGGCGGGCACTACACCTACCTGGAAGTCCCACTCGGCCACTGGGTGCGCGAGGTGCTCAACCTCAGCCGCAATCACTACGACCGCCTGGGGCACCTGGCCCAGGGTTTCGTTCCGGCGATCGTGGCGCGGGAGGTCCTGCTGCGGACTTCGCCGCTACGCCGCGGCGGGTGGCTGTTCTTCCTGATCTGCTGCGTGTGCCTGGGGCTCAGCGCGGTGTACGAGCTGCTGGAGTGGGGCGTCGCCGCGGCGACCGGCGAGGCGGCGGAGGCGTTTCTAGCGTTTCAGGGCGACGTGTGGGACACGCAGAAGGACATGGGGCTGGCGCTCGTGGGGGCCGTCGCCGCGCAACTGCTGCTGGGCCGCGCACACGATCGGCAACTGGCCGCGCGGACCGCGGCGCCGCGAAACGACTGACGGGCCGCCACGCATCGGTTTCACCGGACCACGACGCCAGAGCCGTCGGTTCGAGACGCCCATCCGCTGGCAGACGCTGCCGGTTGGACCGCCGGGGGGGCGCCGCCGTATAACTCTCCCTCGTGTACAAGCTCTTCCTCACGTTCCGCTATCTGCGCAAGCGTCGCATTGCGTACTTCGCCATCGCCGCCGTGATGCTCTGCACCGCGATGGTGCTGATCGTGATGTCGGTGATGGGGGGGTTCCTGGACCAGCTCAAGACCAAGGCGCGGGGGCTGCTCGGCGACGTCATCCTCGACAACCGCTCGTACAGCGGCTTCCCGCTGTACGAGGAGTTCATCGCGGACGTGTCGGCTTGGCCGGAGGTCGTGAAGGCCACGCCGGTGATCTACGCGTACGGCCTGCTGCGTTTCCAGGGCACGTCCCAGACCAACACCGTGCAGGTGGTGGGCCTGCGGCTGGAGGACGTTTACGAGGTCAACGCCTTCCGCAGCAGCCTCTACTACGAGACGTACTACCCCGGTACGACGACCCTGGCCGAGCAGCGCCAGCCGTTGATCGGGTTCGACCTCGAACAGCCGCCGATCCCCTGGCGCGGCGAGCAGGGCGAGGTCGTGGGGTTGGGGCCGCGGCCGGTGCTGCCGCCGCCTTTTCAGGAAGCCCTCGAAAAGAGCTGGAAGGCGGGGCTCCCGGAGGCCGAAGCGCGGGCCGCGGAGTTCGCCGAAACGCTGTTGGCCGCCGGCCTTCCGCCGATCGTGGGTAAGTACGAAACGGTCGAAGCGCTCGGGCCGCCGGAGCTGCGCGGCGACCCGCGACCGGGATTGATCATCGGGCGTGACATCATCGCCCGCCGGCTGTCGGACGGGCGCTACGAGCGCTTCTGGTACACGCCGCGCGGGTGCCTGGTCACGCTGACGTTGCTGCCCATGTCCACAACGGGGACGGTGGACACGCCGATCAAGCAGCCGCTGCGCTACGTGGACGACTCGCGGACGGGCATCTTCGAGATCGACTCGAAGCACGTGTACTGCGATTTCACGCTCTTGCAGAAGCTGCTGCGGATGGACGCGGCGGAACGGGTGGACCCGGCGACGGGCGACACGGTCGGCCAGGTGCCGCCGCGCTGCTCGCAGATTCAGATGAAGATCGCCCCGGGGGTGGACGCGCGGGCGCTGACGGGGCGGCTGGCCGCGCATTACCACAGTCTGGCCACCGACCCGCGTTTCGCCGGACGCCTGGACCTCAACGACATTCAGCTCATCCGCGTCATCGAGGCGATGACCTGGGAGCAGTCGCAGGCCCACATCATCGCCCCCGTCGAGAAGGAGCGGCAGCTCGTCACCATCCTGTTCGGGATCATCTCCTTGGTGGCCGCCGTCCTGGTCCTGTGCATCCTGTACATGATCGTCCTGCAAAAGACGCGGGACATCGGCATCCTCAAGGCCCTGGGAGCGTCGTCGGGCGGCGTCGCCCTGATCTTCGTCATCTATGGGGCCGCGGTCGGCGTCGTCGGCAGCACGCTCGGCTCCGTCGGGGGCTACTACTTCGTCCGCTACATCAACGACATCCAGGACGCCCTCACCCGCCTCAACCCCGCCCTGCAAGTGTGGGACCGCTCCGTCTACTCCTTCGACGCCATCCCCAACACCGTGCGCACCGAGGACATCGTCGCGGTCATCGCGGCGGCGATCGCGGCGGCGACGCTCGGGTCCGTGGCGGCGGCGTGGCGGGCCGGCGCGATGGAGCCCGTGGAGGCGATGCGCTATGAATAGCCCTCTCCTGGCCGCCGAAGGCGTCCACAAGACCTACGTCATGGGTCGCGCGCGGCTCCAGGTGCTGCGCGGCTGCGACCTGCGATTGGAGGCGGGCGAGTTCGTGGCCATCATGGGCAAGTCCGGCAGCGGCAAGAGCACGCTGCTGCACGTGCTCGGGGCGCTCGACGTGCCGCAGGACGGGCAGGTGCTGTTTCGCGGGCGGCCGGTGTTCGCCCCGCCGCGGCAGCGGGCGTTCTATGCCACCGCCCTCGACGTGCTGTCCCGCTACGAGCGGCAGCGCATCGCGCTGCGCCGGCGGGCGTTCGGCTTCGTCTTCCAGTTCTACCACCTGCTGCCCGAGCTGGACGTGCTCGAGAACGTCCTGCTGACGCGCATGGTGGGGACGTCCGTCGGCGGCTGGTTCACCGCCCGGCGGGCCGCCCGCCAGGACGCGCTGCGCATCCTCAACCGCGTCGGGCTCGGCGAGCGGCTGCGGCACCGGCCGGCGGAGCTCTCCGGCGGTGAACGCCAGCGCGTGGCAATGGCCCGCGCGCTCGTGCATCGCCCGGAAGTCCTCTTCGCTGACGAACCGACCGGCAACCTCGACGCGACGGCGGGGGCGGAGCTCATGCGGCTGCTCAAGGACCTGCACGCCGAGGGGCAGACGATCGTCATGGTCACGCACGACCCGAGCATCGCCGACCAGGCCGACCGCGTGTTGCGGCTGGAGGACGGCCGCTTGCGCGCGGCCGCCGCGAGATGAGGCCTTATTCTCCGCAGAAACCGCAAAGACCCGGAGAGCGCCGAGAACGCAGAGGAAGAACCGGAAGCAGGGGCCATCCCAGAACCCCCCTCCCTCTCAGGGAGGGGTTGGGGGAGGGTCGCGGTTCTCGGCAGGGATCGCTCATTCGGCTGTTTAGTTCTCGTGTGTTGGGGTTTCGACACGGCTTCTGATCTTCCACCTGTTCTCGGTGGCCTCGGTGGCCCTCCGCGTCTTCGCGGTTAACAACCCGAGTTAGCGACGACGACGCGTCAGCGCCCGGTTTCCCAGTTGCCCGCAGGCGGCCATCTGCGTGCGACCCTTGGTAATTCGCCGCTTGCACATGCGGCCGGCGTCCTGAATCCACGACTGGAATCGCAGGACGCCCTCCTCCCTCGGTGCCGGCCACGGCGAATCGTGCCGCGGGTTGTAGGGAATCAGGTTCACGACGCATTTCAGCGGGCGCAGGTACTCGACCAGTTCCGCCGCGTGCTCGCGGGCGTCGTTTATCCCCGGAATGAGCACGTACTCGATCATGAAGAACTGGCATTTCCGCAGGGGGTACGCCAGCAACGCCTCGCGCAACGCCGCCATCGGCTCCCGCCGATTCACCGGCATGATGCGCGAGCGAATGTCGTCGTTCGGCGCATTCAGCGACACCGCCAGGTTCAGCCGGCGCCACCCCAGCGCGGCGAGGCGGCGAATCCCGGCGGTCCGCCCGACGGTGGAGATCGTGATTCGTTCGCGGGCCATCGACAGCCCCTCCCGGTCGGTCAGCACGCGCACCGCCTGGATGACCGCGTCGAAGTTGTCCAGCGGCTCGCCCATGCCCATGAAGACGACGTTGCGGATGCCGCCGCCGAACTCCCGCTGGGCCGCCGCCACCTGCCCGACAATCTCCGCCGCCGACAGGTTCCGCAGCAGCCCCAGCCGCCCGGTTTCGCAGAAGAGACAGCCCCAGGCGCAACCGACCTGCGACGACACACACAGCGTCCGCCACAGCCCCCCGCCGTGCGGCATCGGCACGACGACGCTCTCGATTTCCAGCCCGTCGGCGGTTCGCTGCACGAACTTGGCGAGGTCGCCTTCGTCGAGCCGGCGTACGATCGGCAGCACGTCGGCCCGCAGCGGCCCGTCGCCGTCGAGTCCGCGCAGACAGCGAAGGTACGCGGCGCGGAGCGCCGGCAGCGCGGCCGGGCGGGCGCCCAGCGCTACGGCGACTTCCGCGAACGTCAGGCCCAGGATATCCACACCGCATTCCCGACCGCACCGGCCATTGGTCGGCGCCACACTGGCCGCCGGCGAGGCAGCGACCCCGACCTCTGACGAGTATAGCGACGCGCCGCCGCAGGCAGCCATCTTCCGGTCCCGGCCGCCCCCCAGTAAGCTGCACCGTCGGCCCGGGCCGGGCGCGGCCCGCGTGGGAGAGTCTGGATCATGGTCACGCACACTCGCCTCTCACGAAGGCAATTCCTGAAACGCTCGGCGGCGGTCGCCGCCGCGCCGTACGTCCTGTCGTCCTTCGCCTGGGGCCGCACACCCCCCAGCGAGCGCATCACGCTGGGGATTATCGGCGTCGGCAACATGGGCGGCGGCCACCTGGACACGCTCAAGGACCGGCGCGACGTGCAGATCATCGCGGTGTGCGACGTGGACCGCGCGAAGCGTGAGAAGGCCCGCGAGAAGGTCGAAGACGCCTACGAAGAGGAGCTGACGCGCGGGACGTTCCGGGGCGTCTTCGCTTACGAGAACTACGAGCACTTGCTGGCCCGCCGGGACATCGACGCGGTCGTCATCGCCGTCCCCGACCACTGGCACGCGATTATCGCCATCGCCGCCTGTCGGGCCGGCAAGGACGTGTACTGCGAGAAGCCGCTGTCGCTGACCATCCGTGAGGCCGACGCGCTCGTCGCCGCCGCCCGCCGCTTCGGCCGCGTCTTTCAGACCGGCAGCCAGCAGCGCTCCGAGGGCAAGTTCCGCCGGGCGTGCGAGCTGGTCCGCAGCGGCCGCGTCGGCCGCGTCCACACCGTCCGCGTCGGCGTCGGGGGGCCGTCGTCCGAGGCGTACCTGCCGGAGCAGCCCATCCCGGACGGCTTCAACTGGGACCTGTGGCTCGGTCCCGCTCCCTGGCAGCCGTACAACGCCGAGCGGTGCAGCGGCAGCTACAGCGGGGGCTGGCGGCTGATCCGCGATTACTCTGGCGGCATGATGACCGACTGGGGCGCCCACCATTTCGACATCGCCCAGTGGGGGCTGGGCATGGACGGCTCCGGCCCGGTCGAGATCATCCCGCCCAACCTCGCCCCGCCCGACGAGACCACCGGCAAGGGCGTGTTGACGTACCGGTACGCCGACGGCACGCGGATGATCCACGGGGGCGCGAACGGCATCCGTTTCATCGGGACCGAGGGCTGGGTCGAGGTGAACCGCGAGCACTTTGCCACGGAGCCCGTCAGTCTGGCCAAGGCCCCGCTCGGCCCCAATGACGTACACCTGTACGAGAGCCCCGGTCATCATGAAGACTGGCTGCGGTGCATCCGCACCCGGCGGCGGCCCATCTGCGACGTGGCCATCGGGGCCAGCTCGGTGACCGTCTGCCACCTCGGGAACATCGCCTGGTGGCTGGGGCGAACGATTCACTGGGACCCGGAGAAACGGGAGATCACCGACGACGAGGCCGCGGCCCGCTGGCTCGACCGCCCGCGCCGCGCCCCGTGGCGACTGCACCAATAGCCGTGGAACCACGAAGATGAACCGCAGGTTATTTACATGCGTCCTACTGGGCTTGGCGGTCGGCGCCACGGGCTGCCGCTTCGGGGGGGCGGCCGGTGGCCCGGCGACGCCCAAGCACGTCGTCACGCCCATCCCCAGTGCCCCCCTCACGCCCTCGCGGGCCGCCTACGAGGCGTGGCTGGATGAGCTGCTGCCGGGGCTCGGGGCGGCGGACGTCGCTGAACGCGAGCGTCCGCAGCAGGACCTCGAGCACCTGTGCTTCCTGGTCGGGCAACCCGGGATGGAGGAACAGCGGCGCTGGCTGTGCGAGGCGATGGGGGCCCGACTGGGGGCCGGCGTCCCACTGCCGGCGCGGATTTGGCTCCTGCGCCAGCTGGAGCGCCTCAGCGGCGAAGAGTCCGTCGTCGTCCTCGACTGCCTGCTCCGCGACGAGGAGCCGCAGGTCCGCGACTTGGCGCGGCGGTGCTTGCAGGCCAATCCCTCGCCGCTCGCGGGCGAAGCGCTGCGGATTGCGTTCGATGAGACCGAGGATCCGGACTGGCGGATCGCGCTGGCCAACAGCTTCGGCGCCCGGCGCGACGAAAAGGCCATCCCCCCGATGATCGCGCTGGTGTACCGCGACCGCTACGAGCCGACGCCGGTGGCCGCGGCGGTTGTGATGGCGCTGGGCGACATCGCCGGCCCGGAAAGCCAGCATTGGCTCTCGTATTTCTGGCTGGGCGGCGCACCGGACGTTCTGCGGCCTGCGATTGCCGACGCGTTGCTGCGCTGTGCCGAGCTGGACTTGGCGGAAGGTCATGAACGGTCGGCGTTGGCGACGTACGAACTGCTGATTGGTTACACCGGTCCCGAGCACGTTCGGCTCGGGGCGCTGCGCGGGCTGGCGCGGACCAAGGGTCACGAAGCGTTGCCCACGCTTCTGTCGTACATCCTGGATGACAAGGCCAGCGATACGATGCGCGCCTGGGCCGCGACGCTCACCCACGATATCCCCGGTTTCGCCACCACGGCCACGCTCGCGGCGAAACTGCCCGAAGCCCCGGACGCGGCCCGCGTGCTGCTCCTGAACGCCCTGGCTGAGCGGGGCGACGCGAGCGCCTTGCCGGCCGTCCTGTCAGAGTTGAACGCGGAACACAGCGACGTCCGGGCGGCGGCCCTGACCGCACTCGGCCCGCTCGGCGGCGCCGACGTGGCCCTGACCCTCGCACAGGCCGCTGCCCGCGCGGCCGAACACGGCGACGCCGCCGAACACGACGCCGCCCGGCGCAGTCTGGCGACGCTGCGCGGCGACGGGGTGGACGAGGCCCTGCGCGCGGCGCTGGACAGCGCGACTGCGGCGGTGCGCCTCGAACTCATCGTGGCCCTGCGCGAGCGAAACTGCGCGGCCGCCGTCCCCGCCCTGATCGCCCAGGCGCGCCATGCCTCACCGGCCGTCCGGGCCAGCGCGTTCGAGGCCCTCGGCGCATTGGCCCCCCCGGAGGCCGCCGCGAACCTGGTCGCGCTGCTCGTCGAGGCGGCGGACGACGAAGAAGAGGTCCGCCAAACCGCGGAGGATGCGGTCGTGGCGGTCTGCGGTCGCGACCCGGACGAGGCACGCCGCAGCGCCCCGCTGTTGTCGGCCTGGACCGAGACGCCGCCCGCCGTCGCCGCGTCGCTGCTGCGGGCCCTGGGGCGTGTAGGCGGCCCTGCGGCCCTGGAGCGGGTCCGCGCTGCATGCCGCTCGACCGAACCGCAGATGGCCGACGCCGCCGTGCGGGCCCTGGCCGAGTGGTCGTCCGCGGACGTACTCGATGACTTGCTTGACTTGGCGCAGCACGCGGACGACGCCACGCAGCGCACCCTGGCGCTGCGCGGGTATGTGCGGCTCGTGGGGCTGCCGAGCGAGCGTCCGCCTGCGCAGACCATCGAGATGTACCAGACCGCCATGAAACTGGCCGAGCAGCCGGAGGAACGCCGGCTGGCGCTGGCCGGCCTGGGGGCCGTGCGCCACCCTGACGTCTTGGGCGTCATCGAGGGGCACTTGGCCGACGCTGAACTGCGCGGGGAGGCCGAGGCGGCGGTGGTGTCGGCGGCCACTCTGATCGGGCCGCGGCACCGCGACGTCGCCCGCACGGCGCTCCAGCGGATCATCGAGACCACGACGACCGACGCGACCCGCCGCCGCGCCGAGAAGGCCCTGGCCGATCTGCGGCGATATGAGGGGCGCCTGACCGACTGGCTCGTCGCGGGGCCGTATGAAGAACCCGGCCGCGATTGGTCCTGGCTCCTGGATCACGCTTTTCCACCCGAGCGCGGGACCCCGGATGTCCAGTGGCGACCGCTGGATCCCACCAGCCTCAACAAGCCCTGGACGTTCGATTTGAGGAAGGCGTGCGGCGGGGAGCAGCGGTGCGTGTACGCCCGTTCGGCGGTGTGGTCACCCGAGCCGCGGGAGGTCCGCCTCGAAGTCGGCAGCGACGACGCCGTGCAGGTGTGGCTCAACGGCCGACTGGTGCATGCGGCCCGCGAGACGCGCGCCCACACCCCGTTTCAGGACCGGGTCCGCGTCACCCTGGACGCCGGCTGGAACACCGTGATGCTGAAGGTGGTGCAGGCGGGCGGGGAGTGGGCCTTCTCGTGTGCCGTGCGGGCCCCCGATGGCGAGCCGCCGGACGGCCTGCGCTTCGCCGCCACGCCGCCCCCTTGACGCCCGGCACGCACGATCGCTCGATCCCAACCAAGACGCGAGCCCGCCTGTAATCCGTGCGGCGATCGCCTCACGGACGCAGGCGGGTCTCGCGCCTGCCGGTCGGCACTTCACGTGCCGCCCGGAGCAGCAGTTCAGTTCTGGGCGGCGTCGTCCTTGAGCGGCACCGACCAGATGGCCTGGTCGACCGGGTCACGCGGCTCCGCGACCGGAGCACGGCCGGCACACGTGGGGCTGCACGCCGTCGGCGGAGCGGCCTGTGCCGCCGGCGCGCCGGCAGACGCCCCGCACGGACCGCCGCACTGCGGCGTCACGCCCTGGCAACCCGGCGACTGAGCATGACCGGGGCACGCCGGCCCGCAGCGTGCCGCGCACGGCGTCCGCGGACTACAGGTCGCCGCACCGGTACAGCAACCGCCGCAACGCATCGGAGCACCGTTGCCGTCCGGCCGGCACGAGCGTCCGCAGGCCATCGCGGGACCGCAGACGCCCGGGCCTCCGGGCTGCCGGCCGCAAGCTGCGGTCGGGCCGCGCCAAGCGACTCGACCACATTGGTGCATTCCGCAGCCGCACGCACCCCCCATCGCGCCGCGGCGGCTCCCTTGCGGGCCGCCAATGCACGCATGACCACACCGGGACGCGCCGCCGCAGGCAGCGCCGGCACGCGGACCGCACGCGTTGGGGCCGCAAGCGGCACCAGCGCGTGCGCCACAGCCGCGGCTCGTGGCCTGCCCACCGGCTGGCGCCGGACCGCACGCCGGCCCGGCGGACGGTCTCGCGCAGCAACCCCCACACGTCGATCGGCAATTCGCCGCCTGCCCACCGCCACACTGCGGCGGCGCGGTGGCGCACATCGCCGCGCCAGTGCCGACGCATCCGGTCGGACCGGCCCGGCAGCCGGACTGCGCCGGCGGCTGCCCGTGAATGGGGCACACATTGGTTTGGGCTTGGCACATGCCGGGCTGGGCTTGGCACGTGCTCGCACAACCCGCTTGATCCCGGTCGCCGGCCCACGTGGCCGGCAGCAACCCCGCCGTCACGATGATCAGAAGAAATGCGCGTTTCATGCTGTACTCCTTTGTTTTCGCGGAGGCGATCCGATACCCCCCTCCCTCTCAGGGAGGGGTTGGGGGAGGGTCGGAACCTACGACAACACCGTGTTTCCGCCGTGTCTTGACTGCGGCACAGCCAAGACTGGGGCTGGCCTCCGGCTGAATCATGTAAGTCAAGTGGATCTCATGACCCGCGTTAGGGGGCCGTCGCGGTGCTTCGCCGCAGGCGCGCACCGAGAAGCTGTCCCGTCGTCGGCGCGGACTCTGAGCCGGCCCTCATTTCAGCCAGACGGCCCGTTGAGCTTGTGATTCGTTGTGTGTGGAGATGATGCCCGGCGGGCCGCGACCGTGTGCCGGCGCCGCCGGATTCGAGTGGGGCACTATCGCGGCGACAGCTAGCACGCCCGCGGAGCCGGGATCCGTTTTCGGCAGGCGCTCGGGGTCGGAGTTGATGGGCGGGAGGTACGGGGCCTTGGTCGATCGCGCGGGGCAGCACGCGCACGGCTTGGGCTGTACGGGCACCGTGGGGTCCGCCGCCGCGAGCCAGGTCTTCGGCGTCGCGCGCTTCGCCGAGCGACCATGACACCCCGTCCGCGCACACGCGGCGCACCGTGGCACGGCCGGCGCGAACTGGACGACGCGCATCGTCTCTGGTCTTCCCGGCCGTGGCGCGGCGCGCCCGCAGAGCCCCGCCTGACACGGCAGGAGGCCCTGAGCAAGCAGACTCAAGATGGCCACGGCGGCTCGCACCATCGCTCTCGATTCTATCGTCTCGACCGCCTCGATCGGCAACCCGGCTCGCTCCAGCAGTGGATTCCTCGCGCTGCCGGAGGGAGCCAGGCGGTTACTACATTATCGGGCCTACCGCATCACCGGTCCTTTGGCGGCACGCCCATGCCGCTGCGGTCCGGCGGCGCGGGGGTCGGCGGCGGCACGTAGGGGTTGCGTTCCAGTTCCGCCAGCATCACCTCGATCGCCTTGTCAAGCTGGGGGTCGCCGCCATTCAGCATCCGGGCCGGGTCGTCAATGACTTCGATGTCCGGGTCGACGCCGTGACCCTCGACGCCCCAGGTTCCATCCTTCTTGTAGAAGCCAAACGTCGGAACGGTCACGGTAGTGCCGTCGATCAGTTGCGGATTTCCGCTGATGCCGACCAGGCCGCCCCAGGTGCGCGTGCCGATCAGCGGCCCCAGCCCCGCCTGACGGAAGTAGAACGGGAACGCGTCGCCGCCGGAGCCCGCCTGCCCGTTGATGAGCATGCACTTGGGCCCGTGGTGGGCGTCCTCGGGTTCGACACCGTCGCGGCCGTGACGACGGTGCCAGTAGTTGGTCACGGGGCGGTTCAACAGCTCGATGAAGCGGTTGGGAATCTGGCCGCCGCCGTTCCACCGGTCGTCGATGATGAGTGCGGGCTTGTGGCGCTGGCCGTAGAACTGGCGGAAAAGCTCGTTCTGGCCGTTGACGCCGGTGTCGGGGACGTGGATGTAGCCGACGCGGCCGCCGGACGCGCGCTCGGCGTGGGCCCGTTTGCGTTCCACCCAGTCGCGGTAGCGGAGCTCGGCGAACCGGCCGCCGTCGATGAGCTCGACCAGCACGTCGCGCTGGCCGGCGTAGGGGTCCTTCTCCTCGGCCTTTTCGTCCTTCTTGTCGTCGGACCCCTTCGTCTCAGCAGTCCCCTCGGGCCCCGTGGCGGTGTCAGACTTCTCCTCGGCGGCGGGCTGCGACGCCTCGGCGGGCGTGGCTTCCGCCGCGGCCTTCTTCTCGAGCACCGGCTTGTCGCTCACGGTAAGTGTGACGACCGTCCCGGGCTTGTAACCCTGGAAGGCCGCCCAGGGGTCTTTCGTCGTGTCGAGCGGCACCCCGTTGATCGCCAGCAGGTAGTCACCTTCCCGCACGTACAGACCGGGGCGCGAGAGCGGGCCGCGGGCGTCGAAGTCCCACGCCGCCCCGCGCAGGATGCGCTGAATGCGATAAGCGCCGTCGTGCAGCTCGAACTCCGCTTCGAGCAGTCCGGTGGCCACGGTCTTCTCGTCGCCGCCGTCGCGGCCGAAGTAGTACGCGTGGCCGATGTTCAGCTCGGAGATAAGCTCGCGGATGACATAGCCGACGTCGGCCCGGGACACGCAGTCGTCGAGCATCTTGATGTAGTGGTCGCGCATGGCGGGCCAGTCGACGCCGTGCATGTTCGGCACGTAGAAGAAGTCGCGCTGTAGCCGCCAGGCTTCGAGGAAGAGCTGCCGCCACTCCTGACGCGGGTCGATCAGCACGGCCAAGCCGTCGGTCGGCAGGGTCTCGTCCATCTTCTGGCCGGGCTTGGGCTCCACGATGGCGAAGCGGTTGCCGGTGCGCACCAGCAGCTTCTTGCCGTCGGCGGACATGTCGAAGCCGCCCACGCCATCCAGGACCGTCTCCTCCTTCTTCTTCTCATCCTTGACGTCAAAGAGCTTGATCGCCGGCCCGCCGCCCGTGCCCCGCGCCCCGCCGCGGACGTAGACCAACTTCCCGTCGTCGCTGACGGCGAGGTTGTGGAACGCGCCGCGGGCCACGGGCAGCGAGAGGGCGCGCTGCTCGAAGCCGTCCAAATCAATCTCCAGCGGCTTGTCGTCCGTCTTGTCCTTGGCCTCCTCCTTCTCCGTCTTCTCGGGCTTCGCGTCCTCCGCGGGGGCCGACGCGGCCGGCTCCTCGGCTTTCGCCGCGCCGGCGTCGGGGGCCGGTTTGGTCGCCCTCGGGTTTGGCCGGCTCTTCCTTCGGCTTCTCGTCGCCCTTCTTCTCTTTCTTGGCCTGGTCCTGGTCGCCGTCCTTCGCCTTCTTGTCCCACGACTCTTCGTCGCTCTGCGGGGCCCAGGGCGAACCGACCTTGGACCGCAGCGGAACGACGGCGAGCGTGTCGGTGTTGGCGTAGACGAAGGTGGAACCGACGTCCTCGTAGATCGGCGACTCGAACGAACGGTTCGTGGCGAAGTAGAGGTACTCACCCTTGCGATCGAAGGTCGGCCAGGTGTCGTTGAACATCCCGCTGGTCACCTGGTGGTGCGCATCGCCGGACACGTTGTACAGCCAGATGCTCGACTGCTGGTTGTCGCCGTACAGCGTATAGGCGATCCATTTCGAATCATGCGACCAGTTCGCCTGCGGCTGCCGCGACCAGGGATCGGCGACGATCCGCTTGGGCGTGAGGGGTAATTGCTCCGCTTCCTTGCCCGGCTCGGGCAAGGTGCACAGATACAGCCCGCCCGCGTCGTCCACGTAGAGAATGTGCTTCGCGTCGGGCGACCAAGTGGGGCCCCAGCGGAAGCCCGGACCAAGGTCCGCCAGCCGGTGCGTCGGGCCCTGGCCGTCGGACTGCGTGATGTACAGGTCGTATTCGCCGGCGGCGTCAGAGAAATAGGCAATCCAGCGGCCGTCCGGGCTCCAGACCGGGTCGCGTTCGGCCACGCCACTGGTCGCGGTGAGATTGCGCCGCACGCCCTTCTTGGCGGGGACGGTCCAAATATCGCCGCGGGCCTCGAAGGCGGCGCGCTTGCCGGTGGGTGAAATCGCGGCCGCGGTGATCCGGTCCTGCACTTCCAGTCGCTGGGAGCGCAGCGCGGGCAGGTCGCCGGGGACGATGATCTCCAGCTTGCGGGGCTGCCGCGTGCTCAGGTCGAGGAGATACAGATCGGCCCCATTCTGAAAGACGATCTCGCCACCGCCGTTGGGGCCGGGGCCGATGGCGGGCCACTTGACGTCCCAGTCCTTGAACTGCGTGAGTTGTTCGCGTTTTCCGCTCTTGGTGTCATAGACCCAGAGGTTCAGACGGTAGGGCGCGCCCTGGTCGGACAAGTAGTAGAGCTTGTCCCCGTGCCACATGGGTTGCGTGTCGGTCCCCTCCCAGTCCGTAATGCGCTTGGAATTGTGGTCCTGGAGGTCGAACAGCCAGATGTCGCTGGCGCTGCCGCCGCGGTACCGCTTCCAGGTGGCGAAGTCGCGCGTGTAGGGCGTGTAGGCGAGCCACCGGCCATCGGGGCTGATCGTGCCGAACAAGCCGTACGGCACCGGCAGCCGCTCCGGCAGGCCGCCGCCGGCCGCCACGGCGAAAAGCTGCTGATAGCGATCAATATCGCCATACCCGGAGGAGGAGAAGATCAGTCGCCCGTCGGCCGTCCAGTCGGACAGGAGTTCATCGGCGGGGTGGTGCGTCACGCGAGTCGGCACGCCGCCCTGGGCCGGGATCGTGTAGATGTCGCGGTTGCCGTCGTAGTTGCCCACGAAGGCCACGGTCTGCCCATCGGGGCTGAAGCGCGGGAAGGTCTCGCTGCCGGGGGGGCTGGCCAGCGGCACCGCGACCCCGCCCGTCCGGGGTGCCAGCCACAAGTCGCCGGCGTACGCGAAGACGACGTGCGTCGCGCTGACGTCGGGGTAGCGCATCATGCCGGCGTGCGGCCGGCGATCGGCCCGCGCCGCCGTCGGCACCAGGAAACCAATCAACACGACGGCCGCGACGGCCGGCAACGCTCGCTCGACACAACCACGCATGACTCCGTCCTTTCTCTCTTGCCCGCGGCAGGCTACACGATCCCCGATACTCCCTTAGCTTGGTTACGCCCACGCACCGCGTCAACGCCAACGACAATTTCACACGAGCGCCCAAGGCCCGGCGTGCCGATCCGAACCCCGCATGCCCGTGCGGGGACAGGCAGCCCGCCGCGGATTCAGCTAAACGGGCATTCACGACCGCGCAGCATGGGAGGGCGAGGCTGTCTCCCGCGGCGACCCTGCCGGCCTACCGAACCGCGGCTCGCCGGGAGGCTCGCCCTCCCGGCTGGCGTCCCACGATACTGAATGCCAATCCAGCGACTCTTAGTATTGGATTTCGAAGCTGCGCTCGTCCCCCCGCGGCGGCAACGTCGTCCGCCGCGCGTCGCGGATGTGACCGGAGTAATACGTAGCGATGTCCGCCAGGAACGCCTCGACCTCGGCCGCCGGGCCCTCGGCTTCCAACTCGACCGTGCCGTCGCGGAGGTTGCGGACGAAGCCCACGACTTCCCGCCGGCGCGACAGGTCCTGCGCGGTGGCGCGAAAGAACACGCCCTGCACGTGGCCGGAATAGATGACCCGGCAGCGGACTCGCGCGGTTTCGCCTTCGGCGGACATCCTACGGTCCCCGCTTGCCCTTCTGGAGCACCACTTTGCGCGGGCCGTCGGCCAGTTCGAGCCGGCCCATCCGGACGCTCGCCAGGTAGGCCCGCTGCCCGCCGGCCCGCGGCCGCAGCTTCAACTTGAACCCGTTGAAATCGTACTGCCCCTGCTCGGCCGTGGTCAGGCCCTCGATTGTTGTCGCCGCCGAGAACGTGCCGTCCCGCCGAAAGGTCGCGTTGTCGAGGCTGAACACCTCGCGGTTGGGAATCGCCTCGACGAGGTGCCAGTCGCCGACCAGGGCCCCGCGGCACCCGCCCGCCAGCGGCAGCCAGAGCAACACCGCGACGACCCACCCGCTTGTTCGGCCCGCGTGACGCAGAATCTGCATCGGCACAACACCTCCACCAGCACGGCACAGCGTGTTCGGCATTATACCGCCTCGCGGGTCGACGCGGCGGCGTGGGTCAGGGCGCGGTCGATGCGGGCCAGCGTCCGCTCGCGGCCGAGCAGGGCCAGCGTGTCCGAAATCTGCGGGCTGATGGTCGTCCCGGTGACCGCGACCCGCAACGGCTGGGCCACCTTGCCCAACCCCAGTTGTCGCTCGTCGGCGAAAGCACGCACCGCCACATCGAGGGCGGCGGCGGTCCAATCGGACAATGCGGCCAAACGCGGGCGGAGCTCGCGCAACACCGCGACACCCTGCCCCGCACCCTTCAACAGGTGTTGCTTCACGGCTTTCTCGTCGTACTCGATCGCCTGGTCCGGCACGAACAGCGCCCCGCACTTGAGCTCGATGTCCGCGAACGTACGGAACCCGCGACAGAGCTCGATCAGATGCGCCCGCGTCGCGTCGTCCAATTCCGTCAGCGGCCCCCGCTCGTTCACCGCCAGCCAATCGCGGAAGGCGGCGAGCTTGCGGGCCGGTTCAGCCGCCGCCAGCGCCGCCGTGTTGAACGCCAGCAACTTCTCGCGGTCGAACTTCGCGTTGGTCTTGCCCACGCGCTCCAGACTGAACGCGGCGCACAGTTCGTCCAGCGTGAAACGCTCCTGCGGTGTGCCGGGGTTCCAGCCCAGGAGGGCGATGAAGTTGACGAGTACCTCCGGCAAGTACCCGCTGCGGCGAAAATCGTGAATCTCGATCTCCGGCACCGTCACGTGCAGCGCCCGCGCCAGACGGGCCAGCGCGTCCCCGGGGAGTTGTGTCTGCTCGGCGCGCCACGCCCGCACGAGCTCGGCGTCGTGCAGGCCGGCCAGCGCGCCCAGCCGCTCGTCCGCCAACCCCGCCGCCCGGGCCGCGTCGCGCACCACCTTGTCCTTTTCCCGCTTGCTCATCTTCGTGCCGTTCATGTTGAAGATGATCGGCAGGTGCGCGAACTGCGGGACCGGGGCACCGAACGCCTCAAACAGCGCGATGTGGTTCGGCGTGTTCATCAGGTGCTCCTGGCCGCGGAGCACGTGCGTGATCTTCATCGCGGCGTCGTCCACGACAACCGCGAAGTGATACGTCGGCCACCCGTCTGCCTTCATAAGCACGAAGTCGCTCAGCTCGGCGGCCCGGATCGTCACCTCGCCGAGAATCCGGTCCGGCACCACGAAGTCCCGCTCCGGCATCTTGAACCGGATGACCACCGGCCGGCCGGCGTCGCGCGCGGCGCGGGCTTCGCTTTCCGACGGGAACCGCGTCGGCCGCGCGTACCGATACCCCTTGTCCCCACGCTGGACCGCCGCCCGCCGCAGCGCCTCCAGCTCTTCCCGTGTCTCCATCGCA
Source organism: Planctomycetota bacterium (assembly GCA_040755725.1). Lineage (GTDB taxonomy): Bacteria > Planctomycetota > Phycisphaerae > UBA1845 > Fen-1342 > JBFMAI01. Next base: position 115,178 of record JBFMAI010000023.1, on the reverse strand, counting down.
TAGTACGCCAGCCCGGCATCGAGCAGCCGGCGGGCGTGCTCGTCGTAGAGCGCCCGGCGCTGGCTCTGGTGATACGGGCCGTACGGCCCTTCGACCTCCGGCCCCTCGTCCCAGGTCAGCCCCAGCCAGCGGAGGTCTTCCATGAGCTTGGCGTCGGCCGCCTCGATGTTGCGGGTCTGGTCCGTGTCTTCGATGCGTAGGATGAACCGCCCGCCCAGCCGCCGCGCCAGCAGGTAGTTGAACAACGCCGTCCGCGCCCCGCCCACGTGCAGATAGCCGGTCGGGGAGGGCGCAAACCGCGTTCGCACGATTTCGGCCATCGTTGCCTCAACACTTCGACCGGCGGTCCGGTAACTCGTGTCCGCAGGAATCCGCCGCGAACGGCCTGTCTAAACGGGTATTCACGGTCGCGCGACACGGGAGGGCGATCCCGGCGCGCCGGGACTGCCGGGCCGCGGCTCGCCGGGAGGCTCGCCCTCCCGGCTGGCGTCCCATGGTTCTGAATGTCCATTTAGCCGATGGGCCGGGACCGCTCAAGAGTGTGCGGCGCTGTTGTTCTCGGAACCCGGCGAGAAAACGGGGTGACGGGCGTGTCAGGGGCGGCCGAATAACGCGTTAGGGCTCATAAAACGGCCGTCGTCGTGGCGCCACGGCTCGAATCCGGCGAGGCGGGACCCCGTGGATCGTGACCGACGACGCCGGCTCCCCGGGGCCGTGCGCGCCCGGGGTATAATTTGGCGATTCAGGACAGCGGACGATGCGGGATCGTCCGACCGGCGGCCAGCGACCCACGGCCCGGTGCTTTCCTGAGGAGGAAAGAAGCATGAACGAAGCCGAATTCCAGAAACGCCTGGCCGAGCTGGTGGCCGAAATCGACAATCTCCCCGAGGGGGAACGCGATCGGCTGCGGAAGCTGGCCGAGGAAACGCGCGACCGTCACGAGCAGATCAAGAAGAGCGTCAGCACGTTGCAGGAGAGCATTGATTTCCTGCGGCTGGGCATCAAGTACCTCCTGTTTGACCTGGAAGCCACGCGCCGCGAGAACGGCTACCTCCGCAAGATGCTCGAGCAGAACCCCAACGACGGGAACAACAACCCGTAAGGACCCCCAAGCCACCGCGGGGCCGCGACCCCTGACCCCGCCTCGCCCGCCAAGGACCGACGAGCGGGAACCTCAACCGACCTACCCCGCGAGCCCGACGCTGACCCCGTCGGGCTCGATCATTAACTCGCTTGTCGTCACGGCCCAGCGCACCGGCACGGACAGGGAATGGCCAACGGCCGGGGCGAGAGAGGCGGGTGTCCGTCCGACGTTCAGCGTCCAGGCCGGGGTTGATCGCCGCCGGCACTGCAACGGGGGCGGTCTGCCCTGAAGCCGTTGGGAACCCGAAATCGGCCGTGGCCCCCGCGCCAGGGCGACGAGATCGCACCACATCGTCCCAATCCGTGGAAGTTGGGCGGGCCTCACGGTGCGGGGCGCGGGCCGGCCGGAAGGTCGCCAAAGCGGGTGGCCAACCGCCACTGGGCAAGTTCGTGCTCGTTCATCGGCGTGCCCAGCGCGGTATCGGGGTCGAACTGGAGGTCGGTCTGGACGCAGCGCTCGAACCACGCCCGAGCTGCGACCGGCCGGTCCAAGACGAGGCACATTTCGCCGGCGTAATAGCACGCCTCGCAGAGTGATTCGCGCGCCGTCTGCGCCAGCGGCGCGGCCACGAGTTCGTCGGGGGTAATCTGCCCGGCCAGGCAACGGAAGATCGTCCGGAGCCAGCCGGGCGGCAGCTCACGCAGCCCGCTTTGCACCAGTTCGCGGGCCTCGGCCGCGCGGTCCAGCTCGTGCAGGATGAAGAAGCTCCGCGCGTCGGCATAGAACGGTCGCCCCAGGAGCCGACGCACCTGGGCGTAGTCCGCGAGCGCCTCCTCGCGGCGACCGAGAATCCACAGCGGCGTGGCCCGCTGATAGTAGTGCCAGACGCGTGTTTCGGTCGGGCCGTGGCTGTCGATCAGCCGCGTGTAGTCCGCCACCGCCTGTTCATAGGCACCGGTCAGGCGATACACGTGGGCCCGCTCGGCGTATGCGCGACACTGCGTGAACTGCTCAATGGCGTCGGCGAAGTGACCTTGTCGCGTCAGGATGTGCCCCTTGAACAGCGGCCACGTGCCGCGACTGTCGGTGAGCTGGATGGTGCGGTCGGCCGCGGCCAGCGCCCCGTCAAGATCGTTGAGCAGCAGACACAAGTAGGCCAATCGCTGCCAAGCCAGGACGTGCTCCGGCTTTCGTCGCACGGCCTCGTTGGCGCTGGCTCGCGCGTGCTGCGCATCGAGGGTGGCCAGCGAGGCGAGGTAATACGCGTCGGCGGTGTCCGGTCGCTGCCGCTCGGCCGCGGCGCGCGCGGCCGTGGCACGGGCCGCGTCCCCCGTGGCCTGGTAAATCTCCGCCAGCAAGGCGCGACAGGCCCAGCCGTCGCGGTCGAGCCGCGCGACCGTTTCCAGGAAGCCCAGGACGCCGTCGCGCAGATCGAGGTTGCGGTATTGGGCCTGCGCCCACGTGAGGCGCGTCTCGGGCAGGTCCGGGTGGCGGGCGTAGAGCGACTGCGCCGCGCCGAGCCCGCGGCTGCCCACCACACCCTCGTTCTCCAACTGCCACAACAGGTTGAGGGCCTCGGCCCGCGCCGCCTGTCGGCTGCGCTCGTGCAGCCACGATTCGGTCGCCAGCGCGCCGAGCCCCACCACCACGATCGCCGCCGCCGCGAGGGCCCGGCGACGGTGCTTGATGAGCCGCTTGCGCAGGACGTACAGGCGGCTCGGCCGGTGGGCCCGGACGGGTTCGCCTGCGAGGTACCGCCGCAGGTCGTCGGCCATCTCCGCCGCGGAGGCGTACCGCCGCGACTTGTCCTTCTCCAGCGCCTTCAGCAGGATAGCCTCCAGGTCACGGTCCACGGCGCGCGACAGGGACGACGGGAGGCGCGGCGGCGCTTCGCGGATGTGCTCGATGATCTCGGACGATCGCCCGGTGGTGTCGTACGGCAGCGCCCCGGTCAGCGCCTCAAAGAGCATCACCCCCAGCGTGTAGATGTCGGTGCGGTGGTCCAGCCCGACCGGCGTGCCGGCGGCCTGCTCCGGCGACAGATAGAACAGTGTGCCCAGGACCTGGCCCGGCACGGACACGTCCGTCGCCGTGCCCGGGTGGTCGGCGGCGTCCGTACCCTTGGCCAGGCCGAAATCGAGGATGTGCGGCTCGCCGGCCACGTCGATGAGCACGTTGGCCGGCTTGAGGTCGCGGTGCACGACGCCGTGCTCGTGGGCATGGTGGATGGCGGCGAGCAGGCGCAGGAACAGGTCGATGGTGGCGCGGACCGCGGGTTGCGATCCCGCCAGATGGCGATCGAGCCGCACGCCGGCCACGTAGTCCATCGCGTAGTAGCGTTGTCCGGAGACGTCGCCGCTTTCCAGGACGCGGACAATGCCGGGGTGTTGCAGGCGGGCGGCGAGTTCGACCTCGCGCTCAAAGCGGCGGCGGGTCGCGGGCGAGGCGAACGGGCCGGCCAGCATGATCTTCAGCGCCACGACGCGCTTCGTGGACTTCTGCAGGGCCTTGTAGACCACGCCCATCCCCCCGCGACCGATTTCGGCGATCAGCTCGTAGCCCGGGATCGGCGGCAGGTCGGCGCGGACTGCTTCGACCACGGCAGCGGCGGTCGCGCAGGCTTGATCGATCAGCGGCACGCCCGCCAGGTACGGCCGCAGCGTCTCGCCGGCCTCGGGGTGCTCGGCGATGAAGCTCTCGGGAGTGAGCGACTCGCCGGCAGCGCGGCGGTTGAAGAACTGCTCGACGAGGTGAATGATGAGGGCGTCGGGTTTGCCGTTGGGCGTAGCGGGTGCGCTCGACATCGCCCCGTCTCCGCTGGCGGCCGCGAGTTGGTCGCATCAAGCCGCCGGCCTCGTCATCGTAGCACTCGCCCCGCGGCCACGCCACGCCGTCCCGCTGCGGTGCTGCTCCCCCGCACGCCGGACGAATCAGGACGACGCGGCTTCTTCCTGGGGGGCATCCGCGATCTGCCCGAGGGCCAGCAGGGCCAGGCGGGCGGCCTTCTGCTCGGCCTCTTTCTTGTTGGGGCCCCACGCGCTAGGGAACTGGCGCCCGCTGATCGAGACCGCCACCTCGAAGCACTTGGCGTGGTCGGGGCCCTGCTCGTCCAGCAGCTCGTAGACCGGGGTAGCATTCATCTCGCGCTGCGCCCACTGCTGCAACTGCGATTTGTGGTTGAACTGGTGGCGCGAGTCGGTCGCCTTGCCCAATTCGGCGTCCATGTGTCGCAGCACGAAGTCGCGGGCCGCGTTGAGCCCCCCGTCCAGGTACACCGCCGCGATGACGGCCTCCAGCGTGCCGGCGGCCAGCGAGCGCGGCAGGTGCTCCCCGTTCTCCATCCCCTGTCCCAACACGAGCCCGTCGGTCAGGTGCAGCGCCTGCGCCACGCGGGCGCACGTCCGACGCGACACGACGACCGACTTGATCTTCGTCATCTCTCCCTCCAGGGCCTCCGGTAGCCGCTCGTACAGCGCCTGGCAAATCACAAGGCCGAGGACGGCGTCGCCCAGAAACTCCATGCGCTCATTGCTCTCGACGCGGTGGTTGGCCGAGGAGGCGTGCCGCAGGGCGGCCCGCAACAAATCGACGTTCGTGAAGTGATACCGGATCCGCTCTTGGCAGGCTTGCAGAAAACTCTCGGACGGCATGCGACCATTCCAGCGGCGCAGGCCACGGACGCAAGGCGCCCCGCCGAGGGGCGCGTTGCGTCGGCGGCCGGCGACCGGGCACCGACGAGCCGATCTACTTATCGGCTCCGTTCCTGCCCTTCACCATACCAAATCGCCACCCACAACGCGAGCCGCTCGTCGTGGCCTCGACGCACACCGCCCCGGACGCTATAGTTACCCCATCGTGAGCAGGCGCGGGTGCCCCCCGGAACCAATCCGGGGTCCACCCCCGGTCGGCGAGTGGCTGGTTCGGCGGGACACGCGGCACGCCGCGTCACCGACCGCGTTGCGGGGGGCCAACCCGGCACGACAGGCGCGCCCAGGAGTGGCGTTCTTGGCGGACACCCCCGTACAGCGGTTCTACAGATTTCACGCCCGCGTCTACGACGGCACGCGCTGGATGATCCTGCACGGTCGCCGGCGGGCCGTCGGCGCGCTCAACCTGCAACGGGACAGCCGCGTGTTGGAAGTCGGCTGCGGGACCGGCCTGAACTTCCGGCACATCCTGGCGTACCTGGCCCCGCAGGCCGGACACCTCACGGGCGTCGACTTCTCGGCGGACATGCTGACGCGGGCCGCCCGGCGCGTGGCGGCCCACGGTTGGCCCCACGTTGACCTGGTTCAGGCAGACGCCACGACGCTCAAGCTGGGCCGGGTGTTCGATGCCGTCTTCTTCGGTTACAGCCTGACCATGATCCCGGATTGGCCGGCGGCCCTGGCCCGCGCGTGGGAGCACCTGGGGCCCGGCGGCACATTGGTCGTGCTGGACTTCGGACGGTTCCAGCACTGGGGACCGCTGGCCCCCTTGATGCGCGGCTGGCTGCGCCTCAACCACGTTGAGACCTGCCGGCCCTACGAGCAGGAGCTGCGCCGCTTTGATCCGCACTTGCGCTTGGAAAACTGGCTTGGGGGGTACAACTTCACGGCGGTCGCCCGGAAAGGACCCTGAAAAATGCCGCAGGTCGTGAACATGCCCGTCGCCGAAGGGCGGGCCCTACTCGAACGCCTGGTGTTCCACGGCATCGTCTTCAACATGTCGTGGGAAGACCCGGAGATGGACCGCCAGGCCCTGCGGATCACCCCCGCCGACACGGTGGTGTCGATCAGCTCGGCGGGCTGCAACCCGCTGAACTTCCTGTGCCAGAGCCCCCGGCAAGTGATCTGCGTGGACGGCAACCCGGCCCAGAACGCCATCCTGGAGTTGAAGCTCGCCGCGATCCGCAGCGTCGACCATGACACGTTCTTCGACATCTTCGCGGCCCGACGCCCCCGCGTCGTGACCCGGGTGTACCGCCCGTATCTGCGCCCGCACCTGTCCGCGCGGGCCCAGGCCTTCTGGGACAAGAACCTGTGGATGGCGGCCCGCGGCCTCTACCAGTTCGGCCGCCTGGGCCTGTTCTGTCGCATCTTGCGCCGTTTCCTCGCCCTGCTCGATCTGCCACCGCGGCGGGTCGAGGAGTTCTTCGAGCTCCAGTCGCTCGCGGAGCAGGAGGCGTGGTACCGCAAGGAGGCGGCGCCGCGGCTGTGGGGGCCGTGGGCCAAACGCTTCGTGATGTTCCGCCCGCTGTTGTACTTGTCCGGCGTGCATCCCGATCAATACCGGCTGGTCAACGGCCGGCACAACATGTACGACTACGTGAAGGAGCGGGTCGAGTACGCGCTCACCCGCGTCCCCATCTACGACAACTACTTCCTCAGCCAGGCGGTCACCGGGAAGTTCCGCGGCGATCGCGTCTCGCCGTACCTGCGCGCGGAGAACTTCGACACGCTGCGCCGCAACGCGGACCGCGTCCTCGTGGTCAACGGCTGGCTGGGGCCGTTCCTCGACACTTTGCCCGAGAGCTCGGTTACCAAGTTCAACCTGCTGGACATCTTCGATTGGATGTCACCGCCGGTGTTCGAGCAGACGCTGCGCAGCGTGCTGCGGGCGGCGGCCTTGGGGGCGACGTTGATCTACCGTTCCGGCAGCTACCGCCTGGATCCCCCGGCCAGCCTCGAGCCCCATGTGGAGCGGCACGACGACCTTGCCCGCCGGCTCCTGGCCCGCGACCGCTCGGCGACCTACGGCAGCTTCTACGTCCTGACGGTCCGCAGCAAGCCAAACGGCCGCGTGTAGCTGGTCGCGGCGGCACCCTGTCGTGGCCCGTATCGGAATGGGCCAATAAGGGGGTCCGCCGGGTTCCACCACGCGCGCAGCGTTGGACGAAGTTCAGCTGACCTGCCCCCGGTTTATGTGGTTCATCCGGCAATTCCGGGGGGAGATAACGGGCAAGGCAGAGCCGCTCTATTACGCCTTGTTCGAGCAGCGGGGCGTGCGACGGGCGCTGGACGCGGCGTGTGGGACCGGGCAGCACGCCGCGATGTTCCACTCGTGGGGGCTGCACGTCGAAGGGGCGGACGCCGGTCCGACCATGATCGAGCGCTGCCGGTGACAATTCGGTGAGTTGAACACACTCCGTTGGGTGGTCCGGTCGTTTGCGGAACCCGTCGGCGACGTGTTCGACGCCGTGGTGTGCGTCGGCAACTCACTGGCGCTGGTGCCCGACGTACCGACGGCGCCACGGGCCATTCGGCAGATGACGGCGGCGCTGCGTCCCGGCGGCGTCGGCCTCATCCAGGTCTTGAACTTGTGGCGGCTGGCCGAAGGGCCGGTGGTCTGGCAGAAGTTCCGGCGGGTCACGTTGGACGGCGTCGAGCACACCGTGCTGAAGGGCGTGCATCGTGTCGGGGCGCGCGGATTCGTGGAGTTCGTCGATTTGACGGTCTCCGGCGATGCGCTGACGGCCCGGCATGAATCGGTGCCGTTTCTCGGTCTGGACGTTGTGGAGCTGGCGCGGGCTGCCCGCGACGCCGGCGCCGCCGCCGTTCACAATTACGGCGATTACCAGCGCACGCCGTACGAGCGGGAGCACAGTGGCGACCTGATTCTGGTGATTGAGAAATGAGCGCCGGCCCGGCCCATCTGGCAGCACTTACCGGAACCCCGCACTGGCGTGCGCGGTTCGGATAGCAGTCCGCCGCAAGACGCGCCGTAGCGTCCGCCCCCCGTGGCGGACGTGAGATTTCGGGGCGTTTTCGACGTTCCACGCCGGCCGCGGGGGGCCGGCGCCACTTCTGCGGCGGACTAATAGGCGTTCCAAGGCGATCCAGGAAACCGCGCTTTCAGGCGGAGCCGCCCCCCGATTGCGACAAGATACGTTCGAACTCGGCTTCGGTGAGCACGCGGACGCCCAGGGCGCGGGCCTGGTCGATCTTGCTGCCGGGGGACTCGCCGGCGACGACGAAGTCGGTCTTCTTGCTGACGCTCGACGTCGGCTTGCCGCCGTGCTGCTTGATGAGCGCCTCGATCTCGCTGCGCGAGTAGCGGGCCAGCGTGCCGGTGACGACGATCGTCTTGCCGGCCAACGGGCCGCCGGCGGCACGTCGGGCCTTCGGCTGAGCGGGGTCCACGCCGACCGACTTCAACTCGGCGATGGTGTGGCGGCCTCCGGCGCTGTGGAGCCACTGGTACACGGACGCGGCCACTTCCGGCCCGACGCCCTCGACTTCCTGAAGTGCACCCTCGTCGGCGGCAAGCAACGCGTCGATCGTCCCGAAGTGCTCGGCCAGCAACTCGGCGGTGTTGACGCCGACGTGGCGGATTCCAAGGGCGGCCAGCAGGCGGGCCAGCGGGCGCGCCTTGCTGATCTCGATGCCGGAAAGCAGTTTCTCGGCGCGTTTTTCGCCGAGGCTGATCGGCGAGCCGGTCCGCGTATTGACGCCGACGGGCAGCGATATCAGCTCGTCGCGCCGGGCGTGCAGACGGTACAAGTCGGCGAACGAACGCACCATCTCCTGCTGCACGAGGGCCTCGACCACGGCCCCGCCCGCCGCGTCGATGTCCATCTGGTCCCGTCCGCAGAAGAACCGCAGCCGCTCGACGAGCTGGGCCGGGCACTCCGGGTTGATGCAGCGCACGTACACGCCGCCCTCATCCTGCACGACGTCGCCCTGGCACTCCGGGCAGCGCTTCGGCGGTCGGATCGGCCGGGCGTCGGCAGGGCGCCGGGCGGCGTCGACCGCGACGACCTGCGGGATGATCTCGCCGGCCTTCTCGACGGTCACCGTGTCGCCGACGTGCAGGTCGAGTCGCCGCACTTGGTCGAAATTGTGCAGTGTCGCGCGCTTCACCGTCGTGCCCGCGAGCTGCACCGGCTCCAGATTGGCCACCGGCGTGATCGTTCCCAGCTTGCCGACCTGGAAATCGACGGACAGCAGCCGGCTTTGGGCCTGCTCCGCCGCGTACTTGTACGCGATGCACCACCGCGGGGCCTTGCTCGTGGCCCCCAGCCGCCGCCGCTGGTCCAACCGGTCCACCTTCACGACCAGCCCGTCGGTGTCGTATTCCAGGTCGCGGCGACGGGCGTCCCACTCCGCGACAAACGCGATGACCTCATCAATGTCACGGCAGACGCGCGCGTGCGGGTTGACCGGAACGCTCCATTCGCGGAGCCGGGCGTTCAACTCGCTATGCGTCTTCACGTTCGGCGGCAGCGGCTCGAGCACGCCGACGCCGTGGGCCTGAAACGCCAGCTTGCGCGGCTCCACGTTGCGGGCGTCGAGCTGCTTGAGCGTGCCGGCGGTGGCGTTACGCGGGTTGGCGAAGGGCTCCTCGCCCGCGGCGACGAGCTGCCGGTTGAACGCCTCGAAGTCCCGCCGCGGCCAATAGACCTCGCCGCGGACCTCCAGCACGGCGGGCCAGCCGGCGCCGCGCAGGCGCAGGGGCACGCTGCGGATCGTCCGCAGGTTTTGCGTGATATCGTCGCCGGTCTCGCCGTCGCCGCGGGTCGCCCCCTGTACGAACCGGCCGTTCTCGTACCGCAGGGCCACGGCCACGCCGTCAATCTTCGGATCAACGAGGTATTGATACGGTTCGTCAGCCAGCCCCTTGCGAACGCGGGCGTCGAACTCCCGCAGTTCTGCGGGCGAGTAGGTATTGTCGATGGAGAGCATCGGCAGCGCGTGCCGAACGTGCGCGAAGCCCTCCAGCGGCCGCTCGCCGACGCGCTGCGTGGGGGAGTCGGGCGTGATCAGCTCGGGGTGCGCGGCTTCGAGCTGCCGCAACTCGCGGACGAGCGCGTCATAGTGCTCGTCGCTGATCTCGGGGCGATTCAGTACGAAGTAGAGGTGGTCGTGGCGGCGGATTTGGTCGCGGAGGGCCTCGGCGCGGGCGGCGGCACGCCCGGCATCAGGCTCCGACCCTCCCCCAACCCCTCCCTGAGAGGGAGGGGAGTCCGGAGAGCCTCCCCCAACCCCTCCCTGAAAGGGAGCGGGGTCGAGGGGCCTTTCCCTACGGCCGCTCATGGCCGGCGGTCCGAACGGCGGGAGCGGGCCGAGACACGACCTCCATCTGGAGGTCGCGCAAGGCCAGTCGGGCCGACGCCGAGCGATCGGCGGTTATCTCCACACGCGCCTGCCCGGCCAGGAAGACGTCGAGCGCGGTCCCGGGTCCGACCGTGAGCGTGAAGCGGAGGTCCTCCGTGGATTGCCGGCTCGTCGGTCCGCTCTCGGTCGTCAGGCTGACGAGCGTCATCTCGCGCAGCAGCCGGCCGCGCTGATCGCGGGCGTAGAGCTTCAGCCCGACCGCCGCGTCGGGCTGCTGGACGTCGGGGCCGGCCCGCGTCTCGAACTCGTAGGTGAAGCGCACGCGAAAATCGAGGTCCGCCTGTCGATCGGTGTCGTTGGAGAGGGCGTGGCCGAGCTGGAACAACCCCTCGGCCGTCCCGCTGGACGTGACGCGGGCCGACACCTCGGCCTGGCCGTCGGATTTGGCCTGTGCGTCGGCGTCCGCCTGCCCACCCAGACCCGCCGCCCGGCTGGACTGCGGCAGGGCAATGCTGAAGGGGGCCTCCTGGGGCACGCGCAGGGTGGCGCCGTCAGTCTGGCGGAGCGGCTGCGGCCGCGGGCTCGCGGAGAGCGTGCTGCCGAAGCGCCCGCCCCCGCAGCCGACGAGCAGCGTGATTACCCCGGCGGTTGCTAGATGGGCATTCAGGATCATGATCATGGGCCGCCGGCGGGGAGGGCAAGCCTCCCGGCGCGCCGCGGCTCGGCAAGAGCTTTGCTTTCCCGTGTCGCTCGGCTGTGAATACCCATTGGGGGCACTGGTAAACCGTTGGAACGTCATGGGCTTCTCCCAGGTGGGGCACGCGGCATTGAAGCATCAACACGGCCACGGGGCAAGCGGACCGCGCGGTGGCATCGCAGTTCATGCCCGTGACGCGCAGCCGTTGCCGCTTCCTTGTCACTCGGCGGGTCGTGCGGCACGCGGAGCAACGGCGGCGGAGCAAGGCGCAGGCTGCGTCGCGACAACGACTTAGAGCGTCCCCCGCGGCGATTCCGCCGCGGTCTGCAAGGCGGCTGGCACGGCGACTGCCTCTAGCCCGGTCACGTGTACCGCGGTCAGCGCGCAGGGACGTGGCGCGCGGCACACGACCGTGCGAAGGAGTCTGTGGGTGCAGCGACAGCTTCCCAACGCGAGTCATGCGGCTGCCGCGTCGCTTCGCCGACCGTCCGCGGACCTAGTGCCTCAGGAGCACGCCCTGGTCGCTGACGGGACCCCTTTGCCGCGGGATTGGAGCCACTTGGGACGACGGGTGTTGGCCGAGGCTTGGCGCCGCCTCACGGATGAGCAATCGCCCGGCCGGTCGTCGTCGGCCACACCCGCCGTCCCGGCTCCACAACCCACGGAGGGGACGAGATGATCTACGGGCTGTACCAATCGGCGGCGGGGATGATGACGAGCGAGTACCGGCAGGCCGTGCTGGCCAACAACGTGGCCAACGCCGACACCGTGGGGTTCAAGCGGGACGTGGCGACGTTCGCGGAGCGGGTGCCGGCGTGGCGGGCGGGGCGCCGTCACGGCCCCAGCGCCGTGGACCTGGAGGGGCTGTCGGGGGGCATGTGGTTGGGACAGACCTTCACCGACCATTCGCCCGGGACCAAGGTGACGACGGGCGAGTGGCACGACGTGGCCTTGGATGGCCCGGGGTTTCTTGTCGTGCAGGTAAACGGCCGGCCCCAGTACACCCGCGACGGTCGCCTGTTGATGGACCGCGACGGGTTCCTCACGGCGGCCACGGATGGCGCGCCCGTGCTGGGCGTGGGGGGAATGCCGATTCGACTGAACCCGCGCGGGGGCACGCCGAGCATCGACGCGCAGGGACGGATTTCGCAGGACGGGGCGGTCGTCGCGGAACTGGAGCTGGTGGACTTCGAGGACTACACGGCGCTGCGGAAGGCCGGGGCGACGCGTTTCGTGGCCCCGGACTACGGCCAGCGTCCGGCCCCGGTGCTGGTTCAGGCGGGGTACCTCGAGGGGGCCGGGGTCGAGGCGATCGAGGAACTCGTGAGTCTGATGGAAGTGTCGCGCGCGTACCAAGTGAACGCGCGCATGGTGGCTTTGCAGGATGAATCCGTCGGCCGGCTGATCAACACGGTCATGCGGGCCTGACGGTCCCGTCACAGGGACGTGAGCGGGTGAACCGGACGCGCCGGCCGGCGGGAGCCGCCGGGTCGGCGCGGAGGACGCAGCGTCATGGCGATTACCGCGCTGCACACCGCGGCGACAGGGATGCAGGCCCTGTCCACGAAGATCGATGTCATCGCGAACAACATCGCCAACGCGGACACGCCGGGGTTCAAGGCGGCGCGGGCGAATTTCCAGGACCTTCTGTACCAACTGCGGCAACAGCCGGGCGTGCAGACCAGCGACGAAAGCGCCTCGGCGCTGGGCACACAAATCGGTCTGGGGGTGGCCCTCAGCAACACGCAGACCATCTTCAAGCAGGGCTCGGCCATGCAGACCGGCGAGCCGCTGGACGTGATGATCCAGGGCGACGGGTTCTTCCAGATCGAACTCCCCGGGGGCGCGACGGGCTACACGCGGGCCGGGAACTTCGTCCGCAACGCCAACGGCGAACTCGTGCTGGGGCACAGCTACGGCTACCGGATGAAGGACTCGCCCACGATCCCGGAAGACGTCGGGCGCGACCAGATCGGGATCTCCAGCGACGGGCGGATCACCGCCACCATGCCGGACGGGACCATCCAGGAATTGGGTCAGCTTGAGCTGGCGCGCTTCGTGAACCCGGCCGGGCTGCTCCAGCGCGGGGCCAACATCTACACCCAGTCGCCGGCCTCCGGCGAGCCCGTGGAGGGGCCGCCCGGAACGGACGGACTAGGCGAGATCATGTCGGCGCACCTCGAACAGAGTTCGACGGAGGCAGTTGGCGAGTTGGTCGAGCTCATCAAGGCGCAACGCGTGTTTCAAATGAACTCGCAGACCATCCAGGCCGCGGATGAGTCACTGCGTGTGATCGCGAGCTTGCGGCGGTAGTGAGCGTCGGCCGTGAAGATCGGACACGGCCGGCTAGGGAACCGGTGACGCGATGAAACGAGGCGTCTGGCTGCTGGCGGCGGTATGCGGTGCGGCCGCGATTTCGCGGGCCGAAGAGAGCGGCGCGATCTGCCTCCGCCTGCGCCCGCAGGTCATCGTCACCGGTGACACCGTGACGCTGGGTGACGTGCTCGTGTTCGGGGAAGCCGGCGCAACCCTGGCCGAACAGGTGGCGGGCCTGCCGCTGCTGCCCGCCGACCTGCCCGACCGCGGCACGACCGTTACGCACGCACAGGTCTTGGCCCGACTGAAGGAGCTCCACGTGAATCTGGCCCGCGTCCTGGTGGGCGGGGCCTTGCGTTGCGATGTGACCCGTGCCGCGCCCGCATCCGCCCCGGCTGCGCCGCCGGCGGCGGTGCCTCCCGAAAGGCCCCAGACCGACCGGCCATCCGGGGCGCGCACGTTGGCCGACCTACTGCGCGCCCACGTTCAGTCCGAGCTGGCGGCCTGGGGCGGCGAGGCCGACGTGCGTTTCGAGCGCGCCGGCAACGAGTTCCTGCCGCTGACCACGCCGCCGTGGGATTTCGTCATCACCAGCCAGGGGCGCGACAAGCTCGGGCTGCGCTCGTTCCACGTCACGGTGCGACGCGACGGACGGGTGCAACGCAAGATCGAGGTGTTCGCCCACGTGCGGCTCGTTCGGCCGGTCGTGGTGGCGCGCAAGCCGCTGAACCCCGGCAACTTTGTCCGGCCCGACGACGTGCTGCTCGAAACGCGGGTATTCGACACCGGGGCGGCGGCGGGGCCGGCGCGGGTCGAGGAGGTCGTTGGGCAGCAAGTGAAGAAGTTCATCGCCGCGGGCCAGATGGTCACCCCGGAGACGTTGCAGGCCGTGGACCTGGTGCGCCGGTCACGACCGGTGACCGTCGTCGGCGAAGGCGGGGCCGTGGAAGTTCGTTTGACCGGCGTGGCCCTGGACAGCGGGGGCTTCGGCGAGACGGTGCGCGTGCGCACCGGCGACGCGCGCGGCGCGCGGCAGGTGCTCCGCGGCGTCGTCACCGGCCTCGGCACCGTGCGGTTGGCGGAGGGTGAACAGTGAACATGACAACGCGACACTTCGCGGGTGGCGGAAGACGGCTGGCGGGGATCGTCCTGGTCGCGCTCGGGACGTGGACGGCGGTGGCGCAGAACAACTCGCTGTTCGGCGGTCGCCGCGGCACCGGCGACGGGCGCCCCGTGGCGACGAGCCAGCCGGCGACCGTTACCTGGGCGGGTGGGCAGTCGGCCCGGGGCACGCTCAACGCCGATCGGATCGCCTCGAAATCCAACGCCACGCTCCTGCGGGTTTCCCCCATCGCGATCGAAGTCCCCGACCCGGACAAGATCCGCGTCCACGACCTGGTGACGATCATCATCCGCGAGAGCAAGACGGCGACCACCGACTCAAAGATGGAGTCCAAGAAGGACTGGACACTGGAGTCGGAGCTCGCCAAGTGGATCCGCCTCAGCGACAAGCACGGCATCGTCCCGGCCAAGCTGACGCAGGGCAATCCCGCCGCGGCGTTCGATTGGAAGGACGACTACTCCGGCGACGGCAAGTACGACCGCCGGGACGAACTGACCACCCGCATCACGGCCCGCGTGATCGACGTGAAACCGAACGGCAACCTGGTGCTGGAGGCGACGAAGCAGATCACGATCGACGACGAGGGCTACACGATCACGTTGACGGGCGAGTGCCGCACGAAGGACATCGGCGCCGACAACACGATCCTGAGCACGCAGATCGCCGGCCCGCAGATCAACGTGCAGCACACGGGGGCGGTGCGCGACGCGACCCGCCGCGGGTGGTTCAAACGCGGGCTGGATTGGCTGCGGCCGTTCTGAGCAGTGACCAGGTGATAAGGTGAAAAAGTGATGAGGGCGTGCGGTCCAACCCGGTTCGACAGGTGCAAGAGCCTCCCCCGGTCACCTTATCACCTTATCACCTTGTCACGCCGCGCGGGGGTCGGCGCTGTGTTACTGATCGCCGGCGTCTCGGCGTCCCTCGCCGGCGAAGTCCGCGTGCAGGACATTGCCCGGCTCCAGGGTCAGCGGATCAACAAGCTGATGGGCTACGGGTTGGTGGTCGGGCTGCCGGGCACGGGCGACGGAGAGAAATACCTGCCGACAATGCGGGCGCTGGTGCGCGTCCATCAGCGGTATCACTCGCCCGTCTTTGCCGACACCGACATCAAGGGCAATCGCAGCGTGGCCCTCGTGGCGGTCGAGGCGTCCATCCCGGAGCACGGGGCCCGCGAGGGACAGGCCATGGACGTGGTCGTCTCCGCCCTGGGCTCGGCCAAGAGCCTGCGCGGCGGGCAACTGCTGACCACCCCCCTGCAATACGCGATGTTCGACGAGCAGGACCCGGCCACGCAGTACATCCTGGCCTTGGCGGGCGGGCCGATCATGGTCCCCGACGAGCTGGTGCCGACGCGCGGGGTCATTCGCCAGGGGGCCGTGCTGGAGCAGGACTTCCTCTACGCCTTCATCGAGAACGATTGCATCACCCTGGTGCTGGACGAAACCCACGCCGGCTGGAGTTGGGCCCACATGGTGGCCCGGGCGATCAACCACGAGCTCGCCAACCCGGCGGCCCCGCCGGCCAACGCGCCCAACAGCCGCATCGTGGTGGCCACCGACTTCGCCGTGGCCGTCGGGCCCAAGAACGTCGTCGTCCGCATCCCGTCTTACGAGCTGGCCAACCCCGCACGGTTTATCGCCGCGGTCGAACGGACCCCGCTGTTCGATCTGCCCGAGCCCGCCGCCGTCGTCACGATCAACCGCACGACCAAGAACGTGTCGTTCACCGCCAGTGTGCGGGTCTCGCCGACGGTGCTCCAGGTTCCCGGGGTGGGTACGGTGCGCATCGGTCCCACGGAGAAGGACGGCGGCCCGCCGGGCGGAAAGGTGGCGACCGTGGGGTTTGACGAGCTGTTCAACACTCTGTCGGCGATCAAGGTGTCGCCGGACCAGATGATCAACGCGATCGAGCACTTGCACGAGTCGGGCGCGCTGCACGCGCAGCTTCAGTACCGGTAGGGAGTCCGTCATGGTCAGCGCGGTCCAATCGACGACGACGGTGCTCCGCGGCGCGGCGGGGCCGGGGGTCGCCCGGCCCACGCTGCGGGTGTGGCAGGCCCTCGGGCAGCGCCCCGACCCGCGCTCGCCGGCGGTGGCCCGTGAGGCCGCGGCCCAGTTTGCGGCCGACTTGTTCCTCACGCCGTTGCTGGCGGAAGTACGCCGGTTCCCGCTGGGCGGCGAAGTGGGCGATGGCGGGCCCGGGGAGGCCGTCTTCGGCCAGCAGCTCGACCAGCGGATCGCGGACCAGGTGGCGGCGAAGCAACCCGGGCTCGTGGACGCGATCCTGCGCTCGTTCCAGGGTGTCCGCGGCGGGTCCGCGGCACGGGGAGGTGCGACATGAACTCCACTGCCGGCCGGCCCGACGCCGCGAGTCCCCCGGTGGAACTTGCCTGGGATGGCGACAAGTCCGCCACAGCGCAGGAGCTGCTTGACGAGTTGGCCCGCTGGCAAACCGCTTTGGAGGCGCTGCTCCAGGTGGCCGGGGACAAGTTGGCCGCCTTGCGGCAGGCCGACACCGCGGCGCTACACGACTGTGCAGCGCGCGAGGGGGAACTCCTGCAAACGCTCTTCCGCGACGGGCCCCGCCGCCAAGCAGCTCTTGCGCGCGCGGCGCAAGGGCTGCACGCCGCCGGTCCCCCGACCGGTTGGCTGACCCAGGTCGCGGAGCGGGCGCCGGAGCCGTGGGCATCGCGTTTGCGGGCCCGCACGGCGGGGCTGCGGGAGTCGGCCGGCGAATTGCAGCGAAAAAACCAACTCGTGGCGCATGTGGCACGCCAACTGCAATCGCACATACGCGGCGTGTTCGCCGAGCTGGCGGGCGCGGCGCAGGAGTCGACCGTGTACGGACCGCAGGGCCAACAGGAACGCAGTCATCCCCGTTGCTGGGTAGATGCCGTCGGGTGATATCGTGGCAGGACTCGGAGCCGCATTTCAGATCGGACGCAGCGCGTTGGCGGCGTATCAGGCCGCGATCACGATCACCGGCCAGAACATCGCCAACGTCGGCAACCCCGATTACACCCGGCAGTCGGGCCGGCTCGCCTCCGTGTACAGCGGGGCGGCCACCGGCACGATCTCGCCGGGCATCGGCGTGCGGCTGGACAGCCTGCAACGGCACACGGACGCGGCGGTCGAGTCGCGGCTGCGGCTGGCCTACGGGATGCGCAGCGGGGCGGAGCTCACCTACCAGACACTCAGTCGCGTGGAAGCGCTCTACAACGAGCTCTCCGAGTATGACCTCTCGTCGCAACTGAACGAGTTCTTCAAGAGCCTGGCGGACTTGCAGACGGACCCCTTGGAGACCGCGTCCCGCAATCTGGTGGTCTCAAACGCCGACGCGATCATCCGCACGCTGCAACGGCAGCGGTCGGGCCTGCTGGACCAGATTCACGACCTGAATGCCCAAACCGAGGCGATGACGCGCAGCGCCAACGGCATCGTGGAGGAGATCGCCAAGCTCAACGCGCTGGTCGTGACGACCGAGGCCCGGGCCCAGGGTGGATCGGGGGCGCTGCGCGACCGGCGGGACGCACTGCTGCGGCAACTCGGCGAGTTGATCGACATTCAGACCCGCGAGCACGAGAACGGGATCGTCAACGTCTACGTCGGCAGCGAGCCCCTGGTGGACTTCGACCGCACCCGCGGCCTGACCACCGTCACCACGGTCGAGAACGGCCTGGAGCGGACCAGCATCCGGTTCGCCGACAACGACGGCTCGGTGATCCTGCGCAGCGGGCGGCTGGCGGCGACGGTGGCCGCCCGCGACGTACACCTGGTGGGGCAGCTCGAGCAGATCGACCAACTCGCCGGGGCGCTGATCTACGAGATCAACCGCGTGCAGACCAGCGGGCGCGGCCTGGTCGGCTACACGTCGGCCACGGGCACCTACGCGGCCCGCAGCGCCACCGCGGCGCTCAACAGCACGGCGGCGGGGCTGCCGTTCCCGGTACAGACCGGCACGTTCTTCGTGCATATCCGCGACCAGTCCAGCGGGCAGACGATCACCCGCATGATCAAGGTCGATCTCGACGGCCTGAACAACGACGACACGACGCTGACCGACCTGGCCGCAGCCATGAACGCGATTCCGGGGCTTTCCGCGACCCTGACCCCCGACAACCGCCTGCAGCTCAACGCGGACGCCGGGTGGGAGTTCTCGTTCTCCGAGGACACGTCGGGGGCGCTCGCCGCGCTCGGCGTCGGGACGTTCTTCGAGGGCCAGAACGCATCCACGATGGCGGTCCAGGCCGCCGTCCGCAACGACCCGCGGCTGATCGCGGCCTCGCGCAGCGGCGCCCCGGGCGACGGCAGCAACGCCGGGCGGCTGGCCGCGGTGGGGGACGTGGCGAGCGCGTTGCTCGGCGGCCTGAGCATCCTCGATTTCCATTCCGGCCTCACCAGTCGGGTGGCGGTGGTGGCCCGGTCGGCGGCGACCGAGCACGAGGCCGCCGACGCGGTGTACAGCAGCCTACTGACGCAGCGCGAGTCGCTCAGCGGCGTCAGTCTCGACGAAGAGGCGATCAATCTCACCAAGTACGAACGGGCGTTTCAGGGTGCGTCGCGGTTCCTGACGGTGGTGGACAGCCTCACCGACGAACTGCTGACGCTGGTCGGCACATGACGTGAATCAAAACGAGGACCCCGGCGGCATCGAGGACGACGGACGATGGCGGTCAGCACGGTCAACTTGACGCGCGTCAGCTACAACCTGCGGGCGTTCAACCTGCTGGAATCGATCCGCCGTAATCAGCGCGCCACCTACAACATGCAGACCGCCCTGGCCACCGGCCTGCGGTTCCAGCGGCCCAGCGACGACCCGCTGCGGGCGTCGTCGGCGATCACCCTTGATCGCCGGATGGACCGTCTGGACCTCATCCAGAACAACCTCCAGCGTGCCAACACCGTGCTCAACGAGGTGGACACGAGCATGCAGGAGGCGGTGGACCTGTTGCGCGAGGCGCAGGCCCTGGCGATCCAGGCCCTGGGCGACAACACAACCCCCTCCGAGCGCCAGGCCCTCACCGTCGTCGTGGAATCGCTCCTCGATCAACTCGTCAGCGTCGGCAACCACCGCTACCTCAACACTAACCTCTTCAGTGGCCACCAGAACATCGTCCCCTTCGAGCGCAGCCACGGCGGGGTCATTTACCGCGGCGACGGCAACCGCATGGAGACGATGGTCGATCTCGATCTGAGTGAAGACGCCTTCACGATCCCGGGGCTCGAGTTCTTCCGCGCCGTGTCGGCCGAAGTTCGCGGCGTGGTCGATTTGGACCCGGCCCTGACCGCCGACACGCTCGTGACGGACCTGAACGGGGCGCTGGGGCGCGGGGTCGAGCTCGGCCGCATTCTGGTGGGGCTGCCAGCCGAGCAATCCGAGATCGACCTTCGCGGTTGCGCCACGGTCGGCGACGTTGTAAACAAGCTGAACGCCGAGCTGCCAAGCGGGCTGCGGGCCCGGATCAACGTGCGGAGCCTTGAGCTTTACTGGGTCGGCGCCGACCGCGGGCCGGTGAGCGTATGGGAAGTGGGCGGCGGGCGGACCGCGGCCGACCTCGGGCTGACCGGGACCTTCAGCGGGCCCAGCACGACCGGCCAGGACCTGGATCCGCGCGTTACCCTGCGGACGCGCGTGGCCGACCTGCGGGCCGGGGCCGGCGTGAACCTGAGCGCGGGCCTGGTGGTTCGCAGCGGCGGCCAGAAGACCACCATTCAGTTCAACGGCGTGGACACCGTCGAGGACATCCTCAATCGCTTCAACCAGGCGGACATCGGGGTGTGGGCTAAGGTGGCCGACGACGGCCGATCGCTCGAAGTCCGCAACCGCGTGTCCGGGGTGGACCTTACGATCGAGGAGAACGGCGGCCTGACGGCCACCGCGCTGGGACTGCGGTCCATGCACGGGGGCACGCGACTGGCGAGCCTGAACGACGGCAAGGGTGTTCGCACCGTCGCGGGGGCCGATTTCCGCATCACCACTCGCGACAACACGACGATCGACGTGGACCTCGACGGCGTGCAGACGCTCCAGGAGGTCATCAGCCGGCTGAACACGGCGGGCGGCGGGGCCATCGCGGCCGGCTTCGTGGCGCAGGGCAATGGGCTGCGCATCGTGGACCTCACCGCCGGGGCCGGGACGCTGCGGATCGAGGAGCTGAACGGCTCGCTGGCGGCGACGGACCTGGGGCTGAACGTCACGGCCACGGGCAACCAGCTCGTCGGCCGGGACGTGAACCCGGTGAAGGTGGACAGCCCGTTCACGGCCCTGCTGGAGCTGTCGGCCGGGATGCAGGTCGACGACCGCCTGGCCATGACCGACGGGGCCCAGCGACTGGAGCGGGTGCTCAAGCAGATGCAAGAGGTGCAGGGGAAGCTCGCCAGCCAGGCCAAGGTCATGGCCACGCGGGCGGACCACGTGGAGACGGAAGTAACGGCGACCAAGGTACTGATCAGCGATGTCCGCGATGTGGACATCGCCGACGCCGCGGTCCGCTTTCAACAGCTTCAAACGGCGTTGCAGGCGAACCTGAGCACGGCGTTGCAGGTGTTGAACTTGTCGCTGTTGGACTATCTGCGCTAGGCGCGGGCCGTGAACGGCCCGAGCGGCCCCGCGCGGATCGCGGGACCGATCGCCGGCGTGGGAGCGGAGAGAACGGTCGCGGTGAGCGGCAGTGGCTTGGCCAGCCGCGACCGTGAGGTTGGCCCGCGGGACGCGGGTCGGACGCAGGATGCGTCCAGTCCGATGGGCGGACTGGGTGGAGTTCTCGCCGCGGGCGAGCCGCCCTCGGGCAGACCGCCAGGTTACGAGCCACGGGAGCAATAGGATGCTCATTCAAACGACGCGGTTTGGGCCACTGGATGTGGACGAAACCAAGATCATGACGTTCAAGGATGGACTGCTGGGCTTTCCGAATCATCAGCGGTTCGCGCTGATCCAGACGGCGCCGGACCCGGCGTTCTACTGGATGCAGTCGGTGGACGACCCGGACCTGGCGTTCGTGGTCTGCGACCCGCTGACGTTCGTCCCCGGCTATCAGGTGCCGGTCCGCCAGGACGACGTGGACGCCTTGGAGCTGCGGGACCTCGAGGATTGTCAGGTGCTGGTGATCGTGAACAAGGTCAACGGCGACCTGACGGCGAACCTGCTCGGACCGATTGTCGTGGGCGCCCACTCGCTGCGGGCCAAACAAATGGTGTTGTCCGACAAGCGCTACGGGACCCGCTACCGGCTGGCGGCCGTGAAAACCCCCCAGGCGGTCGCCAAGACGGCGTAACCCGGCAGTGGCCAGCGGTCGGAAAGGCATGTTATAATGTCTACGGATCGGCCTCAGACTCACGGATGGCGGGAACCGCGGCGGGCCTGCCGCGCGGGCGGCTTGGCAGCCGACCGGGCAGCCGACGGGCCACGGACCGAGATTCCCAACACGACGCCGTTCCGGCCCGGCATCGGCATCATCCAGGAAGGAGCCGCGTATGTTGGTGCTTTCAAGACAACGCGACGAATCGATCATCATCGGCGACAACGTGCAGATCACGGTCGTCGATATTCGGGGGGACAAAGTGCGGCTGGGCATCGAGGCCCCGGCCGACATCACCGTCCACCGCAAGGAAGTGTTCGACGCCATTCAGCGCGAGAACCGCAGGGCCGCGGGCCTCACCACCGACGAGCTGGCCGCGGCCGTGCCCCCGAAGCGGGCCTCGCGCTCGCGTTCCAAGTAGGCTTCGTCCCTCCTCGCGTTTCTCCTACCCCCCGTTTTCCCAGACGCATTCCAGCCACGAACCGTTCAAGGAGGATGGCTAATGGCTCGCATTAACACCAATATCTCCGCGCTGACGGCCCGGCGGAACCTCAACGCCGCCTACGGGTCGCTCAACACCACCATGGAACACCTGGCCACCGGCCTGCGCATCAGCCGGGGCAAAGACGATCCGGCCGGCCTGATCGTGTCCGAACGCTTGCGGACCGAGATCGCCGCGTCCAGCCAGGCGGTCTCGAACACGCAGCGCGCCAAGCTGATCGTGGCCACCGCCGAGGGCGCCCTCGATGAGGTGGCCTCGCTGCTGAAGGACATTCAGGCCAAGATCGTCGAGGCCTCCAATGAAGGCGCGTTCTCCGAGGACGAAATGCGCGCCAACCAGTTGCAGATCGACTCGGCCATCGACAGCATCACGCGCATCGCCAACACGACCAGCTTCGCCGGCCGCAAGCTGCTCGACGGCTCGCTCCAGTACAACACCAGCGGTTTGGACCTCGGCACCATTCGCGGTTGCCAGATCCACGCCGCCCAGTTCGGCTCGCGCAGCTCGATCGGCGTCAGCGTCGCCGTCCAGCAGCCCGCCTCGCAGGCCCGCCTCTCGTTTCCGTTCTCCGCGCTGGGCAACAGCGGCGCCGTCACCGTGGAGATTCGCGGCTCGAAGGGCGTGACCACGTTGACCTTTGCCAGCAACGCTACCGCCTCGCAGGTGGCCGAAGCGGTCGCCGCCGTCGCCGATGCCACCGGCGTGTCGGCCAACGTCTCAACCACCCTCACGGCCGGGTTCGTGATGTACAGCCGCGGCTACGGTAGCCGCGAGTTCGTCCGCGTCCGCATCCTGACCGAAGGGCAGAACTTCGGGTCGGTGACGCCGTCCATGCCCGTCTCCGACTCCGGCGCGGATGCCATTGCCACCATCAATGGCGCGATGGCCGCCTCCGACGGCAATCACCTGATGATCAAGAACTCCAGCATCGACATCGAGCTGGACGTCCTCGCCAACTGGGTCAGTTCCACCAATTTCTACATCACCGGCGGCGGCGCGCTGTTCCAGGTCGGCCCGCAAATCAACACCAACATGCAGGTTAACATGGCGATCAACTCCGTCCACGCCTCTCAGCTCGGAAACGCCGTCATCGGCTACCTCTCGCAGGTGAAGACCGGCGGCGACTACGAGCTGGCCTCGAAGCAGTACACGCGCGCCGCCGAGATCGTCACGCAGGCCGTGGACCGGATCTCCGTCCTGCGCGGTCGGCTGGGGTCGTTCGAACGCAACACCCTGGACACCAACATGAACCAGTTGGGCATCACTGTGGAGAACCTCACTTCCGCCGAGTCGGCCATCCGCGACGCCGACTTCGCTTATGAGACCTCCCGCCTCGCCCGCGACCAGATTCTGGTCAACGCCGGAACCACCGTCCTGGCCCTGGCGAACCAGACCACACAGTCCGTCCTGCGGCTGCTGGGCGGATAATCACGGCCAAGCGGGCCCATCCGTCGGCGGGCGCCGCCCGACCCAGGCGCGCTCGCCGGCGGGGGGCCGGGGGCGCGGGGGGCCGGGGGCGTTCCCTCCCACGACCGGACACCGTCGTTCGCAGGCACCGCGCGGCCACCCGCGGCGGCACCGCCGTCCCAATTAAAGGCCTTCTACGATCCGGACGATGCCCCGTACGGATTGCAGTCGAGCGGGCGGTCCCGCAACCCCCGCCCCGCACTCGCGCTCGCCGGCCCCCGCCGCTTCGACCGAGTGCCGCCAACTAGTCGCCCTTGGAGGCGCCGTCACATGAGTCGCATCAACACCAACGTCCCGTCCGTCATCGCCCGACGGATCCTCAGCGGACAGAACGACCGGCTCACGCTCTCGCTGCAGCGGCTTAGCACGGGGTTGAAAATCAACACCGGCAAGGACGACCCCGCCGGCATGATCGCCTCCGAACGCATGCGCTTGCAGTTGACGGCTATCCAGGCCGCCCAGACCAACATCAACCGGGCCATCAACGTGGTGGCGGTCGGGGAGTCCGGGTTGGCGGAAATCGCTCGCCTAATTAACGATTTGGAAGACCTGATCGACCGCAGCTCCAACGAAACCGCGATCAGTAACGAGGAGCGGGACGCCAACCAGCTCGAAATCGACCTGATCCTCGACTCCATCAACCGCATCGCCAACTCCACGGAACTGGAGGGGCGCAAGCTGCTGTCCGGCACGCTGGCCTACACCACCTCCGCCGTCAACATCGCCGACATCGCTGATCTGCGGATCAGCTCGGCCCGCATCCCGCAGGGCGGATCGCGCACCGTCAATATTGACGTCCTTGTGGCCGCCGAACTGGCCACCCTCACGTACTCCTCCGGTACCCTGGCCTCCGCCCAGACCATCGAAGTACTCGGAAACTTGGGCGCCGAACGCATTACCCTGGCCAGCGGGGCCACGATTTCCAGCATCGCGGACGCCGTTAACATGTCGACCGGACTCACCGGCGTGTCGGCCGTCATCAGCGCCGGCAACGTCGTGCTGACCAGCACCGGGTACGGCTCGACCCAGTACGTCAAGGTCCGCGCCCTGAGCGGCACCCAGCTACAAAACGGGTTTGACGCGCTGGAGGATTTCGGCGCCGACGTCGAAGTGAACGTCAACGGCATGAACGCGATCGGCGACGGGCTGAAAGTCTCCGTCCGCACCACCGCCCTCAGCGCCGACATCGTCCTGACCTCCGCCTTCGGCAGCCAGACGGCCACCGACACGACGTTTAGCATTACGGGAGGCGGCGCGAACTTCATGATCTCGCCCACGCTCGACCTCAACGCGCGGGCCACGGTGGGCATCGATGCCGTCACCACCGCTTCGCTGGGGGACCGCAACGTCGGGTTCCTGTACACGCTGGCCACCGGGGAGACGAACGCCCTCAACCGCAGCCAGTACAGCACCGCCCAGCGCATCGTCCGTCTGGCGGCCACGCAGGTGGGCACCCTGCGCGGGCAACTCGGCTCCTTCGAGCGGAACACCCTGCAACCGAACCTCAACTCGCTGCGCATCCAGTACGAAAACGTCGCCGCCGCCGAGAGCGTGCTGCGCGACACCGACTTCGCCGAGGAAACCAGCAACCTGACCCGGGCGCAGATCCTGGTGCAGTCGGCCACCAACGTCCTGCGGATCGCCAACGCCGCCCCCAACAACGTCCTGGCCCTGCTCGGCGGCTAAACCCGTCCCTCCGTACCCCGCGCGCCCGTGCGGGGCCGAGTGCCAACACTCGCGCACCTTGCCTCCGTAGCGCCGGACCGGAGCCTGCCCGCCGGGGCGGGAGTGCGGCAGGGGGCATGGCCGCGTCTTCGCGGCCACGCGACGACCCATGAACAGAGCATGTCTGCCCAAGGCCGCGGACATGCCGCCGACCCGCCCGATCCGACGCCGCACCGGCCGTGGGGAGTACGGGCGTTCCGCCCGCCGATCCGAGCTGCAACCGTCAGGAAGCAGGGCCCGCCACCGGAACATCACCTAGTAGCCGACCGAGCCGCCGGTGTTCACGCCGGGCGATTCGACCTGGACGGATTATCTTGGCCCGCAGCCGTACGTGGATTACACTATCGAGAGCGGCAGTCCGCCGGTGATCGAGGAGCAGATGCGGTATCTGGCGGGTTTTGGCGTGCATGCGCAACAAACCGTGACGTGGGGCACCGGCTCTCAGCCGGTGATTGGCGAGCCGATGTTCCTGCACGGCGACCTGACCCGCTCGACGATGATGACGACGGACACCTCGGCGACGGTCCTGAGTCGCGTGGCCTGCACCACCTTCGGCGACCCGGTGACGCCGGTCGGCCAGGGCGGGTGGCGGGTCCGGCGGAGTCGCGTCATGGGCCGGCGTCCCCCCCGTCCCGTCGGCGATCACGCGGTTGACTCCGCACGGACCCGCATCCCGGCCATCAGCTCGCGGACGGCTTGGGCGGCCGTCCGCTGAGGGGTCCATCCCAACTCCTCGCGCAGCTTCGTATTGTCACCGATGACCGACGCCCAGCGTGCCTTGGCGGCCTGGGCCGGCAGCTCGCGCAGCTCGACGGAGCGCCCGCATTCCGTGGCCATGCTCATGACGAGCTCGCGATTGGCGACGGCGTGCCCGGAGCAGACGTTGTAGACTTCGTTGGGCCGGCCGTCTTCCAACAACCGCTGGTAGGCCGTCACGACATCCTGCACGTGCAGCACATCCCGCCGGCCGTCGAGGTCCGGCAGCCAGAGTTCGGGGGGGCCGCCGTTCGGCTCGCCCTCGGCCAATTGCCGCGCCACCGCGCCGAAGTAGAAGCCCGCGGGCTGGCCCACGCCGGTGTACGCGAACGGTCGGGCCACCGTGAGGTTCAGGTGGTAGTCCCGGAAGAAGGTGGCGGCGACGGTTTCCGCGGCGTGCTTGAACGAGCCAAACGTGGTCGCCGGTCGGGGCGGTGCCGTCTCGCGCAACGGTTCCTCGCCGGCCGGACCATAGACGTCCGCCGCACTCACGAGCAGCACCCGCGCTCGCGGCACGGTCCGGCGCACCGCGTCGAGCACGTTGGCCCACGCCGTCACGATGGACTGGTAGGCGAGGAGCGGGTCATCGGCGGCGTCAGCGGGCCGGGCCATTCCCGCCAGATGCACGACGCCTTCGGGCCGGACGCTGGCGACCACGCGCGCCACATTGATGGCGTCGGTCACGTCGCAGACGAGGGCGTAAAACCCCTGGCGCTCGTGGATCAGCTTCCGTGCGCGGTTGCGGACGCCCGCGACGACCTCATATCCCTTTTGACGAAAGTAAGGCAGAAGGTGCGCACCTACGAACCCTTCGGCACCGGTGATCAAGACCGTCTGCACAGTCCGACCTCCATCCAAACCGGGGGCACGGCGCGGGTTGCCGGCCTGCCCGCTGCGGTAATCGCGGATGTCCTGTCTCCAAGTTCTATCGGCACCGGGCCATTGCCGGTTTCGTAAGGGTCGAGGTTTTCGCGCAACGGGTGTTGCTCCTCCGCCACAGTGACCGCTTCGGGCCAGGCCCCGGGCGGCGTGGTGGCGAGCACCTTGAGGGGGGGCGGCCGGAAGGCTATTCTGCCGAGCGTCGCCGTGTTCCGCTTCGTGGACGGCAGGAGGCCCCCCGATGCCCCTGGATGACATACTGCTCCAAACGGAAGAGGAAATGGACAAGGCGGTCGAGTTCCTGAAGCAGGAACTCCGGGCGGTCCGCACCGGCCGGGCGTCGACGGGGCTCGTGGAGACGCTCCGCGTGGACGTCGAGTCGTACGGCTCGACGATGACGCTGCGGGAGCTGGCGAATCTGGCCGTGGCCGAGGGGAACGTCATCGTCATCAAGCCGTTCGATCCCAGCACGCTCAAGGACATTCAACGCGCTATCGAGAAGAGCGAGATCGGCATCAACCCGCAGAGCGACGGCAAGATGATCCGGCTGCCCGTGCCGCCGCTTTCCACCGAGCGCCGTCAGAAACTCGTCGCCCGCATTCGCGAGCTGGGCGAGCAGCAGAAGGTCAGCGTGCGCAATGCCCGCCGCGACGCCAACAAGGCGATGGAGGCCGAGAAGAAGGCCAAGACGATGACCGAGGACGAGGTCGAGACCGGCGAGGCCGAGACGCAGAAGCTGACCGACAACTACTGCCAGAAGATCGACGCTCTCGTCGCCGAGAAGTCCAAGGAAGTCATGCAGGTTTGACGGCGGCGTCGATCTCCGGCACCGCGGCGAGCAGGGCCCGCGTGTAGGGGTGGCGGGGGTGGTCAAACAGCTCAGCGACGGGGGCTTGTTCAACGAGGCGGCCGGATTGCATGACCGCGACGCGGTCGCTGATGTGCCGCACCACCGCCAGATCGTGGGCGATGAAGAGGTAGCTCAGTCCCCGCTCCCACTGCAAATCAAGGAGCAAGTTCAGAATCTGCGCCTGCACCGACACGTCCAGGGCCGACACGGGCTCATCGCAAATGACCAGTCGCGGCTCCAGCGCCAACGCCCGGGCGATGCCGATGCGCTGCCGCTGGCCGCCGGAGAACTCGTGCGGGTAGCGCTCCATGTCGGCGGGTCGCAGCCCGACGCGTTCGAGCAAGGCCGCCACGCGCCGTCGCCGCTCCGTGCGCGACCGCGCCAACCCATGCACCGTCAGCGCCTCGCCGACGATCTGCTCGACGCGCAGGCGCGGGTTGAGACTGCCGGCGGGGTCCTGGAAGACGATCTGCATCCGGCGGCGCAGGTCGCGCAGTTGGCGCGCGGCGGCCGTCAGAACGTTGGTTCCGTCGAACACCACACGACCGGCGGTGGCCGGGATCAGCCGCAGCACCGCACGGGCCAGCGTGGACTTGCCGCTGCCGCTCTCACCGACGAGGGCCAGGGTCTCGCCGCGAGCAATCTCAAGGGACACATCGTCCACTGCGCGGAAGACCCGCGGCCGCCCGGAGTCACGGGCGCCGCGGGCCGCAAAGCACACGGTCAGATTCTCGACCAGCAAGAGCGCTCCACCAGGTGGGTGTTCACGGTCGTGCGACATGGGCGGGCGAGGCTGTCTCCTGCGGCGACGCTGCCGGCCTGCCGAGCCACGGCTCGCCGGGAGGCTTGCTCTCCCCGTGGGCGTCCTGGGGCGCGGCCATCTTGGCCGCGATCGTAACCCGCTTGACGCCGGGTGAACAACCGCTGCGCTGTTTGTCAGAACTGCGGCCGGTTGGCGGCGCCGGCTTCCAGCTCAGTCCCCTCCTCAGTGGCGGCCGCGCCGGGATCCACCGGCCGACGCAGCACGAACGTATGCCGCGTCACCTGGCCGGACTGAATCTCGACGCCCGCTTCGCCCGGACGCCACCCTTCCTTCTCCGCGATGGCCAGGAACCGCCCCGGGGGCACCTCCGGCATCTCGAAGTGACCGCGCGGGTCGGTGGGGGCACGGGCCACCTCTCCCGGCGGCCCCATCAGTCGCACCAGGGCGTCCGGCAGCGGCACCTTGCGTCCACCGGGCAACAGGCCCAGCACGAATCCCTCAAAGGCCCCGGGCGGCGGGGCCGGCCGCAGCACGAAGACGTGCTGTACAACGCCGTTGGGCTCGACCACCAGCAGACACTCCTGCGGCTCGAACCCCTCGTGGGACGCCACTAGGCGGTACGGACCGGGGAGAACTCGCTCGAAGACAAACTCCCCTTCGGGGCCGGTCCGTCGGCGGTCCACCTCGAACTCGTGTCGGAAGAGCTGGACGAGCGCGTCGGGCAGGGGGAACGGGGTCTGAGGCGGCTCGACGCCGAGGACACGCCCCGCGATGCGTCCCGGCGGCAGCGGCAGTAGCGGCAATTCGCGGTCCACCCGCGCGTTGGGGGGCACGACGATGGGCTGTTCCAGGACCGCGAAACCGGGGGCCTCGGCCCGCAGAAGGTACTCGCCGGGCTCGATGTTCACGAAGAAGTAGCTGCCGTCGAGACCGCTGACCGCGTGCCGTGGTTCAGCTCCCTGGCGGACGAGCATGACGTGGGCCCCGGGAAGCGGCTCTGGCTGCCCCTGAGGCGGGGACGCCAGGACGTGCCCGGTGACGATGCCGGTTTCGGCCAAAGGCCGCAGGCGCAGGAAGTTGATGGACCGCTCGGGCGGCAGGGCCCCCCGCTCGACCGCCACAATGTGGAAGGGATTGCTGACCACGGGGGCCGGTCCGGGTCGCGGGTCGTCGATGGCCACGATCTCGACGATGGGGCCGGCGGGGTGAACCTCAACCAGCGAGATGTTCGGTCCACGCCCCGTCGGCTGCACGCCCTGGAGCGCGACCAGCACGACGTCGCGGCGGAAGTCGATGGGTGGCGGCGGGACGTTTGGTGCGGCATGCCGCTCCCAGAAAGCCCCCCAGGCGTGCAGGTCGCCGATCACAAACGTGGCCCCGGCGAAGTCCGGGTTGTCGTGCTGCCAGCGGCTCTGGTCCCCCTTGGCGATGGTTCGCAACGGCGGTGGTGGCGGGTCGAAGTCGAGGAATGCCTCGCCCAGCCCGCTCTCATCAAGCATCAGGAGCTCTTCCAAGGCGGCGAGGGGGTCGCAGTCGTCCTGTGCATACAGGCTTGGGACCAGACCCACGAGCAAGGCGACGGTCACCAGCAATCCGCGGCTCGCCGGGAGGCTCGCCCTCCCACGGCATGGTGTCAATCGTGTTCGCATCGGGCTCTCCTTCGTTGGTGGACAGACTACGAGGTCCTGGCGGTACGCACGCCCGCCTGCCGAAGAAGACGCAGGTGTGGGCGGGTTATTGGGCCGGCAGCCGGCGTTTTCGCCGGGCGGTCGCGATCACCGCGGCCCGAAACGCCGCCAGCGACTCGGCATCGGCGAAGATGTCGTCGATGGCCACCAGCTCGCCGGACTCCCGGCGGCGAATCCGCGGGACGCCGCGCCGCTCGCTGAGTTGAGCAAAGTCGTCCCAGGGAATGAGGATCGGTCGCAGACGGATTCCGACCAGGATACCGGAGGGGGTGAGGGCGACGAATCGGTCGGAAATGCGGCCGCCGACGATGCGTCGCAGAAGCAGCCCGACGGCCGGGGCCACCAGCGCGCCTACCAGGGGCAGAGTTGGGGACAGGGATTGCCCGAAGGCGATGCGCTGGGTCACCGCGACGAACAGCCCCAGGGCCAGCCCGACCAGCGCGTACACCAAACCGAGTCGGGCCCACGTCTCACGGGCCCGCCACACGCGGGTCTCCGCGTCATACGCGAAGCCGCAATCGGCACACGCATTCGGCAGCGGTTGCACCGGCAACTCCCCGCCGCAGACCGGGCAACGGGTTGGCAGAGCGTCGTTCACGATGCAAAGGGGAGCCTTGGCGTCCCGCCGGCAAGGGGGACCGCCTCTACTCGTCCGAAGAGCGTCAGGGCAGAGGCCTTCTCCACGTGCACGCGGACAATCGACCCGATCAAGTCCGCCGTCCCGTCGAGCACGGTGATGAGGCCCGCCGGCGTCCGGCCGGTGAGCTGGCGGGCGACGGGCGCCGGCGCGTCCGCCGGGCGGGCCGGCTGGTCGGCCGTCTCCGCGCGCTCGGTCTTGCTGGGGCCCTCGACGAGCACCTCCACCGTTTCGCCGACGAACCGCTGTCGGTGGCGCAGCCCAATCTCGGCCTGAATCGCCAGCAATTCGTTGTTGCGCTGGGCCTTGACCTCCGTCGGCACATCGTCGGCCTGGCTCCGCTCGGCGGCGGTCCCCGGCCGCGGCGAGTACTTGAAGATGAACAACCCCTGGTACTCCACGCGACGAATCAGGTCGATCGTCGCCTGGTGGTCCGCCTCCGTTTCGCCGCAGAAACCCACGATGAAGTCGCCGGCCAGGCCGATGTTGGGGACGTAACGGCGCGCCAGGTCAATGATGCGGAGATACTCGGCCGCCGTGTAGCCGCGTTTCATGGCCTTCAGGATGCGGTCGGAACCGCTCTGTGCCGGCAGGTGCAGGTAGGGGCAAACGCGCGGGTAGTCGCGCAGGACGCGGAAGATGTCCTCGTCCCAGTCCGCCGGGTAGCTGGTCACGAAACGGATGCGGTCCAGGGCTTCAATCGCGTGAACGCGCTCCAGCAGTTCGGCGAAGCGAACCGCGCGGCGGTCCTCGGGGTGGACATACGAGTTGACCGTCTGCCCCAGCAGCGTGACTTCGCGGCACCCGTGCTCCGTTAGCCGCCGACACTCCTCCACGATGGCCGTCGGCGGCCGGCTGCGCTCCGGCCCGCGCACGAACGGCACGACGCAGTACGTGCAGAACTTGTCGCACCCGCGCTGCACGCGGACGTAGGACTGGAGCACGTCGGCGGCCGGAGCCGCTGCCCGACCCCGGACGTGGGGCGGCTCGCTGCTGGACACCGGCGCGCAGGTGTCGCCGTCGGACGGGCCGAATCGGCGTTGCTCCAAGGCTTCCAGGGGATCAGGCTCGGCGGCGCGGCCCAGAACGTCCGTGCGTCGGGACTTGGACTCCGCCAGGGCGGCCACCTGCCGACGCTGTGTCCAGACCTCGGTTAGGAGGGTTGGCAGGCGGTGCAGCTCCCCCGGGCCGCAGATGAGGTCTAAGTGCGGGACCGAAGTGAGCAGCTCCTCACGTTGTCGCTCGGCCATGCAGCCGATTACCCCGATGACGATCGCTGGCCGCCGCCGCTTGAGGTGCTTGAGCCGCCCCAGCCGCGAGAGGACCTTGTCCTCGGCGTGCTGGCGGACGCTGCAAGTGTTAAACAGGATCACGTCAGCCTGGGCGATCATGGCGACGCGGCGCAGACCGAGATCGCGTAGCTGGCCCTCCACGAGCTGGCTGTCCAGGACGTTCATCTGACAGCCGAAGGTCTCGAGGAAGTACGTGTCAGCCCGGTACTGGGAGGCGTTGTAGCTCATTATTTTGAAATAACTTACGCGCCGGACACACTCCGCCGGGGCCTTGCCTGCCCACCCCGAGGTGCGACGCCCGGGCGGCGCGCCGGCCGGCTCGGCTGCGTCCGGTCGGCCATAGTATAGCAGGGTTCATGGGCCCCCGACCCCGGCCGGAGCAGCACGCCGGAGCCGTCGCGCCGGCCAGGTGAAGTCGAGTCGGCCAACGAATGCCGGTTTGGCGGCCGTCGCCGGCAGCGGAGCGCCGGTACTGGGACGGGGAAAGCTCGATCCCGGAGGCGGACGTTCCTGTCCCCTGAACGACTGCCGCTCAGCCGCGTCGCGTCGGGGTCCTGGAAGTTCGCGGGTGCCGACCGCATCGCTCGGAAGATGCGCGCCGTTGAGCCCCCTCCTGACCGACTTGAGGTACGTCCGATCAGGCGGTCGGCGGGGAAGAACCGGTGAGGTTCACAACGCGCAAGAACACGCCGATAGTATACTGGGGGCGGCGCACCTGGCGTCGCCGTAGAATTGCCTGGGCGAAGCGGTTGCAGCGCCGCGCGGGATGGGGTAGAAGTACGCCCCGGCAAGGATGCCGGAACGTCGGAGCAAGGGACAGGCTCATGACTGCCGACAAGCGTAACACCTCCGTCGTCATCGCGCTGGTCGTTTCCATGACGCTCGGCCTGCTGATGTTGCTGTGGCTGGAAGAGCACCTGGTTCCGGCCAAGCGGGATTGGTCGGGCGGCACGCTGCTGATGGCCGAGCGCGGACTACGGATCGAGGACGTGCGCATCGTCTACGCGCCGACGTGGAGCGACGTGACCGCGCTGGGCGTCGACCCGCAAGGGGATGACAGCGTTTGCCTGATTGACCCGGCGGGGCGTCCGCAGTGGGAACCGCGCGGCCCGCGCGTGCAAGTCGTCGTCATCGGTGCGGACGAGGCCCCCACCGCCGAGCGCCTGGCCGACGCGCAGAAGCAGACGCTGCAAGGCGTGCTCGGCACGTTGAGCGAGGCCAGCGGGCGCGGGCTGGTTCCGGTGCGGCTGGCGGAGGCGCCGGCCCCCGACAGCGGGTTGGCCGCCCGGCAGGCCGCTGATCTGCGTGAATTCCTCGAACTCAAGGGCTTTATTCCGAGCGCGCCGCGTTGAACGGGGTGCCGCGAGGGACGGATCTGCAACGGGCGGTTGGTCGTCCCCGCGACGGGGCGAACGCCGCCCGTCTTCGTGATGACCGCGGGACCTGATGCCGACGCGTGCCATTCCCATCCTGCCGGGGTATGAAGTGCTGGCCCGCATCGGCCGCGGCGCCGGCGCGGTCATCAGCTTGGCCCGCGACCTCCACAACGGGCGGCAGGTCACTATCAAGCACGTCGTCTACCACGCGCCCGGCGACGAGCGCTTCATCGCCCAGGTTGAAAACGAGTACGTCGTCACACGCGACCTCGACCACCCCTACCTGCGGCGCTCGTACGACATCATTCGCGTGCGGCGGTGGTTCCGGACCCGCGAAGTGGTCCTGATCATGGAACACGTGGACGGCGAGCGGCTGGAGGACGAGTGCCCGGACAACCTGGATACGGTCCTGGCCATCTTCATGAAGGTGGCCGAGGGCCTGCACGCCCTGCACGGCTATGGCTTCGCCCACGCGGACATCAAGCCGAACAACATCCTGCTGACGCGCGACGGCGGCGTGAAGATCATCGACTTCGGCCAGAGCTGCCCGCTGGGCCACATCAAGGAGCGGGTCCAGGGCACGCCGGACTACATCGCCCCCGAACAGGTCCACCGCCAAGCCATCGACCAGCGGACGGACGTGTACAACCTGGGCGCGACGATGTACTGGGTGCTGACGGGCAAGTGGTACAAGACGCTGATTACCGTGGCCCCGCCGACGGCGACGCGGATCACCCTCGAATCGCAGCGCGGCAACGAGCCGCCCCACGAACTCAACCCGCGTGTACCCGTGCCACTGTCGAAGCTGATCCTGGAGTGTTGCGAGGCCTCGCGGAATCGCCGGCCGCGGGACATGCGCGAGGTGATGTCGCGCCTGGAGATGGTCCAGCACCTGCTGGCCTGGGGGGACGGTCGCGGCGCCGCCCGGAAGACGGAGGGGGCGGAGGGGTCACGTTGACAGACGGCCCGCGGGCCGGGAACCTGTCGCCATGAAGTCCGCGGGTGCGAGAAGCGCGTGAAGACGACCCCCGATGCCGAACGCGACGGCCGCACGTTGCACGACGCGGCCCAGCTCATCCGCGAGGATCCCAACCGACGCGGCTCGTTGCTGACGTTTGGGCGGGCCGGGCAGCTCGTCATGACCGGCGACCTCCACGGCCACCTGCGCAACTTCGAGAAGCTCCAACGCTTCTGCGACCTGGAGCACAGCCCCGCCCGGGTCGTCGTGCTCCACGAGTTGATCCACCAGGAGCCCGAGCCGCCGACCGGCGTGGACACTTCGATCGACCTGTTGGTCGCGGCGGCTGCCTGGAAGTGCCGTTTCCCCGACAACGTCTTTTTCCTCCAGTCCAACCACGAGCTGTCGCAGCTCCGCAATCACGAGATCACGAAAGGCGGCCGGTGCGTGCTGGCCGATTTTGAGCGTGGCGTGCGCCTGCGTTACGGTCGCGGTGCCCCGTCCGTCCTCGAGGCCGTCAACGATTACATCGCGTCGCTACCATTGGGCGCCCGGCTGGCCAACGGCATCTTCCTCGCCCACAGCCTGCCCGACGGCTTCTATGCCGACCACTTCGACTGGTCGGTGTTCGACCGGGCCCCGACGGCCGCGGACCTCGAACCCGGCGGGGCCGCTTACGCCCTGGTGTGGGGGCGTTTTCAGACCCCGGAAGCGGTCGAGCTGTTTGCGCAACGGCTGGGAGTGGACTGGTTCATCGTCGGACACACGCCCCAGGAGATGGGCTACCTCCGCATGAGTCGGCTATTCGTGCTGGCCAGCGAGCACTCGCACGGCGTGTTCCTGCCACTCGACCTGCGCCGGCGCTACAGCGGCGACGAGTTGGAACGGAGCATCCGCAAGTTTGTCAGCGTGGCGTGAGGGGACCACGGCGCCGTCTATAATGACGGTGGGCGCGGCCGAGGCGCCGGAAGCCGGCGGAGGCGACCCATCGAGCAGGCGATGAGCAAACTGGCGGTGTTGGCCAAGCCGCGGGGGTTCTGCGCGGGCGTGGAGCGCGCGATCCGGGCCGTCGAGCTGGCCCTGGAGCGCTACGGCGCCCCGGTCTACGTCCGCAAGGAAATCGTCCACAACTACCACGTCGTGCAGCGCCTGCGGGCCCACGGCGCCGTGTTCGTGGAAGAGCTCGACGAGGTTCCCACCGGGGCCGTGACGGTCCTTTCCGCCCACGGCTCGCCGCCGGCGGTCTACGCCGAGGCCGAGCGCCGCGGCCTGCACGTCATCGACGCGACCTGCCCACTGGTGCGCAAGGTCCACGTCGAGGTCCGCCGGTACGTCAAGCGCGGCTACCGGATCATCCTCATCGGCCACGCCGGTCACGACGAGATGATCGGAACGATGGGCCAGGCGCCGGAGGCGACCGTCCTGGTCGGCGGCCTCGCCGACGCCGAGCGGATCGAGTTGGACCCGCGGCAACCCGGCATCATCCTGACACAGACGACGCTCAGCCAAGATGACACGCGGGCGATCGTCGACTTGCTGCGCCGCCGCTACCCGCACCTGGAGCTGCCGCCCACCGACGACATCTGCTACGCCACGCAGAACCGTCAGACCGCGGTCAAGTCCATCTGTGACCGGATCGACCTGCTGCTGGTCGTCGGCTCGCGCAACTCCTCCAACTCACAACGGTTGACCGAGGTGGCCCGGGCGCGCGGCGTCGCGGCGCACCTGATTGACGGACCCGAGGACATCGACGCCCGCTGGCTCGACGGCGTGGCGCGGGTCGGTGTCACCTCGGGGGCCAGCGCGCCCGAGGACATCGTCCAGGGGGTGCTGACCTACCTGTGCGGCCACGGCATCCACAAAGTCGAGGAAGTGGACGCCCCTGACGAGGGCGTGACGTTCACGTTGCCCAAGCTCGACCCGGTGGTCCGCCCAACATGACGCGCACGCGCCCCGCCGCGTTTCCGTTGAAGGCGCTCGGGTTCTCCCGGGCCGTCAATGGACGTCGGGCGACGTACACCACGCGGCCTGATCGCCGGGTATGTACGCGTCATGCACGAGCGTTTCAAACGCGGGGCGGTGGCCGGCCGCCGGCAGCCCCTCGAGACGCTGACACACGCGCATGACCTCACCGATCAGCCGGTCAAGACGCGGCACGTCGGCGCTCGAACCCCCGTCGGCCGCCACCCGCTCCAAACCCGGTCGCAGACGCGCCAGCCAATCCGCCCCCTCCCGGAGGTGGCACACACAGGACGACAGATCGCCGACGGCGTAGGCGCCGGCCGCCTGCTCGACGGCCCGCACCCACCGCACCGCCACCCGGTGCAAGTTGATCGCCCAGTGGAGGGGGTTATCGTCAGGCAGGTGGGTGTCTGCCTCGTCGCACAGCCGCAGGAGTTCGTCGCCCACCTGTCCGCACACCTCGGTCCGCCACGCCCGCCACAGCGCGAAGGGATCCAGACTCATCGCCAGGTGTCGCCGGAGCGACCGCCATGTACCCGGCCGCAGGAACTCGCTCAGTTGGGGAATGCGCTCGCCGACGATTTCCGCCGCCGCGGCGTATCCGGGTCCACCTTCCGTCGCCAGGGCCTCCGCCCACGGCATCCCGTGCGCCAGCCGTCGCCCCGCTGCGTAGATCAGGGGCCAAATCGTCGCGTAGGCCGTGAACCAGCACAGCTCCCACGTCGTCACGCACACGCCGAGGGCCCCGGCCGCACGGGCGTCGGCGGCGTGGTCGTCGATGTTCTGCTGCGACGCCGGCAGGAAGCACCAGCCCGCGTTGTACGTCTGAAGGCTGGGGCAGCACACGACGTCGAAACCGCGCTGCCGGAATACCGCCGTGCTTTCCCGCGGCCGCTTGAAGTACTGCCAGTCGAAAATGACGGTCTGGCGCGGAATGGCGTCCAGGGCACCCGGGTGCTGGAGCAGCATGTCCCCCCACAGGCACGGCCGGCGTCCGCGCTCCAGCACAAAGCGACACAAAGGCGCGAAATACTCCGCATACAACCCGCCGGCACCGACCGCGGCCACCCGCTCCGCGCAGGCCGGACACTGACCGAGCTGCCGCGTTTCATCGCCGCCGAGGTGCATCCACTCGTCGTCGAAAGCTCCCAGGACATCGGCGACGAGGCCGCGGGCGAAGGCAACGCACTCCGGTCGGGTAGCGCACATCTGGACGCCGCCGAACCGCCCCCGTCCCTCCGCCAGCCATGCGCCGCCTGCGGAACGGATGAACCCCTCCATGTGCCCGAGCGTGTTGAGAAACGGGACCAGCCGCAGCGACTGGGAACGGGCGTCGGTCGCCAGCCGTCGGACGACAGCGGGCGTCAGACAGCCCGCACCGGCGGCCCACGGGGCGGAGGGGTACGCGAAGCGGTGCTCCAGGTAGAGCGCGACAGCGTTGTAGCCCGCGGTCCGCGATCGGGCCAGCACATCGCGCAGCCGTGCCTCCGACGGCGACTGCTCGCGGGCCACGTCCATGGACCACCCGATGAACGGCATCCGGGCATTCTACCCGCTTCAAGGGCCGCTCCGCGGGGTCGATCGGACGCGAACACGTCGGCGCGGTGCTTGACAAACCCGCCCAAAAACGCTAGGGGTTTCCGCACTTCTCCGGCCGGCATCCGGCCCGCGGCGCGGGCCGCAGGGGTGGCCCGGCCGCGGTCGACCCGGCGGTCGCGGTCGGCGGTCGGCCACGATACGCCCCTGGAGAGCAGCGGCGCCTCGCGGTGCGGGGGCGTCGGTGGGAGGCACGCGCATGTCGGACGTCTGCAATGTCGCCCTGCTGGGGCAGAAGTTCATGGGCCGGGCGCACAGCAACGCCTACCTCAAGGCTGCGCGCTTCTTCAACCTGCCGCGCATCCCCGTCATGCACACCATCGCGGGGCTGGACCTGATCGCGCTGGCGCCGTTCGCGGACCGCTGGGGCTGGATGAACTACAACACCAACTGGAAGGACGTCGTCAAGCGGCCCGAAATCGACCTCGTCGATGTCAGCACGCCCAACTACATGCACGCCGAGCAGGCCTGCGCCGCCCTAGCCGCCGGCAAGCACGTCGCCTGCGAAAAGCCCCTGGCCCACACGCTCAAAGACGCCCGCCAGATGAAGAACGCCGCCGCCCGCGCGCGAAAGGCCCAAACGTTCGTGTGGTACAACTACCGGCGCTGCCCGGCGGTCGCCCTGGCGCACCGACTCGTGAAGGCCGGCCGGCTCGGGCGCATCTACCACGTGCGGGCCGCGTACCTCCAGAGCTGGGGCGGCCCGGACACGCCGCTCGCGTGGCGGTTTCAGAAGAAGTACGCCGGCAGCGGGGCGCACGGCGATCTCAACGCGCACATCATCGACATGGTCCGCTTCATCACGGGCGACGAAATCGTCGAGGTGAGCGGGGCGATCGCCGAAACTTTCGTGGTGGACCGGCCGTTGCCGTCGGCGGGGCCGGCCCGCAGCGGCATCGCCGCCGGCGGGGCGAGCGCGCGGAACCAGACCGGCAAGAGCGACGTGGACGATTGCGTGCTGTTCCTGGCCCGCTTCAAGACCGGCACGGTGGGCAGCTTCGAAGCTACCCGCCTGGCCACCGGCAACCAGAACAACAACCGCATCGAGATCAACGGGGAGCACGGCGCTCTGCGCTTTGACTTCGAGGACATGAACGTCCTGTGGTGGTTCGACAACCGCGAGGAAAAGGCCACCGCCGGCTGGCGCCGGATCATGTGTACGTCGGCGGGCGAGCACCCCTACGCCGGCGCCTGGTGGCCCGACGGCCACATCATCGGCTACGAGCACACGTTCGTGAACATGGTGGCGGACATGATGGCCGTGCTGGGCGGCCGGCAGCCGACCGTGCCCCTGCCCGATTTCGCCGACGCCTACGAAACGCAGCGCGTCCTGGAAGCGGCCCTGCTGGCCGCTAAGCACCGGGCCGCGGTGAAACTGAGCGAGATCAAGTAGCAGTCACCCACGCCGCCGCCAGTCGTGTGGCAGTACGCCTACGAGCCGCACGGGCGGGTGGTGACGGCGGAGGCGCTCCCGCCGCCGGGGGCGCCGCCCGGCTGGGCGCCGCCGGTGAATCGGGTGGGGTTCCAGGGATTGTTCCTGGAGCCGGGGGTGTTCAACGCGAGCACCGGGGCTGAGCGCGTCGTCGATGTCGCTGTGGTGCGCCCGTAACCGCTTTATCCTCAGCAGCATAGGCCGCTTCCTGACCCGCGACCCCGCCGAGGCGGCGATCCCGATCATCACCGCCCTGGCGTTCAACGGCGACACGGTGAACGGATTGGCCGGCGGGACGGCGATGCTCCCCACAACCGCATTCCGCGCCGGGACGCCGATGTTCCCCTCAAGCTCCAACAGCATCCGCCACCCGCTCCACACGAACTGCCGCCGGACCATTGGCGTCGTTGCCCAGCCGTTCGGGCTGGGGCCTACCCAATCGTACACCTGCTGGTCAACCCGCCGGCACCGTTGTTCAGTGTTGGGGGCCTACACCCGGACGCAGTTCAGCACTCGCCGACCCAGGTAATCATGCCCGAACTCCACACTCCGCGCCCCATCCGGCGGCGGGGAATACTGCCCCGGCGTCGGCGCCACCCGCACCAGCCGGTTCTCCGCGTCCCATATCAGCGTCTGTGCCAACGCTGCATTGCCGCCGTCGGTCCGACGTTCCCGCGTTCCCGCCGGCTTGCGCCGCTACGGGCCGGTCAGCAGCCGCACGAAGGGGTTAATGTCGCCGAAGTCCACAAGCCCGTCGCCGTTGATGTCGCCATTCATGATGTTGCAGTCCGGGAAGGCGGTGGTGTAACTGCCCGGGTTGGTCAGCGCGAGTACAAAGGGGTTGATATCGCCAAAATTCACCAACCCGTCACAATTCAAGTCACCTGCGAGCGAAAGCCCGAACGCTTCATCAATTAGATACAGCGCGGCGGGGAAGTTCTCCACACAGGTTGGCAGAATCTGCTCCGGCGGCAGCACGAATCCCGGGGAACCGACCGGCCGCAACTCGACGATGACCCCGGGTTCGCCGTGTACGCCGTAGACCCAGTCCTCGAAGATGCCGTCGGCGATGTACAGATGGACGCCGATGCGACCGCTGGTGTACGGCTGCGGGGGATTGTGTGAATTGATGATCGCGGCCATGTCGGCGACGAGGCCTTCGAGGTACGCGCTGTTCGGCGGCGCCGCCGTCGTATAGCCCCACGGGCACATCACTTTCTGGCCGTAGCTGTGGTACGACAGGCCGGCCGCGAAGTCGCGCGCCGCAAACAAGTCCCGCACGGCGGCGGTTTCCGGCTCGCTGAACGGGGCCGTGCCGCGGTAGGTTTCGCTGCCCGGCGTGCCGCTCGATCCGCTGCCGCCCCATTTGTAGGAGTAATTCCGGTTCAGGTCCACGCCGTACGTCCCGTTGCCGTTGTTGCGCCGGTTCTTGCGCCACTGGCGGTTGGTGGTCCAGGTATAGACGTAGCCGTCCGGGTTCAGCACGGGGACGATCCAGATCTCACCGGCGTTGACAAGGCGGCGGATGGCGGGGTTGGTGGCGTAGTTGCGCAGAAGCTGGTCGGCGAGATACAGCGGCACCTC
This sequence comes from Planctomycetota bacterium, assembly GCA_040755725.1. Taxonomy (GTDB): domain Bacteria; phylum Planctomycetota; class Phycisphaerae; order UBA1845; family Fen-1342; genus JBFMAI01. The sequence goes on along the minus strand of JBFMAI010000023.1, from coordinate 74,159 downwards.
GACCGATATCCACTCGCGAGCATGGTGGCAGCCGACGACGAAGATCGCCGGCTCCTGCGGCTCGACGGTGGCCGCGTTGTCGCTGATGCGCAGGCCGTTGATCGGCCGACCCTCGATGGACAAGCCGATCGTGATCGGGGCACTGATGTCGGGGTACGCCGCGTGCAGCGACAACAGGAACGCGTCCACTTGGGCCATCGTACGGTACTCGGTCCATTCATCGACGGACCCGCGGCCCATCGCCGCGCGCTGCCGTTCCCACGTCGCATAGAAGTCCGGATCGACGACCACCGGCTCGTAGCCGCGCAGCCGCAACTCCTCCAGCTCCGCTGCCGACACGCACAGGTCCAGCGAGCAGCCGTCTGGCGCGACGCTCCAGATATCCAGATCCAGCGCGAGCACCTCGTAGATCTGGTCGGGCGTGACGGGTAGCTCAATGACAATCGAGCGGGGTGACGGGTTCGCCGGCGGCTGGTCCGCAACGGCCACGAGCGGGCCGCCGATCAGAACCAGCAAAGCGAGGGCCAAGGCGAAACAGGAATGTTGTCGGATCGGTAGGCGGAGGCGCATCTCTCAGCTCCTGAAGTGGACGGTCCGTGGCCGTGCCCGGCTTCGCCGCTGTGGCGCCCAAGCCCCAGCCGTGCGTCGGGTCGGGCGGATGACCTCAGTATACCGATTCGCCGCCCCCGGAGAAACGCGATTCGAAGACGGGGCAGCCCACGCAGACGCCCCGCGGCCCGGCCGCCGGCGTCACACGTTCCGCAGGTTGTGTCCCAGCTTGTACTTTTTCGCTTCCAGGTACCGCCGGTTGTGCTCGGTGGGGACCATCTCCAGCGGCAGTTGCTCGACGATTTCCAGCCCATAGACGCTCAGGCGGCTGACCTTCTTGGGGTTGTTGGTCAGGATGCGAATGCGGTGCAGGCCGATGTCGCGCAGGATGTGGGCGCCGATCCCGTAGTCGCGGTAATCCACGCGAAAGCCCAGCGCCTGGTTCGCCTCCACCGTGTCCAATCCCTCATCCTGGAGCCGATAGGCGTGCAGCTTGTTCTCCAGGCCGATGCCGCGGCCTTCCTGCCGCAGATACACCAACGCCCCGCGCCCCTCCTTGGCGATCATCTCCATCGCCGCCCGGAGCTGCTGGCCACACTCGCACCGCGCCGAACCGAACACGTCGCCCGTGAGGCACTCGGAGTGGACGCGGACGAGGGTGGGTTCGTCGCTGACGTGGACGGCCCCCGCGGCGTCCAGCTCGCCGACGCCGCCGCGGCACAACGCGACGTGCGTGTGCGGGTCGGTGCGGGCCCGGTAGGCGATCAGCAGCCAGTCGCCGAACTGGTTTTTCAGCGGCACGCTTTCGACCCGCTCGACCAGCCGTTCCCGCTGCATCCGGTACTCGATGAGCGAGGCGATCGTACACATCTTGAGCCCGTGCTGGCGGCAGAACTCGACGAGTTGCGGCACGCGGGCCATCGTGCCGTCGTCGTTGAGAATCTCGATCAGGGCGGCCCCGGGCAGCAGCCCCGCCAGCCGGCACAGGTCCACCGAGCCCTCCGTCTGGCCGCCGCGCACCAGCACGCCGCCCTCGCGGGCCATCAGCGGGTTGACGTGGCCGGGGCGGACGAAGTCCTCCGGGACGGCCTCTTCGGCGACGAGGTGGCGGATCGTCGTGGCGCGGTCGAACGTGGACACCCCGGTCGTCGTCCCCAGGTGCGGGCCGGCATCCACGGTGATCGTGAAGTTGGTACCGAAACGCGTGGTGTTGTCAGGGACCTGCGGCGTCAGGAGCAGCCGCTTGCAGCGGCCCTGCGTGAGCGCGACGCACAGCGTGCCGCGCCCGTGCCGGAGCATGAAGTTGACCTTTTCCGGCGTAATCGCCTGGGCGGGGCACACAAGGTCGCCCTCGTTCTCGCGGTCCTCGTCGTCGACCAGGATGATGAGCCGGCCCTGGCGCAGCTCGTCGAGAATTTCGGGGATGGGGGCGAACGGGCTGGCGGGGGTGTCCGCCGCGGACTCCGGTGGCATCAAGGGGCACTCCGATCAGGACTCAGACAGCTGATTGTACCGCGCCCCGTTGCGGAGTGGGCCTTCGCGGTCGTGCAACGCGGCAGGGCGATCCCGGCGTGCTGGAACTGGCGAGCCGCGGCTCGCCGGGAGGCTCGCCCTCCCGTCCAGCGCCCTATTGCCCACGGCGGCGGGCCGGCGGCGACCGAAGCGGGCCGCCCGGGGCTGGCCGCAGAAAGGCATACCCGCTCGGGCAGGCTCACGTTACGCTGGTAGCGGCTCGATGGCCCCCGAGCGGTGGTCGGGGGCGCGGCACGGCGCCTCGACGGCTATCGGACGGCGGTCGAGTTGCGCCGCCGCGACCGGGTCCGGTGGGCGCTAGTTCGCGCGGTGGAGGCGACAACGTGGCTCCTGGCGAACAGACCGGCACCGAGGTCCGCCCCGCGGTGCCTACGCCGCGGACGGCGCCGCTGTGGCACGTCGTCCTGCTCGATGACGACGACCACACCTACGCCTACGTCATCGAGATGCTCGGGACGATCTTCGGGTACGGGCACCAGAAGGCGTACCAGATGGCGTGCGAGGTCGATACGACCGGGCGGGTGATCGTGGCCACGCTCGTGTTCGAACAGGCGGAGTTCAAGCAGCAGCAAATCCACGCGTACGGCGCCGACCCGCGCATACCCCATTGCCGCGGCTCAATGCGGGCCGTGCTCGAGCCGGCGGAGGGGTGATGCGGCCGGCCGCCGGCGGAGGTCTACAATCCGTGATCCAAACGCCCGTACCGGCACGGGCGGACAGGCCCCGGAGGAACCGCCATGCAGCGCCCCGCCCAGACCGAGTACCCCATCCACGACCTGCTCAAGCAGCGCTGGAGCCCGCTCGCATTCGCCGATGAGCCGGTGACCGAGGCCCAGCTCAACAGCCTGCTGGAGGCGGCCCGCTGGGCCCCCTCGTGCTACAACGAGCAACCCTGGAGCTTCGTCGTCGCCACGCGCGATCGGCCGGAGGACTTCGCGCGCGTGCTGAGCTGCCTGGTCGAGCCCAACCAAGCCTGGGTCCGCCACGCCCCGGTGCTGATGATCGTGGTCGCCAAACGGCACTTCGATCGCAACGGGCACGACAACCGGCACGCCTGGTACGACGTCGGGCAGGCCGTCGCCCTGCTGTCGGTCCAGGCCACGGCCCTCGGGCTCTTCGTCCACCAAATGGCGGGGTTCTCGCCCGACCAGGCCCGCACGCTGCTTCAGATTCCGGATTCGCACGAGCCGACGACCGCGGTCGCCATCGGCCACTACGGCCGGCCCGAGCGGTTGACGGCGGAGTTGTGGCAGCGTGAGGAGGGCCCGCGACAGCGCCGCCCGGTGCGTGACTTCCTGTTCCTGGGTCGCTGGGCCGGCGGCGCGAAGCCGTCGCGGTAGTCTGCGCCGTCCCGAGCGGTAAGTTCGACGTAGCATTAAATGCTCACGCCCAATCCGACTGACACGATCGTCGCCGTCGCGACCGACTGGCAACCGTCGGCCGTGGGCGTCGTCCGGCTGAGCGGGCCGGAGAGCTTTGTATTGGCGGAACGGCTGGGCGTATCGCCGGCAGACGCGGGGAGGCGGTCCGCCGGCTCGGCGTCGCCGCGCTACCCCCACTGGACTCATGGGTGGTTGGCGTTGGACGAGCGGACACGCTTGCCGGTGACCGCATTCTGGTTCCGTGGGCCGCACAGCTACACCGGCCAGGACGTGGTCGAACTGCACACGGTCGGTTGCCTGCCGTGGCTCCGCGAGCTGTCCGCCCGGCTGATCGAGCTGGGGGCCCGGCGTGCGCTGCCGGGGGAGTTCACCGCGCGCGGGTTTCTGCTCGGCCGCTTGGAGGCGGATCAAGTCGAGGGGATTCTCGACTTGATGCGTGCAAGCGAGGCGGGCAGCGCCCGACGCGCCGCGCGGGTCGCCCGCCGTTCCGTTCAGCGCGACCTGGCGGCCGCCGCGGAACGGCTCACCGACCTGCTCGCCCGCGTGGAGGCCGGCATCGACTTCGTGGACGAGGAGGACGTGCGCTTCGTGACGCCGACCGAGATCGTCGAATGGGTGGACGGGATCCTTGACGTGCTCAAGTCGCTGGATCGAGGGGTCTCCGACGAGCATCACGCGGCGCGCCCGCACGTCGCGCTTGTCGGCCTGCCCAACGCCGGCAAGAGCACGCTGTTCAACGCACTGCTCGGGCACGAGCGGGCCCTCGTGTCGCCGGTCCTCGGCACGACGCGCGACGTGCTGTCGGCCGAGGTGGAACTCGCCGGCGTGCATGTCATCCTGCAAGACTGCGCCGGCCTCGGGGCGTCGACCACCGAGCTTGAACTCGCCACCCACCAGGCGACGGAGGACGCCAGCCGTCAGGCCGACTTGGTGCTGTGGGTCCACGCCACCGACATGCCGTGGGACGAACGTGAGTCGGTGGCGTGCGCGGAAATCGCCCCCGAGCGGCGCGTGCTTGTGCTCAGCAAGACCGACGTGCGGGGACCGACGGCGGCGACGTACCCGAGGTCGACGTTCGCCGAGGTTGTCGAATTGTCGGCCGTGTGTGGCATGGGCCTGGAGCATCTGCGCGAGGTCGTGGCCCGCCGGCTGCGCGCGCGACCACCCACGGTTCCCACGACCGTCGGAACGGGAGAGGTGCGCGCGGCGCGGGCCGCGCTGCAGCGTGCCCGTGCCTTGGCCGGGGACGACTCCGACCGACTCTCATCGCCCGAGCTGTTGGCGGTCGAGTTGCGCACCGCACACGGAATCCTCGCGGAGCAATTGAGTCGTCCACTCGATGAGGAATTGCTGCAGCGGATCTTCGGGCAATTCTGCGTCGGGAAATGACAACCCTGTCACAAGACCTCGCCGCAACGCGCCCCGCGTTCGTCATCCCGGTCTCTGACCCGCAACGGCTATCAGAACCCCGCACACCGGCGGAGGCCGGGTACCCGGCCACTCACATGGCGGGTTCGGTCGGCGGGTGTAAACTCGACTTTCGCACTTGTGCGGCCTGTTGAACCGCGTGGAACAGGGTTCTCGGGAGCTTCGTGGGGGGTCTGTCCCGCGGGGCTGGTCGGTGCCGATCTCCTTCCCAGGACCCGCAAGACACTCGGTGGGGAGCATCCACAGGTGGCGACCACGGTCCACACGACGGCCTGGACACTCAAGGAGAAGGGACTACGCGGAGGCCGAGCCGCTGCTCATCGACGCCTGTGCGGTGGGTCCGCCCGCGAATCGCGCAACCCGCAAGCAGCCGGCGCTGGAGCGTGTCATCAGCCTCCACGACACCTGGGGCACCGCCGTGCCGGGGCCGCGCTGCGACGCCAGGGCCGCCGAATGGTGGGCGAAACTCGAGGTGTCGCAGGCCACGACCCAGCCCGCGCAACGATGACCGCCCGCAGAAGTGGCGCCGGACCTTCGAGTCCGGCGGCCTACGGTCGGTACGGAGGCCGGCCCCTACATACCGGCGAGACGTCGGTGCCACCTGAGCTGCGGGCCCGGACGTTACGGGGTGGTCAGCAGCGCCACGAACGGATTGATGTCGCCGAAATCGAAACGCCCGTCCTGGTTGATGTCGCGGTTGACCAGCGGGCAGCCGGGGAAGTAATGCTGGTACACTGGCAGATTGGACAGCGCCAGCACAAACGGATTGATGTCGCCGAAGTCGGTCACCCCGTCGCAATTCAGGTCGCCGAGCACGTTCGGCGATTCGACCGTACACGCCTTGATGCAGAAGTTGAGCGTACCGGTCCACGGCGGATCGTCGTAGTAGTACAGATCGAGCCACTGGTTGCCGCTCCAGTAGTAGCTCTCGCCCGGCTTGGCCGACGACGGCACAATCGTGCGGTACTTGGCGCCCAGCAGTACCGGCACGTCCGACGTGCGGTCGTACGGTTGTCCGCCAACGGACAGGTAGAGATAGACGTAGAAATCGTCCCCGGCGGAGAGCCGCACCGGCGTCGTCAGATCAACGGTATGGAACCCCTGGTAATCGAGATGGCCCGACTGCATGGTCAGCGGGTCGAGCAGCGCACCATTCTCGAAACGGTCGTAGACGCGGACCTCGTAGTCCACAGCGTCCGCGGCGGTGAAGAAGCTGACGGCCTCGATCCGTTCGTCACCCGCGGCGACGAACGCGTTGAAGGCCCAGCGCGTGTCGGTCTTGGTGTCCCGCCAGCCGTGGTAGTCATGGTAGTAGATGCGGTCGTAGGGCAGCGGCTCCACGTCCTGGAACGACACGGCCCCCATCTCCGGCTGCCGGCCGCACCACTTGTCGTAATACGAGATCCAGAAATAGCCGCTCAGCCCCCACCAGGTGCCCCAACTGTTCTTGCACAACCACGCTCCGGGCTGCGGTGCCCCCGTCGCCTTGTTGTCGTCCCAGCCGATGATCGCGACCGCGTGGTTGGGCTCCAGGTTGCTCGACGGCGGCTGATAGTGGACATACCCCGAACCCATGAACGCGCTGTCGTAGCACATGCACGTCCCCATCACGCCGTACTGCATCACCTTCTGCTTGATGAGGTTCATGTTCTCCATGTTGGGCCCGACGGTGTACCACTCGATGTGCCGGGGGTAATAGAGGTGGTAGGATGGCAGCCAGCGCGCGGGGGCGGTGTTGTAGGACTGCCCGTCGATGTCGCGGACGGCCCCCTCGCCGCGCGTCAGGTACGCCGAGCCCACACGGTAATCGCCACCCTCGTGCACGGTCAGGCCGGTGCCGGTCGGCGGGACCACGTCGTCGTTGTTGTGCTTGTTGAAGCCGTTCCACCAGTCGAGGTGATACTCGGCAAGATTGGGCTCGCCCGTCTCGCCGTTGGCCGCCCAGGCCCCGGTCATCAGCAGGTTGCCTTCGATCGACGCCATGATCCCGTGGGTCCAGCACGTCCCCCCCTGCTGGCTCTTGACGGATGTCACGTAGTTCTTGCCGCCGTAGTTGCGCAGGTCAAACGTCGCGGGCGGGTCCGCGAGGGCCAACGGTTCGGCGGCGAAACCGACAGCGAGCAGCAGACTGGCACACACCAACCCTTTCATGGTCGCACTCCTCGTAGGTAGAACGGCCGCGATCGGCCGAGACGTGCACGATGGCGCAAAGCCACCGCTGATACCACGCACTCATCTTCGCACGCGGACGGGCCGCGTTCAAGCTTTTTCTTGGCCTGCGCGGAGAAGCCGGCACGTTCTTGATCTTGCACCTATCAGGCCACCCACCCCACCGGCCTTCGCGACCCCGCCGCCCCCGTCGGTACTAACCTTAACAAGAGCGTCGGCGCGGCGTAACCTGGCACGCCGCACCGATGCCGTCAGTCCGTTGTCACCCGATCGCCATCCCGCTTACGGGCACTGGCAGTCGCCCATGCCGCCGCCGCCGGCGAGGCACGCGACGAACGGGTTGATGTCACCGAAATCGACGAGCCCGTCGCAGTTCATGTCGCCGATGGTGGCCCAGCCGACGCCCACACTGGCATAGTAGTCCGTGCGGTGCGGATCGCCGGAGCAGCTCACGTTGGCCCGATCGGCCACGGTGAGACGCAGGGTGTAAGCACACTTGCGCAGGGCGGCGGTGTCCCAGTTGGCCAGGACGCCGTTGACCACCGGCGTGTTGCCGGAGGCGATCGTGACCCAACCGTGCTGATCGCCGCCGGTGTACATGAGAGACCAGCCGGCCAGGTTGGCGTCGTTGGCCGTGCCGCGAATCTCGACCACGCCCTTGACCGAAGCGCACGTCAGGGCGCTGGACAGTGTGGCCACCGGCGCGGTGTTGTCGATCGTTACCGTGTGCGTTTCCTCCTTGGAGTAACCGCAGGTATCCACACCGCGCACGCGCAGCAGATACTCGCCGTCCGGCACGGCGGTCGGTCCGCTGGCGGTGTTCCAGGCGGCGAGCGGGTCGTTGATCACCGTGCTGGTGTAGGTCGGATAGGCCGGATCAACGGGGGCAAACGCCCCGCTTGCGACGGGCCGGTACATCACGGTGTAGCTGCTGAAACAGTTGTTCTCGTAGGCCGTGCCGTCGACGCACACCGTGCCGCCCAGGATGGCCCCGGTGGCCGGGCTTCGGAAATCAATCGTGTCGAAGTTCTTGTTGACGCGCACGATGATCGTATCGCTGGCACTGAGGTTGCACTCGTTGCGTCCCGTCACGCGGACGAAGTAGTAGGCCTCCGGCAGGCCGGCCGTGTTCCAGGTGTACAGCGTCCCCGTGCGGGGGACGGTGGAACTGCCGGCGACGGTCCAGGCATTCTGGTCCGAGCGGCGATACTCCAGCACGTCGCCGAGGTATTCGCCGTCGGGGTCATTGGCCGTGCCGGTGATCGTGATGTCGAGGCAGCCGCAGGCAAACGACGCCGGGGCGGTGATATCGACCACGGGCGGCGTGGTGTCGAAGCAGTCGCCGCACTTGCCGACGAAGATCGAGCGCGAGGTGCTCGTTCCCCGAGCGGCCTTGTCAAGAATGCTGGCGAAGCCGTTCGTGGTGACCCACGCCGCGCCGAGGCCGCCGTCGGCCCGGTTGAACGTGTCACAGATGCCGGTGCCGCCGGTGCTCCAATTGTCGATGACGTTGTTGTTGGCGTAGCCGCCGTAGCCCGCGCCGTCGCCGTTACGAAACGGCCAGCCGCCGCGCTGGAACTCCAGCATCCCGGTCCCGCCGTCGATCTCGGTCAGGATGAGGCGAACGGTCCCGCCGCCGTCCACGGTGACGCGCATGTGGGCGGTCTGGAACGTCTGGCCGGCGGGCAGTGCGAAGAACGAGGGACCGCCGGTCTGGCCGGGCCAGGCCAATCCGTTCACGGAGTCATACAAACCAACGTGGGTGAACGTCGTGCCGTTGCCGGCCCCCTGGCGCTGGACCTTGACGTAGAGGTTGTCCACGCCGTCCCAGTTCAGCACGAGGGCGCAGTAGTCCAGACTGGTGGTCCGGAGACTGACGTCGGCCTCGACTTCCTGGCCGATGCCGCCGGCGCAGGAGCCGACGAAGATGGAGCGCGACGTGCCGCTGCCGCGGGCGGTGTTGCTCACGATCGAGCCGGTCCCGTCGGTCGTGACCCAGTTGGCCCCCAGGGCCCCGTTGGCGCGGTTGAAGTTGTCGCAGGTGTAATCGAGCGGATCCCCCATTCCCCAGTTGTCAATGGCGAAGGTGCCCGCGTAACCGCCGAAGCCGCCGGTGGCGGAGTTCCGCGGGACCCAGCCGCCGCGAGTGAATTCGAGCACCTTGCCGCCGCCGTCAATGTTGGTCAGACGCAGCGTGACGTTGCCGGCGCCGTCGTGGATGACGGTCATGTGCGCGCGTTCGAAATGATCGGCGGGGTCGAGAAGGAAGAACGCGCTGCCGCCGGTCATGCCGGCCCAGCCGCCGGTGCCGGGTCCGCGGTAGAAGCCGATGGAATTGAATCTCCCATTGTAGGGGCTTTGTTGCTGGACTTTGATGTACAGGTTGTCGGTCGCGTCGCGGTCCAGGATCAGCGCGACGAAGTCGAGCACCGTCGAGCCCAGCGTGTCGATGTCGGCCTCGACCTGGCGGCCGGGCGCGTCGGTCGGCTCAAAGCCCCGGCTGCTCATCACGCCGTTGGTCTCATCATACGCGGGCGCGTAGTCGGGAACGGGAGCCGGCGCCGACTCCACCGGCACATCACCGAGTACCTCGTCCACGTCGTCGGCGTAAGCGGGTGCGGCGACGAGCGCCAGGGTGAGCAGGATCGCGGGGCAGGCCACAAGCCAGGCCCCCAGGCGGCGAACAGGCAATCGTCGAGAAGAAGAAAGCATTCCTAGCACCTCCAGGTGTGCGCCGCGGCTTCGTGCGTTCCGTGGGCGCGCACGCCGAACCCGCCGGCCTAGACAACGCACGAGGCCAAAAGGCGCAAGGTCTCACACGACCAGGCGGATCCTTAGGACATTCGGCCCGCGAAGACACTACCCGCGCCGGTACGAGAACGCAAGCCCGCCCAATCCCCCTACAGGCTCCCCGGTCGGCGGTCCTTGCTGTCGGCCTGAATCACCGTGCGCGAACGCGCGGCGCGGGAGGGCGAGACCGTCTCCTGCGGCAACCCTGCCGGCCTGCCGGGCCGCGGCACGCCGGGAGGCTCGCCCTCCCCACGTGCGCCGGCGAATCGCGCCCAACCGTTTGGGCCGGTCTCCCGATCGGCCCCGAACGGGCTACTTCCGTTCAGCGGCCGTCGATGTGTCCGCCGGCGCCGGCTCCGTCGCGCTGCCGTGGTGGTCGGTCGGGGCGTCGCGGGGACCGCCCGCCTCACGCCATGCGGATTGGGCCGGGTCGATTTGCCAGTCGTTGCTGAAAAAGCCCGCGCCGCGGATGCCCGCGGTGCCGTCGCGCAGCACATCGGTCCCCAGCACGATCCAGTCCGGGTAGGCCACGCCGGAGACGAAGTACGGCAAGCGTTCCGTCAGCCGCATCCCCGGCGGGCCGGTGCCCCCGACCACGCCGACCAGGGCCCGGTCGCTGCCGGGGCGCGGGTAGACCAGCAAGACGGCCAGATCATCGGCCGTGATTTCGCGGTCGCCGATGCGCACGCCGTCGCGTCGCACGCTCACGGGGGCCTCGCGCAGCAGATCGCGCCAAGCGCTGTTGGTGTCCGCGTTGCCATACAGGACGACGTTGCGGTCGGGATCGCCCAGCGCGTTGAAATCGACATCGGCCACCACGTCGAACGCGCCGTTACCGCGGTACCAGAACGTCTCGGCGTCGTAGCGGGCCTTGACCAGCGCCCAGGCGTTCTCTGCCGCGGTGCCTTTCGTTCCGTAGACCAGCACGACGCGCTGCTCGAATGCCCGCTTGAAGGGACCGTCGCGGTGCGGCCCTTTCTGCCAGCGGAGGCCCGGTGAATCGGTGGCGGGCACGACCCGCCAGCCACCCTGCCGATGTTCCAGCCGCAGGCGGCCGCCCGCCGGCCACGGCACGTCGGCCAGTCGCTCGTCATCGAGCTCGACGTGCAGCGGCCGGTCCGGATCGAGCAGAAACCGCGAGTCACCGCCCGTTGCCGACGAGTCCGCCCCGAGGGTGAGTGTCAGTCGCGCCACGTTCGCTGTCGTGCCGTGGATCCGTCGGCCGTCGGGATCAACGTGCAGATCGACGCGGCTGAAGTCGAGACTCCGCTCCTGCTGCTCGATCGTGACCCAATGACACGTGGCGGAAATGGCCGGGTTGGCGGTGACGAACTCCACGTGGCGGACTTCGTGGCTCGCGGGCAAGGCGCGACTACGGAAGAAGTCGAACAGCGGCGGCCAGTCCACGCAATCCGCACCGGGGGCGGCGTCGCCGTCCCACCAATGCCCCGCTCCCGGTTGCTCGTGATAGGCGACATCGGGGTGAAACGCGGCCAAGTGCTCACGCATCTGCCGCGCCTGCTCCACCGGCACGTTGTCATCCTGGTCGCCGTGCAAGATGTAGATGCCCTGGTGCAGGTAGTTCCGCGACAGGGCCAGCGTGTCGCTCGGGTTCATCGCCCGGCGTAGGAGAACCTCGATCGGCGTCGCGTCCTTGAACTCCGCGGCGCCGGCGTAGGACCAGAAGCTGATCCAACCCGCGCTGGGGGCGATGGCGGCGAAGCGGTCGGGATAGTGGGCACCGAGCTGCCACGTGCCGTGGCCGCCCATCGAGTGGCCAGTCAGACACGTGCGGCGTGGGTCGGTGCCCAGCGACCGCTCCGCGTGCTCGAGCACTTCGAGCGCGTCGAGGCGGCCCCAATCCTCCCAATCGAAGCCGAACGGCCGGCGGTTCGTCGCCGCCACAACGTGGCCCCAGTCTTTCGGCGAGTACGCGTCGGCCTGGCCCGCCGCTTCAACTCCGGCGCCGTGCAACGTGAGGAACAGCGCCGGTGGCGCGTCGGCCGCCGCCCCGCCGGCCATCGGCTGCACCGCGTAGTACTGCACACTGCCGTCGATGTCGCTGATGAACGTGCGGCGGTGGGACTCGTGCGGGGCGCGGACACGAAGGGTGATCGTGGCACGCGCCGGCGCCGTCAGGTCGGCGTCCGGCGCGATGAACTCGAGTTCCAGCGGCGTTTCGCCCGTTTCCGCCGGCGGCGGCCCAACGATGCGGAAACCGATCTTGCGAACGCTGAGCGCCGGTATCGGCCCCACCGAAGTCGTCTCCCTTGTACCGGCATACGTCGCGGCCACCCGCCCATCGCGGATCGGCCGGCGATCCGCGTTCACCACGAAGACGGCGGCGTGCGTGTCTGCTTCTTGTCCAACGATGAGGTCCGGCAGCGTGGTGTCGCGCAGACTGAACGTGACCGGCGCCTCGGGCTCGACGAGCTTGGCCCGCAACTGCCCGCGCCCACACGCGAACAGCAGCTCGTTCCGGCCCGGCTTCAGCAGCAGCGGCAGCAGCACCATGTCGTTCTGATACGGATCACCCGTTCGCGGCTCGCCGTTGACGTAGACCAGGCTGTGACCGCTGGCGTCCAGCAGAACCACCTGCTCACGGTCGGACTCGGCGGTTGCGCACGCATACCCCCCGCGCAGGGCATCGCCGTGGAACCAGCCGTCATCGCCCGCCGACAACGGCTCCCACGTTCGCACCGTGCCGTCGGGCAACTCAACGGTCTGGCCCGCCTGCGGCGTTCGCCACGCCCCCGTCACGATCTGGTATTCGACGGCATCGGTGTGGACGGCCGACCGCCCATAGCGGCCGACGCCGCCGATGGCCAGCGCTTCGCGTATGAGGAACTCGCGACGTGGGAAGGCGGTTGGCGGACCGGCCACAGCCGAGACGGCTGTGCCACCCTCTACAACGGGGGGGTGTGTCGCCGGCGCCGTCGTTGTGGGTTGGGTCGTCGTGGGCGCCGCCGGCATCGCGGGCCGTTCCTCCACCTCTTTCTTCGGCGGCGGGACGATGCCGTAGACCACGATATCGCCGGCGTGCCGGTCGTCGTCCTGAAAGGCAAAACGGCCGTCGGGCGTGCTGCGATAGATGACGGTCAGCACGCGGTCGTGCGGCCGGCGGCGCAGGAACTTGGTTGCCGTGCCGCCGGTGTGGGCCACATGGAAGCTGCCGACGATCAGCATGACGCGATGCGTCGGGTAGCGGTCGCGGAAGTGCGCCAGCGACTCGGCCATCGCCTGGTCCCACAGCAGTTGCGACCAATAGAGGCTCTTGGTCGCATCAGCGCTCGGCATCGCCGGCGCGGTAGTCGGCGCGGAAGCCGGCGCGGGCATCGACACGGGCCTCGTGGTCGGCCGCGTGCCGATCGGCTGGGTTGTGGCGGGTTGCGGGCTCGGGGTGGGCGGGGCCGGTCCATGGCCGGACATCAGGTCGAAGAAGCGGGCCTCGTAGGTCCCGCTGACGTATTCGTTCGTGGCCGGCAGCCAGCGTTGGTCCGCCGGCTCGATCCCCGCGCGGTACTCCTCGTAGCTGACCCCGGATTTGCGATACGCGGAAACCAGCCGCCGGGGGGCATTGGCCGCGACGACGGACAAATGGGCCACCCGGCACAGTTCGATCAGCGGCCGATGCGCGAGCACGTACGCCCGCCCCTGCCGGGTTTGCTCGCGAAACGCGGACTCGTCGAGGCGGCCGACGAGGTACGCATCGAGCGCGGCCTGCGTGTCGGACTCGAAGAACTCCAGCGCCAGGGCGATCGGCTGCGTCCGTCCGGCCAGCGCGTGCAGGAGCTGGGCCTCAATCTGGTTGCAGACGGCGTCGGAGTGCTCTTCGCCGAACAGGATCACATCGGCCCGCGCGGCGCGGCGTGCGACCTCCGCGAACGTCAGCGGTCGGCCGGTGTGGCCGTCGTAAGCTTGGAACTGACCCACCAGGGCCGCGCTGCCGCCGGTGACCGGCGTGAGGTCGATACGCGGAGGCAGCGCGCAGCCGGCAGTAAGCAGGCCGAGGGCGAGCGCGGCGACGAACACAGTGCGCCTGGGTGACATGGGCAGGCTCCGTCAACGCATAACCGCGCGCGGGACCATGGTCCTGGGCAGGCGGCGGCCGGCGAAGCGCCGGTCGCTGCCGCTCCCTCACGGTCGCGGCTCGGATCGGGCCGCATCGCCGGCGCTCCGGGCTCGTGCCGCCGGTGTCGCGGACGCTAAGCCGTTGTCACGGCTTCGCCGGCGCCAAGAGCAACGTCCGCGCGTACTCGCTGCGCAGCTCGTTCAGCGGCCCGCGCAACGTCATGAAACTCTCCGCCGGCACGTCGCGCTGCGCCAGTCGCAAGTGCCGTTGCACCCGCAACGTGTGACCGTCGATGCTCACCGCCTGCTCGATGAGGCCGATGTCGCCCGCGGCGGCAGCCAGCGCCAGCGGCTGCGCCTCGACCGTCCACTTCTCCGGCCACTCGACCGTCAAGTCGATTTCCTCGTCAAACGCCCCGGCCAGCCGCACCGGCAGCTCGCGCCGCGAGCGGCCCAGCGGCAGCGGCACGTCGCCCTGCCCCGGCCCGTCCTCGCCGAGTTGGAGTCGCCACGCCGCATCGAGCTTCTTCAGCGGCTTGCCCGACTTCACCTGCACGACGGCGTCGAACTCGTTCCCGGCCAACTTGCGGACCGAGAAGCTCTCGACGCTGACGTCGGGCAAGACCCGCTTGACCAGCGTGGACAAACGCCCCTTCTGGGCGTCGCTGGTGAGCAAGCCCTCCGGCGACACGAACAACCCCCCGGCCCGCACGCGAAACTCGCCGGTCAAGGTCCCGTCGTCCTTGAGGGTGACCTTGCCCCGGACCGCACAGCGACTCTCGTCCGGGTCGGTCCACGGCTCCAGCAGCGTCCGTGGCATCAGCACGTCCGGCACCGGCAGCAACGTCAGGCTGTTCCACCGACGGTCGCGGCACAGCAGCCCGTGGTGCGGGTCCCACAGCTCGGGATACTCGGCGGTGTCGTACACGGCCAGCGGCCCGAGGCCCGCTTCCTCGATCAGGCGCACATCGCCCCGCGCGCCCACGACGTGCAGCACGACGTACGCCGCCACCATGCCGTCCTGGGGCGCCTGGTGCTGCCAGACGTCGTCATTCACCACGATGCCGGCCATCACGGGCAGTGCCGCCGCGCGGGCCAGCGCCAGCAGCACCGCGGCCGCCTCCTCCGGCAGGCCGTAATTGCACTGGATGACCTCGGAGGCCCGCCGCGGCGTAGGGGGCCGCCAATCCACGGGGAAATCCACGAAGCTGAAACGCTCGGCGAGTTTCTTCTGGAGTGCCCGCATCTTCTCGGTCGGGTCCTTGATGTCCTTGGTCCACTCCTCCGCGAGCTTGGCGATCAGGTCCGACGTGTCGGCCGCCGCCTCGATCTGCGCCAGACGGCCGGCGTGCCAGCGGCTGGCGCGGCCGGCGGTACTGAAGATCAGCCGCGGGCTGCGGACCTGCCACGGCGGGGTCTGCGGATCGGGCGGCGACGCCGGCAGATCGCTGAACTCCCACGCGCGCGGGCCGGCGGCATGGGTGGCCCCCGCCTCGGGCACGTTCGCCAAGACAGCATCAACGGTCACGTCCGCCGGCACCGTCACCCGCACGACGCGCTTCCGGACGGGGTAGTGGTGCTCGAGGCGCAAGTCCGCCGCGAGCGCCCGCTTGGACCCCGGCGTGCTGGTGATCCGGTACTCGACTTCCAGCACGCAGCCGGGCTCCACGCCGCTCATCGCCAGCAGATGCTGCTGCACGTCGGCGAAGGCGGGCCAGCCGGTGGACGCGTCCGCCCCCACCAGCACGTGGCCGTACGCCGGCAACTCGCGGTAGGTGCCGTCGGGTAACCGCGTGCGGGCTTGCAGGACCTCCAGCTTGTCCGTCTTCGCGTTGTATGTGATGCGCGGATCGGCGAACTCGCCGTACGCCCGCTCGTCGTTCAGCCGGACGTGCCGCTTCTCGTGGTAGACTTGCGTCCCGTCGGGTTGCAGGGTCCAGTGTTGCTCCCACAGCTCGATGACGGCGTCCGGCGGCGCCGCGACGTCGCTCCGCGCGGGAAGCGACTGGGCCTGCGACGGCGTCGCACAACCGGCGCACAGCACGACCAGCAAGCCGGACAACGCCAGCGCGGACCGACGACGGACATGCCCGTGCCAGGCATGCGCGTGGCACCCGGCCCCTTGCGCCCTCGGCCCCTCGATCCCTCGACCCCTTCTATGTTCATCACTGCGCATCGGCGGCCTCCACTTCACACGTGATTACGCGGCTCGTCAGCTCCTCGAACTTCTCAATGACCTGCTTGAAGTTGGCGTAATCCTCGGGTGGGACCGTCCACTTCTTCACGACCAAGTCGCAGGTGTAGTGGATCCGGCCGGGTTCGGCCTCGATCTTGAAGTGCAGCCCCGCCGACGGCCCGTCCAACTCGACCGGCTCGGGCTTCCGCGTCACCTTCCAACCGGCCGGCAGCGTGATCGTCTCCTCGAAGCGGCCGAGGCGCGTCGCCAACAGCTTCAGCCCGTACTGCCGCTTCTCGGCAGAGGTGTTGCCAAACAAGTCATAGATCGTGCGATCGCCGAACACGGATTGCAGCATGGGTAGCGCGAAATATCGTCGCGGGCCCTGCCCCAGTGTGAAGCCACCGGCCTCGAAATCGGCCGCCACCTCGATCGGCCCGGTGAAGTCGACCGGGTCCGTGCAGTCGATTCGCGTGGGGCGGGCATTCGGGGCGATCCGCTGGAACGTCCGGTCGAAGTAGTCGCCCCGCTCGCTCGGGTGCAGCGCCGCCAGCGTGCGGCGCAGGCGGCCCTCCGGCGCCCCGGTGGCCGTGAAGTGCAGCGTGCCGGTGAGCCTGCCGTCGGCCGTGACCGTCGTCGCGCCTTTCCACGCCGCCAGGCAGTCCTCCGGCGGAAAGTACGGCGACTGCGACAGCCCGCCGCCCTGCGGCAGCCCGTAGACCACGTGCTGGTTCGGCTCCAGCGTGGACCAGTTGTCGCGGCTCTTGGGCATCCACGTCGGGTCGAGCAGCAGCAGCGACCCGTCCGGCCAGCGGATGCACGTGACGGCGTGGTTGAACTGGTCGGCCGGCACCGCGTCCACGCGCTGCCGCGCCATCGTCATCACCAGGAAGGAATCAAACCCCGCGACCCGCAGCATGGTGACCAGCATCCCGGCCTTGTCCTTGCACACGCCGCAGCGGTCGTGGAACGTCTCGATGCTCTTGTGGATCGTGTAGCCCTCGCACATGCCGCGGCTGGTGCCGGCGTAGCGGATGTTCTCCGCGACCCAGTGGTTGAGCGCGGTGTACTTCTCCTCGTCCGTCTTGCAGTCCTTGATGATCTCGGCGACTTTGGCGCGGATGGCGTCATCGGCCTCGAACTGCGGCTCGCTCACCTGATACAGCCACAGCGCCTTGTCTTCCCACGTCGGCAGCGTGGCCAGCAGGAGCTTGGGGGCCACGTTCGGCCAGTTCTCCATGCTCGGCTCGCTAGCGACCGGCTTGAGGTCCTTCTTCTCGAAGGTGTAGCGGATGTGGTCGCCGTCGAACATCACCGCCGGCCGCAGCTCGCCGTTGTAGACCTCGAATTGCAGCGGCTTGTCCTTGGGCAGCCGGACGGAGTAGCGCTTCTCGACGATCGGGTAGCCCTCGCTCCAGAAGTGGGCCTCGTCGTGCCAGTGGCCCGGCACGGGCGGCTCCAGCCCCACACCGTACGCGTTCCGCTCCTGCTCCGCCGCCAGATACGCCACGTTGAACCCGGTCATCTCGGTGATGGTCTCAACGGCGTCGCCGACGGCCAGCCGGGGCACCTCGATCAGGTACTGGTCGGTGGGCCAGAAGATGCCCCACGCCGTCTGGGGCTGCTTGGGCGCGTGGTCGAACGGAATGTCCTCGACTGCGCCGTCCGCCCGATAGACCCGCACCGCGACCAGATCGAGCCGGTTGGTGTGGGGGTCGAACGGAAAGCGCTGCACGGCCAGCCCCGGGACCGCCGCGTCACGGAGCACCTTGGTGACCTTGTGTTCCCGCGCCGTCCCGATCCCGTTCGGCCGCACCGTCACGTCCTTCCAATCCACCACGACCACGGCGTCCGCGTTGTGCTTGGCGGCATCGCCGGCCGCGGCAATCCGCGCCTTGATGTCGTCATTACCCCACAGCGGCGGCGCCACGGCCGCCAGCGCCACCACGGCGGCCAGAAGACAAGCTGCTTTCCGGCGGTAACTCATACTCTGCTCTCCGCGACCTGACACCCAAGACCCCCGTCACTCGCTCGCTCCGTCCGCGCTCGCTCGGCGGGAGCGCGTGCGGGGAGTGTAGCCCGGCCCGCGGTGGGGCCGCAACCGGCGAGGAAACGGGCAGTCGGGGGCCGGGCGGCCGGAGGGGGTGGACATGGATGGGGAACCGACGTCCCGGACGGGGGAACTCGGAGGGGGGCACCGCAATTCCGCCGCGGCCGCGCTCTGATTTGCGCGGCCGCTCCACGCGCGGCGATTCAGAGTAGATTGGCCGCGAGTTCCGCCAGGGGGCTGCGCTCGCCCTTGCGCAGCTCCACGTGTGCCGCCAACGGCTCGTGGGCGAACCGGTTCATCAGGTAGATGAACCCATTGCTGTTACGGTCCACGTAGGGGTTGTCGATCTGCCACGGGTCGCCGGTGAGTACCACCTTCGCCGACTGCCCCATCCGCGTAATGACGGTCTTGATTTCCAGCGGCGTGAGGTTCTGGGCCTCGTCAATGATGACGAACCGCTTGGCGATGCTGCGGCCACGGATGTAGGTCAGCGGCTGGATCTCGATCAGGCCCGCCCGGATCAGGCTCGTCGCATCTCCGTGCCCCTTCACGGCCCCACCCACGTCCATTAGGAACTCGACCGTGTCCGTGATCGGCTTCATCCACGGGGCCAGCTTGTGGCTCACGTCGCCCGGCAGGAAACCCAGGTCGCGGCCCACCGGCACGATCGGCCGGCAGGCCAGTATCGCCCGGAACCGCCGCTTCCGGAACGTCAGGTGCATCCCCGCCGCCAGGGCCAGCAGCGTCTTGCCCGTCCCCGCTTTGCCCATAAGCGAGACCAGGCTGATGCGCTCGTCGAGCAGCGCGTCGATCGCGTAGTACTGCTCCTTGTTGCGCGGGCGAATCCCCCACAGCCCGTCCTCGGCGTGGCGCAGGGCCACCAGCGTGTCGCCCTCCACGTCCCGGCGGGCCAGCGCCGTGCCGCGCTCCCCCGTCGCGGCCCGCAGCAGGACGTATTCGTTGACATGCAGCCGCGACCCGGGCACCGGCAGCCGCCCCTCCCGGCGAAACTCCTCGAGCTGCTCGGCGCTGACCGCCAACTCCTCGTCGCCGCTGGGCACGTCGTTCAAGCGGACATGATCGGATTCGTAGTCCTCGGCCCGCAGCCCCGCCGCGTCCGCCCGGATGCGCAGGTTGATGTCCTTAGTGACGATCGTGACGGGCGTCTCGGGCTCGGCCTCCTTGATGGTCCGGGCGATGCGCAGGATTTCGATGTCGGCGGGCTCGGCCGGCGCGTGCAATACGCGGTCGGGCTCGCAGTACACCTTGAGTTGACCGCCGTTTTCGAGCGGCACGCCCGCCGCCAGACTGTGCCCGTTGCGCAGGCCGTCGAGCAGGCGGACGACGGTGCGGGCGTTGAAGCCGCGGTCGGTGGCTTCCTTCTTGAAGCGGTCCAGCTCCCCGATGACCCCCACGGGGATCACGACCGTGTTGTCCGCGAACTGGAAGATCGAGTACGGATCGTGGATCAGGATGTTCGCGTCCAGGATGTAGTTCTTCCGCATGACGGGGAGTGTAGCGGGCGGCGGCGGATTGACAAGAAACGCGCACGAACCTCCGAGTCCAACGCCGGAACGAGCCCGGAGCGCCGCCGACCGGTCCGACGAATGCCCACGGCCGATACGGAGCCCGGTCGCCAAAGGCGACTCGCTGTGGCGAGCCGCCACGTTGGGCGGAATGGAGCCCGGCCGCTACGTGGGAGCGGTCAGGCGCAGGCCCAGCTCGTCGAGTTGTTTGCTCGCCACTGGCCCGGGGGCGCCGGTCAGCGGGCAAATGGCCCGGGCAGTCTTAGGAAACGCAATCGCGTCGCGGATGCTCTCCATCCCCGTCAGCAGCATCACGATGCGGTCCAGACCGAGGGCGATACCGCCGTGCGGCGGCGGGCCGAACTTCAACGCCCGCAGCAGGAAGCCGAACTTCTGCTGCTGTTCCTGCTCATCGAGGCGCAACACGCGGAAAACCTGCTGTTGCACGTCGGCGCGGTGAATCCGAATGCTGCCGCCACCGAGCTCGATGCCGTTGAGGACCACGTCGTAGGCCTTGGCCCGGCAGCGGCCGGGGTCGCTCTCCAGGAGCGGGATGTCCTCGTCGTGCGGCGCCGTGAACGGGTGATGCACCGCCGCAAAGCCCCCTTCCTCGGCGTCGTACGCGAACAGCGGAAAATCGACGACCCACAAGAAGTGCCACTGCCCCGCCGGGATCAGATGGCGACGCCTGGCGATTGTCTCCCGCAGCCACGCGAGGTAGCGACAGACCGCGGCCTCGTTGTCGGCGGCGAAGAACAGGATGTCGCCTGGCCCCGCGCCCGTCGCCGCCAGCAGCTTCGCCGTCGTCTCCGGATTGAAGAACTTGGCGATGCCGGTCTGGAGCACCGGCCGGCCGCTCTCGGTGGCCACCTTGACCAACGGCAGCCCGCCGGCCCCGATGCCCTTCAGGTCCTCGGCGAGCGTGTCCGTTTCCTTGCGCGTCATCGTGGCGCCATCGGGCACGCGAATGCAACGGACGACGCCGCCGGCGACCAGGGCCCCTCGGAACACCGCGAAATCGATCTGTCGGGCCACGTCGCTCACGTCGCGGATGCGCAGGTCGTAGCGCGTATCCGGCCGGTCGATGCCGTAGTCCCGCAGGGCCGCGTCGTAGGTCATGCGTGGGAACGGCGTCGGAATGTCGAGCCCGTGTACGACCTTCATGATCCGCGCCAGGCAGCCCTCGATGATGCCGATCACGTCGTCCGGCTGCACGAACGACATCTCCAGGTCGAGCTGCGTGAACTCCGGCTGCCGGTCGGCCCGCAGGTCCTCGTCGCGAAAACAGCGGACGATCTGCACATAGCGGTCAAACCCGCTCATCATCAGCAATTGCTTGAAAAGCTGCGGCGACTGCGGCAGCGCGTAGCAGCGGCCGTGCTGAATCCGCGACGGCACCAGGTAATCGCGGGCCCCCTCCGGCGTGCTCTTGGTGAGAAACGGCGTCTCGATCTCGATGAAGCCGTGTTCGTCGAAGTAGTCGCGGATGGTCTTGCAGATGCGGTGCCGCGTGATCATCGCCTGCTGCATCGGCCGACGCCGCAGGTCGAGGTAACGGTATTCCATCCGCGTCTCCTCGCTGGTGGCGATCTGATCGGCGATCTCAAAGACCGGCGTCTCGGACTCGCTGAGCACGTCGATCTCGCGGACCTCGACCTCGATCGCTCCGGTCTTGAGGTCGCGGTTCACGAGGCCCTCCGGCCGCGGGGCGACGGTGCCGCGGACCGCCAGGCAGTACTCCGGCCGGACCTTGTGCGCGACGCCGTGCGCCGCCGGCTCGAGCTGCGGGTCGAACTTGAGCTGCACGAGCCCCTCGCGGTCGCGCAGGTCGATGAAGATCATCCCGCCGAGGTCGCGGCGGGAGTGGACCCA
Source organism: Planctomycetota bacterium (assembly GCA_040755725.1). Lineage (GTDB taxonomy): Bacteria > Planctomycetota > Phycisphaerae > UBA1845 > Fen-1342 > JBFMAI01. Next base: position 52,613 of record JBFMAI010000023.1, on the reverse strand, counting down.
GCCGACGAGGGTGACGGTCTGGCCGACGCGGTCGAGGCCGACCGCGCCGCAGTAGCAGGTACGTTGGTTGTACGACAGCGGCACGCGTGCGTCTCCGAAAAGCGGATGGTTGGCGACGATCGGCGTATCGTAGCGTGCGCGGGGCGCGGGGCCAGGGGGGGCCGCAACGAGCGACCGGGCCGGGGAACGGGGCTTGGCGGGAGGGGGGCGGTCCCCCGGCGCAGGCCGCCAGCCTCTGCCGACCGCCGCGCGGTGAGCGAGCCGGGGATTGAGGAACCGAAGAAGCGAGCCCCCGCGGGCCGGTGGGACGGCGAAGATCACTCGTCGGCGAGCAGGTAGCTCTCCGCGTCCACTTCGTACAGCCCGGTGTGGGCGTCCTCGATCGGCTCTTCGCCGACGAACTCGCGGATGACCGGCCGCGTCTCGCCCATGCGGCGGGCGAAGTCGAGCACGAAGCCGACCGCTTCGTCGTGGTTGCGGGCGACGATCTGGTACGCCCGGCGGAAGCGCTTGTAACGCTCGCCCGTCCGCCGGCCGGGGGGGCGAATCTCGGTCAGCCCGGGGCGGTAGTCGGCCTCGATGGTCAGGCTGAACCAGTACGCGCGGTCGACGTGGTCGCCGGTGGCCTCGCGGTAGGCCTCGCACAGTTCGACGGTGCAGGCGTTGGCGGCGTAGGCGCGCACGAGGAGCCGCTCGCACCGGGCGCGCAGCCCCTGCCGGGCGAAGAAGTCCATCGCCATTTCGAGGGTGTAGCACAGCTCGGCGTGGTCGGTGAAGCGGGTGCGGGTCAGCAGCCGCTCGTAAATCGCCCGCGCGCCCGCCGCGTGCCCCTCTTCCTCCAGGATGAACGCTCGCAGCAGCCACGGCCGCGTGGTGCGCGGCTCGATGCGTTGCAGGTGCCGCAGTTGCACGCGGGCCTCCGGCAGCGCGTGGGCCCGCACCGCCGTCACGCCCCAGTTCAGCCGCAGGCTCGCCGCCTCCGGGTCGAGGCGCTCGGCCTGCCGGTAGCAGGCGAAGGCGTCCTCGAACTCCTCGTCGTCGCTGTGCAGGATCGCCAGGGCGATCCATTGGCTGGCGTCGTCGGGCACGAGCGACAGGTAGCGCTTGAGCGTGACTTTGGCCTCGCCATAGCGGCCGGCGTCGGCCAGCACGTTGGACTTGCGCAGCAGCACCCAGTCGATGTCGGCGCCGAGGCCGAGCGCCTGGTCGTACAGCTCGATCGCGCGGTCGTAGTCGCGCAGCTTCTCATAGACGAGGGCGAGATTGGCCAGCGAAACCTCGTCCTCGGGGGCGAGCTCGACGGCCTCTTCGAGGGCCTCGCGGGCGTCGTCCAGGTCCTCGGTGTTCGACAGCACGACCCCCAGCGTGCCCAGCAGGCGGGCCGAGCGCGGGTATGCCTCCAGCAGCGGGTCGAGCGTTTCGAGCGCCTCCTGGTCGCGGCCCAGCTCGCTCAGGGCCCAGGCCCGCAGGCTGCCCCACTCAACGTGCTGCTCTTCGTCGAGCGTGCTCGCGTCCACCGCGTCCAGGCACCGCAGTGACTCATCCGGCTTGCCCTCTTCCAACAGGCGATTGGCCCGTTCCAACAGGGATTCTACGTCTTCGGGTTGCATCCACCTTCTCGAACACGGTCGGCCGACCGCGCGGCCGGCACCCCACCGTGGGCGCCGACCGCCGGTCGTCACGACCGGCTACCCTTTCATTATATCGGCAAACGCGGCGGGACCGGCAGACCCGCGCACGGCTTGCACGCGGCCGGCGAGCCGTCGAAGATGGCGCGCATGACGAGGGTTTGCACTCCATCGCCCCAACCCGGGCCGCGGCGCCCGTGGCCGGTGCGATTTGCGCTCATCGTGTTCGCGTGGGTCGCCACCGGCGGCTGTGCCGAGTTCGGCTACAACCGCATCCAACTCGGGCAGGAGCAGCGTGAGTACGAGGCCGCGTTTCCCGCTGACAAAACCCGCCGCACGCCCGACACGCTGTGCTGCGTGGAGCGCAGCGCGTTGGGGCAAACGGATGCGATGGTGGTGCTGTTGACGCGCGATCGGCGCGTTGCCGGAAAGCTCCACGCCCGACACATCGAGCGCGACTTCGGGTTCCGGGCGGAGACGGAGTACCGCCTGAGCGGCGAGCTCGACCTGACGCTGATCCATCTGGGGATGGCGGGGCCGATCGACGCGCTGCGGGCCGTCGCCGACGAGCTCACCGCCGCCCAGGACGATGCGTTCGTCCGCGCGGCGCAGGGTTGGGTCGCCGGCGGCCTGGTGCGCCTCGTGCAACAGTGGCCGCACGCGGGCGACGCCGGCCCCGCGTACCCGCGCCTGGCGGACATCCTGGAGCATATCCCCGCCGGCGGCGAGGCGCGAATCACCGTACGCCCCGGCGGCCGGCTGTCGGTCGAATACGGACACGTGGTTCAACGCTGACGGGCGGACCGCCGCGGTCACTCCGCGTCTTCCGCCGGGAACGTCCGCTCCATCGCTTCGAGGTAGGCCCACTGGGCGTTGATCTGGGCCTTGAGCAGCTCGATGTCGAGCAGGTCGGTCCGGTAGCGCCGCTGCCGCGAGAGATAGGATTCCAGCGGTGTTCCATCCGGCCGGGCGTTGATGCGATAGCGCCGCCCGCTGAAGACTTCGTACAAGGGGAACAGGCCGCAGCGCACGGCGGTCAGAATCAGGTCGACGCTTTCGCCCGGCTCGGATTTCCAGCCCGTGGGGCAGGGGGAAAGCATGAGCAGGAAACGAAAGCCCTTCATACGCTGGGCGGTCCGCACTTTCCGCAGGAAGTCCTCGCGATGCGCGATCGACAGCGTCGCCGCGTACGGAATGCGGTGCGCCGCCATAATGGCCATCATGTCCTTCTTCGGCTCGGCCTTGCCGCGCTCGGTGGTGCTGGTGCGTACGCCTTGCGGCGTGGCGCTGCTGCGCTGGCCGCCGGTGTTGCCGTAAATCTCGTTGTCGTAGCAGACGTAGAGGATGTCCTCGTTGCGTTCGGCGGCGGCGGAGAGCGTGGCGACACCGATGTCGTAGGTGCCGCCGTCACCCGTCCAGCACATTGTCAGATCGGGCTCGCCGTTGAGGGCGTAGACGGCGGAGACGCCGCTGGCGACGGCGGCGGCACTGGCGAACGTGGTGGCGACGACGGGAACGCCGTAGGCGCTGGTCGGAAACGCACCCGCCGTCACAATGCCGCAGCAAGCGGGGATGCAGATGGTGGGGCGGGCGCCGTCGAGCGCCTGTTCCATCCATTGCAGGCCGATGGACATGCCGCAGCCGGCGCAATTCGTGTTGCCGGGACGCAGGATGCCTTCCGCCCGGCATTCCATCGTGGAGGGGGTGGGCGTGGTCATACCGGCACCTCCTGGAAGATCGGCTCGGTCGCCGCCGCGCGGGCCCCGAGGTCGTCAAAGACGCGGTCGATGAGCTCGGGAGTCACGTCGCCGCCGCCGAGCCCGATCAGGTAGTCCTGCAACAGGATGTCGGGCCGCTCGCGCAGCGTCGCGGCAATCTCGGTCCAGAAGATGCCGCCGGACCCGGGCGAGTGGTTGCGGTCGAGCACGCCGACCCGGCGGGCCGAGCCGAGCGCCCGCAGGACCTGTGGGCGCGGAAAGGGGCGGAACATCTTGAGCTTGACGAGGCCGACCCTCTGCCCGCGCTCCCGGCGCCGCTTCACGGCCCGCCGGAGCGTCCGCACCATCGTGTTGCAGGCGACGAGAACCAGATCGGCGTCCTCGGTATACTCGGCCTTGACGGCGGCGTCGGGGCGGCGTCCGAAGACCTTCTCGAAGTCATCGAGCGCCTCGGCCAGCACCTCCGGCACGCGGTCCATCGCCTGCTGAATCTCCTTCCGGTGGATCTCGGTCTCGTGCGGGTACGTCATGCCGCCGACCGCGACCCCTTTGCCGTGCAACCGGTGGGGTACCTCGCACGGGGGCAGATAGCGGTCCACGAGTTCCTGCTCGGGCAGGTCCACGATCATTTGAGTGTGCGAAACGACGAAGCCGTCTTCGGCCACGAGGGCCGGGAGAAGTACGCGGCGGTCCTCGGCCACGCGGAACGCTACGAGGATCGTGTCCACCAGGTCTTGGTGCGACTCGGTGTAGAACTGGAGCCACGGGGCGTCGCGCAGGGCCAGCGTGTCACCTTGATCGGTCCAGATGTTCCACGGGGGGCCCAGCGTGCGGTTCACGCCGATCATGACGATCGGCAAGCGGTAGTATCCCGCGGCGAAGACGTTCTCGGTCATGTAGGCGAGGCCGTTGGACGAGCTGGCGGTGAAGGCCCGCGCGCCGCCGAGCGACCCGCCCATGCACACGGCCATCGCGCTGTGTTCCGATTCCACCGGGACGACGCGGCCTTTGGTAAACTCGAAGGCCCGCAGGACTTCGATGATCTCGGTCTGCGGCGTGATCGGGTACGCCCCGCAGACCGCGCCGCGGGCATGGCGGTTGGCCTCGCCGGCCCGGGCCAGCGTGTAGCCCGCCGCATGGTTACCCGTCACCAGTTCGCGCGCCACGCCGACCTCCTTCCTACAGCTCCGCCATGTAGACCACGCCACGCGGACACTGCGACGCACAAATCCCGCAGCCTTTGCAGTAGTCGTAGTCGAAGGCGTACTCACCGTTCCCCCGGAAGCGCATCACCCCTTCCGGGCAGTACGTCAGGCACCGGTCGCACTCGTTGCACACGCCGCAGCTCAGGCAGCGCCCCGCCTCGGTCACCGCCGCCGGATGTCCGGGTTCGTCCACCAGCCCCAGGCGCACCTCGGTGAAGCTACCGCGGCGGACGTGCGGCGGCACCGTGACGCCGCGCTCGCGCGGGGCGTGGGCGAACACGTGCATGTGGATGTGCTCGGGCCCGGCGACCTCCGGGCGTGCTGTGGGGAACAAGTCCTCGCCGGTCAGCGTCTTGTGGATGTGCCAGGCGGCCCGGCGTCCGCTGCCGATCGCCGCGGTGACCGTCCCGTCGTTGGTGGCCAGGTCCCCGCCCGCGAAGACGGGGGCGCCGGTCAACCCCAGCAGCGCCTGACCGTCGCGGACCTCGGCCCCCTCGGGAAACACGGACAAGTCCGGACTCTGCCCGAGCGCCAGGATCACGCGGTCGCAACGGACCTCGAATTGCGCATCCTCGGTCTCGATGGGCACGGGGCGGCGGCGGCCGGATTCGTCCGCCTCGCCGAGCTTCATGCGCTGGCACGTCAGTACCGCCCCCAGCGCGTCCTCGTGCAGCCGCAACGGGGCCACCAGCTCGCTCAGCTCGATCCCCTCTTCGAGGGCTTCGTCGATTTCCTCGGCGATCGCCGGCATCTCGGCCCGGGTACGGCGATACAGCACGTGGACGCTGCGGGCGCCGATGCGCCGCGCGGAACGGGCCGCGTCCATCGCCGTGTTGCCGCCGCCGATGACCACGACGCGCTGCCCGGTCAGGTATTCCTCGCCGCGGCGGACGCGATCGAGGAAGTCGATGCCCTGCGTCACGATGTCGGAGGAGAGCCGGCCGAGGTTCAACGAGCGGGCTTCCTGCAAACCGGTGGCGACGAAGATCGCCGCGAACTCGTGCGACAGATCCAGCAACTGCTGCCGGTTGACCCGCTGGCCGGTGCGGGCCTCGACCCCGTGCCGCAAGATGAAGCTGATTTCCCGATCGAGCACGTCGCGCGGCAGGCGGTAGGACGGGATGCCGGTCCGCATGACGCCCCCGAGTTCCTTGTCCGCCTCCAGCAGCGTCACGCGATAGCCGAGCCGAGCCAGGTGATACGTCGCACTGAGGCCGGCGGGCCCCGACCCGATCACCAAGATCCGCTCGTCGCGGCTCGGCTTGGACGCCGCGGGCCACTTGCCGTGGTCGGCAACGTACCGCTCGATCTCGCGCACGTTGATCGCTTCGTCGTGCTCGCGCCGATTACACGCCTCCATGCACGGGGCGGGGCAGACCCGTCCGCACACCCCCGGCAGCGGCGAAGTTTGCAGGATGATCCGCAGCGCCTCGTCATGGTCCTTCTTGGAGACCGCTTGCACGAAGCCGCGCACGTCGTTGCCCGCCGGGCAGCCGTCGTTGCACGGGGGCGTCAATTGATGGCGTTCGGGCCGGCGGGTGGACCAGTCGCCCGTCCGAATTCGCGGGAACTGGCCGACGTCGGGATCGAGCAGGCTGGCCCCGGCGGCGGCCGCGCGCCGCTCTGCACCGACCTTGACCTTGCCGGCCAGCTTCTTCGCCACAACGCGCTCGAATGCCTCGTGGGCCGAGACCCGGTTGGCCCCGCCGAAGTGGACCAGCTCCAGCGCGCCGTCCACGTCCGCCAGTTGCAGCCCCAATACCTTCGCAATGGCCCCCAACATCGTCGTGTTGACGATGGGGACCGTCCGGGTCCCCAGCCCGTGCGAAACCGCGATCCCGGTCGCGTCCACCGTGGCCACTTGGCGGCCGGGGAACTGCTCGGCGAAGCTCTCCGGCGGGTCCGGCGTGTTCAGTATCAGCCAGCCGTCCGGCTTCAGACCGGAGACCACCCGCGGCCCGACCAATGTCCGGTCCAGCACGATCACCTGGTCCGGCGTGCTCACCTGATTGTGGTTGGTGATCTCTTCGTCGTCGATGCGGACAAACGCGGCCACCGGAGCACCGGAGCGCTCGGCCGCGTAAACCCCAAAGGCTTGCACGTGCTTGTCCCGCAGGAAGTAAGCTGAGGCGATTAGCTTGGCGAGCGTCACTCCCCCCTGTCCGCCGCGGCCGTGTATCGTCATCTCCATCATGCGGCACCTGTCGCTCGTCGGCGACGCCGAAGGAGCCGGCGTCAGCCTGGGGTCGAGATGTTGCGGGCGACGGAGTATGGCGGTGTCGCCGCGCGCCGTCGCACCGGGGCATCTTTCCGGCAAGTTCCGTACCTGATTGCTAGTCCTATAATAATGTCATCCTTAGGTCAAGAAACGCGACATTGGTTCCCATAACGGCGGCTTAACTTCGCGGGCTCTTCTCGGGGGTGCGTTTGTATGGGTGCTTTTCGTCGGACGCTGCGGGTTTCGGCGCGGCCGACGCCAGACAGGGGAATCTCCCGTGTCGCCGCCAGTCAACACGCCGACAGACGCGGGTAGCGCGGCCGTGAAGGCTTGGGTCGAATGCGTGCCTTGGCTGATTTGCCGCGAGGCGTCCGAGCAGGTGAATTCGCAGGCCGCAACGGCACGAGCCGTTCGCTGGCGTCCTGTTCGTCAACGCGGCCTACGGCCCGCTGGGCGGGCGCTTCCGGCGGCTCCCGGGGGCCGCCGGGAAGAACGCCGGCAACGCAGCCTGCGCACGAGTCCCAGTTTGAGCTTGACAGGTCAACCCGTGCTGCCGGATACTGAAACCCGTGGCAACCCGGTGTTGCCGCGATGAGCGATGTATCGGTGTAGCAATGCCCCGGATGGCGATTATCCCGGTTATTACAGCGACCCGACCGGAGCCGTTGCCGTCCGCGTAAGCCCGCTCGCCGCTTTCCGCGAATCGTCAGCCCCGGTCCCCGAAAGGCGGCCGGGGTTTTTGCTTACCGTCCCTGTGTCAAGCTGGCGCGGGGCGGAGGTTGGCCAAGTGATGTCGGACAACACGCACCACGACCCCGTGGCCGAGGCCACCCAACCGCCGCGCGACCCCGGCGCCGGCTCTCCGAACAAACCGGCGGTGTCGGAGCACGTCGCGCTGGGGCACGCGGGTGGGACGTCGCCGGCGCGCGGGCCGACCCGCGAGCTGCTGCACCTGGCGTTGCCCATCGTCGGGCTGACCGTGTCCCGCATGTTGATGGGCTTCGTCGATTTCGTCATGGTCTCGTGGCTCGGCACCGACGCGCAGGCGGCGATCTCGCCGGCCACGCTGTTCGTCTTCGCGGTCGGCTGCGCGGGCATGGGGGTCGCCACCGCCGTCCAGACCTTTGTCTCGCAGGCTGCCGGTCGCGGCGAGTCGCACGAGGCCGGCGGCTACGCCTGGCAGAGTATCTACATCGCGGCGGCTCTGGCTGTCTTGGTGGGTCCGGCGGCGATCGTCGCGGACACGTGGTTTGCGTGGCTGGCCCGCGTAGCCGGGCACCCCGCGCAAATCATCCCCCTCGAAGTGGAGTACGTGCGCATCGCGCTATGGAGCGCGCTCATCGCCGTCATGACCGTCGGCCTCGAAGGTTTCTTCAACGGCATACAGCGCCCGCGGGTGGCGCTGGTGGCGGCCCTGGTCGCCCTGGCGGTCAACACGCTGGGCAACTGGCTGCTCATCTTCGGGAACCTGGGCTTCCCGCGCCTGGGCATCGCCGGGGCGGCCGTGGCCACGGTCATCGGGTACGGCGCCCGCACGCTCGTCCTCGTCGTGGCCATGCTGGACCCGACCATCGACCAGCAATACCACACCCGCCGGTCGCTGGCCTTACGATGGGACAAGCTGAAAGGGCTCCTCGGCGTCGGCGGGCCGACCGCCGCCCAGTGGATTCTCGACCTGGGCTCGTGGGTCGTGTTCCTGGGGTGGATCATCCCGGCGTTCGGCCTGGCCGCGATGGCGGCCACCAACGTCGGCCTCCAGCTCCTGCACCTGTCGTTCATGCCGGCGATCGGCATCGGCATCGCCCTGTGCTCGCAGGTCGGGTTTGCGATCGGGCAGGGGCGGCCGGAAGAGGCCCGGATGCGGACGCGCGTGGCCTTGTGGGTGACGGTGGGCTACATGGGCGTGGCGGGACTGCTGTTCCTGCTGGCCCGCGGGCCGTTGATCGCGTTGTTCAACTCGGAGCCAACCGTCGTCGCCGCCGGCTCGGTCGTCATGATCTGGGCCGCCATCTTCCAGGTGTTCGACGCGATGGGCATTACGTACATGAATGCCCTGCGCGGGGCCGGAGACACGCGGTTTCCGGCGGTCGTCATGGCGGTGTGCTGCTGGGGCGTGTTCGTGGGCGGCGGCGTGGTGACGGCGCGACTGGTCCCGGACTGGGGCATCAGCGGCCCCTGGGGTGCGTGTACGGCGTACATCGTGCTGGTCGGGGCGGCGCTGTGGTGGCGTTGGCGCGGTCCTGCGTGGCAGCGCCTTCAGTTGTTCAAGGCCGCGCCGGCGGCGACCTCCGCGCCGGCACCGGCCACGCTCGGAGGGGCGCCCGAGTAGCCCGGGCGGGGCGGCGGGATTATCGTGTAGGGTTTTACGGGCGCGGGTACGTCCCGCGCTCGGGAGGTCCGGATGTTCGAGCCGTTGCCGAGTCAGTTCAGCTTTCCCGAAGCCGAGCAGCGCGTGCTGGAGTTTTGGGAACAGCACGACATCTTCCAGAAGTCGTTGGACATTCGCCGCGGGGCGCCGCGGTTCGTCTTCTACGAGGGGCCGCCGACGGCCAACGGCCTGCCGCACCCCGGCCATTGCCTGACACGGGCCATCAAGGACCTGTTCCCACGCTACAAGACGATGTGCGGCTACCTCGTCGAGCGCAAGGCCGGCTGGGACACCCACGGCCTGCCCGTCGAGGTCGAGGTCTGCAAGGAGCTCGGCATCCACACCAAGGAGGAGATCGAGGCCTACGGTGTCGAGAAGTTCGTCCAGCGCTGCATCGAGAGCGTGTTCCGCTACGTCGGCGAATGGGAGCAGATGACCCGCCGGCTGGGGTTCTGGGTGAACCTGGAGGAGGCGTACGTCACGTTCCACCAGAGCTACGTCGAGAGCGTCTGGTGGAGCCTGAAGACGCTGTTCGAGCGCGGACTGCTGTACCAGGGCCACAAGGTTGTGTGGTGGTGGGCCCAGGGCGGGACGGCCCTCTCGGCCGGCGAGGTCGGCGAGGGGTACCGGACGGTGCAAGACCCGTCGGTGTATGTGCGGTTTCCGCTGGCGGCGGAAGGGGTCGAGGGGTCGCGGGGCCACGGGGCCGAGGGGACGGGCCCGCGAATGCTCCCTCACTTGGCCCCTGGGCTCCGGGGCCCCTTCGACCCTGCGCGCGTCAGCCTCCTCGTCTGGACCACGACGCCTTGGACGCTGATTTCCAACCATTTCTGCGCCGTCGGGCCGGACATCGACTACGCCCTCGTCCACGACAAGACGACCGACGAGTACCTGTATATCGCCGCCGCCCTGGTCCCGGACGTGGCCGGCAAGGTTAAGCACGACCTCGAAACCGTCGGCGTCTGCAAGGGCGCCGACCTCGTGGGGCTGCGCTATGTGCCGCCGTTTGACTGCTATCACCGGACGATGAAGGGCCAATCCGCGCGGCGTAAGGACGGCGGCTCCGAGGTCGTCGCGTGGCGCGTCGTGGCCGCCGACTTTGTCGCGCTGGACACGGGCACGGGGCTGGTCCATCAAGCCCCGGCGTACGGCGAGGTGGACTTCAACCTGTTGCAGGCCGAGCGGCAGCGATTCGCGGACTTCGACGCCATTCCGCTGATCAACGCGGTCGCGCCGGACGGGACGTTCACGGACGAGGCACCGCCGGCGTATCGGGGCCGGTGGGTGAAGGACTGCGACGCGGAGATCATGCGGGAGCTGAAGGACCGCGGCATTCTGTATCACCAGGAGACGATCGAGCACGAATATCCGTTCTGCCCGCGGGCGGAGGACGACCCGCTCATCCAGTACGCCCGCAAGAGCTGGTTCGTCCGCACCAGCCAGTTCAAGGAGGAGTTCCTCAAGAACAACGCCGGCATCACCTGGCTGCCCGAACACATCCAGGAAGGCCGCTTTGGCGACTTTCTTCGGAACAACGTGGACTGGGCATTGTCGCGTGAGCGCTACTGGGGTACGCCGCTGCCGATCTGGGTGTGCGAGAAGACCGGCAAGATGGAGGCCGTCGGGTCGTACGCCGAACTGCTCGCCAAGCCCGGCGTGCAGGGGATGGAGGTTTGGGAGCAGGCCAAGGCGGCCAACCCGGACCTGCCGGAGCACCTGAAGGTCCATAAGCCGTACATTGATGCGATCACGTACGACAGCCCGTTTGCCAACGACGAGCCCGGAGCGCAAGCGACGGGCTCAGGGGCCGAGGGTGGCGCAGGCGTCTCGCCTGTGACCACTGGCGGGACGCCGGTGCCACCCCGCAAGGCGCGCATGCGGCGGGTGCCGGAAGTGATCGACTGCTGGTGGGATGCGGGAAGCATGCCGTTCGCGCAGTGGGGTTTTCCGCACGCGCCGGGCAGCATCGACACGTTCGTGGAGCGGTTTCCGTGCGATTTCATCAGCGAGGCATTGGACCAGACGCGCGGGTGGTTCTACGGCCTGCTGGCGATCAGCACATTGTTGTTCAGCAAGGCCGCCGGAGATGAGCTCCGCCGTTGCGAGGCCCCGGAAATCGCAGAGGCCCTCACGGTCGAACCGGAATTCGAGAATCTCCCAAACGTCGTCGTCGCGACACATGATGGCGGACCTGAGCGATTCGTCTTTTTGGAGCGCGCCTACCCCCACCCCTACAAAGCCTGCATCGTCCTCGGCCTGATGATGGGCGAGGACGGGCTGAAGATGAGCAAGCGGAAGAAGAACTACCGCGAGCCGGGCTACATCTTCGACCACTACGGCGCCGACGCGATGCGCTGGTTCCTCTTCTCCGGCCAGACGCCGTGGACCTCCGTCCGCTTCCAGGAGCAGAACATCCGCGACGCGCAGCGGGAGTTCCTCGTCCGCCTGTACAACGTGTTCAGCTTCTTCAACATCTACGCGAACATCGACGGCTTCGCCGTCGAGGGAACGGGGAACGGGGAACGGGGGACCGGGAACGGGGCCAAGGGGACCGCGTGGCGGCCGGTCGCCGAGCGCGGCGAGCTGGACCGCTGGATTGTCAGCGAGCTGCACCGGACGATCCGCTTCGTCCGCGAGAGCATGGACCGCTTCGAGAACTACCCCGCCGCCGGCCGCATCAACGACTTCGTGGACGCCCTGTCAAACTGGTACGTTCGCCGCAGCCGCGAGCGCTTCTGGCGACCGGTGCAGGGAGAAGGGAACGGGGAACGGGGAACAGAGAACAGGGAAGAGGAAACGAAAGGCGGGGCGGGCGTCCGCGCGCCGGCACATTCCCACGTCCCCACGTCCCCACGTCCCCACGTCCCCACGTCCCCACCGTCCCCCGCCGACCAGGACAAGTGGGACGCGTACAACACGCTGTACGAGGTCCTGCTCACGCTGAGCAAGCTCATCGCCCCGTTCACGCCGTTCTTCGCGGAGACAATGTACCAGAACCTTGTGGGGAGCAGGGAACAGGGAACAAGGAACACGGAGACGGGATTGGCCGATGCGGTACCGCTCCCCGTTCCCGGTTCCCCGTTCCCTTGTTCCGTCCACCTCTGTGACTACCCCGTGGCGGACGAGGCGCTGATCGACGAGAGGCTGGCGGCGGAGATGGACCTCGTCCGCGAGGTCGTATCGCTCGGCCGCGCGGCCCGGACGGCGGCCAAGCTGAAGGTCCGCCAACCCCTGGCGCTCGCCGAGATCATCCTGGCCCGCCCCGAGCACGCCGAGTGGCTCACCACCCACAGCGACCTCATCGCCGATGAGCTGAACATCAAGCGGGTCGAGCTGAGCACCGAGGCCGAGCAGTACGTCACCTACCAGGTCAAACCCGACTTCAAGGTGATCGGACCCAAGTTTGGCAAGCTGGCCCCCCGTGTGGCGGCGGCGCTGGCGAAAGCCGACGCAGCGGAAGTCCGCCGGGCGATGACCACCACCGGGCGGTTCACGCTGGAGGTGGACGGGGAAGCGACGACGCTCGTGGAACAGGACGTTGAGGTCCGATTGGAGGCCAAGCCGGGTTGGTCCGCCGCGCAGGGCCGGGCGGGCGTCGTTGTCGTCAAGACCGAGCTGACCGACGAGCTCCGTGACGAGGGTCTGTGTCGCGAGGTCATCCACCTGGTGCAGGCCCTGCGCAAGACGCGGGAGCTGCCCTACGAAGCCCGCATCACGCTCTTTGTGCGGGGATCCGAGAAGCTCGTGGCCGTCGTCCGCCGGTTCGCCGCGACGATCCAGAACGAGTGCTTGGCTTCCTCGATCACGTGGGCCGCGCCGCCGGACGACGCGGCGACACAGGCCGCAAAGATCGACGGCCACGACGTCACGGTCGGAATTGTGGCGGGATGACGGTTATCAAGACCCGACCGCGCCGGTGGGCCGGTCACGGATTTTTTGCGGGCGCATCGCCAAGTGCTTACAATTCAGGATTACACTGCGCCGGGATCTTGGAGTGCCGTGAATGAGCGCGCTGCTCACGCCGATTCTCGAATACACCTCCCGGGAACACGCTTCGTCGCAGGCCCGGTGGGCCCACCGGCCGGGCGTGCGCATTGACTTGCACTGCCATTCGACTTTCTCGCACGAGCGGCTCCGCTGGCTGCCGGGGTTGGTCTATCACCCCCTGTGCGAACCGGAAGCGGTGTACGACCGCGCCAAGGCCCGCGGCATGGACTTCGTCACCATCACCGACCACGACACGATCGACGGCTGCAAAGCACTCGCGGAACGACGGGGCGAACTGCCGGACTTCGTCTTCGGCGAGGAAGTGTCGGCCCGCTTCCCTCAGGATGGCACGGTCGTCCACATCAACGTCTTTGATCATAACGAAGCGCAGCACCGCGAGATTCAGCGGCTGCGCGAGAACATTTACGATCTGGTCGCGTACCTGCGGGCCCAGGACAAGCTCTACGTCCTGAATCACATGACCTGGACCGAGCAGCACCGCGTGCTGACGCCGTGGCAGATCGAGGCCATGCTCGAGTTGTTCGACGTTTTCGAAGGGCTCAACGGCGCCCGCAGTTTCGCCCACAACGCCTTCACCTGGCACGCCACCCGCGGCCACGGCAAGGTCCTCGTCGGCGGCAGCGATTCGCACACCGACCGCGTCGGCACCACGTACACCTTGACCGAGGGCCCGACCCCCCAGGCCGCGCTGGCCAGCATCCGCGCCGGCCAGGCCGCCGCCTGCGGTGCGTTCGGCACGCCCGAGAAGCTCCGCGAGGATGTCTGGGTTGTTTTGCAGAAGAACGTCGAGCGGCGGATGGCGGAAGCGACCGGACGGTGGGAGCGCTTCGTGTGTCGTGCCATCCGGCAGGTGGGGCGAACGCTGCACCCGCTGGTGTGCCTGGGCTACCACAAGCACCAGGACCTGCTGATTCGCGGCTTCGTTCGGGCCCTGCCGGCCTGAGCACGCACTTCCTGCCTTCGAAGCTTGAGATTTCGCCCGGGGCCGTGCACCCACGGACCAGGGGTAACTGTCAGGGTCCCGCACGCCAGAGGCTGTCGGAATACTCGCTCCAGCGGGATGGGGATGATCTGGTCGTGACCCGTCGGCAGCGGGGCTTTGGCTGCGGCCCCGCGGGCCAGTGTGGCGCGGTGGCCGCGCCTGCGGCGTCGGGCCGTCGCGGCCGTCGTCTGGGGCCGGCGCCGGCCGTGGTCCTGGCGTGGAGCGCGGGTCGCCCGGCGCGCCGACTGCCGGCAGCGTTCCAAGCAGACGCGGAACGGGCCTGAGCGCGCTGCGTTATCGGGCCTGCATGGGGAGTGCGTGTTTCTCGCGGCGGCCAGTATAATCGGGACGTCAGGCCTCTCCGCTTGCTGGATGCCGGCGCACGTTGGGTGCGCGCGCTCCGTCGCGGGGTCAGGTGCGCAAGGAGCTCAAGATGGGCACGCGTTTACTTCGTCATCGTATTGGCAGCGGGTTGGCCGCGCTCGCCATCAGCGTCTGCGCCGCCGGCGCCTTCGGCCAGCCGTCCACGCGGGCGCTGTTCGTGGCCAACAACGGCAACCTGGAGGGCAGTGTGACGGCGTTCGTCGTCAACCCGGACGGGACACTGACGCTGGTGAATCGCGTCGTCACCGGCTCACGGCCGAACACGCAAGTGCCGTGCCCCGGCTGCAACCCCTACGAGATCGCCGTCACGCCGAACGGGAAGTACCTTGCCACCGGGCACGCCTCGACCAACGACCCCATCGAGCAAATCTCCGTGTTCCGCGTCCACCCGGATGCCAGCATCGAGCAAATCGGCGCGTTCGCGGTACCCGGGACGCCGATGGACCTGGAGTGGGTCAGCGACACGCTGCTGGTGGCGACGCGCACGGACACGTACCAGATGGTCTTGTTCGAGTTCAACCCCGTGGGGCCGACCCTGACCGAGGCCCATGCGGTCACGGTGGGCACGTTCAGCACCTACTTGGCGGTCCATCCGTCCGGCCAGTACGTCTACATCAATGATTCCGGGTCGGCCCGGCTGCTGCGCGCGTATCGCGTCGAGCCCAACAACACCCTCACGCTGATCGACACGGAGCCCACCGGCTCTTACTACGGGCTCGAGCTCGCCGTCGCTCACGACGGCAAGCGGTTGTACGCCACCGGCGGCATCACGCAGGTCATCTTCGGGTTTGACATCATGCCCGACGGCACCCTGAAGCCCATGCTGGGCTCGCCGTACCCGGCGTTCGGTAATTCGCCCGCCGATGTGGCTTTCAGCACGGACGATCGCTATCTGCTCGTCGGGCACGGGACGGATGCCACGGTGCGGTCGGCGACGATCGACCCGGTGACCGGCCAGCTCACTTACACGGGCTTTATGTTCGACGTGGGGCTCCAGGGCACGCTGGGCGACATCCAGAGTCTCGACGATCTGTTCTTCGTGACCGACAACTCGCGGGCCACCGACGACATCTGGGGCGTGTACTCGTTCACGCTAAACCCCGACGGCTCGTTCACCCAGAACGGCCCGATCACGCTGACCGAAGGCATCACCCCGAACTCGATGGCCGTGTGGAAGCCGCGGCGAACGCCCGGCGACCTGAATTGCGACGGGCTGGTGGATTTCGGCGACATTAATCCGTTTGTCCTGGCGCTCACCAACCCCGTCGGCTACGCCGCCGCGTTCCCCAACTGCAACATCAAGAACGGGGACATCAACGGCGACGGTCTGGTCGATTTCGGCGACATCAACCCGTTCGTGCGGCTGCTGACCAATCCGTAGCGGCGTGCGGGGCAGAGTGCGCTGAAACGCCGCGCGCGAACATACCACAAGGGAGGGGGATCCCGGCGCGCCGGGACTGCCGGGCCGCGGCCCGCCGGGAGGCTCGCCCTCCCGCATTGCGCGATCACGAGATGTCGTTCAGGCGGTGACGATCTTCTGGTTCACGAGGTCCAGAATCTGCCGCTCGAGGGCGACGGCCTGCTCCTGAATCCGCGCGCCGCGGGTCAGCACCTCGGCCAACCACGCCTTGTCCTCGACGCCGGACGCATTGATCTTGACGTTGAGGAACGCGCCCAGGACGGCGGAGCGGCAGGCCAGGGCCCCGACACCGGCGTCGGACACGCTGGCGGGGTTGCCGATCTCGGCCATGGCGCGGCACACGTCCATCGCCGCCAGGGCCACTTCCATGGCCCGCAGGGGCACCCGAATCGCATCCTTGGTGGCTGCCTGAATCGCCGCGTTCTTGGCGGTCTTCTCGTCGGGCGACGCATCCGGCAGGTTCCACGCCGCAACGATACGGTTGAAGGCGTTCGTGTCCTCGTCGATAAGCCGCAGCAGCTCGTCGTGGGCGGCCTTGCCCTTCTCCGCCCAGTTGGAGAACTCCTCCCAACGGTGGTCCCAGCCGCGTTTATGCGACGACAGATTGGCGACCATCGTTCCCAGCGCGGCCCCCATAGCGCCCATTGCCGCCGAGACCGACCCGCCGCCCGGGGCCTTGCTTTCGCTGGCCGTCTCCCACACGAAGCCCTCGACGGTCATGTCCACCAGGCGCGGCTGCTTGCGGCCGGCGGCGATAGCGTATTCGATGATCTTCTCTTCGGGCTTGAACGGCTTGAGGTCGCTGAGCCCCAGGCTCTTGACCGCGATCTTGACGATCTCGTGGTCGGGAATCCCTAGCGACCGCTGCTGCAACCGCAGGTAGTGCTTGCCCGCCGCCAGCATCGCCGACAGCGGAATCAGCCCCACCAGCTCGCTGCCGGTCACGCGCAGCCCGCGTTCCTCGGCCTTCTTCTTGCACTCGTCGAAGGCGACATGCACCGGCGTGACGTTCAGGTTCGTCAAATTGATCGAAATCTGCGCGATGCCGTATTCCTTGATGAACCAGCCGATGGCCTTGACGCACTTGAGCGAGCCGGGGATCCACCGGTCGCCGCCGGCGGGGTCCGGCCGGCCCTTCTCGCGGATGTCGAAGGCCACCGCGTTGGCCCGCCGGGTCGAGGTGGTGTTGAGGTTGACGTTGTAGGCGACCAGGAAGTCGCGGGCCCCGACGGCGGTGACGCCGTACTTTGGGTCGAACTCGCCGGTGCCGAAGTCCACCTTCCAGTCGGGGTGGCGGAGCTTCTCGGGCAGGCCTTCGTATTCGCCGGCGCGGACGGTGGCCAGGTTCTTGCGCTCGGGGCGGGTGGCGGCGTATTCGTAGTAGTAACCGGAGATGCCGGTCTCGGCGGCCAGGCGGTGCCCCAGTTTGCGGGCCCATTCGACCGTCTGCTCCATCGTGATGTCTGCCACCGGCACCAGCGGGCACACGTCGCAGGCCCCGAAGCGCGGGTGGGCGCCGTGGTGCTTGCGCATGTCGATCAGCTCTTTGGCTTGGCGGACGGCGCGAACGGCGGCCTCGAGCACCGGTTCAGGCGGCCCGACGAACGTGACCACCGTCCGGTTGGTGGCCTTGCCCGGGTCCACGTCCAGCAGCTTGACGCCCTCGACCGTCTCGATGGCGTCGGTGATCTGCTTGATGACCGCGAGGTCGTTGCCCTCGCTGAAGTTTGGTACGCATTCAATCAGCGGTTGCGACATGGGCGGCGGCTCCTCCTGCGGCGACCACGGCGGGCCGTGGGCAGAGCCCTTGAATATAGCGGTCTCCCGGCCGGGGCACCACCGCGCCGCGCGCCAGGCAGCAATCCGCGCCGGCTGGCTGCCGTGGTTGGGCAAACGTCCCCACGGCGAACGAGGTCCAGGAGCTGATTATCCAGACGGGGGAGCTCATCGCCGCAGCCTGGTCATTCCGGCGTGCCGGCCGGTAGGCGGCGCAGGACGGAAAGAGCGCGCATCGCCGCGTCGACCACGAACCAGAGCGACGAGGTGATGCGAGTCCGACGCGATGACCTTGTCAGCGGTTGGTCTGCCCCAGTAGCCGCTCGATGAACCCGATATCGACGTGGCCCTTCACGAAGTCCGCCTGTTCCAGCAGCATCAGGTGCAGGGGGATCGTGGTCGGGATCGGGCGGATGACAAACTCCTCCAGCGCGCGGCGCATCGTCCGCAGCACGTCGGCCCGCGTCGGCCGGTGGACCAACAGCTTGGCGAGCAGCGAGTCGTAATACGGGCTCACCGTGTAGCCGGCGTACGTATGCGTATCGACGCGGACGCCCGGACCGCCCGGCACAATGAACTCCCGGATCGGACCCGGGCAGGGGCGGAAGCCGTCGCTCGGGTCCTCGGCGTTGATCCGGCATTCCATCGCGCAACCCTGCTGCGGCACGTCATCCTGCCGCAGCTTCAGCGGCTCGCCGGCGGCGATGCGAATCTGCCACTGCACGATGTCCAGCCCGGTGACCAGCTCGGTGACCGGGTGCTCTACCTGCACCCGCGCATTCACCTCGATGAAGTAGAAGTTCTCCTGCTCGTCCACCAGGAACTCGCACGTCCCGGCCGAGTAGTAGCCCGCCGCCCGGGCCAGCCGCACCGCCGCATGACACAGCTTGGTCCGCGTCCGGGCACTGATGTGCGGCGAGGGCGATTCTTCGATGAGCTTCTGCTGGCGGCGCTGGAGCGAGCAGTCGCGTTCCCACAGGTGCAGGACGTTGCCCCGCGGGTCGCCGAGGAGCTGCACCTCGACGTGTCGGGCCCGTTCGACGAGCTTCTCGAGATAGAGGCTGCCGTCCTTGAAGGCGGCCTCGGCCTCGGCGCGGGCGTGGCGGAAGCTGGTCCGCAACGTGGCCTCGTTGTGGGCGGCACGCATGCCACGTCCGCCCCCGCCGGCCGCCGCCTTAATCATCACGGGGTAGCCGATCTTCTCGGCGAGCTTGACGGCCTCGTCTTCGTTCTCGACAACGCCGTCGCTGCCCGGGACGGTGGGCACCTTGGCCTGACGGGCGATGCGGCGGGCCTGCACCTTGTCGCCCAGTTTCTGCATTGCTTCGACGCTGGGGCCGATGAACTCGATTCGGCAATCGCGGCACATCTGGGCGAAGCGGGCGTTCTCGGCGAGGAAGCCGTAGCCCGGGTGAATCGCCTGCACGTCGGCCGCCTCGGCGGCCGACAGGATTGCCGCCGGGTTGAGGTACGAGCCGCCGGCGGGCTCGGGTCCGATGCAGATGGCGTCGTGGGCCAGGCGGAGGTAGGCTGCGTCGCGATCGGCGCGCGAATAGACGGCGACGGCTTCAATCCCCATGTCGCGGCAGGTGCGGATGACCCGCAGAGCGATCTCGCCGCGATTGGCTACCAGAATGCGACTGAACATGCGCTCCCCGGTACGGGACTAGGCCGGCGCGACCGCGAACAGCGGCTGGTCGAACTCGACCGCCGCCGCGTTCTTCACCAGCACCTTCGTGATCCGCCCCGAAACCTCCGCTTTGAGCTCGTTGAACACCTTCATGGCTTCAATCAGGCACACGACGGTGTTCGGCTCGATCAGCGTGCCGACGTCGACGAACGGCGGGGACTCCTGGTCGGGAGCGGCGTAGAACGTCCCGACCATGGGGGACCGGATGATGATCTCGTTCTCGGTCGGCGTGGCGGCCGGCGGCGCGCCCGCCGGCGCGGGGGCCGGATTGGGTACCGCAGGGGGCGACACATACGGTCCGGTCGCCGCCACGACGCGGTTGGGATGTCCGCGCCGCAGGACGATGTGCGACTCGCCCTCGCGCAACTCAATCCGGCTTAAGTCGTTGTCAATCATCAGGTCGACGAGACCCTTGATGCTCTTGATGTCCAGCGACAGCTTCCCGCTGCTGGTGCTGCCGCTGCCGCCGTTCTCCTTCGGTTTGGTCTGGCTCATAGCAGGTCCACCGGCAGCGTGGTGAGGACTTCGTAACCGTGCTCCGTGACCAGAACATCGTCCTCCAGGCGGATTCCGCCGACGCCGGGAAGGTATATGCCGGGCTCGATGGTGATGATCATGCCGGGTTTCAGGGTATCAACGGAGACCTTCGCCACGCGGGGGGCCTCGTGGATGTTTAGCCCGACGCCGTGGCCGGTGCCGTGGTTGAACAGCTTGCCGTAACCGGCCCGGGTGATGACGTCGCGGGCGACGCGATCGACGGCCTTGGCTTTGATCCCGGGGCGGACGGCCTCGATGGCGCGGTCGTGAGCCTCACGCACCACGTTGAAGACCTTGCGTAGCTCGGCGGGCAACTGCCCCAGACACAGCACGCGGGTGAGGTCGCTCGCGT
This sequence comes from Planctomycetota bacterium, assembly GCA_040755725.1. Classification (GTDB taxonomy): domain Bacteria; phylum Planctomycetota; class Phycisphaerae; order UBA1845; family Fen-1342; genus JBFMAI01. The sequence continues at coordinate 32,327 of JBFMAI010000023.1, read as the reverse complement.
ACCAATCGACGCGGGCGCCCCAGTCGATCAGCAGGACCTCGTTTTCGACCAGCCGGCGGTCGCCGGGCTCGTAATGCGGCAGCGAGGAGTTCGCCCCCATCGCGACGATGGTCGGGAATGACTCGCCCTGGGCTCCGAGCTTCTGCATTTCGTACACGATTTGGGCGGCGATCTCGCGCTCGGAGACGCCCGGGCGCAGGTCCGCCCGGACCTTTTCAAACGCCTGTTGGGCGACGCGGATGGAGGCCCGCGTGCGGTCCACCTCGCCCGCGTCCTTGCACGCCCGCAGGGGGCTGATCAGTCCCTCGACGGGCACGAGCTTGATGGACCCGGCGAGCTTCTTCAGCGTGTTGTACTCGCGCAGGCTGACATGGTCCGGGTTGAACCCCACGCGCCTCAACTTGCCGCGGCGCAGCTCGCGCACCGTCTCGTCGGGGGACCGCTTCTTGCGCAGCACCTTGCGGGCGTAAGGGGCCTCCCGCTCGGCCGCCTCGTCGAACCGCCCGTCGGTGAGCAGAAGGACGTGCCGCGGCGTGACCACCGCCAGACCGTCCTCGCCTGTGAAGCCGGTGGCCCAGTATTGATCCACGCGGTGCTGGATCAGCAGCGCGTCGAGCTTGCGGCGGACGATCTCCTCGCGGAGGCGCTGGATTCGGGTGGCGTAGGGCTCCGGAGGCGACACTACGGGTTTCTTGGCCATGATTCGCTTCGCTCCATGTCGCGGGCCGCCGAAAAGGGGGCCGTTCGGTTCGTCCGACCGCGACCGGGCAACAATCTACCGGACGGCGGCGCGTTTGCGAAGGGCGGCGGGTCTGCGGGCCGCCCCGCCGCGGGGGCTACGACGACCGCGCGACCACCACGTTGACACGTCGGCCGCCCCACGGGTACATGACATGGCACGGTCTTCGCCACGGGGTCTGAATGCCGCGCCGGTCGCGGCGCGATGGAGGTCCTGCCCGATGATCGCGCGAACTTGGATTGTGCTGACGATCGGGGGGCTGCTCGGCACGTGCGCGGCGCAGCCGGCCGGAGATGCGCTGGACGAGACGCTGTCGCTTGTGGGACTGAAGCGGGGTGACCTCGGCTGGACCCCCAAGATGTGGTGGCCCCGCTGGCCTGACGTGCCGTACAAGCTGCGGGCGTTCGACGCGCTCTTCGCCGAGCCGCTCGACAACATCACCTATGCCCGGTCGCTGGCGCGGACCGCGTGGGACAAGTTGGACCCGGTGGAACTCAACCAGGGTGCGACGGCGGCCGGCACCCGCACGCTGGGCGGCAGCCTCTTCCAGGCGGTGCAGCGCCTCGGCATTGACCCCAAGTTCGGCGGCTTCCGGGGGTACTCGGCCAACACCGTGGCGCCCGAAGTGCCGCTCGATCAGGCCATCCTGAAGATCTACGAGATCGCCGGCCGTGACACGCGCGGCTTCACGTTCGGCATGGAGCTGCCGTACCCACGCGTCCGGGAGCGCTTGGCGGAAGAGGCCAAGGTGCTGCCGGAGAGTGTGAGCCCGATCCTCGGGCAGCTCGTGCTGGAGATCATCGAGGCCCATCGCTGGGCCGAGCTGGCGTTCCGCAAGGTGGACGCCCGCGACCGGCAAGTCGTCGCCACGCGCTTCAACATCGGCGAGGAGATGATCGACGCCGTCGATTACTGCCCGGAGTTCGACGACGTGGCGAAGACCTGGGATGAGGCGTCGATGTGGTACGCGGCGCAGAAGTGCGTGGATGCGCTGGACCTCGCCCGCATCAAGTTGACGGCCCTGCCGCTCAAGGAACTGGGCGATTTCAGTTTCGACTGGGAGACGCCGTGGGGGTGGATTCGCGTCCGCGGCTGCGAGATGCCTGACCCGGCGCGTGCTGAGGGCGGGATTCGGCGGGGCGGTCTCGAAATCAGCGGCACCGACTCCCTGCTCATCGTCGACTTGGGGGGCGATCGGCGGTACGTCGGTGGAGTGGCCGCCACTTCGGCGACGCGGCCGATCAGTCTGCTGCTTGACATCATGGGCGACGACTCGTACGTGCAAAGCCCGCGCGAGTTGGCACAAGGAGCCGGAATCTGCGGCGTGGGCATTCTGTTGGATGCAAGTGGGGATGACATCTATGACGCCGGATGGTACGCCCAAGGGGTGGGTCAATTCGGACTGGGCCTGCTGGCCGACTTGAACGGCAACGACACGTACGAAGCCGTCTTCAGTGCGCAGGGTTGCGGCTACTTCGGCGTCGGCCTGCTCCTCGATGCCTTCGGGCACGACCAGTACCGCATCTGGGCCGACGGGCAGGGGCTCGGCGGGGTCGCGGGCGTCGGCGTGCTGGCCGATCGCACCGGCAACGACAAGTACGTCGCCGAACGAAAGCACAGCGTCACCGGGCGGCCGTCGTATCACTCGCCGGACCTCGACGTGGCCGTGTCGAACGCCCAAGGCTGCGGCATGGGCCGCCGCGGCGACGGCAGCGACGGCCACTCCTGGGCCGGCGGGCTCGGCGCCCTGCTCGACGGCGACGGCGACGACGTCTACACCGCCGGCAACTGGGCGCTGGGCACCGGCTACTGGTTCGGCATCGGCCTCCTGCACGACCGCGCCGGCAACGACGAGTACCACGGGGCCGTGTACTCGCAGGGCAGCGGGGCGCACTTCTGCATCGGCGTCTGCATCGACGAGGCCGGCAACGACCTGCACCTGGCCGAGGAGAACTCGACCTGCTCGCTCGCCTGGGCCCACGATTTCACGATCGCCATCCTCCTCGACGCCGCCGGCGACGACCGCTACCACGCGGACGGCGTCGGGCTGTCGTATTCCATCAACCGCAGCATCTCGATGCTGTTCGACCTCGGCGGGAACGACGTGTATGAGACCGACGTGGCGCGGCGGGAACGCGAGAAGGCCGGTATGCACCCCGGCTTCGCCATGAACGCCGAGACGTTCCGGGCCCGCGACGGCGTGTCCACGTACTTTGCGGAAACCACGTCGCTGGGGCTGTTTCTGGACGTGGGCGGCGAGGACAAGTATTGGGACGACCTCACCAACAACGCCCGCTGGCTTGATCCGACGGACTCGCCGAACTGGGCCGACCGTAACTTCAGCGTCGGCGTGGACCGGCCCGCGGGGCGGGTCGATTTCGCCCCGACCCCGGTCCGCCGGCCCTCGGGCCCGCACTCGGAACCGGCGCGCAGCTCAGGCCCTTCCTCCTCGAACAAGCTCCCGCGGTAGCGGCCGGGCGGGACGCCGCCGGCCGTATAATGCCGGTATGGGCGACTTCCAGATTGTCAGTCCGTTGCGGCCGGCGGGCGATCAGCCGCAGGCGATTGAGAAGCTGGTGGCGGGGTATCGTGCCGGGCGGCAGTTCCAGACGCTGATGGGTGTGACGGGGTCCGGCAAGACGTTCACGATGGCCCACGTCATCGCCCAGCTCGGGCTGCCGACGCTGGTCATCTCGCACAACAAGACGCTGGCGGCGCAGCTTTTCGAGGAGTTCCGCGAGCTGTTGCCGAACAACGCCGTCGAGTACTTCGTCAGCTACTACGACTACTACCAACCCGAGGCGTACATCCCGCAGCGCGACATCTACATCGAGAAGGACGCATCGCGGAACGACGACCTGGACCGGCTGCGGTTGGCGGCGACGAGTTCGGTCGTGTCCCGCCGCGACGTGGTCGTGGTGGCCAGCGTGTCGTGCATCTTCGGTCTGGGCAGCCCGGACGAGTACAAGGCCAGCGTGATCGACGTGCGCGTCGGGCAGACGTGGGAGCGCGACGACCTGCTGCGCAAGCTGGTCCGCCTGCAATACGACCGGGACGACGTGGAGCCGAAACGCGGCACGTTCCGCGTCCGCGGCGACGTGATCGAGCTGTCGCCGGCGCACGAGGAGCACGCGGTCCGCATCGAGCTTTTCGGCGACACCGTGGAACGCATCAGCCTGATTCACCCGCTGACGGGGGCGGTGCTCCAGGACCGCCGGCAGGTGTTTCTCTATCCCGCCGTGCATTACGTGCTGCCGGAGGAGAGCGTCGAGCGGGCGGTGCAGTCGATCCAGCAGGAGCTGGATGAGCGGGTGATGCAACTGCGGCACGCGGGGAAGCTGCTGGAGGCGCAGCGGCTGCTGGCCCGCACGAAGTACGACATGGAGATGCTGCTGGAGGTCGGGTATTGCAGCGGCATCGAGAACTACACGCGGCACCTCAACGGCACGCCGGCGGGGGCCAAGCCGTACACGCTGGTGGACTATTTTCCGCAGGACTTCCTGCTCATCATCGACGAATCGCACGCGACGATCCCGCAGATCGGGGCGATGTTTACGGGCGACCACAACCGCAAGGTGACGCTGGTGGAGCACGGGTTCCGTCTGCCGAGCTGCCTCGACAACCGGCCGATGCGGTTCGCCGAGTTCGAGGCCATGTGGCACAAGGTCCTGTTCACCAGCGCCACGCCGGGGCCGTACGAGCTGGAGAAATGCGGCGGCGAGGTCGTGGAGCAGATCATCCGGCCGACGGGGCTGGTCGATCCGACGATCGAGGTGAAGCCGGCCCGCGGGCAGGTGCCGGACCTGCTGGAGCAGTGCCAGCAGCGGGCGGCGGCGGGGCAGCGGGTGCTCATCACGACGCTGACCAAGCGGCTGGCGGAGGACCTGTCCGGGTACCTGCAACAGGCGGGGCTGCGCGGCCGCTACCTGCACAGCGAGATCGATACGTTGGAGCGCGTGGAGATTCTGCGCGAGCTGCGACTGGGCAACTTCGACGTGCTCGTCGGCGTCAACCTGCTGCGCGAGGGTCTGGACTTGCCCGAGGTGTCGCTCGTGGCGATTCTCGACGCGGACAAGGAGGGCTTCTTGCGCAGCGAGACCTCGCTGATCCAGACCATCGGCCGCTGCGCGCGGAACGTGGATGCCCACGTCATTCTGTACGCCGACAAGGTCACCGCCGCCATGCGCCGCGCGATCGACGAGACCAACCGCCGCCGCGAGCTCCAGCTCCGCTACAACGCGGAGCACGGCATCACGCCGGACACCGTCCGCAAGGCGATTCGCACGACGTTAATGGGCGAGGTGGCGGCGGCCCGGCGGGTGCGGGAGGCCGTCCACGCGGCGGAGGGCGATCACGACCGCGAGGAGTTGATCCGCGAGCTCGAGCAGGAGATGCTCCAGGCGGCCGAGGAACTGGACTTCGAGCGGGCCGCGGCGCTGCGCGATCACATCAAGGAGCTGAAGGAGTCGCCGGAGTTGACTGTCTCGGCGGCCAAGGCCCGACCGACCACATCGTCAACCCAGCGCGACTCGGGGACCTGGAAGCCAAGCCACCAGCACCGACGCCCGGCCAAACGCAAGCGCTGACGCCTCACGGGCGTTGGCCGCGACGGAGGGGGTCGACCGCGTGGCCACGCGGGCATCCAAGGGCGCGGCACGCGGACTGGGAGGGCGAAGCTCCCACCGAGCCGCGGCTCGACAGCCCCGGCGCACCGAGATCGCCCTCCCGGGTCGCGTGAGCGCGAATACCTATCTGGTGTCGCTATCAGAACCCACCACGCCGGCGGTGGGCAATTTGGTTCCGCACCGGCGTGCGGGGTTCGGATGGACGTTCAGGGGAACGGGACGACGCGCAGGACGGCCCCGCCGCCGGCGACATACAGCGTGCCGGCTGGTGTGAAGGCCACGTCCGTGATTGGCGTGGGCAGCCCCGTTGCGAAGGTCCGCGTCCGCACCGCCCCGGTCCGCTCCGCGGTCAGTTCCAGTCGAAACACACGGCCCGCATCGGCCACGCCGTAGAAGAGCTGCTGCCACGACGCGGTGCCGTACTTCGTGCCGGGGTTGAACGACGCTCCGACGATCTGCCGGTCGGTGACGGTCAAGGGATCGACGTAGGTGGGCGTGGCGGCGACGAAGAGCAACTCGTCGGCGGTGTCCGCGATACCCACCACCTCGGGCCAGCCGTAGTTGCGGCCCCGGATGATCCAGTTGACCTCGTGGGTCCCACCCTGGCTGCGCTCAACGACGAACGCCGACCCGCTGTCCGGGTCAATCGCCAGCCCGCGCGGGTCGCGGAACCCAAGCGCGTAGACGGGCGAATCATCGTAAGCATTGTCATCGGGGATCGCGCCATCCTCGTGATAGCGCAGTACCTTGCCGTAGCGGTTGTCCGGGTCCTGGGCCGCCTCGGGGGTCTCGCCGTCGCCCATCGCCACCCAGAGTGTGCGGTCGTTGGCAAACGCGATCCGTCCGCCGATGCGGTGCGTCCCGCCGGCGGCGATCGAGGCGACGAAGGTCTCCCCGCCCGCGGCCAGGTCGCCGTCGGCCTGGAAGTAGACGATGCGGTGGTCGACGACGGCCCGCGGATCCGCGGTGGCCTCGCCGGTATCAGACCGCGTGTAGAACACGTAGAGCCGCCCGTTGTCGGCGAACCGGGGGTGCAGTGCCAAGCCCAGTAGGCCGCGGTCACCCGCGTAGTTGACCGGCACGGTGGCGAAGGGCGTACCCAGCACGCGGCCGTCCTTCACGACGCGGATGCGGCCGGTGTTCTTCTCGGCGTAGAACACGCGCCCGTCATCGGTGGCCGCCAGAGCGGACACGACGGCGCTGCCCGCGGCCACGTACTCCGCCTGCCATCCCTCCGCCACGTTCAGCGGCGCCGGCAGGCCATCCGTCGGCAGACAGCCGGACGACAACACGACCCCGCCCGCCACCAACGCCCCAAGCCATCGGGCCAGCCAAGCTCGCGACATGCGCAACTCCCTGTGCATGGTGCAAACGTCGGCCCATCGTACCGGCGGGGCCGTAGAGCGTACAGGCCCTGTCGGATCGGCCAGCAGTCCGCTGAAAGGCCGTAGCGCTGGACCGGAGCCTACCCGCCGCGGCGAGCAGGCTCCGGTCCGGCGCTACGGACTCAAGGACCTCCGGCACGGACCTCTAGGAACCGGTCCGAAGCTGCTCGGCGAGCCGGGCCAGGCGCACGGGGTCCGTGTCGGCCAGTGCCTGATAGACAAGGAAGGCACGGGCCGGCGGGGTGGACCGCAACAGGTCTTTTCGGCCGGCCGGCCCCTCGTGCTGAAGCACGTCCCGCAGGGCGGCATGAAGCTCCCGCAGGGCCTGTCGGTGCGGCGACGGGTACTGGGCAAACTGGCGGCCCTGGCGTAGTGCCGCCGCCGTATCCCCCGACTGCATGAGGGTCTGGTAAGTACGCACGCGAGCCAGTCGCGCCTCCCGGTCGAGGCGGAACCAGCGCTCCCACAGGCCGTCGGCGGGCGATGGCGGCTTGGGTCGCCCCTGCGCGTAAACAAGGCCGTTGGCGGCTGCCAGCAGCCCGACACCCACCCACAGGATAGCGGCCACCCGACGCGTCACTTCGGTTCGTCGCTCCGGTCCGTGATCAATTTGGCCAGCGCTTGTACCGTTTCAAGCTGGTCGACCACCCACGGGTCTTGCTCCAGGGCCTCCAGGGTCGTGAGGTTGGCTACGACTTGGTCCTGGAGGGCGGTAGAGATGCCCAGCTCCGCAGCCAGCTCCCGGGGGCCGGGCGGGCGACGAGCCAGTTGCCCCGCGAGCAGCCCGGCCAAGCCCACCACAAGCACGCCCGCCGCCAAGGCCAGGCCCAGCTCCCGCCGGCGACGGGCCGCCGTCGCCGACTTGAACTGCGGCACGCGGTCCAGCACCCGCTGGGCATCCGGCCCCTTCGTCGCATCCGGCACCGCGTCCAGGTCAAGCACGCGCAGCATCGCTCGCTCATCGGCGAGCAGCCGTTCGCAACGGCCGCAGTCTCTTAGGTGCTCACTCCAGCGCCGTTTCTCGTCCGGAGCAAGCTGGTTGCGCAGCAAAAGGTGGGCCAGTTCGACCGTGAGGTGGTCCATGCCGGCGCGTCTCCGAAGTATAGCGCGACCCCCGGTCCGTCGTTCGGCCCCGGGACGAGGGACGGACCGCACGGTCGCCCGCCGCAGTGCCGGCGCTGCGTAGCCCGGACGCGGTAGCGCTGGCGGGCCGGGGTCGTTTACTCAAATGCGCGGAGTTCGCGGCGCAGGGCCGTGCGGGCGCGGCTTAGCAAGCACCGAACCGCCTCGACGGTCACGCCCAGCACCGCGGCGACCTGCTCGTAGGTGAACTCCTCGTACTGGTACAACGTCAACGCGACGCGCTGATTGATCGGCAACTTCAGGATCGCCTGGGACACGTGCCGTCGAAGTTCATCCTGGCTCAGGCGCCGTTCCGGCCCGGGGTCTCTGGGGTCGGTCACTTCGAGCGGACGATCGACCGGCGACGCCTGGGTGCGCCGACGACTGGCTTGCTTCAGGTAGTTCAGAGCGGTGTTGGTGGCGATGCGGTAGAGCCAGGTCGACACCTTGGCGGTGGGGCGAAACTGGTCGGCGTGGCTAAGCGCCTGCGAGAACACCTCCTGGCTCAGGTCCTCGACCACATTGGAGTCGCGGACCAGCCGCGCGAGATACCGGGCAATCTGCTGCCCATTACGCTGGATCAGCAAGGCGCCGGCCTCGCGGCTGCCGGCAGCCATCTGCAACATGAGTTGCGTGTCGAAGTCGGCGAGCGGCCCCGGCGCAGCCGAGGAGGTACGGACCACGCCTGGAGGCAGTCTCACTTCTGCACGGTTTACCGACCTGTCGCTGCCCGTCCCCGCCATGGGGAACCCATCCAGTCAGACGCACTCATCCCGATCGCGCCTATATTCTACGGGAAGTGCCCCGGCCAGGCAACGCCGTCCTGCCGGCAAACGTCGGCATCGGGAGCGCGCACGGACTCTCATGCGGAACCCATTTTGGGCTTGCCCGGTCCGGACAGTTTTGAGATCATGCACATACGCAATTCGCCGCCGATGTCTCTTGGCGGGTCAAGAGAAGGTACGGAGGTGAGAGAAGTGAGCCAGCGATATCAATACTGCGCAGAGTGGGCCAAGCGCGGGGCGGTGGCCCTGCTGGTCGTATTGGGGGCGCAGTTGGCGTCGGCCGGTGGCACAGCCGAGAACGTGCTGCTGATTATCGACCCTGCCGACAAAGACTCGATGTACGTGGGCAACTACTACCGTCACGCCCGCGGCATTCCGGACACCAATGTCCTCTATGTGGCCCCGGGGGCGGCCAACTATAACACGTTTGCCGACTACAACTTGGACGCGCTGTTCGGCACGCTGGCCAATGCGGGGCTGGAGGACCACATCGACTACATCGTCGTTGTTCCCGGAGCACCGTTCTATGTCAACGCGACCAACCTGGTGCAGGACCAGTGCTCGCCCGTGCGGCGGTTCGCGATCTCGGCAGCCTACACCACGGCCTTCATCGCCGACGAGATCCTGACCGGCACCCTGTGGTCTACCAACATGAACCGCTACTACGGGTATACGGACCAGGCCCGGGCGTTCGATTCGTCGGTGGCGTGGCTGTACGGCGACCCGAGCAACGACCCGTTCGCGCGGCGGTACTTCATTGGAGCCATGCTGGGCTACTCCGGCGAGCGCGGTAACACGGTCGCCGAGACGATCGCCATGATCGACCGGGCGGTCGCGGCCGATGGGAAACGGCCGGCGGGGAAGTTCTATTTCATGAAGACCACCGACGAGCTGCGCAGCGGCCCGCGCGACCCGTACTTCCCGGCGGCCGTGAACGCGATCATCGCGCTGGGCGGGCAGGCCGAGCAATTGCTGGCGGTCTTGCCGGAAGGCCGGCACGACTGTCTGGGGATTATGACCGGCTGGGCGGCGCCGGACATCGACGGCGCCAACATGACGATCCGTCCGGGGGCGATCGGCGACCACCTGACGAGTTGGGCCGCCACGTTCGACATCGCCTCGCAGACCAAAGTGTCGCGGTGGATAGTAAAGGGGGCCGCCGGCTCGTGGGGCACGGTCGAGGAGCCGTGCAACTACCCGGGTAAGTTCCCGCACGCCCGGGCGCATGTCTACTACTTCCAGGGGCTCTCGCTGGGCGAAGCCCTGTTCCGTAGTGTCGCGTATACGCCCTTCCAGGGGTTGCTCTACGGCGATCCGCTGACGCGGCCGTTTGCGCACCTGCCAGCCGTTCAAGTGCCCGACGCGCCGACCGGGCCGGTCGCCGGGAACGTCATCCTGACGCCGAGCGCCACCACGACACACCCCACGGCCCAGATCGCGGGGTTCGATCTGCTGATCGACGGCGTGCTGCAAGGGTCGGTCCTGCCGGGGCAGAAGTTCAACGTGAACACCCGGGCGTTGTCCGATGGCCGGCATGACGTCCGCGTTCTGGCGTATGACAACACCCTCGTGCGCTCAACGGGCCGGTGGATCGGCGTGCTTGATGTCCAGAACCGCGGGCAGTCGGTCTCGATGACCGCCGCACCTCTCAGCGGCAACTGGGCCACGCCGTTCAACTTCGACGTCGTGACGGCCGGCGGCGTCCCGCGCGAGATTCGGCTGGTGCAGAACGGGCGCGTGCTCGCGGCGGCCTCCGGCGGATCGGGGCGGCTGACGGTCTACGGGCTGACGCTGGGGGCCGGACCGGCGCAGGTGCAGGCCGAGGCACTGTTTCCCGACGGCCGGGCGGTGCGCAGCGCACCAGCCCTGATTACGGTGAGTTACGCGGCGGGTAGTCCCGCGACTCAGCCCCCGACGGCCTTCAGCTTCACGAAACGCGTGCGGAAGGACCAGCCGTTCGTGGTCGAGCTGCCCGCGGCGTTCAACAACGCCGGCGTGTCGCTGACGTTCGAGGTCGTGTCGTCTCCGGTGCAGGTCAGCGTGCCCACGGGGCAGTCGGGACCGTATCGCCTCATGCGGCCCCTGCCGGGCGCCAAGGGCGTCGACTCGTTCACCTACCGCGTCCGGAGCAGCGCCGGCGACTCCAATGTGGCCACGGTGACCCTAGAGCTGGGGATTCTGCGCGGCGACCTCAACTGCGATGGCCGCATCGACTTCGGCGACATCAACCCGTTCGTGCTCGCCCTGGCGAACTGGCCGGAATGGAAGCTCCAGCATCCCGATTGCCCGGAGCAGAATGCCGATGTCAACGGCGACGGGCAGTACGGCGGGGTCTGGGGCTTTGGAGACATCAACCCCTTCGTGGACCTGCTGGCCGGCGGCTGGTGATCGCGCGGGGGGGCGCCTTAGCTCAAGAGGGCCCACTTGCCGCGGCGGCTTTCCAGAAGACCGCATTCACGAGCGGTCAACAACGGCCCGCGACGCACGAGGTGGTTACGACCGGTTCCTGCGGGGCCCGGCCAGAATCCCGCCAGGGTGACAGCGGAAGAGCTCGCCGGCGTGGCAGGGACTCGCCTCGTGGCCGGGACAGCCCACCACGCTGTCCCGCGGACGCCCGCGCATCGTGCCTCATGCGCGTGAACGCACCCAGGGAACCCGCTGCACCGAGACCAACCCGCCTCCGTCGCCCATCACAGACTACCCGCCTCCTGGTGGGGGCGCCACGCCACAGCAGGTGAAGCTGCATCTCACGGCTCCCGTCTGCTGATTGCATTCATACGTCAGGCTGCACACCCCGCCTTGGTTGCTGCACGCTTCCGTCGGGCTCGTGACGCACTGGGAGAACGTGGGATCGCACGCCACTTCGTCTGGTTCACCCCCGCTCCGATCGACGAAGCGCAAGTGGCCGAAGAGCTCGGCAACAACTGCCGCCACCTTGTCCGGATGGACCGCGCGGACGAGGGACGGGGACACCTCAAACTCCGCGACGGTTTCCCCACATGCACTGGCTACGAGTGCTCGGGTACCGCCGTTACCCATCGGGCGGACGTGGCGCAGCCGGATTGCGGGCAAGGCGGGTGCGTATACCAACTGATCACCGCGTGGAAGCGCCTGTGCGGTTACACCGTCCGGGCGCGAGGAGAGCCCGAGCAGAACCGTCATGTCACGAATCGTGCTGACCGCGCCACCGGCCCCCGGTTGATATACGCCGTCCCCGATTCCAGTCACTTGAATTCCCTTGTCGAACTCAGTCGGTTCTTTGAAGTTGCCCGTGAAGATGAGGTTGAAGTGATAGCCCAGTTCCATGTAATGCACCGCTGTCCTTACGTGGAACGTTGTAACCACCGGCCCCTGGGGCGCCGCAGGTCCTGCGTTTGTCTCCGGTACCTGGTCAGCCGGCAGTCCTAGGAGACCAAGCAGACTCAACCCCAACAAAGCGTGTGTGAACATGGTGGGCTCCCACGAATCGTGCCCGCGGGAGCGGGCACGCTCCTTCCACACCCCACTCAACACAAGCCTGCCCCGTATTCACCGGTTTGTCAAGCCTCGATGCCCGAACGCGATTACGAGCCCGACCTCTAGCCTTGCGCTCGCGGGTCGGCAACGCGGCACATCGCTACCTTCTTGCGATTTGCGGTGGTGGAGTGGTGGCGCCGGAGTGCGCTGCGGCGGACACGGGGGCGACATTCGGCGGGAGTACCGGGGCGGGGCAAGCGAGTTGCTTGCGCAGCACCGCCAGCAGCGTCGCCGACTCGAGGTAACGCTTCGGCAGCCGCCAGTGGATCTTCTGGGGGTCGGGGACGCGCGGCGAGCCGGGGCCATCGGACAGCAGCGGATGCACCGTCGCACGGCACGGGGAAGCCTTCTTCGACGAACAGTTATAGGACGTTCAAGAGAAGCGCAGAAAAGCGCGAAAACGGCGCGGCTTTCCCGGCGCGCGCAAGTTCTTACACCGAAACCATTTACCCCCCACCACGATACTCGCCGCTCGTTATGCCCGGGCTCACTTGCATCCCATAAACCGTGATTCATACTTGGACCAGAGGGTTTCACTGTTGGAAACTAGGTCAACAATTTGGGAGGCTACAAATGAGGGCGCGAATCTCGGTCGTATGTCTGCTGTTCCTCGTCGCCGCGGGCACTCCGTGTTACGGCTCTGCGGGGGCTTTGCGGGTCGAATTCAGTGCGCACCACGTGACCGTGGAGGGGAAGGTCACTGTCGGCACTCCCCCAACCACTCAGCCGGTGGGTGATGGCGGTCGCCCGCTCGAAGGGCCGAGCGTGAATCTCGTGATTGAGAACATCAGCCTCGCTGTCGAGATTGGCGCTAACGGTGATTTCGTCGACGGGTTCGCCGACGACACCATCACATTCTCGCTTTGTGTACCAGCAGGGGTCAGCTTCGCGCTGAAGGAGGCGTGCTCCGGGCAAGCCACGCTGACGCTTGTTCACACCAACGAGGGCACAGCGATCACTTTCAGCGGGCCGTTTCTCGTCGGCATGAGCGTGCTGCGCGCCGCGGGGCTCATCTACCTCGACGTGCCTGTGGAAACGGAGGGGTTTAGGACCGTTGCAAACGGCGAGATCGTCGAGTATCTGGGCGAACGTTATAGGGTCCGACTTGGCCAACCTTTCCTGGAAGTAGCCGGCATTCAAGTCGTGGCGCTGCCGGACTGCGTCGAGTAACATGCTCGACAAGCTGCTGCGAGTAATGGCCTTTGCCGCGGCGGTGCTCACCATCGGCTCCGGTGGTTGCGCCGCCAGACATAGCCCGCGCCCCAGTGCGGCGGGCGCGGCTTGCGCAGGCCCGTCGCCCGGCGAAACTACCCGGAATGTGGTAATCGCCGTGGAGCGTCTCGATCTGAGCGCCGCCCTGGATGCCCGCGGCGCCTTCGCCGACGGCTTGGACGACGACCCGTTCTGGTTCCGCGTGCGCGTGCCCGGCCGCCGGCAGTTGATCCTGCGCGACGAGGTCCGCGCACGCGGCACTCTCTCGATCGAACCCGTGCCCGATGGCACCGAAGTGCAGTTCAAGGGCTTCTTCCTGGACGGTCTGGCCGTGCTGGCCGCGTTGGGAGTCCGCACCCTGCGGATCAACCCCGCCTCCGGCGCGGAGATCAGGTGCGACGGCCCCGCGGCCGAAGCGCTGCGAGCGCCTTGGACGCTCGATATCTCCGGTCATTCCCTCGTGATCAACGGCATCCGCGTGTGCGCCTTGCCGGATGTCGTCGGTGACGCGCCGCCCGCGCATGTCGGTGTAGCTGGCGGAAGCAGTGAAGTGAGCACACCCGGCGACGGGGCGCCAGCCTTGCTTCGCAACACCGTGACCATTTTACGAGCGGGCGGCGATGCCGTCTCCGGCGAGGTGATTCGGCCGCCGGCCGGTATGCCGGTGCGGGGCGCCGTGGTGTGCCTGTTCGGCACCGGGTTCCTGACGCGCGACCCAGAGTGGGCTCGTGGTTGGCCGGACAGGCTCGCCGGGGACGGATACGTGGCGCTGTGCCCGGCGTATCGGTGCGTGGACGACGGAGCGAGTTACAAAGAGACACTGGAGGATGTTTACCGGAGTGTCCAGTGGCTTCAGCGTGCGGCCCCCGAGTGTGGCGCGGAGTCCGACGAGGTATCCCTCCTGGGTTACTCTGCGGGAGCGATGCTTGCGATGTTAGTGGGCTTCGCACCGCCGGAGGCCATGGGGTTACCGGGTGAGTTGCGTCCGGACGTGCGGGTACACAGCGTGATAGCACTGGCCGGAGCAGCGTCGTTCATCAGCGAGGACGGTGAACTCGACCGCGAGAGTGCGCGGTCGGCCATGATCGCGCGATGGGCGGGCGCGTGGGACGCCGAGTTGTTCCGGCGGCTCTCACCGACGTCGTGGGTCAACCCGCACGGGCCGGCGTTGCTGGTAGTGCATCACGTCCGAGATGGAGTCGCGCCGTTCCAGCCTTGGCCGAGCGCCGTTTCGAACTGGCAGCGGCTGGGAGTCCGCTGTCGATTAGTAGCCCTCGATGGTGACCTGGCACCGATCCGTGCCCACTATGTCCTACGAACGCCCGAAGATGCCCGAGCGGTCGGAGAGGTCGTCGACTGGCTTGGTCGTGGGCGCAGTGGTCGCACAGCCACACGCGATCAGCAATGCGTCTCCCGGGCGCCGGGCCCCGCGTTCTGCGACGCTCCCGCGAACCCGGGGGTGGGCGAGACATCAGCAACCCGTTCGGCGGGGACGGGGCGCCCGAGCTGCTTCCGCAGCACCGCCAGCAGCGTCGCCGACTCGAGGTAACGCTTCGGCAGCCGCCAGTGGATCGTCTGGGGGTCGGGGACGCGCGGCGAGCCGGGGCCGTCGGACAACAGCGGCTGCACCTTCTGAAGATCGTCGATTGCGAACACCACGTCCGGGCCGTCGAGCACGATGGAGCGGATGCCCCAGGGAGCGGCCAGCACGCGAATCTCCGCTAGCGTGAGCAGCGTCTCCACAGCTTCAGGCAGCGGGCCGAACGCGTCGCGCAGGTCGTCGCGCAGCACGTCGATCTCGGCGACCGACCGGCACGCGGTCAGCCGCTTGTAGACTTCCATTCGCTGCCGATCGGCGCGGATGTAGCCGCGCGGGATCGTCGCCGAGAGGCCCAGGTCGAGGTTGACTGGCCGCCAGGGTTCAACGGGCTCGTCTTTCAGCCGACGGACCGCCTGCTCCAGAAGCTGGCAGTACATCTCGTAGCCCACGGCCTCGATGTGGCCGGACTGCTCGGGGCCGAGGATGTTGCCCGCGCCGCGGATTTCCAGGTCGCGCATGGCGATCTGGAACCCCGCGCCGAGCTCACTGTAATGCTCGAACGCCTTCAGCCGCCGGGCCGCGGTGTCGGTCACGGGGTGCTTCGGCGACAGCAGGGCGTAGGCGTAGGCGCGGTGTTTGGAGCGGCCGACGCGGCCGCGAAGCTGGTGCAGGTCGGCCAGGCCGAAGCGTTCGGCGCGGTCGATGAAGATCGTGTTGGCGGTGGGGATGTCCAAGCCGGATTCGATGATGTTGGTCGAGACCAGCACGTCGGCCTCACGCCGCAGGAAGCGCAGCATCACGTCTTCGAGCTCGTGGCCGGCCATCTGCCCGTGGCCGACGACGATCCGCGCTTCGGGCACCAGCGCCCGCAGGCGATTGGCCACCTGGTGAATGTCGCGGACCCAGTTGTGGACGAAGTACACCTGCCCGTCGCGGTTCAGCTCGCGCAGGACGGCCTCGCGGATCATGCGATCGTCCCACATCCGCACCTGCGTGACGATGGCCCGCCGGTCGGCCGGGGCGGTGGCCAGCGACGAGATATCGCGGATGCCGAGCATGGCCATGTGCAGCGTGCGGGGGATCGGCGTCGCGGTCATGGTCAGCACTTCGACCGTCGCCCGCAGCCGCTTGAGCCGCTCCTTGGCCTCGACGCCGAAGCGCTGCTCCTCGTCGATGATGACCAGGCCGAGGTCGGCGAAGCGGACGTCGGGCGAGAGCAGCCGGTGGGTGCCGATGAGGATGTCCACCTGGCCCTTGCGGGCGCGGGCCACGATGTCGGCCTGCTCCTTCTTGGTGCGAAACCGCGACAGGACCTCGATGACGAACGGGTAGTCGGCCAGCCGCTCGCGGAAGGTCTCGTAGTGCTGCTCGGCCAGGACCGTCGTCGGCACGAGTATGGCGACCTGTCTGCCGTACTCGACGACCTTGAACGCGGCCCGCATCGCCAGCTCGGTCTTGCCGTAGCCCACGTCGCCGCACAGCAGCCGGTCCATCGGGCGGGGCTGCGTGAGGTCGCGTTTGATCTCGTCGGCGGCGCGGAGCTGGTCCTCGGTCTCCTCGTAAAGGAAGGCGCCCTCGAACTCGCGCTGCCAGTCGGTGTCGTGCGGGTAGGCGATGCCGGCCTCGAGCGCCCGTTGCGCCTGAATCGCCAGCATCTCCGCCGCCAGGTCGGTCACCGCCTCGGCGACGCGCTGCTTCGTTCGCTTCCAGGCGAGGCTGCCGACCTTGCTCAGCTTCGGCCGCCCGCGGAAGCTCCCGATGTACTTCTGCACGACGTGAATCTGGCTGACCGGGACGTGGACGACGGCCTTGTCGGCGAACTCCAGCGCGAGGTATTCGTCCGTCCGCTCGTCGCGCTGGATCGTCTTGAGGCCGAGAAACCGGCCGATGCCGTGCAGCGCGTGAACGACTGAGTCCCCCACTTCCAGGTCGAAGAAGCTGTCGATCGGCCGCGCAGGGGCGACGCGGCGGAGCGTGCGGCGTTGCCGATAGCGGCGGAACAGCTCGTGGTGCGGGACGTACGCCGTCCCCCCCCAGCGGAACCCGTGGTGCAGGACGCCGACCTCGACGCGGACATCCCGGAGTGCGGGGCCGCCGTTGGTGGCCAGGAGTTCGCGAAACCGCTGGGCCTCGGGCAGGTTGTCGCAGAGCACCACGACGTCCGCCTCAGCCGCCAGCTCTCCCAACGCTCTCAGGGCATCCGCGGCCCGCGGCTCGAACGGCGGCAGGCTGGTCACGTCGAACCGCACCCGCCAGTCCGTCACGCCGGTGAAACGGTGCAGGTGAAGCTGGGCGAAGTCGTTGGCGCGGCGGAAGACGGCGTCCACGGGGATGATCCCCGCCCGCTCGCCCATCCGCTGCCAGAACGTGCGGCCGAGTTCCTGGATTTCCGTCGGCTCGTGGAAGGCGATGATCGTTTCCGGCGGCAGCAGGGCCAGGAAGCTCGTCACCTCGGACGAATCCGCACCGTGCGTGCCAGTCGATGTCAACGCCGGGATGCGGACCGCTTCCAGCACGTGCGACGACCGCTGCGTGCCGGTGTCGAACAGGCGGATGGACTCGACCGCGTCGCCGAAAAACTCGATCCGCACGGGATCCACGTGGGCGCTGGAGTACACGTCCACAATGCCGCCGCGGCGAGCGAAGTCGCCCGGTACCTCGACCGCGTCGCAGCGCTGAAAACCGTGCTCGCCGAGCCAGCGGGCCAGCGTGTCGGGATCCAGCGTCTGGCCGGCGCGCACCTCATACGACCGCGCGGCGATCGCCTCGGCGGATAGCACGGGCTGCATGAGCGCCAGGATGGGGGCGACGAGGCGCGGGGCCGGCGGACGGTGGAAACGTGGGGAGGTGGGGACGTGGGGAGGTGGGGACGGAGCAACCTGTGCCGATCGCGGCCCGGCATTCCGCTCCCACGTTCCCGCGTCCCCGCGTTCCCACCTCCCCACGTCCTCACTTTCGCACGTCCTCACGTCCCCACGCCCCCGCGGCCCCGCGCCGCGCTGCGAAAGCAGCGCCAGGCACAGCCGCAGCCGCTCGCCCGCCAGCTCGTCGTCGGGGCGGGTGTCGCCGGGGAGCGTGTCGAGCGCAGGCAGCAGTTCCGGCGGCGTGCCGAGCGCGGTCTCGATGTCGTCACGGACATCGTCCGCCTCGTCGGTATGCGCTGTCACGTAGAGTAGCGGGCGCCCGAGCCACTCGGCGACGAGGGCGGCCAGAATGGGCGCGGAACTTCCCCACAAGCCCTCGGCCGCCACCACCCCCTGTTGTGTTCCCGGCGTCGCGCCGGGGGCGGGGGTCGGCTTCAGCAGCCGGGTCAGCTCGTCCAGTTGTGGATCGGCGCGGATGGTCTCAAACACATCCACTGCGCTGATTCTATCGGATCGGGCGCGGTCCGCGAACCAGCGCAAAAGCAAGGCCCCGACCGCTCGCACCGGGACTCAAACCGGTGGCGAGCCGTCAGGGCCCGTTACCCCCGTGATTCGCGCGGCTTTACCTGCGGCGCAGCGCCAGGCTACCCAGGGCCAGGAGCGCCAACGAGGCCGGCTCCGGGATGAAGTACAGGTTGTCGATGGCGGGCGTCGTGCTCGCCACCGGGGAAATCACGAACCGATCGATCGGCACGACCGTCTGCAACACGACTTCCTGATCGTCACCCACGATGGAACCCAACAGGTTGTTCGACGCATCGTAGATGTCCAGTCGGTCCGCACCGCCGGAGATCCCGATCAACGCCCCAATCTCGAAGATGGGGATCGTGAACCGCCCTTCGATCGTCAACGTCCCGCTGGACGCCAGGATATTGGGGCGGGTGTGTTGCGGCGGCGTGGTGAACGTGGCCGCGTCGAGAATCTCGTTCTTGTCGTTGATGGGCGGGTCGGGCGTGAACAGGATGCCGACCGTCTGGAACTGCTTGGTGAGCTGCTCCGTTTGCGCGCTGAACAGCGTCGGCGCCGTGATGGGGATGTCGTCGGGGGTACCCAGAATGCCGTCGGGGCCCGGATACCACTCGAAATTGATCATGACGGCCTGGGCCGCGGGTAGTCCGCAGGCCAGCAATGTCAGCACGGCTACCAGGTACTTGCGCATAAAATCTCCTCCTCTTGTGTAATGGCTGGCAGCGGCCCCGACGCACCATCTTGCCTGGCCCGACGGCAGTCGCTGCGCGTCTCCTGCTCTCCACCGCGATTCTTGCCCCACGAGGGTGCCATGTCAAGGAGAAACTGAAAAACCCACCCATCTTGAGAGTCGGCTGCGCCGGTCCGGCGACGCAGCTCGCGCCCACTGCGGCGCCGGAGTCTGCCAACTAGAATCCCGATCATGGCAAGCCGTCTTGTCGATCAAGTTGTCCTCATTACCGGGGCGAGTTCCGGCATCGGAGCGGCCACCGCACGGGCGTGCGCCCGGGCGGGGATGCACGTGCTCCTTCACGGCCGACGGGAAGACCGACTGGCCCAGGTCGTTGAAGAGGTGCGGGCCGCGGGCCGCAGCGCGGAAAGCGTCGTGGGCGACGTGACCGAGCGGGGCTTGGCGTCCCGCCTCCTCGACGCCGCGCAGCACCGCTTCGGCCGCTTCGACGTCGTGTTCGCCAACGCCGGCTACGGCTTCAAAAAGCCCGCGCATCTCGTCAGCGACGCCGATCTACGCCACATCTTCGACGTGAACTTCTTTGCGGCGTGCGAGCTGCTCACGGAGGCCGCCCGGCGGCTGCTCGCGGAGCAGCGCCCCGGTCATCTGCTCATGTGCTCCAGCGCCGTGGCGAAGTTCACGATGATCAACTTCTCGGCCTACTCCGCGACCAAGGCGGCCCAGAACCACGTCTGCCGCGCCATGCGGATGGAGCTGCGGCCGCACGGCATCGAGGTTTCGTCGGTGCATCCGATCACGACCCGCACCGAGTTCTTTGAACGCTCCGCGGAGCGCAGCGGTCGCCCGGTTGACCCGGCCCGCGTGTTCGACCACGTGCCCCGCTGGCTGCTGCAACGGCCGGAGCAGGTGGCCGACGCGGTGGTGCGCTGCCTGCGGCGGCCGAAGCCCGAGGTGTGGACCAGCCTGGCGGCACGCGTCGCCGCCGGCGTGGTGACGGTTTTCCCGCGGCTGATGGACGTGCTGGGCCGGCGGGGCTAGCCCGGGGCATTCACCGCGGACACGCCGAGGGCCGCTGAGACCGCAGAGTGCAGGTGGAAGGCCGGCAATGCCAGACAGCGGGCCGTCCGGGGGTGCATCGTCGTGACGCCGTTCTTCTCTCGGCGCTCTCCGCGCTCGCTGCGTCTGTGCGGTTGCTCGGGTGAACAACAGGGGCCGGCACGGCGACACCGTGTCACCGGGGAGTCGGCAGCGCCCGCGGCGCGGCTTACAGCTCGTACTGGCTCCGCTCCTCGTCGCTGAGGATGTCGGCCAGGCGCATGCGCACGTAGTCGATGTCGATCGTCACGTCCTTGTTCACCGCGTCGGGCGCGCTGAACGCGATTTCCTCAATGACCTTCTCGACGATCGTGTACAGCCGGCGGGCGCCGATGTTCTCGAGCATCTGGTTCGCCCGAAAGGCCATCTCCGCCATCTCGACGATAGCGTCGTCGGTAAACCGCAGCGTCACGCCCTCGGCTTGCATCAACGCGATCTGTTGCTTGATGAGCGCGTTTTCCGGCTCGGTCAGGATGCGGTGGTAGTCCTCCGCCGTCAGGTCGTGCAGCTCGACGCGGAGGGGGAAGCGGCCCTGAAGCTCGGGCATCAGGTCGCTCGGTCGCGCCTGCGTGAACGCCCCCGCCGCGATGAAGAGGATGTGGTCGGTCCGCACCATCCCGTAGCGCGTGCTGATGCTCGTCCCCTCGACCAGCGGCAGCAGGTCGCGCTGCACGCCGCTGCGCGACACCTCCGGCCCGGTGCCCTCGGTGAGCCCGGAGCCGCAGATCTTGTCCATCTCGTCGATGAACACCATGCCCGAGTCTTCGCAGCGGCGCACCGCCGCCTGGTGCAAGGCGTCCTGGTCGATCAGGCGGTCGATCTCCTGCTGCGTCATCAGCTCGAGCGCTTCGGGCACGGGCAGGCGTCGGCGGCGGGCGCGCGGCGGCATCACGCGTTCGAGGAACTGCTCGAACTCCGGCCCCATCTGGTCCAGCCCCATGTGGCTCATCACGTGCGTCGGTACGGACCGCTCGTCGACGCTGACATCGACGCTGCGCTCGGCCAACCCGCCGGCCTTCAGTTGCGCCCGCAGCTTCTCGCGTGTCCGCCGGCGGCGCTCCGCCTGGTCCTCATCGCCGCTATCGTCGTGCTCCCCCCCCGGCAGCAACTGGTCGAGAATGCGGTCCTCGGCGGCGCGGACGGCGCGCTCCTGGACGCTGCGGGCGGCGCGCTGCCGTTCCATCACCACGGCCCGCTCGACGAGGTCGCGGATGATGCTGTCCACGTCCCGCCCGACATAGCCGACCTCGGTGAACTTGGTCGCCTCGACCTTGATGAACGGTGCCTCGACGAGCTGGGCCAGCCGGCGGGCGATCTCCGTCTTGCCGACGCCCGTCGGTCCGATCATCAGGATGTTCTTGGGGCACACGTCGTTGCGCAGCGGGCGCGGGAGCTGGAGCCGCCGCCAGCGGTTGCGGATAGCGATCGCCACCGCCCGTTTCGCGTCGTCCTGCCCGACGATGTAGCGGTCCAACTGGCGGACAATCTCGCGCGGGGTCAGGTCGTTCATGGGACTCCTCTGGGCGGCCCCGAACACCCCCGCGCGGTCGCCCCGTGCGTATGCTAGCACGGAAGTCGCGCGGCGGCCAATTCGACGCCGAGGCGGACGGTCGGCGTGGTCGGCGCCTACCACGCGGCGGGCCAGGGCCGCGAACCGAGGGCCGATTTCATCTGTAAAACGCGGTGCTATAAATGGTTACGTCACAGATTTCATGTTTGGCGCACCGCCGCCCGCGTGCTACACTACAAGCGGCGTGTGGTGCGCTGGGTTCTGTGGCGACGTAGTAGCCAAGCTGGAGGCGAAGGCCATGCTAACCAAATTGGCGTACATTTCGATCGTTATCGTCGTGGCGTCGGCCGCTTGGGCCGACGGAACGGTGACTTTGATCCTGGAGTCGTCCGCCGCCGGCCAGCAGGTGTCCCCCGGAGCGACCATCGACTGGACGATCAAGGTCGCCGTTTCGACTGGCGACAATCAGGGTCTGGCCTTGATTTCGTGCGACTTGGTTCAGGACGCGGCCAATCCCGGCAAGCTCGACATTCCCCCCGGCAACCCGGCCTCCATCCCCGCTGCCATGATCGGCTTCAACCGTCCCGGCGGCATCACGAACCCGGGGGAGGGCGGGGCCGCGTCGGGCTACATCGGCGTGCAGCGCGGCGACGCGGGCTCCAAGAACCTCGTGCAGATCGGCGGGGCACAGAACACCTTCGGCCAGGCCGGCGCGATCTTCGGGACCGATCCGAACGTCGATCCCGGCATCGGCCAGTCCGGGCCGCAGGTGGTCCTGTCGGGATCGTTCAACGCCCCCTCCGCCCCCGGTCAGTACACGTTCCGCCTCACCAACGCCCTGGCCAACGTCCTGACCGCGGTCAACCCGCCGCCGCAATTCTCACCCGTGACGGCGGCCACGCTGAACCTGACGCAGGCCAGCTTCAGCTTCACGGTCGGCGGCCCGAACATCTGCCGCGGCGACCTGAATTGCAGCGGCTTCATCGACTTTGGTGACATCAATCCGTTCGTGCTCGCCCTGTCGAACTGGCCGCAGTGGAAGGCCACGTACCCGAACTGCCCCGAGCAGAACGCGGACATCAACGGCGACGGGCAGTACGGCGGGGCGAACGGCTTCGGCGACATCAACCCGTTCGTCGCGCTGCTGGCCTCCGGCGGCGGCCAGCCGATTCCGTGCCCGTAGCCCGCGGTTGACCAGCGCTTCGACGGTCGGACGAAAACCCCAGGCCCCGCGCTCGGGTCGGCGTCAACGACGCGACTCCGCCCGACCGCGGGGCCGCTTCTGTCACCCCCGTCACGGAACGATCGGAGGCGCTTGAGTCAATAGCGCCGGACCTCCCAGTCAGGCACCCTCGGGGCCACCGGTGCGGCGCTGGACCCATACGTCCAGCGTCATGCACTCTCAACGGGCTGTTATGTCGACCGGCGGAACTGGGCCGCGACCACCGCGAGCCAAAGGACGACAACCGCCGCGAGTTGGGCCCCCGCGGCCCGGGCGGGGGGCCACGCCAGCAGGGCCGCGGCGACGAGCCAGAGGACCAACGCCGCGGCGGCCACTCGGTCCGTTCGACCCGCCCGCCGCGAGCGCTCCGTCCGGTCGGCGAGCCACGCCAGCGGCCAGTACGCCAACGGCAGGTAGTGTGTCCACATCAGCGGCGCCACGAGCAGCATCAGGCAACACCACAGCCCATACTGCCCGCGCAGCAGCGCCACCTCCTGCGCCCCCTCCGGCGGCCAGCGGCGCGGCCGGAGCACGGTGAGGACCACACTGACGCCGACCAGCCCGGCGGCAAGCGCCGCGTACACGATGACGCGCGCGCGCGGTGGCAGGTCCGCCACGTTGACGAGCAGCGGTCCGCCGGGGCGCCCCGGCGCCGCGTCGACGGGGGACAGCAGCCGCCGCAGGACCATCGGCAGGGCGTTGTTGTTGTAGAGCGTCTTGCGAGGCTTTTCGGCGGCGAGCGTCTGGATGGCCGAGTGTTCCACGAGGGCCCGCCGATAGAAACCCTCGTGCTGAGCCCACGTTGTCGCGGGTCCGAGGGCGGCCACGGGCGCGCCAATGCCGAAGACCGCCATGACGAGGCCGGCGGCCGCCGCCACACGCCAGCGGCCTTTGAGCAGGAAGAAGACAATAAGCACGCCCGGCAGGAGCTTGATGAGGGCGGCCAGGCCCAGCGCGGCGCCGGCGGGCCACTCGCGTCCGCGCTCCACCAGGAACCACGCGGCCACGACGAGAAACAGCACGAGCAGGCCGACGTTGCCCAGGACGGCGCAGGAGTGAACGTAGGGCAGCATCAGGGCCGCCGCGATCCACATCGCCGTGCGCGGGCCGCGCGACGGCACGTCGGCCAGCAGGTTCTCGACCAGGACGACGGTGACCGCGAACAAGGCCAGCGACAACGCGGCGAAGAGGGCCGCCCCGGCGGGCAGCGGCAGCAAACCCCACGGCAGCATGAAAATCGTGAAGAACGGCAGGTAGTTGTGGACGCCGAGGTCGGCGGCGATTTCGCCGGTCTGGCGAAAATGCACGGCGTTTTCCCAGAAATCGCGGAAATCGCTCGTGCTGTCGGCCCGCCACGCGGCCACCCCCGCTACCGCGATGCCGTAAACCACGCCGACGATCAACAGGGCCCGCCACGCCGGGGGCCACGGGCGTCGCGGCGGGTCGTTGGTGACGATCATGTCGTCCGCGCTCCGCGTCGCCGCAGGACGAAGCGGTAGAGCCGCGCCAGGTGCCGCAGATACCGCAGTTGTTCGGCGAGGTCGAGCTTGCTGCGGCCGGCGGCGCGCTCGGAAAACGTGATCGGCACCTCGACGACGCGCGTCCAACGGTGCCGTACGATCAACTCCAACGCGATCTTGTAGCCGATCGGGTCCAGTCCCTCCAAACGCAGCTCGCGCCGCCGAACCGCGAAGAAGCCCGACATCATGTCGCGCACCGGCGTCAACGGCCGCGCCAGCAGCCGCGCCACGAGGCTGTTGAGGCGGCGGTACCACGGCCAGTGCAGGTCCACCCGGCCCCCGCCGACAAAGCGGCTCCCGATCGCCATCGAAACCGCCGGATCATCCAGCGCCGCCAGCAGCGCGGGAATCGCCTCGGGGGGGTGCGACAAGTCGGCGTCCATGACGATCAGCAGCTCCCCGCCTCCGGCCCGCAGTCCGGCAATGACCGCCGTGGCCAGGCCGCGCTCCCCACGGCGAACCAGGCAGCGCACCGGGTACGTCGCCGCCAACGCGGCGGCGACCGCGGCCGTGCCGTCGGGCGAGTCGTCATCGACGACCAGCAACTCCGCCTGCCGCGGGTCCAGCGCGGTGAACAGCCGTTGCGCCAGCGGCGCGAGGTTCTCCCGCTCGTTGTACGTCGGCAGAACGACGGTGATGCGCGGCGTGTCGTCGGCCATCGACCGCGCTGATACGGCCGTGGCCGCGCGTTGTCAATCGCCGGCCGGCGCAGTCAGGGGTGCATCGCCGCCTTCGGCGCGCAAACCCGACGCGTGGATCATTACGTCGTGGCCGCGCACTTCCAGCGGCACGGGCCGATTCAGCAGCACCGGGGCCATCGGCCACACGTGCCCGAACGAGCGCGTACGAACCACCGGTACCTTGCGATCGGACGGCAAGTGGTACTGGAGGAGCTCCAGCACCGCCGGCTGCGTATCTTCGTGTAGCATGTGGAAGTCGCCGATGACCAGCCCCGCGAGGCGCTCGAACCAACCGGCCAGTTTCAGGGCCGCGAGATGGCGGTCAATGCGGTACGGCGATTCCTTGAGGTCTTCCAGGATGAGCCACTTGCGATCGGGTCGCAGGCGCCGCCCGAGCGGCCCGCCGACGAGGGCCGCCAACACGGACAGGCAGCCGCCGACCAGCCGCACGCGACCGTCGGCCGCGCGACCGGCGACCAGCTCCCCGGTGAGCGGGCCGAAGTGCAGATGAGAGGCATCGGGTGGCACCCGGCCGGCCAGGACGTGCGGCAATGTGCGCCAGAACTCGCCGAGCACCGCGCGGGCCGCCTCCGGCGGTCGCAGCCGCGATCCCACCCAGTTCGGACACAGCCAGTACAGCCCGCGCCCCTGCGCATAGCTCGCCACCCAGCCGACCAGGCTGGTCATCTCGCTGAAGCCGAGGGCCCATAGCGGCGTTGTGCGTCGGGCGAGCACACTGAGATCGAGATCGGGCAGAATCCGCGAGAAATACGCCCCGCCGCTGAGTGCCACGATGGCCAGCGTTCGCGGGTCGTTGAGGGCTTGCTGAAGGTCGCGTACGCGGGCGGCATCATCGGTGCGGCCCCCTTTCCACGGCTCCTCGACCGCGTTGAGGACAGCCGGGCTGCACGTTACCCGTAGCGGGGGCGGAAGGTGGCGGCGCACGAACTCGATGTATCCGCTCACGTCCTGCAAACCGAATCTGGGCACATCCGGGCCCAGCGGGTTGGCGTGAGCCAGCAGGTGGACGCGATTAGGGGCGGGCGGTTTGCGACCCATTGTGACCTCGCGAGGACAGCCGGGAGGGCGGTAGCGCGACAAGCCAATATAATCGGGCCGATGCTCAAAATCGGCCCCCTCGAACTCGACTTTCCCGTCGTACAGGCCGCTCTGTCGGGTTACAGCACGGCGGCGATGCGACTGCTGGCGCGACGCTGCGGCGCCTCGTACGCCCTGCACCAGGTCGTGCTCGACAAATCGGTCGCCGAATCGGCCAAGGCCCGTGAGAAGCTCCTGGGCACCCTGCTGCCCGAAGATCACCCCGTCGGCGGCCAACTCATGGGGGCCCAACCCGGGCACTTCGCGGCGGCGGCCGCCCGGCTGGTCGAGCGCGGCTACGACGTGGTGGACATCAATTTCGGCTGCCCGGTGAAGAAGGTGCTCGGGCGGCGCCGCGGCGGGTTCCTGCTTTCGGACCCGCCGACGGCGATCGAGATCATGCGGGCGGTCCGCCAAGCGGTGCCTGCGACCGTGCCGGTGACCGTGAAGATGCGGCGTGGACTGGACGACTCGCCGGAAAGCGAGCGCAACTTCTTCAAGGTATTCGATGCCGCTTGGGAGCTGGGTTTGGCCGCCGTCACCCTTCACGGCCGCACGGTCGCGCAGCGTTACCGAGGGCCCAGCGACTGGAGCTTCCTGGCGCGCGCCAAGAGGCACGCCGGCGACCGGACCGTCCTCGGCAGCGGCGACCTGTTCACCGCGGAGGACATTCGGCGGATGTTGGCCGAAACGGGCGTGGACGGCGTGACCGTGGCCCGCGGGTGCATCGGCAACCCGTGGATTTTCCGTGAAGCCCGCGCGCTGCTCGCGGGCCAACCGCTCCCGGATCCGCCCAGTGTCCCCGAGCAGGGCCGCATGATCCGCGACCACTTCGAGCTGACGGCGGCGATTCAGGGGCCCGGGCGGGCCGCCCGCGTCCTGCGTAAGTTCGGCATCAAGTACGCCGAATTACACCCATATGCGCGCGAGGTGCGGGCGGCGTTCGTCGCCTCGCGCGACGCGGCCGATTGGCAGGCGATCCTGGAGCGGTGGTACGATCCGGCGACGGCGTGGCCGCCCGGTGTCCGCCGGAAAGGCCCAGGCGGTTTGATCGCGGCCGGGGCCACGTGCGAGTAACGCCGAACGGAGCGTAGGTCATGGCGCGGATCGGGCGGCTGGGCGGACTGACGGTCCTGGTCGGGCTGCTGACGGGCTGTGCCGCCCCGGCGCCGTTCCGTGTGATGTCGTTCAACATCCGGACCGCGGACGCCGACGATGGCGTCAACGCCTGGCCGCCGCGGCGGGAGGTGGTCGTCGCCACCATTCAAGCGCACGCCCCCGACATTCTCGGCCTGCAAGAAGTGCTGGCGTCGCAAGGTGACGAGTTGCGGGCGGCGCTGCCCGACTACGGCTTCGTCGGCGTCGGGCGCGACGACGGGCAACAGGCCGGCGAGTTCGTCCCGATCCTGTACCGGCGGCAACGCCTCACCCTCTTGGAGGCGGGCCATTTCTGGCTGAGTGACCAGCCCACACAGCCCGGCAGCGTGGGTTGGGACGCGGCGTTGCCGCGGATGGCCACCTGGGCCCGCCTGCGCTGCAACGACGCGCCCTGGCACGAAATCCACGTCGTCAACACGCACCTCGATCATCGCGGCGCGCAAGCCCGCCTGGAGTCGGCGCGGCTGCTGCGGCGGTTGGTCGAGTCGCTCGGCGGGCTACCGATCCTGCTCCTTGGTGATTTCAATTGCCCGCCGGGATCAGCCCCGTACCGCGTGCTCACCGCGGGTCGCGGGGACCTCGCCGAGTTGAGTGATGCACACGCGGCGGCCGGCAACGTGGGCACGTACCATGCCTTCACCGGGCAACCCGGGGTGGGGCGCATCGACTGGATTCTCGTCAATCGGCGGCTGCGGACGTTGACGGCCGACGTGGACCGCGCGCAGCGCGACGGCCGGTACCCCTCCGACCATTTCCCCGTGGTCGCGGAGATCAGCTTCGTCGCGGGCCGCGGCGGGGGCTGAGCGCGGGTGTGTGTGCTCCCCGGGCCCGGGGGCCAGGTCGACCGGCGCTCTTGAGGCGGGGGCGGGCAATGGTGTGCATCCACGTGCTGGCCGGCGGACGCTGGTAACAGGCCGTCCAGAGACCCGGCGCGCGGGAGACGGAGAACCAGGAGCCGGCCACCGGCCGCGGGTTCCAACCCTCCCCCAACCCCTCCCTGGAAGGGAGGGGGGTCAGGGGGTCGCCTCCAACAAGTTCAGGGCCTCCTGGATCTCGCGTGTGCGCGGGTGGTCCGCGCCGAGCGTGGTTTGGAGTTGTCGTGCGGCGCGCTCCAGATACGGACGAGCCTCGGCATCTCGGCCGGCGGCGTGCAGGGCACGCCCGGCCCAACCCGCAACGTACGCGGCGTACCAGTGTCCCTCCGGCAGCGCTTGCCGCAGGGCTGCCGCCGTCGGTTCCAACTCCGCGGCCGCCGCCGCGGCATCCCCGCGACGATACAAGAGCAGCCCCCATTGCACGCGGGCGTCGAGCGTGTCGCCATGCTGCGGGCCCAAGTGCTGCTGGCGCAACCACAGCACGCGGCGAATCAGCAGCTCCGCGTCGTCGAAACGCTGTTGTTCGCCCCAGACGGCGCCGAGATCCAGCGTGATCCTGAGCGTGTCCGGGTGGTCCAGACCGAGGTGGCGAAGGGCGGCGGCCAGGACCGCGCGGTACAGCCGTTCCGCCTCCGCGTACCGACCCTGCAATTGGAGGCCCTTGGCCAAATTGCCCAAGGCGTAGATCGTCTCGGCGTGGTCGCCACCGAAGACACGCCGGGCCGTTGTCACGGCCTCCAAGAGGATGGGTTCCGCCTCGGCGTAGCGGCCCCGGGCATTGAGGACCTGCCCCAGACTCGACAGAGCGCCCAGCGTGTTCGGATGGGCCGGCCCGGCCACGCGCCGGCACCGCGCCAGCTCGTCGCGCAGGAGTGTCTCCGCCTGCGACAGTTGCCCCGCCGAGGACAGCACGCCGGCCAGGTTGACCTGCGCCACGATGGTCTCGGGGTGGTCGTCACCCAATAGCCGCCGATTGGCGTCGGCCACTTCACCGGCCAGCAGCGCGGCCTCGTCGTAGCGGCCTAGGAGGCGGAGGACTTGGGCGTAACTGCCTGCGGCCCGCAGCGTGTCGCGGTGATTCGGTCCCAGGACACGCCGGGCGGTCTCCAGACGCTCCCGCAGCAGGCCCTCGGCTTCGTCCACTTCGCCCTGGGCGGCCAGCACGCTGGCAAGGTTGCCCATGCTGGTCAACGTGTCGAGGGCTTCGGGGCCCACCAGGCGGCGCACGTTGGCCAGCGCCCGCCGGTGCAGGGACTCGGCCTCGTCCAGCTTGCCCTGCAATTCGAGCACGTAGGCCAGATCGTTCATCGTGCGCGTGGTGTTGATGTGCTCGTCGCCGAGGACGCGGCGTCGATCCTCCAGCAGGCGGCGAAACAGCGCCTCCGCCTCGTCGAGACGGCCGGTTTGGCGGCGCAGCCACGCGAGGCCGGCCCGTACTTGCAGCGTCTCCGGGCCGAGCTCGCCTTGGAGCACTTGCCAGCGTGCGTACGCCTGCGCGAGTTGCGGCTCCGCATGCTCATACAGACCGAGACTGGCGTAGGCGTTGCCCAGCGCCTCCCGGAGGCCCGCTTCCGTGCCCGGTTCGAGGTCCCGTTGCGCATCGAGCTCGCGGGCCGCCTGGTCCAGCACGTCCGCCACCCGCGCTTCGCGGCCGTAGTCAAGCGGCGTGCTGAGCATGTTAACGAGGAAGCGGTTGATGGCGCGGGCCCGCGCGGCTTCGCGTTCGGCCACCGACCGCGCCACCTGCTCGGCGTCCCGGGCCGTTTCCGCTTCCGCACGCTGCTGTTCGGCCCGCTGTTCCGCCGCCTGGGCCCGCAGCCAGAGCACCAGGGTCAGACTCGCCGCCGCCAGCGTCACGGCGGCGATCGCCGCCGACACGCGCAGGGCCGTGCGGTAGCGGCGCAGCGTTTTGCGCAGGGTGTACAGGGCGCTGTCGCGCTTGGCCTCGATCGGCTCGCCGGCAAGGTAGTGGCGCAAGTCGCGCGCCAGCTCGGCGGCGGTCTGATACCGCCGATCGGGCTCCTTGGCCAGGCACTTCAGCACGATCGTGTCCACCTCGTCGTCCAGTTCACGGCGCAGAGTGCTGGGCCGGCGGGGTTCGGTGTGGCGGATGTGCTCCAGCACGTCGGGCAGCCCCCCACTGACCGGATATGGAAACGTCCCCGTCAGAAGCTGGAACGTGATGACACCCAGCGCGTAGATGTCGGTCCGCACGTCCGTCGCGTGCGGCCGCCCCTCCGCCTGCTCCGGACTGGCCCACGGCGGAGAGCCCATGAACTCCCCGGTTTGGCTCATCGCCGCCTCGCCGGTCAGGTCGGTGGCATAGGGGTCCGGCGCGGTCTTGGCCAAGCCGAAATCCACGACATACGGCTCGCCCGCCGAATCGATGCGGATGTTGCTCGGCTTCAGGTCGCGGTGAATTACGCCGCGCTGATGCGCGTAGTTGACCGCTTCGGCGACCTTGGCCATGAGCTCTAGGGCCCGGCGGACCGGCCACGGTTTGGTGGTCCCGGGGCCGTCGGGGGACGGCAACAGGCGCTTATCCAACCCTTGCCCGTCCAGGTATTCCATCACGAAGTACGGGAATCCGGCTTCGGTCACGCCGCTGTCATACAGCCGGACGATGTTGGGGTGGCGCAGCGCCGCGATGAGGTCGATTTCGCGTTCGAACCGCCGCCGGCGGGACTCCGACGCCCACGCCCCGTCCAGCAGCACCTTGACCGCCACCCGCCGCCGGGTCGACCGTTGCACGGCGCTGAAGACGATGCCCTGTCCGCCGCGCCCCAGCAGGTGCAGGTCGTGGTACCCCGGGATCGCCGGCACCGGCACCGCCGGCCGGCCCGCCTGCCGCAGGACCGACAGCAGCGCCCCCTCGTCCTGGTACCAGGTGGACCCGTCACTCATGGCGACCCCCGGTCTTCAACCTTCATCCCGAACCTGCTGCTCCACCAGCTCCGACAGCCGCCGCAGAATCCGCGACTTGGCCTGATACACCTGGTCGACGCTCAGATTCAGGGCGGCGGCCGTCTCTTGCGCCCCGCGCCCCTCGATCGCGTACTGCTGAAACGCCTGCTGATCGGAGTCGTTGAACTCCGCCGTGATGGTCCGCATAGCCTGCCGCAAGTGGTATTGCCGCCACTCCGCCTCCCACGCGGCCTCGACGTCCTCCTCGTCGGCCGCGGCCCGCGTGGCCTGCTCGATGTGCTCCAGGTTCACCTCGCCGTGCTCGCGCGCCCGCCGCTTAAAGATTGCATGCAGCGTGATCGTCTTCAGGTACGAGCGGAACTTCCCGCGGCCGGGGTCGTAACGGAACCCGGGCATCGTGCGGCTGAGCGCCAAGAGCACTTCCTGCACGATGTCCTCGCAGTCGGCGGGTTGAAGCTGCCGCCGACGAGCGAAGCCGCTGATCAACTCGGCGTAGCGGTCGTGAAACTCCTGCCACGCCGTCGGGTCATTCCCTTCGCTCAGCCGTCGCAACAACGAGACGTGCGTCGTCTGCCCGAGCATGGCCATAGTATAGCCCGGGGCGGGGCAGGACGGACCAGACCATCAGGCGACCCGCGGCGGAAACCGATCCACCCACCCTGGGCCGGCGGGGCGGGGAGTCTGACACAATTCGTCGCCTCCCGGCCCGGCGGCAAGTTCGAGATCGACTTGAAGGCCAGCCCGCGACTCGTGCCGGTGGGCGGTGAGATGCCGCCCCCGGAGGAAAACGCCCCGGCGCCCGAGGTGCCCCCCGACGCCCCGCCGGGCGAGCGCTGGGCCGCTGGAGCCGGACGAGCGCTGAGAAGTCGGAGTCGGGCGACCGTGCGCACCGGGGTGACCGACGCCCGAACGCGAAGCGCCAGCGAGCGCACCTGAGAGCGGCGATCGCTGGCGCTTCACGCTCTGATCCGTGGCGCCGACTCCCGCCCAGGAACGCGAAGGAGCAAGAGCTATGGCCAAGGCTGTTCGCCAAACGAAGAAACCGACAAAGCGCAAAGCGGCCCTCGCGTCCCGTGGCCGGCGACAGCGCGAGACGCACGCCGACCGACTGGCTCGCGCGCGGCGGCTGCTGGAGCGGCTGCGGGCCGCGTACCCCGCCGCCACGTGCGCGCTGCACCATGACAGCGCCTACACTTTGCTCGTGGCGACGATCCTCTCCGCGCAATGCACCGACGAG